>NZ_CP006367.1:1247597-2495195 GCF_001442755.1 Aureimonas sp. AU20 | reverse complement strand
TACACTTCGAAGCTGCCCAATCTGTTGCGACTGACCGAGCGATTCGCCCAAGTCTATGCTTCGGTCGGCACGCATCCGCTGAGCGCTGCAGCCGAGCCGGACGTTCCGACCGAGGAGATCGTTCGCCTCAGCCGAAACCCGAAGATCGTGGCGATCGGCGAGGCAGGGCTCGACTATTTCTACGACCGCGCGCCGCCCGAAGTTCAGAAGCCGGTCTTCATTCGCCATATCGAGGCGGCTCGCGAGACCGGGCTGCCGCTCGTCATCCATGCGCGCGACGCCGATGCCGATATCGAGGCCATCCTGAGCGAGCAGACGCGCCTCGGAGCCTTTCCCTTCATCCTCCATTGCTTCTCGTCCGGCCGACGGCTGGCGGAAGCCGGGGTGGAACTCGGCGGCTATGTGTCCTTCTCCGGTATCCTAACCTTCAACAAGTCGGAGGAGATCCGCTCCATCGCGCGGGGCGTGCCGATGGAGCGGCTGCTGGTCGAAACGGATGCGCCGTTCCTTGCACCGCCGCCCCATCGCGGCAAGCGCAATGAGCCGGCCTTCGTCCGTCATACGGCCGAAGCGCTTGCCAAGGTGAAGGATCTCGATCTCGATACGATCGCCGCCGCCACGACCGACAATTTCTTCCGCCTGTTCAGCCGCGTCCCCGGCGGCGCCGCGTAAGGAGGCTGCGTGACCGATCGCTTGCGCCTCACCATCCTGGGATGCGGCAGTTCGCCAGGGACGCCGCGCATCACCGGGGATTGGGGCGCCTGCGATCCGAACGAGCCGCGCAACCGGCGCGGCCGGTGCTCGGCCATGATCGAGCGGCTCGGTCGTGACGGGCGGACCGTCGTGGTGATCGATTGCGGCCCGGACTTTCGCGAGCAGATGCTTCGAGAAAGCGTCCGGCATCTCGATGCCGTCTTGGTGACGCATCCCCATGCCGACCATTTCCATGGCCTGGACGACATTCGCGGCTTCTTTCTGGAGACAGGCCGAGAGATCGACCTCTACGCCGACGACGCGACCTATGTCCGCCTGCGCGAGGCCTTCGGCTACTGCTTCCAGACGCCGCCCGGCAGCGCGTATCCGCCGATCGTTCGACGACTGCCGATTACCCCGTTGGAGCCCATCCGTATCGACGGTGCCGGCGGCACGATCGAGTTCCTGCCGTTCGAGCAGGATCACGGTTCGATCCTGTCGCTCGGGTTCCGTGTCGGGCCGATCGCCTATTGCAGCGATGTCAGCGACTTTCCAGAAAGCGCGCAGAGCGCCATCGAGGGAGTGGAGCTGCTCGTCATCGATGCTCTCCAGTATCGGCGTCATCCCAGCCATCTCTCACTCGAACAGGCGATCGATTGGATCGCTCGGTTCCGTGCGCCGCGCGCCGTTCTAACCCATATGCACACGCCGCTGGACTACCAGACGCTGCTGCGCACGCTGCCCGACCATGTCGCGCCCGCCTATGACGGCCTGCAAATCGAGTTCGATCTCGGCTGAGCGTCAGGACGCTTCGTCCTGCAAAAGGACGAGTGGATCGACGCGCTTTTCCAACTTCTCCGCACATTCAGTCTTCGAACTATAAACTGGTCTCACAGGCCAGGCTTCAACAACCATCAGCACTTATCGTGTTCCATAATCCATATTATGAGTATTAGATGCTGAGGTGATGAGGGAGAGGTGGTGGAGATATCAGCTGGTCCGCCCCCTATCCGTCGATCGCTGGGGCCGATCCCAGCTTGACCGACATCGGTCCTGCGTTCAGGACCGATGTACGGATCGGCCGATGGAGTTTGAGATGCAGCCGTCGCGAGACATGAAGCGCTTGGTCGAAATCATGAGTGCCCTGCGTGCCCCAGACACGGGTTGCCCCTGGGATCTCGAGCAGAGCTTCGACACGATCATTCCCTATACGATCGAGGAAACGTTCGAGGTGGTGGACGCGATCGAGCGTCGCGACCCGGACGATCTCAAGGAAGAACTGGGCGACCTCCTGCTTCAGGTCGTCTACTATAGCCAGCTCGCCGCCGAGGCCGGCCTCTTCGATTTCGAGGATGTGGTCGAAGGCATCACGCGCAAGATGATCCGGCGCCATCCGCATGTCTTCGGGGATACCGATGCGCGCAGTGCGCGGTCCGCCAAGGGACAATGGGAGCGCATCAAGGCCGAGGAAAAGCGCGAGCGCGCCGAGGCTCGCGCCGTCCGCCTGCGGGCCGAGTTGGATGGTACGGCCGAGCGCTCGGAATGGTCGGGCCGGAACGAGGCCGCGACAAGTCTTCTCGACACGGTGCCGGGAGCGCTGCCAGCGCTGACTTTGGCAAGGAAGCTGCAGGAAAAGGCCGCGACCGTCGGCTTCGACTGGACGACGCCCGAACCGATCATCGCCAAGCTACGCGAGGAAACGGCGGAGTTCGAAGCGGCGTCCACCAGCCAAGAGCGGAGCGACGAGCTGGGAGATCTCCTGTTCACGCTCGTCAATCTCGGGCGGCGCTACGAGATCGACCCGGACTCGGCGCTTAGAGGAACTGTTGCGAAGTTTCGCGATCGTTTTCGGCTGATGGAGGTCGCAGCGGATGACGAGAATCTCCGCCTTGCGGATCTGTCCCTGGACGAGCTGGAGGCGCTGTGGGTGCGAGCCAAGCGCTCGTCGCAGCCGGAAGCCGAGAGTATCATCGGCTGAAGCGTTGAAATGTCGAGCGGTCGCGCATCAGATGATACGCGACCGCTCGACTCCGCCCGAGATCAGTCGATCCGAAGGTTGGGATAACGGGAGCCGAGCCGCTGGAGGTCGGACCGCGCCTGGCGTGTCACGTCCAAAACGAGATGCACGCCGCCGTCTTCGAGATCCTCGCGTTCGCGCACGATCGAGTTCTCATAGACCCACGGCAGGACCGTCATGCTGTCGGAGGGAACGTCGAGTTCCAACAACTCCGCCTTGCCGGCGATGCGACGCTCGATCTCCGCAAGAAGCGCATCGACACCCTCACCGGTCAGGGCCGAGGCCAGATGGATCGAAGGACCTTTGGCGTTGGACGCCGCGGTCTGCGCCAGATGCACACGGGCCGACTCGTCCAGCCTGTCGATCTTGTTCCAGACTTCGATGACGTGATCGGGGTCGTCCACATCGACGTCGAGATCCTTCAGGATCTTGTTGACGTCGGCGGACTGGGCCAAGCTGTCGGGGTCCGACATGTCCCGCACATGCAAGATGATATCGGCCTCGATCACCTCTTCCAGCGTTGCGCGGAAGGCGGCCACGAGATGCGTGGGAAGATCGGAAATGAACCCCACCGTATCCGACATGATCACTTCCGTTCCATGCGGCAGCGTGATGCGCCGCAAGGTCGGGTCGAGCGTAGCGAAGAGCAGATTCTTGGCCAGGACATCGGCGCCCGTAACCGTATTGAAGAGCGTCGATTTGCCAGCATTGGTATAGCCGACCAGCGCGATCACGGGATGGGGCGTCTTCTTGCGCTTGGCGCGATGGAGAGTGCGGGTCTTGCGAACCTGATCCAGCTCCTTTTCCAAACGCTTGATCTTGTCCTGCAACTGCCGCCGATCCGCTTCAATCTGCGTTTCGCCAGGGCCGCCGAGGAAGCCCGCGCCACCGCGCTGTCGCTCCAAGTGGGTCCAACTGCGAACAAGCCGCCCGCGCTGATAGTTGAGATGCGCCAGTTCCACCTGGAGCCGGCCTTCCTTGGTGCGCGCGCGCCGCCCGAAAATTTCCAAGATCAAGCCGGTGCGGTCCAGCACCTTGGCGTTGAGTTCCTTTTCGAGATTGCGCTGCTGCACCGGCGTCAGCGGATGGTCCACGATGACGAGGCCTATTTCCTCGGCCGCCACCAGGCCCTTCAGCTCTTCCACTTTGCCGGACCCGATCAGGGTCGCCGGCTGAGCCTTCGAGACGGGAATAATCCCGCGCGCGACGACATGAAGGTCGATCGCGGCGGCGAGACCTTCGGCCTCGATCAGGCGATCCTCGTCGGCTCGCCGGACTAGATCCGCCCCTTCTTCTGCGCGCGAACGCTCCCGAAGAACGGGGACGAACACCCCTGCCCTAGTCGCGACCTGCTTGTGTTCGATCGGTCCCTTGGAACCGGACGCCTTGTCGAATTCAGTCAATCAGACTTCCCGCCTTCTTCCCCACCGTCGTTCATATTGACCGGCTGCGACGGCATGATCGTAGATATGGCGTGCTTGTAGACAAGTTGCGAGTGCCCATCGCGTCGAAGCAGCACGCAAAAATTGTCGAAGGACGTCACGACGCCGGTCAGCTTGACGCCGTTCACGAGGAAAATCGTGAGGGAAATCTTCTGTTTGCGGACCGCGTTGAGGAACAGGTCCTGCAGGTTGGGAAGGCGCTCGGCCATGGGAAATCAGTCACTCTTCTTGGCTTGCCCGACACGTTGGTGCGTCGGGACGTGCTTGTTATTCGACGGCGGGCGCGAGCTCGCCGCCCCATGTCACAGTGTCGACCATTCCCACGATTCGTTTCAAGCCGATGACGTGAGCGGTCTCATCCATTGGTCCGATAAAATCGCCGGTGCGTCAAAAGAACTCCAGGCTCACCCGGAAGAACTGCTCGACCTGCCGCACCGCCGTGGACCGAACGAAGATCACGACGTGATCCCGCGCCTGGATGCGGGTCTGGGCATTGGGCCGGATGAAGATGCCGTTGCGCGAAATGGCGCCGATGCGCAGGCCGTCGGGCAAGTTCAACTCGTGCAGCGGGCGCCCGACCAGAGGCGACGTGTCCAGGGCCTCGACCTCGATCACCTCCGCCACGCCGTTCTGGACGGAATGAACAGCCCGGATGCGGCCGCGGCGGACATGCTGCAACACGCGAGAAATGGTGACGGATTTGGGGTCGATCACCGAGTCGACGCCGAAGCTTCGTGACAGCTCGTGATAGGTTCGCCCGTTCAGCAGAACGAGATTGGACTTGGCGCCGAGCCGCTTGGCCAGCGCGCCAGAGAGGATATTGACCTGATCGTCGTTGGTGAGAGCCACCATGAGATCGGCCTCGCCGATATCGGCTTCCTTCAGTATCGCGGGATCGAGCGCGCTGCCGTTGAGGACGGTGGTGCGACGAAGCTCGTCGGCCAGCTTGTTGGCCTTCAGAATGTCAGGCTCGATCACGCGGAGGCGCTTGGATGTCTTCTGCCGCTCCATAGCGCGGGCGACCGCAAGGCCGACATTGCCGCCGCCCGCGATCACGATCCGCCCGGCTTCCGGCTCCTCGTGCCCGAACAGCGCCAATGTTCGCGCGACATTGGTCTGCTCCACGACGACATACGCGAGGTCGTTGGCATAGAGCTGATCGGCCGAGTTCGGAATGAAAAGGTTGGCGTCGCGAAAGATGCCGACCACGGTCGCGCCGAGATCAGGAAACAGCGCCGACAATTGGCCGAGCGGCATGTTGAGAATCGGGCATTCGTCGTGGCACTCGATGGCGAGAAGCGCGATCGTGCCGCTGGCGAATCGGACGGAGTCCACCGCGCCCGGCAGCGCGATCCGCCGCATAACCATTTCCGCGACCTCGATCTCCGGCGAGATCACGACGTCGATCGGCAACTGGTCCGTGGCGAACAAGGTCTGCCAATGCGGCTGGAGATAGGACTGCGCGCGGATACGGGCGATCTTCAACGGCACGTTGAAGATGGAATGGGCGACCTGGCACGCGATCATGTTGACCTCGTCGTGCAGGGTCACCGCGATCAGCATGTCCGCCTCGGCCGCGCCTGCCTCAGCCAGCACTTCTGGATATGCGCCATTGCCGACGATGCCGCGCGCGTCGATCCGCTCGCGCAACGCGTTCACCAGCGCAGGCGACGTGTCGATGACGGACACGTCGTTCTGCTCGGCGGCTAGGCGTTCGGCGATGCCATAGCCCACCTGCCCGGCACCGCAAATGACGATCCGCATGCAGTCGGCCTTAGATGCCGAGGGACTTCAGCTTGCGATGGAGCGCAGACCGCTCCATGCCGACGAATTCCGCCGTTCGCGAGATATTGCCGCCGAACCGGTTGATCTGCGCGACGAGATACTCCTTCTCGAACACTTCGCGCGCATCGCGCAGCGGCAGCGCGAGAATGCGCCCGTCCGACTGACTGGGTGTGCGCGGCAGCATGTCGCCGACCTCGCGTGGCAGCATGTCGGCGGAGATGTGCTCGGCATCGTCCTGCCGCGACAGGATCATCAGCCGCTCGATATTGTTGCGCAGCTGGCGAATGTTGCCCGGCCAGTCGCTCGACTGGAGGACGGCGAGCGCCTCGGGGCTCAGCGCCTTAGGCTTGATGCCGGTCTGTTCGCCGATCTGTTTCATGAAGGCTTCGATGAGAAGCGGAATGTCGGCGCGGCGGTCCGCCAGCGGCGGCACCATGATCGGCACCACAGCGAGGCGGTGGAACAGATCCTCGCGGAACGAACCTTCCGCAATCAGCGATTCCAAGTTCTGCGCGGTCGAGGAGATGATGCGAACATCGACCTTCACCTTCTTCGTCCCGCCGACGCGTTCGAAGGTCTGGTCGGTCAGAACCCGCAGGATCTTGTTCTGCGTTTCACGTGGCATGTCGCCGATCTCGTCGAGGTAGAGGACGCCGCCGTGGGCCTCCTCCAGCGCGCCGATCTTGCGCTCGACGCCGGGCGGGGTGTCCGTGCCGAACAGCTCGATCTCCATGCGCTCAGGCGTGATCGCGGCGGCGTTGAGCACGACGAACGGACCCTTGGCGCGGGCGCTGGCGCCGTGGATCGCGCGGGCGACCATTTCCTTGCCCGATCCGGACGGGCCGAGGATCATGATGCGGCTATTGGTCGGCGAGACGCGTTCGATCGTCTGGCGCAGCTGGTTCATGGGCTGCGACTTGCCGAGAAGATCGGGCGAATCGGAGGAGCGGCGGCGGAGTTCCAGCACCTCGCGCTTGAGCTTCGATGTCTCCAGCGCCCGCTCGGCCACGAGCACGAGGCGGTCGGCCTTGAAGGGCTTTTCGATATAGTCGTAGGCGCCACGGCGAATGGCCGAAACGGCGGTCTCGATATTGCCGTGTCCCGAAATCATCACGACCGGGATCTCGGGATGCTGGGTTTTGATGGCGTCCAGTACGTCCAAACCGTCGAGCCGGCTCCCCTGTAGCCAGATGTCCAGGAAGATCAGCCGCGGCGCGCGGTCGGCGATCGCCTGCAGCGCCATGTCCGAATTGCTCGCGGTGCGGGTCTCGTGTCCTTCGTCTTCCAGAATGCCGGCCACGAGTTCGCGAATGTCGGCTTCGTCGTCAACGACCAGAATGTCCGATGCCATCAGTGTTCACCATGCGTCTGATTGGATGGGAGACCAGCGTTGGCGGTCTGCTCGAAAGGATGCGATTGGGCCGAGGCGGGAAGCCGGATGCGAACCAGGGCTCCCGGCCGTCCGTCCGGTGGATCTTCGAGTTCGATCGTTCCGCCGTGCTCCTCGATGATCTTGCGGACGATGGCCAGGCCAAGCCCGGTGCCCTTTTCCCGCGTCGTCATATAGGGCTCGAGAAGGCGATCTCGATTCTCCTGGGGGAAGCCTTTTCCGTTGTCTTCTATCTCGATGACGTGACTTTCCGAACCCGGGGTCGCGCGGATGGCGATATGCCCGGCATGGTTCTCCAGGGTTTCCATGGCCTCGACGGCGTTCTTAACGAGATTGCCGAAGGCCTGGGAAAGAAGTCGCACGTCGAAGGAGCCGAGCAGCGGCGCGTCTCCGAACTGGTTTTCGAACCGGACGCCGTGCTCTCCCATCTCGCGCATGAAGACGGCCTCGCGCAGCGCCTCGCGCAGGTCCTTGTCTTCCAGCTTGGGCTTGGGCATCCGAGCGAAAGTGGAGAACTCGTCCACCATGCGTCCGATATCCGACACCTGGCGGATGATCGTGTCGATGCAGCGATCGAACACCTCGCGGTCGCCTTCGATCGTCTTGCCATAACGGCGGCGAATGCGCTCGGCGGAAAGCTGGATCGGCGTTAGCGGATTCTTGATCTCGTGAGCGATGCGCCGAGCGACGTCCGCCCAGGCGGAGGAGCGCTGCGCGTCTACGAGATCGGTGATGTCGTCGATTGTGATGACGCTGCGCTGGTTGCCCTCGCCGCTTTCCTCGGACGTCACGCGGATGGTCAGGACACGCTCGCGGTCGCGAGCCCGGAGTTGTATCTGCTCCTGATGCTCGCGATGGCGCGAATGCTTGGCGGCCTCGTAGACGCTGTCGATCAACGGGAAGCGGGCTGCCAGGGGGACACCGACGGCCTCTTCCGCCACCGTGCCGAGAATGCGCTCGGCGGACGGGTTCAGCATGCTGATCGACCCGTCGGTGTCGACGCCGATCACACCCGCCGTGACGCCCGACAGAACGGCCTCGGTGAAGCGGCGGCGCTCATCAATCACATCCTTGGCGCGGATGAGTTCCGAACGCTGGCTGCCCAGCTGGCGGATCATGTTGTTGAAGGTGTTGGACAGGGAGCCGACATCGCCGTCCGACGCACGCACGGGAACGGACACATCGAGATTGCCCTCGCTGACCTCGTCCGCTGCGCCGATCAGAAGCCGGATCGGCCGTACCAGCCTGTCGGCGACGCCGATGCCGGTCCAAATGGCGGACAAGAGAACGATCAGCGTGATGCCGAGATAAAGGAGAGCGAAGGCGATCTGGAGGTTGAAGCGGTTCTTCTCCAGCCCGGAATATTCGGCCGTGCGCTCCTCCATAAGCCGAAGCGCCGCGATCACGTCGGGGTCTACGACGCGCACCGTGTAGAGATAGACGTCGTTGAAATCGCGCAGCTTTGTCACAGCGCCGACGAGATTGGTGACGCCGGGCGGAATGAAGACGAGATTGCCCTGCGCGGCCTGTTCCAGAGCGTCGGCGGGCGGGACCGGAAGCGGGCGCTCAACCGGAACGTCTGCGCGGAGGAACGGCGTTCCATCGGCGCGAAGAAGCTGGGCGCCCAGGAGCGAGCGGCCCCTCGCCTGCTCCGTCATCAGTGCGCCGAAGCCGGTGCGGTCGAGATCGAACAGCTGGCGCTGCGCCCCGAGGTCGTACGCCATGGAAAGCGTCGAGCCCTGCAGATTGCGGGCGTTCTCGTTGACATAGGCTCGGGCGACGCTGGTGGACGATTCCACGATCGTTCGCGTGCGAATTTCGAACCAGCGATCGAGGCCTAAATCGAGCGTGATGCCGGCGACGATGGCGACGAGCAGTGCCGGGATGGCCGCAACGATCGAAAACAGGATGACGATGCGCACGTGAAGGCGCGAGGCGGCCTTGCCGTTGCGCCGGGCCTTCGTCATGCGCACGACCTCGCGGCCGATCAGGCCGCAGAGGAGCAGAACGAAGACACCATTGACCAGCGAGGCGATCCGCACGACCGTGTCGGTCGGCGCGATCGACGTCAGTCCCATGAGGACGACGAAAGAAATTGCCCCGGTGATCAGAGCGCCGGCAACGGCCAGAATGCCGGGAATGAGCATGAAGCGCCGCCGCTCGCCGAACGTCGGAGCCTCGCTTTCATTCGGAACAGTGTAGGTTGCCATCATGCCACTACCATATACGGAAGTGACACGATTGCAACGCAATGTGGCCGAAATGCAACTAAATTTGATGGCTTTTTAACGGATAGACCGAACGATCGAGATATCGAGATCTCGGATCTTCTTGCGAAGCGTGTTGCGATTCACGCCCAAGAGATCAGCCGCTTTTACCTGATTGCCGCGCGTCGCCGCAAGCGCGGCGGCGATGAGTGGATATTCCACTTCACGCAGGATGCGTCCGTGTAGGCCCGGCGGCGGAAGATCGTTGCCGTAGGAGGAGAAGTAGTCGGCGAGATACTTCTCGACCGAAGCCGAAAGATCGATCGGCTTGCTACCGTCGCCATCACCGCCCAGTGACTTGGCGTGATCGTTGGAGAGTTCGTGGTCGATCAGTTCGGCGGTGATCTCGTCCTGCGGATAAAGCGCGCAGAGGCGGCGAACGAGGTTTTCCAACTCGCGAACGTTGCCGGGCCAGGAGTAGCGGCGCATGACGTCGAGCGCGCCGGGCGTCAGCGTCTTTCGCGCCAAGCCTTCCTTCTGCACCACCGTGAAGAAATGGTTGGTGAGATCGACAAGGTCCTCGATCCGCTCGCGCAAGGGCGGCAGGCGGAGCGGCACGACATTCAGTCGGTAGAACAGATCCTCGCGGAACAGACCGCGCTGGATTAGCTGACGCAGGTCCTTGTTCGTGGCCGCCACGATCCGCACATCGGTCGCGATCGGCGTGCGACCGCCGACGACGGTGTATTCGCCCTGCTGGAGGACGCGCAGCAGCCGGGTCTGCGCCTCCATCGGCATGTCGCCGATCTCGTCGAGGAAAAGCGTCCCCCCCTCGGCCTGCTCGAAGCGGCCGCTGGTGCGGGTCTGCGCGCCGGTGAAGGCGCCCTTCTCATGGCCAAAAAGCTCGGATTCGATCAGGTCGCGCGGAATGGCCGCCATGTTGATGGCGACAAAAGGCCCCTTCCGCCGACGCCCGTAGTCGTGCAGCGCGCGCGCGACGAGTTCCTTGCCGGTTCCCGACTCACCCGTGATCGTCACGGTCAGATCGGTCTGCATCATACGCGCCAGCGCGCGGTAGATTTCTTGCATGGCCGGCGAGCGGCCAACCAGCGGAATGGTCTCGCCGTTCTCGTCCGCATTGGCGAGGCGGGCCGGGTTCTTCGGCTCGGCCAGCGCACGGCGGACGATCGAAATCAGCTCCGTCAGGTCGAAGGGCTTCGGGATATAGTCGTAGGCGCCCTTCTCCGACGCCTTGATCGCGGTCATGAACGTGTTCTGCGCGCTCATGACGATCACCGGTAGGTCCGGCCGCGTGTTCTTCATCTTCGGTAGTGTGTCGAAGACGCTGCCGTCCGGCATCAGCACATCGGTGATGACAAGATCGCCATCGCCCGCACTGACCCAGCGCCAGAGCGTTGCGATGTTGGAGGTCACGCGAACCTCGAACCCGGCGCGCATGAGCGCCTGCGAGATCACGGTGCGGATCGCGGCATCGTCGTCTGCGACAAGGATTTGGGAAGTAGCCATTATCGCGTCCGTTTCCCCGTGTTCCGATGCGAGGTGGTGTCAGGGCTCGTCGGATCGGCCCAGGCGGGCATCAGGATCCGAAAGCTGGTGTGGCCGGGCTGGGATTCACATTCGATGACCCCGCCATGATCGCCGACGATCTTGGCGACCAACGCTAGCCCCAGCCCGGTTCCGCTGGGCTTGGTGGTCACGAACGGGTCGAAAATGTGTTCGCGGATATCCTGGGGAACGCCGACCCCATTGTCTTCGACGATGAACTCGAGCGGTAGCGTCACGCGCGACTTCGTGCCCGGTACGGAGAGGCGGACGCCTGGGCGGAACGCGGTGGACAGGCGAATCTCGCCATCTTCCCGGCCGGCCAGCGCTTCGCTCGCGTTCTTCAGGAGATTGAGGAAGACCTGAATGAGCTGGTCTCGGTTGGCGAAGACCGGCGGCAACGAAGGGTCGTAGGTTTCCTGAATGCGGATGCCACGCGCGAACCCGCTTTTGGCGAGCGTCTTCACATGTTCCAGCACGGAATGGATGTTGACGGCCGAGCGCTCGATCGGACGCTGGTCGGAGAAGACCTCCATCCGGTCCACGAGCTTCACGATCCGGTCGCTCTCTTCCTGGATCAGCCGGGTCAGCACGCGGTCGTCGTCGTTGGCGGAGGCTTCCAGAAGCTGCGCCGCGCCCTTGATGCCCGACAAGGGGTTGCGGATTTCGTGAGCGAGCATGGCCGCAAGCCCGGTGACGGTGCGCGCCGCAGAGCGGTGGGTCAACTGGCGGTCCATTTTGTCGGCGATCGAGCGAAGCTGGACCATGACCACGACATGGCCCGGCGCCTCCGCCAGGCTGGAGACATAGACATCCACCAGCCGCTCGCCCCCGAGCCGGGGCGAGGACACGTCGACGCGATACTCGCTGATGCGCGAATCGTGCAGACGAACCTGCTCGATCAGGCCGAAGATCGGGCTGTCATGAGGAATGAAGTGCCCCAGCGTCTTGCGCGCGAGGCTGGCCGCGCTCGCGGAAAAGAACTGCTCGGCGTCCGAATTGACGGAGGCGAACTCGTTTTCCGGTCCCAGCACGAACACGGGATGCGGCAGGGCATTGAGAATCCCCATCTCGCCGCTTGAGAAGGACGGCTCAACGCTCGAAGTCATGGGTCAGGCCGCTTTCCGCAGGGTCTGCAATTCCGAATCGACGTCGCCGATCGTCATGCCGTCAAGAAGGGTTCGGAGGTCCGAGGCGACACGGCGATGGTCGGCCTCGCGCAAAAGCGGCGCCTTTCGCTCGCCCGGCACCCGCGCGCGATCGAGATACCAGCCGAGATGCTTTCGGGCATGCCGAAGCCCGGCCTGGGTGCCGTAATGCGCGAGCATCCCTTCGTAATGATCGGCGACGAGATCACCGAAGGAGCGCGCGGCGAGATCGTTGGGGGCTGCGCCCGAAAGAAGCGCGGGAAACCAAGGGCGGCCGCAGGCCCCTCGCCCGACCATAACGGCGTCCGCGCCACTCAGCCGTAGCATCGAACCATGCTGGGCGCGCTCCGTCAGATCGCCGTTCGCGATTACAGGAATGCTCACCACGTCCTTGACCGCCCGGATGGCCGACCAGTCTGCCTCGCCTTCATAGAACTGATCCCGCGTGCGGCCATGCACCGTTACCCAAGCGATCCCGGCGCGCTCGGCGCGAAGAGCGAGGTCCGGCGCATTGAGACTGCTGCGATCCCAACCGAGCCGCATCTTCAGGCTGACAGGCACGCGCCCCGCGCCCTCCAGCGTCGCCTCGATCAGGCGCAATGCATGGTCGAGATCGCGCATGAGCGCCGAACCCGAAGCGCCGCCTACGACCTTCTTGGCAGGGCAGCCCATATTGATATCGATGAGATCGGCGCCTTCGCCCGCAACGAGACGAGCGGCATCGCGCATTGCGTTCGCCTCGCGGCCAGCCAGTTGAACGGCATGACAACCGGCGCCGTCGGCGCTCATTCGAAGTCGGCTTTCGCTGTCGCCTTTCAGCAATTCGCCGCTCGCCACCATCTCGGAGAAAACAAGCTTCGTCCCGAAAGAGCGGACAAGGCTTCGAAACGGCACGTCGGTAATGCCCGACAGCGGGGCGAGAAGAACGCGCGTCGCCGGAGAGGCTCCACTCCCCAGAAGGTCCCGCGGCCGCACCTCGCTCGAATCGCCGCTAATATCGGCAAAAACTGTGTTTGACGCGTTTTCCATCATGGCGCTTGTACCATATCCGGGCATGCTCAAAAGACAAGCATCGGAGGCGTGTGATGCTCCAATATTGTTGCACTGCACGTATGCGAATTGGGCTTTGCCTTTGCAACGTGTCCGGGCTGCGATAAGCCGATCCGGTGTCAGGGGGACCGGAATGTACCAGAGTAAGACGGCCGTGGTGATCGTGGCCGCCGGGCGTGGGGAACGCGCGGGTCAATCGGAGGAAGGGCCGAAGCAGTACCGCCGCATCGGCGGGCGGCCAGTTCTGCAATGGACGGTCGAGGCCTTCCTGCGCGACCACGCCTTTCAGACCATTGTTGTCCTCATCCACCCCGACGACGTCGAGCGCGCGAACGCATGCCTGTCTTGCTTTGGCGATCGGATCAGGCTTGTCCCCGGTAGCATCACGCGCCAAGCTTCCGTCCTGAAAGGGTTGGAGGCCTTGCGAGCTGCGGCGCCTGAGGCAGTCCTGATCCATGACGGCGTGCGCCCCTTCGTGTCCAGCCGTGTGATCGACGAGGTGTTGGACGCTGTGTCTCGAAGCTCTGGCGCCATTCCGTCCGCTCCGGTGACTGACACGATCAAGCGCATGGGCGATGGCGGCTTCATCGCCGACACGGTGGATCGCAAGAATCTCTTCGCCGCGCAAACCCCGCAGGGCTTCCCCTTCGACCTCATTCTCCAGGCGCATGAAGCGGCGACGCGCGAAACCGCTCAGGCCTTCACGGACGATGCGTCGCTTTTCGAATGGCGGGGCCACCCCGTCGCGCTCGTTCCCGGCGAGATGCGCAACGTGAAGCTGACGCTGGCCGAAGATATCACCGCCGCCGACACCAAGCTCAGGAGCGCCTCGCGCATGATCGATGTAAGAACCGGCAATGGCTACGACGTGCACCAGCTCGTGGAGGGAGACCATGTCACGCTTTGCGGCGTGCGCATCGCCCATGAACAGACGCTGCTTGGCCATTCCGATGCCGATGTGGGGCTGCATGCTTTGACCGATGCGCTTCTGGCGACGTGCGGCGCCGGCGACATCGGCACGCATTTCCCGCCGAGCGATCCGCAGTGGAAAGGCGCGGCATCCAGTCTGTTCGTTCGGCACGCGGTCGAGATTGTTCGAGAGAAGGGCGGCCGTATCTGCAATGTCGATGTGACGCTGATTGCGGAAGCGCCGAAAGTCGGCCCGCATCGCGCCGCTATGGTCGCGGCGATCGGCGAGATGACTGGGCTCGAGCCCGAGCGCATCTCGATCAAGGCCACCACCAACGAAATGCTGGGCTTCATCGGCCGGCGCGAAGGCATTGCGGCCATCGCAACGACCAGCGTCGTCTATGGAGATGCGGAGAGTGCGCGGTGACTGAGGACGGCATCCTCGCTCAGGCGCGCCGGATCGTCGAACTCGCGCGGCAGCATGGACTCACCCTGGCCACGGCGGAATCCTGCACGGGCGGTCTCGTCGCAGCCGCGCTGACGGCAATCGAAGGCTCTTCGGTCGTTTTCGACCGAGGCTTCGTCACCTATTCCAATGGGGCAAAGCAGGACTTGCTTGGCGTGTCCGGTGAGAGCTTGGCGACCCACGGTGCCGTGTCGCAGGCCGTCGCGCTGGAGATGGCGGGGGAAGCGAGGGCTCGCGCCAAGGTGGACATCGCCTTGTCGGTCACGGGCATCGCTGGTCCCGGCGGTGGGACCGAGGCCAAGCCAGTGGGCCTCGTGCATTTCGGCCTCGCCAGCGAACGCGGCGTCGAGCATCGAGAAATGCGCTTCGGCGCGCTCGGTCGCGACGCCATCCGGCGCGAGTCCGTGCGCGTCGCGCTCGAATTTATCGAAACCGCCCTGCTCCAGAACGCGCCGCGTCAAGTCGGCGACTAAGCTTCCGCGACCCGTTCCGGCGCGTAGATTCGATCCGCCCGTTCCTCGAAGGCGGTGGAGAAACGGCGGAAGGCGAAGTCGAACATCGAGCCCATCAGAAGGCCAAGCGTCCGGCTCTTGAATTCATAGTCGATGAAAAACACGACCTCGCAGCCATTGGCATGCGGTTTGAAGAACCAACGGTTCTCCAGATAGCGAAAGGGTCCGTCGACATATTTGACGTCGATTTCCAGTTCGGCCGGCTTCAGCAGGACCTGAGACGTGAACGTCTCTCGGACCAGCTTGTAGGCCACCGTCATGTCGGCGATCAGCAATGTCTTGCCGTCCCGCTCCTTGCGGGAGCGGACCACAAGGCGTTGGCACAGCGGAAGGAAATCGGGATAGCGCTCGACATCCGCGACCAGATCGAACATCTGACCCGGCGTATGCTTGACGAGGCGACTGCTTTCGAACTTCGGCATTGATTTAGGCTGCAGCCTGCTTCGCCAGACGCGCCGCCTTCAGCTTCTCGAAATCCTCACCCGCGTGGAACGAGGACCGCGTAAGGGGGCTGGAGGCAACGAGAAGAAAGCCCTTGGTGCGGCCGACCGTCTCGTAGGAGTTGAACTCCTCCGGCGTCACGTAGCGGATCACGGGATGATGCTTGCGGGTCGGCTGGAGATATTGGCCGATCGTCATGAAGTCCACGTCAGCCGTGCGCAGATCGTCCATGAGCTGCAGGATTTCGTTCCGCTCCTCGCCAAGCCCGACCATGATGCCGGACTTCGTAAAGATCGTCGGATCGAGTTCCTTGACCCGCTGCAGAAGGCGGATCGAATGGAAGTAACGTGCGCCTGGCCGAACGGTCAGGTAGTTGCGCGGCACGGTTTCCAGATTGTGGTTGAAGACATCGGGTCGCGCCTCGACCACGCGCTCCAGCGCACCCGGCTTGCGGAGGAAGTCCGGCGTCAGGATTTCGATCGTCGTCCCAGGCGCTGCGGCGCGGATGGCGCGAATGGTTTGGACGAAATGCTCGGCGCCACCATCGGGAAGATCGTCCCGATCCACCGAGGTGATGACGACATGGGTCAGCCCCATCTGGGCGACCGCGCGGGCGACGCTGGCCGGTTCCCCCATGTCCAACGCATGAGGCAGACCCGTCGCCACATTGCAGAAGGAGCAGGCGCGGGTGCAGATCCCGCCCATGATCATGAAAGTCGCGTGTTTCTTTTCCCAGCAGCCGCCGATATTGGGGCAACCCGCCTCTTCGCAAACCGTCACCAGCTTGCTGGATTTGACGATCTCTCGGGTCTCGAAATAGCCGGGCGAGACGGGCGCCTTGACGCGGATCCAGTCCGGCTTCGGCAACACCTCCGTATCGGGACGGTGGGCCTTTTCAGGGTGACGTGGCCGAGGCGAAGCCTCGGCCACTTTGCGCGTGTCGAGAACGGTGACCATGAGCCCTATTTAAGACAGGCCACCTCGGGACGCAACGAGACCTTAGGCCCGGCCGCGGATCGCGCGCCAGAGGAAGATCAGGATGCAGGCGCCGACAATGGCGACGATGAACTGAACGATAAGGGAAGGCGCGGTATAGACCCCAAGCAGGCCCAGGATGAAGTTCAAGAACAGGGCACCGACGATGCCGAGGATGATGTTGGTCAGCAGGCCGACATTGGCCTTCATGATCTTTTCTGCGACCCACCCGGCCAGACCGCCGAGGATGATCGACATGATAATTCCAACGCCGTTCATACAAAAACTCCTTCCAAACCTGCGGCACTTCGGCTCGCCCATGGGGTAAATGGGCGAAAATATGTCCGGTCAAGGTAGGAAGTCGGCTCCGGATGGTGCCGGAGCCGAAGTTTTATCCCGCTTACATATGAATGACGCGGCCATAGGCGTCGAGAACGCTCTCGTGCATCATTTCCGAAAGGGTCGGATGCGGGAAGACCGTGTGCATCAGGTCTTCTTCCGTGGTCTCGAGACCCATGGCGACCACGAAACCCTGAATCAGTTCGGTGACTTCCGCACCCACCATGTGAGCGCCGAGAAGCTCCCCGGTCTTCGCGTCGAAAATGGTCTTCACCATGCCTTCTGGCTCGCCGAGTGCGATTGCCTTGCCATTGGCGACGAAGCGGAAGCGGCCGACCTTGATCTCCCGACCGCCTTCCTTGGCCTTCGCCTCCGTCAGGCCGACGGATGCGACCTGCGGCTGGCAATAGGTGCAGCCGGGGATTTGCTCGCGCTTCATCGGGTGGACGTGAAGACCCTTGATCGCTTCGACGCAGATCGTGCCCTCGTGCTCGGCCTTGTGGGCCAGCATCGGCGCACCAGCGACGTCGCCGATCGCATAAACGCCTTCCACATTCGTCCGACCGACCGCGTCGATCTTGACGAGACCGCGTTCGACCACAACGCCGACGCCTTCGAGATTCAGGCCTTCGGTGTTGCCCTGGACGCCAACCGCCGAAATCAGCCGCTCGGCTTTCAGGACCTGCGTCTTCCCACCCTGCTCCACCGTGACTTCGACACCTTCGCTGGTCTTGGTAACCTTGGCGACCTTGGCGTCGGAGAGGATCTTCAGACCTTGGCGCTCGAACTGCTTCCTGGCAACGGCGGCGATCTCTGCGTCTTCCACGGGGAGGATCTGCGGCAGCAGTTCCACCACCGTCACTTCGGCGCCCATCGTGCGGTAGAACGAGGCGAACTCGATGCCGATCGCGCCTGAGCCCATGACGATCAACGACTTCGGCATGGAAGCCGGCTTCATCGCCTCGAAATAGGTCCAGATCCGATCCCCATCCGGCTCGATGCCGGGAAGGACACGCGGCCGCGCGCCGGTCGCGACGATGACGTGCTTCGCCTTATAGGTGCCATGGCCGAGAGCGCCCTTGGGCACTGGATTTTGCGGCTGCACGGCTGGCTTGGTCGGCTCGCCGACCTCGATCTCGACCGGGCCACCCTTGCCGGCCTTGGTGATCTTCGCCTGACCCCAGATGATGTCGATCTTGTTCTTCTTCATCAGCATGGCGACGCCGCCGTTCAGCTGCGCCGAGACGCCGCGCGAACGCTTCACGACCGCCGAGATGTCGAAGCTCGGCTTCTCGATCTTGAGGCCATAGTTTTCACCATGCTCGGCATAGTGGAAGATCTCGGCCGAGCGCAGCAGCGCCTTGGTCGGGATGCAGCCCCAGTTCAGGCAGATGCCGCCCATGTGCTCCCGCTCGACCACGGCGGTCTTGAAGCCGAGCTGCGCGGCGCGGATCGCCGCGACATAGCCGCCCGGTCCACCGCCGATGATGAGGATATCGTAGCTGTCGGCCATAGGAGCGGCTCCCTGATGGAGAAAGGGTGAAGCGCCCGATGGCGCTTGGGAAATCAGACGAGGGTCTTCAAGGCGGAGGCGATTGCGAGACCGAGAGACCTTGTGTTGTCTGCGTCGAGATCGACTCCGTCGAGCGGCGTCGCCGCGCAATGGTCGGACGCCGCAACATGAGCGCAGCGCTCCTGCAGCGCGATCCGCGCATAGGCGGCTTTGAGTTTCTGGGACTCGGCGATTGCACCGCCGAACATGTCTCGAAAGTCAGGATTGTCGGTCGGAACGAGGGCCGGTGGCGACATGATCACGATCTCCGGGCAGCCGAAGCCGAACGTTGAGCGGAACTCCCGCACGATGGAGATCAAGCGCCCAACCCCTGCCGCCGCCTGAAAGGCCGTGCCGCCTCCCGTATGCGCCTTGAGATCGTTCGTACCGAGCGCGAGTACAACAATGTCGATCGGCTCATGCGAGGCGAGCATCGTGGGGAGCACACGCGCGCCGTTGCGATCAGCTGGGGCCAGATGGTCGTCATAGGCCGTGGTGCGCCCGTTCAATCCCTCCGGGATGATGCGAGCGCGGCCCGACAATTGGTCGGCGACGACCGAAGGCCAGCGGTCGCCATGGCTATGGCGACCCGGCCCTTCGGCGTCGTAGCCCCAGGTCAGGGAGTCGCCGTAGCACAGAATGGTTTTCATGCTGGACCCGCCTTCCCGACCCGGTTGCCGATCAGACCAGCATGCTCATCGGGTTTTCGATGAACCGCTTGAAGGCCGAGATCAGTTCGGCGCCGAGCGCGCCGTCCACCGCGCGATGGTCGGTCGAAAGCGTCACGGTCATGACATTGGCGATCGCCACCGCACCGCTCTTCACGACAGCCCGCTCCTCGCCCGCGCCGACCGCAAGGATCGTGGCATGCGGCGGGTTGATGACGGCTGAGAAGTCCTTGATGCCGAACATGCCGAGGTTCGAAACGGCCGTCGTGCCGCCTTGATATTCCTCGGGCTTCAGCTTGCGACTGCGCGCGCGCTTGGCGAGGTCCTTCATCTCGTTGGAGATGACGGAGAGCGTTTTCTCCTCGGCGCGGCGAATGATCGGCGTGATCAGGCCGCCTTCGATCGACACGGCGACGCCGACATCGGCGTGCTTGTGCTTCAGCATAGCGCTTTCCGTCCAGGAAACATTCGCCTCCGGCACCGCCTTCAGCGCGCAGGCCATGGCCTTGATGACCATGTCGTTGACCGAAAGCTTGTAGGCGGGGCGCTCGCCTGCCTCGCCCTTGACCATCGGCGCCGAGCTGTTCAGCTGCTTGCGCAGCGCCAAGAGCGCGTCGAGCTCGCAATCTACCGAGAGGTAGAAATGCGGCACGGTCTGCTTGGACTCGACCAAGCGCTTGGCGATGGTCTTGCGCATCCCGTCATGCGGGATCTTCTCGTAGGACCCTTCGGCGAAGAGCTTGAGAATGGCGTCGTCGTTCGAAGCCTTGGCGATCGGCGCGGCAGCTTGAGTCTCGGTGGCTGCCTGCGGGGCGGCCTTGGCTTCCGGCGGCTTGGCCGATTTCGGTTCCTGCGCGGCGCGCTCGATATCCGACTTCACGATGCGGCCATGCGGACCTGAACCCGTGACGCCCGAAAGATCGACCCCCTGCTCCTTGGCAATCCGGCGCGCCAGCGGCGAAGCGAAAACACGGCCCGAGGCCGACGCATTGCCGGCGCTCGTGGCGGAGCCAGCGCTGCCCTTGCCGCCTTCGCTGGCCGAGGCGGTCTCGGCCGCGCGCTCATAGCCGCGCTGGCCGGCATCAGCCGCGTCGCTCTGCTTGCCGACCACGGCATCATCACTGGCGACGGACTGCGCCGCGGAGGCGGTGGGCTTAGCGGATTCGCCACCACCGGAAGCGGCAGCTGAGGCGTCCTCGCCTTCGGCGGCGAGAATCGCGATCACCGCGTTGACCTTCACGCCTTCCGTCCCGGCGGGGACGAGAATCTTGGCGACCGTGCCTTCATCGACGGCTTCGACTTCCATCGTCGCCTTGTCGGTCTCGATCTCGGCGATCACGTCGCCCGAAGAAACCTTATCGCCTTCCTTGACCAGCCACTTCGCGAGATTGCCTTCTTCCATGGTCGGCGAGAGCGCCGGCATCGTCACGTTGATCGGCATCGGCCCGGATCTCCTCAATCGCCCGCGTGGCGGGGCATCGAATCCATAGAATGAGCGGCATCGGGCGGCGAAAGGCCCTGCCCTGCTCTGCCCGCATCTTACGCTGGGCGAGGCGGCGCCTTGCGCCGCCCCGGAATGTCATGCGCGATCATCGTGTCGCGCGGGCCGCGTCAGCTCAGCGGTAGCAGACGGCCTTCACCGCCTCGACCACTTCCTTGGCGGAGGGCAGAGCCAGCTTCTCGAGATTGGCGGCGTAGGGCATGGGCACGTCCTTGCCGCATACCTTCAGCACCGGCGCGTCGAGATAGTCGAAGGCCCGGACCATGAGCTGCGAGGCGATCTCAGAACCGATCGAACCCTGCGGCCAGCCTTCTTCGACGGTGACGCAGCGGTTCGTCTTTTTGACCGATCGCACGATCGCATCGACGTCCATCGGACGGATGGTACGCAGATCGATCACCTCGGCGTCGATCCCTTCCTTGGCCAGCTGCTCGGCCGCTGCCACGGCATAGGTCATGCCGATGCCGAAGGAGACGATGGTCACGTCCTTGCCCTTGCGGTGGACACGCGCCTTGCCGATCGGAACCGTCCAGTCCTCGACCTGCGGCACCTCGAACGAGTGGCCGTAGAGGATCTCGTTCTCAAGGAATATGACCGGGTTCGGATCGCGGATGGCGGACTTCATCAGTCCCTTGGCGTCGGCAGCCGTGAAGGGCTGCACGACCTTGAGGCCGGGGATGTGGCTGTACCAGGAGGCATAGTCCTGGCTGTGCTGCGCGCCGACGCGGGCCGCCGCGCCGTTCGGGCCGCGGAACACGATCGGGCAGCCCATCTGTCCGCCGGCCATGTAGAGCGTCTTGGCCGCCGAGTTGATGATGTGGTCGATCGCCTGCATCGAGAAGTTGAACGTCATGAACTCGACGATCGGCTTCAGACCGGCAAAGCCGGCGCCGACGGCCAGACCCGCGAAGCCGTGCTCCGTGATCGGCGTGTCCACCACGCGGCGTGCGCCGAACTCGTCCAGCAGGCCCTGGCTGATCTTGTAGGCGCCCTGGTACTCCGCGACTTCCTCGCCCATGAGGAAGACGGTCTCGTCGCGACGCATTTCCTCGGCCATCGCCTCGCGGAGCGCTTCGCGCACCGTCTTGGTTTCCATGGCGGTGCCGGCGGGGATTTCCTCGGCATAATCGCCTTCGGCGTCCTCGACGGAAGGGTGCGACAGACCCTGCGCCGGCACCGGTGCGGGCTTCGACTTGTCGCCCTCGCTAGCCTCGGGCTTGGCTTCCTCGGGCGTCGCCGCAGGCGCGGACTTGGCCGGCGCGGGCGAGCCCTTGCCGATGTCGCTGGCGCTCTCGCCCTCGGCGAGCAGGATGGCGATGGGGGCGTTGACCTTCACGCCCTCAGTGCCGGCCTCAACCAAGATCTTTCCGATCGTGCCTTCGTCCACGGCTTCGACTTCCATCGTCGCCTTGTCGGTCTCGATCTCGGCGATCACGTCACCGGGGGCGACGCTGTCGCCCTCCTTCTTGACCCACTTCGAGAGGGTGCCCTCTTCCATCGTCGGAGAAAGGGCGGGCATCAGGATTTCAGTCGGCATGGTGCCCTCTTACTCCGCAGCCTGCGGGACTTCGTCGGCATAGATGTCGGTCCAAAGCTCGGACACGTCCGGCTCCGGATCGTTCTGGGCGAAATCGGCCGCGTCGGCCACGATGTCGCGAACGTCCTTGTCGATCGACTTCAGCTCGTCTTCGCTGACATTGTGCGCTTCGATCAGGCGCTGGCGGACCTGCTCGATCGGATCGCGCTCGGCGCGCATCTTCTGCACTTCGTCGCGCGTGCGATACTTGGCCGGGTCGGACATGGAGTGTCCGCGATAGCGGTAGGTCATCATCTCAAGGATGATCGGACCCTTGCCCTCGCGGCAATGGGCAACGGCGAGGTCGGCGGCGGCCTTCACCGCGCGCACATCCATTCCGTCGACCTGAATGCCCGGGATCTTGAAGGAGATGCCGCGATGAGCGAAATTCGTCTCGGCCGAGGCGCGGTTGACCGATGTGCCCATGGCGTAGCGGTTGTTCTCGATGATGTAGATAACCGGAAGCTTCCACAACGAGGCCATGTTGAAGCTCTCGTAGACCTGGCCCTGGTTGGCCGCGCCGTCACCGAAATACGTGATCGCGACGGAATCGTTGCCGCGATATTGGTTGGAGAAGGCCAGTCCCGTGCCGATCGAGACCTGCGCGCCCACGATGCCATGGCCGCCGTAGAAGTTCTTCTCCTTGGAGAACATGTGCATGGAACCACCCTTGCCCTTGGAGTAGCCGCTGCGGCGCCCCGTGAGCTCGGCCATGACGCCGCGCGATTCCATGCCGGTGGCCAGCATGTGGCCGTGGTCGCGATAGCCGGTGACGACCTGATCGCCCTCCTTCATCGCCATCTGCATGCCGACGACGACCGCTTCCTGGCCGATGTAGAGATGGCAGAAGCCGCCGATGAAGCCCATGCCATAAAGCTGGCCGGCCTTTTCTTCGAAGCGGCGGATCAGAAGCATGTCGCGATAGGCGCGAAGGTCTTCGTCGCGTGCGAATTCCAGAGGTGCGGGCGGCTCGAAGCTCTCGAGCGTCTTGACGATTTCGGCAGAGGACTGCGCGTCCTTTTCGGCCACGTCGATTGCGCCGGCCTTCTGCTTACCCGTTGCCATTCGTGATTCCTCGTCCTCGACGCCCGCGGACAGCGGACCGATCGGCGCGCAGTATAGCCACGGCGACCTTCAGAGCAAGAGATCCACGTATCTTAACTAGAATAAGATTAAATGCTGCGATGCGGCAAAAATTAACCGAAAGTCAGTTCATCCCTTCCAAGGACCCAGTATGGTGATCTCGTCGTCGTTCGACATATTGAGCGCACGCCGCGCGCGCTCATCGATCATATCACGCTCCAAGGTCCCATCGCTGAGCAATTTGACGCGTTGCTCCAAGGCTTTTCGAGAGAGCATAAGGTCGTCATAGGCCTTGGTTTTGGCGACCAGCTCGCCGCGCATCTCCTGGCTGGCCTCGAGACCATAGCGCCCGGTCTGAGATTGCATCGCGAAATACGCCAGACACGGCAGGGTGATGGCCGGGACGATCAGCGGCGTGAACCAGGACTTCCGTTTTTGTTTGGTGCGCATAGGGCTCTCCTCCCCCTATCCTGTCAAAGCGTCGTTAAAGCCGCGTTAAGGCTGACGAACTCTCAACAGGTGCCGCAAACGGAAAGGGCCCGCCTTGCGGCGAGCCCTTCGAACGTGTCTGTCTTCGAAGCCTGAGGATTAGCGGTGGCTACGCAGAATGCTGCGACCGGCATAGACCGCCTGATCCCCCAGCTCTTCCTCGATGCGAAGGAGCTGGTTGTACTTGGCGAGCCGGTCGGAGCGAGCCAGCGAGCCGGTTTTGATCTGCCCGCAATTGGTGGCGACGGCGAGGTCCGCGATCGTGGAATCCTCGGTTTCGCCGGAGCGGTGCGACATGACCGCGGTGTAGCCGGCGCGATGCGCGACGTTCACGGCGTCCAGCGTCTCGCTTAGCGTTCCGATCTGGTTGACCTTCACGAGGATCGAGTTGGCAACCTGCTTCTCGATGCCCTCGCGCAGGCGCGTCGAATTGGTGACGAAAAGATCGTCGCCGACCAGCTGGACCTTCGAACCGATGCGCTCGGTGAGCGACTTCCATCCCGCCCAATCGTCCTCGGCCATGCCGTCTTCGATGGAAATGATGGGGTAGGCGCCGGCGAGTTCGGCGAGATAAGCTGCCATCTCGTCGCCGGACAGCTTGCGCTTCTCGCCTTCGAGATCGTAGACGCCGCCCTTGAAGAACTCCGTCGAGGCGCAGTCGAGGGCGAGAAAGATGTCCTCACCCGGACGGTAGCCGGCTTTCTCGATCGAGCGCATGACGAAATCGAGGCCGTCTTTCGCCGATCCGAGGTTCGGGGCGAAGCCGCCTTCGTCGCCGACATTGGTGTTGTGACCGGCGTCCTTCAGACCCTTCTTGAGGGTGTGGAAGATTTCGGCGCCCATGCGCAGCGCTTCGCGGAAGCTTTCCGCGCCGACTGGCATGATCATGAATTCCTGGAAGTCGATCGGATTGTCCGCATGCGCGCCGCCATTGATGATGTTCATCATCGGGACGGGCAGAACGCTGGCGCTGGCACCGCCGACATAGCGGTAGAGCGGCAGACCGGCCGAGTCGGCAGCGGCCTTGGCTACCGCTAGCGACACGCCGAGAATGGCGTTGGCGCCGAGGCGGCTCTTGTTCGGCGTTCCGTCGAGCGAGCGCATGACGGAATCGATGCGGATCTGGTTCTCGGCTTCAAAGCCGACGATCGCCTCGAGAATGTCGTTGTTGACGGCTTGCACCGCCTGCTGAACGCCCTTGCCGCCATAGCGATCGTCGCCGTCGCGCAGTTCGACCGCCTCGTGCGCGCCGGTCGAGGCGCCGGAGGGAACGGCCGCGCGACCCATCGAGCCGTCTTCGAGCACCACGTCGACCTCGACGGTCGGGTTGCCACGGCTGTCCAGAATTTCTCGCGCGATGATGTCGATGATGGCCGTCATGCTCGTTCCCTCGTTCGGATTGGGCTTCGATGCGCGCCTTGTAGGCTGGAATCGCCGTGCGGCGCTAGAGTTCTCTCTTAGAAGGCCTTGGCCGCCGCATCGAGCGCCGTCAGGCGCCGCAGAAGCTCCGGCATGTCACCGAGCGCCACCATGTTCGGCCCGTCCGAAGGTGCGTTGTCGGGGTCTTCATGGGTTTCGATGAACAGGCCGGCGACGCCGACGGCGACTGCCGCCTTGGATAGCGTTTCCACGAAACGCCGCTCGCCCCCGGACGAGCCGCCCTGCCCACCAGGCTGCTGCACCGAATGGGTCGCGTCGAAGACGACGGGCGCTCCGATCTCGGCCATGATCGGCAAAGCGCGGAAGTCGGAGACCAGCGTGTTGTAGCCAAAGGACGCGCCGCGCTCGGTTAGAAGGATGTTGGTGTTGCCGCTCTCGGTGACCTTGGCCGCGACGTTGCGCATATCCCAGGGGGCGAGGAACTGGCCCTTCTTGATGTTGACGACGCGCCCGGTGCGCGCCGCCGCGATCAGAAGGTCGGTCTGCCGGCAGAGAAAGGCCGGGATCTGCAGCACGTCGCAGACTTCGCTCACCTCGGCGCACTGTTCCTCGGTGTGGACGTCGGTCAGAACCGGCACATCGAATGTGCGCTGGATCTCGTCGAATACCGGCAGCGCACCGCCGAGGCCGATGCCGCGACGGCCCGAGAGGCTGGTGCGGTTGGCCTTGTCGAAGCTCGCCTTGAAGACGTAGCCGATCCCGAGATCGCCTGTGATGCGCTTCATGCGCTCCGCGATCATCATGGCATGATCGCGGCTTTCCATCTGGCAGGGCCCGGCGATCAGGGCGAAGGGCCGGTCCTGCGCAAAGGTGACGCCGCGAAGATTGACGGAGGCGTTGGGCTGGTTCATCGCGGCGCCTTTCGGGCATATCTCAAACGAGGCGGGAGCGTTCCACGGCGGCGCCGATGAACGAGGCGAACAGCGGGTGTGGCTCGAAGGGGCGCGACTTCAGCTCGGGATGGTATTGAACGCCGATGAACCAGGGATGGTCCGGCAGTTCCACCGTCTCCGGCAGCAGCCCGTCGGGCGACATGCCGGCAAAGCGCAAGCCGGCCTCCTCCAGGCGACCGCGATAGGTGCGGTTGACCTCGTAGCGGTGACGGTGGCGCTCTTCGACCACTGTGTCGCCATAGATTGACGCGATGCGCGAATCGGGTTCGAAGCAGGCGGTGTAGGCACCAAGGCGCATCGTGCCGCCGAGATCGCCTTCGCTGGCGCGCTGTTCGAGCTCGTTGCCCTTCATCCACTCCGTCATGATGCCGACGACCGGCTCGCGGGTCGGGCCGAATTCGGTGGAGCCGGCCTCTTCGATGCCGGCCAGCGAACGGGCCGCTTCGATCACCGCCATCTGCATTCCGAAGCAGATGCCGAAATAGGGCACATTGTGCTCGCGCGCGAACTTGGCCGCGAGGATCTTGCCTTCGGAGCCGCGCTCGCCGAAACCGCCCGGAACGAGAATTCCGCTGACGCGCTCGAGATAGGGCGTCGGGTCTTCTTTCTCGAAAACCTCCGACTCGATCCAGTCGAGCTTGACGCGCACGCGGTTGGCGATGCCGCCATGCTGGAGCGCCTCGATCAGAGATTTATACGCGTCCTTCAGGCCGGTATACTTGCCGACCACCGCGATGGTGACCTCGCCTTCGGGATTGGCGATGCCGTCCACCACCTGGTGCCAGCGCTCCAGCTTCGGCTTGGGGGCCGGGTCGATGCCGAAGGCGGCCAGCACTTCCGTGTCCAGCCCCTCGTTGTGATAGGCGATCGGCACGTCGTAGATCGTCGCGACGTCGAGCGCCTGGATCACGGCGCTTTCACGCACGTTGCAGAACAGGCTCATCTTGCGCCGCTCCTCGCGCGGGATCGGGCGATCCGCTCGCACGAGGAGGATATCGGGCTGAATTCCGATGGAGCGAAGCTCCTTCACCGAATGCTGCGTCGGCTTGGTCTTCAGCTCGCCGGCACTCGGGATATACGGCATGAGCGTCAGGTGGACATAGACCGCCCCACCGCGAGGAAGGTCGTTTCCGAGCTGGCGGATCGCTTCCATGAAAGGCATGGCCTCGATATCGCCGGCCGTGCCGCCGATCTCGCAGAGCACGAAATCGTACTCTTCGTTGCCTTCGAGCACGAAGGCCTTGATGGCGTCGGTGACGTGCGGAATGACCTGCACGGTCGCGCCGAGGAAATCGCCCCGCCGCTCCTTGGCGATCAGTTCCTGATAGATGCGGCCGGTAGTGACATTGTCCATCCGGTTTGCCGAGCGGCCCGTGAAGCGCTCGTAGTGGCCGAGATCGAGATCGGTCTCGGCCCCGTCATCGGTCACGAAGACCTCGCCATGCTGCGTCGGGCTCATCGTGCCGGGATCGACATTCAGATAGGGGTCGAGCTTGCGAAGGCGCACGCGATATCCGCGCGCCTGAAGAAGAGCGCCGAGCGCCGCCGAAGCGATGCCTTTTCCCAAAGAGGAAACCACGCCGCCAGTGATGAAAATATATCGCGCCATGGGCCTTCCCGATACGCTTCCAGTGAGGATTCGGCCAGTCATAAAATCGGCCGCAAACGAAATGGGGCGCCGAAGCGCCCCGTGAGGTTCGGTCAAAAACCCGGTCTACTGTGCGGGCTGAGCGGGCGACGCATTGGGCGCCCCGTTGTCCGCCGCGCCGGGCGCCGGGCTTTCCACCGGCGCGACGGTCGGCTGCGAGCCCGCGTTCGGCGCCTGGGGAGCCGGGTTGGCCGGGATCGTCGCGGGAGCGGCACCGGTCGGCACGCCGCTTTCGTTCTGCGCCGGAGCAGGCGTCACCGGAGCCACCGGTGCCGGGCCTGTCGTGGCGCTGCCGCCGGCGGGTACGCCGTTGGTGGTCGTGGTGGCGGGCGTCTGCTCGGGCAACCCGCCGAGCTGATCGAGAAGCGAGCCGTTTGCGCCGGTGCCCGTTGCCGGCGCGCCCTGGCTGGCGGGAACGCGGTTCAGGATGTCCAGCGGATCGGTGCCGTAGCGGGCGAGGATCGCGAGAGCCATCGAGGTGATGAAGAAGAGGGTCGCGAGAATGGCCGTGGTGCGCGTCAGCATGTTGGCCGCGCCCCGCGCCGTCATGAGGCCGCCGCCGCTTCCGCCGCCCATGCCGAGGCCGCCGCCTTCGGAACGCTGCAGGAGAACGACCACCACGAGAGCGAGGACGATCAGGAGATGAACGGCGATCAGGACAGTCTGCATAAGGGGCTTCGCGCACAATCGTTCTTGAGTTGGGCGCTTTCTATAGGAGCCCCGAATTTATTCCAACCCTATTGTGCAACCCCTATCGGCAGTTACAGGCCGCTTCGCATATCGCCAGGAAATCCGAAGCCTTGAGACTCGCCCCGCCGACCAGCGCGCCGTCAACATCCGGAACCGCCAGAAGCGTCGCGGCATTGGCCGGCTGGACGGAGCCGCCGTAGAGAAGGCGGATGCCCCGGCCCCTGTCCTCGCCGAACCTCTCGATCAGCTTGCCGCGCAGATGGGCGTGCACCTGCGCGACATCGTCGGTCGAAGGAGTCTTGCCTGTGCCGATGGCCCAGACCGGCTCATAGGCGACGATCGTGTCGTCCGCCGAGACATCGTCGTGAAGAGAGCCGGCCAGCTGCGTTTCGAGAACGCCCAAGGTCTTTCCGGTTTCGCGCTCGGACAGCGTCTCTCCAATACACACGACGGCTATCAGACCGGCCCGGTGAGCGGCCGTCAGCTTCGAGCGAACGGTCTCGCTACGTTCGCCATGGCCGGCACGGCGCTCGGAATGCCCGACGATGACATGCGACGCGCCGGCGTCGCGCAGCATCTCGGCCGAAACCTCCCCGGTATGGGCGCCCTTCTCGGCGTGATGACAGGTCTGACCGCCAACGAAGACGTGATCGTCCAGCTGATCACGCAGCGTGCGCACCAATGTCGCGGGCGGACAGAGAAGAAGATCGAGTTGAGGGGCGAAGGCTCGGCTTCCCTCGGAAATGGCCCGACCCTCGTTCAGGTGCGAGGCCAAGCCGTTCATCTTCCAGTTTCCTGCAATCAAGAGCCGTTGCGCCAAGTCGTTTTCTCCCAGTTGATGTCCCATTGCAGGGCTTCTGAGGAGGAAGGGGTAACGGTGGCGCAATGTGAAATCAAACCCGTGCGATGACGAGAGCGCCTTTTCTTCGCCGGCTGGAATGCTTATTCGAACGTCCAGTGAGTTTGGATCGATCGGGAGTTCGCAGCGAATGCTGAACCAGATGCGTCGCGGTGCCTCGGGCTGGGTTGCAAAGCTTTTCTTGGGCGGCCTGGCCGTGAGTTTCGTCGGCTGGGGCATCGCGGATGTGCTGCGCGCGCCCGGCGGCGGCTCCACCGTGCTGCAGGCCGGCGACGTGCGTGTGTCCCTTTCGGAATACGAAATGGCCTATCGGCAAGGGCTGAACCGCCTTGGACAGCAGCTTCAGGCGCGGCCGACCGCTGAGCAGGCCGAGATGTTCGGCGTCGATCAGATGGTTCTGGCGCAGCTTCGCTCCGGCGCCATGGTCGATCTCAAGGCAGAAAACGCCGGGCTCGGCGTTTCCGACGCCGGGCTCATCGCCCTGATCCAGCGTGAGCCGGCCTTCCACGACGGAAGCGGACATTTCTCGCGCGATGTGATGCGGGCCGTGCTGGCCAATGCCGGCATGAACGAAGCGAACTATCTGGCGGACCTGCGTCGCAGCGCCGTGCGCGGGCAGCTGATCGGCTCGGTGACGGACGATGTCGCCGTTCCCCGCGCCTTCGTCGATGCACTCGGCGCTTACAATGGCGAACGCCGGACGGTGCAATATGTCGTTCTACAGCCACAGCCCGCCGACGGCCTCGCCGATCCGAGCGACGAGGAACTCGGCAGCTACTTCACCGAACATAACGACACCTACCGCGCGCCGGAATACCGAGCCTTTTCCTATGTCGCGCTGACACCGGCTTCCATGTCCGAGGCGGACAAGGTCACTGACGAGGAACTCACCCGCTATTACGAGGCCAACCGTGCGCAGTTCACGACGCCGGAGCGCCGCGGCGTGCAGCAGGTCGTCTTCGCCGATCGCGCCTCCGCCGACAGCGCGGCGCAAGCCCTTGCCGGTGGCGCGACGCTTGCCGACGCCGCCAAGGGCGCAGGCCGCGAAATCGCCGATCTCGGTGTGATCGACCGCGCCGCCTTGGGTAACGCGAGCCTGGCCGAAGCCGCCTTCGCGGCGCAGCCCAACACACCGACCGGCGTTATCGAAGGCCCCTTCGGCCCAGTCATCTTGAATGTGACCAGCGTTCAGCCGGAAGTCGTGCGCCCGTTCGATGACGTGCGCGAGGAAATCCGCGCAGGTTTGGCGAAGGACGCGGCCAACACGCGCATCACCAATGCCTATAACGCGCTGACCGACGCCCTGCAGAGCGGCGCGCCGATGAGCGAGGCCGCCGAGCAGGCCGGCGTGAAGGTCGAAACGGCTCCGGCCGTTTCTCGCGAAGGCGCGACGCCTGCCGGTGCAAATGTCGATTCGATCCCCGGCCGGGATCAGGTGCTCGCCGCCGTCTTCGCGGCGGAAGAAGGCGGCGACATCCCGCCCGTGCAGTTCGACGGCAACAGCTACGTCTTCCCGGTCCTCGGCGAGATTACTCCGGCGCGCGATCGCCCGCTGGACGAGGTGCGCGATCGCGTGGTGGCCGACTGGAAGCAGGACGAAGCCGTGCAGATGGTGGTCGATCGCGGCCAGTCGCTGGCCGAGCGGGTTCGCAAGGGGCAAAGCTTCCAGGACATGGCGGAGGTCGAGGGGCTGACGCCTGAGACCGCACCCGGCCTGACGCGCGCCACGGCGGTTCCCGCGCTCGGCGAAGCCGGCATGCGCGCCGCCTTCTCGGGTCCGCAAGGCCTCGTGGCCTCGACGCCGGCTCGCGACTCGGGTCAGGCGCTGGTGCTTCAGGTTTCCGAGGTCGCGGCGCCTGCCGATCCGGCGTCCGTCGTGGCCGATAATACAAGGTCCGGCCTCGGCCAAGCGCTGCGCGGCGATTTCGAGCAGGGCTACATCGCGGCGCTTCAGAGCGGCGTCCCCGTGACCTACAACCAGAAGGCCATTCAGCAGGCGAAAGCGAGCGTGCGATGAGCCCAGGGATGAAGCCGCTTCTCGGAAAGGTCGCCTCCGGCAAGGCGCTGACCCGGGACGAGGCGCGGCGGGCCTTCTCCATTCTGATGTCCGGCGAGGCGACGCCGTCGCAGATCGGCGGCTTCTTGATGGCGCTACGGGTTCGCGGCGAAGCCGTGGATGAGATCGCCGGCGCCGTGGATGTCATGCGCGCCAACATGGCTGGGGTCGTTGCGCCAGCGGACGCGGTCGACATCGTCGGCACCGGCGGCGATCAGTCCGGCACGTTCAACGTCTCGACTTGCGCGGCCTTCGTGGTCGCCGGTTGCGGCGTGACCGTGGCCAAGCACGGCAACCGAGCCCTGTCGTCCCGCTCCGGCTCGGCGGATGTCCTGGCGGCACTGGGTGTCGATGTCGATCTCAGCCCGGATCAGATCGGACGCGTCATTGAGGCGGCCCGCATGGGCTTCATGTTCGCACCGACCCACCACGCGGCGATGCGCTTCGTCGGCCCGAGCCGTGTGGAACTTGGCACCCGCACGATCTTCAATCTCCTTGGCCCCCTGGCCAATCCGGCCGGCGTGAAGCGCCTTCTGCTGGGCGTCTTCGCGCCCGAGTGGGTCGTTCCCGTCGCCGAAGCTCTGAAGGCGCTCGGCGCGGAGAAGGCCTGGGTCGTGCATGGCGACGGGTTGGACGAGATGACGGTCTGTGGTGAAACGCGGATCGCCGTTCTGGAAGACGGCGAAGTTCGGCAGACCGTGCTTCGCGCCGGCGACGCCGGCCTGCCCGAACACCCCATGGCAGAGTTGATCGGCGGTGATGCCGAGCACAATGCCGAGGCGCTTCGCCGGGTTCTCGCCAACGAGCCGAGCGCCTATCGCGATATCGTGCTTCTGAACGCGGCGGGTGCCCTGGTAGTCGCGGACAAGGCCGCGAGCCTTGAAGAGGGCGTGGCGCTGGCGCAAATGTCCTTGGCAGGGGGCGCTGCCGCAGACGCGTTGTCCAGGCTTGTCACGGTGTCCCAATCCATGCGGAGAGCAGGCGCTTGAGCGATATCCTCACCAAGATCGAAGCTTACAAGCGCGACGAGATCGCCAAGGCGAAGCGCGAGGTTTCCCTGTCGTCCCTTGAAGACGCCATTCGGGTGGGTCTGCCCCCGCGCGGCTTCGCCGAGGCGGTGCGGCGCAAGCATGCGGACGGACAGTTTGCCTTGATCGCCGAGGTGAAGAAGGCCAGTCCTTCCAAGGGTCTGATCCGCCCCGACTTCGATCCCGTGTCGATTGCCCAGTCCTATGACCGAGGCGGAGCCGCCTGCCTCAGCGTGCTGACGGACACACCGTCCTTTCAGGGTGCGCCGGGCTTCTTGACTGAGGCTCGCAACGCAACCGCCTTGCCCGCCTTGCGCAAGGACTTCATGTTCGACACCTATCAGGTCGCGGAAGCGCGCGCCTGGGGTGCCGATGCGATCCTCATCATTCTCGCGGCCGTGGACGATGCGCTGGCAGCCGAGCTCGAAGCCAGCGCTTTCGCGCATGGGATGGACGTCCTTCTCGAAGTTCATGACGAGGCCGAGGCCGAACGCGCGCTCAAGCTGCGTTCACCGCTTTTCGGCATCAACAACCGCAATCTGCGCACGTTCGAAACCGACCTGTCCACGAGCGAGCGGATCGCCAGGCTCATTCCGGCGGATCGCATCCTCGTCGGTGAGAGCGCGATCTCGACGCATGAGGATTGCGTGCGCCTCGCCGGTGCGAACATTCGCACCTTCCTCGTCGGCGAGAGCCTGATGCGGCAAAGCGACGTGGAAATGGCCACTCGCAAGCTGCTCTTCGGCGCAGCGGCGGAAGCGGCATGAGCGAGGTTTCGCTGACTCATCTCGATGCGGACGGCTCGGCCCGCATGGTCGATGTCGGTGACAAGCCCGAGACGGTCCGCACGGCGCGGGCCGAAGGCCTCGTCCTGATGCGGGCGGAAACGCTGGAGATGATTCGGCAGGGCAGTGCCAAAAAGGGCGACGTGATCGCGATCGCGCGCATAGCCGGCATCATGGGCGCGAAGAAGACCCACGAACTGATTCCGCTTTGCCACCCGCTGATGCTGGAGAAGGTCTCCCTCGATCTGGAGTACGAACCGGCCCTGCCCGGCATCCGCGTCTCCGCGACGTGCCGGGTATCCGGCAAGACGGGGATCGAAATGGAAGCGCTGACCGCCGTGTCCATCGCCTGCCTCACGATCTACGACATGGCGAAGGCGGTGGACCGCGACATGACGATCAGCCAGATCCGTCTCATGGAGAAGACGGGCGGCCGTTCCGGCACTTGGAGCGCCGCTTGAGTTTGCTGCCGGTCGAGGAGGCGCGCGAGCGGCTCCTGTTCGACGTCTCGCCGGTGGTGCAAACCGAGCGGGTGGATCTGCGGAGGCTCGCCGGGCGTCGGCTGGCGAGCGATCTCTCGGCCCTCCTGACCCAGCCTTCTTTTGATGCCTCCGCGATGGACGGATATGCCGTCCTTGCCAGCGACTTAAGCGCTGGTGAAACGCGACTGCGTCTCATCGGAGAATCGGCCGCCGGCGCGGCGTTCGAAGGCATTTTGCGTGCTGGCGAGGCGGTTCGCATCTTCACCGGCGCACCCGCGCCGCAAGGCGCGGATGCCGTCGTCATCCAGGAGAATACCGAGCGTCCCGACTCGGAGACGGTGCTCGTCCGCGAGCCGGTCACGCCCGGCCGCCATATTCGCCCGGCGGGCAATGACTTTCGAGAGGGTGCGCCGCTTCTCCGGGCCGGCACGATCTTTCGCCCTGCCAGTATCGCGCTGGCGGCGAGCGGCGGTCACGCGGAGGTCGAGGTTTGTCGGCGCCCGCGCGTCGCCATTCTGATGACCGGCAGCGAATTGGTTCTGCCCGGCACGCGCCCCGGCCCGGCGCAGATCGTGGCGTCCAACGGATTCGGAATTGCCGCGATGGTGGAAGCGTCGGGCGGAGAGGCTTTGTCCTATGGCATTGTCGCGGACGACCGCTCGGCGCTTGCCGCCGTGCTCGACCGGGCCAGGCGCGATGAAGTGGATGCCTTCGTGACGATCGGCGGCGCCTCGGTCGGAGATCACGACCTCGTCGCGCCGGTCTTTCGCGAGTGTGGAGTGGAACTCGATTTCTGGAAGGTCGCCATGCGGCCCGGCAAGCCGCTGATGGCCGGACGCTTCGGCGAGATGCGGTTTCTAGGTCTGCCGGGAAACCCCGCCTCCAGCCTCGTCACCGCCGAATTGTTTCTTCGGCCGCTGGTCGAACGGCTGGCCGGGCGCCCGGCGCACGGTGGCTATGAAAGGGGCGTATTGGGAGCGCCCGCTTCTGCCAACGACCATCGTGCCGAGTTCATGCGTGGCCGAATCAGTGGGGAGACAGACGGCAAGCCCCGCATCGTCCCGTTCGATCGGCAGGACTCCTCGCTCCTCAGTGTCTTCGCCCTAGCGGAGGTGCTTCTCGTCAGGCAACCTTATGCTCCTCCTGGCGAGACCGGCGATCCCTGTGAGTTCGTGCGATTGGCTTGACAGGCATCCTTGCAGAACACAAACAGAACAGATAGGCTTTGTTCAGGTTTTGTTTTGGTTGGATACGAACGATGTTGACCCGCAAGCAGCATGAATTGCTCCTCTTCATTCATGATCGCCTGCAGTCGATCGGCGTTCCCCCGTCCTTCGACGAGATGAAGGAAGCGCTGGACCTGAAATCCAAATCCGGCATCCACCGGTTGATTACGGCGCTGGAGGAACGCGGCTTCATCCGCCGCCTTCCCAACCGAGCCCGTGCTCTTGAAGTCGTTCGGCTTCCCGATTCCATGGCCGGTAAAGGTCAGGTCGCCGCGTCAACTACCGCGAAGGTTTCCCAAGGCGAGACGATCGAGCGGCAGGTTTTGCCCTTTCCGGGGCGGGCTGCCACCGCGCGAAGCGGCGAGACGGCGGACGCTGCCAATGACTCGATGCCCGTTCCCGTTATGGGCCGCATCGCTGCGGGTGTTCCTATTTCCGCAATCCAGCAGAACAGCCGCTCCATCGCGCTCCCGATCGAGATGTTCGGCCAGGGCGAGCATTACGCTCTGGAGGTGAAAGGCGATTCGATGGTCGAAGCCGGCATTCTCGACGGCGACACGGTGCTGATCCAGCGGGCCGAGACGGCAACCGCCGGCGAGATCGTCGTGGCCCTCATCGACGAGGAGGAGGCTACCTTGAAGCGCTTCCGTCGTCGCGGCACTATGGTCGAGTTGGAAGCCGCCAATCCCGCCTACGAGACGCGGGTCTTGGAAGCGGGACGGGTCAAGGTGCAGGGTCGTCTCGTCGGTCTGATCCGCCGCTATCACTAGGGCGCGGCCGCGCGCCTTTCAGCTTTTTCTGGCCCGGCTTCTCGCCTCCCATTCGTTCGGGCCAAGGCGCCGAGCGATGCTGGTTCCATTCCTCGAAGGCCTGGGGAATGGACGGCTGCAGCGCCCATCCGCCTCGCTGCCTCTCCAGAGCCACCGCGCCTGTGCGCCGCAGTGTGCGGAGTGTCAGAAGTTTCGCACCTGAGCGGCAGGATTCGATGCGAGGCGCGCGGGCGACCACGGCGATATCGGCCGTGTCGCAGAGTTCTCCCAGCTTCTCCAACTGATCGGTCCAGGCAACGCGGAGCCCGGAGCGGGTCTTCGCACGGCAAATCTGCTCCTTGCATTCGAAGGTCTTTCGATCGTCCTTCGAACGGCCGAGAGGCGCCAACTGGTAGGCGCGCTTCCATTGATCGTGCACAAAGCGGTTCGGGCGTTTGCGAAGATCGATCACCCGGCCATCCTCGCCGATCACGGCAATGTCCCGAGCGTCCTCCGATATGACGAATTCGGGACGCGAGGCTGCAGGAACGAGGAGAAGGCCGAGAACCAGCGGGGCGACCGCCGCCCATCGAAAATGGCTCTGGCAAAACGAGAGCAGCAGCAGACAGACCGTGAAGCAGATGAGGCTGACGCTGCCGATCTGCCCGACGCCATAGTCTGGAAAGGCAGCGGCCAGCGCCTTTGCCATCCAGAACACGAGATCGAGCCCCCAGCCGATGGGCACAAGCGCCAAGCTTTCAAGGCCGAGCGGCATCAGGCAGACGCTCGCCAAGGCCAGCGGCATGATCCAGAACGAGAAGATCGGCGTCGCCAGGACATTGGCGAGAAGGCCGAAGGGCGCGGCCCGCTGAAAGTGGTAGATCGCATAAGGCGCCGTCGCCGCGCCGGCGATCAGAGACGACACGAACACGCCGATCACAACCAGCGCCAGCGTGCGCAAGGGCGAGAGATCGTCGCCCACCCCCTTCGACCACCGGGAATAGGCACCATATGCCCCGACCAGCGCGGCGGTGGCGGCAAACGACATCTGGAAGGTCGCGGTCATCAGTGCATGCGGCGAGATCAGCATGACCACCATGGCCGCAATCGCAACATTGCGCAGGGTCAGGGCCGGTCGATCCACCAGAACCGCGCCCAGCATGATCGCGATCATGACGAAGGATCGCTCGGTTGCGGCGTTGTCACCCGCCAGTAGGAAGTAGAACCCGGTGATGCCCAGCGCCGCGACCGCCGCGATCTTGCGCGCCTGCCAGCGCAGCGCCAGCGACGGAAAGGCGGCGATGCTTGAGCGCACCGCCAGCATGGTCATTCCCGCCACCAGCGCCATGTGAAAGCCGGAGATCGACAGGACATGGGCAAGTCCGGTCACTCGCAAGGCGGCTTCGATGTCGTCGGGAATCCCGGCGCGCTCGCCATTGATGAGCGCCGCCGCGACCGCGCCGCGCTCGTCCGGCATCACGGCGCGAATCCTATCGCCGATCAGCAGGCGCAGCTTGGCGACGTGTTCGAAAACTCCAAGCGTCCCGGGTTCCACGGAGGGGTTCGGCGGCCCGAGCGAGTAGCCGAAGGCTCCGGTGCCGTCGAAATAGGGCATGAAAGCGAAGTCATATCCACCGGGAAAGGCAGGGCCTGCCGGCGGCTGCAGGCGCACGAGGCCCTCATAGCGAGCGCCGATCGCCAGGGCCTCATGGCGGCTCGATACGAGCACGCGTACACGTTCCGGCGGCCGGCTGAGATGCGGGCGCTCCGTTGCCAGAACTTGGATCGTATAGCGATAGCGCCCGCGATCGTCCTGCTCGCGAAGCAGAACACGCCCGGAAATGCGAACCGTCGCATTTCCCGAGAGCATCACCGTGTCGGTTGTCTTTAGCTCGATCCAACTCGCGCTAAGCCCAAGGGCGAAGCCGAGCGGCAACAGGAAAGCGGATCTCACAAAGGGTCGACCGGCCCCAAAGTTTGCGCCAGCGATGCTTACGAACGCGAAGACAGGTCCCAGCCAGCCCGGAGGCCGCCAGCCCGAGCCGAAGACGAGAGCGATTGCGATCATCATTCCGATAGGAAGCCACGCGAAGGCCGATCGCAGATCCCGTTCGCGCTGTACCTGCCGGGAAAGCCAGAGCCGCAACGGCCCAATCGGATCGACGCGTGGGATGGACGATGAATCGCCGGCGGCTCCGTCCGGCAGAACGTCCGTGGTCACCTGCGATGCCGGCACGTGCGCCCCGCCTTGAGTCCTCTCGATCCTATGTTACACACCCGGCCATCCATGCGCAGCCCGACCGGAGGCGCGCATTCAAACTGAGAGGGCTTGCGATCTCCGTCGCGCCCGGTTTTCAAAGGCACCGAGATGACCGATCGCGTGGTGACACGTTTCGCGCCCTCGCCCACGGGCTTCCTCCACATCGGCGGAGCCCGCACGGCCTTGTTCAACTGGCTCTACGCCCGGCGCATGGGCGGGCAGATGCTGCTACGCATTGAGGACACCGATCGGGAGCGCTCGACCGACGCGGCCGTAAGCGCGATCATCGAAGGGCTGGACTGGCTCGGGCTGAAGGCTGACGGCGAGCCGATCTCGCAGTTCGCTCGGGCGGCGCGCCACCGCGAAGTGGCCGAAGCGCTCGTCGCGGCCGGTAAGGCCTATTATTGCTATGCCTCTCCGGCCGAGCTGGACGAGATGCGCGAGACGGCCAAGGCCGAGAAGCGCCCGCCCCGCTACGATGGTCGCTGGCGCGACCGAGATCCGTCCGAGGCGCCGGCCGGCGTCAAGCCGGTCATCCGCATCAAGGCGCCTTTAGACGGCGAGACCGTGGTGCGCGATCAGGTTCAGGGCGACGTCCGCTTTCCCAACAAGGATCTCGACGATTTCATCCTGCTGCGCTCGGACGGCACTCCGACCTACATGCATGCGGTCGTCGTGGACGACCACGACATGGGCGTCACGCACATCATTCGCGGCGACGACCATCTGACCAATGCCGGCCGCCAGACCTTGATCTATCAGGCCATGGGCTGGGACGTTCCGGTCATGGCCCATATTCCGCTGATCCACGGCGCGGACGGGGCCAAGCTTTCCAAGCGTCACGGCGCGCTGGGCGTCGATGCCTATCGCGGCATGGGCTACCTTCCGAAGGCGCTCCTGAACTATCTCGTGCGTCTCGGCTGGAGCCATGGCGACGACGAGGTCATGTCGATCGAAAATATGACGGCGTGGTTCGACATCACGGACATCAACAAGGGCGCGGCGCGGTTCGATTTCGCCAAGCTCGACGCCATCAACGGCCATTGGATTCGCGGGTCTTCCGACACGGATTTGGTCGAGACGCTAATGGTTGAGCGCGCGCATCTGCCCAATGGGCACATCCTGCGCCAGGATGACGACGCGACGGTTCGCCGCCAGCTGTCGGCTGCCATGGCGGGCCTGAAGGAGCGCGCCAAGACGCTGGTGGAGCTGACGGAAAGCGCCGCCTATCTCTTCGCTCGCAGGCCGCTCACACTGGACGAGAAGGCCGCCGATATTCTGGCCAAGGATGGACGAGACATTCTGAGCGGGCTTCTTCCAGTTCTGGAGGGCTCGGGCGACTGGAGCGTCGGATCGCTGGAAACGGCGATCAAAGCCCATGCCGAATCCGTTGGGCTGAAGCTCGGCAAGGTCGCGCAGCCGCTGCGTGCCGCTCTGACCGGCAAGTCCACCTCGCCTGGCGTCTATGACGTGCTGGCGGTCTTGGGCCGAGACGAATCGCTGCAGCGGCTCAAGGACCAGGCGTCCGTTTAACGGGTTGAGATTCCGGACGGTGCGGGCGCGGGGTTGATGTCTGTGCCCGCGCGCCCTTGGAAACCAAGAATCCGGCTTGGAGGAGGCTTGTAGGCCCTGCACTGGGGTAGCTTGAGTGAGTGTTGCGGCGCAAAATTGTTCTGCGCCGAAAACTTGTTCCTTAACCCCCTTTCCGATACGCATTCGCTCGAAGCTGGCGTTTGGCCCAAGAACGGCCGTTGGCGCCCGGGCTCACGCAGAAGGGGTAACGCATGAATCAATCGGCGAAACTGGCCCTTGGAGACAAGAGCGCGGAGCTGACGCTCCGATCAGGAACCATCGGACCCGATGTGGTCGACATCGCGTCGCTCTACAAGAACACCGGTCTCTTCACCTACGATCCGGGCTTCACATCGACCGCGTCCTGCGAGTCGAAGATCACCTATATCGACGGTGACGAGGGCGTTCTTCTGCATCGCGGCTATCCTATCGATCAGCTTGCGGAGCGCGGCGACTTTCTCGAAACCTGCTACCTCCTGCTCTACGGCGAACTTCCGACCGCGAGCGAGAAGGCGGACTTCGTCTACCACGTGACGCGCCACACGATGGTGCACGAGCAGATGTCCCGCTTCTACACGGGCTTCCGGCGCGACGCCCATCCGATGGCCGTCATGGTCGGCTCTGTCGGCGCCCTCTCCGCCTTCTATCACGACTCCACCGACATCACCGATCCGCACCAGCGCATGGTGGCGTCGATCCGCATGATCGCCAAGACGCCGACCCTGGCGGCGATGGCCTACAAGTATCACATCGGTCAGCCTTTCGTTTACCCGCGCAACGATCTCTCCTACGCGGAAAACTTCCTGCATATGTGCTTCGCAGTTCCCTGCGAGCCCTACCAAATCAACCCCGTGCTGGCGCGGGCGATGGATCGGATCTTCATCCTCCACGCCGATCACGAGCAGAACGCTTCGACCTCGACGGTTCGCCTTGCCGGCTCGTCGGGCGCCAATCCCTTTGCCTGCATCGCGGCCGGCATCGCCTGCCTATGGGGCCCTGCCCATGGCGGCGCCAACGAAGCGGCGCTCAACATGCTGTCGGAAATCGGCAGCAAGGACCGGATTCCCGAGTTCGTGGCGCGCGCCAAGGATAAGAACGATCCGTTCCGCCTCATGGGCTTCGGCCACCGGGTCTACAAGAACTACGACCCGCGCGCCAAGATCATGCAGCAGACCTGCCACGAGGTCCTGAACGAGCTCGGCATCAAGGACGATCCGCTGCTCGAAGTCGCGATGGAGCTGGAGCACATCGCTCTGAACGATGAGTATTTCATCGAGAAGAAGCTCTATCCCAATGTGGACTTCTACTCCGGCATCACGCTGAAGGCGCTCGGCTTCCCCACCACGATGTTCACCGTTCTGTTCGCGGTCGCGCGCACGGTCGGTTGGATCGCGCAGTGGAAGGAAATGATCGAGGATCCGCATCAGCGCATCGGTCGCCCTCGCCAGCTTTATACCGGCGCACCGCAGCGCGACTACATCTCGGTCAGCGATCGCTGATCCGACAAGCTGAAACGAAAACAGGCGCCTCGGGCGCCTGTTTTTTTATGGTCTGCCGGATCGCTCGATCTCACGAACGATGAGATCCGCAATCGCCTCCCCGGGCGGGCGGTCGACCCGCATGGCCTGTCGGATATCCTCCATACCTTTCAGCTGAGCCGCGCGTTCGGGCGTCTCATGCATCAGGCGATCGAGCCTGAGCGCCAAAGCCTCCGGGCGAACGAACTCATGAAAATGTTCTGGCACGAGCGGATGGCCGGCGATGAAATTGGGCAAAGCAGCCGTCCAACCCGTCACCATGTGGCGCAGCGCGTAGGATACGGGGTCGAGCCGATAGGCCAGGGCCATGGGAACGCCGGCGAGCGCGAGCTCCAGCGACACGGTTCCGCTCGCTGCAAGGGCGGCGTCAGCGGACGCGAAGGCCGCCCATTTCGCGTCGTCGCCTTCCAGCACCTCTGGCTTAACGCTCCAGCTTTCCAGCTTGGACTCGATCAGAGAGCGCACGCGGCGCACCGCTGGCAAACTCGCTCTCAGGCCAGGAATGCCCTGATGAAGCAGTGCGTAGGTGCGGCCGAAATCGTCCATCAGCCGCTCGATTTCGCCCCGTCGCGAGCCCGGCAAGATGACCAGATGCGGCGGACGACCGGGAGGCCTCATGCCCGTTTCGGCCTCGCGATCCAGAATGGCGCGCAGGCGCGGATCGCTCAGGAGCGGATGGCCGACATAGGTCGCAGGCGGACCGCCATGTTCTTCCAGAAAACGCGGCTCGAAGGGAAACAGGCTGGCGGAATGATCGACAGCTTGGCGAAGGGTTTCGGCCCGCTTGGGCTTGTAGGCCCAGATCGCGGGCGGCACGACATTGACGATGCGCGCGTCCGGCCAGCGCTGGCGAACCTTGAGTGCGACCCGATTGGTGAAGGTGAAGCTGTCGATCGTGACGATCGCATCCGGCCGTTCCTCCAAGAGAAAATCCACCGTCTGCCGCAGCCGACCGAGGAGCTTCGGCAATCGCGAAAGAATTGCCCCGACGCCGATGATCGACAATTCCTCGATGTCGAAAAGGCTGGTGAGCCCTTCCCGTTTCAGCGCATCGCCTCCGAGGCCGATGAACTGGATGCTGGGGCCGAACCGATCACGCAGAGCACGGGCCACCTCGCCCGCAATCCGATCGGCCGACTCTTCCCCCAGGACGAAGGCGATCTTCATGACGGATCTTCTCCCAGTGCAGTCTCGATGCCGAGAACAAACAAACCAGCCGCCTCGGCTTCTTCCGCAACCCGCTGCGGTTCGATGACGAGGGATCGGTTCGCGCTCATGGCGATCCCGGCAAGCCCTGCTTCCTGCGCTTGGCGGATCGTCTCCGTGCCGATGCTGGGCAGGTCGAAGCGGGCGTCCTGCTGCGGCTTGAACGCCTTGAACAACACACAAGGCTCCGACGCACCGATGCGCCCTCGCCCGCGAAGATCGGCGACGCGTAGCAGCATCTCCTTCGTGCCTTCGATTCCTTCGAGGGCAATCACACGATCGGCCGAAGCGACGACGGCTTGGCCGATGTCCAGAAGACCAAGCCGCGTTGCCGCGCGCTGGGCCCGATGGATCGCTTCATGATGGCGCTCACTCAAAGGGCGATTGGTGAGGTTGCCGGCGGGAAGCAGCAGTGTTGGAGAAATGGCCTGGACGCTGACGACTTCGAAGCCCCTTCGCTCGAACGTTCCGGCGACGGCTCGGATCAGGCTGTCGTCCCCACCCCGCGTCATTCGAAGGATTTCGGGGAGCATCCGAAGCGTTTGCAGGCTCGGCAAGATCGAGCGATAGTCCGGGCGAACGGAGATCGTTCCGGAGAAGACGAGCTTCGACACGCCTCGACGTCGTAGATGGGCAAAGACGTTGCCGGTCTGCCCCCAGGTGAGCGAGACCGATTCCCATTCGTCCCAGGACGCGTCGCGCCCATCCGCGATCGCGACGATGAACGGGCGCCAGCCCAGACGCTCCGCTTCGTGAGCGATAATCGCTGGCAGGGTCCCGCCTCCGGCAATGATGCCGAGGCGTTCCCCGGGCCGCATGGGCGTCAGCGCTGCGTTTGCGCTCACACCGGACGCGTGCTGCGAGGGAAGCAAAGCGCCCGGTCCCCGCCCGAGCGGATGAAGCCGAGGAGATCCTGCACCAACGGGTCTTCCGGATACTCGGTTTCGACCTCCTCGAGATTTTCGCGGAAGGTCAGATCGTCAGAGAAGAGCATCCGATAGGCCTTGCGGACGTTTCGAATGGCTTCGCGGCCGAAGCCGGCGCGCTTCATGCCGATGACGTTGAGACCAGACAGATAGGCGCGATTGCCGAGAACCATGCCGAAGGGAATGACGTCGCCTTCGACTGCGGCCAAACCGCCGACATAGGCGTGGTGGCCGACGCGGGTGAACTGGTGGATGCCGGACCCGCCGGCGATCGTCGCGTAGTCGCCGACGACGCAATGGCCGGCCAGCATGACATTGTTGATCAGCGTCACGTTCGAGCCGACCAGACAATCATGCGCGACATGCGAGCCCGTGAAAAACGCGCAGTTGTCGCCCACCGTGGTCTCGCTTCGCCCCTGTACCGTGCCAGGATTAAGCGTGACATGCTCTCGGATCAGGCAATTGGCGCCAATCACCAGGCGGGTGTCTTCGCCTTGGTATTTCAGGTGCTGCGGATCGTGCCCCACCGAAGCGAAGGGATAGATTTTCGCGCCCGGACCAATCCGCGTGTTACCCCAAAGGGCGACATGGGACCGGAGTGTCGATCCCGCACCCAGAACGACCTGCGGCCCGATGTGACAGAAGGGCCCGATCTGGCATCCTTCGCCGATCGTTGCGCCATCCTCGATGACGGTGGTCGGATGAATCCGCGTCTCGCCCGCCATGGATCAGTTGCTGCCTTCGGGAACGAGCATGGCGCTGATCGTGGCTTCCGCCACTTTCTGCTCGTCCACGATCGCCAGACAGTCGAACTTCCAGATATTGCCGCGCTTCTTCGTCTGCGTGACGTGATATTCCAAGCGGTCGCCCGGCACGACCGGCTTGCGGAACTTCGCATTGTCGATGGTCATGAAATAGACGATCGAATTGGCATTTCCGCCCGTCGCCAACTGGCAGATCGCGCCAGCCGTCTGCGCCATGCCCTCGATGATGAGAACGCCCGGCATGACGGGATAGTGGGGAAAATGACCCTGGAAATGCGGCTCGCTCGCCGTCACGTTCTTGATGCCGATCGCCTTTCGATCGCCGTCGATCTCAATGATCCGATCCACCAGCAGAAACGGATAGCGATGCGGCAAAAGCTGCATAATCTTCAGGATATCGACGCTTTCGAGCGTCGTTGCGGCCTCAACCGTCGTCACGTTCGTCTCCCCGGCCTGACTGACCAATTCGTCTGAGCACGGCCATCTCGCGGATCCACTCGCGCACGGGACGCGCGGGCGTGCCACCCCAGCGCGCACCGGCTGGCACATCGTTCGCCACCACGCTGACGGCGGCGATCTGAGCGCCGTCACCGATATGAACGTGACCGTTGATACCGGTTTGGCCGCCGATCGCGACGCCGTCACCCATCGTGACGCTGCCGGCGATGCCGACCTGTCCGACGATGACGCAGTTGCGGCCGATTACCACGTTGTGGGCGACCTGCACGAGATTGTCGATCTTGGTGTTTTCGCCGATCACCGTATCGCGCACGGCGCCGCGATCGATCGCCGAGTTGGCACCGACCTCCACCCGGTCCTGAATGATGACGCGGCCCACCTGCACCATCTTTTCCAAGCCGGTCGCGCCGGGTGCGTAGCCGAATCCATCCTGTCCGACCCGAACGCCGGGATGCAGGATAACCTTGTTGCCTATCAGCGCATGCTGAACGGAAACATGGGGGCCGATATAGCTGTCGCGCCCGATCTGGCAGCCCGCCGAGATCACCGCGCCCGAGGCCACGATCGTTCCCGATCCAATCGCCACGCCCGGCCCGATCGAGGCAAAGGGCTCCACCGTCGCTCCCGGCTCGATGGATGCGGACGAATGGATCGAGGCCAGTGGCGAGATGCTGCCGAACTCGGCTGAAGAGATGGGCTGGACGGCTTGTGGGAACAGGGCCCGGCCGATCTGCCCGAACGCCGATTGCGGATGGCGCACGATCAGAACGGACAAGGCGTCCTGGACCAACCCGGCATGCCGCCGTGACGTCACCACGAGACCGGCGCGAGATAGTTTGAGATCGTCGCTATAGGTCGGGCTGTCGAACAGAGCGACATCCTGCGGGCCGGCGTCCTTCAGTGCAGCCAATCCATCGACGCGAATCGCACCGGCAGAAGGGGCGCGAAGCTCGCCGCCACACAAAGATGCCAGCGCGGCGAGGGTCTGACCCTCGCCGCGCTGGAAAAACGATGATGACATCATAAGGCGGCTGGATCCTCGCCGTTAAAAGCGCGACGAGAAGCCGAACGAGAATTCTTGCGTCTTGTCGTAATCTTCCTTCGCCAGCGGTGCCGCGTAGTTCACACGCAGCGGACCGAACGGCGATGCCCAGATCAGACCGACACCGGCGGAGGCACGGATGGCGAATTCTTCACCCTGAATGCCGGCCTGGTTCCCGACATTGTCGAGACCCCAAAGCGAGCCGGCATCGGCGAAGGCTGCGCCACGGAAGCCGAGATCGCGCGAGATCAGCGGCAGCGGGAACGTCACTTCGGCCGTCGCATTCGCGTAGTTCGTGCCGCCGATCGCGACGCCGTTCTGACGCGGGCCGATGCCCTGATACTTGAAGCCGCGAACGATGTCTTGGCCTTTGAAGAAGTTGTCGAAGACACGCAGGTCGTCGCCAAGCGCAGTCACGTTACCGGCGCCACCGCTGACCTGGCCGATCACGTCGTACTCTTCCGACAGCAGGCTGAAGAAGGACGCGCGACCCGTTGTGCGTAGGAACTTGGCGTCGCCGCCAAGACCCGCCACTTCCTGGCCGACCTGAGCGAAGATGCCGTCACGCGGGTCGCGCTGGTTGTCCAGCGTGTTGTAGGTCAGCGCATAGGAGACCGACGAGGTCGAATACGGGCTATCGCAGATCGCGCGGTTGATGATCGGCGAAAGCGTGTAGAGCGGCCCGACCGGCGTGTTGGCGCAGGTGCTGTAGAAGGGCTGACCGTTGACGAAGATCGGAAGGCCGTCCGCCCCGTAGGTCAGAACGCCCTTGTCGTCGCCGAACGTCTCTTCCTTGTAGTTGTAAGCCACCTGCGCGGTGAGGTTCTCGGTGATCGGCGCCGCCAAGCGCAGCGATCCACCCGTCCGCTGGATATCGTAGGCCGTCGAGGAAGAGTTCTCGGTCCGGTAGAGATCGAAACCGGCCGCCAGACGCCGACCCAGGAAATAGGGTTCGGTGAACGAAAGGTTGTAGTTGCGCGTGTTCTCGCCGAAACCGGCGGACACCTTCACGAACTGACCGCGACCCAGGAAGTTGCGCTCGGTAATGCCGACTTCCGCCACCGGACCGGAGCTTTCGCCGCCCGTCGTGTAGCCGCCGCCGACCGAGAACTCGCCGGTCGACTGCTCGTCCACCTGAACGACGAGAACGACGCGATCGGGCTGCGTGCCGGGAGCGGTGGAGACGTTGACGGTCTTGAAGAAGCGCAACGCCTCAAGACGCTTCTTGGCACGCTGCACCAGCACCTGATTGAACGCGTCGCCTTCGGACACGTCGAATTCGCGACGGATGACATAGTCGCGCGTCTTGGTGTTGCCGCGAATTTCGATGCGCTCGACATAGGCCCGAGGGCCCTGGTCGATTACGTAGTCGATCGAGATCGTGTTGTTGGCGAAGTCGCGATTGCCGCGCGGCGTGACCTGCGCGAAAGCATAGCCCTGGTTCGCGACGGCGTTGGTCAGGCTGACCAGCGTATTCTCGACCTGCTCGGCGCTGTAGGTCTCGCCCGGACGCGTCTTCAGATCACGCTGGAGGGCCTGCGCGTCGATACCGGGAACGGTCGAGTCGATGTTGACCGCGCCATAAGTGTAGCGCTCGCCTTCATCGACTGTGATCGTAATGAAATACTTGTTCTGCGTCGGCTCGAGCTCGGCTACCGACGACACGATGCGGAAGTCGGCGAAGCCACGGTTGAAGTAGAAGCGGCGGAGCGCTTCCTCGTCGGCCCGCAGTCGGTCTTCGTCGTAGATGTCGTTGCGCTGAAGGAAGCTGAAGAGCCCCGATTCACGCAGCGAGATGACTTCCTTCAGACGAGAGTCACCGAAGGCGTTGTTGCCGACGATGTTGATGCTCTCGATCTGCGTGCGATTGCCTTCCTGAATGTCGAACACGACATTCACGCGGTTGCCCTCAGCCGGCAAAGTGCGCACGGAAACGGTCGCGTCCGAACGGCCGATCCGCACGTAGGCCGCCTTGATCGCCTCGACATCCGCCTGAGCGGTGGAAGCGTTGTAGGGCGCGCGCGTCGCGGTCTGCACCGTCGAAGCCAGCTGCTCGTTCTTGATCTTGCTGTTGCCCTGGAAGACAACCTCGCCCACGATCTGGTTCTCGGACACGTCGACGATCAGCACGCCGCCCTGCTGGCGCGCACGGACATCCGAGAAAAGACCCGTCGAGAAGAGCTTCGTTACCGCCGCGTCGACATCGGCATCCGTCGCATTGCGACCGGGCTTGATGTCGATCAGGTTCCGAACCGTCTCGGCGTCGACGCGCTGGTTGCCCCGCACCTCGACGCGATTGACGACTGCCGCACCAGCTTCGGACAGGGTCACAAGACCCATAGTAACGGCTGAAGCTGCGAGCACTGTAGACGAAAGAGCTGCTGCAGACAGTGCGCTCAGTAGCTTCGAACCAGCCGCCATGGCCACTCACCTTTTTTCATTTCGCCGACAACGCCGAAACCGAACGTCGGCAGGCCGTGCGTTTGTATCGGCTTTGCAGACGCATTCAACCAAACTGGACCGATTCCCTTTAGGAATCGGAAAAGCGTTGCTCGCCCGCCACGCGGGCGACCGGTTTGGTGAACGAGTTGCTAACCCCCAATAAGTCCCCGTCCGATTCTCAAGTCAGGCTCGAGAGATCGTTCCAGAATGCGAATACCATAAGCAGCATCACGAGAGCGAGGCCAATCCGGAAACCGAATTCCTGAACACGCTCGCTCAGCGGCCGCCCCCGCACCGCTTCGCAGGCGTAGAACAGCAGATGCCCCCCATCGAGCATCGGAATCGGCAAAAGATTCAGGAGGCCGATCGAGATCGAAAGTAAGGCTGCGAGGTTCAGAAGCGGCGCAAAGCCGAGCGTGGCAACCTGGCTGGACACCTGTGCGATCTTGATCGGACCGCCGATCTGGTCCGATCCCTGGCTACCGCCGAAGATGCCGCCGATGAAGGCGACTGTCCGTTCGGTCACGAACCATGTCTGCGACACACCATATTTGAGCGCAGCGATCGGGCTGAGGTCCTCGCGATGGAAGCCTGCCTGCTCGCTATTGGCCACGATGCCAATCACCGGCACCTGAAAATTATTCCCGAATCCATCGGTCTGGTTCTGCAGCTTGGGCGTGACGCTGACCGAGCGGGTTTCGCCGTTCCGCTGAAGCTCGACGGAAATCGGCGTGTCGGCTCGTGTCGAAACATAGCGCTGTAGATCGCTGAAGTAGCGTATGCGCGACCCGTCCGCCGCCACGATCCGGTCGCCCGGAAGAATGCCAGCTTCGGCCGCCGGCGAATTCGGGCGCACTTCTGAGACGATGGGATCGCCCACGATGATGCCGCTCGCATAGGCCGTCCCGGCGAAGATCGCGATGGCCAAAATGAAGTTCGCGATGGGTCCCGCCGCGACGGTCGCGGCGCGCTTGCCAACGCTGGCGCTTTGAAAAGCCCGCGCGCGATCCTCTGGACTGGCGGCTTGAAGCGCCGCTTCGCTCGGCACGCTGGCCGCGTTCTCGTCCCCGAAGAACTTCACATAGCCGCCGAGTGGTATGGCGCAGAGCTTCCAGCGCGTGCCGTGACGATCGGTGAAACCTAGAAGTTCCGGTCCAAAGCCGACGGAAAAGGCCATGATCTTGATGCCGGACCACCGTCCGACGAGATAATGGCCGAGTTCGTGGAAGAAGACGATCACAGTGAGAACGAAGAGGAACGGCACGATCTTGATCAGAGCCGTGTTCCAGATCGCGTCCGGCAAGCTCATGAGATCCATTGGGGCGCCTTTATCGTAAGGAGGACGCGCCGGCTCTAGCATCGAGCCAACCGGTCCGCCGACAATCCGTCATCATTTTTACGTCAAAAATCGAAAATAGCACGCGCCGGGTGCTCGAGGCCCGATCCAAGAAGGCCGACGAAAAGCAGCACCCCCGTCGCGATGATGAGCGCGTCGATCCGGTCCATCAGACCGCCATGACCGGGGATCAGGCGGCCCGAATCCTTCACGCCGAAACGGCGCTTGATCCAGGATTCGAAGAGATCCCCTGCCTGCCCGACGACCGAAAGAATCCCGGAAACGACGATCACCAGAGCCGTCACGTCCCCGATCAGCCAATATTCGAAGGCCGACCCGAACAGGATGCCGGCCAACAGACCTCCAAGCGCTCCAGAAACGGTTTTCTTCGGTGATACCATCGGCATAAGCTTCGGTCCGCCAAAAGTGCGACCGAAGAAATAGGCGAATATATCCGTCGCCCAGACGACGCAGATCACGAGGCCTAGCGCTCCCAAGCCCTCCGTGCCGCTGTCACGAAGAATGCCAGGGGCCATGCCGGCGGCGGCGGCATAGACAAGCCCGCCCATCACCCAGTCCGCCTTGCGCTCGCCTCGGTCCACCACTGCTATAAAGGCCGTGGCCGCGCCGACGATGGTCAGCGCCCAGCCGTGAAAGCCGAAAAAGAAGGCGGCAAGGCCGACGTAAAGAGCGCGGCGCGCGAAGATGTAGATGTCGCCCGCACGCTTGGCGCGCGTCATGCGCGCCCATTCGTCGAAGACGATGACCGACGCCGCACAGCACAGAAGCCGGAAAGCGACGCCGCCGATGACGGTGATTAGCAGGACGGCGATGCCGAGGATCACGGCCGAAATGAGCCGTGACCTCAGGTCGGTCCAGGATTGGGTCGCCGCGAGACGTCCGAGCCCGAGCCCCATGCGTCAGGAAGCAATTTCGCGCGAGACGCCGCCGAAACGGCGGTCCCTCATCGCGAAGTCCTGAACGGCGGCGGTGAAGGCCGCGCGGTCGAAATCGGGCCACAGGCAGGGCAGGAAGGCGAACTCGGAGTAGGCGGCCTGCCACAGGAGGAAGTTGCTCAAGCGCAGCTCGCCGCTCGTTCGAATGATCAGGTCCGGGTCGGGAATGCCTGCCGTATCGAGATGCTGGTCCACGACGTCCGGCGAGATGGATTCCGCCGTCAACTCGCCCGTCCCCAGTTTCACGGCGATGCGGCGCATCGCGCGGGCCATCTCATCCCTCGCCCCATAGTTGAAGGCGATGATCAGCGTATTGCGATCGTTGCCGATCGTCAGTGTCTCCGCTTCTTCCAAAAGCCCCCGGATGTCGCGCGGCAAGTTCTCGCGTTCGCCAATGACCCGCACCCGGACACCTTCGCGGTGGAGTTCGGCCAGATCGCGCCGGATAAAGAACTTGAGAAGGCGCAGCAGTTCGCCCACCTCCTCCACCGGCCGCTTCCAGTTCTCCGAGGAGAAAGCGAAGAGCGTGAGGTAGCGGATTCCGAGCTCCCGGGCCGTACGAACGGCCTCGCGAACGGCTTCCACACCTCGCCGGTGCCCCAAGGTGCGCGGCAGACCGCGCGCCTTCGCCCAGCGCCCATTGCCATCCATGATGATGGCGACGTGTTCGGGCTGACGCACCTGTTCCACCGCGTTCTCCGCCTTTCCGCTTGTGACCCTGAATTGGAGAAAGACTAGACCTGCATGATTTCGGCTTCCTTGACGGAAAGCGACTTATCAATCTCGGTGATCGTCTCGTCGGTCATTTTCTGGATTCGATCTGCCATGACGCGGCTGTCGTCCTGGCTCACGTCACCGTCTTTTTCTGCCTTTTTCAAGGTCTCCATCCCATCCCGGCGCACGTGGCGAGCGGCTACACGGGCGCTCTCGGCATAGGTGTGGGCGACCTTGGCAAGTTCCTTGCGGCGCTGCTCGTTCAGCTCCGGCAGGGGGATGCGAAGGGTCGAACCGTCGGTGATGGGGTTGAGGCCGAGACTGCTCTCGCGGATCGCACGCTCCACGGCGCCGACCATTCCCTTGTCCCACACGGACACGGCAACCATGCGCGGCTCGGGCACCGTAACGTTGGCGACCTGATTGAGCGGCATCTGCGAGCCGTAGGCGGAGACCACGATCGGGTCCAGGAGGTTGGCTGAGGCCCGGCCTGTGCGCAGGCCTGCAAGGTCTCCCCGGAAGGAGGTCACCGCGCCATCCATGCGACGCTTCAGTTCGTTCAGATCCGGACCGGCCATGAAAATTCCTCTAAAAGTTCGTGCTGAGTTGAGTCAGTCGGAAACGATGGTCGAGCGGCCGCCGCCCGACAGGATTCGACCGAACTCGCCCTGCTCGTGGATCGAGAACACCACGATGGGAATATGGTTCTCGCGTGCCAGGGCCACGGCGGTCACGTCCATGACCGCCAGACCCTTGTTCAGCACCTCGTCATGCGTCAGCTGATCGAAGCGCGTCGCATCGGGAACGAGCTTGGGATCGGCGGAATAGATGCCGTCGACCTGCGTGCCCTTGAAGAGCGCATGGGCGCCCATCTCGGCGGCGCGCAGCGCGGCGGCCGAATCCGTCGTGAAGAACGGGTTGCCGGTGCCACCGGCGAAGATGACGACGCGTCCGCGATCGGCATGGGCCAACGCCGCGCGCTGGGAGAAGCTTTCGCAGATTTCCGGCATGGCGATCGCCGAAAGAACGATCGCGTCTATGCCGAGCTTGGTCAGCGAGGTGCGAAGCGCCAGCGCGTTGATGACGGTAGCCAGCATGCCCATGTGATCGCCGGTCACGCGATCGCCGCCCTTGGAGGCCACGGCGACGCCGCGAAAGATATTGCCGCCGCCGATCACCACGGAGATCTCGACGCCGAGGTCGCGCGCTTCGCGAATGTCGCCGGCGATGCGATCGGCCACGGCAACGTCGATGCCGAAGCCTTGCCTCCCCATCAGCGCCTCGCCCGAAACCTTCAGAAGAACGCGCTTGAAACGGACGGTCATGCAAGTTTCCCGATTTTGGTGCCGGCCTGCGATACAGGAAGGGCGCCCGCTTCTCAAGCGGACGCCCCGAATATAGCTCCGACGAACGATAAGTCGTTCGGGCTTATTTCTTGCCGGCAGCCGCCGCGACTTCGGCCGCGAAGTCGCTCTGCTCGCGCTCGATGCCTTCGCCGAGAGCGAAGCGGACGAAACCGGTGATCTTGGCCGGTGCGCCCGCTTCCTTCGCGGCGGCCTCGAGCGCCTTCTCGACCGTGAGGTCGGGATTGATGACGAAGGCCTGCTTGGTCAGCACGACTTCCTCGTAGAACTTGCGCAGGCGGCCTTCGACCATCTTCTCGATGATGTTGTCCGGCTTGCCCGACTGGCGGGCCTGTTCGGAGAACACGGCCTTTTCGCGCTCGACCGTTGCCGGATCGATCTCGGTCTCGGTCAGCGAGAGCGGGCTCGTGGCCGCAACGTGCATGGCCACCTGACGGCCGAAGGCGCCGAGAATGGCCTTGTCGCCGTCCGACTCGATCGCGACGAGAACGCCCATCTTGCCCAGGCCTTCGGCGACCTGATTGTGGACATAGGTCGCGACGATGCCGTTTGACACGGTCAGCTGAACGGAGCGACGCAGGCTCATATTCTCGCCGATCGTGGCGATCGCGTCCTTGATCGTGTCCGAAACCGGCTTGCCGCTGGCGGGATAGGTCACGGCGGCGACCGCGTCGATCGAGCCATCCGTGGTGAGCGCGACGTTGGCGATGTCACGAACGAGCGTCTGGAAGGCCTCGTTGCGAGCGACGAAGTCGGTCTCAGAGTTGACCTCGACGACGACGGCCTTGTTCTCGCCGGCGGCGACGCCGACCAGACCCTCGGCAGCCGTGCGGCCCGACTTCTTGTCGGCCTTGGCGATACCCTTGGCGCGAAGCCAGTCGATCGCGGCCTCCATGTCGCCATTGGTCTCGGCCAGCGCGGTCTTGCAGTCCATCATACCCGCGCCGGTCTTCTCGCGCAGGTCCTTCACCATCGAAGCGGAGATCGTCATGAATTGGCCTCTGTCTTAAAAAATTGGCGCACCGAACCTTTGAGGAAGGGTGCGCCGTTAGGGTCGGCGACGCTGCGGCGCCGCCGGCATGCTAGGTTGCGAGCGATCAGGCCGCGGCGGACGCTTCGGTCTCGTCCGTCGCTTCGCCTTCGAGCGCGGGCTCGATCGGAGCCTCTTCCATCGCGCCGATGTCCACGCCCATCGAGCCCTGCTGGCGCGCGATGCCGTCGACGGCGGCGCGGGCGATCAGGTCGCAATAGAGGGTGATGGCGCGCGCGGCGTCGTCATTGCCCGGGATCGGGTAATCGATGCGCGAGGGATCGCAGTTCGAATCGACCACGGCGACGACCGGAATGCCGAGGCGCTTGGCCTCTTCGATCGCGATCGACTCCTTGTTGGTGTCAATGATAAAGATCATGTCCGGCACGCCGCCCATGTCCTTGATGCCGCCCAAAGCGCGGTCGAGCTTGTCGCGCTCGCGCTGCAGGTTGAGACGCTCCTTCTTGGTGAAGCCCTGGGCCTCACCCGACAGGAGCTCGTCGAGCTTGCGAAGACGCTGGATCGAGTTCGAGATCGTCTTCCAGTTCGTCAGCATGCCGCCGAGCCAGCGGGCGTTGACGTAATACTGGGCCGAGCGGTTCGCCGCGTCGGCGATGATCTCGGACGCCTGGCGCTTGGTGCCGACGAAGAGCACGCGACCGCCGCGCGAGACCGTGTCGGACACGGACTGCAGCGCCTTGTGCAGAAGCGGAACCGTCTGCGCGAGGTCGATGATGTGGATGTTGTTGCGCGCACCGAAGATGTAGGGCGCCATCTTCGGGTTCCAGCGATGGGTCTGGTGTCCGAAGTGGACGCCAGCTTCGAGGAGCTGACGCATGGAATAGTCAGGCAGAGCCATTAGAATGTCCTTTGACCGGTTGAACCTCCACGGACAGAAGCAGATCAGGCGACCTGCCACCGGCGAGAACCAAAGGGATTCGAAATCCCGGATCCTCATAATCCGTGTGTGGAATAGGCGGGCGCATACACCATCCCGCCAACTGGAGCAAGATAGGAGGGATCGACGCCCTTCGCCAGAGGGCGCCTCAAAACCCGCTTAGGGACGCTTGCCGCACTCGTCCGGCAGCAGCTCCAGATGCGACAGGCGACCCTTTAGCGTATAGGCGCCGAAGTTCATCTTCAGCTCGTCCGACACGCCGTTCTCATACAGGCGATACCGGGTTTCGAAGATCGGCAAACCGTCCCGGTCGCTGTCGCTGTTGTAATAGGACTCGACGATCATCCAGGAGCGAATCCCTTCGAGCCGCTTTTCGATCGAGTCCACCGTGCGCTCGGTCGGCTTGGCACTCGTCGGCGCGATGATCACGGTGGTGGTCAGGTCCTTCTCGGCCTCGTTGTCGCCATCGAAGAGACGGGTTTCGAAGATGCGCTGGCCGGCCTTGGCTTGCTCGATGATCTCGGCCGTGTGGTTCAGCGGAAAGGCGGCCTTTTCGATCTCGGTTTGGCGGACGACGGGCAGTTCGTAGTCGATGCGCGTCTTCTCGCCCTCGGTCACGGCCTTGCCCTTCACCGCTTCCTGCGGCGCGCCGTCGATCGTCGTGCGCGTTTCGAACTCGAAGCGGCGCCCGTCCCGCGATTCTTTGGACAGCGTATGCTGATCGGTCACGGTCAGCTCTGTGTCCTCCTGAAACCGGACCACGAAGCGATAGTCGAGGCTCATCGCCTCGCAGGTGTCGTTCTTGAGTTGCAGCGCGATCCGCCCCTCTGCGCCGTTGACCCCTGAGCCGGGCTGATCGAGCGTCAGGTCATAGACGGCTTCCTGCGGCACGAGGCTCGCGGCTTCGGCGCAAGCGACGCCCAGCGTTGAAAGCAAGGCGCAAAAGGCCAGATGACGAAGCCGCATGATGATCCAACTTTCCCTGTGATCGCCCGGGCCACTCTCGAAGGCCGAGGCAAAACCTGCTAGCGGTCGCTCGACCAGTTAACCCACGAGGATTCGCATGAGCAGCACGATCAGCAGCCGCTTGGCCGACGCCGGTATCCAGTTGCCCCAGGCGGCCGCCCCGGCGGCCAATTATGTGCCTTGGGTCCGCTTTGGCAACCTGCTCCAGACCTCAGGCCAGTTGCCGCTGGCCGATGGCAAGATCGCGGTGTCGGGAAAGCTCGGCGGCGGCGTGGCGCTGGAGGACGGCCAGCTTGCGGCGCGCCATTGCGCCATCAACATCCTGGCGCAGGCCCAGGCCGCGTTGGGCGATCTGGAGACGATCGGCCGCCTCCTGAAGCTTACCGTCTTCGTGGCCAGCGAGGTGGGCTTCACGGAGCAGCATAAGGTGGCCAACGGTGCATCCGACTTCCTCGTGCAGATCCTGGGCGATCGCGGTCGTCATGCCCGTTCGGCCGTGGGCGTTCCCTCGCTGCCGATGGATGCGGCGGTCGAGATCGAAGCTTTGTTCGAGATCGCCTGATCGTAGGCCCCTCCATGAACACTGACTGGCTCAAGGATCGCCCGATCGCCCATCGCGGTCTTCATGACGGCAATCAGACGGTTTTCGAAAACTCGATGTCGGCCTTCCAAGCCGCCATCGACGGTGGCTTTGCCATCGAGTGCGACGTTCACCTCTCCTCAGACAAGGTACCGGTCGTGTTTCACGACAGCCATCTCGGGCGCATGACAGGGCGCGACGCCTTGCTGCGAGAGTTTTCGACCGCGGAGCTCTCCACGCTGCGGTTCGGCTCCTCCAGCGATACGATCCCGACCTTGGCCGACCTTCTGCGTCTCGTGGATGGCCGCGTTCCTCTCGTGGTGGAACTCAAGGGCGAGAGCGAGGCAGAGGACCAAGGCTTCGCGGAAGCCGTGGCGGCTGTCGCATCAGGCTATGAAGGTCCGCTGGCCTTCATGTCCTTCGACGCTTGGCTGCTTCACCAGACGGATGCTTTCGGCGGCGCCTACCCGATCGGCCTGACGGCTGAGGGAACCAGGCCGGACGTTCTGACCGAGCACCGCGCGCTTTTCGAGCGGCGCTGCGACTTCACGTCCTATAACGTTCATCATCTTCCGAACGCATTCGTGGAATGGGTTCGAAGTGAGCGCGGCGCGCCCGTCATCAGTTGGACGATCCGCACTCCGGCCGAGGCGCAAAAGAGTGAGCTTCACGCGGATCAGATCACGTTCGAGGGGTTCACGCCAGCGCGCTGACCTTTCTCACCGAGGAGGTCGACATGGACGATTGTGATCAGGAACCATCCACCACCCCCGGCGAACTGACGCTCCGGGTGGTGGAGAGCGTTTCGGATGTCGAACCAGCCTTGTGGGATGGATTGGCGCTGGTCGATCCCGCCCATTCGCTGAACCCCTTCCTCAGCCACGCCTTCCTCGAATGCCTCGAGGCGTCCAAAAGCGTCGGGCGCAAGGCCGGCTGGCTGCCGCAGCATCTGATCCTGTCGGATGAAACCGGACGGACTGTCGCCGTCGCCCCCGGCTATCTCAAAAGCCATAGCCAGGGCGAATACGTGTTCGACCAAGGCTGGGCGGATGCGTTCGAGCGCGCGGGCGGTCGCTATTATCCCAAGCTCCAACTGTCGGTGCCGTTCACGCCGGTCACCGGCCCTCGCCTTCTGGTCGGCGCCGGATCGGACGCCGAGGTTCTGCGCCATGCGCTGGGCCAAGCCGTGAAAGGCTATGTCAAGGCCACGGGCGTCTCGTCGGCGCACGCGACGTTCCTGACGCAGCCCGACCTCGCCGCATTATCGGACGGCGAGTTCCTGCATCGCACCGATCAGCAGTTCCACTTCATCAATCGGGGCTATGCCGACTACGAGGCCTTTCTCGAAACGCTGGCGTCCCGCAAGCGCAAAGGGCTGCGCAAGGAGCGGCGCGATGCCTTGGCGAACGGCATCACGATCGAGCGGCTGACCGGCGCAACACTGACGGAAGCTGCCTGGGACGCGTTTTTCGGCTTCTACATGGACACGGGCAGTCGCAAATGGGGGCGCCCTTATCTCAACCGCGCCTTCTTTTCGCTACTGGGCGAACGCCTCGGTGACAAGGTTCTGCTCGTCATGGCGAAGCGAGAGGGCCGCTACATCGCCGGGGCGCTCAACCTCGTAGGGTCCGGGCGCGTCTACGGCCGTTACTGGGGATGCGTCGAAGACCACCCCTTCCTGCATTTCGAGGTCTGCTACCACCAAGCGATCGACTATGCGATCGAGAACGGGCTGGAGGTGGTGGAGGCCGGTGCGCAGGGCGAACACAAGCTCGCGCGTGGCTATGAGCCGGTTACGACCCATTCCGCCCACTACATTCAGCATCCCGGCCTTCGCCATGCCGTCGAGGATTATCTCGAACGCGAGCGCCGCGATGTCGAGCGGATGCACGATATCCTCTCCGACCACACGCCCTTTCGTAAGTCTGATGGAATGGAGCTTGATCCCTCCTAGACCTGCCCTGCCCGTCGCCTATGATCGGCCCATCGGCATTCAGGATTCGGGCCTCTGATGACTCAGTACGACGACACGAACATCTTCGCGAAAATCCTGCGTGGGGAGGTTCCCAGCACCAAGATCTTCGAGACTGACCAGCTCGTCGCGATCATGGACGTCATGCCCCAGTCCAAGGGCCATTGCCTCGTGATCCCCAAGACCCCCTCTCGAAATCTGCTCGATGCCGACGACGTGGTTCTGCAGGAGGTCATAGTCGCGACGGCGCGGCTCGCACGTGCGGCGAAGCAGGCGTTCGAAGCCGACGGGGTGTCGGTGATGCAGTTCAACGAGGCGGCGGGCGGACAGAGCGTCTTCCACCTTCATGTCCACGTTATCCCGCGTTTCGAAGGCGTGGCGCTGCGCCCGCATGGCAGTTCGGGCATGGCGGACCCGGCCGTTCTGGCCGAACAAGCCGAACAGATCCGGCAACACCTCGTTTAGGCGCTATAGAAGTCCCATCGCCCAGGGAACGCCGAGGAGAATGATCTCGGCCACGAGGATCGCGACCAGCGTTTGGCGGCCGAGCCAAAGATAGGCGCAGAAGCCGCCGGCCAGCGCCGCGATCCGAATCCAATCCGGGATCGTGGCCAGCGATCCGCCGGGAAACAGGAGCAGGCGCCCGATCACGGCGGCGACCAGACCCGTCGCGATGGCGCGGGCAGCAACGATCAGGGTCGACTTCTCGTCGATCCGACCCGACGACAGGACACCGAGCCAGCGCCAGACATCCGTCGGTAGCCAGCCTGCCAGAAGGATGAACAGGAACGGCCACCAGGGCGCGACAAGCGCCCTGTAGCTGGTATCGAGCCAGCTCATGCCCGCCGCCCCTCCGCCAATCGTCCGACAAGCAGCGACGCGAGGCCGGCAGTTATTCCAGCGATAAGGATGTCGAAATCGGGCGCCAGCCAATTGGCCGGCACGATCGCCGCCATGCCGAGAAACAGCGCCAGCCGTCCGGTGAGGTCGCCCGCCGAGCCATAAAGCGAGGTGAGGAAATAGACCGGCGTGAGAAAGGCCAGCGCGCCTGTGACTAGCGCCGGCAACTGGCCCATGAGATTGAAGGCGAAGGCGACGACCAGCGTGTTGACGACGGTCAGCGTCACGCCAAAACCCGCGAAATAGGCCGTGCGATAGCGCCGTGGCACCGTGGGGAAGCGCTCGCGCGCCACGACCCAGGCGGTGACGGCGACGAAATGCGACAGGACGAGGAGCGTGCGCTTGCGCGTGCCCTCGGCCCGCATCTCCGGCACCAGCGCGATCACCATCGGCATCAGACGCAGCGAAGACAGCCCGATGGCGACGGCCGCGGCCGCGAGCGACAGGCCAGCGGTGATGGCGCCGAGCAGAATGAGATTGGCCGGTAGGGCCCAGATGGTGAAGACCATGAAGGAGGCCTCGAACCAGCTGATGCCGGCGTCGCGCGCCAGACCCGCGAAGCCCAGATGCGCGGTGACGAGAATCAACGCTGGCGCGGACAGGATCTGCCCCATGCCCTTGCGGACCCAGAAGCGCGTTTCCTCGACCGTCAGGACGTCCGAGCCATCCATGGCATACCCCGAAGTTTCGACTCGACGGGCAGCCCAAACAAAAAGGCCGCCCTTTAAGGCGGCCTTTCCTTAACCGATCAATTCAGCTTGCGGGGAACTTTCGGGACCGTTCCCGCCCGCTTTCCGCCGCGAGGAGCAGGCTCCTCTGGCGCCTGCTCGGCCTCGGCCTCCGCGGTCGAGAGTTCCGCGTCCTCGTCCTCTTCGAGGAATTCGTCCTCGTCATCCTCTTCGATCACGTCCTCGCCGTTGGGCCCCACCTTGGCGCGGCGCATGCGCGCCTCGCCGGGCTTGCGCGGCTTGGTGAAGCTCTCGTCGGCGATCGCTTCGAGGTGCAGCTTCTTGGCGCCGGTCTCGTCGGTTACGACCGTGACTTTGACCGTACCGCCACGCTTGAGCTTCCCGAACAGGACTTCGTCCGCCAGTGGCTTCTTGACGTGTTCCTGGATGACCCGGCCGAGCGGCCGGGCCCCCATATGCTCGTCGTAGCCCTTTTCCGCCAGCCAGGCGATGGCTTCCTGCGTGAGTTCGAAGGTCACGCCGCGCTCGGAGAGCTGGGCTTCCAACTGCATGACGAACTTCTGCACGACCTCGTGAATCACCGGGGTCGGCAGGGCACCGAACGGAATGATCGCATCCAGACGGTTGCGGAACTCCGGCGTGAACAGGCGGTTGATGGCCTCCGCTTCGTCGCCCGTGCGCCGGCTGGAGCCGAAGCCGATCGCCGCCTTCTGTGCTTCCGAAGCGCCGGCATTGGTCGTCATGATGAGGATCACATTGCGGAAGTCGATCTTCTTGCCGTTGTGATCGGTGAGCTTGCCGTGATCCATGACCTGCAACAGAATGTTGAACAGGTCGGGATGGGCCTTCTCAATTTCGTCGAGCAGAAGCACGCAATGCGGATGCTGGTCCACACCGTCGGTCAGCAGGCCGCCCTGGTCGAAGCCGACATAGCCCGGAGGGGCGCCGATCAGCCGCGAGACCGTGTGGCGTTCCATATATTCCGACATGTCGAAGCGCAGAAGCTCGATACCGAGCGCCGACGCCAGCTGCTTGGCGACTTCCGTCTTGCCGACGCCCGTCGGACCCGAGAACAGGTAGGAGCCGATCGGCTTCTCCGGTTCGCGAAGCCCGGCGCGGGCCAGCTTGATTGCGGTCGTCAGGTTCTCGATCGCCGCGTCCTGACCGTAGACGACGCGCTTCAGCTGCTCGTTGAGGTTGGACAGAACCTCCTCGTCATCCTTCGACACGGACTTCGGCGGGATGCGCGCCATGGTCGCGACGGTTGCCTCGATCTCCTTGACGCCGATGCTCTTCTTCCGCTTCGGCTCGGGTAGGAGCATCTGCGACGCGCCCGTCTCGTCGATCACGTCGATCGCCTTGTCGGGGAGTTTGCGATCGTTGATGTAGCGCGCCGAAAGCTCGACCGCAGAGCGGATCGCGTCGTTCGAGAATTTCACATGGTGGAACTCTTCGAAATACGGCTTGAGGCCCTTGAGGATCGAGATCGCGTCTTCGACCGTCGGTTCCGCCACGTCGATCTTCTGGAAGCGGCGCACAAGCGCACGGTCCTTCTCGAAGAACTGGCGGTATTCCTTATAGGTCGTCGAGCCGATGCAGCGGATCGCGCCGGACGAGAGAGCGGGTTTCAGGAGGTTGGAAGCGTCCATCGCGCCGCCGGACGTGGCGCCGGCACCGATCACAGTGTGGATCTCGTCGATGAAGAGAACCGCGCCGGGATACTCCTCGAGTTCCTTGACGACCTGCTTCAGCCGCTCCTCGAAGTCGCCGCGATAGCGCGTACCAGCGAGCAGCGTGCCCATGTCGAGGGAGAAGATCGTGGCGTCCGCCAGAACCTCCGGCACGTCGCCTTCGACGATGCGCTTGGCCAAGCCTTCGGCGATCGCCGTCTTGCCGACGCCGGGATCGCCGACATAGAGCGGGTTGTTCTTGGACCGGCGGCAGAGGACCTGAATGGTCCGGCTGATCTCGCTGGCGCGGCCGATCAACGGGTCGATGCGACCCGTCTTGGCCTTCTCGTTCAAATTGACGCAATAGGCGGTCAGGGCATCCTGCGCCGTCTTGCGACGCCCTTCGTCCTCGTTCCCCATGACCGACTGCTCGTCCTCCGTTCCGCGAACCGTGCGGCCTTCCGAGGCCCCAGGCCGCTTGGAAATTCCATGAGAAATGAAATTCACGGCATCGTAACGCGTCATCTCCTGCTCCTGCAGGAAGAAGGCGGCATGGCTTTCCCGTTCGGCGAAGATGGCGACGAGCACGTTGGCCCCCGTCACTTCGTCGCGCCCGGATGATTGGACATGGATCACCGCGCGCTGGATCACGCGATGGAAACCGGCGGTCGGCTTGGAGTCGTCGTCGCTGCCGCTGACGAGATTGGCCAATTCCGTGTCGATATATTCGACGAGCGATCCGCGCAGCGCGTCGAGATCGACGCTGCAGCCGCGCATGACGTTGGCCGCGTCCTTATCGTCCAGCAGAGCCAGGAGGAGATGTTCGAGAGTTGCGAATTCCTGATGGCGTTCGTTGGCGTAGGTCAGCGCCTGGTGCAGCGACTTTTCGAGGCTTTGAGAAAATGTCGGCAAGCTTCACCTCAATTCTTTTCCATCACGCATTGAAGCGGATGCTGGTGCTGACGGGCGAAATCCATGACCTGCGTCACCTTCGTTTCCGCGACCTCGTAGGTGTAGACCCCGCACTCGCCCACCCCGTGCTTGTGAACATGGAGCATGATGCGCGTGGCCGCCTCCCGGTCCTTTTGGAAGAACCGCTCGAGAACGTGGATGACGAACTCCATCGGAGTGTAATCGTCATTCAGAAGAAGAACTCTGTAAAGATTCGGTCGCTTGGTTTTCGGCTTCGTACGCGTGATGACGGATGTCCCACGGTCGTTGCCGACACCCTCGTCGTCGCCCGCCTGCGCGCGAACTTTCGATGTTGGAGCCCCAATGCCCATGACCATATCGTTCAATGCCGTCACCTTCGCCTTCGGCTGATATGTATGTGCGCGATCGTCCATTTTAAGACGCCATCCCGCCGCAGCCGAATTTCATTCCATCCCGCGATCCAGCCGAGGACTCGACAGGATTCGCCGCCACGGCGCAAGCGTCTTCTCAAGACGCGACAGAGCCTTTGGGGAACGGACGTCGGTAGAGGGAAAGCTCAATTCTGAGCCCATGCAGAGCTTCACGATGTCGAGGGGGAGACGTCTCGGCTACCGCGCGATGCGGTAAAGCCGCGCAAAACCCTTGTCCGCGACCGAAACAAGATTGGGCAGGTTCGGCATGGGGCCGGCGGCGTTCGGCTGATCGGCGTTGAGCACCAGGATGTAGTCGAAGCGGTGCGTCCAATCCGCAAGATAGGGAAAGGCCGCCTGGACTGGCTTGGTCAGAAGATCGACCGTGGGAGGAACGCCTTCCGGCACGGAGATTTCGGTATAGGGCGGCAGGACGGTGATAGGCTGCTTGCCGGCGGCGGTGAACAGGGTCGGGATGAAGGCCTTTTCGCGAACGACGGCGAGCGAACCGTAATGCCAATGCAGCGGCATGTTGCGCCCCAGGAAACGGCCACTCGGCGCCTGGGAATTGAGCGCCTTGTCGCCTGTGTCCTGTAGCGGCAGAAGCTTCGCGCCCGGAGGCAGGTCCGCGACCGCCGCCTCGACAGCGGCGATATTCTTTTCCGCTTCGCTCCACACCCGGTCCACGACGATCATGCGCGACGCGACGAGGACTAGGGCAAGCGAAGCGAGCACCAGTCGATCACGCCCGGCTTCGAACAGGCGCGGGCGAACGCCTGCGGCCATCGCTAGGACCATCATGGAGGGCAGACGCAGATCGATCGCACCCGTCGCCCGGTAGGACACCGGGATGAAAGGGGAGACCACGGCCAGAAGACCCGCAACCAATAGCAGGCCGGCATGGGCCGACAGGCGGCGGCGCAGACAGGCCAACCCAATGAGGCCCGCGAAGAGGACGACATAAACGGCATCGACCTGAAGATCGTAGGTCTTGAAGTAGGTTAGCAGAACCGAGATCGCGTTGGTCAGCGATATTTCGCTCCAGACCGTGCCGCCCTGCCCGGCCGCGCTGTTCGACCCCGGAAGCGCGGGTCCGAACGCGAGCAGCACCAAGAGCGGAATGAAGCACGGCGTGCAGGCTGCTAGCACTCGGCCGAGCATCGGCTTCCAGAGCGATCGATCGGCAAGCAGCGAGAGATGCGGTCCGAAGGCCAACGCGGCCTGAAGCACGACGAAGAACAAAAGCGCGAAGGGATGGGCGATCAGAAGCAGAGCGGACGACGCCGCGCGATAGGCCAGTCGAAGAACCAAGGACCGGGATGCCAGATGGAGGTCTCCCGCCACCAGAAGGAGCGCAAGGCCGAGCCCGATGCTGAAATTCAGGAAACCGGCCAGGAAGATGACATTCCAGACCAAGATCACACAGACGATGTTCCACCAATGCAATCCGCCGAACAGCGCCCGGTTGAGCGCGGTCAGGCCGATGGCAGGCATCAGCAGCCCCAGCGCGAGAAGCAGCCGGCTCAAGATCTGGAGCGGCAGAACGGGGCCGACCGCGGCGGCGATCATGTCGGTCAAGACGTTGGTCCACGCCGCGCCCCAATCAACCCGGTACATGGCGGCCATGACAGGATCTTGAGCGCCGCCGGAGATGAGCCAGAGCCGCGCATAATGGTTGGGATAGTCGAGCAGCGGCGGGATTTCGACACGCAGGATCGGTAGCAGAGAGAGGACGGCAGCGACTAGAAGGAAGAGAAGCATGAGCGCATTGTCGCTTCGTGCGGACTTCGCCTTCGTGATGGGTGGCAAGGGCGCGCGCGATGCTAGATCAACCATGCTGGGATGACTTCCTGAACGTCACGAATTTATTGAGACCGAAACCGACGACAAAGGTGACGAGAACCGAGGCGAGTTTGGCCGCGAGCGCCGGTGCTCCCATCGTCATCAAGGCCGAAAGGCTGGCTTGCGACACGCCGAGCGACAGAAGCGTTACCGCCGCAAAACTGAACACCAGACGCGGCGAATAGTGGGCGCCGGCCTCGCGGAAGGTCAGGTTCTTGTTCAGGATCAGGCTATTGAGCGCGCCGAGGCTGAAGCTGATCGCGTTGGCCGCCAGCGGTGCCAGACCGATCCAAAGAAGGACTGCAAAGGCCGCTAAATCGACAGCCGTGTTCACGATGCCGACCAGCGCAAACAGAACCATTTGCCGAAGAGACCCGCCTGACGGCGAAGCGGCGTCCTCGTTGATCTCTTTACGCGCGCCCTGCGATGACATCAGGCGGACGCTTCCACGCCTCGATCGACCAACGACCCAGCCCCTCCGGCAGCGAGGCTATCGGCCTCTCGCACCGCGAATGGCTGCACCAATGCGGTCTGCCGAATCTCCGCAATCGTGAAGAGCGGACGCCGCTTCACTTCCTGGACCACCCGTCCGAGATATTCACCGAACACACCCATCACGATCATCTGAACGCCGGAGAAGAAGGATATCGCGACGAGCGAACTCGCCCAACCGGGGACGACATTGCCGAGCACCCATTGAGCGACGGCGTAGGCAAGAATGAGGAAGGCGAACACGGCCGACAGCATTCCGAGCCAGACCGCCAGCCGAAGCGGCACGGTGGAGAAGCTCGTCATCGCGTCGGTGGCGAAGGCGATCATCTTTCGCAACGGATATTTGGTCGTTCCGGCGAACCGAGCCTCACGCGCATAGGGCAAAGCCACCTGCTTCCCCCCGATCCAACTCACCATCCCTCGAATGAAACGGTGCTGCTCGGGCATGCCGCAGAGAATGTCGACCACGGTCCGGTTCATCAGACGGAAATCGCCGGTATCACGTGGGATCGGCACGGCCGAGACCTTGTCGAGGAGGCGATAGAAAATTGAGGCCGTCATGAGCTTGAAAGCGGTTTCGCCCGAGCGGGACGCGCGCTGGCCGTAGACCACGTCCGCACCGCCATCCATGATGCTCATCATATCGGGCAGAAGCTCGGGCGGGTCCTGAAGGTCGGCGTCGATCAAGAGAACGCGGGCACCCTTGGCGACCGACAAGCCGGCGGTGACGGCCAACTGATGCCCGTGATTTCGAAACAGCCGCACGCCGACGACATGCGCGTCTCGCTCCGCCAGTTCCGCGATCATGGCCCAGGTGCGGTCCGACGATCCGTCGTCCACCAGAACGATCTCATGCGCGTCGCCAACCGCGTCGAGGCAGGCCGCCGACATGCGCCGATGAAAATCGGTTAGCACCGCTTCCTCATTGTAGCATGGAGCTACGACGGACAGTTTGATCCCGGCCATGAGATGACGACGCCCCTATCTACTTGGTCGACGCGCTGGAGCGGAGCTCTAAGGGAAGGGCCACGCGAGGCTTTTCGACGCGAAAAGGAATAGCGTCCGATAAATATAAAATACAGAGCTTATTTGTATTAGAAGGTGGAAATGGATAGTTCTGTCGCTATTGCAACGCGGGGTAGTAGATCAATCCGCCCCTCCGTCGAACACTTGCTCGACAGTCTCGGAATGACCGTAAGAGCATGGTGAGATACTCAACGACGGAAAGCCCAGCGGAGGCCAGGCTTTCTCGAAATGCAGAACTGATCTTGCAAATGGTGCGCTAGCGCGAGCCGATCAGGCGGCCTGCTGCACCGAATCCTGCGCGTAGGACGCGGCCTTGTTCATGTTGGTTTCCAGCGGCTTGAAGGACTCGCGGGCGATGTTCGTGTAGAGTTCGCCGATCTTCGTCGCCTGCGACATCCAAGCCTCGTAGAAGCTCTTGGCATAGGCGCTCTGCAGTTCGATCGCCTTGTCCGGCGTACGGGTTTGCGCCAGCTCTTCAAGCAGCTTGGTGGAGGTCTCGTAGTTCCGCTTGGTGAATTCACCGGTCTCGGCGGCGATCTGCTGGAAACCCTTCGTCACCGTCGAAACCGACTTGATGAAGTTGTCCATGGCTTCCTTGCCGGCCTGACCAGCGTCCGCATACATGTTCATTGCACTGCTCCCGTTCCAACCCAGAGGCCGCACGCCTGGGTGCAGCGCGCTCGTTTATATTGCACCGCACAAAAATCGCAAGATGCAATCTTGGGTTCTCAAAAGAATTTTTCGATCACGCTCAGGTCGTCAAAAATTTGAGATGAATGCCACCTTCCGATCACAAGGTTCCGGCAACCATAAACGGATTGGTAAGGCCCTCGGGCGTATCTTTCCCACAAGATGAGATCGCGACGCCACGCAGTTGGTAAGGTTCGGCTTAGCCGCCGAATCGCAGCATCTCGAAATCGCAGAGACGAGAGTGCTGCCTCATGCTCAAGGCCCCTTCCCGGATCGATGGTCTGACCAAGCGCGCATCCATGGCGATGGGGACACTCCTCGTTGGTGCCAGCCTTCTCGCCACAGTTCCTGGCGCTCACGCCCAGAGCAGCGACGAGCGTTACTCCGCCATCGTTCTCGACGCGAACAATGGCAAGGTCCTCTACTCCAAGAGCAGCGACGAGCGCCGCTACCCCGCATCGCTTACAAAGATGATGACGCTCTACCTTCTCTTCGATGCGCTGGAGAGTGGTCGGGCCACGCTGTCGACGCCGATGAAGGTCTCGGCCTATGCCTCGGCCCGCCCGCCTTCTAAGCTCGGGCTGAAGCCGGGAACCACGATCTCGGTGGAGGAAGGTATCCTTGCTCTCGTGACCCGATCGGCCAACGACGCGGCGGTGGTAATCGGCGAGTATCTTGGCGGGACTGAAAGCCAGTTCGCCGAGATGATGACGGCCAAGGCACGCAAGCTCGGCATGTCGCGCACCACATTCCAGAACGCCAACGGACTTCCGAACCCGGGTCAGATGACCACGGCCCGCGACATGGCGACGCTCGGCGTCGCGTTGCGAGAGCACTTTCCGCAGTATTACGGCTATTTCAGCCGACGTTCGTTCAACTTCCGCGGTCAGGTCATCGGTAATCATAACCGGCTTCTGGGTCGTATCCAGGGCGTCGACGGCATCAAGACCGGCTACATCAATGCCTCCGGCTTCAATCTCGTGACCTCCGTCCTGCGCGGAAACAAGAAGCTGGTGGCGGTGGTCATGGGCGGGCGCACGGCGCGCTCGCGCGACGATCACATGGCCGAACTCGTGAACAAGTATCTGCCGGACGTCAGCACGCGTTCGGGCGATCCCGTGATCGCGGCCTATTCCCCGACCGCGCGCGGCCCGTCCGTTGCCGCCCATGTCGCCGAAATCCCCGCCAGCGTGCCGCTTCCCACGCGCCGCGCCTCGTCGATCAACGAGCGCGTCGCTCAGGCCTATGGCTCGAATGCGGCCGGCGCGATGAATGCCATTACGGCGCCCGAGCGTCAGGTGATCGGTCGCGAGGCCCTGCGCGCCGCCCTCGGTCGTAAGGAGGTCGACGCGATGGAAATCCCGACCTCGAACGCCTTGGCCGGCGCGCCTCGTCCGCGCGCGTCCATCCCCAACGCCGGACCGGTGACCGCCGTCGCCACCGCTTCCCTCGCTCCCAGCAGCGGCTGGGTCGTCCAGATCGCGGCAACGCCGGTCGAGGCGACGGCGCTGGAGATCCTGTCCGAGGCCAAGCAGCGTGGCGGATCGGCCCTGTCCCGGGCCAAGCCCTTCACTCAGTCGGTCGGCAACGGATCGCAGACGCTTTATCGCGCCCGGTTTGGCGGCTTCGACACCAAGACGGCTGCGAATGCTGCCTGCGAGGTCCTGAAGGCCCGCTCCTATGCATGCTACGCGATCGCCGCCAACTGATCGCCTGCGCCCTGCCTTGACGGGCTTGGAAAGACGTCCGTCCGAGTTTTCCAAATCATCAGTGTATGTGTCAGTTCGAGGTTCCCATGTCCGTTGAACAGGAAATCCTTGGTTTTTCGTCTGCCGGGGAAAAGGCTTCGAACGTTTCCGCGATCGGTCTTCACCCCCTACAGCAAGCGGCATCGCGCCTCGGCGACTATCGCGATGGCAAGACGCGCGTGCGCGCCAAGGACCTGGTCGGGCTGCTGCTCTGCCACGGTGCGCGCGCTTGGCGCGCCGCGCAGCCGGAAGGGATGATTTATCTCAAGGTGAACACGCCGACGGGCACGCCTGCGGTTCGCATCTCCTGCGGACGTGTGGATCGTCTCTGAGAGTTAGAGAAGTCCGAGCCCGGCGAGTTCGCGTTGCAGGTCTGCCGGTAGGGGCTCGCCATCCCCTGATGTTCGGTCAGGCGGCGCGTCGTCCTGCGTGAGATAGCGCCATCCCTGGAAGGCGCGCCGAGGTTGCCACCGCGTCGGGATGAACTCCGGCGCCAGCACGATGCGGCATCGCTCGATCCCATCCTCGGCCGTGAAGGCGTCGAAGCGCAGGATGGGTTGGCGCACCTGCACCTGCGCTTTGATCACCCAGTAAAGCGACCCGCCTGCCAAGATCTCGGCGGCGCGCTTGGGCATGACCCGCGTGACATGGGTCTGCTCGGCCACTTGGCCGGACAGATTAGCGAGCTGCAGGCGATGCTCGACATGGGTCTGCAGATCCTCGATCGATTCGACACCGACGCAAAGCTTGATCATATGGAGCGACATGAGCGCTCCATCCGCCCCTATCGCGGCGAGGTCAAGGCCGGCTGACGCGCTCGTTCCAAATTGCAAGGCGAGCGATTCTTCGCGTCGCTCCCAGCCCGCGAAGAGGCTCCGCCGTCCATGCCGCTTCAGCAGATACTCGATCCCGCAAACCTCGTCGCCCTTCTGACCTTCAGCCTCGGCTGGACGATTTATGCTTATGCGGTGGACGGCAGCGCCCTGTCCCGGCGCGGCTTGAGCCGGCGCATGAACATGCAGCGCGAAGCGTGGATGTACACCATGCTGCGGCGCGACCTGCGCATGATCGACACTGCCATCATGACGGGCCTTCAGCAAGGCACCGGCTTCTTCGCCTCCGCCTGCATCTTCGCGATCGGCGGCTGTTTCGCCCTGATGGGATCGGCCGACCATATCGCGACCGTCGTGACCGACCTGCCGCTGCAAGGCACGTTCGACCGCGCGCTGCTGGAGTCGAAGCTCCTCGGTCTCGTGACGATCTTCGTCTTCGCCTTCTTCAAGTTCGGCTGGGCCTACCGTCTCTTCAACTACTGCACGATCCTGATCGGAGCCGTGCCCATGGCACGCGAAGCGGAAGCCGATCCGGAGGCGGCGGAACTGGCCGTTCGGCGCGCTCTCAGGATGAACCAGATCGCGGCCCGGCACTTCAATTCCGGGCTCCGGGCGATCTTCTTCGCCATGGCCTATCTCGGCTGGTTCATCAGTCCCTGGGTCCTGATCGCGACGACCTTGACCGTCATCCTCATTCTGGCCAGACGGCAGTTCTATTCCGACGCGAACGACTGCCTGGCGACAACGAGAGAGGACGACGCATCTTGACCGGCCAAGACGAGATCAGAACAACCATCCTCGCGGCCATCACGGAGCGGGGCTTGGGCAAGACGGTCTGCCCGTCCGAGATCGCGCGCCAGATCGCCGGCTCCGACGAAAAGGTCTGGCGGCTGATGATGACGCCGATCCGCGCCGTTGCGGTAGCCCTGGCGGATGCCGGCGAGGTCCGCATTCTACGCAAGGGCCGCGCGGTGAACCCGCACGACTTCAAAGGAATCTACAGGCTGGCGCTCCCGGACGAAGGCTGAGGCGCCGGCAGCAGCGCGTCGGTCTTGCCCGTCAGGCGATAGGCGAGAAGCCCCAGATACTCGCGGATCGCGAAGTGGACCTTCTCCAGATTGCGCACCGTCGCGGTCGAGGGCCGGTAGATCGCGTCACCGGCAGGCGTCTGATAGTCCGTGGGATAAGGAATCACGTCGAATCCGGCCGTGCGAAAGCACCCGACCGCACGGGGCATATGCGCGGCCGAGGTTACGAGAAGCCAAGTGTCGCCGCTTTGCGGATCGGCGAGTTCTTTGGAAAAGCGCGCATTCTCGACCGTGTTGCGTGAGCGATCCTCAAGAACGAGCCTTTCAGGCGCGAGGCCGAGGTCGCCGAACAGGCGCTGCGCGACGGAAGACTCCGTCACGTCGTCCTCGAACATGGCGGCCGCGCCGCCGCTGAAGACGATCTTCGCCTCCGGAAACTGCCGCGAAAGAGCGAGCGCGGTGGTGATGCGGTCTGCCGCGTCGTTCAATTCCGGTTCGCCGCGCGTGCGGGCGACGCGCGTGTCGAACGAGCCTCCGAGAACCACGATGCCGGCGACGCGCTCCGGCAGCAGGGGCTTCGGAAAGCGGTTCTCCAGCGGCGCCAGCATCAGAAGCCCTAGCGGCGAGAGGCTGATGATCGCCAGCACCAGGAAGGCGAAGCCGAGGAGACCAAGGCCTGTCCGAGGCAATTTCAGCAAGAGGCAGAGAAAGCCGACGGCGGAGATCAGCAGAATGCCGACGAGGGGCTGGACCAGATACCAGCCGAGTTTCGAAAGGGCGAAAAACATCGGTCGGCTGATATCCTATTATCGCGAGATGGCATGGGGATCGGCCGTTCGGGCCGCCCCGCTTTCGATGTCAGCCCAAGCGTGGCTCTGTCAAATCCGGTCCCACGCCGGCGCGAAGGCCGGGTCGACCAGACGCTTGCGCTGCCGCGTCATGTCGTTGAGCGCAGTTCGATCCGTCTCAGAAAGTTCGAACGAGAAGACGTCGAAATTTTCCCGCAGGCGGTCGGGATTGGAGGTGCGCGGAATGGCGCCGACGCGGGGCTGCTCGATCTCCCAGCGCAGGATCACCTGGGCGGGCGTGCGGCTCAGGCGCTGCGCGATTCCCATCACCGTCGGATGCTGGAGCAGCTCGCCGCCTTGCCCGATCGGCGAATAGGCGATGAGAGCCATGTCGTTGCGCTCGCAAGAGCCGAGAATCGCCTCCTGCGACAAGAGCGGATGATACTCGACCTGATTGCAGACGAGCGGCGCCGTGCTCATGGCGGCCGCGTCGTCGAGAAGCGTGCTCGGAAAGTTCGCGACGCCGATATGCCGGGTCAGCCCCTGCTCCTTCGCCGCGTTGAGCGCCGAAATCGAGTCTTCCAACGGAATGCCCGCATTCGGCCAATGGATCAGAAGCAGGTCAACCGCGCCGATGCCGAGCGCCTCCACCGCCGCTTCGGCTGTGGCGACGAGCCGATCGGCGCCGATGTCCTCGTACCAGACCTTCGTGGTCACGAAGAGATCATCCCGCGCGATGCCGCTGGCGCGAACACCCTCGCCGACTTCCCGTTCGTTGCCATACATTCGGGCCGTATCGATATGGCGATAGCCCGCCTCGATCGCCTCTCCCACCATGCGGATGCAGGTTTCGCCGGTCAGCTTGTAGGTGCCGAAGCCGAGGGCGGGAATGCGCGCGCCGGATGCCTCGATGATCTTCATGCCATGGTCCTCGAATGGGGTCGAAGGCGAGAGAAGTTCCGTTCGCCTTCCTTCCGCATTTGAGATAGGCGAATCCGGGATCGAACCAGTGGACGCATGATGACGGCACCCGAGAAAATCCGTGGGGAGCGGATCGACCTCCTCGACATCGCGCGAGGCTGCGCGCTCCTTGCCATGCTGGTTTATCATTTCACCTGGGATCTCGAATTCTTCGGCTATCTCGCGCCGGGCTTCGCGCAGGTCGGCGGATGGAAGCTTTTTGCGCGCATTATCGCTTCGAGCTTTCTGATCTTGGTCGGGGTCAGCCTCGTGCTGGCGCATGGTCGCGGCGTGCGCTGGGCGTCTTTCCGTAAGCGCTTGTTGCAGATCGCCGCCGGCGCGGCCGCAATTTCGCTCGCGACCTATCTCTTCACGCCGCAGGGTTTCGTCTTCTTCGGCATCCTGCATCTGATCGCGGTTGGAAGCTTGTTGGGCCTCCCGTTTTTGCGCCTGCCCTTCTGGCTCACCGGCCTGCTAGCCGTAGCGCTGGTCGCGATATCGTTCAGCTTCACGACGCCCCTGACCGACAGCCGCTGGCTGGCCTGGATCGGCTTCTCCGAGCACCCCCCTCTATCCAACGACTTCGTTCCGCTGTTCCCCTGGTTCGGCGCCATTCTGTTCGGAATCGCTATCGCGCAGGCGATCGGCCGCTTCAACCAATGGCCAGTGCTCTCGCGGCTCAACGCTCCCTTGCGCGCTCTCTGGCCCCTCTCGACCCTTGGGAAGCACTCGCTCCTGTTCTATCTCGTTCACCAGCCGGTCTCGATCGGGATCGTCGCGCTCGTGGCGTTCCTGGCGCCGCCTGATCAGACCGAGGCGTTTCAGGCCAGCTGCCGGCAGACCTGCGAGAAGGATCGGGACGCGGCCTTCTGCCAGAGTTACTGCGGTTGCGTCCAGACACGGCTGGAGTCGGACAAGCTGCTCGATCGACTGCTTCGCGGTCAGCTGACGGAAGACGAGCGGCAAAAGGTGGGCGAGACCGTCAACGCTTGCTCCTTCGCCCTGCCCGCCTCTCCGTGAGAGCGCGCAGCGAAAGGAGCGGCCTACCGCTTAGCTCGTCGGCGAAATCCCGAGTTCCGCCATGCGGGTGAGACACGCTTCCTCGGCTTGATCCAGTTCAGCCAGCAGATCTTCGATGTCCCGACGCTTCTGCTCGAGCTCGCCCCGCTTCTCGCTGACGCGCCGCACGATCGCTCGAAGCTGCCCGGCTTCGCCCGGCGGCGTGCGGTACATGCCCATGATCTCTCGGATTTCGGCGATCGAGAACCCCAGGCGTTTGCCACGGAGAATCATGCGCAAGAGATGACGATCCGAATGGCGGAAAAGCCGGGTTCTCCCTCGCCGGATGGGCGAGATCAGCCCTTCGTCTTCGTAGAAGCGTATAGTCCGCGTCGAGATGTCGAACTCGCGGGTCAGCTCCGTGATCGTGTAGTAATCGCGCATCAAGATTGTCCGAATGGACGTTTTGTGTGACCCGGCAACGGAGGCAAGTCAATCCGTCGGCCCGTATCCCCAAGCGACGCGCGAGCGAAGATCCGCGTCATCGGACTTGAACGCTTTCCATGCTAGTCGTTCAAATGCAGGAAGCTGGGGTCGAACTGCGCGAGATCGGCCAGTTGCGACCAATTCAGCACATCGATTCGCCCTCGATCCCAGACCATCAATCCTTCGGACCGAAGGATCTGCATGGAGCGGTTGACGCTGACGATGCTGAGGCCGAGCACCTGCCCCACCATCTCCTGCGTCATCGTAAAGGCGAAACCCGTGCGATCGGTGAGCCCCACGGCATGGAAGCGGCACCACATCTCGCAGATGAAATGAGCGAGACGTTCGGTCGAACCGAGCCGCGCGTTGCGTACGATAATGGCGCGGTAGAGAGAAGCGTCGATCAGCGTCTCGCGCCAGAAGGTCGCCGTGAGTTTGGGAGATCCGTCGAGAACGCGCAACATGCTTTCATGGGTCACGAAACCCACGCGGCAGTGCGAAACCGAGCCGATGTAATGGTCCATTCGCTGCAGATGCAGGCTCTGCAGGTCCGGCATGTCGCCGGGAATATGGACGGACTGGATTTGGCGTTCGCCAGAGCGTGTGAAGTTCGACCGGACGACGACTCCCTCCATCAGAAGACAGCATCGGTTTTGAATGTCGCCCTCGTTGATGAAGTCGGTTCGCGGCGGGATATCGACGACGTCCCAGCGAAGCGTCGAGATCATCATCTCGTCCTGCGCGCTAAGCCGTCCGATCGCGCGCAGTCGGCGGGTCAACATGTCCTGAGCTTCTTCCTGCTTGTCCGAAACCGCGCTCAAAACCGTCACCTTATTTTGGACCGGCGCAAGGATGGCCGAAACTTGCTTGAGTGTCGAGACAATTCATCTCGCGCGATCAGGTGATACTCGTGCGTTGGTTGTAGATCGAGAACCAGTACCCGATGATGGAAGTTAAGTTGGAACGTCCTGCTTCTCGCATGTTCGGCAGGAGGTAACAACTCGCCGACGGCCAAGATGCAATGACGTAAGCGGTGCGTAGAGGTGCGAAGAAGATCGATGGCGGATGGGGTGAGATTCGAACTCACGGTACGGTTCCCCGCACGGCGGTTTTCAAGACCGCTGCCTTAAACCACTCGGCCACCCATCCATGGTCGGCGTCTTTAAGGGACGCTCGGGCTTGGCGCAAGCGTCTGCGGAGCGACGGGGTCGGGAACCAGGGTGGGGACGGCGGTTTCGGCCGGCGGCGGAACGGGCTTGGCGATGGGCTGGCGATTGAGCTGAGGGGTCGGACCCGTGCCGACCAGCGAGGCGGTCGCCGCGACAGCGATGAAAAACGCGGTGTAGAGGCTCGCGAGGAGCGCTGCGGTGGTTTTGCTGCTGCGATCCACCCACGCTTTCAGAACACGGTAGAGCGCGAGATCGAGGATGCCGTAGGGAATGGCTACGAGAAGCGGCACGACCACGGCCAGACACCACAGGCCCCAGCCCGGCAAGGGCGGATGCTTGAGGTAGATCGCCACCACGAGCGGCGCGTGACAGAGGTAGAGCGCGTAGCTCCAGTCGCCGTATCGGTCCGCAATGCGGGAGACAATGCCGGGCCGTCCAGTGCCCTGCTGTCGATTCGAGACGACGAGCCCCACGAGCAGGATCGCGGCGGCCGAGGCCACCAAGCGATCGACCCCGAACGAGAAGACACCGGACAGGAAAAGAATGCCGACCGCCAACGTGGCGAGAGCGGGCTGAAACAGACCGCTCGCCCGCAGGCGCGGGATCAACAGACCGGCCGCGAAGGCGGCATTGACGGACATGATCGGCAAGAGCTCGATTCGCGGCGTCAGCACCGACTGGACGCTGCTATAGGCGAAGGTTCCAACAGTGATCACCACGAGCCAAAGCCCGGCGATCCAGTGAAGCCTATGGCGAAGGCCGAGAAGGCTGCAGATGAACAGGAAGACGTAGAACGTCGTCTCGAACAGAAGCGTCCATTCCACGCCGAGATAGTAAATCCGCCCCTCGCCCACTGGCACGAGCGTTACGGCCCAAAGGTCCACTTCGTCGAGCCGGCGCCGCACCAGCAGCAACGACAGGAGGACGATCAGGAAGATCGGGTAGATCCGCACGACCCGATGCAGGAGAAAGCGCCAGGGATCGACCTTCGGCAGGATCTCGGCCATCAGATAACCGGAGATCGCAAAGAAAATCGCGACCCCGATCAGGCCGAAGCGACCGTCGAACACGCGGAGGAACGCGCTCTCGCCGGTGATCTGATCGAGATAGACACTGGCGTGGTAGAGCAGCACGAAGAGCGCGGCGATCGCGCGCATCCATTGCAGGTTTCTGTTGCGGAAGCGCGGGTCTTGCGAGGTCGGGAGAACCGACTGTCCCGCCGCGTCTGGCTTGGATTGGTGCACGAGGCTCGGCTTCTCTCTGGTCCGCCGTCTAAACGGTCAGAATGGATGCCCCGGTCGTTCCGCGCGCTTCGAGCGTCTCGTGCGCCTTGGCGGCCTCGGCCAGTGGGAAGGTCTGATTGATGCGGATCTTCACCGCGCCGCTGCGCACGACTTCGAACAGCGCTTGCGCGCTCGCCTGCAACTCCGCCCGTGTCGCGGTATATCCGTTGAGGTTCGGCCTCGTCAGGTAGAGCGAACCCTTCTGGTTCAGGATTCCGATGTCGAAGCCTTCGATCTTGCCCGAAGACTGGCCGAAGCTCACGAACAGTCCGCGACGCTTCAGGCAGTCGAGACTGCTCGGGAAAGTGTCCTTCCCGACCGAGTCGTAGACCACGTCGCACTTGGCGCCGCCCGTGAGCTCGCTCACAACGGCGACGAAATCTTCTTTGCGGTAGTCGATGACATGATCGTAGCCATGGTCCAGCGCCAGGGCGCATTTCTCCGGCGATCCAGCCGTGCCGATGACACGGGCGCCGAGATGCTTGGCCCACTGGCCAGCGATGAGGCCGACGCCACCGGCTGCCGCGTGGATGAGAACGGTATGGCCGGGGCCGACCTCGAAGGTGCGGCGAAGCAGATACTCCGCCGTCATGCCCTTCAGCATCATGGCCGCGGCCGTCCGGCAATCAATCTCGTCCGGCAGCGCCAGCGCCTGGGCGCTGGGCAGGATAATTTCTTCGGCATAGGCGCCGTCGACGCCGCAATATGTCACCCTGTCGCCCAACCGAAGGTCGGCGACCTCAGGCCCCAGTTCGATCACGACGCCCGCGCCTTCCTTGCCGGGCACAAAGGGCATCTGCGGCGCCTTGTAGGTGCCGTTTCGGAAGTAAACGTCGATGAAGTTCAGGCCGATCGCTTCCTGCCGAACGCGAATTTCACCGGGCTCGAGCGCGCGCCGCTCCACGGGGCGCCACTGGAGAACGTCTGGACCACCGATCCGGTCGACGACGATCGCATGGGTCATGGCACGTCCTTTCCTTCGGCAGGCGTCTCCCGCCTCCCCGTCAGCTTGTCGACGATCTGAAGGACGCCGCCGACGGAGAAAAGGTAGAGGCCGGTCACGAGGACGCCACTGCGCACCCAGAACGGGGATTCGAACGCATAGCCGATCGCGACGAGGCCGAGCACCGACCAGACTGCGAAGACCGCGAGGTTGAAGCTGCGGAAGCGCACGACCCGAACGGGATGGAGAAACTTGATCGGAAGAAAGGTCGCGATCGAACAGAACAAGACGAAGGCGAAGGCCGTCCAATCGTCCGGCTGCACCACGAAGAAGGTGAAGACCACCATGTTCCAAGTGACGGGAAAGCCACGGAAGTGGTTGTCCTTCGTCTTCATGCGCATGTCGGCGTAGTAGACCGCGCTCGTCACCACGATCAGCGCGGCCGCCACGAAGGACCAGGGCCGGCCGATAATGCCGGACTGATAAAGGCCGAAGGCTGGAATCAGCACATAGGTGGAATAGTCGATGATCGCGTCGAGCATGTCGCCCGACCAGTTCGGCAGCACCTGCTTGATATCGACGCGTCTTGCGATCGGCCCGTCGATCCCGTCGACGAACAGGGCAAGCCCCAGCCAGGCGAACATGTGGACCCAGTTCTGCTCCGCCGCCGCGATGATGGAGAGAAACGCCCAGAATGCGCCGCTCGCCGTCAGGAGATGAACGGAAAACGCGCGCCATTGCCGAAAACTCGATGTCACGTCGTTCGCCAAGCCTCGAATTTCATTTCCGCTGCCTAACGCACGCGACATAGGATTGTCATCCGTCCGCGAGGCCGTATCTCGTTTAAACACTGAAAAGAGATACAGTGCTTTGCGTGCGAGACCATCGGAAAGACGAGGAATCGATGCCCACAATCCGACGTGAGGTCGCCGTGATCGGCGGCGGGCTGGCCGGAACCAGTGCCGCCATCGGTCTGGCGAAGGCTGGTTTCGACACGGTTCTGATCGCCCCCCCGGCCCCGGTCGACAAGCGTTCCACCGCGCTGATCGGGTCCTCGCTCGATTTCCTGGCCGGTTGCGGTCTTCTGGACGAGATCGAAAAGGCCGGCGAGCCGCTGCGCGTCATGCGGATCGTGGACGACACGATGCGGCTTTTTCGCGCGCCGAATGTCGAGTTCCATGCCAGCGAGATCGATCGCGACGCATTCGGCATCAACATCCTGAACGCCGATCTCATGTCGATCCTGCGCGAGGCGGCGGATCGACTGGCCGATCGGCTGACGATTCTGCCTTCGCCGCTCGCCTCGATCGAGACAGGGGAAGACCATGCAGTGCTGACGCTCGCGTCGGGAGAGGTTATCCGCGCGAGCCTCGCGGTCGGGGCCGATGGACGAAAGTCCCGCGTGCGGGAAGCGGCGGGCATCGCCATGCGCAGCTGGTCCTACCCGCAGAGCGCCATCGTTCTGAACTTCCGCCACCAGCGTGATCATGATGGTGTCTCGACCGAGTTCCACACGCGCACCGGCCCCTTTACGCAGGTTCCCCTGCCCGGTCGGCGTTCGTCCCTCGTCTGGGTCGAACGGCCGGAAACCGCCGAACTGATCCTGGCGGCGCGGCCGGAGGCGCTCTCGCGCATGGTCGAGGAAAGGATGCATTCCATTCTCGGCGCGGTTGAGGTGGAAGAGGACGTTCAGAGCTTTCCCCTATCCGGCGCGACGGCGACACGGTTCGGGGCCGAGCGCAGCGTTCTGGTCGGCGAGGCTGCCCACGTCTTCCCGCCCATCGGAGCGCAGGGGCTCAATCTCGGTCTGCGGGACGTGGCAGAGTTGGTCGAGGTGGCCGGGCGGCACCGCGACGATCTCGGCGGTGTTGCCATGATCGCGGCCTACGAGAAGGCGCGCGGGGCCGATGTGGCGACGCGAACCGCGGCCGTCGATCTCCTGAACCGCTCGCTCCTGTCGGGCCTCCTTCCCGTGCAGGTCCTTCGCACGCTGGGCGTCGGGCTACTGTCGCACCTCCCGGTTCTGCGTCGCAGCCTGATGCGCGAGGGCGTCGAACCTGGCTCCTCGATGCGCGTGCGCCTGCCTTTCGGACCACGCGGCCCCCGGCGTGCCTCGATTTAAGCTTTGATTTTGGGTGAAATGGCTCGCCGCTTGCGAAGCGCGAGGGCCGGAGTTAGACCGCGATCGATGACCGTCAGTTCAACGCAGACCGCCCGCTTCTTTATCGGACAGATCGTTCGGCACCGGATTTTTCCGTTCCGGGGCGTGATCTACGATGTCGATCCCGAGTTCGACAACACCGAGGAATGGTATCAGTCCATTCCGGCAGAGGTCCGACCGCGTAAGGACCAGCCGTTCTATCACCTCTTCGCCGAGAATGCGGAGAGCGAGTATGTCGCCTATGTCTCCGAGCAAAACCTCGTGCCCGACGAATCCGGTCAGGCCGTGCGCCACCCGCAGGTTGGCGAGATGTTCGACGGGCCCTTCGATGGCGTCTATCGCCTGAAAGGCCAGCATCGGAACTGAGCGGTCTCACCGCATCCATTCCAATCTAGACAGCAAAACGGCGGCCCTTCAGGCCGCCGTTGGCATTTGAAAAGGCTGGGGCCACTTTACTGCGTGGCCTTGGCCTTGTTCTGCGCGTCCTCGAAGCGCTGGCGGCGAGCCTCGGCCTGACCCTGCAGGGCCTTGTCGAGTTCCTGCTGGCGCTGGGCGAGTTCGGGCTGGGCGCGGGCCGGGCCGTCATAAGCCTGCGTGAAGCCCGAGAGCGAGACGGAGATCGGGTTCGGCTGACGCTGGAAGTTCACGGACGTGACCTTCAGGACTTTGCCCTTCTTCATCGACGCGACGAGCGCGTCGGAAAGCTCGGCCTCGGCGATGCAGCGGTCGGGGAAGCAGACGGAGTAGTTCAGGGTCTGCGGCTTGTTCTCGTCGATCTGCATCTGCACGCCGGCCGGGACCACGCGGCCGGTCGGGACGACGGCCTGCAGGACCTTCTGGTTCACCTTGCCGGTCACGTTGATGAGGTTCACGGCGGTGATGAGCTGCCGCGTGTCGGCGATCATCGTGTACTGGGTGTTGCAGATGTTGTTTTCGCCCTGCGGCGAGCAGACCTTGAACCACTCCGCCGGGACTTGCTGCGCGGATGCGCTCGCGACCGGCAGAGCCAGTCCGGCGACTGCGGCCAGACCAGCCAACGCCAACGCCTGCTGAATGTTCTTGGTATGGGTTCTCACCGTCTGTTCTTCCTTCTTTGGCGTGAGCCTCGATCCGGGTCGCGGACTGCAATAGACGCCTCTGCGGTCTTCTGCAAATGAGGCCGTTTGAAGACCTGCCCAAAGCTGGCGGCGGGGCTGCGAGGTGTAGGCAAGGCGCTGCAAAACCGATAGTTTCCGCCGCGAAATGCCACGGAGTTTCCAGCCGAATGCCGACCCGAAGCCTTGCTCGAATCTTGCGCCGCCTCGCTCTTCCGGCCCTGGTCTCGCTGGCGACTCTGGCCTCGGGAAACGCGTCGGCGCTGGCGGAGTCGATGCATGGGATCGCCATGCAGGGCGAGCCGAAGCTGCCCGCAGGGTTCGACCATTTCCCGTATGCCGACCCTGAGGCCCCCAAGGGCGGGCGCATGGTTTATGGCGTGTTCGGCGATTTCGACAATCTCAACCCCGTCAGCGTGCGCGGCGCGCTGACCACAGCTCGCGGCATCTTCGCCGACCCGGAATTCGGCAATCTCGTCTTCGAGCCCCTGATGCAGCGCTCGGCCGACGAGCCGTTTACCTTTTACGGGCTGATCGCCAAGAGCGTCGAGACGGACCCGGACCGAACCTTCGTCGAGTTCCAGCTCGACCCCGCCGCCCGCTTTTCCGACGGCCGCCCGATCCGGCCTGAGGATGTGCTGGCGACGGTCGAGCTTCTGCGTACGCAAGGCTCAGTTCGCCCGCAATATTCCGCCTGGCTCGCCAAGGTGGCCTCGGTCGAGAAGCGCGGCGAGCACGGCGTCCGCTTCACCTTTAACGAGAAGGCCGATCGCGAGTTGCCACTGCTTCTCGCCGGTCTCCCCGTCCTGCCCGCCGGCGATTTCAATGCCGACACGATCGCCCAGACGACGCTGAAGCCTCTTGTCGGCTCCGGCCCCTATCTCGTCGATCGAGTCGAACCCGGACAGCGCATCACCTATCGCCGCAATCCCGACTATTGGGCCAAGGACCTGCCGACCAAGCGCGGGCTGGACAATTACGACGAGATCACGGTCGAATATTACCGCGACCAGAATGCCCAGTTCGAGGCCTTCAAGAAGGGTCTGTCCTACGTCTACGTCTATCAGCAGCCCAATCCGCGCCACTGGCAGACGGCTTACGACTTTCCGGCCGTGCGGGATGGGCGCGTCATCAAGGAAGTGTTTGAGACGGGGCGCCCGGCCAATCTGAACGCCTTCTTCTTCAACACGCGCCGCGCGCCCTTCACGGACCCCAAGGTCCGGGAGGCGCTGTCGCTGCTGTTCGACTTCGAATGGGTAAACGCCAATCTCTTCTATGGGTCCTACAAGCGCCTCAACAGCTTCTTCGACAATTCCGACCTGTCGAGCATCGGACACCTTGCGGACGAGACCGAGCTGAAGCTGCTCGCCCCCTATCAGGCTGACGTGACTCCGAAGGCGCTGAAGGGCGAGGACCGTCAGCCCGTCAGCGACGGCTCGGGAAGCGACCGCGGGCTGTTGCGAGAGGCCGTCGATCTGCTTCAGGCCGACGGCTACCGGTTCGAGAACGGCCAGATGGTCGGCCCCGAAGGCGCGCCTCTGCGCTTCGAGATCCTGGTGCAGTACAGCGACCAGCAGAAGATCGCCCTCGCCTATTCCCGCACGCTGGGGCGGATCGGCGTTCAGGCCGATGTGCGGCAGGTGGACGACGCGCAGTATCAGAAGCGCAAGCAGAGCTTCGACTACGACGTCATCGTCTCGGCCTTTTCCGGCACGCTGTCGCCGGGCGCCGAGCAGGTGAACCGCTGGGGATCGGCAGCGCGCGACCGGCCGGGCTCGTTCAACTATGCTGGCGTCGCCAGCCCGGCCGTCGATGCCATGATCCAGGCCATGGTGACGGCGCGCTCTCGCGAGGATTTCGTCTCGGCCGTGCGAGCCTATGACCGCCTTCTCATCAGCGGCCACTATGTCGTGCCGCTCTATTTCATCGGCGAGCAATGGCTGGCGCGCTGGCGTTTCATCCAGCACCCCGAGGTGACGCCGCTGACCGGCTTCTATCTGCCGGCCTTTTGGCGCGACCCCAAAAGCGAGTGAGATGGAGAAGGCGGCTCAAGCCGCCTTCTTCTGCCCCTCGTCCACGAAGCGGGCAAGCTGCGTCGCGATGCCGGCGGCGCCGTTGAGGCGCTGTTCCGGCTTTTCCCAGACGCGAGCGAGCACGATGGACTGGTCCGGCCGGATCTTCGCCGCCGGCCCCTGCTCGCCGATATATCGCACCAGAGCGGCGGGATTGGCGAAGGTCTTGTCGCGGAACTGGATGACGAGGCCCTTCGGCCCCGCATCGAGCTTCTCGATATTGGCCTTGCGGCAGAGCGCCTTGATGAACACGACCTTCAGGAGATGCTCGACTTCCACCGGCAGCTTGCCGAACCGATCGATCAGTTCCGCGCCGAAGGCGTCGATCTCTCGCGCGTCCTCCAGCTCGGCGAGGCGCCGATAGAGCGTCATGCGAAGCTGCAGGTCCGGCACATAGCTTTCCGGGATCATCACGGCCGTGCCGAGCGAGATCTGTGGCGACCAGGTGCCGTCGGTCTCGACCTCGACGCCCTTCATCTCGGCCACGGCCTCTTCCAGCATTTGCTGGTAGAGCTCGAAGCCGACCTCCTTGATATGTCCACTCTGCTCGTCGCCGAGCAGATTGCCAGCGCCGCGCTGGTCGAGATCGTGGCTGGCGAGCTGGAAGCCGGCCCCGAGCTTGTCCAGCGACTGCAGCACCTTAAGGCGGCGGTCGGCACCGGCCGTCGGCGTCTTGTTGGCGGGAATGGTCAGGAGCGCATAGGCGCGCTGCTTGGAGCGCCCGACGCGGCCGCGCAGCTGGTAGAGCTGCGCGAGGCCGAACATGTCCGCCCGGTGCACGATCATCGTGTTGGCCGAGGGAATGTCGAGGCCCGACTCCACGATCGTCGTGGACAGGAGGACGTCGTAGCGACCCTCGTAGAAGGCGTTCATGATGTCGTCGAGTTCGCCCGCCGGCATCTGGCCATGCGCAACCGCGACCTTCAATTCCGGCACCTGCTCGTCCAGGAACTCCTTGATGCCGGCAAGATCGGCGAGGCGAGGCGCGACATAGAAGCTCTGGCCGCCGCGATAGCGCTCGCGCAGCAGCGTCTCGCGCACCACGAGCGGATCGAAGGGCGTGACGAAGGTGCGCACCGCCATACGGTCCACCGGCGGCGTGGTGATGAGCGAAAGCTCCCGCACGCCTGTCAGCGCCAATTGCAGGGTGCGGGGGATTGGGGTCGCCGAAAGCGTCAGGACGTGGATGTCCGACTTCAGCTCTTTCAGCCGCTCCTTGTGCTTGACACCGAAATGCTGCTCCTCGTCGATGATGAGAAGGCCGAGGTTCTTGAAGGTGATGCCCTTGCCCAGAAGCGCATGGGTGCCGACGACGATGTCGACCGTGCCGGCCGTGACGCCCTTCTTGACCTCGTTCAGCTCCTTGGTGGTCACCAGCCGCGATGCCTGCGCGACGTTGAGCGGCAGGCCCCGGAAGCGCTCGGAGAAGGTCTTGAAATGCTGGCGCGCCAGAAGGGTCGTCGGCACGACCACCGCGACCTGCAGCCCGTTCATCGCCGCAAGGAACGCCCCGCGAAGGGCGACCTCGGTCTTGCCGAAGCCGACATCGCCGCAGACGAGCCGGTCCATCGGGCGCCCTTGCGCAAGATCGTCGGCCACCGCCTCGATCGCGTTAAGCTGGTCCTCGGTTTCCTCATAGGGGAAGCGCGCCTGGAATTCGGCCCATAGTCCTTCGGGCGGCAGCAGTCTCGGCGCGCCGCGCATCTCGCGTTCGGCGGCGATGCGGATGAGGCCGCCCGCCATGTCGAGAAGCCGCTTCTTGAGCTTGGCCTTGCGCGCCTGCCAGGCGCCGCCGCCGAGCTTGTCCAGCGTCGCATCCATCCCCTCGCCGCCATAGCGCGACAGGAGCTCGATGTTTTCGACCGGCAGAAAGAGCCGGTCGTCGTTGGCGTAGCGCAGCTCTAGGCAGTCGTGCGGCGCGCCCATCGCCTCGATCGTGCGCAGGCCGACGAAGCGGCCGATGCCGTGATCGACATGGACGACGATGTCGCCTTCGTTGAGGCCCGTGACCTCGGAGATATAGTCCGAGCCGCGCTTCTTGCGACGGCCCCGCCGGACGAGACGATCGCCCAGAATGTCCTGCTCGCCGACGACGACGAAACGGTCGGTCTCGAAGCCGGCCTCGACGCCCAGGATCGCCGTCGCCACCATGTGGCGCCCGGCTTCGAGCGCCTGTTTCAGCGTGTCGACCGGCTTGATGTTGCCGAGCCCATGCTCCTCGACCACCTGCGTCAGGCGCTCGCGCGAGCCTTCCGACCAAGCTGCCAGGATTACCTGCTTGCCGTCCGCCCGCAGGCGCGAGATGTGATCCACGGCGGCGGTGAAGACGTTGACGTCGCCCGCCTGCCGCTCGGCCGCGAAGTCGCGCCCGCGCTGCACATCGAGATTGACCGTGTCGATCTGGAAGCCGGCATCGGTTACGGCATAGGAAGACAGGCGCACCGGGTCGGCTCTGGCGAGGCCGCCGCTCAGCTCGTCCTCGGTGAGATAAAGTTCCTGAGGCCCGAGCGGGTTGTAGGGAACGGACTCGGCGCTGTTCTCGGCGACGCCGCGTCGGCGCGCCTCGTAATAGTCCTGCACGAGCTTGCGTCGCTCGCCCACCGCCTCGGACACGAGATGGTCCAGCACCAGCGGAAAGCCGTCGATATAGTCGAACAGCGTCTCGACGCTCTCGTAGAAGAGCGGCAGCCAGTGCTCCATGCCGGAGAAGCGCTTGCCCTCGCTGATCGAGGTGTAGAGCGCGTCGTTGCGCGCCGGGGCGCCGAAGCGCTTCACGTAGTTGGAGCGGAAGCGCGAGATCGTCTCGTCCTTCAGCGATACTTCCGAGACGGGCGCGAGTTCGAAGCTCTTGCGCTGTCCTGTGGTACGCTGCGTCGCGGGGTCGAAGGAGCGAATGGATTCCAGCGTGTCGCCGAAGAAGTCGAGCCGAACCGGCTCCTCGTCGCTCGGCGCGAAAAGGTCCAGAATGCCGCCGCGCACCGCGAACTCGCCGCGCTCGCGCACCGTCGTCACCCGCTCGAAGCCGCCGCGTCCGAGCACCTGGACGATCTGCTCCATGGCGATGCGCCCGCTCGCGCGGGCGGAGATCGTCTCCTCCTCCAGCACCTTGCGCGGCGGCATCTTCTGCAGGAGCGCATTTGCACTGGTCAGGATCAGAGCGCGATGGGGATCGCGCTGAAGCGAGGCGATGGCCGAGAGGGCCGAAAGGCGGCGCGCCGCCGCTTCCGACGATGGGCCGACGCGGTCATAAGGAAGGCAGTCCCAGGCCGGAAGCGAGAGAACCGGCAGGTCCGGCGCGATAAAGCGCAGCGCGTCCTCGATCTCGCCCATGCGGTTGCCATCGCGCATGACGAAGACGACCGGCTTGTTCTTGCCGCGAGCCCGCGCGATCTCGGCAAGCAGGAACGGCTCGTAGCCATCCAGCACATTGCCGATGCGCAGGCCGACGCCCTTCTCCAGCGCCTTCTTGACGACGGCGGGACTGCTCACGAAGCCACCACCTGGTTCAGGGCGTAGAAGGTACGGATGCGCTGGAAGACCGGAGTGTCGTAGTTTGCCGGAGTTTCCTCGGTGCCCGTCAGCCAGGAGAAGAGGTCGCGGTCGGGCGCCTCCATCAGAAGCTCGTAGACGCCGAGATCCTCGTCGTTGAGATGGCCGATCTCGGCGTCGGCGAAGCGGCCGAGAACCAGATCCATCTCGCGCGTCCCCCGATGCCAGGACCGGAACAGGGCCTTGCGCCGACGCGGGTCGAGATCGCTGGAGGAGCGTGTGGTTCCGGTCATCGCGATCGTCCGATTGTTTCAGGTCTCAAACAGGTTTCGCCAGATCGCTTCCCCGCTCGGGGGCAAGGTCCGGTTCGGTCACGGTCCCTATATAGTTGCCGCGTCCCGGCCTGTCAGCCTATCCAAAAACGAGAACAGACGATAAACACCGCTTCCATGCGCGCCTCGATTCTCGACCCGCTCTTCGCCTCCGTCTCGACGCTGACCGGCGTCGGGCCGAAGGTCTCCGTCCTGATCGGCGGGCTCGTCGCGCCGCCGGGCGCCGGCGGCGTCGCCAAGGTGCGCGATCTCCTGTTCCATCTGCCGAGTGGCGCAATCGACCGGCGTCGCCGCGAGCAGATCGCCTCGGCGCCCGACGGCGTGATCGTCACGCTGGAAGTGTGCATCGACCACTATCAGTTCCCATCCCGCGAGGCCCGCAATCAGCCGACGCGCGTCATCGCGCACGACGCCTCGGGCGAGATCGCGCTGGTTTATTTCCGCGCCCAGTCGCAATGGCTGGAAAAGCTGTTTCCGCTGGGCGAAACGCTGCTCGTCTCCGGCAAGGTGGATCGTTTCAACGGCCGCGCCTCGATGGTGCATCCCGATTTCGTCGGCAGCGCCGAGGATGCCGAAAGCCTGCCGCTGGTCGAGCCGGTCTACCCCATGACAGCGGGCCTTTCGCCCAAGGTTCTGCGGCGCGGCGTTGCCAACGCGCTGGAAAAACTGCCGGAACTCGCCGAATGGATCGAGCCGAGCATCCTCAAGCGCGAAGGCTTCCCGCCCTTTCGCGCGGCGTTGGAAAGCCTGCACAAGCTCCAAGACCCCAAGGATCTCGACCTCGCCAACCCCGCCTTCCGTCGCCTCGCCTATGACGAATTTCTGGCGAGCCAATTGGCGCTCGCCCTCTCGCGCCGGCGCATGAAGCAGGAAGCCGGGCGCAGCCTCGGCACGGATGGCGCCATCCGCGCCCGGGCCGAAAGCTCGCTCCCCTTCAAGCTTACGCCCGGGCAGAATGAGTCGCTTTCAGAAATCTTCGCCGACATGGCGCGGCCGGAGCGTATGGTCCGGCTGCTGCAGGGCGATGTCGGCGCCGGCAAGACCGTGGTCGCCCTGCTCGCCATGTCGGCGGCCAAGGAATCGGGCGCCCAGTCCGTGCTGCTGGCACCCACTGAAATCCTCGCCCGTCAGCACTTCGCTGGCCTTTCGCGCTACTGCGACGCGGCGGGGCTTTCGATCGCGCTTCTGACCGGACGAGACACGGGGAAGACGCGCGAGGGCAAGCTCGCCGCGATCGCGTCGGGCGAGATCGACATCATTGTGGGCACGCATGCCCTGTTCCAGGACGATGTCGCCTATCACAATCTCGGCCTCGTCGTGGTAGACGAGCAGCATCGATTCGGCGTGGAGCAGCGGCTTCGTCTCACCCGCAAGGGCAGCGCGCCCGATCTTCTGGTAATGACGGCGACGCCCATTCCGCGCACGCTGGTGCTCGCGGCCTTCGGTGACATGGACGTGTCGCGTCTCCACGGCAAGCCGGCGGGCCGCAAGCCGATCACCACCGTCGCCGTGTCGTTCGATCGGCTGGAAGAGGTCGTCGCCCGCGCCGGGCGCGCCATCGAAGAAGGCGAGAAGCTTTATTGGGTCTGCCCGCTGGTGGAGGAAACCGAGACGAGCGATCTGACGGCGGCCGAGGAGCGCGCCGAGGTGCTCCGCCAGTTCTTCGGCAATCAGGTCGGGCTCGTGCATGGCCGGATGACCGGCGCCGAGAAGGACGCCGCCATGGCCGACTTCAAGTCGGGCCGCACGCGCATCGTGGTGGCGACGACGGTGATCGAGGTCGGCGTCGACGTGCCCGATGCCTCGATCATCGTGATCGAACATGCCGAGCGCTTCGGCCTGTCGCAATTGCACCAGTTGCGCGGTCGAGTCGGGCGAGGCGACAAGCCGTCCTCCTGCGTCCTTCTCTATCGCGCGCCGCTGGGCGAAGCCGCCAAGGCGCGGCTTGCCGTGATGCGCGAAACGGAGGACGGATTCCGTATCGCCGAGGAAGACCTGAAGCTGCGCGGCGAAGGCGATCTGCTGGGCACGCGGCAATCCGGAATGCAAAGTTTCCGCATCGCCGATCTCGAAGCCCATGCCGATCTCATGGAATCCGCGCGCGACGACGCGCGGCTGCTGATCGCGACCGACCCCGAACTCGGCTCGAAGCGGGGCGAGGCCGTTCGCGCCCTTCTCTACCTCTTCGGCAAGGACGACGCGATCAAGCTTCTGCGCGCCGGCTGAGCGCTGGTCGGCGCGCTATTCGACGGTGACGGATTTTGCCAGATTGCGCGGCTGATCGACATCCGTGCCCATCTGCACGGCCGTGTGATAGGCCAGGAGCTGGAGCGGGATCGCGAAGACGATCGGCGTCAGGATTTCCGGCATGTTGGGCAGGACCAGCGTGTTCACCGTCTGCACCGCGCCGGACGCGGCGCCCGCCTCGTCGGTCAGGAGGATGATCCGCCCGCCGCGCGCGGCGACCTCCTGCATGTTGGACACGGTCTTCTCGAACACCCGGTCATGCGGCGCTACGACCACGACCGGCATGGTCTCGTCGATCAGCGCGATCGGCCCGTGCTTCAGTTCGCCGGCGGCATACCCCTCGGCGTGGATGTAGCTGATTTCCTTCAGCTTCAGCGCGCCCTCCAGCGCCAGCGGAAAGGAAAAGCCGCGCCCAAGGAACAGCGCATGGCGATGCGTTGCCATCTCGCGCGACAGGCTCTCGACCTGATCCTCCAGATGCAGCGCGGCGTTGACGAGGCGCGGCGCCTCGGCGAGCGCCCGCGTCAGCTCCAGCTCGCCATCGCCCGAGATCACGCCGCGCTCGACGCCGGCATGCACCGCCAGCGCGGCCAGGGCCATCAGCTGGCAGGTGAAGGCCTTGGTGGAGGCGACGCCGATCTCCGGCCCGGCCAGCGTCGGGAAGACCAGATCCGCCTCCCGCGCCATGGTGGATTCCTGCACGTTGACGACCACCGCAGTCTTGAGCCCAGACTCCTTGGCGTAGCGCAGCGAGGCCAGCGTATCGGCCGTTTCGCCGGACTGAGAGACGAAGAGCGCAAGGTCCACATCGCCAAGCGGACTTTCGCGATAGCGAAACTCGGAGGCGACATCGAGATCGCAGGCGATACCGGCAAAGCGCTCGAAGAAATAGCGGCCGACCAAAGCGGCGTAATAGCCCGTGCCGCAGGCCGACATGGCGATGCGACGAACCTTGGAGAAGTCGAACGCCTGGCCCTGCGGCAGGCGCGTGCGCCCGCTCGTCATGTCCACGAAGGCCCCCAGCGTATGGGAGAGCACCTCTGGCTGCTCGTACATTTCCTTCTGCATGAAATGACGATGATTGCCCTTGTCGACATAGAAGGCCTCGCCGACGGAACGCCGAACCGGTCGGTCCACCGGCTGGTCGTGCTCGTCGAAAATCTCGGCGCCCCGATGCGACAGGACAGCCCAGTCGCCATCCTCGAGATAGCGCACGGAATCGGTGAAGGGCGACAGCGCGATGGCGTCCGAGCCGAGGAACATCTCGCCCTCACCCTCGCCGATCGCCAGCGGGCTGCCGCGCCGCGCGCCGATCAGAAGCTTGGTGTCGCCGTCGAACAGGAAGGCGAGCGAGAAGGCGCCTTCGAGAACCTTCAGAGTGGAGGCGACGGCCTCCTGCGGGCCCATGCCCCGGTCGATCTGCCGCGTTACATAGACCGCGACGACCTCCGAATCCGTCTCGCTCTCGAACGCGTATCCGTCGGCGGCGAGTTCGGTCTTCAACTCGCGGAAATTCTCGATGATGCCGTTGTGAACGACGGACAGCCGCTGGGTCGAATGCGGATGGGCGTTCGCCTCGTTCGGCACGCCATGGGTGGCCCAGCGCGTGTGTCCGATGCCGATCGTCCCCTGGAGCGGCTGCTCAGTGAGCACGGCTTCCAGATTGCGCAGCTTCCCCGCCGCACGGCGTCGTGCCAGCGCGCCGTCTTCCAGCGTCGCGATGCCGGCGGAATCATAGCCCCGGTATTCCAGGCGCTTCAGCGAGTCCACGAGCCGCGAGGCGACGGGGGCTTGGCTGATGATTCCGATGATGCCACACATGAGCGAACCGATCCTTTCGGGAAAGCCCCGGCCGGTCCGGTGCTTCGCGCCGTCTGCTGATAGCGCGACGGCGCAAAACCGTCGCTCAATTTTCATTGCTGGTTTTTAGAGATCGCGGCCGCGCGTCAGCTTTGGCTCGCCTTGCGCGCGGCGTTGCGCGCGTTGATCTCGCGCCCGCGCCCCTCTTTTACCACCTGTCGCGCCCGGCCAAAGGCCAGCGCATCGGCCGGCACATCTTCCGTCACGACGCTGCCCGAGGCGACATACGCCCCGTCGCCGATCAACAGCGGCGCGACCAGAGCGGAGTTCGACCCGATGAAGGCACCGGCGCCGATCACCGTGCGGTACTTGTTGAACCCGTCGTAATTGCAGGTGATCGTGCCGGCGCCGATATTGGCTTCCGCGCCCACGCTGGCGTCGCCGAGATAGGTGAGATGGCTGACCTTCGCGTCTTGGCCGACCGTAGTGCTCTTGATCTCCACGAAGTTGCCGACCTTCGCCCCGTCCCGCAGGTCCGTGCCCGGCCGCAGCCGAGCGAAGGGGCCGACGCTCGCCTTCGCACCCACGGACGCGCCCTCAATATGGCTGAAGGCGCGAAGAACCGCGCCGCTGCGAATGTGAACGCCCGGACCGAAAACGACGTTCGGCTCGATCGCGACATCGGGCTCGACCACCGTGTCGGCCGCGAAGAAGACCGTCTCCGGCGCAATCAAGGTCACGCCAGAGAGCATCGCCTCCTCGCGGCGGCGCTCCTGCCAGATCGCTTCGACCCGGGCGAGTTCCAGCCGGGTGTTGACCCCGAGCACGTCCTCCTCCTCGGCCGTGACGAGCCGCACGGACAAGCCCTCGCTTCGCGCCACGGAGACGATGTCGGTGAGATAATATTCGCCCTTGGCATTGCTGTTGCCGATGCGTTCGAGAAGGTCGAGCGCGCGGCCACCGTCGATCGCCATGACCCCGCCATTACAGAGATCGATTAGCCGCTCTTCGGGCGAGGCGTCCTTTTCCTCGCGAATGGCGACGAGTTCATCACCCTCGCGGATCAGGCGGCCATAGCCGGTCGGCTTGCGGCTGCGGAACCCGACGACGCACACTGCAGCACCCGCCGCGATCTCGGCCCGCGCCGCAAGCAGCGTTTCGGGCCGCACGAGCGGCGTGTCGCCGAACAGCACGAGCACGTCGTCAAAGCGATCGGCCAGAGCGCCGCGCGCCGCGAGCACCGCATGCGCCGTGCCGAGACGTTCCGCCTGCGCGAAATGGCGCAAGGGCGGTTCGAAGCCCGAGACCAGGCGCACGACGCTTTCGGCATCGCGGCCGACGACCACAACTATTTCGCTCGATCCGGCGCGCATCGCGGCATCCACAGCGTGCAGCACGAGCGGGCGATGGGCGACCTCGTGCAGCACCTTGGCGCGCGTCGATTTCATGCGCGTTCCCTCGCCTGCGGCAAGGACGATGGAAAGGCAGGTGCGGCTCATGGGAGGAGTCCTCGAAACAAAGAAGCGTCGTTTGGTGCGCATGGCGATAGGGAGATCAGCCGATCTTTTGAAGGGCCGGGAAGGTTTCCAGGAGCCAGAAGGACATGGCCTGCATGCCGCCCGTCAGGAACAGAACGCCCGTCGCCACCAGCATGACACCCATCGCCTTTTCGACCGCGCCGAAATGCGAACGAATGCGACCCATGGCGCGCAGGAAGCTGGCGGAAAATGCGGCGGCGAGGACGAAGGGAATGCCGAGGCCGGCCGAATAAAGGCTCAGCATCACCATGCCTTCGCTCACGGACTGGCGTGCGCCGGCAAGGCCGAGAATCAGCCCCAGCACCGGGCCGATGCAGGGCGTCCAACCGAAGGCGAAGGCAAGGCCCATGAGATAGGCGCCGCCAAGCGAGCGACGCGGTGCCTCCGGCTGGAAGCGCGCTTCCCGCGACAGGAAGTTCAGCCGCAGAACACCAAGGAATTTCAGTCCCATCAGAATGATCGCGATGCCCGCGAGAAGGCCGAGCCAATCCGTGTTGCGGCGAAGAAGCTGCCCGAGCGTGCTCGCTCCCGCGCCGAGAAAAACGAAGACCGTAGAAAATCCCAGCACGAAGACGAGGGCGGTGAGAACGAGCCGCCTATAGCCGGGCACGGCCATCGACCCGCCTCGTCGCAGGTCCTCGGCGGAGACACCGGCCATGTAGCAGAGATAGGGCGGCACCAGCGGCAGCACGCAGGGCGACAGGAAAGACAGCGCTCCGGCCAAAATCGCCGTCGGATACGAAAGGTCCGAAATCAAGACAGCCGCCCTCACCCACATCGCCCTTCGAAAGGGCCTATTGGAGGGGTCTTACGACGAAGGCCGATCGGGTTCAAACCGTGTGGATGACATCGCAAAAGCTGTTGACCGGCACCGGCGACCTTTCTATGGTCCGCGCATTCCGTACATGAGTTCATGTAGGTTCGAGCGCGTAGCTCAGTTGGTAGAGCACGTGACTTTTAATCATGTGGTCGTGGGTTCGAGTCCCACCGCGCTCACCATTTTCCCATTTTTTTGGAATGCCCACCAGCCTGGCGGTAAAACTCGTAGCCGCGATCATTCGTCGCTCAACGCGATTTACTCCGGGATAACGATCCCGCGCAATTTGCGGGCGCTCGTAGGGAACCCTAGATTTCGGTTCGGTAAGTCTTGGTCCATGCGCATTGGGCCTATGGCGATGGATCTCTCGATCCCCACGTTGCAGTTCACGGATTTCGTCGTGTTCGCGACTTGCGGCTCTGTATTCGCCGCCTGTTGGCTGCTTCATCGCGAAAAAATTCACCATCTCCTGTTTGGCGCCAGCTTCTTCACCTGCGCGTTCATGTCCGTCTGGTTCGTGGATTTCGGCTACTACGGCAGCGTGTGGTCGCCGCTGGGATGGTCGCTCGGAGGCTCGCTATTCTGGAGCGGCTTTCGGCTGTTCGACAACCAACGGGCCGTGACCAGACCCATGGTGGCGCTGTTCGTGCTGCCGACCGCCGCGCATATCGTATGCGCCGCAAGTGGATTCAGCCCCTCGGCGATCAACGCGGCCAGCACCCTCGCCTATGCGCTGCACGAAGGCGCGGCGGCCCATTACGTGCTGGCGCGCAACCCTTCCCGCTCCCCGATCCGGCTCCTAGCCGGGCTCGCGCTGGCTTCCATTCCGGTAGCGATCTGCCTGCCCCTGCTGCCGTTGCAGCCCTCGCATGTCGCAATGTCGATCGTGATCATTTTCGTGGTCGATCATGTGGTGTCGATCCTACTGACGACATCGATTCTCGCGCTGGAAGCCGAGAAGGCCTACTCCGCCGTAGCGAGACAGGCGCGCACCGATCCGCTGACGCAGCTTCTCAATCGGGAGGGCTTAGCGGAGGCGGTTCGCCGCCACTCCGGGCCGGCCTGCGTCATCTTCGCCGATCTCGATCACTTCAAGTCGGTGAACGATCGCTTCGGCCACGTGGCCGGCGACGAGGTGCTGCGGGAATTTGCAAGGCGAGCCAAGGCCATCCTGCCGGCGGACGGCCATCTCGCACGGTTCGGAGGCGAGGAGTTCGTTCTCCTCTACGCCGCGAAAGACCGGAACGCGGCCATGATCCTTGCCGAGCGCCTGCGCTTTGCGATCGGTAGCCGGCCCATTTCGTGGAACGGCCAATCGATCCCCGTCACCGCCAGCGTCGGTGTGGCCTTGTCCGACACGCGGACCAGCCTGTCCCGTGCCCTCGAACAGGCCGATGCGGCCCTCTACGAAGCCAAGCTCGCGGGACGAGACCGCGTGAAGGCAGCCTGATCATCCAGCCAGTATCACGAAGTCCGTTCGACCTCGAAGCTTCGCCTTACGTCTTCGGAACACGCTCGAGGTCGCGGAGCCAAGCATGGGCGCGGCCGTCGGACGGCGCGCGCCAATCCCCCCGCGGCGACAGGCTTCCGCCGGCCGAAACCTTGGGGCCGTTGGGCATGGCGGTGCGTTTGAACTGGCTCGTTTGAAAGAATCGAACGAGGAAACGCTCCAGCCAGAGCCGGATCGTGGCGAGATCGTACTGGTTCTTCTTCGCCTCCGGGAAGTGTGCGGGCCAGCGCCCCTGCTGGAGATCGCGCCACGCGTGATACGCGAGGAACGCGACCTTGGCCGGCGGCTGGCCGTAGCGCATGGTGTGGAACAAGAAGAAGTCGTTGAGTTCGTAGGGGCCGATCTTGGACTCGGTGCTCTGTAAGGCGCCGCTGGCATCGGCCGGCACCAGCTCGGGCGAAATCTCGGTTTCGAGGATTGCCGTCAGCACCCGGTTCGTTTCCGCGTCGAACTGGCCGGTCGTCACGGTCCAGCGGATCAGATACTGGATCAGCGTTTTGGGGATGCCGGAGTTGACGCCGTAATGGCTCATCTGGTCGCCGACGCCGTAGGTGCACCAGCCGAGCGCCAGTTCCGACAAGTCGCCGGTGCCAATGACGAAGCCGTTGCGCTGGTTCGCCAGCCGGAACAGATAGTCGGTCCGCAGTCCCGCCTGCACGTTTTCGAAGGTGATGTCGTAGACCGGTTCGCCCGACGAGAAGGCGTGGCCCATATCGCCCAGCATCTGACGGGCGGCGGGGCGAATGTCGATCTCGTCGGCTTCGATGCCGAGCGCGCGCATCAGCGCCCAAGCGTTGCCCTTCGTCTCGTCGCCCGTTGCGAAGCCCGGCATGGTGAAGCCGAGAATCGTGGATCGCGGTAGGCCGAGCGTATCGCAGGCCTTAGCAGCGACGATCAGCGCATGCGTGGAATCCAACCCCCCGGAGACGCCGATGACCATCCGGTCGCCCGGCGTCGACTCGAAGCGCTTGATGAGCGCATGGACCTGGATGTTGAAGGCCTCGTAGCAATCCTGGTCCAGCCGGGCGGGCGTGTCGGGCACATAGGGAAAACGCCTGATGTGCCGCTCCAGCCCGTGATCGGCGAAGGAGGGCTGGTGGGCGAACTCGATCCGGCGGAATCGCAGTTCCGGGTGGCCCGCGCGCGCGGCGGAATCGTTGAAGGTCGGCACGCGCATGCGCTCCAGCCGCAACCGTTGAAGGTCGACGTCGGCGACGGTCAGCTGCGGCTCGCGTGAGAAGCGTTCAGACTCGGCCAGCAGGTCGCCAACCTCGTAGATCATCGCCTGCCCGTCCCACGACACGTCGTTCGTGCTTTCGCCCTGCCCGGCGGCAGAATATACATAGGCCGCCATGCATCGCATCGCATGCGCTGAGGTGAGGATATGGCGATCGGTCGACTTGCCGACGGTGATGTTCGAGGCCGACAGGTTGCACAGCAGCAATGCCCCGGCTAATGCGCCGTCGATGGACGGGGGAGTCGGCGACCAGAAGTCCTCGCAGACCTCGATATGAAAGATGAAGTCCGGCAGGTCGGTCGCGGCGAACAGGAGATCGGTGCCGAAAGGCACCCTCTGCCCTGCGAGATCGATGGCGGAAGAGGTGATGCCGCTGCCGGAGGCGAACCAGCGCTTCTCGTAATATTCGCGGTAATTCGGCAGGAAAATCTTAGGCACCACGCCGAGGATCGCTCCGCGCGAGATTGCGATGCCGCAATTGTAGAGCCGGCCGTTGCGCCGTATCGGCGCGCCGATCAGGAGAACCGATGGGAGTTCGGCGGACGCGGCCGCGATGCGACCGACCGCCCGTTCCACATCGTCCAGCAGCGCGTCCTGAAGATGGAGATCGTCGATCGCATAGGCCGACAGGCAGAGTTCGGGATAGACGACCAGATCGACGCCGCGCTCGACCGCGCGCTCCGCCTCGCGAAGGATTTCCACGGCATTGGCGTCGGGATCGGCGACGAAGACGCGGGGCGTGGCGACAGCCACTCGCACGAACCCGTGCTCGTGCAGGGAATAGAATCGTTCGACGCGACGCTGGGCGGTCTCGAAGGACATGGTAGCCGGACCTTATCTGCGGATCGTTCGGACAGGCAGGTGGACGATGCGCCGGACGAATCAACCGGTGCCTGAAGCCCATTCTAGGCCATTCGCGCGGGTTTTGCGTCTGCCGACGATACTCGACATCGGCCATCCGACAACATGGCTCTAGCTTCTCTTCGTCTCGCGGTTGGGCAGGAGCACGCATGAGCGAGACGCAAGGGGACCTTCGCTTCAGGTCGTGCCGATCGGTGACGAGGCCTTCCGTAACCCGGTCGATCGCGTCCTGCACGGGTTGTTCGGGATCGTTGACGCCTATCCGAAAGGCCTTGTGTGTGCTTCACCCTGAGGAGATGCAGGAGATGCAGGAGATGCCGATCGAAGTTTATCGCAGCCGCTGGACAATAGGCTGAAACCATCACCACCGATCTTTTGTCGCGGTGCTGGAATTGACGGCTCACGTTGGGGAACTAAATCGCCGATCTATCGAGAGGCCGACAATTTGATGACGAACCTTCATCGTGTTGCAATCTTCCCGACCTATACACGTTCCAAGCATCCGGTTCGGGCGGCTTTCGGCGTCCCACTCGCCTCTCGCCGCGCCGAACCGGAAGCCATCTCTTGACGGCATTGGCAGGCGATACTTGCGTCGAACTGCGCCCGGCCTTCCTCAACCCAGCTTTCGATTGATCCCATGATATCCTGCGATGTTGCCATCGTCGGTGCGGGCGCGGCGGGCCTTGGCGCCGCGTGGCGCCTGGCCTCCACCGGCCGTTCCGTCGTTTTGATCGATGCTCGGGATCGGCTGGGCGGCCGCGCCCATACGGTCACGACCCGCGAGGGCGATCCGATCGACCTCGGCTGCGAGTGGCTCCATTCCGGCGACGTCAATCCGCTTGTGCCCCTCTTCGAGTCCCTCGGGATCGAGATCGACCGCACGAAGCCGAAATGGGATGAGCAGGACGGCAATCGCGGTTTTTCGCCGGAGCAGCAGCGCGAATTCGCGGAGGCTTTCGACGCGTTCGAGGAGCGGCTGGCGGAAGCGGCCGACCAGGGCCGGGACGACGCGGCCTCCCGTTATTTCGAACCGAACGGCCGCTGGAACGCCCTGATCGACGCGGTCAGCAGCTACTACAACGGGACGGAATACGATCGCGTCTCGGTTCTCGATTATGCCCGCTACGTCGACACCGGGGTGAACTGGCGCGTACGCCGGGGCTATGGCGCCGCCCTCTCCGCCATGGCGGGTTCGGTCACCTGTCGCCTCGGCGTGCGTGTCGAGGCAATCGAAGATCGGCCGAACGGATCGCTCCTGCAAAGCCCAGCTGGCGATCTCGAAGCGCGCCATGTTGTGCTGAGCGTACCCACGACCGTGCTCGCCAGCGGAAGGTTGATCCTGCCATCCCGCTTCGACGCGAAGATCGAGGCCGCCAATGGCTTGCCCTTAGGGTTGGCGAACAAGGTCTTCTTTCGCTTGCGGGAGCCCGAGCGTTTTTCGGTGGAGGGGCATCTCTTCGGCCGGATCGATACGGCCGCGACAGGCAGCTACCAAATTCGCCCGTTCGGCCAGCCGCTGATCGAAGGTTTTTTCGGCGGACGCCATGCCGCCGCTTTGGAGGCGGAGGGACCGGGCGCCATGACGGCCTTCGCTCTCGAAGAGCTGCGCGGTCTGTTCGGCGCCGAACTCATACGGTCCATCGAACCGGAATGCGAAACGGCCTGGGGACAGGACCCGTTCGCGCTCGGCTCCTACTCCCATGCCCTCCCCGGCCATGCCGAGGCGCGTCAGGTCCTGGCGCAACAGGTGGACGATCGCGTCACCTGGGCTGGAGAGGCGACGCATACGCACGCCTTCTCGACCGCGCACGGCGCCTGGGAAACAGGGCTGCGCGCGGCGGAGGAAATCCTGGCGCTGCGTTGAGCGTGCTGCCGGATCGGCCTCGCGTCAGCGATGGGCCGGGGCGGGCCGCGTGGTCTTCTCGTTTCGCCTTTCGCGGCCGTGCAACCAGAGGCGACCGAGCGAAAGATCGTCGCGCAGCCAGACGAGATCGGCGGGCGATCCGGCTTTCAGAAAGCCGCGATCCACCTCGCGCCGCAGGAGGCGAGCAGGATTGGCCGTCGCCATGCGCAAGGCTTCTTCCAGCGAAAGGCCGATGGTGCGGACGAGATAGGTGACGGCATCGAGCATGGAGATGTCGCAGCCCGCCAGCGTTCCGTCGTCCAGTGTCAGCTTCCCGCCGTTGCGCGTCGCCCGGCGCCCGCCGAGCTCGAAGACCTGCCCCTCGCTACCGACGGTCGGCATCGCGTCCGAAATGGCGATCATCCGGTTCTCGCCCTTCTTGGCGCGCAGGGCGAGTTCGACCATGGCCGGGTGAACATGGTGCCCGTCCGCGATGATGCTGGCCCAGACATCCGGCGAATCGAGCGCCGCCCCGGCGACGCCCGGCGTACGGTGGCCGAGCTGGCTCATGGCGTTGAAGAGATGCGTGACGCAGCTCGCCCCGGCCGCGATGGCGGCCATCACATCGTCATAGCTACCGTCGCAATGACCGATCGAGACGTGAATGCCGGCGCGAGACAGCGTGGCGATCTGCTCGGGAGTCACGGACTCGGTCGCGACCGTGATGAGGAAAGGGCGCACGTCCACCGCGCAGAGCTTCGCCACGTCCTCGTCGGTCATGGCGCGGACGCAGGCCGGGTCGTGGGCGCCCTTGCGCTTCAGCGCGATGAACGGCCCCTCGACATGGATGCCGCCGCAACCCGGCACATGGCGAGCCAGAGCCGTGCGCACGCCGTCGATGGCGGCGAAGGTCACCTCCTCTCGATCCGTGATCACGGTCGGCAGAAGCGACGTGGTGCCGAAACCCAAGTGAGCCTCGCAGATCGCCCGAACGCCCTCCACATCGGGCCGGTCGTTCAGCAGAACGCCGCCGCCGCCATTGACCTGAATATCCACGAAGCCCGGCGCCAGCGTTCCACCGTCCAGCCGCTCCACCGGCAGATCGGGGTCGAGGTCCACGCTCTCGGCGATTCCCTCGACCCGCCCGTCCTTGACGATCAGCGCCGCGTTTCGGCGCGTTCTCACGCCGTCGAAGATGTCTGGGCCGGAAATTGCGAATCGTGCCATGGAAACGACCTCGAAGAAGCAGGTGACCGAGAGATAGCACCGCCGAACTCAACGTAATATCGGCGCGACGGTCCCTCCGGCGCCCCGGCTTTTGCCCAAAGAAAGGCGAGGTCATGGCTTGCGTCTGCGGGGAGAGGATTTAGGTTCGCTCCGACATGCGGACGGGTCGGCCGCTCAAACCCTCGAATGTGGATGGTCATGCGACAAACGATCCGACCGATCGCCCTCGTCGCGAGCGAGAGCCCGGAGGCGCAGGAGGCGCTCGCCCGGCTGCGATCCCTTTATGAAACGGTCGATCCCGAAGACGCCGACATCGTGGTCGCGCTCGGCGGCGATGGCTTCATGCTCCACATCCTCCATCGCTTCATGGACACGGGCAAACCGATCTACGGGATGAACAAGGGAACCGTTGGGTTCCTGATGAACGATTTCCGCGAGGACGATCTGTCGGAGCGGCTGGACAAGGCTGTTCAGAGCGAAATTCGACCGCTCCAGATGACCGCCATCGACGATGTCGGCATGCGCCACACGGCGCTGGCCATCAACGAAGTCGCCCTGTTCCGCCAGTCCTATCAGGCGGCGCGGCTCAAGATTTCGATCGATGGCCGAACGCGGCTGGAGGAACTGGTCTGCGACGGGGTGCTCGTGGCAACGCCAACGGGATCGACGGCTTACAATCTCTCGGCGCAAGGGCCGATCATCCCGATCGAAGCACCGCTGCTGGCGCTGACTCCGGTCAGCGCCTTTCGCCCCCGTCGCTGGCGCGGCGCGCTGCTCGCCAACCGGCAGGTGGTCGATATTGAGGTCTTGGAAGCGGAGAAGCGGCCGGTCAACGCCGTGGCCGACCATCGCGAGGTCAAGTCCGTGCGTCATATCGAGATTCGCGAGGTGCGAGATCTCGGCAGCCTGATCCTGTTCGACCCCGAACATTCCTGGGACGAGCGAATCCTGGCCGAACAGTTCCGCTACTGAGGGGCGACAGGACCGCCGTCAGGCGGCGAGATAGCGCTGCATACGCTGACGAGCCGTGGTGCGCTGCGCGTCCTTCGACAGGCGCTCCAGAAGTTCGGTGAGGTCCTTCTGGTCGGCAGTTGCCTCCCGGCGTTGATGGCCGAGCAGCCTTTGCATCACAGAAGCCGTGACGTCGGCCGAGTCGAGATCGTCGATCATCGAGGCATCCTTCCAGACGCGTGTCGCGGCCAGGAGCAGCGGCACGACGACGGGCGGCAGTCCGGCCTTGGCGGCCAGCGCGGCGAAGGAGGGCTGGCGCGCCTCTGCGATGATGGCGCGCACGCGCGGCTCGGGATAGCCGGTCAGCCGCGCCAGGGCGGCGGAGAAGAGATCGATCCGCCCGGCGCAGACCGCTTTAAGCAGCAAGGCTGTGTTTAGGGCGCCGTCGGAGCGCAGATGCTCTACGAAGGCCTCGAGCCCCTCGGCCGACACTTTGTCGACGATCGCGGTCAAGGCGCGCTCCTGCAACTCTTCGCGCAGGCGCTCGCTCCGGGTCTCCCCCAGCACGGCGGCGAGGAAGGGCGAGCGGCCCAATTGCTCGGCGACGGCGTGGACGAGGCGATGGCGCATGTCGGACGGCAGGTCGTCGCGTTCCAGAAGCGCCCCGCGCACCCGCCCATCGCCGCCGAACGTCGTTGCAAGCTGACGAAGCGTCTCGACAGTCATCTCGGCGTGTCTGTTGCCGGCCAGCGCCAAGGCCGCATCCGGGTCCTCCAGCGCGGCGATGGCATGGCAGGCGTCAGACGGCAGGTGGGGCCGCCGCGCGATGGCGGCGCGAACAGGGCCGCTCGCGTCCATTGCAAGCTCTGTAAGATCCGACCCGGTCAGGAGCGGCGAGCGCGAGACGACGAGCAGTGCGATCTCGTTCACATCCCGCGCGAGCCCCAAGACGAGCTGGCGCGACACGCGATCCGACGAAGCGACGAGATTGGCGATCGTGCGTCGGACGAGGGGCGAAACGTCCTCCAGCGCATAGAGAAGCGCCGCTTCCGCCTCGCGCGTTTCCTTCGGCAGAAACTTGCGGTGGATCACCGCTTCGGCCAGCATAGCCACACCCGCGCAACGCTCCACCGTGTTGGCGGTCTCACACCATTTGACGAAGTGATGAGCGAGCATGGGAATCGGCCTCGAACGTAAGGGCATGTGCCCTATTCCTGCCCGCCAATCCTTTAAGAAGCGTTTACCACGTTTAAGAACCCCTTGCTAAGCTTGGGGGTCGAGGTCGCTGGCGTCGGGACGTTTGGGCCGGTTCATCGAAAAGACCTCGCGTGTCACGGCATAGTCGAGATAACCGAGGCGCGTCAGCGGCTGCGCCAGATCCATCGCGATCATCCCGTCGCGTAGGATGCGCTCGTCGATATGGATGCCCACCACCTGCCCGATCACCATGACGGCCGAAGGCGACGGGCCGTCGATCCCCATGGGTCGGAAGGACTGGGTGACCTTGCATTCCAGTGCGGCCGGCGACTCCGCCACGCGCGGAGCGGCGACGAGGCGGCATGGCGCTTCGGTGAGCCCGGCGATGGCAAACTCGCTGACGCCGCGCGGGGCCGGTGCGGAGGAGCGATTGAGCGCTTCCGCCAAATCGAACGTGGCGAGGTTCACGACGAACTCGCCGCTTTCGATGGCGAAGCTTGCCGAGTCCTTCATGCCGGACGAGCAGAACATGACGAGCTTGGGATCGTCCGCGATCGCGTTGAAGAAACTGTAGGGTGCGAGATTCACCGCGCCCTCCTTCGACCGGGTCGAGATCCAGCCGATCGGTCGCGGCGCGACGATGGCCTTGAACGGATCGTGGGGCAGGCCGTGCCGGTTCGCCGCTGTCTCGTAGAACATCACGCGCCAGTCGGAACCGCCGCCTCCGAAACCACAGCGGAAAGCTCCGGCCGTGGCCGGTCGCTCGGCCGTTCGGCCGGCGTGCCGATGTAGACGAAGCCGACGACCTTTTCGTCGGGAGCGATGCCCATCAGAGCCTTGGCCTCCTCGTCATAGGCCACCCATTCGGTGATCCAGTTCGCGCCATAGCCGCGCGCATGGGCGGCGTGAATGAGGTTCATCGTGGCCGCGCCCGCCGACAGCACCTGCTCCCATTCGGGAATCTTGAAATGCGGCTTTGCGGTCGAGACGACACCGACCACCAGCGGTGCGCGGGTGAAGCGCGCTTCCTCGTAGGTCCGGCGTCCTTCGCTCAGAGCCTGTCCCTCGCGCCGCTCCGCGAGATCGGCAAGCCGGGCGCCGATCGCCAGCGCCGCCTCGCCGCGAAACAGGATGAACCGCCAGGGCGCCAGCTTGCCGTGGTCGGGAACGCGGGTCGCCTCCGTTAACATCTCGGTGAGTTCGGCGCCTTCCGGTGCCGGCGCGACAAGCGCGGGAATGGGAACGGAGCGGCGGGTCGCAAGCAGGGTCTTCGCGTCGATCACGGATTCGGGTCCTCGTGGTTGCCGCATGAGAGCTAAGAAAATTCCCGCCGTTTGCAAACCGGATTGCGGATCGAACCATGCGCTGTCGCCAATTGGCCTTGAAATGGTCTATGCCTTGCCGTTCAAGACGGCACTTCTGAAATGCAAAAAGGGGAGATGGACCATGCGCCCGATCGTGGGGATCGTCTCGACCTGCCTCCTGTCTTTGATCGCGATTCCCGCTTCCGCCCAGCAGTCCCCCCCTCCCGGCGGCGGGCATGACGCGCTGGAGGCACCCGGCGCCTATGCCTCGCCGTCCGCAATTCCGCAGGATCCAGCCGCAGTCGATCTCGGCATTCCCTCCGCGCGCGGGCTGAAGCGCCTGGATCCGATCGCCCTTCCCGAGCCCGTGCCCAAGATCCAGGGCCCGGACCTGAAGCTGCCCGCCATTCCCGCTTTCGCGCCGCAGCCCCAGCCTCATCTCGACATCGCACGCCCGCCCAACGCGCTGACGCTGCGCGCGACCCTCGGCAAAGACGGGCCAGCCATCCCGTCCGACCTCGTCTGGCGCCTCTTCGCGCCGGCGCCCGGCGGCGATGGAAAGCTGCCGGTGATCGCGGTGGCTAAGGGCGGCGAGGCTGTGTTCGACGTGCCGCCAGGGGCCTATCTCCTGCATGTCGGCTATGGCCGCGCGGGCATGACGAAGCGGATCGACTTCAATGGGCGCGAGACCCACGAGACCGTGGCGATCGACGCGGGCGGCCTGCGGCTCGTCGCCAAGGCGTCCGACACGGCCAGCCTACCGAAGGAGCGCGTTCACTTCGATATTTTCAGCGAGGCGACCGAGGAGCGTGATCGCCGGCTCGTGGCCTCCGACGTGCCGCCCGGTGTCGTGGTCCGGCTGAACTCCGGCAATTACCACGTCGTCTCTCGTTATGGAGACGTGAACGCCGTGGCGCGAGCCGAGGTGCGCGTCGAGTCCGGTCGCATCACGGACGCGGTGATGAAGCAACGCGGCGCGCAGCTGACGATGAAGCTGGTGCGCGAGCATGGCGGCGAGGCGCTGGCCGACACGGCCTGGTCGATCACCTCGACGCAGGGCGACCTGATTCAGGAAAGCGTCGGCGCGTTTCCCTCCATGGTCCTTGCGGAGGGCGACTACGTGATCGTGGCTCGGAACAAGGAGCGCATCTTCCAGCGCCAGTTCCGCGTCGTCAGCGGCGAGGATGCCGATGTGGAAGTGCTGACCAGCGATCTGGTCGATCCCAATAGTCCGGATGTCGGCACGGGCGACTGACGCGCGACGAAAAAGGGCGGCGCCTGCGGGCCGCCCTTCGTTTGTCAGGCTGCCTGCGCGGCGGCCGTCGGCTTGAGATCGGGAGCTACGGCCTCGTCCAGAAGCAGCGCCTTGGCGGCGTCGAAGCTCATTGCCTCCTGATCGCGCGAGCCGAGACGGCGCAGGTTCACCGACCGCTCCTCCGCCTCGCGCTTTCCGCAGACGAGAATGACCGGGACCTTGGCCAGCGAGTGCTCGCGGACCTTGTAGTTGATCTTCTCGTTGCGAAGATCGCTCTCCACCCGCAGGCCCGCGGCCCGCAGATCGCGCACGACCTCGCTCGCATACTCGTCCGCCTCGGAGGTGATCGTCGCGACCACGACCTGCGTCGGCGCCATCCAAAGCGGGAAATGGCCGGCAAAATTCTCGATCAAGATGCCGAGGAACCGCTCCATCGAGCCGCATATGGCGCGATGGATCATGACCGGCGGGCGCTTGTCGGAGTTGGAGTCGATGTAGAAGGCGCCGAAGCGTTCGGGCAGGTTGAAATCCACCTGCGTCGTGCCGCACTGCCATTCGCGGCCGATCGCGTCCTTCAACGTGTACTCGAACTTCGGCCCGTAAAACGCGCCCTCGCCTTCGTTGATGCCCGTTTTGATCCGGCCGCCGGACTGCGATTCGATCGTATTCAGTACGTCGCGCATCACGGTCTCGGCGCGGTCCCACATCTCGTCCGTGCCGACGCGCTTCTCGGGGCGCGTCGAGAGCTTGACCATGATCTCCTCAAAACCGAAGTCGCGATAGACCGAGAGGATCAAGTCGTTGATCTTCAGGCACTCCGCTTCCATCTGCTCGTCGGTGCAGAAGATATGCGCGTCGTCCTGCGTGAAGCCACGAACGCGCATCAACCCGTGCATGGCGCCGGACGGCTCGTAGCGATGAACTGTGCCGAATTCGGCATAGCGGATCGGCAGTTCGCGGTAGGACTTCAAGCCATGCTTGAAGATCATGACATGTCCTGGGCAGTTCATGGGCTTGAGGGCAAAGACGCGCTTGTCCTCCGCCTCGTCGCCCGCCGACTGAACCTGGAACATGTTCTCACGATACCAGCCCCAGTGGCCCGACGTCTCCCAAAGCGACTTGTCGAGCACCTGCGGCGCGTTCACCTCGGCATAGTCGCCGCGCAGGCGGCGGCGCATATAGGCGACGAGGTCCTGAAACAGCGACCAGCCCTTCGGGTGCCAGAAGACGACACCCGGCCCTTCCTCCTGAAAGTGGAACAGGTCCATCTCGCGGCCGAGCCGGCGATGGTCGCGCTTCTCCGCCTCCTCAAGCATCGTGAGGTAGGATTTCAGCTCGTCCGCCGTGCGCCAAGCCGTGCCGTAGATGCGCGTCAGCATCGGATTGTTGGAATCGCCCCGCCAATAGGCGCCAGCCACTTTCATCAGCTTGAAGGCCTCGCCGATTTGGCCGGTCGAGGCCATGTGCGGGCCACGGCAGAGATCGAACCACTCGCCCTGGCGATAGATCTTGAGATCCTGGCCCTCGGGGATCGCGTCCACCAGCTGTACCTTGTAGGTCTCGCCCTTCTCGCCGAACACGCGGCGCGCCTCGTCGCGCGACCAGACCTCGCGCGTGAACGGCGCGTTGCGCCGAATAATCTCCAGCATCTTCTTTTCGATGACCGGCAGGTCGTCGGGCGTGAAGGGCGTCTCCTTGGCGAAGTCGTAGTAGAAGCCGTTCTCGATCACCGGACCGATCGTGACCTGTGTTCCCGGCCAAAGCTCCTGCACCGCCTCGGCCATGACATGGGCCGCGTCGTGGCGGATCAGCTCCAGCGCGCGATCGTCCTCGCGGGTGACGATTTCGAGGCGCCCGGCCCGGCCAACCGGCTCGGACAAGTCGCGCAGTTCGCCGTCGAGCGCGTAGGCGATGGCCTTCTTGGCGAGCGACTTCGAGATGCCGGCGGCGATAACCGCGCCAGTCGTCTCGGGCTCGTAGGTCCGCACGGAACCGTCGGGAAACGTGACGTCGATCATGTCTGTCCTTTCCGCTCACCCCCGCCTACCATGCGGGAAAGCTTTTCGATCGATGGACGCAGCCTCGATACGGGCTGCAAGGCCCCGGCTTCTAGGCGTGGGGCGGCAGGCGCGCAAGCGCCAAGCCTTATCTCCAGCTTGCGCCGAGCTTTGTCTGGCGGTGCCGCGCGGCGTTCAGTCGGGAACGGGGTCGTGCCCGGCGCAGCCGAACGGGCCGCAACGCGCGACGCGGCGCGTCGTCAGCCAGCCGCCGCGCCAGAGCCCGTGCCGGGCGATGGCCTCGAAGCCATATTCCGAACAGGTCGGGATATGGCGGCAATGACCGCCCACCAGCGGCGAGAAGACGATCTGATAAAGCCGGATGAAGCCGGTGCCGAACAGGCGGCCCGGCGTCCGGCGCCAGGGGCCGGCATAGTTGCGCCCGGCTGCGCTCACGCGGCGGCGCTCGCCTTGTTGGTCTTGTCCCCGCCCGCTTCGGCCTTCTCCAACGCGGCCTCCACCGCGTCGAAGGTCAGGAGCGTCGAGGCATGGCGGGCTTTGTGCTCGCGAACGGGTTCGAGATAGCGCATGTCGGCAAAGCGCCCTTCGGGCGGCGCGCCACCCTCCTTCAACATACGCGTCACGGTCTGGCGTAGCGCGCGCAACTCCTCCGCGCTCGCGCCGACGATGTGCCGGGCCATCATGGAGGACGAGGCTTGGCCGAGGGCGCAGGCGCGAACCTCGTGCGCGAAGTCCGAGACGAGACCGTTCGTGAGCTTTAGGTCCACGGTGACGGTGGAGCCGCAGAGCTTGGAATGGGCCGTCGCCGTCCCGTCCGGCGCGTCCAGCCGCCCTAGATGCGAGATATTGCCGGCGAATTCGAGGATTCGCTCATTGTAGAGATCGTCGATCATCGCCGCCCCGTGGAAGCACCGTTCCGGCCAAGGCACTTTCAACCGCGCCGGACAATCGACATATAGGAGCGCGAAAGGGCGATCGGAAGCCGCGCCGGGTTGCAAGGTATGTCTTTGCTTGACGCCCTTGATGCTTTGCAACATCAAGCGGTTCGACGTCGGCTTGGGTCATGGTGGTTTCGCAGCGAGGCGAAGCCGCGCCCGGGATCTTGAGTTCGGGATGAGATGATGGACGCGAGCGTCAGAAAGACCAGTCAGACCATGCAGCCGGACGAGACCAAGCGCCCGTCGCGGGAAGAGGCCGAGGCCGCCGTCGAGACGCTCCTGCGCTGGATCGGCGAAGACCCGTCGCGCGAGGGGCTGATCGACACGCCCCGCCGGGTGGTCAAGGCCTATGAGGAACTCTTCTCGGGCTACAATCAGGAACCGGCCGCCATTCTGAACCGCACCTTCGAGGAGGTTGCGGGCTATGACGACATGGTGCTCCTGAAGAACATCGACTTTACCTCCCATTGCGAGCACCACATGGTGCCGATCATCGGCAAGGCGCATGTCGCCTACCTGCCGAGCGGCGGCCGCGTGGTCGGCCTGTCCAAGATCCCGCGCATCATCGACGTCTATGCCCGGCGCCTGCAGACGCAGGAAGCGCTGACCGAGCAGATCGCCGGCGTCATCGACGGCGCCCTAAACGCGCGCGGCGTGGCGGTCATGCTGGAGGCCGAGCATATGTGCATGTCGATGCGTGGCATCCGCACCAAGGGCTCCACGACGCTCACCACCTCATTCTACGGCGCGTTCCGCGAGGACAAGAGCGAGCAGGCGCGGTTTCTCGCCATGGTTGGCGTGAAGTGACGTCGGCCGCTCCCTTCGCAACAGCCGCGAGCAAGACGGAGCTGGAGGAAGGCAGCGTTCTCGCGCCGCGCTTCGACGCGGCCGGGCTTGTCACCGCCGTCGTGACCGACGCTGCCTCGGGCGAATTGCTGATGGTGGCTCATATGAACGCCGAGGCGCTCGAGCTGACGCTTAAAACCGGGATCGCGCATTATTACAGCCGCTCTCGCCAGAGCCTTTGGAAGAAGGGCGAAACCTCCGGCGCCCTTCAGACCGTGCGTGAGGCGCGGGTCGACTGCGACCAGGACGCCATCTGGTTGAAGGTCGATGTCGCCAAGCCCGAGGACACCTGCCACACGGGCCGGACCACCTGCTTCTATCGTCGGATCGATCCTTCAAACGGTCATCCTGCTTTGATAGAGGTCGAACGGCGCGCTGCATCGCAGCATAGTTGACCATGTGTTAACCGCGCCGGTGAGGAAACCGGAAAGCGGTCGTCGGGTAAGCTCTCGATCTAAGCCGAACGACGATGGGAGAGCCGGTGGATGCTCGATCTGGTTTTCAGGCGAAATTCTCATTCGTCCGGCTCCGGCCGAGACGAGGTGAACCATCGCGAAGAAAAGCCGACGCCCTCGGTCAAGCGCGGGGTCGCCCTGGCGCTTGGCGGCGGCGCGGCGCGCGGTTGGGCGCATATCGGCGTCATCCGCGCGCTGACTGAGGCCGACATTCCCATCACCATGATCGCGGGCACGTCGATCGGCGCTCTCGTGGGCGGCTGCTACCTTGCGGGCCGACTGGACGAGTTGGAGCAGTTCGCCCTGTCGCTCACGCGGCGCGGCATGATGCGCTTCTTCGATATTCGATGGGGCGGGGGCGGCTTGATCGGCGGCGCACGGCTGCATCGCCGCCTCGCAGCCGAGCTCTCCGATATGAGGATCGAGGATCTCAGCCGGCCGCTGGTTTGCGTCGCGACCGAGGCCCGCAGTGGTCATGAGGTCTGGCTGGATTCGGGTTCGCTGGTTCTGGCGATGCGCGCGTCCTACGCTCTGCCCGGCGTTTTCCCCTCGGTCGAATGCAACGGGCGCCGACTTCTCGACGGCGCGCTGGTCAATCCTGTGCCGGTCTCGGTCTGTCGTGCGCTGGAGGAGCCCCTGGTGGTGGCGGTGAACCTTCACTACGACCTGTTCGGCCGCGCCGCCGTGCTGCGCATGACCGCCGAAACCACCGCGCCCGACCGGACGAACGAGGCCAATCGCAACGATCCGCTGCTCGGCACTGACCCCAAGCCGCCTCGACAGCCGGACAGGATCGGCATCGGCCGCTCGGTGGTGGATGCGTTCAACATCATCCAGGACCGGATCTCCCGCTCGCGGCTGGCCGGCGATCCGCCGGACTACACCGTGCACCCGCGCGTTCGCGAGATCGGCCTGTCGGAATTCTTCCGCGCCCGCGAATGCATCGCCTTCGGTTACGAGGAGACGATGCGGGGAATGGCCGAGATCGAACGGCTCTGCCACTCCCTGCCGAATCGGTAGGTCGCTCTAACCCCCGGCGTGGATGTAGGTCTTGAGGTCTTCGGCCTCGCGCTCGGCGTCCTGAATTCGACGCTTCACGATATCGCCGATCGACACGATGCCGACGCAGCGCCCATCCCGCACCACGGGCAGATGGCGGAAGCGGCCTTGCGTCATCAGGCCCATCGCCTCGTCGATCGTCGCCTCTTCGGCTATCGTCACGAGGCTCCGGGTCATCACGTCGCCGACGCTGCGCGCCAGCGCGTTCGCGCCCTGCTCCGCCAGGAGGCGAACCACATCGCGCTCCGACACAATCCCCAGCAGCCGATTGTCCGCGTCGAGCGCCAGAAGCGCGCCGATCCGGCGCGTGTGAAGCGCCTCGATCACATCCGCCACGGACTGCGCGGGATCGACCGTCGCGACGTCCCGCCCCTTGCTCTCGAGAATGAGTTGCACCGTCATCAGGACCTCCCTTCCTTAGACGACGCATCGTGGAGGCAGAATCGGTGGCGCGCAAGCTCTACCGCGACGGAACCCTCAGATGGCCTCGATCGGCTTTTGCCGGCGCGGATCGAAGAAGGCGAAACACAGGAAGCCGAACAGGAAGCCGCCGACATGCGCTTCCCAGGCGATGCCCCCCCCTTCGCCGAAGATCGCCGCGCCGCCCGAACCAAGCAGCAGGTTGGTGCCGAAGAAGATGAGGATGAAGAACAGGATCGTCCGGTCCGACAGGCTGGCGCCGATGCTCATCAAGGGCGCATGTGCGACCTCGCCCGATGTCAGCCGGCCCATAGCGCCCAAGGCGAAACGCGCCGCGCCGCCCATCAGGGCGGACACGACCCCGGATGCTCCGATCATCGGCTGAACCAGTGTCGGGTTGAGAAGGTAGAAAAATCCGGCCCCCGCTAGCGCGCCCACTGCGGAAAAGCCGAGAAAGCGCAGCCCGCCCAGCCGCCGCGCAACAGGCGTGCCGAAGGCCAGCAGCCAGACGGCGTTGGTGGCGAAATGCGTCCAGTCCCCATGCAGGAAAGCGTGGCCGACCGGCGAGACCCAGCCCGCCCACGCCTCGCGCAACTGGCACACGGGATCGAGATCGCGATAGCAGCCGGGGATGAGTGCGAAGTTCAGAAGGGTCCAAACGTCCTCGTCCTGCGAGAGGACGCTGGTGCGCAGCCAATGTGTCGCGCCGAAGATCGCGATCAGAGCCAGCACCACCGCCGGAACGTTGATGGGCGCAACGGGGCGTGGCGGGCGGCTGTCGCCGTGCATCGAGGCTGGATCGAGAGACACGCGACACTCCTTCTATCGGCGCTTGTTCTAACGCGCGCCCGGATGAAGGCAAATGCCCGGGGCTGCAAGGCACGGCCAACGCGCCATGCCGGAATTCCATTGCGTGAGCGGCTTTCCGATTGCGGCAGGCCAAGGAGCGTGGACCAGACCGAGCGATATCGGCGCCGGGTCGAACGGGCTCTTAACGCTTTCTGGTTAGGCTTCCTTCACCACGCTGATACAATGGCCTCGATCACCCATGCTGAGCCCCCTGCCCGCGATCCCGCTCGTTTCGGAAGACCGTCGCCACTTCAAGCGGGTGAAGGTCGATCTCCTCGGCCGCTTCATGCGGGAGAGTCACGAAGAGTATCCCTGCCGCATCGACAATGTGAGTCCGGGCGGCATCGCGGTGATCTCGGCCGTCGAGCCGCGCTCGAACGAGCGGATCATTCTTTATGCCGACCATATCGGCCGCATCGAGGGATCGGTCGTGAGGGCGTTTGCGGGCGGCTTCGCGTTGCAGATCCAGGCGACCGATCGCAAGCGCGAGAAGCTCGCGGCGCAGCTGACCTGGCTCGCCAACCGCCATGAACTCTCGCTGCCGGAAGATCGTCGTCACGAGCGCATCCAGCCGCGCAACCCCATCATCGAGATGGTGCTGGAAGACGGGCGCCGGTATCAGGTGCGCATCATCGACTTGTCGCTGTCCGGCGCTGCCATCGCCTGCGCGGTTCGCCCGGCCAACGGCTCGAAGGTGACGCTCGGCACGATGCAGGGGCGCGTCGTCCGTCAGCTCGAAGACGGTTTGGCCATCGAGTTCTCGACGCTCCAGACGGCGGAAACGCTCAACGAATCCTTCCGCTGACGCCCGGCGTTCGACGGCCTGGACCGGCTCGTCGGGTCCGCTTTTCGGATCACGAATACCCGTCGATGGTCCAAAATCGCATTCGCTTGTGGAAAACTGGAAAAAGGGACGTGGCGCTGTTCGGCCGTTTCTTAAGCCCAGAAGCCTGACCCGATGCGGACGGCTCGCGCGCACCGGTTAGCCCGCGTGCCATGCGCAGCGCCCACCCGTTCAGAGGTGTTAACGCGCAACCCGATCAATCGTTAACGCCGGACGGGCGAAGCCCCAGCGGGGCGACGGATGACTACGAGCTCGTCTTCACCTTCGTGACCGCAAGGCTTTATCCCTAGCGAAGGTTGAATGCAGCCAAGAAAAATTTAATACCGTTCTCTATTTTTCGAATTGGCTGAATTCTTACTTTCCGGCCGCTCGAACGAGTAAAATTCGCAGATTCCACTTTCGTATTCCGTCAATCCGAACTGCGATGGTCGTCCCAAGTTCTTGGGAGGTCCGCCGTGTTCACCTCGTTTCGTCGTCTTCTCGCCCTGCCGCTCGTGGTCGCAGCGATGTTCGCATCCCTGCCTTCCGCAGAAGCCGCTATGGTGACGCGTGGTGCGACGTCTCAGCCGGTCGGCCATTTCGACTTCTGCAAGACCTACCCGGCCGAGTGCGGCCGCAACGCCGACGTCCGGCCGATCCGCCTGACGGACCGGGCCTGGGCGACGATCGTCGAAATCAACGCGGCGGTGAACAACGGCATCACCGCTCGCACGGATCAGGAAATCTACGGGGTGCCGGAACGCTGGGCCTATCCGACCACGGAAGGCGATTGCGAGGACTTTGCGCTCTTGAAGCAGTACATGCTGGAGCGAGAGGGCTTTCCACGGTCGGCGCTGCTGATGACGGTGGTGCGCCAGCGTAATGGCGAAGGCCATGCCGTGCTGACGCTGCGCACGGATCGCGGCGACATGGTGCTCGACAATCTCGACCAGCGTGTCCTCGACTGGACGCTGACGCCCTACCAGTATCTCAAGCGCCAGGCCGAGCAGGACTCGTCCAAGTGGGTTTCGATCGACGACGGCCGCGACATGCTGGTCGGCAGCGTGCGCTAGAAGTTCGGAGGTCCGAAAACAAAGGCCGGCTTCGAAGCCGGCCTTTGGTCGTTTAGTCGAGGTCGATGTCGAGGATCGTCATCGTGAAGTGATAGGACAGTTCACCCTCGTCCGTGTCCTTGCCGAGCGTCCCCACGAACTCGTCGTCGAGATAGACTTCGGCCGTGTCGTTCCGCTTCGGCATCGGGCGTACCTTCAAGTCGACGCCTTTGAAGGTGCGCTTGAAGAAGGCTTCGAGTTTGCGGATTTCGTCTGGTTTCAAGTCGAGGGCTCCTTGAGAAGCTTGGCCGGCGGCGGGATCGGCCGAGCCTGGCTGGTGTGGGCCATGCGGCCGTTGCGGGACTCGCGTGGATCGAGAGATCAATCCCCGCGGCTGAAACTCTGATCCATGGCGCTGGCAGGCTCCGCGCAGCCCGAGGTGCCGACGATCTTGGCGGGAATGCCGGCGACCGTGGAATTGGGCGGTACGTCCTTGAGAACGACCGAGCCCGACGCGATCTTCGAGCAGGCGCCGACATGGATGTTGCCGAGGATTTTCGCGCCCGCCCCGATCAGCACGCCGGAGCCGATCTTGGGATGGCGGTCGCCGAACTCCTTGCCCGTCCCGCCGAGAGTGACGTCCTGAAGGATTGAGACATTGTCGCCGACCGCCGCAGTCATTCCGACCACGAGGCCGGTCGCGTGGTCGAGGAAGATGCCCTTGCCCATGCGCGCGGCCGGGTGGATATCGGTCTGAAAGACCGAGGAAGATTGAGACTGAAGGTAAAGCGCGAAATCCGCCCGGCCCGCATTCCAAAGCCAGTGCGCGAGACGATGCGTCTGGATCGCCTGAAAGCCTTTGAAGAACAGAAGCGGCTCGATATAGCGCTCGCAGGCGGGGTCGCGGTCGAACACGGCTTGCAGGTCCGTGCGCACCTGGCCGGCCCAATCGGAACTGGCCACTGCCATATCGGCGAAGCCCTGCTCGATATGGGAGGCCGGCACGTTGGGATGGTCGAGCCGCTGCGCGACGCGGTGGGCGACGGCGGTCTCCAGCGAGCGCTGGTTCAGGACCGCCGCGTAAAGGAAACCGCTGAGCGCCGGCTCGCGCTCGGCTGCGCGATGCGCTTCCTCTCGCATGCGAGCCCAGATCGGATCGACCGAGTGAAGACGATCCGCAAAGCTAGCGGGAATCACAGTCATCGTCCTGTCGCTTTCGTCTCGTGTTCGTCGCGGCATATGAGCCGACCGGCCTGCTTCGAAGGCCAATCTGCTTCGAAGGTAAGTCGGCGCCGCGCCGTTGCCAGCGCTTGGGCTTAACCTAAATCGGCGCAGGTTCCAACGCGCGCCCTTCAGCGCGCGATCAGCGCCCGGTGGACATCCAGAAATTCCAGAACCTTTGCCTTGAACAAGCGGTCCCCCACCGCCAGCATATGGTCGCGGCCGGGAATGTCGAAGGCCACGCCCTCCGGAAGAAGCGCCGCCAGGGCCTCGGGCGAACCGGCGATGTCGTCCTTCGTCCCGACCCCGATCAGCACCGGCTGTCGAAGTTGCCGTACCTCGTCGGCCGTCAGTTCCTTGCGGGACGTCTCGATGCAGGCGGCGAGCGCCAGCCGGTCGCTACGGGTTCGGTCGGCGAAGGCGCGGAACATCCGGCCGCGCTCGTGCGACACGTCGTCGAGCGAGGGAGCGAGCAGCGCTTCGGCGATCGGGTCCCAGTCGCCCACGCCGTCCACCAGACCTGATCCAAGCCCGCCGAAAACAAGGAGCGGAAATCGGTCGGGATAGCGAAGTCCGGCGAAGGCCGAAACGCGAGCGCCCATGGAATAGCCGAAGAGAGCGGCCGTCGGAATCTTCAGATGGTCGGCCAGCGCCAACACGTCGCTCGCCAGGGCTTCCGGCGTATAAGCCGAACCCTCGCGCGGCTTGTCGCTCTGCCCGTGACCGCGATGGTCGAAGGCCACTGCCCGGTATCCCGCGTCGGTCAGTGCCTTGACCCAACCCGGGTCCACCCAGTTCACGCGAAGACTGGAGGCAAAGCCGTGCACGAGGAAAATCGCTGGGGCATCCCGGTCTCCCTCGTCGATGAAATGAAGGCGATAGCCACCATTCTCGAACTCAGCCATCTCAGCCCTCTTGTCGTGTTCGGCGCGAGCGGGATTATCGCGATCCGAGCCGCGCGACCACCCTGTTCTTTTTCGGCAAAGGCGATTAAAGTCCGCGCCAAATCAGACGAGGGTCGAACGGAGAGCTTCATGGCCGGTTATGGCACGCCCCATTTCCAGAACAGCGGCGGGTATGACGTGATCGAGATCGGCGTCGCGGAATTCATGTGCGTCGGCGCCGATGCGCCTTTCGACCACCCGCATGTCTATCTCGACATGGGCGATGAGGGGGAGAAGGTCTGCCCGTACTGCTCGACGCTTTATCGCTACAATCCGGCCCTGAAGCGCGACGAAACGCTGCCCGTCGGTTGCGCCTATCACGACAAGGCCGCTTGACGGCTTTCCAGTGAACACACCGGACCGGGACGACCGGCCGCTTCTGATCGTGGGTGCCGGCATAGCCGGCCTCGCCTCTGCTCTCGCATTCTCCAAGGCCGGGTTTCGTTCGGTGGTCTGCGAGCGGTCGGATCGACTGGACCCGGTCGGCGCTGGCCTGCAGCTTTCCGCCAATGCGCTGAGCGTTCTCGATCGCTTGGGCGTTCTCGCCTCGCTTCGCGAGAACGCCTTCGCTGCGCGCACTGTCGCGCTGAGGGACGGCGCGTCGGATCGTCTGCTCGCGCGTGTTCCCGTCGAATCCGGGGCGGATGGCTATCTCGCTGTGCATCGCGCCGATCTTCAATCCGTTCTTCTGGAAGCGGTTCAGGTCGATCCCCGTATTGAGCTACGCCTCGGCCGGAGCTTGAAGGCGGTCGAAACCAGACCGAGCGGCGTGCGGGCGAGCTTCGCGCGTTCGGCTGGTTCAAGCGAGACCATCGATACCTTGCTTCTGGTGGGGGCCGACGGCGTCCATTCCGCGACCGCCGGACTTCTGTCCTGCCCCCCGCCGACCGACGGCGGCCTTGTCGCACACCGTTTCTCTCTCAACGATGCGCCGGGGGATGAGATCGAGGCTTGGCTTTCGCCCCGCTCGCACGCTGTTTCCTATCCCATGCGCCGCTCGGGCGAGCGCAATCTGGTTCTGGTGGAGCGGCAAGGCGGCAAACAGGCGCCCTCGGGTGACGGCTGGAACCCGCGCCTTGCCGGCTTCATCCGCCATGGCACCTATCTCGGTCGCTGGCCGCTGCTGACGGTGAACCCCGACGAACGCATGCGCGCCTTCGGCCGCGTCGTCCTCGTCGGGGATGCCGCGCATGCCATGTTCCCCTTCGCCGCCCAGGGCGCGGCGATGGCGCTGGAAGACGCCTGGGTGCTCGCCGCTTCGCTGGCGACGCAAGCCGACATGGACCGGGCGATCGGCGCCTATCTCGACGCACGGCGGCCGCGCATCGAGCGCGTGTTGAAGCGGGTGCGCTTCCACCGCTTCGTCTATCACCTGGGTTGGCCCGCGAGCCTTGCGCGCAACGCCGCGATGGCGCTGCGGTCCGAGCGAGCCATGCGCGGAGATTTGGCATGGCTCTACGACTGGCGCGCGGCGCCGCTGGCTTAATGGCCGGTCTCGCAGAGAAGCCGGCCTCTGTCGCGACGGCGACGCTTCGGCGATCACGCAAGCGCGAGGTCGCGGCCCCGGCCAGACCCGAGCATTCCCTTCATCCCGCTCCGACCTACCTGCTTTCCTCTGTGTCTCGCCCATCAAATGGCGATGCGGCTCGGTGCGTTTCCTCTCGGAGGCTGCCGACCGCCACGGTCTGCAAGGGACAGATGGAAAGGTATGACATGCCGAACTTCGTACGCGCCGGGCGACTTCTGGCCATCACGGCGCTCGCCGCCTCCACTGCCCTGACCGGCCCCTTGGCCGCGCTGGCCCAACAACCGCCGCCGCCTCCTGTCGATGGCGCACCGCCGGAAATCCCAGCACCCGCCGACCAATCTCCTTCCGAGACCGCCCCTCCGGCTCCCGATGCGCCAGCCCCCGAAGCGCCGGCACCGCAACCGGAGCCCGAGCCTGTGCGTCCGCCGCCGGCCGAGCCCGCACCAGCCCCAGCGGAGGAACCAGCGCCCTCGCCCGCCGACGAACCCCCTGCTCCCTCGGCACCGAACGCGCCTCAGCCGGGTGGCCCCTCGTCGCCCGCCGCACCGGCTGCGCCGGACACGGGTGCTCCGGTCAACGCCCCGGAGGGCGATCGGAATAAGCTGCCGACCGACGAGGGAACGCTGAACGACGCGGCGCCGGCGCCCAATCCGAGGTCCTCACCGCCCGCGGCGCCAGAACCTACGCCTCCCGCACCTGCAGCAGAGCCGGCTCAGCGCGCTGCACCACCCGCCGCTCCTGATGCTCCGCCTCCGCAGGCTCCTGCGACACCGGAGCCGAACGCCGCGCCTGCCGCGCCGCCGCCCGCCCCTCCCGCGAACGCCCCGGTTCCGCCTGCGCCTCCGCAGCCCGGCAGCGAGCCGGCCCGGCCTGCCGAGGATCCAGCGGCGCGCGCAACGCCAGAAGCCGCACCCACCGCACCGACGAGCCCGACTGCGCCGCTGGTTGCGCCGAACGCCGCGCCCGTCGCACCTGGCACGCCGCCGGCACCGCCTGTTCCGGCCCCCGGTGAAACCACACCGCCTGTCGCTCCAGGTGCGCCTGCCGGACAGCCGCCCGGCGCCGCGCCTCCTCCTGAAGGCGCCGCGCCGCCGAGTTCGCCGCAGGCCTCCGCTCCGCCTCCTCCAGCCGAGCCGCCGCGCCCCGTCCCAGCGGATGTGCAGACCGCACCGGTCCCGCAAGGCGGCGTCGGACAGAGCGACGCGCGCGTTCAGCAGCTGACGCAGCCGGTCGAGGTTCCTCCGGTTCGCCAAGTCGAGGGTCAAGCGATTCAGGCTCCGCCGCCGCCCACACTGCCGCCCAATGTGGAAGTGGTCCAGCGTGTGGGGAATCGCGATATTCTCTCGCTCGTCGGTGCCGGCGTCGCGGGAGCCGCGGCCGGCGGACTTGCGGCCTACTTCATCCGCTCGGACGACAACCAGCGACTGACGGAAGGCTCGCAGGACGTTCGCTTCGAGCAGTTGCCGCGTGGACTGACGCGCCAGACGATCCGCCGCCCGAATGGTGTCGAGGTGGTCACGGTCGAGAACGAGTATGGCGACGTGATCCAGCGATCGAAGATCATGCCGGACGGGCGCGAGGTTGTTCTGTTCTACGACCCGTATGCCGAGGATACGAACCGGCCGGATTATTACGAGGACGCCGGAGCCGATCTCCCGCCGCTGGAGCTCACCATCCCGCGTGATCGCTACATCGTCGATGTCTCTCGACCGGACGAAGACCTCTACTACCAGACCATCGTCGCGCCGCCGGTCGAAACGGTGGAGCGGATCTATTCCGTGGACGAGGTGCGCCGCTCGACGCGCATCCGCGACAAGGTTCGGCGGATCGATCTGAACACGATCAACTTCGCCTTCGGCTCCGCCGATATCGACCAGACGCAGGTTCGCAATCTCCAGGCCCTGGCGGATGCGGTGAAGCGGGTGATCGACGAGAATCCGGGCGAGGTCTTCCTTCTGGAAGGGCACACGGACGCGGTCGGCAGCAACGTTGCTAATCTCGCTTTGTCCGACCGGCGGGCCGAATCCGTCGCGGGCGCGCTGACCTCCTATTTCGACATCCCGGCGGAAAATCTCGTCACGCAAGGCTATGGCGAGGAGAACTTGAAGGTCGCGACGCAAGAGCCCAATCGCGAGAATCGGCGCGTCACCCTGCGCCGCATCACATCTCTGGTGAAGCCGGTGGCCTCCGCCAGCCGATAACGCAATGCCTTTGGCTTGGAACGAAGAAGGGCCGGACGCGCAAGCGCCCGGCCCTTTCTCATGATGGCTCCGAATGAGTCAGGTCGGAGGGGATGCCGGTTCGTCGGCTTCGTCGGCCGCCAGAAAGCCGACGAAGGAATGCAGCGAGTCGAAATAGCTGGCGATGATCTTGATGCAGACCATCAGCGGCACAGCCAGGAACATGCCGGTGACGCCCCAAATCCAGCCCCAGAAGGCGACCGATAGAAACACCGCCGCCGCGTTCATGCGCAGCCGGCGTCCGACGAGGATCGGCGTGATGAACTGCCCCTCGATGGAGGTGATCGCGAGATAGAGCAAGGGCGGAAAAATCGCGTCGGGGAAGGTACCGAACTCCGTCAGCCCCACCATGCCCACGAGGCCGATGCCGATGATGGCGCCGAGATAGGGGATGAAGTTCAGGACGAACGCCAGGGCACCGAAGACCGCCGGCATAGGCAGGCCGACCAAAGCCATGGCCGAGCCGATGGCAAGGCCGAGGCAGAGATTGATAGCCGTGATCGCGAAGAGGTAGCGCGAGAGTTCCGTCTCGATCTCGAAGGCGATCGACAGCGCGCGCTTCTTGTCGGAAAGGCTCGAAAAGGTCTCGATCGTCTTTCGATAGAAGAGACTGCCGGAGGAGAGAAGAAAGAATAGGAAGATCAGCGCGAAGCCGATGCTGGCGCCGATGCGCGGAACGATGGCCGCCATGTTGCCCAAGAGGGAAGGTCCGCTGATCACCACGTCCTCGGGCGGCGTCGCGCCACCGCCATTGGCCGTTGCCTCCTTTGCCTGCTGGCCGGCTTCGCGCACCGTCATGAAGCGCTCGCGCAGCACGGAGACTTCGCGGTTCACCGCCTCGACATAGCGCGGAGTGTTCTCGGCGATCTGCGCGATCGGGCCACTGAAGGCATAGAAAGAGCCCAGGATCAGCAGCGACGTGCCGAACACGAGAAGGCCGGCGGTGAAAGGCTCCCAAAGACCCAATCGACGCTTGGCGACGCGAACGATCGGGCTCAGCACCAGCATGAAGAGCAGCGCGAAGACGACCGGCAGCACGAAGTCGCGCGACAGGTAGAGCGCACCGAACAGGAGGATCAGGAAAATCCCGATGACGGCCCAACGAGGGCCGACCTGTATGGTCTGCTTGTTGACCAAGCCGATATCGGGCGAGACGACCGTGGTCGGTTCGCGTTTCGAGGCCAACTCGCCATCTGCCATGTCTCACGTCCCTTATGTGCAAGGGAAATGCGACATTTAAGTCCCCTGTTCCACATTGACGCAGCCGCCTGACGATTTCGCCGGCGGCCGCTTCGGCAAAGGCGATCGGCGTAAGCCGGGCGCCTTCAGGTTCGTGCTTAATGAAGGATCTGGCTGAGGAACAGCTTGGTGCGCTCGTGCTGCGGGTTCGAGAAGAAGGCGTTGGGTTCGTTCTGCTCGACGATCTGCCCGGCATCCATGAAGATGACGCGGTTCGCCACCTGCCGCGCGAAGCCCATTTCGTGGGTCACGCAGATCATGGTCATGCCTTCTTCGGCAAGGCTGACCATCGTGTCGAGAACTTCCTTCACCATTTCCGGATCGAGAGCCGACGTCGGTTCGTCGAACAGCATGACCTTGGGCCGCATGCATAAGGCGCGGGCGATGGCTACGCGCTGCTGCTGACCGCCGGAGAGCTGACCGGGATATTTATGCGCCTGCTCGGGAATGCGCACCCGGGTCAGGTAATGCATGGCGATCTCTTCGGCCTTCTTCTTCGGCATCTTGCGCACCCAGATCGGCGCGAGCGTGCAGTTTTCCAGAATTGTGAGATGCGGGAAGAGGTTGAAGTGCTGAAACACCATGCCGACCTCCTGGCGCACGAGGTCGATCTTCTTCAGATCGTTGGTCAGCTCGACGCCGTCCACGACGATCGTGCCCTTCTGGTGCTCCTCGAGCCGGTTGATACAGCGGATCATGGTCGACTTGCCGGAGCCCGACGGGCCGCACACCACGATGCGCTCGCCGCGCTGAACGCGCAGGTTCACGTCACGCAGCACGTGGAACTCGCCATACCACTTGTTGACGTTGGCGAGCTCAATCGCGACCGGGCCGAGCTGGCCCGTGGGAAGAGCGGAGGTTTGGGCGTTCGATACGGTCATGTTGGGGTCCGAAACTTTGTATCCGAGGAGGACCGGTCTGGGCCGATCCGGCGATGGGCGAGGCCGACCGGGCGCGTCAGTGCTTGTGCCCTCTCGAGAGACGACGCTCCATGAAGATGGAGTAGCGCGACATGCCAAAGCAGAAGAGCCAGAACATGAAGGCGGCGAAGACGAGGCCCGTGGCCGGCGTCGTCGGCGTGATCCAGGTCGGATCGCTGAAACCGCGACGCACCGCGCCCAGAAGGTCGGCCAGACCCACGATGGAAACGAGGCTGGTGTCCTTGAACAGGCCGATGAACGTGTTGACGATACCGGGGATCACCAGCGTCAGCGCCTGCGGCAGAATGATCATGCGCATCTTCTGCCAATAGGTCAGCGCCATAGCGTCGGCGCCCTCGTACTGGCCCTTCGGGATGGCCTGAAGGCCACCTCGAATCACCTCCGCCATGTAGGCGGCGGCGAAGAGCGACACGCCGACAAGGACGCGAAGAAGCTGATTAAGGCTCACGCCGCTCGGCAACAGGAGTGGCAGCATGAACGTGGCCATGAAGAGCACGGTGATCAGCGGCACGCCGCGCCAGAACTCGATGAAAATGATCGAGAAGAGACGCACGGCCGGCATCCGCGACTGGCGCCCGAGCGCCAGCAGAATGCCAAGCGGAAAGGACAGCGCAATACCAGTCAGCGCCACGACCAGCGTGACGAGAAGGCCGCCCCAAAGATTGGTCGGCACGAAGCTGAAACCGAAATCGCTGGTCAGCATCGCGACGAGGAACAAGGCTGCAAGCGGCGGGTAGATCAAGCCGAGCGCGGGCGCCTTCTCGTCCAGCGTGGCGAACGCGGTGGCGAGCGCCAGTCCGATCGCCGCGATGGCGGCCAGAAGAGCGATGAAGCCTAGCGTGTCGAAGCGGAAGGTCAGAAAAGTGAAGCGGTCCGAACTGACATAAGGGGCGACCAGGGCCGCAACGAAGGCGATGAACACAAGCCCCCAGCCCAGCTTCATCATCGGATGCGACGTGGCCTGGGCGCTGATGCCGATGCAGAGGAAAAGCGTGGCCGCAGCTGCGAGCGCGAAGACCAGAGCGATCGACGAGCCAGACATGGCGAAGCGCCCGCCCGTTAGAAGCACCGCCGTCGTCAGCGGGAAGACGAAGAACAGAAGGATCGCGTTCAGGCTCTTGTAGGGCGCGCGCGGAATGGCGAGCGGGATCACCAGCACGATGAGAAGCGCGAAGACCAGGAGCACGCGCCAGCGCTCTTCCACGGGATAGAGCCCGAAGATGAATTGCTGGAACCGCGCGCCGATGAAGGCCCAGCAGGCGCCAACGCCCTCGCCGAGGCACGCCGTGCGATCCGCTCCCGTGAAGACGGCGTTGACGACGCCCCATTGGAAGATGCCCCAGGCCACATAGGCCACGAGCAGGAGGCAGATCGTGGTCAGCACCGCGTCCAGCGGAGTCGCGAAGAAGCTGCGGCGCAGGCGGCCCGAAAGGCCGCCGACGGCCTCCGGCGGCGGAAGCGGCTGAAGATGGCTGCTGGATACGAAGCGAGCGACTTGTTCTTCCATGATGCGACCCTCAGCGCTCGACCAGTTTCATGCGTCGATTGAACAGGTTCATCAGGATCGAGATGGCGATGCTGATGCCGAGATAGACGCTCATCCAGATGACGACGACCTCGATCGACTGGCCGGACTGGTTGAGAACCGTCGAGCCCACGGCGACGAGATCGGGATACCCGATGGCAAGACCCAGCGACGAGTTCTTGATCAGATTGAGATATTGAGAGGTCAGCGGAGGAATGATGACGCGGAAGGCCTGCGGTACGATCACCAGACGGAGCGAAAGCCCGCGCCGCAGCCCGAGCGCGGCGGCCGCCTCGGTCTGGCCTTTGGAGACGGAAAGGATGCCCGCGCGCACGATCTCAGCAATGAAGGCGCCGGTGTAGACCGAGAGCGCCAGAAAGATCGACAGGAATTCCGGCTTGATCTGAAAGCCACCGCTCAAGTTGAACGTGCCGCGCTGCGGAATGTCCAAGGCGGCGGGAAAGCCGGACGCCGCGAAGGTGAGGATCGGAAGCCCGACGATCAGAGCAACCGCTGGCCAGAGCAGGCTCGGCCGACGTCCGGTCGCCTTCTGGCGCCGGCTGAACACGCTGGACAGAACGAACGTCGCGACGAGGCCGACGCCGAGGGCTGCGAAGGTCAGCCAAGCTTCCGCGCCGAACTGCACGCTTGGCGTCTGCAGGCCGCGATTCGACAGGAAGGCGTCGAAGGGAAGCTCGATCGCCTGACGCGGCTGCGGCAGCAGCGAGAGGACGCCGAAATACCAGAACAGGATGACGAGCAGCGGCGGGATATTGCGGAACGTCTCGACATAGACCGTTGCAATCCCGCGCACCAAGGCATTGTGCGACAGACGACCAATGCCCACCACGAAGCCGAGAATAGTGGCGAAGACGATGCCCGTGCCGGCGACGATCAGCGTGTTCGTCAGGCCGACGAGAATGGCTCGGCCGTAGGTGGCGTTGTTCGTATAGGCGATCGGCACCTGGGAAATGTCGAAGCCGGAGCGCGTCTGCAGGAAGCCGAAGCCCGAGGCGATGTTGGCGCTGCGAAGATTTTCGGCCGTGTTGCTGACGATCCACAAGACGAAAAGGGCGAGGCCCAAAACCAGCGCGACCTGGATGACGATGCTGCGCACGAGGGGATTGGTGAAGACCGAGTCGCGATCGCGACCCGCTGGCATCGTTCCGGTTTCGGCTGTCATGAGCATCCTTCGACGGGAAAGGAGAACCTGCCGCCGGACAAGCCGGCGGCAGGGCGTGAGACTTTAGCGGCGGCTTAGCGGACCGGAGGCGCGTACTGCAGGCCGCCCTTGGTCCAGAGCGCGTTCTGGCCGCGCGCGATGCCGAGCGGCGAGCCGGTGCCGACATTGCGCTCGAAAAGTTCGCCGTAGTTGCCGACCGCCTTCACGATCTTTACGACAAAGTCGTTGGTCAGGCCGGCATCGGCACCAAACGTGCCCTCGACGCCGAGAAGACGACGGATCTCCGGGTTGGTCGAGGCCTTCATCTCGTCCACATTGGCCTGGGTGATGCCGAGTTCTTCGGCGTTCAGCAGCGCGAAATGCGTCCACTTCACCACGTTGAACCACTGGCTGTCGCCCTGGCGCACGGCGGGGCCGAGCGGCTCCTTCGAGATGATCTCGGGCAGAACCAGATGGTCGTCCGGCGTGCCGAGTTCGAGGCGCGAGGCGTAGAGGCCGGACTGGTCGGTGGTCAGCACGTCGCAGCGACCGCTGTCATAGGCCGAGTTCACGTCGGACTGCGCCTCGATGACGACCGGGTTGTACTGCATGTTGTTTGCGGCGAAATAGTCCGCCAGATTCAACTCCGTGGTGGTGCCGCTCTGCACGCAGACCGTGGCGCCCGAAAGCTGGAGCGCGGAGTTCACGCCCAGCGACTTGCGGACCATGAAGCCCTGGCCGTCGTAGAAATTGACGCCGGCAAAGGCGAGCCCGAGAGACGTGTCGCGGCTCATCGTCCAGGTCGTGTTGCGGGCGAGAACGTCGACCTCGTTGTTCTGAAGGGCCGGGAAACGCTGCACGGCTGAAAGCGGCGAATAGACGACCTTCGTCGCATCACCGAAAATGGCCGAGGCGATCGCCTTGCAATAATCGACGTCGAGGCCAGCCCACTCGCCCTTGTCGTTCTGGTATCCGAATCCGGGAAGCCCGGTGTTGACGCCGCAACGGACGGTTCCGCGTGCCTTGGTGTCGTCCAAGGTTCCGGCGGAAGCGCCAGTCGTCGCCACTCCCATGACTGAGAGGCAGAGCGCGGCGGCCAGAAGCTTCAGTTTCATCCCAATACCTTCGAATTGCGGGTTGAACGTTCGTTCGCCGCATGCCTGCGCAGCATGGGCAATTCAGTCGAGTTGCGAGCGAAAGGTTCATGCCATAAAACTGCGCAGGTCAAGCATGTGGCAAAATTTTTCCCAAGGATTTGTTCGGCTTGACCAAATCCGCTCTTCAAAATGTTTTCAGAAAGCCCCGCGCGTGAGCAGTGAAACGGACGACAAACATCAGTTCCGAACCTCGACCCGTCTTCTTCACGCCGGCTACGACCCACACGTCTTCCATGGCTTTGTGAACCCGCCTGTCGTGCGGGCCTCAACCGTGCTGTTCCCGGATGCGGCGACGATGCGCCGGCGCGATCACACCTATCTTTATGGGCTGCGCGGCACACCGACCACGGAGGCGCTGGAAGCCGCGCTCGACGATCTCGAAGGGTCGGCCGGCACGATTCTCGTGCCGTCGGGGCTCGCGGCGATCAGCGTGCCGCTTCTCGCCTTCCTTGGGCAAGGCGACCACTGTTTGGTGATCGACAGCGTCTATGGTCCGACGCGGCATTTCTGCGACACGATGCTTCGGCGCATGGGCGTCGAGATCGAATATTTCGACCCCGCGATCGGCGCCGGTCTGCGCGATCTCATGCGCAAGAACACGCGCGTCGTCTTTCTGGAAGCGCCGGGATCGAACACGTTCGAGATGATCGACATTCGGGAGATGGCCGATATCGCGCGTGAAGGCGGCGCGGTTTCGATGATGGACAACACCTGGGCGACGCCGCTGTTTCTGCGCCCGCTGGATTTCGGCGTCGATCTGTCGATTCATGCGCTCACCAAATATCCCGGCGGCCATTCCGACCTGATGCTCGGCAGCGTTTCGGCCAATGCCGCGACCTACAAGCGCCTACGCGATGCGCAGATGCAGATTGGCGTGAATGCCGCGCCGGACGACGCCTATCTCACGCTTCGCGGTCTCAGAACGATGGAGGTGCGCCTACGCGCGCACGAGCGCGCGGCGCTCGATCTCGCCCAGTGGCTGGAAGCGCGGGCCGACGTGGCCCGGGTGCTTCACCCCGCCCTGCCCTCCTTCCCCGGACACGATCTTTGGCGACGGCAGTTCAAGGGCGCCAGCGGTCTCTTCTCGATCGTTCTGAACGGCGGCGGCCAACGCGAGGCGGAGGCATTCCTCGACGCTCTGCGCATTTTCGGCCTCGGTTATTCCTGGGGCGGTTTCGAGAGTCTGGCACTGCACGTCGATCTTTCCGACCGGCTCTTCGCAAAGGGGCCAAGCGAGGGGCCGGTGATCCGGCTGCAGATCGGCTTGGAGGATGTCGAAGACCTGAGAGAAGATCTGGCGCGCGGCTTTGCCGCGGTCCGAGCTCTCGTCTAACGTCGTCAGGGCGCGATCCAACGCTGGATCGCGCCCGTCGGTCGATAGACGATCTCGGCGCGCCGCTGCCCCTCGGGGGTAAGACGGAGCCAGTCGATCCGCTCGACCGTCAGCTGCGCCACCACGAAGCTCCGCCGGGCAAAATCTTCGGGAAGCGACGCGCCCAAGGCGTCAGGACTGTCCAATGTCAGGCCCGCCGCCGTCTGCGTGCCATAGGTTTTGCGCGCGCTCTCGCTCAAGGCTTCGAACCGTTCACGCGCGAGGTCCGTGCCCTCGGCGAACAACACGATCCGTCCCTCGGCGCGCACTTGAAGGCGCTCGGCCGGGTCCCAGACCAGTAGCGTGGCGTGCGGGTCGGCCTGCAGTTGCTCGACCTTCGGGGAGCGGACATCCGTGTGGAACTCGAGCTGCCTCTCCTTCGCCTCGACGCCCCGCAGAACGACCATCCGCGCGTATCCACCGCCCTCCAGACCGGCGCTCGCCAGCACGAGCGTGCGAAACGGATCGTCCTTTTCGGTCAAGGCACGCGTCCAACGGCGCCAAACGGAGGGTCCGAGATCGTGAAGCGCTTCGCCATCCGCTGCCATCTCACTCATACTCCGTTCGTCGCCGCGCAGGTGTGCTCAAATCCGCAGACAACGCAAATCGGAGCCTGCCTTGATCTTGCAACATACATGCTCTATCTCGCGCGCCTTCGATGAAAGGAGGTGAACGATGACCCAACACTCGCTGATGACCCGCAACGATATCGTCAAGCGCGAGGGCGAAGACGCCCGGTCGCGCCGTCGCAGCCGCAAGGACAACCCCTACCGTCCGGGAAGCGCAGATTGGCGCGCCTGGAGCGAAGGTTTCGGAGAGACGTTCTAACGTCTCACCCCCGCACCGTCACCTGAAGCGCCGACGCCTCTGCGCGGTTGTTTCAGGTGCGAGCGGAACCGCCCCAGTCACTTTGGAAGCCACCGGCAAACGCCCTTGGCTTCCGCCAAACAAAAATTTGCCCCGTGCGAGACCCCACGTGGCGAAACAATCAATCGGGAAATGAGGTGGCGACCCCGGCAGGATTCGAACCTGCGACCATCGGCTTAGAAGGCCGGTGCTCTATCCACTGAGCTACGGGGCCGGTTGGGCGCCGCAGGTCCTGCGGCGCTGGCGTGGCTCAATGCGTCCAGGGCGCGATGCGGTCGTAGCGGAAATTGTCGGAATAGGAGACCTTCGGGCGAACCGACACGTGCTCTTCTTCGACACGGTAGGGAATGGCGTAACGATCGGCATAGGCGATGGCCTGTTCCTTCGTTTCGAAGGACAGCCGCACCTGCGACAGCATGTCGGACGACGACGTGTAGCCCATCAGAGGCTCAACGACTTTCGGCGCGGCAGGCTCGTACTGGAGCAGCCACTCCTTGGTCTTCGCCTTGCCGGACTGCATCGCCGTACGGGCGGGACGATAGATCCGGGCAACCATACAGAGATCTCCAATCAATCAAGCCAACCAGTCCCTCGAGACATGGTCGGAGCGGCAGGATTCGAACCTGCGACCCTCTGGTCCCAAACCAGATGCGCTACCAGACTGCGCTACGCTCCGAACGGCCCCGAACGACTGGAACAAGGTGGCATATGCCCTGCCGCACCCCTCGGGTCAAGCGAAGCCTTCGCGGCGAGCGCGCTTTCCCGGCGAAGCCCTCAACAATCAGTTTCGGCGAGGGATGATCGAATGCTCCAATCGGTCCCCCGGCGCCGCGCCGTAGCGCGCGGCCGCCCCACCGTTGATCTCGAGAACGTAGCGCACCGGGCCACCAGAGGAGATCAGATCGAGCGACAAAGGCTGCGCGTTCGCTCCGATTCGAACGATACGGCCCGTCTCGTCGAGAAACAGCATGTCGAGCGGAATCAGCGTGTTCTTCATCCACATATCGACCGGCCGCGCCTCGCCGAAGTCGAACAACATTCCGCTATCCTCGGCAAGGGTCTCGCGGTTCATCAAGCCGGTTTCGCGCGTGCTCGGGGTGTCCGCGATCTCGATCTCGATGGGAAACTGCCCCTTGCCCGTTACCAGCGTTGCCGTGGAGCCCGAGGAATGCGTCGTCCAGGCCAGGACGCCGGCAACGGCGACAGCCGCGAAACCTAGCACCGCGCCGGTTTGTCTGAGGGAGGATCGAGCCATCAGTCACCATCATTCATGGAAGCGTCGTCGACCGGGTAAATCTCGGCGGCCATCAGCCCCTTCGACCCCATGCCGAAGCGGACCATGACCAGCTGCCCCGGCCGAAGCTCGGTCATACCACAGCGGCGCAGCGTCTCCATATGGACGAAGATGTCCTCGGTTCCCTCGCCGCGCGAGATGAAGCCGTAACCTTTGGTCCGATTGAACCATTTGACGACGGCCTGCTCGCGGTCGCCCGTCGCCTCGACCTGCACATGTGTCCGCATCGGGCCGGTTTGCGAAAAGGGTTGCACCGCCGTGGAGGAATCCATCGAGAGGACGCGGGAGGCTTGCAGCCCCCGTTCGCCCCTTTGCACCTCGCAGACGACCCGCGCGCCTTCCAGAACGGTGGAATAGCCGTCGCGCCGCAGGCAGGTGACGTGGAGAAGAATGTCGTCCGACCCGTCGTCCGGCACGATGAAGCCGAAACCCTTGGCGACGTCGAACCACTTGATGCGGCCCTCGATCACGGGATGGCCGTCAGAGGCGGCGTCGAACGGCAAATCGCGTTCGGCTGTGCGAGATGAACCTTGCTCGGTCATACCCACCGCCGCTTCGCTCGCCCATACCCAACGCGCATTCCAAACCCCCGTCCAAACGATATGCGCCCGGCGGCCCTCACATCGATTCGCGGCTAACCGTCGTCCGAACTCACATTAAATATCAGAATAGATGGCGCGGTGATTTTGGGAATCCTCAAGCCGGCATTTTATGGATTTTGGACACGCCCTGGTCCAAATGCATCCGGTCACCCCTATCAAAACGAGGGGCGGCAATGTTTAGAGAATTGGGAACCTTTTCGCATAGCACTGGCCAAACCGCTCGTAAGCGCTACGTCCCGCGAGCGTTTCTTCGGGGGAATTTCATGCGCTATCTGCACACCATGGTTCGCATCAGCGATATCGATCGCTCGCTCGAGTTCTATTGCAAGCACATGGGCATGACGGAGGTCCGCCGTAGCGAGAGCCAAACAGGCCGCTTCACTTTGATCTTTCTAGCCGCCTCTGAGGATGTCGAGGCCGGTCGCGCCAACGCGGCGCCGCTTCTCGAGCTTACCTACAATTGGGACCCGGAAACCTACGGCGGCGGGCGGAACTTCGGGCATCTCGCCTACGAGGTGGACGACATCTACCAGACCTGCCAACGCCTGATGGACGCTGGCATTACCATCAACCGGCCGCCGCGCGATGGACGCATGGCGTTCGTGAAGTCGCCGGACAATATCTCCTTCGAGCTTTTGCAGAAGGGTGAGAGCAAGGCGCCTGCCGAACCTTGGGCGAGCATGGAGAACACCGGCTCCTGGTAGGGCTTTGGGCCAGTAGCCCTACTTGCGCCGTAGTGTTAAACATTTTGTAATGTGAGAGGGTGCGCCCGAAAGGGCGTTCGCGTGGGAACTTGAGAAGCCTGCACGGTTTTTCGGCATCGATCCCGCCAGGGAACGATGCCGAACTTTAACGCGTCGACCGTGCGGCGCTCCAGAGGGTGGACTAGCGATTGACGACCACGAGTAATTGGCGGCGCGCACGCTGCGTATGGGTTGTCGCGGGCCTGGCAAGCGCATCGACGCTTCTGACCGGCTGCGTTTCGGCGGTGGACGAAAGCTCCGCCTTCGGGTTCTCCAATCCGCCCAAACCCAACGAGGCGAAGGGCGGCCCGTCGATCGCCGAGGTGATCGCGTCAGACGGCAAGGTCGCCGAGCAGGCTGGGCCCCCCGCCGCAAAGGATGGCAGCGAGGCTGCGGAACCATCCAAGGGCGAAGCGCTCAAGGCCGTCGCCTCCAGCGACGCCGCCCGCCGGATCGCGGAGGCCAGCAAACCAGCGTCCAAGGACATGCAGGTTGCGGCTGCCAGCCGCGAGATCGAGCCGGGCAAGACTCGCAGTCTTCTGACGCCGATGTCGGGACCGGCGGTCACCGCCTTCGCGCAGCCACAACGCGACGGGCGCGAGGCCGAGCACTCGCTCTACGCCTCGCTTTATACGCAGGCCGAAGCCAAGGTGCCGCTGCGCAACGCGGAAGCCGGCAAGAGCCGACGCGTGATCGTGCACCAATCCGACAACGAGAAGCCCAAATCCGCCGACAACGGCCTGCCGGGCGTCGATCCCAAATCGCTTTTCGAGATCGGGCAGCGCGCCTCCGTCGATTCCGAACTGATCGACGATCTCGGCGACAGCTACCAGATGGCTTCGCTCAGCGGCATCGCCCGCCTCGCGCCGAGCGGTCTGATGATCCAGCGGCAGGATGTCGTCACCAACTGCTTCGACTCCAACCTCATGTCGCTCATCTCGCAGGTGGAAGCGCGCTTCCATCAGAAGGTGGTCATCACCTCCGGCTATCGCTCTCCTTCGCACAATCGCAGCGTGAACGGCGCGAAAGCATCCCTCCATATGCAGTGCAAGGCGGCCGACCTTCACGTGCCGGGCGTCAATGGGCAGGAAGTCGCGCGCTTCGTGCGCGCTCTGCCGATGCGCGGCGGCGTCGGAACCTACTGCCACACGGCTGCAATCCACATCGATGTTGGCCCGCGTCGGGACTGGAACTGGCCCTGCCGCAGCTCGCGCCGCGCCACCTGACATAAATCTCCCCCAAGCCCGAAATGGGCTTGCGACTCGCGAAAAGTCCTTTTATAGACCCGCTTGTCCGCGCCCATCGTCTATCGGTTAGGACGCCACCCTTTCACGGTGGAGAGAGGAGTTCGATTCTCCTTGGGCGTACCACTTTCCCTTCTATTCTTCTGAGTCAGCCTGTCCATCGCATCGTCTATGGAGCGATGCGTTTCGCGCTTGAAGCGATCTCTTCGCGTTCTGCGACAAAGGCTTGTCAGACCGGTCGAATCATCTTATAGACGCACTTGTCCGCGCCCATCGTCTATCGGTTAGGACGCCACCCTTTCACGGTGGAGAGAGGAGTTCGATTCTCCTTGGGCGTACCACCATCTTTTTTTCTCCTTCTACTTCAGTAGCTTGGATCGATGCTTGTCCAACCCGACGACTTGGTTGGACACACCGAGAAGCTTTCGCATCCCAGCGTCGGCCATTTTTGCACGATTTGCGCGCTTCACGTAAGTCCTGGCTTCGTCTGTTGTGCGATGGCCGAGGAAGCTCATTATTTCGAACTCGGTCGCACCAGCCTCGGCGAGCCGCGTTGCGCCGGCCTTGCGCAGGCCATGCGCACTGCAATGCGGAAGTCCGGCCTTGCTGCACCATTCTCGGAAGCGATTGCCGAAGCCGGCGGCTGTGTAAGGGCGACCGGCACCCCAGGATAGGAACAGCATCCGGTCACGCGGCAGATCTTCGAGGAGCGTCGAAAGATCGGGCATGAGCGAGAGGTTAAGATCCACCTCCCCGCCCGTCTTGTGACGGCGGTAGGCGATGCGCCCGGCGCGGATGTTCTGCCAGCCCAAGGCGATGACGTCCTGACGCGCCGCGCCGGTCGAAAGCATCAGTTCAAGGGCCAGAGCTGGCTTCGATGCTGCACCGTGGAACTCGATGAACTGGCCGATTTCGAGCGTCGTCCATGTGTGAAAGCCGTCTGGGTTCTCGGCGTACCGTTCCACAGAGGCGGTCGGGTCGGCCTCGATCAGCCGGATCTTCACGGCGAAGCGGCAGAGCAGTTTGACGGTGCGCAAGAGGTGGTTCGCCGCGCTGGGAGTAGAAGCCTTTTTTGCGAGCATCTTCTCGACATGGTCGGAACGTAGATCGCGGACCATGGCGGTCCCATATTCCTGCCGGAAGCGCTGGAAATCGTTCCATTGATTTGTGCGGGTGATCTTCGCGAGCTTGGACCACGCCGGCCGACGCGCGTATTCCTCGATCAGCCAGCCGAATGTGCCCCTGCCCTCGTCGAGCGTCGGAGACGTGATGTCGAAGCTGGACTCGACCGCCGCTTTGTAGGCGGCTTCGAACGCCTTCGATCCGTATTCGTGATTGATGTAACACGCTGGCCGCCCCTTCATGCGGAAGCGCCACCGCATCTTTCCGTGTCGATCGGGTGCAGGCGTGATGCCAGGGTAAGGGTTGGGCCGCTTTCTCACCTCAGTATCCTGTCGAAGGAATTGGAGCCTGCCATCCTCGTTGCATCAGATGGTTCAGCATGGACCAGAACGATCCGGCCGTCCGCGTCGATCTCGGATCGGACCACCGGAAGTCCTGCCGCTTTCGCCGCGGCGATCAGGTTCGCGTAGCGCGAGATCGAGATCGTCGAACGCTTCTCGCCCATCTCATTTCTCCACCAGTTGCAATTTCAGCCGCCCGTGCTCGTCTGGCTGGCATGCGACGACCTCGAAGCGCCTGCCGGTTCCCCTGTCGGGAAGGTCGATGCGGTCGCCCTGGCGCAGTTCCAAGCCGTCGAGGTCGGTTGCACGGATCGAAAGGGTGTTCGTTGCGCCATTCTGAAGGAGCCGCAGATCATTGCCGCCGCGTGCGCTGTTGCGGTTGCCGAGTTGAATGTCCCCGGGCCCTGGCCGGATCTCAAAAATGCCGGACAGGTGGACCGGCCGGCGCTCGGGATCAGGGACGGCCCGACCGTTCGGGCCGCGGTACTGGGGATGAATGACGACGGGTTCGCCGTTCACGAGATCAAGCGTTTCCTCGGCCATGCCGAGAAGGTCGTCGAAGATATTCATGGTTTCCTCCGGCATTCGCGGCTCGCGCGCTTCAGCCGCGCGAAGCGCGAAGGTCGAAAAAAAGGGGCGCGGTGACGACTCCGCGCCCCCCCTCTTTGCCACCACCTCACAAGGTGGACTTTCCGGCCAGCGAGGACTGGCCTACCCCCGATGCGCGATGCCACTCCGCATCGGGTATTCGTGAATTACTGGCCAGGATTGCGGTACCAGCCGCGGTGATCGATCCAGCCGGCTCCGAAGTCGAGGCGGGCTTTTATCTCGATCCCATCGACGTCCCAGCCTGCCTTCGTTTCCATGTGGACGCCTTCCTCACCGGCTAGGTGGGCAAACTCCAGGCCGTCGACCTCGTTCGGATCAGCGGCAAGGAACCACGCGCTTGGGTCGCTCAAACGATGCTCGACGATCAATTCGAGTCTCGCGGCGAAAGGATTGACGTCGCTGACTTTCGTGGCCGCAATCTGCGTGAGGACCTTTTCCGCGATCGTCTCGAGCTCGCTGGGTACGACGAGATACTTGGGCCGAACGCCGATCGACTCGCCCGCGAGGCCGGTCTGCTTCCGCATCGCGAGCCGGGCCGCAGAGAGGCTTTCGACCGAGAGACTGGCGGCGGCGCCCAAATTGCCGTGCTCGGCCGAGAACACCGAGAGACCGTCCGACATGATTGGGTTCGCCTCGATGATCGCCGCAAGACTGGCAATCTCGAAATCTCGCGCCTTCCGGCCGATCGCGGGGGCGATCCGCGCGAACGCACCGAGGTCGTCGTTGATGAGCAGCTGCCGAGTCAGACCGATGATGCGGCCGTAGGTGGAAAGGCCGTAGCCCTCCTGGCTCTCGCGCAGCGTGCCGCGCTTGTATTCGCCGTGCTCGTTAACCTTGAGGATGCTGGGCGCTGCCGAAAGGTTCACCGCGTAGTGGGTGCGGAAGTCCGAAAGCGTCGACTGGCGCGCCGTCTTGCGCAGTTCACTGTCCTGTACCTCGTAGCCAGCGCGGAGAGCGCGCTCGCCAGCGATCCCGAGGATTAGCGGAAAGTCTGAAGTGGCGTGAAGGGCGCGCGTCACAAGCTGCGCATCGGACAGTCCCGTGACGTTCTCCCCCGCATGCCGGAGGCAGTCGCGTGCATGCTCGGAAAAGCGCATGTGGGCGAACTGGCGTCCCTGCTCGGACAGGCGATGCGCTGGGTTGGCCCGGGCGTAGATCGCCTCGCCCCGCACCTCGATCTCAGAACGCCGATCGGCCGCGCCAGCACGAGCCGGAGCGTGCGGGAAAGTTGGCGTCCGCTCCTGGCGCTCGACAATATGGTCGAGAAGCGCGGCGCGAATCTGAAGCTCGTTCATTCCGCGCGTTTCAGCAACGAATGCTTCGGAGTCGATGTCTTCGCGGCCGGCGACGAACGCACGGACGGCGTCCTCCTTCGGGAAGATGCGGGTCATCTCGGCCTGTCGCGTCGAGAGCGGCAAGCCAAGGGAATTATCACGCTCGGGAGCGCGGTTGTTCTGGGAAGGCATTCGCCCCTCCTTCAAAGATGAGCGGCTCATCACGGCCACGTCGTGAAATTTCTGGACTTGACCGGGGGCTTCTCCGCGCGAGTGGGCGGCCGGGTCGGCGGGGATCGGGACGGCCGACAATTCCATCGGCTCCCAATCGATTGCAGTGAGACGGGCGATCGAAGTGTCGCTCGCCTCGGTTCGCTCGTAGGAGTGGGTTCGATATCCCACGCTGACCGGGAACGGCATGCCGTCGATGACGTCCTGGAATAGCTCTTCGGCGCGCGGCTTTCGCGAGAACTGGACCGTGGCAATGCCGAGGCCGTTCTCGACCCGGACAGAGCCCGGGAGAACGACGCCGAGGCGATCGTCCATGGAGTAGGGATTGTGGCTGTCGAGAAGCGACATGCCGGCGGCGAAGCGATCCATGCGGATCGCGCCAGGGTCCATCGAAAGCTCTTCTATGTAGTTCTCGCGCTCCCACCAGTCATAACGCTGGACGGGGGCGCCGGCGGCCCACACGATTTCGACGGTTCGCGCTTCTTCATCCACCGTGTCGGCGCGAATCTGCACGTCGCTGCGCAGAACGTCAGGGATGCGAACTTTGTTGCCGGTCATTGAAGACCTCCACGGGCCCTGGCGATTGCGGCCTCGGTCGCGGCGGCGGCAGTCGCTTCCAGATCCGCGGCGGCCAGCAAAAGCTGCGTTGCCAAATCGCGCATTTCGGCCGGCTCTAGCGCCAGCAGAGCGGTGTTTTCACCGAGGCCAATGGCGAAGTGTCCGGAGCGTGTTACGGCCAGTCCGGTGACGCCGCGTTCTTCCGTGCGGTCACCCATTGTTTTTCTCCTTGGCGACGCGCTTTGCCTCCAGGATGCGCCCGAGGGCGCCCCGGACGAGATCCGCCCACGAGAACGTGCTCGCCTGGTCGTGCTCGAGCACACATGCCAGCGCCGCCTCTGGGTCGCTGAAGAAAGCGAACGAGAAGCCGGTAACGGACGTCGGATCGGGCCATGAGACGGACCACGGAGAGTAATCGTCGTTCGCGACGATGCGCTCAAAATGGTCGGCGGCCTGCGCGACCAAGGCGAACGAAAAACGACGCGGAAGCTGGGAAGCAACCGCGTCGCAAATGGTGATGGAGAGAGCGTCTTTGAGCGTGAATCGCCGCTCGACTCGATGTCGGACGCGACTTTCCATGGGCAAGCCGCCCGCGAATGCACGAACGACCGCCTCGTCGCGTTCCAATGCGCGCGCGAGTACGGACGTCCGAAAATCTTCGGACATCTCAAAACCTCAAATTGTAAGGGAAGCGGCTTAGCCCGATCTAGGGTTTTCTCGCCGACGGCCGAATTTGACTCAAATAGCCTCCGAAGCAAAGCTCAATTCGTCTTCTAAAGGTGAATTTCCGAAGCAAGTCACTGCATTGTCTCTCGAATTTTTTATTTTTCCACAGGCTAGCGAACACACGAAAAAAGGGGGCGGCCCGAAGGCCGCCCCATCTTCAGTTTCGAGCGTTTCCCCGATGCGACCTCGTAGTACATTCGCAGATCTGCACGGGAGAAAGGGGGCGAAATGACGATAACAGCACCATGGGCCCAGGCCATATCCACCTTGATCGTTGGCATGTCGGTGGCGTACATAGCCTGGAGACAATGGCAAACCGCTAGGGAAAAGCTCGCCTTGGATCTCTTTGATAAGAGATTTGCCATCTATCAGACTATCACACAGTACTACTACCCATCGCAGTTCGTAGTGGATACCCGGCCCGACAAAGAAGAGCTTTTGAATGCCGTTCGAGCATCAACGTTCTTGTTTGATAAGAGAATCTCCCAAACATTAGTTGATGTTTACCTGAACGAGGAGGAGGCGACTATCAACAATCAACTCCTGAATTACGCATTTACGCAGATGAAGAACTACATGCATTTCGACAAGCCACTGAAACGGAAGGCTTTTAAAGAAGAAAAGCCTACACTTGAGCGGTAGCGCGATTCGCATTACGCACCTACCTGTTCATACCGATCTGCCTGGACCGCTGCACCTTCCGGTTCAGCTTCTGCATGACCCGGTTAGCGACGGCTTCGGGATCACCCGCGCCGTTGACGTGGATGCTGATCGTGTCGCCCCCGCCGCCGAGCTTATGGTTCGGCGTGACGTAGCCGTTGCCGCCCAAATTCAGCACCTCGGGGCCGCGCTCGCCGACCAAGACAGGGCCGCGTCGAACGGAACCGCCGCCGGCCCGTCGTGGCATGGGCGGCCCCTGCATCGGTGCCGCCATGCCGCCGATCGCAGCGCCGGCCGTTGCCGCTTGCTGTGCGCCGCCCCCGGCCAATCCGGAAATGGCCGAGCGCGCCGCCGATACAGCGCTGCCGACGCGCTCCAGGACCGAGACGATCGATCCGATCGCCGATTGGATCGCGCCGACCAAGGGGCCGAAGTCGGGCACGAAGCGCCCCATCTCGTCGAAGAGACCGGTGATGGCGCTCCAGGTCGCGGCCAGCGCAGCGCGGCCATTCGCCAGGGCGGCGACGGCAGCATTGATCCCGGCGCCCACGCTGGCACCGGCGCTCGATGCAAAAGCGGCAAGCGAGTCCGTCGATCCAGCGACCGCGTTGGAGATCGCGCGGAAGCCGTCGCCCAGGAGGGCGACGGGCCGGCTCGCCGCGTCAGCCAGCGCCGATAAACCGCGCGACGCCGATGCCAGGGCGTCCGGCGAGATCGCCTCGAGAAGGCCGCTGGCGAAGGCGACCATGCCCGTCTGCACGGCATTTAGCGTCCGGATCACCGCCTCGGCGCCGGCGGTCAGCGTTCCGAAGCTGGTTGAAACGATGGAGATCCCGGCGGCGAGCGCTGGTCCGATCGCGGCACTGGCGTTTGCACCGAACTGCTTCAGCGCCTCGCCGAGCCGGAGCGCCGCCTCGATCTTTGGCGCGGCGAAGGTTTCAGCGAGATCGCGGAGGCTCGAGATTGCTGGCGTGAGGCGCGGGCCGAGAGCAGCCAGAGCGGTCTGACCCAACGAAGCGAGCGCGCCGGCAGCGGCCCGCAGCTGCGGAAGCGCGCGTGCGGCGGCGTTGACGCCGCGCCCGAGCGCCCGGCCGAGATCGTCGCCGACTCGGTTGAATGCGAGCCGGCCGGCGCGGAACGAGCTGAGCCATTCGCGTGCCGCCTCGCCCTGGGCCTGCATGCCCCGAATGATGGTTAGGTCGATCGAGCGACGTAGCGCATTCGAGAAGGTGCGAAGCCCATTCGTAACAGGCTTCAGGTTCATCCCGACGAGCCCGGCAATGGCCGCGCCGGCCAGCGAAACCGGGTTGATGAGCAGGCCGATCGCGGCGCCGGCTGATCCAGCCATAAAGCCGAGCGGCGCGAGCGCCGCAACGGCGGCAGCGGCCAGCGTGCCGAACCGGAGAAGCGCCGGATTCTGGTCCGACAGGGTCGTCAGCGCCTCCGCAGCGGCCCGAAAGCCCTTGGAAAGATCAGAGAGCCCGCCCGCCTTGGACAGCGCTGCGATAAGGCCCTGGAGCGCGCCCTCGGCGTTGTTCACATCGCCCGGCAAGCCCTGCATCATCATTTTGGACTTGCGGTCCGTCGACCCGGGGGCCTGCGTCCGCATCAGACCAAGCTCCTCATCGTAGCTGGCCGCGTTGAAGCCCAAAAATTTTGAAGCGTGGTTCCTGCCGAAAATCGCTTCGAAGTCGGCGAAGCCGGCGCCTCGTCGCTGGAGCTCCTTGACGAGGCCCGGAACATCGGCTCGCCGCGCGCCACCTTGGAGCCCGGCCATGACCGCCTGAACCATTTCGGCGCGGTCTTCTGCGGTAACCGCGCCCAGCTGGTCCCCGAGGTCACGAACAATTCGATTCGCTTTGTCGGAGTCCTTCGCCTTGGCAGCGACGATCGCCGCGACAGCCGCTTCGACGCCTTCGGTGTTGGCGCCGCGGGCTTCGAGCACGCCGAGAATTTGCTCGGCAGTTGCGTCACCTTTGCGATCGCCCTGAAACTGACGTGGGTCCAATTTCAGGCGAGCATAGGCGCCCAGCGCTTTCTTCGTCGGCGCGAGGATAGACGCAGGACCGGCGCGCAGGCCCGTGCCGGCCGACGATCCGGAGATGCCACGCTTCGCCATTTCGATCTGCATCGCCATGGTTTCGTCGGCGCTCATCCCCGTCGCTGCGGCGACCGGGTTGAAGTATTTTCCCGACGTTTCGAAGTCGATTAAGTTCACGCCAGCAGTGCGGTCCAAGGCCTGGACGAAGCGATCCGCTGCCGCCGCCGTTTGATCGTACTGGAGCCCCAGCGCCGTCAGGTTCGTCACGATCGCGCGCGTCGTATCAACCGAATTCTCGCCGGTTGCTTGCGCCAAGTTCAACGAATCCGGCAATGCCGCCTTGCTGTTCTGGAGATCCAGACCAGAACGAAGAAGTTCGGTGTTCGCATTGATGACATCACGAACAGAGCCGCCGTAGTCGTAGTTCAAACGGATGGCGTTGTCATAGACGTCGGCTCGATCCTTCATCGAAAGATTGCCGGCGGCGGCGGCGGCGTTGAGCGCCTTCTCCGTGGATACGATCGCCAAGGCTCCGGCCGCCAGACCAGCGCCGGCCGCCGTTCCAGCGGCGGCGACACGGCCCATATCGCGCTGCGCGTTTCGTCCGGCAGCTGCCAGAATATTGCCTGAGCCTTGAAGGGCACCGATGCCCGCGTTCAATCCGGCGAGCGCGGCGCGCGCGGCGCGCGCCGGGGCGCTGACCGCGTCGATAAGCCGGAGAGTGAGAGTAGTCTGGGCACCTCGGGCCATGGTCAGGCCTCCTTCCCGTTCTTGAGTTTCGCTGCTTCATCGGCAAGCTTCGCGCTCAGGGCTGAGCGAATGCCGTCGCAGACGCCCGTGAGGCGGGTCTGCAAGCCCCGATCATCCGGGGCAGCTTGGCGGGGCAGCGCGTCCAGCGCGGCAGCGAACATCGCGACCAAGGAGGCGATGCTGTCCTGCGCCTCGTCGAGATCGATGATTGCACGATCGTCGCGGGCCATTGCGCGTTCCAAGTCGAGCCGGCGCGCTTCCCTCAATCGGTCGCCGGATGTCTCGGACGATCGGCGCGCTTCAAGCGAGAGCGCGTGGCCGACATAGCGGGCGACGTTGCCGACAACCGGATATTTCCCGGCGCCGTCGCGGACGAGGATGTCCTCCTTGGCGAGCCGAGCGACGTGTCTCGGCGACAGGCCCAGAAGCGTCGCCAGCCCCTGCCGGGAAAGGGTTTCAGGAAATTCTGGGGTCTTCATCTCGATCTACCTTGAGGAAGATTTGGGGGACGTGGACATGCGAAAACGAAAATCGAAAAAGTTGCGAGAAACTGCGCTGCGCGCCACCCGCGGCTTCTGCGCGTCCCCTGGAAAGGACCCATAGGGGGGGGCGGGGTGCCGGGTGTGGCGCTGCCGCCACACCCCGCGCCTGCCCGGCCGGTCGAGCCCGGCCAGTCACGACACCGCTCCTGCCGCCGTGGCGGGCCGTGGAGCGTATTTCTTCCTCTTCACAAGGGGAGGAAGGTTGAAACGCCCCATCGCTTTCTGAGGGCCATTTTCGAGGCCGGATGGCCGAGGCGTCACCTCGCGGAGTTCGGCACAGTTCTGCCAAGCGAGTGTGAAGGCGCGGCCGATCGCGAACTCAGCGTCTGGCTCGGTCAGCCCGGCGGCAAGAAGTTGCCTTCGCCACCGCCGAACGGCCCTTGTCCAGACGCCGGCGCGCCGCGAGCGCGGTGCGGTTTCGATCGCGTTCATTGCGTCGGCCAGCGCGCCGATCGAGATCGTATCAACCGACATGCGAGATCTCGCCTCCAATTGGCGCTGGGGCTTTTGCGGGCCCAGGTTTCGTGTCGAAGAGATCGAGTTGCTCTGGACGTCTGGCGACGACGCGAAGTGCCGGGCGGCGCTTCTGTCGCTTCGATGCTTCCCGCTGACGAGCCGCGCGAAGAACGTCCGCCGCTGCTGCCGCCGAGCCCATGAGGTCGAAGAGCTCGCGGTCGAGATCTACGGCCAGCACCTTGCCGAATAAGGGCCGGACGAGATCGAGGACGCGCTCTCGCCACTCCAGAGCAATGGCCGCCTCGTCGTCATGGGAGGCCAGTGCCTCGGCGAACGTCTGAACGATGCCGGCCGATCGACCGAGCTTGAAAATGACAAGGTCACCCATTCGTCGATGCTCCCATCCCAATGGCGGCTTGCGCGAACGCGATGGAAACGAGGTTCCCCGCATCCGCGGCGTCGACTGGCCGCTCGCGACGCCACACTTCGGTCTTGACGTCGTCGAAGATTTCCTCAGCGATCCGGCAGGCCATGAACCGCGGCAGCGTCTTCTGGAGCTCGGCGCGCATGGCGAGTTCCCGCCGCCGGCATGATTGCCAGCGCGCTTCGCGATCGAGCGTAAGGAGGTAGCTGCCGAGGCGGTCGATGAAGTCAGCCCGCTTCGCAGGATCATTGATCCTCGAGGAAAGCGGCTCGACCGCTGCCTTCCGAGCCGCGACCGCCTCCCGTGCTGCATCGATCTCGGCGTTTTCGCGTTCGACCCGCTCGTTGTGGTCGTCGACGACTTGGCGGGCGAGGTCTTCCATCTGCGAGACCTCGGCCTCATCGGGATCGTGGCCCCGATCGAGGAACGCCGCGAGTTCGTCGGGAACGGACAGCCCTTGTTCCGCGAGATCCGCAATATCGGCCTCGAGGGCGGCAATCCGTTCGGCAAGGCTCGGCTCGTCGAGCTCGGCCGACTCGTCAGCCGGGAAGGGCTCGGCGTTGCCAGCGCTCTTCCTCGCGTCGGGAAGAACCTCCGATGCGGTCGACTCGTTTGAAGGATGATGGTCAGCGTTAGCCCCAGCGCCCCCAGGCGCGTCAGGGGCGGCATCCACGATCGGAGATGTAGTTAGAGAATAGCCGGGGACGGCCTGGAGGGCCGCCCCGGCTTCTAAAGTCGAAGGTGTAATCCGCGCGCACGCGTGGGCTGTCGCAGTAGCTGCGACACTCATGGTGTCGCAGTAGGACACCTCAGATCCGTCATTCCTACTGCGACACTCATGGTGTCGCAGTAGGAGGGGTGTCGCAGTAGGCTCGAGGAGCCGAATGCGGTGCGGTGCGCGGCCACCCTTAGACCATTCGACTGCGATCAGCTGTTCGGCTTCCGATGCCTTTAAGTGCCGCGTCACCGTGCGTCGATTGAGCCCCGTCATCTCGGCAATCTTGGTCACTGACACCTCGGCGAGTTCGCCGCGATGGATCTCCTTCACCGAGAAAAGGACACGCCAGCGCTCGCCGGACAGGTCCAGCGGGAGCAGCTTGCGCGCCCACTCGTACTTGTTCGTCAGGACGGCGGTCATGCGGCGCCTCCGAAGCCGGCGCGGGCCATAACCGGCGCTAGGCTATCGAGCGCGCGTCCGGCGCGGAGTTCTGAAATGTCGAGATCGCGAGCGACCTTTCGGACCCTGGCGTCGGCCTCGGCGTCGGTGAACACTCGGCCGGCGTCGGCCAGCACGGTGACGGCCAGGGCGATGACGAAGCTCCTAAACGCGAGATCCGTCACCTCCTCCGAGGCAGCGACGAAGGAGACAATACTGGTGCGAGGATCGCCGTTGATGGCGAGCCGGCCGATAACAGCGGCGCGGAGATCATCGCCTTTGAGGCGCTTGTCGCGGGCCAGAGCCCAGGCTTGTTGCCAGTGGAAGGCGACCGGGTTCATCGCGCCGCCTCCAAAACGAAGGGCAGCACGACCCAGCACACCCACACCGATGCGATTGCGAGCGCCGGAGGAAAGATGCTATTCTGAGGATCGAAGGCGCTAGGCAGCTTCTTCACGGACTGGCGGTCGATGGGAGGGCTAACCCCATCGGCCGCTTTCGTTTTCGGCGGTGGATCGCCTTCGATGTTGGACATCGTCGAAGATTGCCGAATGAATTCAAGCGTGGGATAAGACCGGGTCAGGCGAGCTAACCCGTTGATTTGCCTGGAGAGGCTTACTCTCCTTGGGCGTACCACTTTCCTTCCTTTTTATATCTTCGAACTTTTCACGGATCGCCGTAATAGGCTTCGTTTGGACTGTAGCTGGCCTACGTCTGCCTCCGCCCGATAGGTTTGCAATCGACTGAGTTCATCGAAGGAATCCGATCTCGAACAATCCGACGGACGACGCGCCTGCTGAATACAGCTCTCCCGTCTCGATCGCACTGAGGACAAGCGAGTTGAATGGCTGAGCCTTAAGGCTCTTCCGACGCCGTTCAGTCCTTCGGGATTGCGATGTCAACGACGCGCAGCGTGACCTTCTCTCTTCCGCCATAGCGATCCATCGCCAGCGTCCCCGCCGCATGGATCACCCGATCGCGCGAGGCGATCAAGGCCTCGCCGAGAGGCGTTCCCTCGGCGCGGAAGGCGATCGCGGAGACCTGGGCGCCGTCCGCGGATTTCAGCGCGAGGCGGATGTGCCCGCCCGTCGCGACATGCGAGGCCTGGACGAGACGATGGCGCGGCAACGCGAAGATTGGTGCGGCATGGCCGGCGCCGTAGGGGCCGGCCTTCTCCACCAGCGAATAGGTGTCCGGCGTGAAGGCCGAGGCGGACATGGCCGCGTCGATCGCAATGACTTCGCCCGCCATAAGGTTCGGTACGATCCGCTTGGCCTGCTCTTCAGCTAGCGCCCGGAAATCGCCCAGCCGCTCGCGCTCGATCGTCAGCCCTGCCGCCATGGCGTGGCCGCCGCCCTTCACCAGCACGCCCGCTTCCACTGCGCGCCGCACGAAGCGTCCGATGTCGAAGCCGGGAATGGAGCGGCCCGAGCCGGTGCCGCGGCCGGTAGCGTCGAAAGAGATGGCGAAGGCGGGCCGCGAGAAGCGCTCCTTCAATCGTGCGGCCAAAAGACCGACAATGCCGGGATGCCAGTTCGCGCGAGCCGCGATCAGAACGGGTGGCCCGTCTCCGCTGCCGATCTCAGTGCGGATCTCGGCCTCCGCCTCGTCCAGCATCACGCGCTCCATCGCCTGACGCTCGGCGTTGAGGAGGTTGAGCTGCTCAGCGAGTTCCTTGGCTTCGAGATCGTCCGACGTCAGCAGCAGGCGCGTTCCGAGATTGGATTCGCCGATGCGCCCCCCAGCGTTGATGCGGGGGCCGAGGAGGAAGCCGAGATGGAACGTGTCGATCGGGCCCGACAGGCGCGCGACTTCCGCAAGCGCCTTCAGGCCCGGCTTGTGAAGATGGCGCATGGTGAGAAGGCCCTTCACCACCAGCGCACGATTGAACCCCTGCAAGGGCACGACATCGCAGACCGTCGCCAGCGCGACGAGATCGAGATCGTCAATCAGCGGCGGGAGCGTGGCATTGGCATAGCCGCGCTGGCGCAGGACGCGCGAAACGGCAGCGAGCGTGACGAACACTACGCCCGCAGCGCAGAGATGCCCCTGCCCCGACAGATCGTCCTGCCGGTTCGGATTGACGATGGAATGGGCCGGCGGCAGCAGACCGCCCGTCTGATGGTGATCCAGCACGACGAGATCGATCTGCCGCGCGGCGACCGCCTCCAGCGCCTCGAAACTGCCGGTGCCGCAATCCACCGTGACGACCAGCGTCGCGCCATCCTCCATCAGGTCTAGCATGGCGCGCGGATTGGGGCCGTAGCCTTCCGTCATGCGATCGGGAATGCGGATCGCGGGCGTCAGGCCGAAATGCCGGAGATAGCGGGCGAGAAGGGCGGCGGAGGCCGCGCCGTCCACGTCATAGTCCCCGAAGATCGCGACCTTTTCCCGCCGTGCGATCGCGTCGGCGATCCGCTCCGCGGCCCGATCCATATCCGTTAGCGTAGATGGATCGGGCATGAGGTCGCGAAGCGTCGGATCGAGAAAGCGGGCCGCGCCCTCGGCGTCCACGTCCCGCGCGGCCAGAACCCGTGCCACCATCTCGGGAATCGCATGAAGCTGAGCAATCCGCGATGCCGTCGCCTCCGCCCTCAGGTCGAGCGCGTGGACCCAGCGACGGCGGGAGGCCGACTGCTCGACCTGGAGAAAAGTCCGGATTTCGGTGGTCATGGGTCCTGAAAGGGGGCGCGGCCGCTTAAGGCGGCTCCGCTCTGATTGAGCATGACGAGACGCTCAGCCGCTGGAGTTACAGGCCGAATTTCTCAAACTCGTAGTGACGGGCGCGAATGTCGCGGATCGTGCGGCCTTGCTTGCGCATCACCAGCGTATGGGTCTCGATCCGGCCCTTGCGGAAGCGAACGCCGTCCAGAAGGTTGCCGTCCGTGACGCCCGTCGCGGCAAAGACCACGTCGCCACGCACCATATCGTCCAGCCGATAGATGCGGTCGGGGTCGCCGAGGCCGAGCTTTTCGGCACGGGTGCGCTTCTCACCGGTGTTAAGCTGGAGACGCCCCTCCATCTGCCCGCCCATGCAACGAAGCGCGGCCGCCGCCAGAACGCCCTCGGGCGCGCCGCCGATGCCCATATAGATGTCGATCCCGGTTTCCTTCGGATCGGTGGTCTGGATGACGCCGGCAATGTCGCCATCGCCGATCAGGCGGATCGCGGCGCCGGTTTCGCGGATCGTCTCGATCATCTTGGCGTGGCGCGGACGATCGAGAATGCAGGCGGTGATCTGGCCGACCGGCACGCCCTTGGCTTTCGCCAAAGCGTTGAGATTTTCGGCAGCGCTGCGGTTGAGGCTAACGATCCCTTCGGGAAAACCCGGGCCAACCGCGATCTTCTCCATATAGACGTCGGGCGCGTGCATCAGCCCGCCCTTGGTGGCGATGGCCAAGATCGTCAACGCACCGGGCAGGTTTTTGGCGCAGATCGTCGTACCCTCGAGAGGATCGAGCGCGACGTCCATCGGCGGCCCTCCGGCGCCGATCGTCTCTCCGATATAGAGCGAGGGAACCTGGTCCTTCTCGCCCTCGCCGACGACGATGGTGCCGTTAATCGACAGGGCTCCGAGCTCGCGCTTCATCGCCTCGACGGCCGCCCGGTCGGCGGCGCGCTCGTCTCCGCGCCCGCGCAGGGTCGCGGCGGCAACCGCTGCGCGCTCGGTGACGCGGGCGATCTCGATCGATAGAACGCGGTCGAGCGATTGCAAGCCTTCGTCCACTCGCTCCGGCATCGTTCTCATCCTCCGGCTTCGCGAACCCTCGCTTTCACCTGTTCCCGCTCGAGAAGCGGAGGCGAAAGCGGGGGCTCCGGCCTCGCTCAGTCCAAAGCCTCGATCCGCACCATGCGCGGCTCGCTCTTCAGGTGTCCATCCTTGGAAACCGCATCGAGCGCCTTGCGAACGGCCGCTTCGGTGGTCTCGTGCGTGATGAGGATCACCGGCGCGGCGTCCCGCTCCTCCTCGCCCTCGCGTTTGCGCTGGACGATGGATTCCAGGGAAATGTCGTTCTCGGCCATGCGACGCGCGATGGAGGCGAAGGCGCCCACGCGGTCGAGCACGCTGAGACGGATGTAGTAGCCGCCCTCGTGAGCGCGCATCCGGGCCCGCTTGTAGGGCGCCAGATGCGTCGGCTCGACGGCAAAGGTCGGAATCGCAATCCCGCGCGCGGCGTCGAGCACGTCCGACAGGACCGCTGAGGCCGTAGCATTGCCGCCCGCACCGGGGCCGACGAGCAAGATGGAGCCGAGAAGATCGGTGTCGACCGCCACGGCGTTGGTCACGCCGTCGACCTGCGCCAGCGCCGAATGCGCCGGAATCATGGTCGGATGGACGCGCTGCTCGATGCCCGATTCCGTGCGCTGGGCCACCGCCAGCAGTTTGATGCGATAGCCGAGATCGGCCGCCGCCTCGATATCCTCGGTGGTCACCGCCTCGATGCCCTCGATGAAGATCGATTCCAGATCGATCTCGCAGCCGAAGGCGAGCGAGGTCAGCAGCGCCAGTTTATGCGCGGCGTCGAAGCCGCCGATGTCGAAGGTCGGATCGGCCTCGGCATAGCCCAGCCGCTGCGCGTCGCGCAGACAGTCGTCGAAGGCGATGCCCTCGCGCTCCATGCGAGTCAGCATGTAGTTGCAGGTGCCGTTCAGGATGCCGTAGACGCGGCTGACCTTATTGCCCCGCAGCCCCTCGCGCATCGTCTTGATGATCGGGATGCCGCCGGCGGCGGCGGCCTCGAAGAAGATCGTCGTGCCCTTGCGCTGCGCAAGCTTGGCAAGCTGAACGCCGTGATGAGCGAGCAGCGCCTTGTTGGCGGTGACCACCGGAAGGCCGCGATTGAGCGCGGCCTTCACGCTGTCGAGCGCTACACCCTCTGCCCCGCCGACCAGTTCGACGAACAGGTCGATCTCGCCGTTCGTGGCGAGCGCCACGGGATCGTCGAACCATTGAACGCCCGACAGGTCCACGCCCCGGTCCTTGGTGCGATCCCGCGCGCTGACGGCGACGGTCTCGACCGGACGCCCGGCGCGCAGCGTATAGGCGTCCTTGTTCGTGGCGATCAGCCGGGCGAGCGAGGCGCCGACCGTACCGAGCCCGGCAATGCCGAGCCGCATCGGGCGATCCATGGTGTGTCCTTGGGGTGAGCTCTGCGAAAAGGGTTCGGGCGGCCGTTACCTCGCGGCGCCGGCTGCCGCCTTTTGGCCTTGATCCTGCTCCGTTGCAAGGAAGCGTCGCAGATTGCGCGCGGCCTGCCGGATGCGGTGCTCGTTCTCCACCAGGGCGATGCGCACGAAATCGTCGCCATACTCGCCGAAACCGACACCCGGCGCGACGGCGACATCGGCCTTTTCGATCAGCATCTTGGAGAACTCCACCGAGCCCATGTGCCGGTAGGGCTCGGGGATCTGCGCCCAGGCGAACATGGTGGAGGACGGCGGCGGCACGTGAAAGCCGGCGCGGCCGAAGGATTCCACCAGCACGTTGCGCCGATGGCGATAAACGCCGCGCACCTCTTCGATCGCCGCATCACCGGCGTTGAGGGCGGCGGTCGCGGCCACCTGGATCGGCGTGAAGGCGCCGTAGTCGAGATAGGATTTGACGCGCGCGAGCGCCGCGATCAGCCGCTCGTTGCCGACCGCGAAGCCGACGCGCCAACCCGGCATGGAGAAGGTCTTCGACATGGAGGTGAACTCCACCGTCACGTCCATCGCGCCCGGCACTTCCAGGACGGACGGCGGCGGCGCGCCGTCGAAGAAGATCTCGGCATAGGCAAGATCGGACAGGATGATGATCTCGTGCTGCTTGGCGAATTTCACGACCTCTGCATAGAAGTCGAGCGTCGCCTCGTAGGCCGTCGGATTTGACGGATAGTTCAGGATGATAGCGATGGGCTTGGGGATCGAGTGGCGCACGGCGCGGTCGATCGCCCGCAGGAAGTCCTCGTCCGGCTGCGCGGGGATGGAGCGGATCGTGCCGCCCGTCATCAGGAAGCCGAAGGCGTGGATGGGATAGGTCGGGTTCGGGCAGAGGACCACGTCGCCGGGCGCGGTGATCGCCTGCGCCATGTTGGCGAAACCTTCCTTGGAGCCCAGCGTCGCGACGATCTGCGTGTCGGGATTGAGCTTCACGTTGAAGCGCCGCTCGTAATAGGCGGCCTGGGCGCGGCGAAGGCCGGCGATGCCCTTGGATGCGGAATAGCGATGCGTGCGCGGATCGCGAATCGCCTCGCACAGCTTGTCGACGACGAATTTCGGCGTCGGGAGATCGGGGTTGCCCATCCCGAGGTCGATAATGTCGACGCCCCGGGCGCGCGCGGCCGCCTTCTTCTTATTCACCTCTTCGAAGACGTAAGGCGGAAGGCGGCGGACTTTGTGAAACTCTTCGGTCATCGGATCTGCTTTCGAATCAGGACGGACTGCCGGAACCGCAACGCCATTCGTCTGGCGCGCGCCGGGGCTCATTATTCTGTTGAGCGTCCGCTGAGGCCGGGCACATCGACCCTTCTCAGGGGTCGGCGGCGCTCTACTGCGCCCGGCTGCTGGCGGCGTCTCCCGCCGCCTCGCCCGTGCTCGCGGCGCGCAGCCGCGCTTCGGCCTCGGCCTGCTGCCTGGCCGCAAGCGTCTGCATCTCAACCACACGGCTGCGATAGGCCGTGTCGGACGGCGGGACGGAACGCGCCTCGACATTCGCAAAACGGTCTCGAGTCGCCTGTACGTCCTCGTTGGAAACCTGCTGCGTCGCCGCCTTGGGATAAGCGCCGATCAATGGATATCCGTTCGCATCCATCCGCTGGGCCGAGGGGCCGGAATTCGGAGCCGTCGCCAAGCGTGGAAGGATGGTAGGCGTGTCGTCGCGCGGAAGCAGGGGCTGGCAGGCGGAGAGAGGCGCGCCGATAAGGGCGAGCGTCGCCACCAATCCCAAGCGTCTCTTCACCATGTGCCGCATCCCGATCCGATCCAGGCCTTCTTTACCTAAAGCCGTGCGGGTTGGGAATGGGTCGATTCCGGTCCGCTCTTGCTGCGCCGCCGCGACGAATTCCGCCCGCCACTCCATCCCGCCCGCTGAAAGCGGACCCAAATCATGCTTATGTCGCCGGCAGAAGGAGACCTCATGAACAGCACGCGGCCCGCCTCCCCGAACCCCGATGCCGATCCGTTCAAGGGTTATGCCGTGCGCGACCCGGAAGCCTTCGCGCGCAACGTCGCGCATATGCTGGAGCATCTGGGCAAGGCGGCTTCGGCCTGGGTCGAGCCGCGCGAGCGGGGCGTGGTGCGCGACGGGCCGATCAGCTATGGCGACGTGGTCTCGACCTTATCAGAGGTCGGCGACTATTGGCTGAGCGACCCGCAGCGGGCCTTTCAGGCGCAGGCCAAGCTGATGGCCGGCTTCATGGGGGTCTGGGCCAATTCGTTGGCGCGCGCCAGCGGCCAGCCGGTCGCTCCGCCGGCCAAGCCCGACAAGCGCTTCGCCGACGAGGACTGGCATCGCCATCCGCTCTTTGCCTTCCTGCGCGAGGGCTATGGCGTCCTGAACGACTGGTCGAGCGCTCTGGTGCGCGATGCCGACGCGCTCGACCCCCACACCAAACACAAGGCGGCCTTCTACACCCGCGTGATCCTCAACGCCCTGTCGCCGGCCAATTTCATCGCCACCAATCCCGAACTCTACCGCGAGACCATGGCGGAGAACGGCGAGAATCTGGTGCGCGGCATGCGCATGTTCGCCGAGGACATGGCGCGCGGCGAAGGCTTTCTGAAGCTGCGTCAGTCCTGCGAAGAGACCTTCCGGGTCGGTGAGAACGTAGCAACGACGCCGGGCAAGGTGGTCGCCGAAAACGAGCTTTGCCAGATCATCCAATATGCACCGCTGACGGAGACGGTCGCCAAGCGACCGATCCTGATCTCCCCGCCCTGGATCAACCGTTTCTACATTCTCGACCTCAATGCCGAAAAATCTCTGATCCGCTGGATGGTCGAGCAGGGTCACACGGTCTTCGTGATCTCCTGGGTCAATCCCGACGCGCGCCATGCGGACAAGGACTGGGGCGACTATATCGAGGAGGGGCTGGTCTTCGGCCTCGACACGGTGAAGGCTTCGACCGGCGAAGAGGATGTCAACGCGATCGGCTATTGCGTCGGGGGCACGCTTCTCAGCGCTGCGCTGGCCTATCTCAAGGCACGCGGCGACGAGCGCATCCGCTCCGCGACGCTGTTGACCACGCAGATCGACTTTCGCCATTCAGGCGATCTCAAGGTCTTCGTGGACGAGCAGCAGCTGGCCGAGCTCGAAAAGATCATGGAGCGCGGCTATCTCGAAGGCACGCGCATGGCGACGACCTTTAACCTCCTGCGCTCGGGCGAGCTGATCTGGCCCTATGTGGTCAGCAACTATTTGAAGGGCAAGGAGCCGGCGCCTTTCGACCTTCTTTTCTGGAACGCCGACGCCACGCGCATGGCCAAGACGAACCACCTCTTCTATCTCCGCGCCTGCTATTTCGAGAACCGGCTGGCGCGCGGCGAAATGGAGATCACGGGCGTGCCGCTCGATCTCTCCACCGTCACCATTCCCGTCTACAATCTGGCGACCCGCGAGGATCATATCGCCCCGGCGATCAGCGTCTACGAGGGCAGCCTCGCGCTTGGCGGGCCCACCACCTATGTCGTGACGGCCTCGGGCCATATCGCCGGCGTCGTGAATCCGCCGGCCAAGCAGAAATATCGGTTCTGGACAGGGGCGGCCCCCGCGCGGGACGTGACCTACGAGGACTGGTGGAAAACCGCCGAGGAAACGCCCGGCTCCTGGTGGCCACATTGGCAAGCCTGGATTTCCGCTCTGGGCGGAAGCGAGCAGGTGCCGGCGCGAGAGCCCGGCGGCGGCACGCTCGCGCCGATCGAGGACGCGCCGGGGCGCTACGTTCGCGGCTGACGCCGCGTCGGGCCGCGCAGGCGCTTCGCGCAAGGCGCGGCCCCTGGCGCTTTGGGGTTGAAGACCGCTCGCATCGATGCGACATCTGCTTGCAAACGCCGCCCTCGCGCGGCCCATGGATTCCAGTGTTTCCCGATGACCATCTATCTTGAGGCCGAGGCCCAGCCCCTTCGCAACACCGGCTCGATCCGCCTCTACGGGGCGGAAGCCTTCGAGGGCATGCGCCGCGCCTGCCAGTTGACGGCGACCTGTCTCGACAGGCTGGCGGACATCGTGAAGCCGGGCGTGACCACGCAGGCGATCGACGATTTCGTCTTCGACTTCGCCCTGGATGCCGGCGCCCTTCCCGCGACGCTGAACTATCGCGGCTACATGAAGAGCGTTTGCACGTCGATCAATCATGTCGTCTGCCACGGCATTCCCAACGACAAGCCGCTGCGCGAAGGCGACATCGTCAATATCGACGTGACGCTCGTGGTGGACGGATTCTATGGCGACTCCTCCCGCATGTATCCCGTCGGCAAGGTGAAGCGCGCGTCCGAGCGTCTGTGCGAGATCACCTATCGCTCGCTGGTTCTCGGCATCCGCGAGGTGAAGCCGGGCGGCCATATCGGCGATATCGGCGCGGCGATCCAGGATTATGCCGAAGGCGAGCGCTGCTCGGTCGTGCGGGATTTTTGCGGCCACGGCGTCGGGAAGCTGTTCCACGATTCGCCGAACATCCTCCATTATGGCCGGCGCGGCGAAGGCGTTGAAATGCGTCCCGGCATGATCTTCACCATCGAGCCGATGATCAATCTCGGCCGCCCGCATGTGAAGGTGCTGCCGGATGGCTGGACGGCCGTGACGCGCGACCGCAGCCTGACCGCGCAGTACGAGCACACTGTGGGTGTGACGGAAGGCGGCTGCGAGGTCTTCACCTATTCTCCGGCCGGGCTCGATATGCCGGGCTTCTCGGCCGATCGGCTGGCCGAAATTTCCGCCTGACGCCCGTCGCCATGCCGCCGCGCAAGGACCGCAAAGGGTTGAACGAAGCCGGCGGGTTCCTGTCGACGGAACTGCTGCGGGGCGCCGAGCCGGTGGCCTCACCCGTTGCCAAGGCGACGCCCGAGCCCAAGCATCACGACGGCCATCGCGACCGGCTGCGGGACCGCTTCGCGGAAGCGGGTGCCGTCGCGCTAGCCGATTACGAACTTCTCGAACTCGTGCTCTTCCGTTCCATCCCCCGGCGCGACGTGAAGCCCATCGCGAAAGCCCTGCTCCAGCGCTTCGGCTCGCTGGAAGATGTCTTGAACGCACCGACCCATCTCCTGCAGGAGGTGGATGGCATGGGCCGCTCCTCGGCACTGGATCTTCGCATCGTCGCCGCGCTCCTTCAGCGCGCCATGCGCTCAGGCATCCGTTCGCGCGAGGTCCTGTCCTCATGGTCGGCGGTGATCGACTACTGCCATGCCGCCATGGCGCACGAAACACGCGAGCAGTTCCGCGTCCTGTTCCTCGACAAGAAAAACACGCTGATCGCCGACGAAGTGCAGCAGACGGGGACGGTGGACCACACGCCGGTCTATCCCCGCGAAGTGATCCGCCGAGCGCTGGAGCTTTCTGCCTCGGCTCTCGTCCTCGTCCACAATCATCCGTCCGGCGACCCGGCCCCGTCCAATGCCGATATCGAAATGACCAAGATCATCGTGGACACTTGCCGACCGCTCGGCATCGTGGTCCACGATCACCTCATCATCGGGCGCAACGGCCATACGAGCTTCAAGAGCCTTCGCCTGATGTAGTCAGTGCAGATGGCCGAGCTCGCGGACCATGCGGATTTCCTGCGGCCCAATCAACGACCGATGCGTTACGCGGACGGAATGGATGCGCGCTTCGATCTCGCGTTCCCAATGATCGAGAAAGCGGCGCAGGCGGGGATAGTCGGGAGCCACGTCCTCGAACTGCCAGGAGAAGGTCTGAAGGAAACTCGGATGATCCGGCATCCGGTAGAGGACCTCGGCAAAGGTCATTCCGTGGCCCGAAAGCATCTTGCAGAATTGCGGGTCGGGCATGCGTGCAGTTGGCATTTCGCATCCTTTCGCAGACGGCGCGGAACGGCGCCGAGAGAAAGGCTGCGCTTCCAAGCTTAACGAAGCCTTGCGATTTGCCTAGCAAAGGCGCCAGCCCAAAACTTGCGCAGCTCGTGATCTTCGACCTTCATTCAACGTTAGAAGATCATTCTTCAAATCGCTGAAATTTCGAATAGAATTCTTGTTCTCGGTGGACGGTCTTTTTCCAGCAGCGACCGACGGCCCCTTGCTCATAATCTGAGGGAGGCCATTTCCTCAACATGCCGAAAATGCGTGGAAAAAGCGACCTTCCAGCCAAGCCTTGTGTGGAATGCGGGCGTCCCATAGTCTGGCGCAAAGCTTGGGTGCGGACCTGGGATCAGGTTCTCTATTGCTCAGATCGCTGCCAGAAAGAAGCCGCTGCGAAACGAAAGGCCGCGGGACGGCGCGACCCGTCGGATTGAACGGTAGATGGCGGAGGCCTTAGCCTGACGCGCCATCGCTCGGCGGATTTGCCAAGATGCCGCCGGCTCTTGAAAGAAGTTCGGGCGTGTCGACGTCGAACGACGCGGCCGGGCCGATTTCGACTTCCCGCACGAGATCGCGATGCTGCTGCACGATGCCGCGCGCGCCGACATCGCCTTCAAGCGCGGCGACATCCGGTCGGAACCTCGACGACAGCACCACGGGATTGGCCCGCCGCCCGCCGTCGCAGGCAAGGACGATCGCCCCTTCGCCAAGGGGCCGGAAGGCCGAGATCAGGGCGTCGAGATGCTTGGCGGTCAGAAGCGGCTGATCGGCCAGCATCACGAGAACGCCGTCCGCCTCGCCCGCCGCCTGTTCGAAGCCAAGCTTCAGCGAGGTCGACAGTCCGTCGGCGAACTGCGGGTTCTCGTGCAGAGCGACGTCGAGCCCCGCCAGCGTTGCCCGCAAGTCCGTCGCCTGATGGCCGAGCACGACATGCACCGCGCTCGCGTCTGCCTTGAGCGCCGTCTCGACGCTGCGGCGCAGGAGCGGAACGCCATCGAAGGTGGCGAGCAACTTGTTCTGCCCGCCCATCCGGCTGGAACGCCCGGCCGCAAGCACCACGACGGCGACCGCAGGCTTGCGCTCGGGCGTCGGCAAAACATCGCGCGGCTGGGGGCGGGAGGCGATTTCCATGAGCAGTCCTCCAACGCCGAGGCCGGTGATGTCGTGCGGCGTGACCGTGAGGTCGGCAAGCAGTCGGTCCAGAACCCAGTCGAATCCGTTTTCGCGCGGGCTACGGGCACAGCCGGGCGCGCCGAGAAGGATCCGCTCTCCGAGATGGCCGAGCAGCAGGAGATTGCCGGGATCGACCGGCATGCCGAGATGATCGACCTGCCCGCCCGCGCCTCGAAGCGCTGCAGGCACCACATCGCCCTCGTCGATCACTGCCGACGCGCCGAAGACGATCGTCATCTCCTCCTCCGGGTGGCTCGCCGCGATCGCCGTAGCGAGTTGCCCTTCCTCGTGGCGCACGCGCGTCTCGCGCACCAACCGAGAACCGGAGCGCTCCAGGCGCTTGCGAAGCACCCGCGCCGTCTTGTCGAGGACGCTCGCCTTGGTCCCGTCCAGAATCGTCTGCACGAGCCCAACCGCACGCGGGCAGAACGGCGCGAGGGTGAAAGCGGGCTCGGCGGATAGGAGCGAAAGGACCTCGTCCAACGCGGCGCGCGGCACCGCCAAGGGGATGATCTTCACCGTCGCCACCATGCGCCCGGCCTCGACCGCGGTGAATTCACCGAGCGTCGCCAGCGTGATGCCGGGGTGAACCCGGTTGATCGCATCGACCACCGACCGACGCGGTAGAAACAGCCCCGCTTCGCCAGCAAAGAGGTTGGCCCGCCCCGTGGCGGCAGGCGCCGCGCCGATCTCGGCACTTGCCAGTCGCTCGGCCAGATCCGCCGCTGCCTCGTCTTCCGGCACGTCGGCCGGGTCCAGTTGTGCCACGATGAGGCTCGGCAAGCCGGCGTCCATAAGCGTCGCGATGTCGCTCGCCGTAAGCCGTGTGCCCTTGGCAAGGTGCACGGCGCCGGCCCGCGTCGCATGGGCGAGGATAGCGCCTTCGGCGCAGGCGGTCTCGACCGGTCCGAACCTCACGCGGGCTCCATCTCGCCGCGCCGCTCGGCATGCATTTTCCGCTTGCGAAACGCCGAGATGACCGAACCGAGAATCGCAACGGCGATTTCCGCCGGGGTCGAGGCCGATATGTCGAGGCCAATTGGCGCTTCGATACGCGCGATCCGATGTTCGGGTAGCCCGGCCGCGATCAGGCGCTCGACGCGCTTGGCATGGGTCTTCCGGCTCCCCAAGGCGCCGATATAGAAGCACCCTGCCTTCACGGCCTCAATCAAGGGGAAATCGTCGATCTTCGGGTCGTGCGTCACGGCGACGACGGCGCAATAGGAGTCCAACGGTCGATCCTTCAGCGCAAGGTCCGGCCACTCGGCGCGCAATTGAACGCCGGGAAAACGCTCGGGCGTGGCGAAGGCGGTGCGCGGGTCGATAATCTCCAAGTCGAAACCGGCAATCGTCGCCATGGGCGCCAGGGCTTGGGAGATGTGGGCAGCACCGATCACCACGATGCGCGGCGGCGGCAGATGCACGTTGAGGAAGATCGTCTCCCCCAGCTTTCCTGACTTGCCGCTACCAAGCGCCTTGGCGAGATCATCCGCCAGTTCGTCCGCTTCCACGTCCGCTTCGCGAACCAATCTCTGGCGGCCCTGGGAAAGATCGGTGACGAGGACGCAGGCGCGGCGTGCGGCGCGCTCGGCATTCAGGGCCTGAAGAAGGGACAGGTCCATCAGGCGAGTTTCTCGACATAGACGCAGATGCGCCCGCCGCAGGACAGGCCGACCCGCCAAGCGGTATCGTCCGCGACGCCGAACTCCAGTATGCGAGGCACCCCCGTCTCGATCACCTCTGCGGCTTCCGCGACGACCGCGCCTTCTACGCAGCCGCCGGAGACCGAGCCGGCGAAATCGCCCGCCGCATCGATCACGAGATGGCTGCCGACTGGGCGAGGCGCCGAACCCCAGGTTTCAACCACGGTCGCGAGCGCGACGCCGCGCCCCTCTCGCGCCCAATCCTCGGCGACGTCCAGCACGTCGGCTCGTCCCTGCAGGGTGTCCATCGTCACTCTCCCTCAAGCCTCGGCCACGTCGCGAAGCCAATCGCGCGGCGAGCGCGGCGCCGGGCCGGCACGTGCGCCGGACAGAGCCGCGCTCAGCGCTTCCAGCGAGGCGACCGAGTGGACCGGCCGGAATTCATCGACATGCGGCAGCATCGCTCTCATTCCCTTGGCCTTGGCGGCGAACCCGTCGAAACGCAGAAGCGGGTTCAGCCAGACGAGGCGCTTAGAAGAGAGATGGAGTCGCTTCATCTCTCGCTCAAGAAGCGTCGTGTCGTCCCGCTCCAATCCGTCGGTGATGAGAAGAACGGTGGCACCTTCGGACAGCACGCGCCGCGACCAATCCTTGTTGAACAGCGCCAGCGCCTCGCCGATCCGCGTGCCGCCGGACCAGTCGCGAACGGCAGCCGCGCTGCGATCCACGGCTTCGTCCGGGTCGCGCCGCGACAATTCGCGCGTCACATTGGTCAGCCGCGTGCCGAACAGGAACGTGTGAACGCGCCGACGACGCGCCGTGACGGCGTGAAAGAAATGGAGAAACAGCCGGCTGTACTGGCTCATCGAGCCCGAGATATCGGCCAGAACGACCAGCGGCGGTGGCCGCCGCTGCGCGGTGCGCCAATGCGGGAGGAGAAGATCGCCGCCGGTCCGAGCGCTGGCGCGCAGCGTTTCCCGAAGGTCGATCCGCTCGCCACGCGTATGCGGGCGCAATCGCCGCGTGCGCCGCTCGTCGCCGGTCAGCACCAGGTTTTGGACCGCGCGGCGCGCCGCTTCCAGTTCGCTCGCGGTCATCTGAGCGAAGTCCTTGGAGCGTAGAAGATCATCCGCCGAGACGGTGAAGCGCGCGTCGACATCGAGGATCGGCTTGTCCTGCCGCGCCGGGCGCGGCGGCAGTCCGTCCGACAGCGCTTCGTCCGCCCGCCGGCCGCCGGCTTTGCGCTCGGCTGGCCGAGCCGGGGCCCGGCCCGAGAACAGCGCGATCATTTTCTCGATCATCTGCCGCGTGCGCCAGAAGGCGGCAAAGACCTCCGCAAAGACCGGCCCGTCCTCGTGCCGATGCACGAACACGGCGTGCAGCGTCCAATAGAAATCCTCGCGCGAGCCGACACCGCCGAGCCGCAGGGCGCTGATCGCGTCCAGCGTTTCCGCCGGCCCGGTGCGCAGGCCGGCGCGGCGCAGAGCGCCAGCGAAATGAACGACATTGGCCGGTATCTGCCCGCCCGGCCGCTCACCCTCTGGCGCCGCTTGCCAGCTCATGGTTCAGCCCAGGGCCAGTTCGCGCTTGACCGCGTTCAGCATCTCTCGCCCCTCGCCCTTCTCGATCCGCGCGATGTCGTCCTGGTATTTGAGGAGGACGCCCAGCGTGTCGGAAACGAGCTGCGGGTCGAGCGCCAAAGCATCCAACTCGGTCAGTGCCGTCGCCCAGTCGATCGTCTCGGCGACGCCCGGTGCCTTGAACAGGTCCGCCGCGCGCAGCTTCTGCACATAGGCGACGATCTCGCGGGACAGGTCCGCGCCGGCGCCCGGTGCCTTGCGCTGGACGATATCGAGCTCGCGCTCGGCACTGGGATAGTCCAGCCAATGATAGAGGCAGCGCCGCTTCAGCGCGTCGTGGATCTCCCGCGTGCGATTGGTGGTGATGACGACGATAGGCGGCTCGGCGGCACGGATCGTGCCGAATTCGGGAATGGTGACCTGATGATCGGACAGAACTTCCAGAAGAAAAGCCTCGAAGGCCTCGTCGGTGCGGTCGAGCTCGTCGATCAGGAGCACCGGGGCTCGGCCCGGCTCGCCACCCAGCGCCTGCAAAACCGGACGGCGGATCAGGAAGCGCTCGGAAAAGATGTCGGATCGCAGCGCGTCCCCTTCGGCGCTGCCCGTCGCCTCGCGCAGGCGGATCTCGATCATCTGGGCGGCGTGGTTCCACTCATAGACCGCGGAGGAAATGTCGAGCCCCTCGTAGCACTGGAGCCGGATCAACGGCCGGTCCAGCGTCTTTGCCAGCACCTTGGCAAGTTCCGTCTTGCCGACCCCTGCCTCGCCCTCCAGAAACAGCGGCCTGCCCATGCGCAGGGCGAGAAACAGGACCGTCGCCAGCGACCGATCGGCCACGTAATCCGCACCGGCCAGCAGCGCGACCGTTTTCTCGATACTGGCTGGCACTTGGGTCACGGGTTCAAGTCCTTGCGATTTTGGAAGCTGGAACGCGGCGCCCTTCAGAGGGAATGATATCGGCGCGCGCGGTATAGAAGGCTTTCGCCGAGCGTCGGCTCACCGATGGCCAGAACTTCGCCCAGAATAACACGGTGCGTCGCCACCGGGCGGCTGTCGATGACGCGGCAGTCGAAGCTGACCAGCGCATCCGCCAGTATGGGCGCACCGGTTGCAAGCGTCGTCCAGCGGCCTGCGGCAAAGCGTTCTTCGAGTTCCAACTGGCCTTCGCCGGAAAAGGCGCGGGCCACAGGCTCGTTGTGCGAGGCCAGTATGTTGACCGCGAAAACGCCGTTGTGATCGAAGCGCGTGTTGGATGCGCTGCTCTGGTTGAGACAGACGAGAAGGGTCGGCGGCTCGTCCGAGACCGAGCAGACCGAGGTCACGGTGACGCCCCGCCGGCCCGCCGGCCCATCCGTCGTCACGAGGCAGACGGAGGCCGCGAAATGGCTCATCGCCTCCCGATAGGTCGGACGGTCGACGAGCGGATGAGAGGCGACACCAGACTTCAACACGAACTCTTTCCGCAAATCTCCGACTCGGAGGTCGGCGTGAGGCTTCCCGACCAACATAGAATGCCCCTCCCGCTTTGGCACGGGTCGTTTAAAGGGTTTGAAAAATCCGGGGCTTGGCTTATGGGGGCCGCTCCGCCTTTTTCTTGTCGCGCGACCTTACGTCCGCCGAACGGAAACGACCCCGCATGGCCCCGATCATCGAAGTGAAGAATGTCAGCCGCCGCTTCGGCGGGTTCGTGGCGGTGAACGACTGCAGCCTGAGCGTCGAGGCCGGCAGCATCACGGGTTTGATCGGTCCCAATGGCGCGGGCAAGTCCACCTTGTTCAACATGGTGGCCGGCAATCTGGAGCCGAGTTCGGGCACGATCCTGCTCGACGGCCAGCCGATCGGCGGGCTCAGGCCGCACGAACTCTTCGCGCGCGGCCTCTTGCGCACCTTTCAGATCGCGCACGAATTCTCTCGCCTGACGGTTCTGGAAAACCTGATGATGGTGCCGGACGGCCAACCCGGCGAGAACCTGTTCGACGCTTGGTTTCGCGGGCGCCGCGTGCGCGAGTTCGAGGCCAAGGTACGTGAGCGGGCCGAGGAGGTCGTGGACTTCCTGCAGATCGGCCATGTGAAGAACGAGCTCGCCGGCAATCTGTCGGGCGGCCAGAAGAAGCTCGTGGAGCTAGGCCGCACGATGATGGTGGACGCCAAGGTCGTGCTGCTCGACGAGATCGCGGCCGGCGTCAACCGAACGCTGCTGAACGACCTCGCCGCCAATATCGAGCGGCTCAACCGCGAGCGCGGCTACACGTTCTTCGTGATCGAGCACGACATGGACCTGATCGGTCGCCTCTGCGACCCCGTCATCGTCATGGCGGCGGGTTCGGTGATGATGAAGGGGTCGCTCAAGGATATCCAGGCCGACCAGCGCGTGGTCGAGGCCTATTTCGGCGGCTCGCCGACCGGCCACGCCACCACGCTTCCCGGAGCTTCGGCATGAGCCTTCTCTCGGTGCGCGGCGTCGTCGCCGGCTATGGCGCGGCGACCATCCTCAATGGCGTCGACATTGCGCTGAACCAGGGCGAGATCGGCGTCATCGTCGGCCCGAACGGGGCCGGTAAGTCGACCACGTTGAAGGCGATCTTCGGGCTTCTGCGCGTCTCCGCCGGCACGATCACCTTCGACGGGCAGGACATCACCAACCGGCCGACCGAGAGTTTGAGCGCCCTGCGCATGGCCTTCGTGCCGCAGGAGCACAATGTCTTCAAAACACTGAGCGTCCACGAAAACCTGGAAATGGGCGCCTATGTTCGGCGCGACGACGTCTCGGCGCTGCTCGACCGGGTCTACGAGATTTTCCCGCCGCTCAAAGCCAAGCGATCGCAGCCGGCCGGCGAACTGTCCGGCGGCCAGCGCCAGATGGTGGCGGTCGGCCGCGCACTGATGATCGACCCCAAGCTCATCCTTCTGGACGAGCCCACGGCGGGCCTTTCCCCGCTGTTCATGAGCGAGATCTTCGACCGCATCCTCGCCATCAACGCGACCGGCGTCACCGTCGCGATGGTTGAGCAGAACGCACGGCAGGCCCTCGGCATCGCCCACAAAGGCTTCGTGCTGACCGGCGGGCGCAACCGGTTCACCGACACAGGCGCGGCGCTGCTCGCCGATCCCGACGTCGCCAAATCCTTCCTCGGCGGCTGACACCACCCCGCGAACACACGAGACCTTCCGTTGGACGAGCTCATCTTCTTCATCAATCGCGGCGTGGTCGGCGGTCTCATCATCGGCTCCGTCTATGCGCTCGGTGCGGTCGGCGTCACGCTGATCTTTGGCATTCTGCGCTTCGCCCATTTCGCGCATGGCGACATGATGACGGCCAGCGCCTTCATCGCGCTGGCGCTCGCAGCCATTCTTTCCTCGCTCGGCATCACCCTGCCGATCCCGCTTGTGCTGGCGCTACTGCCGGTGGTCATGGTGCTGACGGCGCTTTTCGCGATCGGACTCGACCGCGCCTTCTACCGGCCGCTGCGAAAGCGAGGGGCCAAGCCCGTTGTGCTGGTCATGGCCTCGATCGGCGTCACGCTAATGCTGCAGGGCCTGATCCGCCTGTTTGCCGGCACCGGGTCGCGCGACATGTATCTGGACGCGCCGAAGACCATCTTCCGCATCCCGACCGGCGGACGGCCGATTGTGCTGACCGAGCCGCAGGTGGCGCTGATCGCGCTCACCGTGCTCTCCGTCGTGGCTTTGCATCTCTTCCTCACGCGCTCGCGCCTGGGCAAGGCGATGCGCGCCGTATCGGACAATCCCGATCTCGCCCGCGTTACCGGCATTCCGATCGAGCGGGTGGTCAAGGCGACCTGGGCAATCGGCGGCGGGCTGGCGGCCATCGCTGGAACGATGCTGGCCATGGACGTGCAGTTGAAGCCGGACCTTGCCTACAACATCCTCCTGCCGATCTTCGCGGCGACCATTCTGGGCGGCATCGGCCAGCCCTATGGCGCGATCGCCGGCGGCTATCTCATCGGCTTTGCCGAGACGCTCGCCGTGTTCAACTTTTCGGTGCTGCTGCGCCCCTTCCGCGACCTGCTGCCCGCCGGCTTCGAAATCCCTGCGAGCCTTGCGATGGTGCCGACGGAATATCGCCTCGTCGTGCCTTTCTTCATTCTCGTCGCGGTTCTGATCTACCGGCCGACAGGCATCTTCAAGGGAAGGGTGTTCTGATGACTGGTGCGTCCGCCACGCCTGCCGCCCCGGCCCGGCCGCTGCGCCGGGAACTCCTCCTCGTCGCCGCGCTGCTGGCGCTGGTGGCCCTCGTCTATGCCCTGCAGGGTTCGGCTTATGCCACGCGAATGCTGGTGGAAGCCTCGGCCTATGCGATCATCGCGGTCGGGCTCAACATCCAGTGGGGTTATGCCGGCCTGTTCAATGTCGGCATCATGGGCTTCATCGTCGCGGGCGCGGCAGCCTCCGTCCTGATGACCGTTCCCGTCAACCCGGCGTTCTGGGCTGGCAGCGGCGCGCCGCTGTTGGGCGAGGCGCTCGTCTGGCTCCTCGGCGCGGCCGTGGTTGTCGCTCTCGTCTCGCAGGGTCGGCGCATCGGCCTGCCGAAAGGCCTTGTCACCGCCTCGACCCTGATCGTCGCGGCGGTCGCGTTCACGATCGTTTCCGCCAAGTTCGATCCCGCCACGACGGCGATCGAGGCCGGGGCCGGCTTCATCGGTGGCTTCGGCCTGCCCGTCGCGGCCGGTTGGATCGCGGCCGGGCTCGTGGCCGGTGCCATCGCCTTCGTCATCGGCAAGATCTGCCTGGGTCTGCGCGCGGATTATCTCGCCATCGCGACGCTGGGCATCGCGCAGATCATCAAGACCTTCCTGAAGAACGCCGACTGGCTGACGCGGGGAACGCTCACCGTCTCGCCCCTGCCCTGGCCCGTTCCGACGCCAGGCGAGATCGGCTTTCTCTGGGCGCGTGGTCTCTACCTCTCGCTCGCCGCCATCATCCTCGTCGTGGTCACGCTGCTTCTGGAGCGCGCCTATCGCGCGCCCTGGGGCCGAATGATGCGCGCCATCCGCGACAACGAGGCGGCGGCGAGTTCCATGGGCAAGAATGTCGACGGGCGTCGCATGGAGATCTTCGTGCTCGGGGCCATGCTGATGGGCCTCGGCGGCGCCGTGCTGGTGCATTTCACCTCGGTTTTCGACCCGTCCGGCTTCGTGGACCTCAACCACACGTTCCTGATCTGGGTGATGGTGATCCTGGGCGGAGCCGGCAACAATCGTGGCGCCATCTTCGGCGCGGTGCTGGTCTACATCGTGTGGACGATGTCGGAGCCGGCGGCGCTGACGCTCTTCTCGCTGGCGCGCGACTGGGGCTCGGCGCTCTTCGGCTGGGTCGCCCCGGCCGATCTCGATTCCCGCGCGCTGCAGATGCGCGTCTTCGTGATCGGGCTCACCATCACGCTCGTCCTGCGCTTTGCCCCCGACGGCGTGTTGCCGGAGCGCCTGCGGCATTAGCGTCGGTTTCGGCGGCGGCTGCCCCGGAACCGTCGCCCGGTGCCCTCTGTTGGCCGCACCAATAGGTGCCGAACGGAGAAAGCCAAATGGCCGAGAGCGATCATCAGGAAATCTACGAGGAGTTCCGCTCGCTGGTGAACATGACGCCGAGCGAGTTGGAGAAGTGGCTGGAGACCGAGGACTCGCGCTCGGTCGGCCAGAAGAGCGACGACGGAGCCGAGTCCGTCGGCCACCATTCGGGCCGCACGATCATCGAGATCAAGCACACGAAGAAGGCTGATCTCACCGACAGGCAATGGGCGCATATGCAGAAGGTCGTCGGCTACATCAAGCGCCATTCCGAGCAGAAGCCGAAGGGCGACGTCACCGAGACGAACTGGCGCTTCTCGCTGATGAACTGGGGCCACGATCCGCTGAAGGACTGAACGAAAAAAGGCCCCGGCGGTCGCGTGCCGGGGCCTTCTCATGTCCAGTAAAATCCGTGTGGCTTACTGCGCCGGGCCGACCGGAACGATCTTGCCGTCCCGCACCGTGACCTCGTCATAGGAGCCGGGCACGTCGCCCTTGGCGTCGAACTCCAGCGAGCCCGAGGCGCCCTCATAGTTGATGTCCTTGCCCTCGTCGATCAGCGCCTTGGCCTTCTGCCACTCGCCCGGCAGGATCACCTCACCCGGCGCGCTCGCGACCTCGCGCAGCGCAGCGGACAAGCCTTCGCGGCTGCCGCCGGTCTTCTCCAGCGCCAGCATCAGGACGAAGGCCGCGTCGTAGGACGTCGCGGCATAGGTTGCCGAAGGGTCGAAGCCGGCTTCCTTCGCGGCCGTGGCGTAGAGCTCGGCCCCGGCTGCTGCCGTGCCGCCAGGCCGGGTCAGGATCAGCTTCTCGTCGCCGCCGGCCGTGTTGGTCAGCGCAGCGCCCACCATGCCGTCGCCGCCGATGAAGGTCGAGAAGTCGCCGGTCTCTCGCGCTTGGTTGACGATGCGACCGCCCGAGCCGTCGACATAGGCGAGGACCACCAGCGCCTGCGCGCCGGAGGACGCGAGCGAGCCGATCTCGGCGCGGTAGTCGGCCTTGCCGTCCTCATGCGGCTGCGACACGGCGACCTTGCCGCCCGCCGCCTCGAAAGCAGTCTTGAAGGACTGGGCGAAGCCGGTGCCGTAGTCGTTGTTGACATAGGTGACGGCGACTTCGTCGATGCCGTTCTTCTTCACGACGCGGGCCAGAACCTCGCCCTGATAGGCGTCGGACGGCGCGGTGCGGAACACGAGGTCCTTGTCGTCCAGCGCGGTCACAGCGGGCGAGGTCGAGGAGGGCGAGACCATCACCACGCCGCCGGGAATGGCAGCGGCATTCGCCGCTGCGATCGTCGCGCCCGAACACATGGCGCCGACGATCGCAGCGACCTTCTCGGAATTGACCTGCCGATCGGCGGCGTCGGAGGCGCGGGCAGCGTCGATGCACCCGTCGTCGCCCATCACCATCTCGACCTTGGCCCCGTTCTTGCCGATTCCGCCGGCGGCATTCACCTGCGAGATGGCGAGCTTGGTCGCATTGGTGATCGGCGGCATGAGGCTCTCGATCGGCCCCGTGATGCCGCCGATGAAACCGAGCTTGACCGCTGCATCCTGCGCGAAGGCGGCAGGCGAAGCCGACAGGGTCAGGGCGGCCACGGTCGCGGCAAGAAGGGTCTTGGAAGGGCCTGTCATGCGGTCGATTCTCCGATTGGGGATGGGGGTGGGCCGGCTTTGGCATGGCCGCTTGGGGCGCGAGTTAAGCGGGGCGCGCAGGGGCGGTCAAGGCGAGCCGCTGCGCCTCGCATCCTACCCGGAAATCGGGTTAGGCTCCCTCTCATGAAGGCTTGCCTGCGAATCGTTCTCGCCGTGTCTCTCGGTTCCTCCGCGCTGTCCTTGCCGGCGCGCGCGGAGGGGATCGGCCTCGCCGTGCCCATGAGCGGACCCAGCGCCCTTCTCGGCCGTCAGGCAGCGGATGGCGCTCGCAGCGCGGTTGCGGCGATCGACACCGCCGCTCCTCGGATCGCGACGTTCGACACGGGTTGCGACCGCGAAGGGGGCGAAGCAGCGGCCCGGCGGATGGTGGACGCGAAAGCCGAAATCGCAGTGGGCTTCCTTTGCGTGGCCGCGCTCGAAGGCGCGCTACCCATCCTTTCATCATCCAATATTCCAACCATCGACATCGGCGCGCGCAGCGACCGCGTTCTGGAGCGGCGGGAGCGGGCGGGCTGGCAGGTCTGGCGCATCGCGCCCGGCACCAGCGCGGAAGCCCAGGCGCTGGCCGCTTTCGTGCGCGAGCGCTGGCAGGGCGCGCCGTTCGCACTCATTGAGGACGGCTCGTCCTATGGCCGCGATCTGGCGGAAGGCGTTCGGGAACTTCTGGAAGCGCAGGGCCTTCGCCCGCTTCTGACGGATAATTTCCGACCCGCCGAAGAGAAGCAGTTCGGCCTCGCGCGCCGCATCGCCCAAAGCGGCGTGCGCCATGTGCTCGTGTTCGGAGCGCGACGCGATGTCGCGATCATGGCGCGCGACGCGTTGGACGTGACGCCCGATCTGCAGATCGCGAGCGGCGAATCGCTTCTGGACGAGCCGGGAGACGTCCCGCTGCCGGACGGCGTGGTGAGTGTGGCCTCAGGCTTCGACGTCGGCTGGCCGCCCAGCGAGGCGCCGCCCGCCGACGAGGGCTATGCGCGGATCGCGCGTGTCGGCGCCGAGATCGCGATCGAAGCGCTGCGCCGATCAAAAGCCGAGACGCGAACGCTGGCCGATGTCCTCGGCAACGAGACCTTCGTCACTTCAGGCGGTCTCGTGCGCTTCGACGCGCAAGGGTCGGCCGATGTCGTACCCTTCCGCTCCTATCGCTGGCAGGGCGACCGGTTTCAGGCGGACGAAGAGGGCTGAAAGCCATGTGGCATGCAGGCGCGCGCAATCTCATCACCGACGTCGTCGGACTGCGCGTCGGCCATGCCGCTGACGCGCGGCTGCTGAGCGGCACGACGGCGATTCTGTTCGACGCGCCGGCCAGCGCGGCGGTTGAGATCCTCGGCGGCGCGCCGGGAACCCGGGACACGGAATTGCTCCATCCGCAGAATCTCGTGCAGGGCATCGACGCACTCGTCCTCTCCGGCGGCTCGGCCTTTGGTCTCGATGCGGCGTCCGGCGTGCAGAGCCATCTACGGTCGGTCGGGCGCGGCTTCGAGGTAGCGGGGCAGAGAGTGCCGATCGTGCCCGGCGCGATCCTGTTCGACCTCGCCAATGGCGGCGACAAGGATTGGGCTCTCCATTCGCCCTACCGCGAACTCGGCCTCGCGGCAGCTCAAAGCGCGGGCGCGGATTTCGCGCTAGGCAGCGCGGGCGCCGGCATGGGTGCGACCACGGCGGTCTGTCGGGGAGGCCTCGGCTCGGCCTCCGCCGTCTTGTCGAACGGCGCGACGCTCGGCGCCCTTGTCGCGGTCAACGCGGTCGGCTCCCCCCTCGTCGGCGGTACGCGGCATTTCTGGGCCGCGCCTTTCGAAATGGACGGCGAGTTCGGCGACCTCGGCCTGCCCGTCCCGCTGCCGGCCGACTGCGCCCGGCCTCGCAGCAAGATGGACCCGCGCCCCGGCACCAACACGACGATCGCCGTGATCGCGACCGACCTGCGCCTCGGCAAGGCGGAGCTGAAGCGGCTCGCCGTCGCGGCCCATGATGGATTCGCCCGCGCGCTCTACCCCGCGCACACAGATTTCGACGGCGACCTCGTCTTCGCCGCCGCGACCGGCGCGCGCGACGAGGTGCTCTCGGCCGTCGACCGGCTCGAGTTCTCGGCGGCAGCCGCCGCCGTCATGGCCCGTGCCATCGCGCGCGGCGTCTTCCATGCTGCCAGCGCCCCTGCATTCGCCGCTCTGGCCGCCTGGCGCGACCTCGTCTGACCGTGCCGGTCCGCCTGGGCGCGGCATGGATTGAGGCGATGCGACACGTCTGTTAGGACCGGCCCGATCCCGTTCCTCCCCCGTTGCGAAGGCTTGCCTCCATGATCCCGCGCTATGCCCGCCCCGAGATGGTCTCCATCTGGTCCCAGGAAACCAAGTTCCGCATCTGGTTCGAGATCGAGGCCCATGCCTGCGACGCGCTGGCCGAGCTTGGCGTCATCCCGAAGGAAGCGGCCAAGACGATCTGGGAAAAGGGTGGCGCGGCAACCTTCGACGTGGAGCGCATCGACGAGATCGAGCGCGAGACCAAGCACGATGTCATCGCCTTCCTGACGCATCTCGCCGAGTTCGTCGGCCCGGATTCGCGCTTCATCCATCAGGGCATGACCTCGTCGGACGTGCTCGACACCTGCTTCAACGTGCAGCTCGTGCGCGCGTCGGACCTGCTTCTGGCCGATCTCGATGCATTGCTGGCCGCGCTCAAGCGCCGCGCCTTCGAGCACAAGGACACGGTCACGATCGGCCGCTCGCACGGCATCCATGCCGAGCCGACGACCTTCGGCGTCAAGCTGGCGCTCGCCTATGCTGAGTTCGACCGCTGTCGCAAGCGCCTCGTCGCCGCGCGCGAGGAAGTCGCGACCTGCGCCATCTCGGGCGCCGTCGGCACATTCGCCAATATCGATCCGCGCGTCGAGGAGCATGTGGCGGCGGCGCTCGGTCTCCAGCCCGAGCCGGTATCGACCCAGGTCATTCCGCGCGACCGGCACGCCATGTATTTCGCGACGCTCGGCGTCGTCGCCTCGTCGATCGAGCGGCTGGCGACCGAAATCCGCCATCTGCAGCGCACCGAGGTTCTGGAGGTCGAGGAATATTTCTCGCCCGGCCAGAAGGGCTCCTCGGCCATGCCGCACAAGCGCAATCCGGTTCTGACGGAAAACCTGACGGGTCTGGCTCGCATGGTGCGCGCCTTCGCGATCCCTGCGATGGAGAATGTCGCCCTCTGGCACGAGCGGGACATCTCGCACTCCTCGGTCGAACGCTATATCGGCCCCGACGCGACGGTGACGCTCGACTTCGCCCTCGCCCGCCTCACCGGCGTCGTGGACAAGCTGCTCGTCTACCCCGAGCGGATGGACAAGAACCTCAATCAGTTCAAGGGTCTCGTCCATTCGCAGCGCGTGCTGCTGGCCCTGACCCAGGCCGGCGTCAGCCGCGAGGACGCCTATCGCCTTGTGCAGCGCAACGCCATGAAGGTGTGGGAACAGGGTGCCGACTTCCTGACCGAGCTTCTGTCGGACAAGGACGTGACGGCCGCTCTGTCGGAAGACCAGATCCGCGAGAAGTTCGATCTCGGCTACCACACCAAGCATGTCGACACGATCTTCGCGCGGGTCTTCGGCGCGGCCTGACGTTCAGGCTGGTTCGGCCTCGGCCGACACGAGAAGGGGCGTCGCCAGGGGCGGCGCTTCCCTCTGCTCGAAGCCCTTGATGTCGAGCTGGATCATCTGATGATCGGAATAGGGCTGGTCTAGAATATGGACTGTGCAATGGTCCGTCAGGTCACGCGAGATGAGGCAGGTGTCGAGCGTCGCCTGATAGGGACCGAAGCGGAAGGTCGGGCCGGAATCGGCATTGGCATGCACCATGCGCCCGCCGGCTAGGAGCGGCGCCAGCTCGCCCGAGCCCCGGAACACGTTGAAATCGCCCATCACCACGGTCGGCCCGTCGCGCTCCTCGACCCAGCGCGCCAGCTCAGCCAGCTGCACGCATCGAATGCGGTAGCGCAGCGAAAGATGCGCGACGAGCACCCGAATGCCCGCCATTTCCAGATCGTAGACGAGCCGTTTCTTGCCCGCCGAGAGGTAGCGCGCGACATATGTGACCGGCCGCGAAGCGAGAAAGGCGTTGGACTTGCCACGCGATACCGAAAGACGCCGGAACTGCCGCTCGGCGCTGTATTTGTTGTCGATCCGCACGGTCGTGTGGTGGGCCTCCACCAGCGCCCGGCTCTGGTCGAAGAAGCCGTTGGTGAGCGAACCCCGGTCGATTTCCACGAAGCAGCTGAGATCGGGCTGAAGATCGCGCAGCCGATCGCGCACATGCTGCAGGCTTCGCAGCTGCACGCGCTTGGTGGTGAAGACATGATGATGGACGCGGCGGACATGGTGCCCGAGCGAACCGTCGATGTCGCGGGAATAGCCGAGATTGGCGTAGACGATGCGCAGCATGCTCGTTCCGCTTTCTTCCCCTCTTCGACGTGGCGTTTGAAGACGCCGACCGTCGATTGGTTCCGCCCGGCAACGGCTGCGGCTTTCCGAACGAGCGCCAGGCCCATTCGTCGCCGCTGCCCGGGCGCACGCGATCACAAACCCTCAAGAAGGGGAAGCCGGCCGCTGGACCCGATCTTGCCAGTGCCCATATCCTCGGGCAGAGCGTCCGGCAAGTCGGGGCCCCTCGGGTGCCCTGTCTTGGACCCAGGGCGTGGCGGGATCGGGGCGGAATGAGCCAATTTCTGGACGGGACGATCTGGCCGCTTGTGATCGCCGTCATGAGCTGGTCGATTCTGGTTGGCGCCGTCGTCTACATTCCGTTTCGCCGCTCGCCCGTCGCCGCCCAAGCCTGGCTCCTCCTGTTCTTCTTCATGCCCTGGGCCGCGCTGTTGCTCTATCTCGCGGTCGGCAACGCGCGGCATCCCAAGTGGCGGCGCGACCGGCTGGAGGCCATGCCGGACATCATACGCAAGGCGATCGAGCACATCTCGCTCCGCGCCATGGGCGGGCTGCGCGCGCTTCGGCCGCACCATCAGTTGACCGGCCGCCTCGTCCACCGGATCGGGCGCTTTCCCGTCCTGCCGGACAATCGCATCGTGTTGGACGCCGACTACAACCGCGTGGTGGACCGGATCGCCACCGATATCGATCAGGCTCGGCACCATGCCCATGTCATGGTCTACATCCTCCAGAACGATCAGGCGGGAAACCGCATCCTCAGCGCGCTGGAGCGGGCGTCGCGACGGGGCGTCAAGTGCCGCCTGCTGATCGACGCCGTCGGCTCCTCGCGCGATCGGCGCGCCATCGCCAAGCGGCTGGAGGGAACCGGGGTCGAGCTTCGGCTGATTCTGCCCCTGCGCTTCTGGAACCAAGCGACGCGCTTCGATCTTCGCAACCATCGCAAGATCGTGGTGGTGGACGGGCGTGTCGGATGGGTCGGCTCACAGAACATGCACCGCATCGAATACGAGCCCAAGACCTTCTATCGCGAGCTTATGGCGCGCGTCGAAGGCCCCGTGGTTCTCGAACTGCAGGCGATCTTCATCGGCGACTGGTATCTGGAAACGGAGGAGGACATCGCCTCGCCCGACCTGATGCCCGAGCCCCTGCCCCACTCGCTGGAGCGCACAGCGACCGCGCAGGTCCTGCCGAGTGGCCCGGACTATCCCGATGCCGGCGTCGACATTCTTTTCACCGACCTGATCTACAGCGCGCGCCGACGCGTCGTGCTGGCGACGCCCTATTTCATTCCCAACGAGCCGCTGCTGCTCGCCATGCGCACGGCCGTGTCGAAGGGTGTGCGGGTGACGCTGTTCGTCACTTCCACCACCAATAGCTGGCTGATCGACCGGGCCCAGCAGTCCTATTACGACGAGCTTCTGGAGGCCGGGGTCGAGGTCATGCTCTATCGCGAGCGCTTCCTGCACGCCAAGCATCTGTCGATCGACGACGACATCGCCATTATCGGCTCGGCCAATATGGACCGCCGGTCCTTCGAGCTGAATTCCGAAGTGACGCTGATCGCCTATAGCGAGGACGTCGTGCGCGATCTCCGCGCCATCGAGGACGACTACCGCTTCAAAAGCCATCGGCTGCGGCTGGAGGAGTGGTCGCGGCGCGGCTTCTTCGTGCAGCTGACCGAAAATGTCACCCGCCTGATCTCGCCTCTTCTGTGATCCTTCCTTGACAAGCCGGCCTTGCGCTCGCATCTGCCGCGCATGCGCGTTTCAGAAGCCGATATCCTCATCGTTCCCGGCTACAAGGGAGCGGACGAAAACCACTGGCAGTCCCGCTGGGAGCAGAAGCTGTCCACGGCCCGCCGCGTCCAGCAGGTGGAATGGTCGAAGCCGGTCCGCGAGGATTGGGTGCGCACCGTCGCCGAGGCGGTGAATGCCGCCGAGCGGCCGCCGGTGATCGTGGCCCATTCGCTCGGCGTCGCCGCCGTGGTGCAGGCCGTTCCGCTGTTCAGAAAGCAGGTCGCAGGAGCTTTCTTTGTGGCCCCGCCGGACGTCGCGGACATGACGATCCGGCCGAAGCACCTCACCACCTTCGGCCCCTATCCGCGCGAGCCGCTGCCCTTCCCATCGGTGGTGGTCGCCAGCCGCAACGATCCCTATTCCCGCTTCGAGGCGGCGGAGGATGCGGCCGGCGCCTGGGGCTCGCTCTTCATCGATGCTGGAGAATCGGGCCATCTAAACGGCGACAGCGGCCATGGCCCGTGGCCGGAAGGCCTCCTCACCTTCGGCAAGTTCCTGGCGCGACTGCCCGCCGCTTAGTCCTTGCGGCGGATCTCGGCGCAGATCGCGAGCGAGGCCTGCTTCAGAAGACCGATGTCGGAGGCAACGCAGATCAGGTCGTAGCCCATGTCGCGGTAGCGCCGGGCGTCGGCAGCATTCGCGGCATAGACGGCGGCGATCTTGCCTGCGCTTTTGGCCTGCCGGCAGATCAGATGGGCGGCCTCGTCGCTGGCCGATCCGTTCGGATCGAGCTTGCCGCCGAGAGCCAGCGAGAGATCGGACGGGCCGACGAACACGCCGCCGAGTTCCGGCACGGCGAGAATCGCGTCGATCTCGCGGAAGGCGCCGGCTGTCTCGATCATCGCGAGAGACACGATCCCCTTGTTCGCCTCCTCGATATAGGCTTCCGCCGAATTCATTCCGAAGAGCGAAAGCGCGCGAGCGGGCCCGAAGGAGCGCATTCCCAGCGGCGGGTAGCGCAGCGCGCGGGCGAAGCGCTCGGCCTCCGCCGCATTGTCCACCATGGGCAGGATCACGCCCGTCGCACCGAAGTCGAGCACGCGGCCGGCCAGCGCGAGATCGCCGATCGGCACCCGCACGAGCGCCGGCTTGCCGAGGAACACCGCCCGCGCGCAGCCTTCGCGAATCTCCTCGATGCTCTGCAGGCCATGCTGAACGTCGAAGGTGATGACGTCGAAGGCGGCCAGGAGCGCTTCATGGACCACGGGGTCCCCGAGTCCCGCCCAGGCCGAAAGCGCCACGTCCGGGCTGCCCAACATCTCTCGAAGTTTTCCGACCGTCACGACCTCGTCCTCCCATCGCGTCCGGTGAGACCAGACCCTCCGGTGCCGTTTAGCAAGCCCGCGAGCCTCTTGCACGGGGCGCGGATGCTGGAATTTCGGGGAAGCGATTGTTTAGAACCCGCGTTTGGGATAATGAGCCGGCTTAAGCATGCGGTTCTTCGCGAGTTTTCCAACGACTCGCTTCCTAACTCACGATCGAGCAATGTCCATGACACGTCGCCGCCGTATCTACGAAGGCAAGGGGAAGATCCTTTATGAAGGCCCCGAGCCCGGCACCCTCGTCCAGTTCTTCAAGGACGACGCGACCGCCTTCAACAAGAAGAAGCACGAGGTCGTGGACGGCAAGGGCGTCCTGAACAATCGGATTTCCGAGTATATCTTCACGCACCTGAACCGGATCGGCATCCCGACGCATTTCATTCGTCGGTTGAACATGCGCGAGCAGCTGATCAAGGAAGTGGAGATCATTCCGCTCGAGGTCGTCGTGCGCAATGTCGCGGCCGGCTCGCTGGCAAAGCGCCTCGGCATCGAGGAAGGCACGGTTCTTCCGCGCTCGATCATCGAATTCTACTACAAGGCCGACCAGCTCGACGACCCGATGGTCTCGGAAGAGCACATCACGGCCTTCGGCTGGGCCAGCCCGCAGGAAATCGACGACATCATGGCGCTCGCCATTCGCGTCAACGACTTCCTGTCCGGCCTTTTCCTCGGCGTCGGCATCCAACTCGTCGACTTCAAGATCGAGACGGGCCGCCTGTTCGAAGGTGACATGATGCGCATCGTCGTGGCCGACGAGATCTCGCCCGACTCCTGCCGCCTTTGGGACGTGCAGACGCAGGACAAGCTCGACAAGGATCGCTTCCGGCGTGACATGGGCGGTCTGGTCGAAGCCTATCAGGAAGTCGCCCGCCGGCTCGGCATCATGAACGAAAACGAGCCGCCCCGCCCTTCCGGGCCGGTGTTGGTCAAGTGACGCCCCTGCCGGCGTCGCAACCGGCGCCGGCTCTCAGACTGGTTCATTCGCAAGGCAGGCTTATTCCGTGATCAAGGCTCGCATCGTCGTCACCCTCAAGAACGGCGTTCTGGACCCGCAGGGCAAGGCGATCGAAGGAGCGCTCGGAACGCTCGGCTTCGGCGGCGTCGGCGCCGTCCGTCAGGGCAAGGTCTTCGACGTGGAGATCGATGGCGTCGATACAGGCAAGGCCGAAGCCGACCTGAAGGCGATGTGCGAACAGCTCCTCGCCAACACGGTCATCGAGAACTACGCCATTCAGATCGTCTGAGGTCGGGCCGCCATGAAATCCGCCGTCGTCCTTCTTCCCGGCCTCAACCGCGACCGCGACATGATCGCGGCCTTGACCAAGATCTCGGGAACCGCGCCTGTGACCGTCTGGCAGACGGACACGGACATTCCCGATGTAGACCTGATTGTCGTGCCGGGCGGCTTCTCGTTCGGCGACTATCTGCGCTGCGGCGCCATTGCCGCACGCTCGCCCGTCATGCAGGCCGTGGCCGAGAAGGCGCGCAAGGGCGTTACGGTGCTCGGCGTCTGCAACGGCTTCCAGATCCTGTGCGAGACCGGGCTCCTGCCCGGCGCGCTCATGCGCAACACGAGCCTCAAGTTCGTTTGCCGCGAGGTGAAGCTGGAAGTGGCGAACGCATCGACGCGGTTCACCAGCGCCTATCGGCAGGGCCAGGTCATCCGCTGCCCGGTCGCCCATCACGACGGCAATTACTTCGCGGACTCGGAGACGCTCGCGCGGATCGAGGGTGAGGGTCAGGTTGCCTTCCGCTACGCTGAGGGCACGAACCCGAACGGCGCGATCAACGACATTGCCGGCATTGTCAGCGCCGAAGGCAATGTCCTCGGCCTCATGCCGCATCCCGAGAACCTGATCGAGCCGGAGCACGGCGGCACGGATGGTCGCGGCCTTTTCGAAAGCGCCCTCGGCCTCGTTCCGCGCGGTCTGGCTGCGTGAGCCGCCAACCCCTCGTCCGTTTCTTTCTGATCCTCGGGCTGCTGCCGGTTCTGCTCGTTCTCTCGCCGGCGGTCTTTGCGCTTGTCGGCGTGAGTTTCGGTGCGGCGGCCGTGGTCCTGGGGCTGCTCGGCGCGGCCTCGGGTCTGGCTGCTGCCAGCACCGGCCTGCTCCTGACCTTTCTCGCCAGCTGTGCGACGCCGCCCGTGGTGCCTCCGACGAAGCAGGCTCCTGTGCGCAAAATCGACACTGGCCTCGATCGGATGGAGCGGCTGGCGTTGACGGTCAATCGCTGCTGGTTCAAGTCGCGCGATCCCGCATTCACAGGCTATTCGCTGGCGCCCGAACTCTCCTCCTTCTCCGGTCGCCCGCGCTTCCTCCTGGTTCCGAAGAACCGGCCGGAAGAGCGCCCGCTCCTCGTGGTGGAAGGGCGAAGCGGCTCCGCGGAGGTCGACACCTACGGCCCGCTGCTTCAGTCGCCCCTGCGTGCGCGTCTCGAAGGCGATCTCGCCCGCTGGTCGGCTGGTTCGGGTGATTGTTCCGCCTGACATGCAAGCTTCGCCGCTCGTCCGCTTCGCCGCCGTGATCGCCCTCGCCGCTTTGGCTGGATGTCAGTCGTCCGGTGGCCCGGTGACAGTCGCCCGAGCAAGCGAGTTCGGCGCACCAAACGGCGCGGAAGCACGCTATGCGAGGGATACCGGACGCGCCATTTATCGTGGCCGCCCCTTCCAGCGCACGCAAGGTTTCGTCTTCGCAGATCCAGCGCGCGGCTTCGCTCTTTGCCTGCGCGCACCGATGCGTGACGGCAGGCAGGACCACACGCTCCTGATTCTTCAACGCCGGATCGAAGGTGCTGTCAGCCAGGTGGAGGACGACGTGCAGATCGTTCGCGCCGCCGCCGATGTCGGCCTTTGTCGCAACCGTTCCGACTGGGTGGACGCCCGGTGAAAACTGTCCGCTTTCCGCTTGTGATCGACCTTCGCCAATGCGAAGGACGGCCGAGCGCGTTTTTCTCCTCTCGCCCGGAGGCTCCATGACCGACATCGCCATCACGCCCGACCTCATCGCCAGCCACGGGCTGAAGCCGGACGAGTACCAGCGCATTCTCGACCTGATCGGCCGCGAGCCGACCATCACCGAGCTTGGCATCTTCTCGGCCATGTGGAACGAGCATTGCTCGTACAAATCCTCCAAGCGCTGGCTTCGCACGCTGCCGACCAAAGGGCCGCGCGTCATCCAGGGCCCGGGCGAGAACGCGGGCGTCGTGGACATCGGCGATGGCGACTGCGTCGTCTTCAAGATGGAGTCGCACAACCACCCCTCTTACATCGAGCCCTATCAGGGCGCGGCGACCGGCGTCGGCGGCATCCTTCGCGATGTCTTCACCATGGGCGCACGGCCGATCGCGGCGATGAACGCGCTGCGCTTCGGCGCACCGGACCATCCCAAGACGCGCCATCTCGTGGCCGGCGTTGTGGCCGGCGTCGGTGGCTACGGCAATTCCTTCGGTGTGCCGACGGTGGGCGGCGAGGTGAACTTCCATCCTCGCTACAACGGCAATTGCCTGGTCAACGCCTTCGCGGCGGGGCTCGCCAAAACGGACGCTATCTTCCTGTCCGAGGCCAAGGGCGTAGGCCTGCCGGTCGTCTATCTCGGCGCCAAGACGGGCCGCGACGGCGTCGGCGGCGCGACTATGGCCTCGGCCGAATTTGACGACAAGATCGAGGAGAAGCGCCCGACCGTGCAGGTCGGTGACCCCTTCACCGAGAAATGCCTGCTCGAAGCCTGCCTCGAACTCATGCAGACCGGCGCGGTGATCGCGATCCAGGATATGGGCGCCGCGGGCCTCACCTGCTCGGCGGTCGAGATGGGCGCCAAGGGCGACCTCGGCATCGAGCTCGATCTCAACAGGGTCCCGGTTCGCGAAGAGCGCATGACACCCTACGAGATGATGCTCTCGGAAAGCCAAGAGCGCATGCTCATGGTGCTGGAGCCGTCCAAGCAGGAGGTGGCCGAAGCGATCTTCCGCAAATGGGGCCTCGACTTCGCCGTGGTCGGCAAGACCACGAACGACCTGCGCTTCCGCATCCTGTTCGATGGCCGCGAAGTCGCGAACCTCCCGATCAAGGATCTCGGCGATCAGGCGCCGGAGTATGATCGTCCCTGGACCGAGCCCAAGCCAGCCAAGGTCGTGCATCTTTCCGACGTGCCGGAGCCGCGCGACTACGCGAAGGCGCTGCTCAAGGTTCTCGGCTCGCCCGACATCGCCTCGCGCCGTTGGGTCTTCGAGCAGTACGACACGCTGATCCAGGGCAACTCGCTGCAGCGCCCGGGCGGCGACGCCGGCGTGGTGCGCGTCGACGGCCACGCGACCAAGGCGCTGGCCTTCTCCTCCGACGTGACGCCGCGCTTCTGCGAGGCCGATCCCTGGCAGGGCGGCGCGCAGGCTGTGGCCGAATGCTGGCGCAACCTGACGGCCGTCGGCGCCGAGCCGCTGGCCGCGACCGACAATCTGAATTTCGGCAATCCCGAGAAGCCCGAGATCATGGGCCAGTTCGTGAAAGCCGTCGAAGGCATCGGCGCCGCCTGCCGCGCGCTCGACTTCCCGATCGTGTCGGGCAATGTCTCGCTCTACAACGAGACGCATGGTCGCGCGATCCTGCCGACGCCCACGATCGGCGGTGTCGGGCTGATCGACGATCGCCGGCACACGGCGACGATCGGCGGCATGCAGGAAGGCGATGTCCTGTTCTTGCTAGGCCAGGACGGGCAGCATCTCGGCAGCTCGATCTATCTGCGCGAGGTCGAGGGCCGCGAAGACGGCGCCCCGCCGCCGGTCGATCTCGAAGCCGAGAAGCGCCATGGCGATTTCGTACGCGGGCTGATCCGCTCGGGCCGCGTCACCGCCTGCCACGATCTTTCGGACGGCGGGCTCGGCATCGCGCTGGCCGAAATGTGCATGGCCGCTGGCAAAGGGGCCAAGGTCAATGTCGGCGGCGGCGCCCTGCATGGCCCGCTCTTCGGCGAGGATCAGGCCCGTTATGTCGTTGCCGTCGCGTCGAAAGACGCATCGGCGATCGAGACAGAGGCGGGAAGCATTCCCATGCGCGAGCTCGGCACGGTCGGCGGCACGGCGCTGGTCGTGAACGGCGCGCTTTCGATCGAGGTCGAGCGGCTGACCGTCGCGCATGAAAGCTGGTTCCCCAACTTCATGGCCGGCGTCGTAGACGCCAGCGCGGCCTGAACCGCGTTGCGAGCCTCCCCCGAAGCGCCTATCTTCGCTTCGGGGAGACGCGACCGGTTTGGTCGCGCCCAGCCAGGAGATCGACCGCATGCCGATGAACGCCCGCGACATCGAAACCATGATCAAAGAGGCGATCCCCGACGCCGTGGTGACGATCCGCGATCTGGCGGGCGATGGTGATCATTACGCGGCCGAAGTCGTGGCGGAGAGCTTTCGCGGCAAGTCGCGGGTTCAGCAGCACCAGATGGTGTACCAGGCGCTGCAGGGAAACATGGGCGGCGTTCTTCACGCCCTCGCCCTTCAAACCAGCGCGCCGAAGTAATATTTGCGCAAGTGACGCGTCCGATAGCGGCAAGCCGAGAGGTCGCGACCCCACTCTTTTCGCCATCGCCTCGCGGCGCAGGCCAACCCTGAAACGGACCCGACCATGAGCGGCATCATCGACTGGATCGACAACGAGGTGAAGGCGAACGACGTGGTCGTCTTCATGAAGGGCACGCCGGACTTTCCGCAATGCGGCTTTTCCGGTCAGGTCGTTCAGATCCTGAACTATCTCGGCGTCGACTATAAGGGCGTCAACGTCCTGTCTTCGGACGAACTTCGCACAGGGATCAAGGAATACGGCTCCTGGCCGACGATTCCGCAGGTCTATGTGAAGGGCGAGTTCGTCGGCGGTTGCGACATTCTCCGGGAGATGTTCCAGGCCGGCGAGTTGCAGGACTTCTTCTCCGAACGCGGCGTGGAAGCCAAGGGCGCCGCTGCGGCGCAGTAACGCGCGAGCCCGCAAAGAGCCATTCGTCTGAAGGCCCGCTTCGAACCGAAGCGGGCCTTCTTCGTTCAGTCACGGAGCTTTGCTACGAGGCGCCGAACTATCAGTCTCCCTTGCAATTGACGGGGGAGCGTGTAGACGAGAGACGCACCAGGAAAGATTTGAGACCATGTCCGACGCGTCGCATCCCACGCGCGGGATTCCCTATTGGGAACTCGTCACTCTCATTGCCTGCATCATGGCGCTGAACGCCGCCGCCATCGATATCTTCATTCCCGCGTTGACGGGCATCGCGACGTCTCTGCAGCTCGCCAATCCGAACCAGGCGCAGTTCGTCATCTCGTCCTACGTGATGGGCTTCGGCATTGCGCAGATCGCCTATGGCACGCTGTCGGATCGCTTTGGGCGACGCCCGGTGCTGCTCGCGGGCCTCGCCGTCTATGTCGTCGCTTCCGTCGCCGCGATCTTCTCACCGACCTTCGGCGTGCTGCTCGCGTTGCGCGCCCTCCAGGGCGTCGGCGCGGCGGCGACTCGCGTCATCGCCGTTTCCGTGGTTCGGGACTGCTTCGGGGGCGCGCGCATGGCGAGCGTCATGTCCCTCGTCATGATGATCTTCATGGCGATCCCGGTGATCGCACCCAATATCGGCCAGCTCGTTCTCCTGTTCGGAGACTGGCACGAGATCTTTATTGCCATCGCCGTGTTCGGGACCTTCGTCGGCGTTTGGACCTATGTCCGTTTGCCCGAGACGCTGCATCCCGAGGATCGGCTACCGCTCACAGTCAGCCGTGTCGTCGGCGCCTTCCGGCTGGTGCTGACCAACCGCCGGGCCTTCGCCTACACCCTTTCGACCGCGCTGATCTTCGGCGTGCTCTTCGCTTTCATCAACCAGGCGGAACAGATCTACGGCACGATCTACGCCCTGGGTCCGGCCTTCACGCTCTACTTCTCCGCCGGCGCCGTCTTCATGGCAGTGGCGTCCTTCACCAATTCCCGGTTGGTGGAGCGTTTCGGCATGCGTCGCCTGTCGCATGGCGCGCTCTGCCTGTTTCTGGCGTTTAACATCCTGCATCTGAGCGTCGCGCTCCTGTCGGGTGGCGTGCCACCCTTTCCGGTCTTCTTCGTTGGGATCATCGCGACGCTCTGCCTGTTCGGCTTCATCGGCACGAATTTCAACGCGCTGGCCATGGAGCCGCTCGGCCATGTCGCCGGCACGGCGTCTTCCGTGCTGGGCTTCATGCAGACCTTCGGCGGCGGCGTGCTCGGCGCGGCCATCGGCTATCTCTACAACGGAACGCTGATGCCGATCTTGTCGGGCTTTGTTTTCCTGTCGATCGGGGCGGTCGTCTGCGCGCTGGTGGCCGAGAACGGACAACTCTTCCGGCCTGATCGGACCGTGGACTACGAAGACCCGATCGTCACGCACCCAGCCGCAGCGGCGGCTGAATAACGAAAAACGCCGGCCCAAAGGCCGGCGTTTTTGTTTGAGATAGCGTTGCGTTTCAAGCGCGAAGAATGTCGTCGCCGATCAGCGCGCGCAGCGCCTGCCAGCTTTCCGAGTCGGTCGCGGTCAGCAGCCCGCCCTCGATGTCGGTCGGGCGATAGGGCTCGCCGTTCCACTTGCGGACATAGCCGCCGGCCTCCTCCAGAAGGAGCGTGCCGGCGAGATGATCCCACGGCATCAGCTTCACATAGAACTGGTAGTGCAAAGCGCCGGAGGCCGTGAGGCGGTACTCGTGCGCGGCCGTGCGGTAATTGGCGAGAATGCGCGTGTCGGCGAGCCGAGTCAGAAGCGCCCTGCGCTGGTCCTTGGGCAGCATGGACGAGGACGCGACGCCGATCATATCGGCGATGCCGACCGGCTCGGCGGTGCGAAGGCGTACGCGTTCGCCGTCCGGCCGCACCAGGAAAGCGCCGGCGCCCTTTTCAGCGATCATCCAGTCGTCGCCCAGCGGATCGTAGATCAGGCCGGCGACCGTCTCGCCCTTCGACACCACGGCGGCCATGACTCCGAAAAGCGGCGCGCCTGCGGCGAAGTTCGCCGTGCCGTCGATCGGGTCGACGATGATCGAAAGGTCGGCGTCGCCGATCTGGGCGAGCAAAGCCGGGTCGGCCGCGACGCCCTCCTCGCCGACGAACAGCGCATCCGGCAGAAGCGCCGCGCATTCGCGCTTGATGAAGCGCTCGGCCGCTTCGTCGGCCTCAGTCACGAGATCGACCGCCGAGGTCTTTTCGCGAATGTCGCCTTCGCCCAGGCGCCGGAAGCGCGGCAGGATTTCGGCCTTGGCGGCGTCGCGCAGAATGGTGGCGAGTTTGTCGATCGGCAGGGTCACGGCGTCGGGTCCGTTCTGGAATGAGGCTGAAGCTGTGCGAAGTCGAAGAGATTGGGGTCGAGGAGATGGCTCGGCTTCACGGTCGAGAGCGAGCGGGCGATCGTCTCCTTGCGGCCGGGAAAGCGGCGCTCGAGATCGCCGAGGAAGCCTTTGAGCGCGCTGCGCTGCAGGCCTTCCTGGCTGCCGCACAGATCGCAGGGAATGATGGGAAAACGCATGGCTTCGGCGAAGCGGGCGATGTCCTCTTCGGCCGAGCGGATCAGCGGCCGCAGCACGGTGAGGTCGCCTTCATCGTTCAGGAGCTTTCCCGGCATAGCCGAGAGCTTGCCGCCATGGAGCATGTTGAGGAAGAAGGTCTCGATCGAATCGTCGAGATGGTGGCCGAGCACCAGCGCCTCGCAGCCCTCTTCGCGCGCGATGCGATAGAGATTGCCGCGTCGAAGGCGCGAGCACAGGGCGCAGGTCGTAGCGCCCTCGGGCACCTTCTCCTTCACCACCGAATAGGTGTCGCGATATTCGATGCGATGCGCGATGCCGTAGCGCGTGAGGAAGTCCGGCAAAATATGCTTTGGGAAGTTCGGCTGACCCTGATCAAGATTGCAAGCGAGCAACTCGACCGGGAGCAGGCCCCGCCATTGCAGGTCGAGCAGCAGCGCCAGCAGCGTGTAGGAGTCCTTGCCACCCGACAGGCCGACCAGCCAACGCGCGCCGGGCCGAACCATGGCGTAGGTCTGCATCGTGTCGCGCGCTTGACGCAGCAGACGCTTACGAAGCTTCTTGAAGCCGACGGAGCCGGGGGCGTCGCGAAACAACGGATGGGCGCCCTCGCCGCCTTCGGACTCGGTGTCAGCCGCGTCCGTCGCGCTATGCCTGTCGTCGTCCAGCATGGATAGCAGCTCCTTCGAAACCCGCAGTAGCAACCAGGGCTCAAAAACAAAAGGCCGCCCGAAGGCGGCCTTTCGAAAAGGTCTGTCCCGAAGGGCGACCGATCAGCGCGAGTAGAACTCGACGACGAGGTTCGGCTCCATGACGACCGGATACGGAACGTCGTGCAGACCGGGAACGCGCTGGTAGGTGACGACCATCTTGCCGTGATCGACTTCGAGATAGTCGGGAACGTCACGTTCGGCGAGCTGGGTGGCTTCGATGACCACGGTCAGCTGCTTGGACTTCTGACGAACCTCGATCACATCGCCCTGCTTGCAGCGGAACGAACCGATGTTGGTGCGCACGCCGTTAACCGTGACATGGCCGTGGTTGACGAACTGACGCGCGGCGAAGATCGTGGGAACGAGCTTCGCGCGGTACACGATCGCGTCCAGGCGGGACTCGAGCAGGCCGATCAGGTTCTCGGAGGTGTCGCCACGACGACGGGCGGCCTCTTCGTAGATCTTGCGGAACTGCTTCTCGGACAGATCGCCGTAGTAGCCCTTGAGCTTCTGCTTGGCACGCAGCTGCGTACCGAAGTCGGACATCTTGCCCTTGCGGCGCTGGCCATGCTGGCCCGGGCCGTACTGGCGACGATTCACCGGGGACTTCGGACGGCCCCAGATGTTCTCGCCCATGCGGCGATCGATTTTGTATTTAGCGGCTTCGCGCTTAGACATCGCATTTCCTAAAGACAAGACCGGCGGACCATTCCATCCGGCCGAGGAAACGCGCCCTCCTTTGCTCGCCCTGCGGCGAGCCGACAGGAATGCCACGACAAGCGCGACCATCCCACGGGACACGTAAAGAAACGGCGGACCTTTCGATCCGCCGATGCATGCCGCTTAATCGATCCGTCACAAATCGTCAAGGCTTGGGAGGCGTTGCGCCTATTTGCGAGCGATGACCCAGACGGCGTGAACGATGCCGGGAATATAGCCAAGAAGGGTCAGGATGATGTTGATCCAGAACTGCTTGCCGAGGCCAACCTCCATGAACACGCCGAGCGGCGGAAGGAGAATGGCGAAAATGATTTTGATCAGGTCCATGGAACGCCCGTTCACGTCTCGATGAGCCCTGAACGTTCGAGCGCCCCGCTCGTTCCTCGTCCTCCAACGCTCTCAAGTGCGGTTCATTCGCGGCCGCGCCTCGCAGGCGATAGATCAAGGACAGGACTCATGCTCAAGCCCAGCCTTCTCGGCGCCCTGACGGCCGCGCTGCTTGGCGCCCTCTCGGCGCCCGCCCTGGCGGACGCTTCCTACTTCCAGCGTTTCGCTGGATCGTTCTCGGGAAACGGCACCGTCCAGCGCGAACAGGACAGCTCACCCCGCCGCGTATCCTGTTCGCTGACAGGCGCGGCACCCTCCGCCAATCGGCTGCGCATCGACGGCTCCTGCCGCGCGGCCATCATCGTGCGCCGCGAGATCGGCGCCGACATTCGCTACGATCCCGCCTCGCAGCGTTTCACCGGCACCTATACCGGCTCAAGTCGCGGCCCTGCGCAACTCCGCAACGGGCGGCTGCGCGGCGACACGCTGACGCTCGATCTCGTCTATCCCCAGCCTGTGCATGGCGATCGCAACGCGGTTATGACGATCCGCAACAGCGGCAACGGACGCTTCACCCTGACGGTGACGGACCAGGTAGACGGACAATCGCGCACGACATCCAACGTCTCGCTAAGCCGCAGCTAGTTCTAACCGTCAGGCGCGCAGGCCGAACCCGCGAATGAGCGAGCGGGTGGCGGCATCCGGCTCGCCCGCCGTGAAGATCGCCCGGTCCCGCTCGTCCGGTACGGGCGCTCCATCGGGCGGCAGAAGCGATAGCGCGCGCCGGGCGATGGCTTCGGCCGGGTCCAGCCAGTCCACCGGCCAAGGCGCCGTCTTGCGCATCCGGTTGGCGAGAAAGGGATAGTGCGTACAGGCCAGCACCACGATATCGGTCCGCCGCCCGTCGCGCTCGATGAAACAAGGCGCCGTCTCGGCCTGCACGGCCTGCTCGTCGACGAAGCCGTGGCGAAGATAATCCTCCGCCAGCGCCGCCAGACGAACGCTGCCGACGAGGTTCACCTCGCATTTCGAGGCCCATTGGGTGATGAGATCGCGCGTGTATTGACGCTTCACCGTGCCGGGTGTCGCGAGAACGCTGACGAGGCCGGACTGCGTGCGCTCGGCGGCGGGCTTGATCGCGGGAACAGTTCCCACGAAATTCATTGCCGGGAACGCGGCGCGAAGGTCGCCCAGCGCCAGCGTCGAGGCCGTGTTGCAGGGAATCATGCACAGGAGCGGATCGTGCTCGGCGATCAATCGCCCGAACAGCTCCACGATCCGCGCGCGCAGTGCTTCCTCCTCCCAGTCTCCATAGGGAAACGCCGCATTGTCTGCGACATAGAGAAAGCGCCGCTCCGGCATCAGCACGCGCGCCTCGCGCAGCACGGTCAGCCCGCCGAGACCCGAGTCGAATAGGAGAATGGGCCGGTCGCTCATTCCCCGTCCTCGGTGGAGGATTTCTCGGAAGCGATGCGGATCTGGCGCTCGAAGGAACGCAGTACGCCATGCAGAGTGCTGAGTTCGGGACCGCTGAAGCCAGCGCGGGTCAGCATGATCCGCAGGTTGTGAACCATGACCTCCCGCTTTTCCGGCGGGAAGAAATAGCCCGCTCCGTCCAGCGATCCTTCCAGATGCGCGAAGAAGCGGTAGAGGATCTCCTTCTCTGCAGGGACGATCTCCGGCGCGGTGAAGCGCGGCGCGGCACCCTCGCCCAGACCCGACTTCATCCACTCGTAGCTCATGAGCAGCACGGCTTGCGCGATGTTGAGCGAGGCGAAGGCGGGATTGACCGGGAAGGTCACGATCTCGTCGGCAAGGTCGACCTCCTCGTTCGACAGGCCGAAGCGCTCGCGCCCGAAGAGGATGCCGGCCTTCTGACCCCCGCTGATGCGCGTGCGCAGCTGCCCGGCCGCATCGTCCGGCCCGCGCACGGGCTTGACGGAATAGCGCGGCCGCGCTGTCGTCGCCAGGAGATAGGTCGCGTCGGCGGCGGCCGCCTCGACCGTGTCGTAGAGCGTCACCGCGTCGATCACATGGTCGGCGCGCGAGGCGCTGGCGCGGGCCTTCTCGTTGGGCCAACCGTCGCGCGGGTTCACCAGACGCAGGTCCGCCAGCCCGAAATTCGCCATGGCGCGCGCCACCATGCCGATATTCTCGCCGAGCTGCGGCTCGACCAGAATGATCGCGGGTCCTTCGGTCAGGTTCTCGTCGGTGCGGTTCGTGCCGGCCAAGGCGCGCCCTTTCCTGAAATTTCGCCTCGCCTGCCCTTAGCGCGGCTCATAAGCCGCGCAAACCCTTAGCCTTGCGGTTCGACGGCTTTGCGGCGAGGAAACCGGGTGTTATAGCGCGGCCATCACGCCGGGGGCATTTCCGCCCTCTGTCCAACAACGCTCCGGCTGCCTTGGCCGGGGGCCTCTTGGGGAAAGCAGCATATGGCGAAGATCAAGGTCCAAAATCCGGTCGTGGAGCTGGACGGCGACGAGATGACCCGGATCATCTGGCAGGCGATCAAGGACAAGCTGATCCACCCCTACCTGGACATCGATCTCGAATATTACGACCTCTCGGTCGAGAACCGCGACGCCACGGGCGATCAGGTGACGATCGATTCGGCCAATGCCATCAAGAAGCACGGCGTCGGCGTCAAATGCGCGACGATCACGCCGGACGAGCAGCGTGTCGAAGAGTTCAAGCTCAAGAAGATGTGGAAGTCGCCCAACGGCACGATCCGCAACATTCTCGGCGGCGTGATCTTCCGCGAGCCGATCATCATGAAGAACGTGCCGCGCCTCGTGCCGGGCTGGACGCAGCCGATCGTCGTCGGCCGCCATGCCTTCGGCGACCAGTACCGCGCGACCGACTTCAAGTTCCCCGGCAAGGGCACGCTGTCGATCAAGTTCGTCGGCGAAGACGGCCAGGTGATCGAGCACGAGGTCTATCAGGCGCCCTCCGCCGGCGTCGCGATGGCCATGTACAATCTGGACGAGTCGATCCGCGAGTTCGCCCGTGCCTCGTTCAACTACGGCCTTCTGCGCAACTTCCCCGTCTATCTCTCGACCAAGAACACGATCCTCAAGGCCTATGACGGCCGCTTCAAGGACATTTTTCAGGAAGTGTTCGACGCGGAGTTCAAGACCGAGTTCGACAAGCGCAAGCTCACCTACGAGCACCGCCTGATCGACGACATGGTCGCCTCGGCGCTGAAGTGGTCGGGCGGCTATGTCTGGGCCTGCAAGAACTACGACGGCGACGTGCAGTCCGACATCGTAGCCCAGGGTTTCGGCTCGCTCGGCCTCATGACCTCGGTCCTGATGACGCCGGACGGCAAGACGGTCGAGGCGGAAGCTGCGCACGGCACCGTGACGCGCCACTACCGCCAGCATCAGAAGGGTCAGGAGACCTCGACCAACTCGATCGCCTCGATCTTCGCCTGGACACGCGGTCTCGCGCATCGCGCCAAGCTCGACGGCAACGAAGAGCTGAAGCGCTTCTCCGAGACGCTGGAGAAGGTCTGCATCGACACGGTCGAGGCCGGCCACATGACGAAGGATCTGGCCCTTCTCATCGGCCCGGATCAGCCCTGGCTCTCGACCACCGGCTTCCTCGACAAGATCGACGAGAACCTTCAGAAGGCGATGTCGGTCGCCTGACGCGTCCTCCACCATCGAACGCACGAGAGAAAGCCCGGCCATCTGGCCGGGCTTTTTCGTTTTCGCCAAATCCGATCTCGCGAAAACAGTTCGTTCAATAAATTGTCATGCTGCAAAAGAAACCATTGATCGAACGGGGCATTCTCCAATCATACCCGATCATGGAGTCTGTCATGTCGATCAGGAGCCTCGCTCTCACGACCATCACCGCCCTTTCGCTTTGTGCGATGGTGGCTATTCCGTCCGTTTCCGCCCAGTCGGCTTCCTGGGTCGAGGTTCGAAAGGACGCAGCGCTCGCTGGCTGGAACACCACCGCCGGTATGGCGACAAACATGAAGGTTCTCGGCCCCACCGGCGCCGAGGTCGGGAAGGTGGGCGAGATCCTTGGAGCCGATCGAAGCAGCCCGGCCGCTGCCGTGGTCGATTTCACCGGCGTCGAAGGCTATCGCCAGGGAAAGACAGCCATCCCGCTGGAGCAGTTCACGCTCGCGGACGGCATTCTTTCGCTGCGCAGCAGTGCGTCGGACTTGGCCGCCATGCCGGCCTGGAACTCGTAAGTCTCGCGCAAAAAAAAAGGGCGCTCCGGGCGCCCCTTTTCTGTCTCAGTCGTCAAGATCATCAAGCCGCGAGCTTGGCCTCGACCGCCGCAATGGCGGCGTCGGCATTGGCCGCATCCGGCCCGCCAGCCTGCGCCATGTCGGGACGGCCGCCGCCACCCTTGCCGCCGATGGCCTCGGAGGCAGCGCGAACAAGTTCCACGGCGCTGAAACGGGCGGTCAGATCGTCGGTGACGCCGACCACCACACTGGCCTTGCCATCCGCCACGCCGACGAAGGCGACGATGCCGGAGCCGAGACCCGATTTCACCTCGTCCACAAGACCCTTGAGGTCTTTCGGCGCGACGCCGTCCAGCACGCGGCCGACGAAGGACACGCCGCCGATCTCCTTCGGTGCCGAGGACGAGGCCGTGCCGTCGCCGGCCAACGCCAGCTTCTTTTTGGCTTCGGTCAGCTCGCGCTCCAGGCGGCGGCGCTCTTCGGCCAGCGCCTCGACGCGCTCGGCCAGTTCCGCCGGCGCCACCTTGAGAGTGGATGCGATGCGCTTCACGCGGGCGTCCTGCTCAAGGAGATAGTCGCGCGCGGCAACGCCCGTCAGCGCTTCCACGCGGCGCACGCCGGCGCCCACGGCCCCTTCGGACACGACATGGACCAGACCAATGTCGCCGGTCGCGCGAGCGTGGGTGCCGCCGCAAAGTTCGATCGAATAGGCGGACTTTCCGCCCTTGGCTTCGCCCATCGCGACGACGCGAACCTCGTCGCCATACTTCTCGCCGAACAGTGCCATGGCGCCGAGTGCGATGGCGTCGTCCACCGCCATGAGACGGGTTTCGATCGGCGTGTTCTGAAGGATCACGGCGTTGGCGAGTTCCTCGACCTTCGCGAGTTCCGCAGCCTCAAGAGGCTTGGGGTGCGAGAAGTCGAAGCGGAGGCGATCGGCCGAAACTTCCGAGCCCTTCTGGGCGACATGCGTCCCGAGGATCTCCCGCAGTCCCTCGTGCAGCAGATGCGTCGCCGAATGATTGGCGCGGATCTTTGTGCGGCGCGCGTGATCGACCACCAGTTCCAGAGGCGTTCCCACCTTCAGCGTGCCCTCGACGAGCTTGCCGCGATGGATGAACAGGCCGTTGGCGACCTTCTGCGTGTCTTCGACCTCGAAGCGGATGCCGTCGCCCTTGAGAATGCCGGTGTCGCCCACCTGGCCGCCGGACTGCGCATAGAAAGGCGTCTGGTTGAGGACGATCGTGGCCTGCTGACCGGCGGTGATCTCCGGCACCTCTGCGCCGCCCTGCACGATCGAGCGAACCTCGCCCTCGGCCGTTTCGGTGTCGTAGCCCAGGAACTCGGTCGCGCCCTCGCGCTCACGGATAGCGAACCAGACCGTTTCCGCCGCCGCCTCGCCCGATCCGACCCAGCTGGCGCGAGCCTCGGCCTTCTGGCGTTCCATGGCCGCCTGGAAGGACGAAAGATCGACGCCGACGCCGCGCGCGCGCAGCGCGTCCTGCGTCAGGTCGAGCGGGAAGCCATAGGTGTCGTAGAGTTTGAAGGCGACCTCGCCGTCGAGACTGTCGCCCTGACCGAGGCTCTGCGAGGCGTCGTTGAGCAGGATAAGGCCGCGATCGAGCGTCGTGAGGAAGCGCTTCTCCTCCAGCTTCAGCGTTTCAGAAATCAGCGCCTCGGCCCGCACCAGTTCTGGATAGGCGCGGCCCATCTCGGACACCAGCACCGGAAGCAGCTTGAAGAGAACCGGCTCACGCGCGCCCAGCAGCTTGGCGTGGCGCATGGCGCGGCGCATGATACGGCGAAGCACATAGCCGCGCCCTTCGTTCGATGGCAGAACGCCATCGGCGATCAGGAAGGCGGTGGCACGAAGATGGTCGGCGATGACGCGGTGGCTGGCGAGCGCATCGCCCTCGGCGCGCGAGCCGATCGCCTCCTCCACCGCCGCGATCAGCCGGCGGAACAGATCGATCTCGTAGTTGGAGGTCACGCCCTGCAGGATGGCGGCCATGCGCTCCAGGCCCATGCCGGTGTCGATCGACGGGCGCGGCAGAGCCACCCGCTCGCCCGGCGAAACCTGCTCGAACTGCATGAAGACGAGGTTCCAGAATTCGAGGAACCGGTCGCCGTCCTCGTCCGGCGAGCCCGGAGGGCCGCCGAAGACGCTCTCACCTTGGTCGTAGAAGATTTCGGAGCACGGGCCGCAGGGGCCGGTCTCGCCCATGGTCCAGAAATTGTCAGAGGTCGGGATGCGGATGATCCGATCCTCCGAGAAGCCCGCAATGCTTTTCCAGAGCCGCGCGGCCTCCTCATCCTCGGAGTAAACGGTGACGAGCAGTCGGCTCTTGTCGAGCGAAAATTCCTTGGTGACAAGGTTCCAGGCGAGGCTGATCGCCTCTTCCTTGAAATAGTCGCCGAAAGAGAAGTTGCCGAGCATCTCGAAGAACGTGTGGTGCCGGGCGGTGTAGCCGACATTGTCGAGATCGTTGTGCTTGCCGCCGGCCCGAACCACCTTCTGCGCCGTGGTGGCGCGGGTGTAGTCGCGCTTCTCCAGCCCGGTAAAGACGTTCTTGAACTGCACCATGCCGGCGTTCGTGAACATCAGGGTCGGATCGTTGCGCGGCACGAGCGGCGAAGAGGCGACCGGCTCATGCCCGTTCTTCGCGAAGTATTGAAGAAAGGTCGACCGGATCTCGTTCACGCCGCTCATGGAAAAACCTTCAACTGGGGAGACGCGGCCGGGGCATGGGAACCGCTCCGCGCAAGCCTTTTAGCGGCGAGGGAAAATCCTGTCTATGCCGCATCGGGACGATGGCGCTGCCGAGGGCCGGAAACGGAAACGCCCGCCGATGCGGCGGGCGTCGTCATCTATTGAGAAGCGGGTCTCAGGCCTCGCCATCCCCCTCGCCGTCGTCCTCGGACGGGCCGGAGTCCAGCAGTTTCTCGGCGATAAGGCCGGCATTCTGTCGGATCGCCGCCTCGATCTCGGCCAAAAGTGCCGGATTGTCGCGCAGCGTCTGCTTGGAATTCTCACGTCCCTGGCCGAGGCGCTGGGAATTGTAGGAGAACCAGGCGCCCGACTTCTCGACGATCCCGGACTTCACGCCGAGATCGACGAGCTCGCCGACCTTCGACACGCCCTCGCCATACATGATGTCGAACTCGACCTGCTTGAACGGCGGGGCCAGCTTGTTCTTCACGACCTTGACGCGGGTCTGATTGCCCGTGACCTCCTCGCGATCCTTGATCGAGCCGATGCGGCGGATGTCGAGGCGCACGGAGGCATAGAACTTCAGCGCATTGCCGCCCGTCGTCGTCTCGGGCGAGCCGAACATGACACCGATCTTCATGCGGATCTGGTTGATGAAGATGACCATGCACTTGGAGCGCGAGATCGAGCCGGTGAGCTTGCGCAGCGCCTGGCTCATCAGGCGAGCCTGCATGCCGGGCAGCGAGTCGCCCATCTCGCCCTCGATTTCGGCGCGCGGCGTCAGGGCCGCCACCGAATCGATGACCAGCACGTCGATCGCGCCGGAGCGAACCAGCGTGTCCACGATCTCCAGCGCCTGCTCGCCCGTGTCGGGCTGCGAGATCAGGAGATTGTCGAGATCGACGCCAAGCTTGCGGGCATAGACCGGGTCGAGCGCGTGCTCAGCATCCACGAAGGCGCAGACGCCGCCGCTTTTCTGAGCCTCGGCCACGGTGTGAAGCGCGAGCGTGGTCTTACCCGACGATTCCGGCCCGTAGATCTCGACGATACGCCCTTTCGGCAAGCCGCCGATGCCGAGCGCGATGTCGAGGCCGAGCGAGCCGGTCGAAACGGTTTCGATATCCAGCTTCTCGGTCTGGCCGAGTCGCATGATGGAGCCCTTGCCGAAGGCCCGTTCGATCTGCGAAAGCGCTGCATCGAGCGCCTTGTTCTTGTCCACCGAAGTATCCTCAACGAGACGGAGTGGGCTCTGGGCCATGAAGGTGAAACCTTATTCCACGGGGCGAGACGGGGTGCAATGCGCTTGGCTGTGACGGACATGTACCCTTTTTGTTCTCATTTTTCAAGGCGCGTTCCTGCTTTGTTTCTGATTTCCAGCGCGCAGTTTTCGGCTTTCGATTGCCCATGACGACCGATCCTGTCCGGCCCAAGATCGTCCTTGTCGGCGGAGCGCATCTCGACCGCGTGGCCCGCTCCGGCGTGTCCTTCGTGCCGCGCGCCTCCAACCCCGGCCGAAGCCGCGAGAGTGTCGGCGGCGCCGCCTTCAACGCCGCTCGCGCCCTCGCACGCTTCGGTGCGCAGACCCATCTCGTCAGCGCCAGGGGCGGAGACGGGATCGGAATTGCCGTGGAGAGTGCTTTGGAAAGCGAGGGGATCGGCGATGGTTCCCTAACCTGGCTCGATCGGCGCTCGGCCAGCTACACCGCTATCCTGGACGAGACCGGCGAGTTGCGGGCGGCGATCGCCGACATGGAGATTTACGACCTTCTCTCGCCCCGGTCTTTTCGACGCTCGCACCTGAGGGACAAGCTCGCTTCGGCCGACGCTTGGATTCTCGACGCCAATCTACCGGACGTCAGCCTGGCGCATTTCGCGGGCGCGGCGAGCGGGCGCCCCGTCTTCGGCATCGCCGTTTCCCCGGTCAAGGTCCTGCGCTTTCGGGCTTGTCTGCCCGCGCTTTCGGCGCTGTTCCTGTCGCGAACGGAAGCGGCCTCGCTGCTTGGCCTCAGCAAGGACACGCCTCTTCCCGATCTCGCGGAGGGACTCTTCAGCGCGGGCCTTCGGCGTGCGGCGATCACGGATGGGCCGAACCCTGCGTTGATTCTCGACGGTTCGGCGCGCCACCTTCAATCGACGCCTCAGATTTCATCCATTCGGGACGTGACCGGGGCCGGCGACACGCTGGCGGCTGGAGCCGCGTTCGAGTTGCTCCACGGGGCGGATTTCGTGTCGGCCGTTCGGGTGGGCATGGCGGCGTCCTCATTCCATATCGAGGCCGAGCTTCCCGTCGATTCCCTTCTGCGCTGCCGCCTTCGCGCCGCTTCGCTTCCTCCCGCCACACCCCTTGCGTAAGGCATGACCTCATGAACGACTTGATCCAGCTTTCGCCCGCCGTGTCCGAAGCCTTGCGCTTCGGCCGCGCCGTCGTGGCACTCGAATCCACCATCATCACCCATGGCATGCCCTGGCCGCGGAATCTTGAGATGGCGCGTCAGGTGGAAGCGCTCATTCGCGAGGAGGGCGCCGAGCCGGCGACGATCGCCGTGATCGACGGCAAGCTGCATGTCGGCCTCACCGACGCCCAGCTCGAAGCCCTGGCACAGACGCAAGGCGCGCTGAAGCTGTCTCGCGCCGACCTCGCATATGCCGTCGCCGCCGGGCGAACCGGATCGACCACCGTCGCCGCGACGATGATCGCCGCCAAACTCGCCGGGATCGAGGTCTTCGCGACGGGTGGGATCGGCGGCGTCCACAAGGGCGCGGAAACGAGCTTCGACATCTCGGCCGACCTTGATGAACTCGCGCAGACGTCGGTGATCGTCGTGTCGGCTGGCGCCAAGGCGATCCTCGACCTGAAGAAGACCTTCGAAGTGTTGGAAACCAAGGGGGTTCCGGTGATCGGCTATGGCGTCGATGAGCTGCCGGCCTTCTGGTCGCGCCGCTCCGGCATCGCCGCACCCATCCGCATGGACAGCGCCGACGCCATCGCCGACTTCCAGCGGGTTCGCGAGAAGCTGGAGATCGCCGGCGGCATGCTGATCGCCAATCCGCTTTCGGAAGAGTTGGAGATCGACGGCGCCACGATCGGCACATGGATCGACGCTGCGCTAAGCGACGCCGAGGCACAGGGCATCCAGGGCAAGGCGACGACGCCCTTCCTGCTGCAGCGGATTTTCGAGCTCAGTGACGGCCGCTCGCTCGCGACCAATATCGATCTCGTGCAGTCCAACGCGCGTCTTGCAGCTCACATCGGTGTCGCGCTGGCCAAGCGCCCGAAGTCCTGACTGCACATAGACTCGAATTTTGATCGAAGACTGTTCGACAAAAATCTAAGCGGAGCGCCATCGATCGTGAGGCGCTCCGCGATAAGGTTGAGGGCGCCGGTCCGGACAAGCTGTCAGTCAACGTTCCGGCGCTTGGTCCTACTCTTCCAGGGCATCCTTAACCGCCACGGCGAGGTCGCGAAGCGAGAAGGGCTTGGGCAGGAAGCCGAACTTCTCGCCCTCCGGCAGGTTCTTGGCGAAGGCGTCTTCGGCATAGCCGGACACGAAGATGAACTTGAGGTCGGGCCGCACCTTGCGCATCTCGCGCAGGAGGGTTGGCCCGTCCATCTCCGGCATGACGACGTCCGACACGACGAGATCGACCTTGCCGTCGAGTTCTTCCATCACGTCCAAAGCCTCGATGCCGGACGACGCCTCGTGCACCTCGTAGCCCCGCATTTTGAGCGCGCGCACATTGCCCGCGCGCACATTGTCCTCGTCCTCGACCAGCAGAATCGAAGCTGTGCCGGAAAGGTCCATCTTGGCATTGGCGGCCTGCGTGCCCGCCTGCTCGACGCGCGGCGCGGCGACCTCGGCCGGGATGTGCCGCGGCAGGAAGATGCGGAACACCGTACCCTCGCCGGGCTTGGACTCCACGAAAATGAAGCCGCCGGACTGCTTCACGATGCCATAGACCATGGACAAGCCGAGGCCCGTTCCCTTGCCGATCTCCTTGGTGGTGAAGAAGGGCTCGAAGATGCGCTCCGCGACGTCGGCTGGCATGCCCGAGCCGGTGTCGGCGACCTCCATGAGGACGTATTCGCCGGAGATGAGCTCGGAATAGGCGAATGCGGCCGCCTCGGCTTCCGACACGTTGCGAGTGGAGATCGTGACCGTCCCTTGCGTGGACATTGCGTCCCGGGCGTTCTGCACGAGATTGGTCACAACCTGCTCGAACTGGCCGATATCGGCCATAACGGGCCAGAGATCGCGGGCGTGGTGTCGCTCCAGCTTCACCAGATCGCCGGAAATCCGCTTCAGGAGCAGATGCATATCGGCGATCACGTCCGTCAGGTTCAGCATCTTGGGACGCATGGTCTGGCGGCGGGAATAGGCCAGAAGCTGTCGCACCAGCGAGGCCGCGCGGTTGGCGCTCTGTTTGATGAGAAGCAGGTCTTGGAAGGACGGATCGCCCGAGCGATGGTTGAGCAGAAGGAAATCCACCGAGGCGGTGATGATGGTGAGGACGTTGTTGAAGTCGTGCGCGATGCCGCCGGCGAGATTGCCGATCGCCTGCATCTTCTGACTCTTGGCGAACTGGTCTTCGAGCGTGCGCTGCTGCGTGATGTCCACGCCGTAGAGAATCGCCACCTCGCTCGTGCCGTCCTGCATGTCGGCATTGGCGCTGACATAGAGCCGGGCCGAGCGCATGGGTTCGGTCGGAAGCTCCGCGTCGACGGAAGGTATGTCGGCTTGGCCGCGCGAGGCGGCGGCGAGCGCCTGGCGGATCGCCTCGCGGTTTTCCTCGCGCACGCAATCGGTAATTGGCTGCGCGCCGATCGCGGCGTTTTCTCCGAACAGGCGGCCGAACGCGCCATTGGCCCGCGCCACGCGGCCGTTCGCGTCGAGCGCGGCGATGGCCATGGGCGAGGAATTGAAGAAGCGGGTGAAGCGCACTTCGGCGGCGCGCAACGCCTGTTCCTGTTCGCCCGTGCCGACCCGGTTCAGCACGAGCGTGCGCGTCACGCCCTTCATGCGCTCGCCTGCCGGCGCGAAATTGCGCAGAAGGCGGACCGGCAGGCGCTGACCCGTTGCCGTCACGAGGTCGAGATCCACCGAACTGATGTCGTTCTCGTCGGCCACGCGCTTGGAACGGCGCAGAAGCGCCGCGTCTTCCTCGCGCATATAGTCGAAGATCGAATGCGCATAGGGCTTGAACGAGGCCAGATCGATCCGCAGCCAGTCGGCCAGCGTGGCGTTGATATAGCCGAGGCGCCCGGCTTCGTCGGCAGCGAAGAAGCCGGCGGGCGCATGGTCGAGATAGTCGATCGCGTGCTGCAGGTCGCGGAAGAAGCTTTCCTGCTCCTCCCGCTCACGCGTGATATCGGCGATCTGCCAGACCTGCAGCGTGCCTTTGTCGGTTCCGAGCGGGCGCACGGACGCGCGATACCAGCGCGGCGATGCGTCGGCGGTGCGGCTGCCGAGTTCGCGCGTCAGGCGGAACTCCTCCTGGCCGACCAGATTTTCGCGCGACAGGTTGGCGAGGCGGTAGATGGCCTCGGAGGCTTCCGGCTCACGCGAAAGAAGACGCTCCAGCGTGCGCACCTCGCCGGCGGAATGCGCGCCGGTGCGCTCGCCATAGGCGCGGTTGGCGTAGACGACGCGGCCTTTTCGGTCCGTAACCAGTGTACCGGTGGGCAGATCGTCCAGAAAAGCTTTTGCGATCCCCTGCTCCGCGCGGCGGAAGCCGAACTGCAGGAGGCCGAGCGCCAGCCCGAACACGGCTGCGACGCCGACCATGGCGAGAAGGCCGAAAATACCGAGAAGCGCGATGGCCCCATAAACATGACCGAACAGCGCCAGCGTCGCGGCGAAGACGAACAGAAACCCGGCGAGAAACAGGATGCGGCGTACGCCCGACGAATCAGGATGGCGATCGATCAACGGCTTCTCGGTCGGGCTGGGGTGAACCGGCGCGGTCTGTTCCACAGGGGATGCTCCATGCATCAGCATCGGCCCTTCCGATAACGGGCTGGAAAGGTTACGACCGTTTGGCGCGAAGCGCACGAGATTCTGTCGAATTTGCGCCCGTCATTGCCGTTCGTCATGATGGCACGGCAGTATGGGTCGTAGCTGACCTGACACTGGATCGGGGCGAGTGGCGACATAAGAACCGAATACCGATAGCGGTCTCGAAACGTCAACGACGATCGGGACCGTCGTCATCGCGGAGGTATGGTAAATGCGTGATTGGTTGACCGGCGTGGTTGGAGAGAGTCTGGCGCCGATCGTTTCGGTGGTTTTGGCCGCCGCGGTGGTCATTCTCCTGGTCCTGCTGCTTGTCGGCTTGGCCAAGCGGGTGTTCGCCGGAACCGGAGGCCTCGGAAGCCGAGGCCGGGCGCCACGTCTCGCAGTTCTGGACGTCGTGCCGGTGGACCAACGCCGCAAGCTGGTGCTCGTGCGCCGCGACGAGGCGGAGCATCTGATCCTGATCGGCGGTTCGAACGACCTCGTGGTGGAACAGGGCATCTATCGCGGCCCGGGCGCGCGTCGCGGCCCGCCTGGCGCCGTTCGTCAGGAGCCGGAACTCGGCGGCGCCGATCGCCCCTCCTCCACCGGCCCACTCCCGCATCGCCGCGTACCCCCGCAGGCTCCCGTACGACCAGCCCCGGAACCGGTTCGCGCGGACTTGGACGAGCCGTTCGTTCCCGAAGTTCCGCCGGCCATTCAGAATGCGCGCGCGGCCGATCCCGTGGTCGAGGCGCCGCGTGCGGCGCCCGCCCCGCGCGCCGAGCCGTTCCTTGAGCCGCAACTGTCCGCTCAGGTGGAGCCGCCGCGCCGTGCGGCCGTCACCTCCGAACCGCCGCGCCAAGCGCCGCCGGTGACTCGCCCGACCGAGTCCGCGCGTGCTGCGGTCGAGCCGCCGCGTGCAGCCGTGGAGCCGCCCCGGCCGGTCGAACCGCAACGCGCGATTGAGCCGCCCCTCTCACCCGCACCGGTCATTCCGCCTCAGCGTCAGCCTACGCCTCCAAAAGCCGAGCCGAGCCGAGCCGAGCCGGCGCGCGCTCCTGTCGCTGCGCCTTTGCCCGCACCGATCCCAACACCGGTTTCTCGGGTTGCTCCCACCCCCGAACCTGCCGTCGCTGAGACGCCGGCTGTTTCCCACACGCCCGAGCCGCGCGTTGCAATACCGGTATCCGCCCCCCCGCAGCAGCCGGAGCCGATCGTTGGTTTCGCTCTGACGGACGACGCAGCGGAGTCCCGCGATCCTGCTCGCTCTGCACCGCAGCCAGCGCCTCCCGTCGCCGCTCCGATGGGATTGCCGACTGGTGCCGTCGTCGCGCCGCGCTCCATGGCCACGCCGACACTGCCCTCGCCGGCACGCCCCGCTCCGCCCATCGCGCCGCCGGTTCAGGCTCCCACCGCGCCTGTCGCCGCGCCTCAGCCGCGCCCGCCCGAGCCGGCCCTGCCGACTAGCGCTCGCGCGCTTTGGTCGCCCGCCCCGTTCGCCGCCGGGAGCGCGCCCGTTTCGCCGCCACGTATGGAACCGGCAGCTGCACCCGTCGCCCCGACTGTCCCCACGCCCTCGAAGGTTGACGACACTCGAGTTACGCAAGAGATGGAGCCCGAAGCGGACGAACCGCCCGTTCCCACATCGGAACGTTCGGCACCCGAGAGCGACGGCGATGCCCGCTCGCCTCTGCAGGTTCGCAGCTTCGCCTCTGCGATCCAGTCTCGTCGCACCACGCCGCTGCCAGTGCCGCCGGTGGCCGCACCGACTCCTCCCGCTCCGCAAGTCGAAGCATCCGTGGCACCGCAGGCGGAGACGCCTCGGCCGATCGAGCCGGCGATTTCGGTCGCACCGGCTCCGCGGCCGCCGGAGCCCGCTGCGGTCGCAGCCGCGCCGAGCGTGGAGAAAGAGGCGAAGGCAGATCAGTCCGAGCGCCCGATGACGCTCGAAGAGGAAATGGAACGCCTGCTCCATGACTTCACGCTCGACGTGTCGGATCGCCGTTGAGGTTTTGACAATAGGGCGTGAGCCCAAACTTCAGCGAATGGTCTGAAATTGATAAAACAAAACGGGCCGCTTTCGCGGCCCGCTTTGTTTTGTGTCCAGCGCTCTTACTGCAAGGAATAAGGGCTCGATGCCCTTCCTGTCCCTCACGCTACCATCAGGTTTCCATACGGCCGTCGATGAGGATGCGGTATGAAACCGGCACCCATTCGAAGGCCCGCAGAACAAGCGGCTCCCTACTCGTCGCGATACACTTTCTCGCGGCGCTCGTGCCGTTCCTGCGCCTCGAGAGTCATGGTCGCGATTGGGCGCGCATCCAGCCGCTTCAGGCTGATCGGCTCACCGCTTTCCTCGCAATATCCATAAGTCCCGTCGTCGATCCGCTCGATCGCGGCGTCGATCTTGGCGATCAGCTTGCGTTGGCGATCGCGCGCCCGCAATTCGATCGACCGATCCGTTTCCGACGAAGCCCGATCGGCCGCATCGGCTTGGTTGGCGTTCTCCGTCGCGAGCGCTTCGAGTGTTTCCTTGGCTTCGCGAAGAATTTCGGTCTTCCAGGCCAGAAGCTTGCGACGGAAATATTCCTTCTGCCGATCGTTCATGAACGGCCCATCCTCGGGAACGCCGGTTCCGATTGGTAAGGTTTCGCTCATCTGCCACCTCCAAGCCGAGTTGAGGCGCTTATAACCATGCCTCGGGCTGTGAACAAGCGCTTCGCGCCTTTGCGAGAAAACGCGCAAGCGTCGCCTAAGCTTCCGTCAGACAACGACTTTTGAACGATCATCGAGCAGACGGTCGCCGCTTTTTCAGGCACATCATAAGTAAAGCAGATATCGACGCGAAACAGGCTGTAGTTGTCCTCGCCTCGCCCTTTTCGAACCTGCCTCCCGCCAACGCCATGAGAATCACCGGTTTCAGCGATAAACATCCCGTTCGCGAGGTTTTGTGGGACGATCCCCCTCTTATATAGGCGGCAGATCATCACCGAGGCCGCTGCTCCGCCTATGAGTTCCTTCGCCGACGAAGCACGAATCGTTCTCGACAATTTGGCCGATCGGAGTGCCGGGCTGTTTCACCCAACATTGCGGCTGGGCGTGGCCGGCTTGTCGCGCGCGGGCAAGACGGTGTTCATCACCTCGCTCGTCCATAATCTGGTGCATGGCGGTCGTCTCCCGCTGTTTCAGGCGCGGGCGGGAGGGCGCATCAGCCGAGCCTACCTGGAGGAACAGCCGGACGACGCGGTGCCCCGCTTCCAGTACGAGGAGCATCTGCGCGCCATTCTGGAAGATCGGCTTTGGCCGCAGTCGACGCGGGCGATCTCCGAACTGCGGCTTACCATCGAATACGAATCGGCCTCCGGCTGGTCACGCTTCTTTTCCGCCGGCAAGCTGTCGCTCGATATCGTCGACTATCCCGGCGAATGGCTGCTCGACCTTCCCCTCATCGACAAGAGCTTCGAGCAGTTCTCCAGCGAGTCTCTCGAACGCGCCAAGCTGCCGTCTCGCGCGGAGATGGTCCGCCCCTTCCTGCAACTCGTCGAAAGCATCGATTTGAACGCTGCGGCCGACGAGCCGACCAGCGTGCGGCTCGCCGCGAGTTTCGCGGATTATCTCCGAGCCTGCCGGGCCGACCGCACCGCCTTATCGACCCTCCCGCCGGGGCGCTTCCTCATGCCTGGCGACCTCGAAGGCTCGCCTGCCCTGACCTTCGCGCCGCTGCCGGTCGAGCCCGGCGCGGTCTACGAGAAGGGCAGCTTCGGCGCGTTGCATGCAAGGCGCTACGAGGCCTACAAGTCGGTTGTCGTGAAGCCCTTTTTTCGCGAACATTTCGCGAGGCTCGATCGCCAGATTCTTCTGATCGACGCGTTGCAGGCGATCAATGCCGGCCCAGAAGCGGTTCGCGATCTGGAGATTGCGCTCAGCGACATTCTCTCCTGTTTTCGGCCCGGGCGCGCCAGTTGGCTGGGCTCGTTCCTGACGCGGCGGATCGACCGAATCCTGGTGGCCGCCACCAAGGCCGATCATCTGCATCGGGGCGATCATCAGAAGCTGGAGAATATCGTTCGGCGGCTGGTGCAGGATGCCGTCGCCCGCGCGGACTTTTCGGGCGCCGAGACCGACGTGATCGCCATGGCCGCAATCCGCGCCACCCGCGAAGCGAGCGTGACGGATCGCGGCGACACGCTGCCGGTGATCGTCGGCACGCCGCTAGCCGGCGAACGGATCGGCGACGAGCGCTTCGATGGCGAGACCGAAACCGCCGTTTTCCCCGGCGATCTGCCGAGCGATCCCGGTCGGCTCCTGCGTGAGCCACAGGGCCAGGGCGCCCGTCGTCCGCCCGTCACCTTCGTGCGGTTTCGGCCGCCCCGTCTGGAGCGCACCGACGACGGGCTCACCCTGTCGCTGCCTCATATCCGCCTCGATCGGGCGATGCAGTTTCTTCTGGGAGATCGTCTGGCATGAGCGAGGACAATCCGCGTCGACCGGCCGCCTTCCGCTTGGACGTGCCGCCGGTGCAGGCCCCGACGAAGCCGGCTGACCCCGAGCGGGCGCCCCGCGCCATCCCGGACCTTGCGCGCGTCCAGATCGAGCCAGACGAGGCGCTCGAAGAAGCGGCGCTGGAAGCGCTGGATGCACCCGCCGCCACGGCGCGCCGACGCTCCGGCTTTTCCTTCGGCAAGCTCTTCCTCGGCGCGCTCGGTGCCATCGTCTCGCTGGCCTTCGGTCTGGCGCTCGATGCCTTCATCCGCGATCTCTTCACGCGAGCGGATTGGCTGGGCTGGGTTGCGCTCGGCCTCACGGCGGCCGCGCTCCTCGGGCTGTTCGGCGTCGTCGGCCGAGAGATCAGGGGGCTGTTGCGCCTCAATGTCGTGGAGCGCGAGCGGCGGGACGGCATGGAGGCCTTCCGAACCGACGACGAGCGTAAGGCGCGCGCCGTCGTCTCCCGCCTTGTCTCCATCCTCTCCGAGCGGCCGGACACAGCCAGCGGCCGCGAGCGGATGCGCGCCACGGCCGACGATGTGATCGACGGGCGGGACTTGATCGGCCTTGCCGAACGCGAGCTGCTGCTTCCTCTCGACGCCAAGGCGCGGGCGCTGGTGCTGGCGTCCTCGAAGCGCGTCTCCGTGGTGACGGCGGTGAGCCCGCGCGCCATCGTCGATCTCGCCTTCGTCCTGTTCGAAACGCTGCGCCTGATCCGCATGGTGTCAGAACTCTACGGGGCGCGTCCCGGCACGATCGGGCTCATTCGCCTGACGCGCGACGTTCTGGCGCATCTGGCTGTGACCGGTTCGATCGCGGTGGGCGACAGCGTCGTGCAACAGGTGGTGGGCCACGGTCTGGCCGCGCGCCTCTCGGCCAAACTCGGCGAAGGCGTCGTCAACGGCCTCCTGACCGCGCGGGTCGGTCTTGCAGCCATGGACTTGTGCCGACCTCTGCCGTTCCTGTCCGTCCAGCGGCCGAAGATCGGCGATTTCCTCCGCGATCTTTCCCCGACCGCTGGACTCGGCGGGCGGTGAGACCTTCCCGCAACATCCCGTCGCGGAGCCGTTACGAGAAAGATTTGATTAACCCTCCGGCGTGATAAAAGGACCATCGATCCGCATCCCGCACGTGCCGGAAGGTCCACCATGGTTCGCCCCTTCGCTGCCAGCCTCGCGCTTCTGGTTCTGTCCGGCGTTGCCGTCCCGGCATCCGCCGCCGATAAGGACGAGGCCTTTTTCCAAAGTGTATTCGGGCGCTGGGTCGGTCCGGGCGAGATCGTCGCCGGCAAGTACAAAGGCACGAAGTTCGTCTGCGACCTCAGCGGCGCCAAGACCGCCAAAGACGTCGGCATGTCGCTCGACGGGACCTGCCGGGTCGGCATGTTCTCGCAGCCGATGACCGCGACCTTCATCAAGGGCGGCTCATCCTACAAGGGCTCGTTCCTGGACGGCTCCGCCGGCAAGGGCCTCGACATCGTGTCGGGTGACGTTTCGGGCGACAAAATCGTCGTCGGGCTCGACCGCAAGCAGCTCAAGGGCGCGATGGTCGCCCGCCTCGACGGCAAGGATAAGGAAAAGCTCCAGGTGACGATCTCGGTGCAGGTCGCCAACGAACTCGTGCCGGTGATCGGCATGCAGTTGAAGCGCGACGAAAGCGTCAAGCGCGCGTCGATCGACTGACGCTCGGCTCATCCTGCCGCCACCAATCCCCGCCGGGCTGGAACAGATCGATCCCGCCTGTTTCCACTAAGGCGCGCAAATGCTGCACGCGCCTTCCGGCGATTTGCAGATCGGGCGCGATCTCGGCCAGCGGCACAAGAACGAAGGCGCGCTGCGTCAGACGCGGATGCGGCAGTTCCAGACTGTCCGTGCGCATTCTGGAGCCATCGTGATCGAGAAGATCGATGTCGATCGTTCGAGGCCCCCAGCGCTCGTTCCGCTCGCGATGAAGCGCCCGCTCGGTCGCAAGGCACAGTGTCAGCAAGCTGTCCGCGTCCAAGGACGTGATCAGTCCGGCGCAGCAGTTCAGGAAATCCGGCTGATCGGTCTTGCCCCAAGGCGGGGTTCGATAAACCGGCGAGACGATTTCCACCGACACGTCCGGGCCTGCATCCAAACGCCGAAGTGCCTCTGCCATTTGGCGTAGCGGGTCCCCGAGATTGCCACCAAGCCCGATCCAAGCCTGGCTCACGATTGCGCTCCCAGAACGGTCGCCAGCGCGGCGTCGGTTAGCGCTAGGGCATCGCGCGTCGGGCCGATTTTATGGACCCGGAAGATGGCCGCACCGCGCTCGCGAAGCAGGACGCTGGTCGCCGCCGTGGCAACGTCCGCATCGCCCGCCTCGTGAACGAGCGTCCCCTTGACGAAGCGTTTGCGCGATGTGCCGACCATAAGCGGATGGCCAAGCCGGCGAAGCTGCTCCAACCGCATCATCAGCTCCAGATTTTCAGATCCGTCCTTCGCAAATCCAAAGCCCGGATCGAGAACAATCTGAGACGGGGCGACACCTGCCTCGGAGGCGATCGCGAGCGAGGTAGCTAGGAATTGCACCTGGTCCGCGATCACGTCCGGCAGCCGCTCCCGCTCGCGTCCCGTGTGCATCAGGCAGAGACCGGCGCCGGTCTCTGCCGCCACGCCGGCAATTGCAGGGTCGCGCTGCGCGCCCCAGACATCGTTCACGATATGGGCGCCGCGTTCCACGGCGGCCCGGGCCGTGGTGCTGCGATAGGTGTCGATGGAGATCAGGCAGTCGGAGCGCTTCGCAAGCGCCTCGATCACCGGCAGGACACGGGCCCGCTCTTCTTCTTGCGTCACTGGCACGGCGCCGGGCCTCGTCGACTCCCCGCCAATGTCGATGATCTCCGCTCCCTCCTCCACCAGCCGCAGCCCCGCCTCCACCGCCTGCGTCACGTCGCCGCGATAAAGACCGCCGTCGGAGAAGCTGTCCGGTGTCACGTTGAGAATGCCCATCAGCACGGAACGCGGCCCGAGCTCGATTCGGCGCCCATGCGCCACCAGCCAGACTCGACTCGCGAAGGCTGAAGGATCGATCACGAGGAAGACCGGGACTGAGTGGAAATCAACAACACGCAAGAAATTCCTAACGAAACCGGCTTGTGCCGCGTCAATGTTCGGATAGCGTAGGGCGCGCAAGTTTCAAGCAGCTGGGAGCATGGCATGAAACGTAGTCTCGTCCTATGCATCGTATTCGGCGCCCTGTCGGCAGGGCCGGCTCTTTCGGGCGAGATTCGAGAGCACACAACCTATTTCATGGTGAGCGGCAAAAGCTTCGACGAGCTGAACCGCCAGCTCGGCATGAAGGGTCCCGACATCGGCGGAGGTGACCGCCATGCCGGCTCCACCGAAGTCTCCTTCAAGTCGGACACGAGCTACAAGGCCGTTCCAGGCGGCTGCCGCATCGGTCAGGCGCGCGTGAAGCTCGATCTTCGCACGACGCTCCCTCGCTGGTCCGCGCCCTCCAACAGCACGCGCGAGACACGGGTTCTCTGGAAGACCCTTCGCGACGACATCGCGACCCATGAGGCCGAGCACGCCCATATCGCCAAATCCTGGCTGAAGCGCATCGAGGATAAGATCCGCTCGCTTCCCGCCGAGGCCAATTGCAGCTTGATGGAGTCGCGGGCCAACGCCGAAATTCGCGCCATGATCAAGCATCACGATGCTGATCAGCTGGCGTTCGACGCCGCGGAATCGAAGCGGATCGACGCACGGCTCAAGCGAAAGCTGGACGAGAACATGAGCCGCCTCGCCGCTCGGTAACGTCGATCCATTCGCCGGGACGAAGCCTCAGGGCTGTCGTTCCGGCACACAAAGCGTGATCCCATCGAGGTCCGGGCGAACACGGATTTGGCAAGAGAGGCGCGAATTGGCGCGCACGTCGATCGCGAAATCCAGCATGTCCTCCTCCATCGCTTCCATTTGGGGAAGCAGCGGCAGGAACGCCTCTTCGACATAGACGTGACAGGTGGCGCAGGCGCAGGCACCGCCGCAATCGGCGTCGATGCCAGGAACGTCGTTGCGAACAGCGTTCTCCATTGCGCTCGAACCGTTGGCAGCATCGATCTCGTAGCGGGTGCCGTCATGGGCAATGAATACGATCGCGGTCATGGCTGTCGGGTAGACCCGTGCGCGCGAGAGGTCAACCGCCGGCGCTTCCTCGCTCGCCTTCGCCGCGAAGGATCCCCTCCAAGGTCGTGAGTTCGGCGGCAAAGCCGGCTACCGCCGTTTCGCTCGACGGATCGCTTTCCAATTCGCCTGCCGCCTGCGCCAAAGCCGAGGCGCCGCAGTTTCGCGCCGCGCCTTTGAGGCCGTGGGCGAGGCCGGCGCGCGCGGCCGGATCGGCATCGGGCAGAACGCTTCGCACCATTTCGATCTGGCTCAGCATCAAGTCGAGGATCTCCCGCGCCAAACTTTCATCCCCGCCGCAATGGAGAAGAAGAAGCCCGCGATCGAGGTCCGGCAAGGTTTCAGGAGGCTGAGACACGGTCGAAGGGCAGTCCAATGCGGGGCGAGAGTGTTGAGAAAGCGGGGGAAAATTAAAATTCGTTCGGATTTGGAATGGTGAGCTTATCGCGGATTGGTCAAGGTCGATCCGTGAACGAGAGATCCGGTCGAATTTCGAGCCCGAAACCGACTTCCGTTTATCAAGATATGAAAGGGCGTTAACCAAATGTTTAAACTTGTAGGTTTCGCCCGCTTTTCCGGTTCCCTTCCGACGCTCCTCTATTTACTTTAAGAGCAGGGACCATGCCCTCAGGCCGCCCAAACGGTGGCAGGAGGGTGGCGTGGTTCTTGAGGCAGGCTAAGGACATGTTTCCGACATGACCGCCCTGCCCGCAGGAACCCAATGTAACGAGTATCGAGGCGCGGCGCACGATGTCGAAGATCAAGACGGCCGAACAGCTTTCCGAGGAAGCGGTCAACGAACTGGAGGCGGCGCTTCAGAACGAAGACTTCCTGCGGTCGGACGGCGAAGCGGATCGCTTGTCGGGCAAGGCCGAAGGCCATGTCGAGAAGCAGACCCTCAAGGCCGAGGACATCTCGATCGAGTTCGCCTTGAGCGATTTCGACCGCAGCGTGGAAGAGGCGACGCGCGCCCTGCGTCAGGACGCCGGCTTGGACACACCAGCTGCGGCCGCCGCAACGACACCCGACCATGACGACCTGATGCCGAACCTCGACGATTTCCGTTTCGAGGACGAGCCCTTCGTAGCACAGGCGCCCTTGAGCCAGGCTGACGCCGGTCTTCGCAGCGAAGCGCCCGCGTCGCGCCCTGCGGCAGCGGCTGAGGTCTCGCCGGAAGTTGCCGAGGCCACCTCGCCGGCCGTTCTGGCTGCGGCGGATGCCAGCTCGCGCCTTCGTTCCGAGCGGCGCTCGCGCACCCCGGCGCAGCCCACCGGCGATGCGCGTCGCTCCGCCGCCGCACCCCTGGCGGAAGCGCCCGCTCGCCCGGCCCGCGACTTCAAGAGCGATGTCGCGAACGACGAGCAGCGCTCGGCCGCCGTCATGGCGGACGCGCTTCTCAGCCGCCGCTCGTCGAACCGCCCGCTCGTGATCGGCGGCGTCATCGCCGCAGGCTGGGCCGCCCTTTCGGCCTCGGCATCGTATTCCTTCCTCACAAGCGAACCCGGCCTCACCGCCAATATCGTTCCGCTTCTGGCGCCGCTCGCGGCCGCGATCGCTCTTCCGCCGCTGCTCATCATGGGCTTCTCGGTCATGGTTCGCCGGTCGCAGGATCTGCGCCTCATGAGCCGCTCTCTCGCCGAGGTCGCCCTACGTCTGGCCGAGCCGGAGAGCCTTGCCTCCGAGCGCGTCACCAGCGTCGGACAGGCCGTTCGGCGTGAAGTCGCGGTGCTCGGCGAAGGCGTCGAACGCGCGCTGGCCCGCATGAGTGAGTTGGAAGGCCTTGTGAACGCCGAGGTCTCCTCGCTCGAGCGCGCCTATGCCGACAACGAGGTGAAGATCCGTTCGCTCGTGGCCGATCTCGGCTCCGAGCGCGAAGCCATGCTGTCGCATGCCGAACGCCTGCGCAGTTCGATCGTCGGTTCGCATGACCGGCTCGTCGGCGATGTGGACGGCGTTTCCACGCGTATCCTGTCGCAAGTAGAGGAGGCCTCCGCCCGCCTCAACGCGCTCTTGGACGATCGCAGCGCCGAGATCGCTCGCGCCTATGACGAGCGCAGCCGCGCCATGATGGAAATGTTCGACGAGCGCAGCCGCGCGGTCGACGGCGCCCTGCAGGGCAGCAGCATCAACATCGTCGAGCGCATCAGCCAGACTGCGGAAGCCACCACCGGCCAGCTTCGCCAGACCGGCGACGACATTGCTCGGTCTCTGGCCGAGCAGATGGACGCGCTAAAAGCGCGCTCCGCCGAACTTCTCCAGCACGTCTCCACCATCAACGGTCAAACCAGCACGCGGCTGGCCGAATCCAACGAGACGGTCCTGCGGGTCCTGTCGGAGCGCGCCGAGCGTCTCACGATGGAAAGCGCGCAGTTCGACAGAAGCGTCGCCGACACGCTCGACAGCCGCTCGGAGCGGATGCGCGCCGACGGCCAGGCGCTGGTGGGTTCGCTCGCCGAGAATCTCGACCATCGCGTCGAGCGCCTGTCCAACGAGGCGCAGCGTTTCATCGGCCTGATGGACGAGGGTTTCGACGCCCGCATCGAGCGCGCCACCGCCCTTCTGTCGGACCGCAACGCCGACATTCTCGGCCGGTTCGACGAGCGCTTGGCTCAGCTCGAAGAGGCCCTGTCCGGCAAGGGCACGGCGCTGGTCACGTCGATCGAGAATCGCGCTGCGGCGATCGACCGGTCCGCCGACCGGATCTCCGAAGCTCTGCGTGAGCGCACGGGCGAGTTCGCCAACGTGCTCAGCGAGCGCACCGGCGAGATCGGGCGCGCCTTCGCCTCGGGCCAAGCGACCATCGCCCGGACGGCCAGCGACGCCGTCGCCAATGTCGATGCGGTGTTCCAGTCGCAGACGGACGAACTTCGCAACACGTTCGAGCAGCGGATTGGTACGCTCGGCTCGGTCCTGAACGACCGCGCCGCCGATATCGACACGTCTCTCGCCTTCGCGCAGCAGTCTCTGGCCGCCACGCTGGAGGAGCGTGGCAACGCCATCACCCAGGCGCTGGACACCAGCGTCACGCGCATCGAAGGCGCCCTGGATGGGGCCGACACGCGCTTGGCCGCAAGCGCCGACGGCAAGGCGATCGAAATCCGCCAGTCGCTGGAGACGCATGCGGACAAGGTCGGTCGCCTGCTCGAGGAAGGCCGTGCCCTGCTCGGCACCGATCTCGACGATCGTCTCACGCGCATCAACGCCCTGCTCGCCGAGAAGCGCGACGCGATCAACGTGGTGCTAGACGAGCATTCGCGTGGTCTCGCCGGTTCGTTCGACCAGCGCACCGCAACTCTGCAGGATCTGATCGCCGAGCGTTCGGCACGCCTGCTTGACGATCTTGACGAACGGTCCAACGCCATCGCCACCGGCCTGTCCGACCGCCTTTCGGCGAGCGAGGCCTTCGTGCGCGCCAGCGGCGAGCGTCTCTCCGAAGCCTTGGAGCTCTACACCGCTCGCGTCGGTGAGGACGTGATCGGCCGCTTGGAAGCGGTTCTCACCATGGGTGACGATCGCCGTCAGGCCTTCCTCGCCGGGCTCGAACTCCAGACTTCCGGCGTCGAGGCCGCTTTCGAAGGCACGGTCGAGCGCATCGCGGACGACCTGAAGGCGCGTGTCGACGAGTTGCGCGGCGTTATCGACGCCTCGCGCGACAGCTTGGTCGGCAGCCTGGAGCAGCGCAGTGGCGCTTTCTCCACCGAGGCCGACCAGAGCGCTCGGACCATCCTCACGGCGGTCGAGAATGCCCTGTCCTCGCTGCTGGAAGGCCTCGACGGCCGTGGCACGCAGCTGCGCGACAGCGTCGAGACCGCGCGTCTCGCGCTGCTCGACGGGCTGGACGAGCGCGTCATCGCCATGCGCGAGCTGGCCGACGCTTCTCAGTCCTCGCTCCTGACCGATCTGCAGGACCGCACCGTCCGCTTCGGCGAGGAGTTGGACAAGGGCCACACGGCCATCGCCCAGACCCTCGACCAGCGCATCGCATCGTTGCGCGAAGCCCTCCTGGAATCCGACGGCCAGCTCGCCGCCGCGATGGACGAGCGCCGCGAGAACCTGACCTCCGCGATCGAAGACGTCGCCAGCTCGCTGGCGGCCACGCTGGGCGACCGGGCGGACGACGTTCGCCGCGTGCTGGAACAGAGCACGGGCAATGTCACTCGCTCGCTGGAAGCCAAGCGCGAGGAAATCGTCGCGGCCCTGGAAGCCGGCGTCGTCACGCTGGCGCTCGCCGTCGACGAGCGCACGGAGTCGATGACCTCCACCCTCGAGCGGGGTCTCGCCAATGTGGAGCGCACCCTGACCGGCCGCGCCGCCCACATCGCCGACACGCTGCGCGACTCGATCGTCGCCGCGACGGCCACGATGGGCGAGGAAGCCGACCGCGCCCGCTCCGGCCTGGAAAGCGAGACACAGAAGATCGCCATCGTCATCGGCGAGCTCGGCAGCGTTTTCCGTGCTTCCTCCGAAGAGGCTCGGGGGCAGTTCGCCGAGGAGGTCGCGAAGTTCGAGGATCGGATCCGCGCCGTTTCCCAGTCGGTGCAGGATGTCTCGGCCATGGCTCGCAGCGAGCTGACGGGCGAGAGTGAGCGCGTCGCCGAAGGCATCGCCGCCTCCGCCGAGGCCATCCGCAACCTCAGCGAGGAGGCGCGTCAGCGCTTCGCCAGCGAAGCTGAAACGCTGGGCCGCACGGTTGCCGATGTGGCGGGTCGCATGCGGACCGACGCCGAAGAGGTCCGTGAGGCCTTGGCTCTGGAAGGCAACAGCTTCACCACGCAGATCGGCGGCGCGTCGCTCGCCATGCGGGCCGAAGCCGAAGCCGCCCGCGAGCGTCTGGCCCTCGTCGCCAACGAGTTCGCCGGTGGTCTGGAAGACATGGCCGAGCGGCTTCGCCAGGACGCCGAAACGGCTCGTCGCGTGGTGGCCGATCAGGCCGTGGCGCTCTCGTCCGACTTCGAAGGGGCGGCCGACAAGCTGCGCATCGTTGGAAACCAGACGCGCGAACAGTTCGCCGCCGACGCCAACCAGATTCGCGAGGAAGTCGCGAGCGCCGCGATCCAGATCCGCGAGAACTCGGACGTCGTGCGCCGCGAGGTGGCCGAACAGGCCGCCGCCATCGTCGCCGAATTCCAGAACGCCAGCGGCCATTTGAACGAAGCGGGCGAGACGTCGCGCCGCCTTCTCCTGGAAGACGCGGGCAGGATCGCCGAGCAGGTCGGCTCCGTGGCCAGTGCCATGCGCGGCGAAACGGACCGTCTGCAGCAGGAAGTAGCCGAGCAGGCTCGCCGCATCGTCGAGGAGGTCGCCCAGGCGACCGACCGTCTGCAGACCGGCGCCGGCGAAACCCGCGAGCGCTTGGCCGCCGAGGCCCTGCGTCTGTCGGAAGAGCTCGATGCCGTCGCCCTCTCAATGAGCGAGCAGGCGGAAGCCGCGCGCAATCGCCTCTCCGGCGATGCCGAGAGCTTCGCGAGCCGCGTGCAGGATGCGGCCGCACTCATTCGCGGCGAGACGGACCGCTCGTCCTCGACGCTGGACGAACGCGCGGCCCGCTTTGCGGCTGAACTCGCTGGCCTGTCGGTTCAGCTGTCGCAGGTTCTGGACGGAACCACGGATGGCGTTCGCGAGGATCTCACCCAGTCGGCTTCGGTGCTGCGGGCCGAAATCGCCCAAGCCGCAGAGCTGATCCGCAACGAGATCCTCTCCGTCACCGGAACGATGCGCGGCGACGCTTCGGAGCTCTCGGGCACCATCCTACGAGACGCGCAGGCCGCCCGCGAAAACCTCATGGCGGAAGGCTCGGAGATCACGCAGCGCCTTTCGGGCGTCGCCACAGCCATCCGCGTGGAAGCCGATCGCATTCGCGAGCAGATCGCGGAATCGACCAGCCTCTTCGGCAACGAACTGGCGCAGCGCGTCAGCCAGACCGAGAACCATCTGGTGGAGCGCGCCGGAGCCGTGGGCGACGCCATGGGCAACCGCACCCGCGAGCTGGCCGAACTGCTGGCCAGCCGCAACTCCGAGATCGCTCATCTCATCGACACCGAAACCCGTCCGATCGTGGATCGCCTTTCCGCGACGGGATCGCAGGCGGTGGAAGCGCTGGAACACGCGGCGCGTCAGGTCGCCGAGCGTCTGCGCAGCGAGAACGACGCGATAGTGGCTGACTTCGTTCGCCGCGCCGAGGAGACGGTCGAGCATCTCGGCGTCTCGTCCTCTGGCTTGCTTGCCGCGCTGGATGATCGCTCCGGTTCGCTCACCTCCTCCATCTCCGATGCCCGCGAGCTTCTCGGCCGCGACATCGGCGCCATCGCCGAGCGTCTGGAAAGCGGCAACTCGGCGCTGCGCAGCCTGCTGGACGATGCAGCCAAGAATATGGGCCGCGCCGAATCGGCCCTCAACGAAACGGGCGCCCGCTTCCGCGACGAGGCGGACCGCGTCGGCGGCGAGATCGCCGCCTCGTCCGAGCGCCTGGAGCGGAACGTGGTGCGCATGGACGACACCACTGCGCAGGCCCTGGAACGTCTCTCGACGCTAGGCGAAAAGCTCGGCGAGCATGAGCGCATGCTGACCGAGGCCGCCGTTCTCCTCGACTCCACGCAGTCCAACCTGCAGGAAACGCTGGAAGGTCGCCGCGAGGGTCTGGAGCAGCTGGCCAGCGGTCTGGCGACGCGCTCCGACGATGTCGGTCGCATGCTCCTCTCCTTCGAGGGCGTGGTGGATCGCCTCTTCGCCGAAGCCGAACGTCGCTCGCAGTCGGTGGTCGAGACGATCAGCGGCGAACTCACCGCGTCGCTGGACGAAGCGGGTCGTCATCTGGAGGAAACCGAGCGTCGCTCTGCCGCCGCCGCCGGCCAAGTTCGCGAGACGATCCGGGGCGTAGTGGAAGAGGCGACCCAGCGCTTCGGCAGCGCGACGACGGACATGCACCGCGCCGCAGCCGACATCCGCCGCGAACTCGAGAACGCGCGTTCGGAAATCCGCAAGGGCGTCTTCGAGCTTCCCGAGGAGACGAAGGAAAGCACGCGTGCCATGCGCCGTGCCGTGTCGGACCAGATCCGCGCCCTGCGCGAACTCACTGACATCGTCACGCAATCGGGCCGCTCTCTGGACGTTCGCACCCTGGATGCCGGCGCCGGGCGCTCGGCGGCCGCGCTGACCGCGCGCTCCAGCGAGGCGCGTGCGCCCCGCGCCCCGGTTGCCGCCACTACGCAGCAGGTTCAGGCGCCGCAGCGCACCGAGACCGAAGCCCAGATGGCCGGCGGTTTCGTGAGTGACGGCAATCTCGCCCGCGACACGCGCGGCATGGTGGAAACGCGGGTCGCTGTCCCAGCTCCCGCGCCCCGCGCCACGGACCATTCGCCCCTCCGCCCCTCCGCCGCGCCGGAACGCGCGGATGCCGGTGGCAATGACGCCGACCGTCAGGGCGGCTGGGTCTCCGACCTTCTACGCCGCGCGTCACAAGAGGAAGAGGACGCCGCGTCGGACGACGCCGCTGCCCCTACCCCAGTAGCAACTGAAGCCCCGATCCGTTCGGAGCGTTCGCAGGCTCATGTTGTCGACTCGCTGAACTCTCTGTCGGTGGATATCGCCCGGGCGATCGACCACAACGTCTCGGTCGAACTCTGGGACCGCTATCGCAACGGCGAGCGCAACGTCTTCACGCGCCGGCTCTACACGATGAAGGGCCAGCAGACCTTCGACGAGATTCGTCGGAAGTATCAGCGCGACGCGAGCTTTAAGACGGCGGTCGATCGCTATATCGGCGACTTCGAGATGCTGCTCCAGGAAGCCTCGCGCAACGACCCCGACAACGCGAAGAGCAAGAGCTACCTGACCTCCGACACCGGCAAGGTCTACACGATGCTGGCCCACGCCTCAGGCCGCTTCGAGTAAGTCGAAGGTTAAACCAATCATGAGAACGGGCGGCCGAAAGGTCGCCCGTTTTCGTTTGGACAGGTGGTGTTCCACGTTGATCCGGCGGAAGACGCGGGATGACCGCTTCGCTCCTGATGCGGATCAAACGTCGGTCTGCTTGGAGACTGACCGGCCTATCCGAGAGACAATCGACCCACTGCAAGCGAGGCCTCCCGGACGACGGAGTTCGGCGCGCTAAACGACCCCCGGTCTCTGAGACGAGTCTTGGAGATCAACATCCGACCGACGAACAACTCATCGGTGCACCCAGAACCAACGCTCGCTCGGCATCCTTCTGAACGAGGCCTTGGTCCGAATGGCGAGCAGCGCAATCAGCATCAGCCCGGCAACCGGGTACAAAAAAAACCCGCCATGAAGGCGGGCTTTTTCTTTCATGTCGAATTCCGTTTTTTCAGATCAGCTTCAAAGTCCAGGCGACGATCTCGTCGGCGACCTGTCCGAAGGCCTGATCCAGCGCAGCGACATAGGCCGGGTTGCCGGCGGCGGTGACGGGAGCGGTGCCACGGAAGATGCGCGTGCTGCGCACGACACCCGTGCGATCGTTCAGCGCCTTGACGGCGATCTCAACCACGGCGGTCGTGCCGCCGCCCTCCACGCTCACCTCGAAGCGGCGCAGCTCGGTGACGACCTGATAGTCGATCGCGAGGCCTTGGCCGGGAACGCCGACGGCACCCACGCGGCCCGTGTTCTGGAACGCCTGAAGCAGGCGAAGCTGCACGAGGCGCGGAAGACGGTCGCTCCACTGACTGGCGCCGAGCGTCTCGATCGTCTGCGGCGTCGGGCGGATGACGATCTGCTGGCTGTCGAGCGACTTGGAGGCGGTCGGCTCGGGGATGAGGATCTGAGCGCGCGTCGCCGCGCTGCGGCTGACGGCGGGCGCCGGAGCCGAAAGTTCGAAGGTCGCGGGCGGCTGCTTCAGTGACGCGCATCCCGACAGGAGCACGGCCAGGAGCGAGACCGAAACGAACTTGTGAGAGGCCTTGCCTGCCATCCTATATCCTCGGCGAGTTGGTAGAGGCGGCCGTGCCGCTCGAACGGTAAGGGCTCCGCCGACCACTCGTATCGGCCGGCGGAGCGATTATGGAATGGAGCGTCAGCGCCGGGCCCGGCCATCGAACTGGCGGATCTCGCCGCCACCGGCGCCGTCGCCGCCGAAAATGATGCGGCTCGGGTTGGCGGACAGATCGGTAACCGCCTGCTCGATCCGCGTCACCGCCCGCGTCGCTTCGCGGATGAGGTTGCGCGCTTCCTGCAGCCCCTGGCCCGTAAAGCTGTTGAGGTTGGACGAGATGGGTCCGACCGCCGCCTGGATGGTTTGCGCTGTCTGGCGGATGGTGCGCAGCGTGTCGCGCGCTTCAGCCGTCAGGCCCTGCCCGTCCGGGCTGTTGACGAGGTTGTTGACCGAGCTGATGAGCGTCTGCGCCTGGGCCGAAGCCGTGCGCAGGTTCGACGTCGTGTCGCGCGTGTTGGTGATGATCGAGTTGATATCCTCGCGACGATTGCCGATGTCGTCGGCGACGGCGCGCACCGAGTCCGCCGCGCTCGCAATATTGGTCGTGGCCGAGGAGACGTTGTTGACCGCACGCGAGATGTCGTTGGCGCGCACGCCCGCAAGGAGGCCATCCACCCGCGCCCGCGTCCCGTTGAGGCCCGTCAGTGCGTTGTTCAGCGTGGCGAGAACCGTGTCGGTGGCGGCGACCACCGTGCCGATGCGGCTCGACTGGCCATTCAGCGCGGCCGCGAAACCCGAGACGTTGTCGACCACGGAGCGCACTTGGTCGGGGTTCACCGACGCCGTAATGCGGTTGACGTTCTCGAGCGTGGTGTCGAGGCGCTGCGCCACGCGGTTCGCCGAATCGCTGATCGGATCGAGGCGCCCGAGGAAAGCGTTGACGCTCGGCGTGTTCTGCCGGATCACTTCGCCGATCGAGCCCAGGCTGCGGGCCGTGTCGCCGATCGACTGAAGAGCGGTGACGACATTGTCGGTCTGGCCGCGCACCGTCTGCGTAATGGCGGCGATGTTCTGGATCGAGTCGTTCACCGCGCCGACGTTGAGGGCGGCGATGAAATTGCCGACCCGGTCGATCAGCGGCGGCAGGCGCTCGGCGACATTGTTGGCGCTGGTGGACAGGCGCGCCAGGCTGCCGAGGAAGTCGTCGATCTGGTCGGCGTTCGCGGCCAGACTGTCCGTGAAGGTTCGAACATTGGTCGAGGTCTGCGCGACGTTCTCGGCCGTGGTGCGAACGGACGGGCCGACGGCCTGCACGATCGATTCGAACTCGCCGAGAATGTTGTTGGCCCGGTCCGCGATATCGCGCGCGGTCGCCAGAATGTCGGTGACGTCGGACGGATTGGCGCGGATGACCGGCGTGGTCCCCTGCTCGGAGGCAGACGCCAGGATGTTGCGATCGTTGACGTTGCCGCCGGTGAGGCCGATGAAGCCGATGCCCGTCAGGCCCTGGAAACCGATCGTCGCGGTGGTGGAGGTGGTGATGGGCGTCGTGCGGTCGACCTGCGTCGTCGCGATCACGACACGCGGATTGTTCGGGTCGATGCGCAAGCTCTGCACCGTACCGACATTCAGGCCGTTGAACAGGACCTGGCTGCCCTGACTGAGGCCGGAGACCGAACCCTCGATGCGGATCAACAGCGTCGTGCGCTGGTCCCGGTCGGAGACATTGGCGGACCAGTAGACGAAGCCGAAGCTCAACGCGAGGACGACAACCGTGAAGATGCCGACGAGGACATAGTTCGCTCTAGTTTCCATCACTGTCCTTTGCCGCATAATGCGGGTTTTCGTCCTTCGGCACGACGGTGCGGGCACGCTTGCCATGGAAATAGGAGCGCACCCAGGGATCGTCGTTCTCGAGCATGGTCTCGAGCGGGCCTTCCACGAGGACCTTCTTATTGCCGAGCACCGCGATTCGATCGCACGCCATGAAAAGGCTGTCGAGATCGTGGGTCACCATATAGACGGTGAGCCCCAGCGTATCGCGCAGCGTCATGATGAGTTCGTCGAAATCGGCGGCGCCGATCGGATCGAGGCCGGAGGTGGGCTCGTCCAAAAAGACGATATCGGGATCGAGCGCCAGGGCGCGGGCGAGCGCGGCGCGCTTGATCATGCCTCCCGAAAGCTCGGAGGGGAACTTCTCCGCCGCATCCGGTGCCAGCCCAACCAGATCGATCTTCAGCCGCGCCAGCTCTTCCATGAGCTTGGGCGAGATGTCGAGATACTCGCGCATGGGAACCTGAATGTTCTCCAGGACCGTCAGCGACGAGAAGAGTGCGCCCTGCTGGAACAGGACGCCCCAGCGCTGCTCCACGGCGAGGCGTTCGGCCTCGCTCGCCTTGTCGTAGTCGGTGCCGAACACCTCGATCTTGCCGCCCTGCTTGGGGTTGAGACCGAGGATCGTGCGCAGCAGCACCGACTTGCCGGTGCCCGAGGCACCGACGAAGCCGAGGATTTCGCCGCGCCGAACGTCGAGCGACAGGCCTTCCAGAATGGTCTTCGAGCCGAAGCGAACCGTCACATCCGTGGCGCGGATGATGATGTCCTTGTCGTCGGCCGAAGCGCGCTTGTCAGTATCCGATGGCGGCATAGAAAATCGCAAAAACGGCATCCATCAGGATGACAAGGAAGATGGACTTCACGACGGACGCCGTGACGTGCTTACCCAGGCTCTCGGCGCTGCCGCCGACCTTCATGCCCTCCATGGAGGCGACCACGCCGATGACGATGGCCATGAACGGTGCCTTGATGAGACCGGCGAAGACGGTCGCGACATCGACGGCGCCGCGCAGGCGGGTGATGAAGGCATCGGGGGGAATGCCGGAATAGATCCAGGTGACGACGATCGCGCCCAGAAGACCCGCGATGTCGGCGATGAAGGCGAGAAGCGGCAGGACGATCACCAGCGCCACGAGACGCGGGAAGATCAGGACGCCGATCGGGTTAAGGCCGATGACGTGCAGAGCGTCGACCTCCTCGCGCATCTTCATCGAGCCGATCTCGGCGGTGATGGCGCTGCCGGATCGGCCGGCGATCATGATGGCGGTCAGAAGAACGCCGATTTCGCGCAGCTGCAGGATGCCGACGAGATCGACCACGAAGATCTCGGCGCCGAAATTGCGCAGCTGGAAGGCGCCCTGCTGCGCAATGACAGCGCCGATCAGGAAGCTCATCAGCGTGATGATCGGCACGGCGCGAACGCCCATGCGGTCCATCTGGTTGACGATCGCGGCGGGCCGAATCTGCGTCTGGCCGGTCATGCGCCGGCCCGCGCCGTAAAGCGCGGCACCGACGATGTTCAGCCCCATCGCGACTTCGCGGACTATGGCGAACATGTTTTCGCCGATGGCGGCGAAGAAATCGGTTAGACGGTTGGTGGATTTGGGAGCCGGCGCCTGACGCTTGACGTCGAGCGACTTGCGCACCGCCTCGAACAGCGTCTGGTCCTTCTCGGCGCCCTGGAACTCGACCTTGCCGCCCTTGCCGCCCATTTCGCGGGCCAGCCGCTCGATCAGGAAGGCGCCGGACGTGTCCATGCGGCCGATGCCGCCACAGTCCAGCGTCACCGTGCCGCCGAGGTCGGCGCGGCTCGTTTCCTCGATCTTGTCCTCGATCGTGCCGATCGTGCGCGCCAGCCAATCGCCCCCCAGTTTGAGGATGATCCCGCCTTTGCCCTTTTCGGCCTCGATCGACGGAGGAGAGGATTCGTTGCCTCTCGGTCCGCTTCGCTCGTCAGGCTTTGGTTTGTCTAGCATGCCGGGTGCTTCAGTCCGTGATGGAGCGGGAATGGCCCAGCCAGGCTCTTCCACTTCGCGTGTTGACACCTAGCCTTCGCGCCAGACGCCGAATAGAGACGTTAAGATCGGGTAAGGGATTAAAATGACGAGTCGTCTTTCGGTCACAGTGGACGCTTTTTCGCTGGCCAAGCAATTCACGATCGCTCGCGGTGCCAAGACCGAGGCGGTGGTCGTGGCCTGCACCCTTGCCGACGGAACCATGATGGGTCGCGGCGAGTGCGTCCCCTATGCCCGCTATGGCGAAAGCGTGGACAGCGTCGTGGGCGCGATCGAAAGCGTGCGCGGGGCGATCGACGCGGGGCTCGACCGCGCGTCCCTCCAGGCGCTGCTGCCGCCGGGCGCGGCGCGCAATGCGCTCGATTGCGCCTGTTGGGACCTGGAAGCCAAGCGAAAGGGCGCGCGCGCGGCCGATCTCGCCGGCATCGGCGCCCTGCAACCGGTGGAAACCGCCTACACGATCTCGCTCGGCTCGCCCGAGGAAATGGCCGCCGCCACGCGCGCCGTTGCGCATCGCGCGGTGCTCAAGGTGAAGGTCGGGCGCGGAGACGAGGACCCGGCGCGGATGCAAGCGGTGCGCGCGGCGGCTCCGCAAGCGCGGCTCATCATCGACGCCAACGAAGGTTGGACGCCGAACAATCTGAAAGCCAACCTCCTGGCGGCCGCCGGCGTCGGCGCCTTCGTCGTGGAACAGCCCCTCCCGGCGGGTCACGACGCCATCCTGGCGCACACCCCGCATCCCGTTCCGATCTGCGCCGACGAATCCGTTCATGGCAGCGCCGACCTGCACGAGCTGGTGGGGCGCTATGACTACGTGAACCTCAAGCTCGACAAGACCGGCGGGCTGACGGAAGGGCTTGTGTTCCTAGCCGAGGCGCGTCGGCTTGGGTTCGGGGTGATGGTGGGCTGCATGGTCGGCACCTCGCTCGGCATGGCGCCGGCGCTGCTGCTGGCCCAGGGCGCAGAGCTGGTCGATCTCGACGGGCCGCTTCTGCTGCGCGAGGACCGGCCGAACGGCCTGCGCTACGAGGGCTCGCTTGTCTGGCCCCCGGAGCCCGCGCTATGGGGCTGAGGCGCGACAAGGAGAAGGCCGAGCGCCATCAGGGCCAGGGCCGTCATCGCGTAGAAGGCGCCGGCCTCCAGGCTCTTGTAGAGGAGACCGCCGCCAAAGGTCGCGCCGGCCATCAGCACCGTCTGCAACGCGAAGCTCAGCCCCTGCGCCGCCCCGAAGCGGTTTTCCGCGACGGACGAGCCGATCAGCGTTTGCAGCGAGACATGCGTCGCGGCGAAGGTCAGCGCGTGCGTGGTCTGCAGAATGGCGAAACCGATGAGCCCGAGATCGGTGGATAGAAGCGACCATCTCGCCGCCGCCGTGACGGCTGCCGCGATCAGGAAGGCGCGCACGCCGAAGCGACGCAGCGGCTTGGCCGCCAGCCGGAACAGGGCCACCTCCGCCGTGACGCCGATCGCCCAAAACACGCCGATCTCGACCGGAGTGTAGCCGAGCCGCGCCCATTGCAACGAGGCGAAACCGTTGAGCATTGCGTGGCTCGCCTGGATCAGCGCGATCGCCAGCAGCAACGGCAGCAAGCGGCGCAGATCGGGAGCCGGCGCGAGGCGGCGGAACCGGTCGGCCAGGGACCGCGCGGGAAGCCAAGGCTCCTGCGTCGGCGAAAGCGGCAGCGGCGATGCCTGACGCGGCTGCCCCATTCGCGGCGCGAAAAGCGTGACGAGAGCGGCGGTGAGGAAGGTGAGCGACAGGACGATCGGAAAGCCGCCATGGCCGATGCGGCCGAGCAGGGCTCCGCCAGCGACATTGGCCGCGATAAAGGCGATCGAACCCCAAAGGCGCGATCGCCCATAGTCCGACCCGAGCCGGCGCACGCCCGACAGCGCGATCGCATCGCTCAAGGGAATCGCGGGGCACCAGACGGCCGCCAGGATCAGCGTCGCGATCAGGACTTGCGCCATCCCGTCCACGACGAAGAACAGGCAGGAGGCGGCGAGACTGGCGAAGCCGGCGGCGATCAGGAGATGGGCGCGGTCGCTGGATCGATCGGCCCGGCGCAGCACGGGCGGGCAGACGAGAACGCGAAGCCCGATCTGGATCGCCAGGATCAGGCCGATCTCGTCTCCATCCAGCCCCTGATAGCCGAGCCAGACCGGAAAGAACGGGTAGAAGACGCCGAGCGACACGAAATTGCCGGCAAAGACGAAGGACATGCGCCGGTCGAAGGCCCGTCTCGATTCGGGAGAGGCCGGCGGGAGCGAGGGCATGGCGGGCGCTTTCGGGGCTTGAACCGCCCCTCCCTACCAAACCGCTTCCGCGCGGGCAAACGGCCCTGGCGGACTATTCCGCCGCCTCGGGCAGGCGCTCGCGCCCTTTGAGGAAGCGCAGGCCGACGCGCGGGTCGGTCGCGGGATCGACCTTCTCGACCGCCGTCCAATGGACGAGTTCGAGCGTGCCGTCGTGACGCTCGACGATGGCCGAGCAGCTTTCCACCCAGTCGCCCGTGTTGACATAGAGCATGTCGCCCATGTCGCCGATCTTGGGGTGGTGGATATGGCCGCAGATCACGCCTTCGCAATCCTGCCGCTTGGCCTCGCCGGACAGGGCCTCCTCGAAAGCGCCGATGAAGTTGACGGCGCGCTTCACGCGGCCCTTGGCCCAGGAGGAGAAGGACCAGTATCCGAAGCCGAGGCGACGGCGGGTCCAGTTCAAGGCGACGTTGATGGCGATCGCCATGTCGTAGGCCCAGTCACCGAGATGGGCTATAAGCTTGGCATGGCGCACCACGACGTCGAACTCGTCGCCATGCATCACTAGGAGGCGCTTGCCGTTGGCGGTGACGTGGACGTCGTTCAGACGAACCTCGATGCCGCCGAAATGCGAACCGACGAAATCGCGCAGGAAATCGTCGTGATTGCCCGGCACATAGATAATTTCGGTGCCCTTGCGCGCCTTGCGCAGGAGCTTCTGGACGACGTCGTTGTGCGACTGGGGCCAGTGCCAGGAGCGTTTCAGGCGCCACCCGTCCACGATGTCGCCGACGAGATAGATCTTCTCGGCGTCGTGGCAGCGCAGGAAATCGATCAGGAGATCGGCCTGCGCGGCGCGCGAGCCGAGATGGATGTCGGACAGGAACAAGGTCCGCACATGCCGCGTGTTCGTCCACTGTTCCATGGGTGCCGTCCGTCGCTTCGACCGTATACGGCTTAATGTGCCTTAACCCTGTTGCAGCCGTATGACGCCGCGCGGCGTGCGCCTTGGCGATTGCTCTCCGCGCCGCATTTGTCCTACAGGCATTCCAAAGGACGAACGCTTGGGTCGAGCCCACCCGCCGGCCCGCCTCTCGCGCCGTTTCGGCGGCCCCGGGTCGACCGGAAACCCGCGAGCGTCCTGGTTTTGATCGCGTCGCCCGCCAGGTCCTCGCCCCGGCCGGAAACGCCCCTGAGGATTGGAGAGAGCATGAGCGCCGAAGAAACCAAGCGGCAGGCCGCCGCCGCGGACCTCAACGAACAGGCGCTCTTCTATCACCGCCATCCCAAGCCCGGTAAGCTCGCGATCCAGGCGACCAAGCCCCTCGGCAACCAGCGCGATTTGGCGCTCGCCTATTCCCCCGGCGTCGCCGCTCCCTGCCTTGCCATCGCCGAAGATCCCAATCTCGCCGCCGACTACACCAGCCGGGCCAATCTCGTCGCCGTCGTCTCCAACGGAACGGCGGTTCTGGGACTTGGCAATATCGGCCCCCTCGCCTCCAAGCCGGTGATGGAAGGCAAGGCCGTCCTGTTCAAGAAGTTCGCCGATATTGACGTTTTCGACATCGAGATCGACGCGCAGGAGATCGACCGGATCGTCGATGTCGTGGCCGCGCTGGAGCCGACCTTTGGCGGCATCAACCTCGAAGACATCAAGGCGCCGGAGTGTTTCGAGGTCGAGGAACGGCTGCGGGCCCGCATGGGCATCCCGGTCTTCCATGACGACCAGCACGGCACGGCCATCATCGTCTCGGCGGCGGTGCGCAACGCGCTGCTGCTCGGCGACAAGCGCATCGAGGACGTGAAAATCGTCACCTCGGGTGCGGGAGCGGCCGCCATCGCCTGCCTCAACCTCCTCGTCTCGCTCGGCGCGAAGGTCGAGAACATCTTCTGCACCGACAAGGACGGCGTGGTCTACAAGGGCCGCGAAGGCCGGATGGACCGCTGGATGGCGGTCTATGCGCAGGAGACCGAGGCCCGCTCGCTGGCCGACGTGATCGAGGGCGCCGACATCTTCCTCGGCCTTTCCGCCGCCGGCGTGTTGAAGCCCGAACTCCTCAAGAAGATGGCCGATCGCCCGCTGATCATGGCGCTCGCCAATCCGACGCCGGAGATCATGCCCGACCTCGCCCGCGAGGTGCGTCCGGACGCCATCATCTGCACCGGTCGCTCCGATTTCCCGAACCAGGTCAACAACGTCCTCTGCTTTCCCTTCATCTTCCGCGGCGCGCTGGATTGCGGCGCGACCACGATCAACGAGGAGATGAAGATCGCGACCGTCGACGCGATCGCCGCTCTGGCGCGCGAGGAAGTGTCCGAGGTCGCCGCCAAGGCCTATGGCTCGGAAACGCCGGTCTTCGGGCCGGACTATCTCATCCCCTCGCCCTTCGACCCCCGACTGATTCTCAAGATCGCGCCGGCGGTGGCCAAGGCGGCTGAGGACTCCGGCGTCGCATCGCGTCCGATCGCGGATTGGGATGCCTATATCGACAAGCTGAACCGCTTCGTCTTCCGCTCAGGCCTGGTGATGAAGCCGATCTTCCAGATCGCGCGCAAATCCGGCAAGCGCGTCATCTTCGCCGATGGCGAGGACGAGCGCGTCCTGCGCGCCGCGCAGGTGCTGCTGGAAGAGAAGATTTGCCAGCCCATCCTTGTCGGCCGACCCAGCGTCATCCAGTCCCGCCTGGAGCGTTTTGCGCTGCGCATCCGGCAGGATCAGGATTTCGAGGTGGTGAACCCCGAGGACGATCCGCGCTATCGCGACTATGTCGATCACTACTTCTCGAAGGTCGGCCGTCGCGGCGTCAACCCCGACACCGCCCGCGCCCTGGTTCGCACCAACACGACCGTCATCGCGGCCGTTTCGGTGTCGCGCGGCGACGCCGACATTCTGATCTGCGGCTTGGGCGGCAGGTTCTCGCGCCATATCCGCGACATCAAGCAGGTGATCGGCATCGCGCCGGGCGTGAAGCGCCTGTCGGGCCTCAGCCTTCTCATCTCGCAATATGGCACGGTCTTCTTCGGCGACACCTATGTCCAGGAAAGCCCGAACGCCGAGGAGCTGGCCGAGATCGCCTGCCTTGCCGCGAACGAGGTGCGCCGCTTCGGCATTACGCCGCGCGCCGCCCTGCTCTCGCACTCCAATTTCGGCACGAGCGATTTTCCCGACGCCTTGAAGCTGCGTGAGGCCTTGGCCCTGGTTCGCCAGCGCGCGCCCGAACTCGAGATCGACGGCGAAATGCATGGCGACGCGGCGCTGTCGCAGGCGTTGCGCCAGCGCGTCATGCCCGAATCGACGCTGACGGGAGAGGCGAACCTTCTGCTCTTCCCGACCCTCGATGCGGCCAATATCTCGATGAATGTCGTGAAGGTAATGACCGACGCGCTGCATGTCGGGCCGATCCTGCTCGGCGCGGCGAGTCCGGCGCATATCCTGACGCCGTCCGTCACCTCGCGCGGCGTCGTCAACATGGCGGCCATCGCCGTGGCGCAGGCTGTGCAGCAGGCGGACACCGGTCGCTGACGCGACCGGCCATTTAAAGGTGCGATGCGTCGCCCCTCAGGGGCGGCGCGCCAAGGCCCGCTCGCGGCCGATCAGAGGCAGAAGCTCGGCGAGTTCCGGCCCATGGTCGAGCCCGGTCAGTGCGAGGCGCAGCGGCATGAAGAGGCCCTTGCCCTTGCGCCCGGTCGACGCCTTCACCGCGTCGGTCCAGCTTTTCCAAGTCGCCCGGTCATAAGGCTCGGCCGGAAGAAGATCGAAGGCCGCGCGCAGGACGTCGGCGTCCTCCGGCGCGAAGGCCGGCTTGGCATCAAGCCCGCGATAGATCACCGCTGCCCAGGCGGCCGCATCCGACACCTTGGTCAGATTGCCGCGAACCGCGTTCCAGAACGCAGCCCGATCGGCTTCCGGCACATCCCACTCGGCAAGCCGATCCGCTACCGCCTCGTGCGGCATGGCATGAACCAGCTCGGAATTCAGCCGATCGAGTTCTGCCGGATCGAACTTAGAGCTCGACGCCGACACGCCGCCGAAATCCAGCCGCCCGCCGAGGCTGGAGAGATCGGACATCGCCTCGATCGAGCCCGAGAGACCCGTCAGCACGGCCAGCGAGGCGACGGACATCGGCTCGTAGCCATCCGTCCGCAGCGTGCGCAGCGAAAGCGCGCCGGTGCGCTTCGACAGGCCCTCGCCGTCGATCGTCGTCAAGAGATTGAAATGCCCGAAGGCCGGCACGGCGAAGTCGAGCGCTTCGAACAGAGCGATCTGAACGCCCGTGTTGGTCACATGGTCGTCGCCACGCAAGACATGGCTGATCTCTAACTCGCCATCGTCCACCACCGAGGGCAGCGTGTAGAGATAGGTCCCGTCTTCGCGCACCAGCACCGGGTCGGACAGCGAGGCGAGATCGACGGTCTGGCGACCACGCACGACATCGTCCCAATGCACCTCGGTTCGCTCTGGCGCGAGCGGATCGCCCTGAAAGTTCGGCAGGAGAAAGCGCCAGTGCGGACGGCGGCCCTCCGCCTCGAACGCGGCCCGCTCCTCCGCGGTGAGGCTCAGCGCTTCGCGACCGTAAATAGGCGGCATGCCGCGCGCCATGCGGCGCTTGCGCCGCCGCTCCAGATCGTCCGGCGTCTCGAAACAGGGATAGAGCACGCCCTTCTCGCGAAGCTGCTCGGCCGCCGCGTCGTAGAGCGCGATCCGGTCGGACTGACGAAGGACGAGATCGGGGCGAATGCCGATCCAGCCGATGTCCTCCAGAATGGCGTCGGCATATTCGCGCTTGGACCGCTCGACGTCGGTGTCGTCGTAGCGCAGGACGAAGCGGCCGTCCTCGCGCTGGGCGAACAGCCAGTTGAACAGGGCGGGGCGCAGATTGCCGATATGGAGATAGCCCGTCGGAGACGGGGCGAAACGGACGGAAACGCTCATGCTCCGCGCGATAGCGCATGGTCCGCCGTCCCGCAATGCGCGACGGCCCTCAGGCGAGCCCCGCACCCGGCATCGCCGGGCTCCAAAGCGGCTGGGCGAGATGCCAGGCGAAGAGACAGAGCCCGATCACCAGGAAGGCGAAGCCGACATAGAGCTGCCGCGCGGCATGGCGGCGCTCCGGCTCGTGCGCCTCGCCGAACGTGCCCGGGCGCCGCACGCGGGCGAAATCGGCGAGATCGAACCCCGTCCTCATGCCGCTCTCGCGGCGAAGCCGATGCAGCGCCAGCTGGAAACGCAGGACGAACAGCGCGCCGGCAAAGACGAAGGCGCTGGCGATGTCGGTGAGCGGCGGCAGATCGGTCGGCACGGCTCGATCCTTCCTTGAGGGGTTTGCGAGCTTAGTGGGTCTCCGCGAGCGCCCGCGAAGGCGGCAGATGGGCCCGGTGCTCTGCAGGAGGCAGTTCGCGCGCTCCTTATCCGCCGCCCGGGACCCGACGGCAACAGCCGCACCGGCAAATCGGGAACCGAACGCGACAGAGCGCACTTAGCGTTTGCAAATTCGGCGGGGCGCCCGACATAGGGCGGAGAGGCCATGAGCGGTCTCTCAGATGATCCCTTCGGGATTGCCGAGTCACCGGAGCTTGCGTGAACGAAATCCTTGCATTGATCGACCGTTTCGGTCTTGGCATCGTCTTCGTGGGCACGTTCTTCGAGGGCGAAGTTTTCGCGATCATCGGCGGTTTCCTGGCCTATCGCGGAACCCACCCGCTTTGGCTAATGAGCAGCCTCGCCTTTATCGGCTCGTTCTGCGGCGATCTCGCCGTGTTCCTGTTCGCCCGATACTTCTCGAACAGCGACTGGGTTTCGCGCTGGAAGCGCAAGCCGAAATTCACCAAGGCGCTACGCCTCGTGGACCGGTTTCAGGCCTATTTCGTCATCGTGAACCGCTATATCTACGGCCTGAGAATGCCGGGCCTCATCGCGCTCGGCCTGTCCTCGATCAGCGTTCCCCGCTTCCTGATCCTGAACTTCCTTGGCGCCGCCATCTGGGCCGGCATCTTCACCACGATCGGCTATGTCTTCGGCTATTCCATCGCCTCGGTGTTCCAGCATCTGGAGATGATGGAACATGGGATGATGATCTTCCTAGCCGTTCTCGCCCTGGCGCTTCTTGGGTTCTTCGCCTGGCAGCAGGGCGGCTCCGTCCTGCGCGACCGGCTTCTCGGCCGCGACCGCAAGGGACAGGGCTCGTCCAAGCGCGGCGAGCCTGCGGAAGCCCATGCCGGGTCCGGCTCGGGCAAGCGCCCGACGGACCGCAAGCCGCGCCGCTGAGATTTCGCTCTTCGTTTCAATCCCCCATGAAAAAGGCCGGGCTCTCGCGAGCCCGGCCTTTCCTGTCTGCTGAACGTGCCGAAGCGTCAGAAGTTGACGGCGGCCTTCGGCTGGCGCGCCTCGTGTTCCTTCTTGATGCGCTCGGCAACGAGGAAGGACAGCTCCAGCGCCTGATCGGCGTTGAGGCGCGGGTCGCAATGCGTGTGGTAGCGGTCCGACAGGTCTTCAGCCAAAACTGGCCGTGAGCCGCCGCCCGTGCACTCGGTCACGTCCTTGCCCGTCATCTCGACATGGATGCCGCCGGCATGGGTGCCCTCGGCACGGTGGACGGCGAAGAAGGCCTCCACTTCGCTGAGGATGCGATCGAAGGGCCGCGTCTTGTAGTCGTTCACGGTGATCGTGTTGCCATGCATCGGATCGCAGGACCAGACGACCTTGCGCCCTTCCCGCTCCACCGCACGGATGAGGCGCGGCAGGTGCTCGCCGACCTTGTCGTGCCCGAAGCGGGTGATGAGGGTCAGGCGGCCCGCCTCGTTCTGCGGGTTCAGGATGTCGATCAGACGAATGAGATCGTCGTTCGACAGCGAAGGTCCGCACTTGAGGCCGAGCGGATTACGGATGCCACGGCAGTATTCGACATGGGCATTGTCGATCTGACGCGTGCGATCGCCGATCCAGATCATGTGACCTGAGGTCGCGTACCATTCGCCGCTGGTGGAATCGACGCGCGTCAAAGCCTGCTCGTAGCCGAGCAGAAGCGCCTCATGGCTCGTGAAGAAATCCGTCTCGCGCAGCGAGGGGTGGGTTTCCGAATCGATGCCGATGGCGCGCATGAAAGCCATGGTCTCGGAGATGCGATCGGCGATCTGACCGTATCGCTCCGCCTGCGGCGAGCCCGACACGAAACCTAGCATCCACTGGTGGACATTGTCGAGATTGGCGTAGCCACCCTGGGCGAAGGCGCGCAGGAGATTCAGCGTCGCCGCCGACTGGCGATAGGCCATTTCCTGCCGCTCGGGATTGGGAATGCGCGCGGCTTCGTCGAACTCGATGCCGTTGACGATGTCGCCGCGATAGGACGGCATCGACACGCCGTTCTTCGTTTCCATACCCGACGAGCGCGGCTTGGCGAACTGGCCGGCGATCCGGCCGACCTTCACCACAGGCGACGAGGCGCCGAAGGTCAGCACCACCGCCATCTGAAGGAAGGCACGGAAGAAGTCGCGGATGTTGTCGGCGCCGTGTTCGGCGAAGCTTTCGGCGCAGTCGCCGCCCTGCAGCAGAAAAGCGCGCCCTTCGGCCACCTCGCCGAGCGCCCGCTTCAGCTTCCGCGCCTCACCTGCAAACACAAGCGGGGGAAAGGAGGCGAGGCGCTTTTCGGTCTCGGCAAGAGCGTTTGCGTCGGGATAGGCCGGTGCCTGCTCGATCGCCTTGCTGCGCCAGCTCGCGGGGTTCCAATCCTTGGCCATGAACCTCTCCTCACCCGAACGTCGTCCGGCCGTCTCCCCTTGGGTTTCGCGTTTCTCGGGACGGCTTCGCGGCAGGCCGAACTAGGGCCATCGACGCTCGGTCGGGGCGGTGTGACACGAACCGAAGGATTTGTCACCAAAGGGTTTATCGCGCGCCCGTCAGGACACCGCCACGAAGCGCGCGCCGCGCGCTGACACGAGCCGATCGAACAGGGCGGCCTCGCCTTCCGCCAGCATGACCGGGCGGGGATAGAGCGGGGCGGAGCGATCCGTCAGAATGGCGGTCTCGAACCCTTCCGTCTCCTCCACGAAGCGCTGAAGTCCTTCCTCGCCATAAAGAGACAGGAAGCCCTGGAGAACGGCGTCGAGATAGGATTGCAGGATCGCGGCCCCTGCCTCGGCGGCGTCCGGCTCCTCGGGCTTGCCCTCGTAGATGAACAAAGGCACATCCGGCAGCGCATGGCCGCGAACGGCGATATGGCCGGGCATCACCACCCGGCGGTGATAGGCCGCTTCGCGCTCGTCCACCGCCGGCAGATGATCGGCCAGATCGTAGACGACGACGCCCTGCGTCACCGCCTCGTCCTCCGGCCTTACCGAGAGGAGCGCCATGGACTGCCCCTTGCGAGGCAGCCAGGCGCGGCGCCAGCCGCGCACCTCGGCGCGGCGAATGCCGAGAAACTTGGTGCGCAGCGTCCGCTTGTTCACCAGCGAGCCGTATCCGAAATAGGCGATCACCCGCCCTTCGCGGGCGAGCCGTTCGAGATCGGGATCGTCCGGGTGGATCGGAAACTCCGCGTCAGCCATCCACGCGGGCTCCCTCCCGAATTCGGTAGCTCGGCTCGTACATCGTCACCAGTTCCTCGGCCGCAGACGGGTGCAGCGCCATGGTGCGATCAAAATCGTCCTTGCGCAACTTCGCCTTCACGCAGATGCCGAGCATCTGGCCGAGCTCGCCGGCATCAGGCCCCAGCACATGCGCGCCGACCACCACGCCGGACTTGGCGTCAACGACGAGCTTCATCAGCATAAACTCTTCGCGGCCCGTCATCGTGTGGCGCATCGGCTTGAAGCGCGCCCGGTAGATGTCGAGATCGCCAAGCTCCTTGGCGGCCTGGGCTTCCGTCAGGCCGACCGTTCCGATCTCGGGCTGCGAGAAGACGGCCGTGGGAATGAGGTCGAAGTCCGGCTCGGTCGGCTTGCCCAAGAACTCCGTGTCGACGAAGCACATGGCTTCGTGGATCGCCACCGGTGTCAGCTGGATGCGACCCGTCACGTCGCCGATCGCCCAGATGTTCTCGGCCGTCGTCTTGGAATAGCTGTCGACCTTGATCGAGCCCTTGTGGTCCAGCTCGACGCCGGCCTTCTCGCATCCAAGATCGATCGTGTTGGGCTGGCGCCCCACCGCGAGCATGACCTCGTCAGCGTCCAGGCATTCGCCGCCCTTGAGATGGGCCTGGAAGCGTCCATCGGCCTTCTGGTCGACGCGAACGAGCGTGTCTTCGCAGCGAATGCGACAGCCCTTGCGCACCATGGCCTGATGCAACTCGTGGCGCAGGTCATCGTCGAAACCCTGGAGGATTTCCTTGCCGCGATAGACCAGCGTCACCTCGGAGCCGAGGCCGAGGAAGATATTGGCGAACTCCACCGCGATATAGCCGCCGCCCAGTATGATGATGGACTCCGGCAGGCGCTTGAGATGGAAGGCCTCGTTCGAGGTGATGCAATGTTCGGCGCCCGGCATGTCCGCGAAGGGATTGGCACGGCCGCCGGCGGCGATCAGAATGCGCTCCGCCGTCACCACCTTGTCGGTCGCGAGCAGGCGGATCTCGTTCGGTCCTTCCAAGACGGCGCGACTCTTCAGGATCTCCGCGCCGGCCTTTTCCAGATTGCGGCGGTAGATCTGCTCGAGCCGATCGATCTCGCGATCCTTGGCGGCGATGAGGCTCGGCCAGTCGAACTTCGTTTCCCCGACCGACCAGCCGTAGCTTGCCGCGTCCTCGAAGGATTCGGAATATTGCGACGCGTAGACGAGGAGCTTCTTGGGGACGCAGCCCCGGATGACGCAGGTTCCGCCATAGCGAAACTCTTCCGCGATCGCGACCTTTCGACCGAGGGCTGCCGTTCGCCGCGCGGCGCGAACGCCCCCCGAACCACCGCCGATGACAAACAGGTCGTAGTCGAAACCGGACGTAGCCAACACGTCTCTCCCGTCAAGCAAAAGGGCGGCCGACAGGCCGCCCTCGAGGTCTTATAGCGGACGATCGGTCGTCGTCACTGGGTCTTGGCGGGCGCCGCACCGGCAGGCGCCAGTTTCTGCATGCCCTTCTGAGCGCTCTCGCGAAGGTCGCGCACGATGCCGTTGGTCCAGACGTCGGCAGCGGCCATCATCTCGCGCGAGGCCTGCGGGCCCTGCTTGATGAGCTTGCGGCCGGCTTCCGAGTTGTAGAACTGCGAGATCTCGCGCAGCTCCTGCTCGGTGAACATCTTGGCGTAGATGCGCGCCACTTCGTTTTCGAGATCGGCGCGGCGCGGCGCCAGGCCGATGGCGCTGTCGTCCACCATCTCGGAAATCTTCGACTGAAGATCCGGGTTGTTGACGATCAGCTCGGCCTTGATCTGCGTCGCGGCGTTGAGAAGGATCTGGTCGAACTGCTCGGTCGTGTCGATCGAGTCGACAGCCTCGCGCGCGGCCGCCAGATGGGACGGGCTGATCTCCTGCGCCAGAGCGGGCGTGCCCGCGAGACCCACGAGGGCAACGGCGGCATAGAGGCCGCCACGCAGCGTTCGGCTGAAAACCATCGGACTTCCTTCTCCATCAATTCTTGGTCGGCGCACCCGTGCCAAACTCCGGTTCGAGCCGCAAGCCCCCACCTGCTTCCGCGGCCCGCAGGCGTCACGGTGCGCCGAGGCGCTCGAGTCCGTCCGGTCCGGCAAGAAGCACGGAGCTGGCCAATCCGAGAAAGAGCCCATGCTCGACCACGCCCGGAATGGCGTTCAAATCAGCTGACAGTGCTTCTGGATCGGGAATAAGGCCAAATGATGCGTCGATGATGAGATGTCCGCCATCGGTGATGAACGGTTTCTCGCCCGCCATTCGAAGCTGGATCGGCCCGGAAAGACCGAGCATTCCGCTCGCTTTCTCGATGGCGAGCGTGGTGGCGACGAAGCCGAATCCGTTGACCTCGATCGGCAGCGGAAAGGCGCCGAGATGCGCCACCTTCTTGGTGCCGTCGGCGATTACCAGCATGCGCGCCGAGGCGGCGGCGACGATCTTCTCGCGCAGCAAGGCCCCGCCCCCGCCCTTCACCAGACGCAGCTGCGGATCGACCTCGTCCGCACCGTCGATCGTCAGGTCGAGTTCGGGCAGCTCTTCCAGCGTCGCCAACGGAATGCCGAGTTCGGCGCAGAGTTTGGCACTGCGCTCCGATGTCGGCACGCCGACGATGCGCAGCCCGTCCGACACTCGGGAGGCGAGCGCGCGGATAAAGGCTTCGGCGGTCGAGCCCGTGCCGATCCCGAGCCGCATGCCAGGCTCCACTTGGGCGGCGGCCGCGCGGCCCACCTCGTCCTTCATTGCCGCCGCGTCCATGCCGTCTCCTCCGATGCGCCCTTTTGCTGCCCGCCGCTTTACGCCATTGCGGCGGCTGCGCCAAACGGGAGGGGCTTGGAAGAGAGCGGCGATAAAGGGTTTGTTGGTTTTCGAACCGTTAAACTGTGGCTGGGACGCGTCAGCCCGCCGATGGAACGGCGGCCGAGGCGTCTCAAAGGGGTGAGGCCCGAGCCGATCGGCTTGACCTCGTCCGTTCTCCAGCCAAAGTCCGATGATGAGCGCAGTTCGTCCGATCCCGCTTCAGACCTTCGCCGGTGCGCGGGCCATTTCCGCCGACCAATCGGGCGACTCGAATCCGACCGTCGTGTTCGATCTCGACGGCACGCTGGTGGATACCGCACCCGATCTCGCCGCCAGTCTCAATCACTGCCTGTCGCGCGTGGGCCTTCCCCCTTTGCCGCTGGACGTGGTTCGCCCGCATGCCGGCCACGGCGCGCAGGCGATGCTCCGCGAGGCCTATCGTCTTGCCGCCCGGCCGCTCTCGACGGAGGAGCTTGCGGAGCAGACGCGCTGTTTCCTCGCCCATTACGAAGCGCATATCGCCGTCGAGTCGGCCCTGTTCCCAGGCGGTCTCGCGATGCTGGACCGATTGGCGCAAGCCGGACTGCGGCTTGCGATCTGCACCAACAAGACCGAGCATCTCGCCCGTCGCCTGCTGGACGAGATGGGCCTCGCCGCGCGCTTCGCCGCGATCTGCGGCGCCGATACGTTCAGCGCCCGCAAGCCCGACCCCGTGCACCTTCTCGGCACAGTCGAGCGCGCCGGAGGAGAGGTCGGCAGCGCCATCATGGTCGGTGACACCGACACTGACATTCAGGCAGCCCGTGCTGCCGGTCTGCCCTCGATCCTCGTGCTGTTCGGCTACGACCCTGGCCCCACGGCCCGCTCCGGCGCGTCGCGCAGCATCGAGCGCTTCGCCGACCTGACGCCGGAGCTGATCGATTCGATGCTGGCGAAACCGGAACGTCACGTCAAAGCGATTTGATATCAACATCTTGGCGCTCTTTTTGACGATGGCACGCATCTTCGATTGACGCCCCGGCCATTCGGTTCTATACGACCCTCCATCCGCTAGCCGGCATTGACCGGAGGGAGCGGGCGCGTAGCTCAGCGGGAGAGCACCTCGTTCACACCGAGGGGGTCACAGGTTCGATCCCTGTCGCGCCCACCATGTTTTACAGGCCTTCCAGACCACACCCCGTTGGACCCGCGGAGAAAACCGCGGAGGAAACCTCACTCTAATGCCCCGCGACCTGATCGGAAAAGGAACCGCGACACGTTCCGCGAGGTCTTCGTCGGGCTCTTCAACCTTCGGACGATCGACGACGCCTTCTCGATCGGGGGCATCGCGTACCGAGACGTCGGCGGTTTCGTCGGGGAGCGGCGATCACGGGTCGAGGGCTACTATGCGACCATCGACTTCACGTCCGCAAAGTCTGTCGAACCCCTCCTGCTCGTCTTCGAGGAGGTGCTGTTCCATCTGGAACGTCCGTCGTCCCCCGAGGTCGCCACGGCCTACGACGACCTGATGTCACGGTTGGAACGCGACGGCTTCGCACGGGAGAAGGGTCGCCTTACGTCGCCTAAGATGGACGTTCGGACGATCGACGTTCGGGACCTGACCTCCGCCACCGAAGAAGCCGTCCACGAGCACATCGCCAAGGCGAACGAGCATCTTGCGGCCGGTGAGTACGCCGATGCCATCACCCACTGCTACACGCTGGTCGAGCAGCTTCTCAAGATCGTCCTGCGGGACCGCGGCGTAGAATTCAACCAGAACCAGGGCGACATCCGCGCTCTCTACACCCTGGTATCGAACGAACTCGGTCTGGCACCGTCCGACAAGACGATCGACCAACCCTTGAAGCCGATTCTGGACGGCCTGCAGAAGCTTGTCGCGGGCATCTTCGAGGTCTCCAACAAGGCCTCCAACCGTCACGCGAAGACCTACGCCCCCGCCCGTCGGCACGCCAAGCTAGCCGTCAACTCGGCCCTGGCCTTATGCGACTACGTCGTCGAGAGCGCCGCGAACCGCCCTCGTTCCGCCGGATGACCGGTTTTTTCACCCGACCCGCAGTCTGCTGTGTTTAGGAAAACTTCTCGCTAACCGCGATCGCGGATCGGTCCCGATCGGGACTGCTGGACGGGATCGAGACGCGCTAGTCTTCTCCTCGACCCCAAAGCAGGGTGCAACGTCCGCCGAATAACCCAGGTCTGAAATCCTGGTGACCGCGGGTAGCGTCGCAGCACCCACCCGCCGATCCCCCGAGTCCTGATCCGCAAGGTGGCCCCGTGCCCTCGCATGCCGACACGTCGCTTTACGACGTCCTGATTTCCGAAAAGCAGATCCATGAAGATAGCCTTCAGCCCGTCCTGGCGGGCAAAGAGCATGCTTCCCTTGATTTCCTACTCCGCGGTGGCCCGCCTGCCGACGGCTCGATCCTCACGGATTTCAACCTGTGGGCCGAGTCCATCCGTCGCCGCCGGCTGCTGTCCGACGACGGCGAACTCCGGCTCCTGGTCGCGTGCACCGACCTGCCGACGCGTGCGATCCTGACCGATCTGCGGGATCACATGCCGGCCGGCCACGAACTGCAGCGGGTACAGTACTGGCTCGCGATCCACGGCGACGTCGATGCAGCCAATGAACTCTACCGCCGGTACCATAAGTCGGCGGATCTGCGGGCCGCGTTCGTGATCGGACTGATGTACCACGCGACCGCCACCGCTAAGAGCCACGTTTGGACGTGGTATCCCGGTGTCGAGATCCGGATCCTGATCCGTGGTGCGCAGGAACTCGCCAGGCGCATCGATCTGCAGTCGAGCGCCGTCAACGCGGTCTGTGGCTGGCGGGATGCGATCAAGCGTCCGAGCATGCAGGAGTCGTATGCGTCGTCGGAGAAATCATGGCTGCGCGATCTCGTGACGATCGCGAGGACGCGAGCCCATGAGCGCGAACTCGAAAAGACGAAGGCTGTCGTCGAGGAGTTCGTCGTACCGGAAGACCCGAACCGATTCTTCAGGTCGGGCTCCGGCCTGCTGTGGGATAACCATCTCAACGTGATCGTCGACGAGACCTCGGACGAGCCGCCGGACGAACGGACTGCTAGGATCCGCGCACACGTCGCGAACGTGACGGCGGAACGAATCGCGTCGCTGCCTGACCGCCCGACGGCTGCGTATCCGCACCTTGTCGTCCTCGCCGACCTGCAGCCCTCGGACGGCGACAAGAAGGCTCGTGGTGACGACAACGATCTGATCCGGCACCTCGCGCCGATATCGGGTCGACACCTCGACCTCACCTGTGCGCCTAAGGACGTGGCCGGGATCGCCCATTCGCTCGGCGACGCCTGGCCCCACGCCCGGACCGTCGTCGACCGCATCCTTCAGGACGTCCGTCCGGGCGAGCCTGTCCGGTTCCGTCCGACGCTGCTCGTTGGCAAGCCCGGGTCCGGCAAGACGAGTTTAGCTCGTGAGATCGGGACGGCCCTTGGTCTGCACACGACGGTGTACCCGTGCGCCGCGGTGTCGGACAACAGCTTCGGGGGAACGCCGTCACAGTGGGGCACTCGACGAGCCAGCACGCCCCTTGAGGCGATCCGGGTGGCGAACCTTGCCAACCCGATCCTTGTGCTCGACGAGATCGAGAAGACGGGCACGGGAGATCGACACGGTTCGCTGCTGACGTCGCTTCTGCCGATGCTCGAACGGCACACAGCGAGCCAGTACTTCGAGGTCGGCATCGAGAGGAACGCGGACTTGTCCTACGTCAGCTTCCTGGCGACCGCGAACAGCCTTGACGGCGTGCCCGCGCCCCTGCGGGATCGGTTCAGAGTCGTCGAGATGCCGGACGCCGGACCCGAACACCTCGGCGATCTGGCTCGCCGGATCGTCGCCGACATCGCGATCGACGGCGGTATGGACCTCGCCTGGACCCCGCCGCTGGCTCACGACGAACTCGGCGTGATCCGGAAGATGTGGAAGGGCGGCTCCCTCAGGCGGCTCAAGACGGCGGTTCAGGCCACGCTGGACGCTCGCGAAACGGTGCTGCGTGGGAGGCCGCTGTGATCGTCGTGTTCCCCACTCCCGTCCTCGCCCGCCTGGAGCATCTGGAGCGGTCGGAAGGCATTCCGCCGTCCGAGGTCGTCATTCAGGCTGTCGACATCTACTCGCACCTCGATGCCGACGAGCGGCACCGGATGGGCATGTTCGCTATGGGTATCGTCGTTGATCGCCACCGGCGTTTGCAGGGAGACCGCAGGTGAGGATCTGGATCATGTCCGACCTGCACGATGACTTCAGCCGCTCGGCGATCGGCGTCTGGCAGCCCCCGACCGACGTCCAGGCGGACGTCCTGGTCGTCGCCGGGGACATCGCGGGTCGCCTGAGCACGATGGGGCGGGACTGGCTCGAGAACCAGGTCCGCCGCCTCGGCATCCCCATCGTCGTCGTGGCCGGCAACCACGATTTTTGAGCGGCAGCGTCGATCGCGAGATCCCCCGGTTCCGTGAACGCGTGCAGGTCGGCGGCATCCACGTCCTCGACGGCGACACGGTCGAGATCGGTGGCGTCCGCTTCGTCGGCGGGACGCTTTGGACAGACTACGGGATCTGCCGTGACGGCACGCATAAGGGCCAGCTCGAGGCCTTGGCGGCCATGAACGACTTTCGGTACACCCGGTCGGACACCGGCTCGGAGCGGCCCCGGCTCACGCCTCAGCACCTCGTCGGCATCCACGCGAGGCACCGGAAGGCGATCGTCGATACGCTGGCGACGCCGTTCGACGGGCCGACCGTCGTCGTGACTCATCACGCGCCGTCAGCCCGGTCGCTGAGGCACGGCGAGGTCAGGGAGCGGCTGGACGCCGCGTACGCCAGCCACCTCGAAGACGTCATGCACGACGGGCGGCCGGCGCTCTGGATCCATGGCCATGTCCACTGCCAGCGCGACTACCTCGTCGGCGACACACAGGTGATCTGCAATCCTCGGGGGTACGTGCGCACGAAGATGGTTTTCGGTCAGGGCGTCGAGGAGCACGAGAACGCGGCCTTCGATCCGCGGCTCGTCGTCGAGGTCTGACGAAGACGGCCGGCGAGGTTTCCCTCCCGGCCGCGAACCCTGTCTATCGCTTGCGTGGCGTCATTTAGGACCGCGAGGGGTACGACGCTCAATTTCGTTTTGCGCAGCATTCTCGCTGACAAACGGACCTGCGAGGATCTCGCCTCCCGGCGTGCAGACGTACCAACCTGCTTCGTCCACGTTGTCCTCAGGCGGTTCCAAGTATCTTGCTTCCATTCGATGCTCTCCATGTTGGCTCCGTGCGGAAACCTATACCTCGGCCGACCGAGGGGTAGTGCAGACGAGGGGGCACCCATCTTCGAACCCTGTGATAAGTTTCCCCACATCTCAGGGCGAACTTCCCCCATATTACACCACACCCGAACTGACGGACGGTTCCCGGCTGCCGACGTGCAACCCGTCTGACGTTGCGTCATCGGTTTCCCCATGTCCAAATTGACGAAGTGGGATCGATAGGTGCGGACAAGAATGGATGATTCGGCACCAGCCGTACCTGCAGGTTTCTGGCGACGTGCGATCGCCCTCGTCATCGACTGGGCGATCTGTTCTCTGATCCTGGCCTGTGTTGCCGTATTGCTGTTCGCGGCGACAGGAGGACGCTTACAATTCATTCCCAACCCGGTACCCGCATGGTGCCAGGACGTGGATCCGATCCCATCCGAACTGAGACTGCCAGCAGATTTCGTGCCCAACGTCGCCAAGTCGTGCATCTACACACTCTTCGGCTTGCCTGCGGCACATGTGCTCACGCTGACGCAAAGAACAGTCGAAGGAAACTTCACGACCAACGTCAATATGAAGCTGACCGTAGACGCCGATGGCATGGCGTGGGGCGGCGGCGTGAAGAAAGGGCCCACCGAGGAACTGCTGATCCTGTTCCGTCTGCTGTTCGATACCTTCGGCCGTAGTCCGGGAAGACGCGTCTGCGGTATCGCGATCGTAGAAAGGGGAAGCGGTCGACGAGCGCCATTCTCGTCACTGTGGAAGCGCTACCTCCTCTTCTCCATCCCGATTGGTCTCGGCTATCTGTATGTGATGTCCGGCTCCCAGCCGGTTTTGTTTTCCAACCTGTCCGCGTCCTTCATCGGTTTCGGGTTGGTTCCGCTTGGCATCTTCGTCGCACTCTCAGTCTGGAACGTCGTCTGGATCGTGCGCCGTCAGCCTGCCTACTACGACCGTCCCGTCGGAACTTCCGTAGAACGCAGGTGATGGCCCATTCGATCGAGGTGACGCTCGACCAGCGGGATCGGGATGCCCGTCCGGATGGCGATGCGTCTAGCAGGCTGGCCTTCCCTATGCAGGCGGTCGATCGCACCGCGTGTCAGGAACGAGAGCCGGTAGACGGGCGTGATCCGCAGTTCGGCGAGTTTGTGAGCGACGGTGCTCTCCCGCCGATCGAGGGCCACGGCTATCTTCCTGAGGGACGGCTCCGTCAGGGCCAGTTCCCGCAGACGCCTGACCTCGCCATCGGTCCAGAAGTTCCGCTGAACGGGTCTGGGTCGGCGCGTCGAGACGGTCGGGACGGTGCGGAAGAAGAAGGCCGACGGGAATGGGACGACGGGGGTTGAAGCGACGGGCGCGGTGGCGACGGGCTTCGGTTCGACCGGTGCGGATCGTGGCCTTTCCTGAACGACCGGTAGAAGCCCCTCGGCCACGAGGTCGTCCCGTATCACCGCCGCCACCTTCTGCGAGCAGTTTAGGCTTCTGACCACGCCCGCGATCGATCCACCGGACGACAAGCTTTCGAGAACGGCGGAGCGGATCTGGTCGCGACGTGCGCGGTTCTTGAGCGTCGATCCGGCGGCGGACTCTACGGTGCGCTGCCGGACCCTATGCATGGCCCAGGAGGACGGTGTCATGGACAGCCCGCATGCCCCCTTCGTAAAACGGAAGGCGCCACCGATCCTGATCTGGCGATATCTGACGGAACAGAAGGGCATTCCCGCTGCCGAGATCGCGGTCTATGGCGACCTCAAGGTCGACCAGCGGGACTTCCCTCTCCCCGCGGACTTTCGGCTGTTCTCCGGTGGCGACGACGACTTCGCTGCGTTCACGGCCGGCAACTTCCGGCACATCATCTTCAACCAAGCGCTCCAGGAAGGTTGGGACGACCCGACCTGCGGGTTCGCGTACATCGACAAGTCGATGGCATCGGCGACGCAGGTCGAGCAGGTCATTGGTCGTGCACTGCGTCAGCCAGGCGTACAGCACTATGCCAACCCGATCCTGAACACCGCGCACTTCTACATCCGGACGGGTAGCCGGCAGGAGTTCCAGACGATCCTGGATACAGTCAGACGGCGCATATCCGGTGAAACGCCGGATGTCCGGATCGACGGGTACTCGGACCAGCGGGACAGGACCCGGTCGCGTCTGGAGCCGAAGGAACGCCGAACCGTCCCGGAAATCCATATCGATGCGGACGCCGCCGTGGACCAGCTCGCCGACGCCGTGGCGGGCATTCACGACTACGCATCCGACGACGTCAACACGACGGGTCCTGGCGAACTCAGCCGGGCGGTCCAGATCGTGGGTGAGCGTACCCCGACCCAGATCGAGACCATCCGCAAGGACCATTCGAACCGCATCGTGGCACGCTGGCTGGTTCGCCGGCACATGCAGTCCATCTATCCAGAGGCCACCAAGACGATCGACTGGGCCGATCCCAAGTTCGAGGTTCGGATCGAGATCACCAGTGTCGCGGCAACGGCCCTTCGGGAGGCAGCCGAGCGCTTGGTCGACACCTACCTCGATCACTCGGAACTATCGTTCGAGGACGCCAACCTCTACGTCGTGCCCTCTGTCCTCGTAAAGCCAGACGAGGTGGAGCGGTTCGAGAACGCCCTGCACGACGGCTACTCCGACCTGCAGGACAACGAACTCGAGGTCGCAAGGGCGATCGACACAACCGGCTACATGTGGTCCCGATCCATGCCGCGATCGTCTGGCAGGACCGCCGGACCGCCGAACGGTGGCGGGCGCTGAAGGACGACAGGCTGGAGCCGATGGTCTCGGAGAAGACCGGCCTGCTGCTCGACCCCTATTTCTCGGCGACGAAGATCGCTTGGATCCTGGACAACGTTGAAGGTGCGCGAGCCAGCGCCGAGGGAGGAAGGCTCGCATTCGGAACGGTCGACACTTTCCTGCTGTGGCGGCTGACGGGTGGCGGAGCGATCTGATCGGTCGTATTGGTGCTAGCCTCGTTAACGTCCGAGAGCTGCTATCGGGCGGGCGTTATGAGCGGGGCTGCTCATCGTGTTTGTCGAGCTCAACGCCAGGGAGCGTGAGCTCGCTTCAAAGGCCTGTGGATTGGATATTGACCTCTGGGATTTGGCAGACCTAAGGCGTGTCGCGGCGAGCGATCCCTTCCTTCCGGAGAAGCTAGACGATCTAGCGAATGCGACCGTGATGGATTCCTTCGATCCTATCGATTCTACCAACGTGTTCAGTGCTTTTGGGACCGGAGCTTTGATCGCCGCGAAGCTTCGAAACACACCGCCCGGTCAAGACGGATGGCAGGCTTTCGAAAGCACAAGCGCCGATCGGAACAGCCTAAAACCCGATGTCACCCGCAGCGATCTTTCGATCGCGCTCGGCGAGTTCGGCCTCGTCGGCCGGGCACATCATCGACAGACCGTCGAAAGCCGCCCTTTCCTGCACCTCTTCGACAAACGGCCGCAGCTCTTCCTCGTAATGGGAGAAGGCTGCGGTATGATCGCCTGGATACCGCTCCAGCGCGGCCGCCATGCGCCCTGCGCCGATGATCGCCATCGAACCGCCGAAGCCCGCCAAAGGTGAGACGCAATAGCCCGAATCGCCTACCAGCGCGACGCGGCCGCGCGACCAGCGCGGCATCCTGATCTGGTTGATCCGGTCGAAGTAGAAATCGTCGTTCCCTTCAACGCTTGCGAGCATGGCCGGCACCTTCCAGCCTATCCCGTCGAACAGGTCACGGATCAGGCCGGCTTGTTGCCCCTTGTCGCGATAATCGTATGCGATCTCGCCTTCGGTCCGAAAGCAGAACCCGATGTCGGTACGGTCGTCATAGCCGTTGAGCATCGCCATTCGACCGGGCACGCTGAAGACCTGCGACACGTTCTCGGGCAGCAGCCCGGTGCTTGGAACCACCCTCAGGAAGATATAGCCGCCCATGAAGTGGACAAACTGGTCGCTCTCGCCGAACAACAGCCTGCGCGTGTTCGATCGGTTGCCGTCACACCCGAAGACCATCGCAAACTCGCGCTGGTCGCCGTCATTGAAGGTGACGGCGGCGCTATCCGGCCCCTCCTCGAGGGTAGCGATGGACCGGTCGAACAGCAGCTCGATCTTGCCGGCCACCGCACTGAAAAGAATGTCCAGCAGATCGTCGCGGTGGATTTCGTAGCGCTCGCGCGAGGTCTCCTCACCGCCACCGACCGAGCCCAAGGTTATGTCGTTCGCGTCCTTGAACTCGAAGCGGCGAGGAGGAAGCGCCTTTTCGCGTACCGCGTCGGCCAGTCCCATGCGCGTCAGGATGTCGATCGTCTCCCCCTCGATATCGACCGGCGTTCCCCCACGCCGCAATCCCGGTGCTGCCTCCAGCACGGTGACACGGTATCCGAGCTGGCTCAGCCAATAGGCGGTGGCAAGGCCAGCGAAACCCGCACCGCTGACCAGCACAGCGTCATCCGAGACGACTGAGGCTAGCCTAGTGGTTGACGACGCCATGAGAACACCTCCAATTTGGATGAGAGATATAGATATACCGAGTATAATTATGTTTTCAATATATGCGTAGCGCCGGGCTGGATCGGCGAAGCCGGAAGCGTCTCGCGACCCGTCAGGCGATCTCCGACGTCGCGACGCGCCTGTTCATGGAGCGAGGCTTCGACCGGGTAACGGTCGACGAGATCGCGGAGGCGGCAGATGTCGGGCGCATGACCGTGTTCAATCATTTCCCGCGCAAGGAGGACATGTTCTTCGACCGCGAGCAGGACGCGCGCAGTCTGGCTTTCGAAGCCATCCGATCACGCTCGCCTGACACCTCTCCGATCGAGGCTCTGGGGAGGCTCGCTCACAGGATGGTCGAACGCCCACAAGCCGCCTTCCCACTCTTCACGGACACCCGGATGTTCGTCGAAACGGCGCTGGCAAGCGAGGCGTTGAAAGCGCGTGCGCGGCAGATGCGCGATGATTTCGTCCGCGCGTTGGCGGGTCTGCTAGCCGATGAGGCAGGCCGTCCCGACGACGATGCCGACGCCCACCTTGCCGCCGGATTGATCGCCGCGACATGGAGCATCGCGTTCGTGCAAGCCCATACCGAGCTGAGTGCAACAGGTGACGCTGAACTGGCGAAAAGCGTCTTCCTCCGCCTCGTTGACCGGGGGGTCGCCGGAACGATCGAGGCCCTTCAGGGAACGCCTTACGCGAACATTTCTTCCTGAAAGAGCCTCCGACTGGATGAGTGTTGTGGGTCTCGACATTGCTGGTCCTGGCTTCATAAGAACTCCTGGGCCTTCCTGAGTTGATCTGCGAACTTGGCCGGGGTCGAGTGGCCCTTGGGACGGTACGCCGACGGGCTGACCCATCCAGAGTGAATCAAATACCAAGATGCCACTACTCAACGTCAATGAGAGCCTGAATGGATCCGGCAATCCAACGCTCCAAGGCATCCACATCGTCTAACTGATCACGCAGCATTCGATAGCGCGTGGTCACCCCGACAACGAAGATGTCTATGGATCGGGCACGCGCATTGGCCTCCTCCTCGCTCATTCCGTAGAGGAGGAGCCTGCGTGTCAAAGGCGCTAGGGACTGCTCGTCAAGGAAGGTCGATAGCACGGCTCCGGCTTGAGCGTGTTCACCGGCCGCGCGCAGGAGGGCGAGAAGCGGATCCTCCCCTTCCTGGGATGTCCACCGATCAACGATGGCCTTGGCGAGACGTTCTCCAAACGTTTCGCGTGGGCCTTCGAGACGCGCATCAAGATTCAAGCGTACATCGGTGGCGGCAATGAACAAGCCGTTCTTGCTGCCGAAGTAGCGTGTGATCAAGTTGGGAGACACCCCCGACGACGCCGCGATCGCGTGGACCTTGGCACCGCCGAACCCCTCGCGTGCGAATTCCCGGCGCGCCGCCGAGAGAATGCGCTCGCGCGTCATCGCGGAGTCTTTGGGTCTTGCGGGTCGAAAAGCCATGCCAAGGACCATACATCAACCAGTGTATATGGACATACACATTCTACTGTGTATGATCGTACACATGACACTCGCCCTGCTCCCTATCCCGGATTCCGAAATCATCGACCTGCACCATCGGCTTTCGTCAACACGATGGGCGCGCCTTCCAAGCGGTATGGGTTCCACCCGTGGGATAGATGCCGACTACCTCGCAACCCTGCTGAATCGCTGGCGCGACGGTTACGACTGGCGGCTCCACGAAGCACGCATCCTCTCCCTGCCGTGGGAGACCGTGAGTTGCGGTGATCATGGCTTAAGGGTCGTGCATCAGCGTGCCTCGATCGAAGATGCGCCGACCGTGCTGCTTCTCCACGGCTGGCCGGACTCCATCCTGCGGTTCGAGCGTGTCCTGCCCCTGCTACGCGATGTGAACGTGGTCGTGCCGGCACTCCCGGGCTTTCCCTTCGCCCCTGCGCTGACAAAGCCCGGCATGACGGTCAAGCACATGGCGGCGCATGTCGCTGAGGCGATGAGCTCGCTGGGCTATCGGCGCTACGTGGTGTCGGGGGGCGATGTGGGCGCCGATATAGCCGAGCAGCTTGCCATGCTGCAGCCCGACTGCGTCGCCGCTCTGCATCTGACCAACATCTCGCCCCTGCATGCCGTCTTCGCGGACCGCTCGAAGCTCGATGCGGACGACCTTGCCTACCTCGATCGCGTGGCGGTCTGGCAGCGCAAGGAGGGAGGTTACATCGCCGAACAGTCGACGAAGCCGCACACCCTGGCCGTCGCCCTTGCGGACTCGCCGGCCGGGCTTGCCGCCTGGCTGGCAGAGAAGCTGCGCGATTGGTCTGAAACGCCGTTCCCAAATGACGACGTGCTGACCTGGATCAGCGCGTACTGGTTCAGCGGCACCATCGGCACCTCCTTCGCTCCATACATCGAGTTCGTGCATCCCGTGCCGTACGTTCCGACACCGACGGTGCTGGGCGTCTTTGCGAACGACATCAAGGTGGTGCCGCGCAGCTTCGCCTCGCACTTCGTCAACATCCAGGAGTATGTCGAGCATCCGGACGGCGGTCATTTTGCGGCCTGGGAGCAGCCGGACCGCTACGTCTCGGATCTGCGGCGCGCCCTGGCGCTCTGATCCGCAGCCGGCTCAGAGCGCCGCTTAAGATTGGGTCTATGGCCGCGAAAAACTGGTCGAACGAACCATTGCGCTCAGCCCAGCGCAGTGTCTCGTTCCGCTCCAGCAGCGCTTCGCCGCACGGGTGGTCTGCGCGCTCCAGCGTGTCGACCCCCTCCGCGACGTAGGCGGCTGGAAGCATGGCATGGGGATCGAGAGCTCTGTTCGCGCCCGTCGGGACGATCAACCAAGTGATGGTTGTGGGACGACTGTCGGCCCTCACCCCGCCCTGCGGTCGGCCAGGAGCCCCGCGAACGTTCCCGCCACGATCATCGCCCCAGCAAATGCCGGGACTAAACATCTAGCGGCGCGGCCCTTCGTTCCGCTCGCGCCGCTCGGCAGCCCGATCGCCGCCTATCTCGAACTTCATATCGAGCAAGGGCCGATCCTGGAGCGCGAGGACGTGCCGGTCGGCGTGGTGACGGGTATCCAGGGCACGGTCTGGCTGGAGGTCACGCTCACCGGGCAGGCCGCCCATGCCGGCACGACGCCGCTCGACTTCCGGCGCGATCCGCTGGCGGCGGCAACACGGCTTCTCGCCACGCTGCATGGCGAGGTCATGCCGAGCGATCCGCAAGCGCGCTTCACGGTGGGGCGGATCGAGGCCTCGCCCGGCTCCGTCAACGCCGTGCCGGAAAGCGTGACCTTCACGGTGGATCTGCGCCATCCCGACGCCGCGCGTCTGGCGGCGCTGGAGCAGCGGGTGCGGGAGGCCGCTATGCGCGAGGCCGAGCGGGCGCGATGCACGGCCTCCTTCCGCCCTCTCGCCCACATGCCGCCGCTCGCCTTCCCCGAGGCCATGCTGGAGGTCATCGAGACGGGCGCTGGCCGCGCCGGTCTTCCCACGTTGCGCCTGATTTCGGGCGCCTTCCACGACGCGCTTCATGTCGCGCGCTGCGCGCCGACGGCGATGATCTTCTGCCCCTGCCGCGGCGGGATCAGCCACAACGAGGCGGAGGATGTGGAGCCGCGCTTCGTGGCGGCAGGCGCGACCGCGCTTTTGGAAGCCAGCCTCGCCTTCCTGGAGCGCGCTGATATGGGCACGTCCATCGAGACGCGAGGGGCTGCGATGCGGGCCGGCTGAGGGCGGGCGACGCCCGGCCCCGTCCCCGAAGGGAGGGAGACCGGGCGTCTCGGGGTCTTGCTCAGCGCCAGCTATTGTACTGCGAGTTGAAGGTCGCGCCGATGCCGAAGCGGGTGTCGCGGCTCGAACCCCGCTTATCCTCGGCCTTGAAGATGGCGCGCGCCTCGGAATAGCGGCTCATCTTCAGATTGGTCCAACCCTTGAGGATCTCGGCGCCGCGATTGTGCCCGTGCGTCTTCTCGTGCTGGTCGAGCGTCGCCAGCGCCGAAGTGTAGTCGCCCGCGTCGAACTGGCTCTGCGCCTGGGCGAGCAGCTTGTCCCGCCCGCCCCCGCTCCGCTTGCCGACCTGACGAACCTTGACCTTCTCGCGCGGGGCCGTTGCCGTCTCCATCGCCTTCAGCTCGCGGATTTCGGGGAAGCGCTCGGCATAGGCGGTCTGCACCGCGTCCAGCGCCGCCTTGTCCTTGGTGCGCGCGGCGACCACCGCGAGGCCCATGACGCCCTCGCTGGTCGCCTCCCAGTCGATCGACTTGCGGAACCAGCTGCGCGCGCCGTCCGTGTCGGCCTGGCCCAGCTTGTACCAGCCGAGCGACTGCGCGCCGAGCGCGGAACGGCTCGCCTCCACCACGGCGGAAAAGCGCGCCAGCATGTCGGCGTCCGGCGGCGTCAGCTTGTCCGATGTCAGGCGCTCCGACACCATCTCCACGAAGATTTTGGCGATCTCGGGCGAGCGGTCGCGATTGTCGTAGGCAAGGCTCGTCGCCGCATCGAGCGCGCCGTCGTTGCGCAGCGAGAGGATCTGACCCTCGACATGCTTGGGGTCGGTGTCGAGCTGCGCGGCGGCCTTGAACCAGCCGTTGGCGTCCTTCCACTGGCCCTGGCCGAAGAAGTACCAGCCGAACAGCGCCGCGTCGCTCGCCGAGCGGCTCTTGCCGATATAGTCGGCGAAGGCCTTCAGATTGGCGGGGTCGGGAAGCGAGGCGCTTTCGCGCGAGGCGACGCGGCCCATCTGCCCGCGCAGATTGTCGAAGCGCAGCGTGTCGAACTCGCCCCGCCCGTCGGGCATGCGCCGGCCCAGCGCGGCCAGCGCTTCGGCCCCCTGCGGCGGCAGAACGGCGCTCGCCTTCTGAACGGTGGCGAGGCGCTCGGCCTCGCCGTCGCAATTGCCGAGAATGTACGAATAGGCCTCGTAGGAATGGGCGGGGTCGCCGCTGCGCGTCAGGGCCTCACCCAGCGTCCAGAGAATGTCGATATGGGCGCAGGTGAGAAGCCCGGGGCGCTGGCGCGCCTGATCCACCACCACCTGCCATTGTCCGCTATCGGCAGCTGCAGTTATCGCCGCGCGTGCCTGCGCGTCGCCCAGCTTCTCGGTGAGATCGGCGGAGGGCTCCCAGCCGGCATTCTCGGCCCGCAGCTTGCGCATCAGGGCGTCGGCCCCGGCATAGTCGCCGGCCCCGAACAGGTCCCAGATCGGTTGCTCGTTGATCTTGACGCCGGTGGCGAAGAGATCGGCCGGCGGCTGCCAATTGGGGTAGAGCGACTTCAAACGGCGGATTTCAGTGCCGACCCGCGCCATGTCGCGCTGCGAGGCGTAGTAGCGAAGGCCGCTCTCGTCCGGGCCGCTCGGCGCGGCGCCGACGTCCTTGGCCGTCGCGTCCGGCGCCTGAAGGGTGAAGGGCGAGGCCCCGCCGGCGGCTGGCTGCGGCACGGGCGCGGCCACCGGGGCCGCCTCGAACGGATTGGCGCCAGGGCGGGCCGGCGTGGTGGCGCTGGGGATCGCGGTCGGCGCGGGTGCGGCTGTGAAGTTCGGCGCGGCGGGCGCGCCGCTCGCCAGAACCGGCATGGCGCCGCCCGGCGCTGCCCGCGCCATGGGCGAGGCACCGCCGAAATCGGGCACCGATATCTGAGCATGGGCTGGCGTCAGGAAGACGACGAGCAGGCCGGCGGAGCCCAGGAGAAGCGATTTCACAGGCATCGGGGATACCTTTCTGCAAAGGCCAAGAGGCTCAGGAGGTGAAGCGTGCTGGGATAGTAGGTGGTCGGCACGAAGTTGCGGGTCTCGGCGCGCGCCGGCCTCTCGCCGCTGGCGCAGGCCACGAGATCGGCGATGGCGCCGTAGCCCGGCGCCGTCATCGGTTCGAGCGTCGCGCCCGTCGGGAGGTCCACCGTGCCGAGCGCGCCCGGCGCTTGGGCGGACCAGCTGTCGGCATAGGACTTGAGAAGCGCGGGATCGGCGTCCTGGCTCCAGGCAAGATAGAGAGGCACGCGCACCGCGTTGTAGCCGAAGCTCGCGGGGAAGGACCGGGCGGGCGCGGGGTCGGAGGCCCCGAGCGAGACCCAGTCGCTGGGGAGCTTTGCCGGGCCGAAGCGGGCCTTGCGCAGGAGCCAGGTTCCGCTTTCGCCTAGCTTGGCCTTGGCCAGCGCCGGCGAGATCGTGGCGAGCTCCGCGATCGCGGGAAATATCCAGTAGGAGGCGTTGACCACCGGCCCGTCCGGCTGCTCACCCTTGGCGAAACCCTCCGCCGCCGGCATGAGCATCTTGCGCCCGCGCACGTCGGAGACCGAATGGGCCGCCAGCGCATCGCTGATCGTGCGGGCCCGCTTGCGGAACTCCGGCACGTTCCAGCGCTCGGCCGCCCGCAGCAAGGCCCAGGCGACCAGCATGTCGCCGTCGCTGGCATTGTTCCGGTCGGTGATGTGGGGCGAGGCGGCGGGGTCCCACCGCCAGGCGGCGAGCCCGTCCTCGCGGATGAACAATTCCTGCTGGGTCCAGGACCAGAGCTTGTCGAAATTCGCCCGGTCGCCGGCCGCGACCGCCAGCAGCATGCCGTAGCCCTGGCCTTCGCTGTGGCTGATCGAGCCGTTGTCATCGTCCACCACCCGCCCTTCGGGCGAGACGAAGCGGCTGCGATACAACTCCCAGGCGCCGATCAGATAGTCCTGCGGCTCGACCGTCAGCGCCGCTTGCGGCGCGGCGGCGAGAGCGGGCGAGGCCGCGCCGGTCAAGGTGGCCATGCCCGCCATGGCGGCGAGCAGGAGTGCGCTCATCCGGCGTCTCACTTGCTCTTCTCCCCGACGCGGCGCAGCAGGAGAAAGGTCGAAAGCGCCAGTAGGAGCGAGGCCCCCATGACCGAGCCCGCATAACGCTCGCTGTGGCGCGAGAACCAGCCGGCCAGCACCAGACGGGCGTTGCCGACCGTCCAGCCCTGCGTCTCGAACAGGCGCTCGTCCGGCCCCTGCGCGATGCGCAGCGCGCCGTCCGCCGCGCTCGGAATTTCCGTGCGCGCGCCCGCGACCATGCGCCAGACGCCGGGCTCGCCGAGCCGGCGCGAGCCCTCCGCCAGCGCCTCGCGCGTCGGCGCGGCGAGCACCGTCCAGGCAGCGCCGGGGGCGATGGGCGCCGCGACCTGGGCCAGCACGAACGCGTCGCCCGGCAGCGGCAGGGCCTGCGGCGAGGCCGCCGCCGACCATTTCTGCGCCGCGCTGGCGATCGGCGCGACCAAGGGCTGCACGATCTCGCCCGCGCGCCCGAGCAGGTCGCCCGGTTGCGAGAAGGCGGACAGGAACCCGTCCGCTCCGGGCGGGGCCTTGTCCATGCTCTTCAGGATGTCCATTGGCGAGGGCTCGGATCCGCCGCCGGCGGCCTCCGCCGGCAGGATCGAGGCGAGGCTGGCGAAGAGCCCGGCCGAGCCTGCGTCCGCGCTCGCGCCGCGCCGCTCCACCGCCGAGATCAGTTCAGGCGGCAGCGCGGAATAGGTGCCGACGGCCAGGAGATCGCCGCTTTCCTCATGCGGCATGGCGCGCACGACCTGCACCTTGCGCACCGTGCCGGAGGCGCCGGCCATGCGGGCGAGCATGGTCGCCGCCGCCTCCAGCGCCACGGCGTCGCCGCCCGGCGCGTAGACCGACAAGGGCTGCTGCGCCTCGCCTTTATCGGACAGGCCGGCCAGCGTGGCGGACAGGTTGGGATAATGGCCGATGCGCGCGAGCGAGGGAATGTCGATCCGCGTCGTGCCCAGAAGCGCGAAGCGCGGCGCCTCGTTGCTGGCCGTGCCCTCGCAGGTCGCGTCGCCGGCGCGGGGAACCAGAGCCTCGAAAGAGATTCGGTTGGCGCCGGGTTTCAGCACCTCCAGCGGCAGGCGCAGACGCTGGTCCTTGATCTGGCCGGCGCGCGGCGAGGAAAGATGGAGCGTCGCGACGATCTGATCGTTGGCCCGCACGAAGAGCATGGCCTCGGAGGAGAGACCCGCCGCATAGACAGCGTTCAGCACCACCGTCGCCGTGTCGTAATTGGCGGGGTAGAAATCGGCCGGCAGCGTCAGCGCCACCTCGTCGCGGTAGACATGCCCCGGAAAGGGCCGCGTGTCGCCGCCGAACTCTGCGAAGCTCGCCGACTGGCCGGCGTCGATCGGCCTGCCTCGGCTGTTGGCGAGGGCCGTGAGACCGGGCACCGACCCGTTGGGTCGAGCCTCCCGTGCGCCCTTGGCGAGCGCCGCGAGCGCCGAGTCGACATCGCCCTGCCCCGCGCCCGTCACCACCAGGGCCGGACGGCCGGTGGAGGGGGCGGTGGGAAGAAAGAAAACGCCGGACCAGGGCGTGTTGGGCGCAAGCTTGGTCGGCGACAGGAAGGCCAGTTCCTCGAACGTGCCGACCATGACGTCGATCCCGCCCGCAGGGGTGCCCCCGAGATGCACGCGCGGATTGGCGAAGCGGCCGAGTAGCGCCAGGGACTGGACCGCCGAAAGGGCGCGCCCCGTCGCCTCGGTGGTCGCGCCGGGCTGCGAGAGGACGTTGAGCGCGACCTCGCCGTCGAGACTGCGGGCGAGCGCCGGCAACTCGCCGAGATCGGACGGTCGCGAGGCGGTCTGGGCGAAGCGCAGGCCCGTGGTCGCCGGGTCGAGCCGTGTCCAGAGTTCGTAGGTGCCCGCCGCGCTGCAATCGACGCGGTGGAACTGGCGCACCATGATCTGGACGGCGTTGAACCCGGCCTGAAGCAGGCCGGCGGGAACCGCCACGCTGAAGCGCTGGTCGCTGCCCACCGTCAGCGGACGCTCGGCCACGACCTCGTCGTTCACCAGAACGGTGATTGAGGAGCTTTCCGGCGCGATGGTGACGGTGCTGGAATAGCCCACCGTCAGCTCCGCCGGCTTGGTGCTTTCCTCGCCGGTGACGAAGACGGGATAGGTCCGGTGCGGATTCTCCTGGTTGAAGGCGAGTTCCGAGGCGCCGGCCGGCAGGCGCACCAGACCCGGCGCACCCTCCGGCCGCGCGGTGTCGGCGCCCGATGGGGCCACTGATAGGTCGAAGGGTTGGGCGGCCCCGGCCAGCGCCGGGGCTGCGGTGGGGGCGAGAAGAGCGAGGGCGGAGGCGCCGAGAAGGGCTTTCCAGCGGGGTGTCGGGCGATGCGTCATGAGCAGGGTTCCCTAGGATCAGGACTGCGCGGGCTGCGCGTCGACGGACACGGACGAAAGGGCGGGCACCGGCGGGACGGCCAGCACATCCTGAGCGGCCACCGCCACCGGCGCGGCCGAGGGCTTGTCGAACAGGAGGTGGCGGAACGCCCGCAGGGGGTAGGCGAGCGCCCAGACCAGAAGATTGGCATTGGCGAGGACCAGGGCGCGGCGGCGCTGGCGGGCCGAGCGCTGGTCGCGCACCGGGCTCATGTCGGCGAGCATCAACTCGGCGATCAGCGGATAGTCGCTATAGGCCGCGCGATAGCCGAGACCGACCACGGTCGAGGCATGGCCCTGGCCTTCCACCGCGCGGATCGCGACCGGCAGCAGCCCGGCCAGCGTTCCGTCGAGGCGCGTGACCCGGAGCGAGGCCTTGCTGCCGGGGGCGAGCGTGTCGAGCGAGCCTTCGATCTCGACGCGCACGCCGCCGGTCGAGATGTCGGTGACGCGTACCGGAAGGGAGCGTCCCTCGACCTGCAGTTCGGCCACGCGGTTGGTCAGGATGCGCGGGGCGCCGCGCCGTTCGCGCCGCTCCGTCACCACGCCGAGCGCGGCGGCGGCAAGCAGGAGGTTGATGACGTTCCAAATCGTGACGACGAAGAGGATGCCGCCGATCTCCGGCTCGGTCTGGTAGCGATAGAGGCTGTAACCGGTGGCGCCGAGCAGCACGGCGAAGATGGCGAAATAGGGCCAGGCGATCTCGGACAGGCGATCCTCGGCCAGAGTGTCGCCCTTTGAGGTGACGTTGAAGGTCGGGCGGCGCGGATTGACGATGACGCTGAGGACGGCGCGGAAGAGATAGACCGACTGGACGTATTCGTAGAGTTCCGACATCCAGGGCCAGCGCACCTGACCGTAGAGATAGTTGCGGATCAGGGAGGAGACCGCGAGATAGGTCAGCGCATAGGCGACGAATTCCTGCGTCGACACGTCGTAGATCTTCAGGTCGAAGAAGATGAAGAGCAGCGGTGCGACCATGAAGACGACGCGCATGATCGGGAAGAACCAGACCAGGGCCGACGAGAGGTAGCAGATGCGCTGGGCGAGCGAGAGGCCGGGAATGAGCGCGGCGTTCTTCAGGAACAGGATCTGCAGCATGCCCCGGCACCAGCGCGAGCGCTGACCGATGAAGCTGGACAGGGTTTCCGGCTGCAGGCCCGTTACCATGGACCGGTCGACATAGATGCTCTTCCAGCCGCGCGAGTGCAGGTCGAGCGCGGTTTCGCAATCCTCGGTGATGGTGATACCGGAGAAGCCACCGACCTCCACCAGTGCCGCGCGGCGCAGCACCGCCGCCGAGCCGCAGAAGAAAGCCGCGTTCCACTTGTCGAGGCCCTTCTGGATCGTGCCGTAGAACATCTCGTTCTCCGAGGGCATGCGATCGAAGGTCTTGAGGTTCTTCTCGATCGGGTCGGGATTGGAGAAGAAATGCGGCGTCTGGACCAGGAAGACCTTGGGATCGGCCACCATGTAGCCGACGGTCTGCCGCAGAAACTCGCGCGCCGGGGCGTGGTCGGCGTCGAAGACCACGATGAGATCGCCGTCCGAGGCGGCGAGGCCCGCGTTCAGATTGCCCGCCTTGGCATGGACGTTGCGCGAGCGGGTGACGTAGGTGACGCCGAGCCCGGCGCAGAGGGCCTGAAGCTCGACATGCCGGGCCTGCGCCTCGGCCGCCTTTGCGGGATCGCGCGCCGTGCGCTTTTCCTGCGTGCCACCGTCGTCGAGGAGATAGACCTGCAGCTTGTGTGCGGGATAGTCCAACGCCTTGGCGCTGGACAGGGTGAGCGCCAGGATTTCAGCGCTCTCGTTGTAGGACGGCACGAAAATATCGACGCGCGGCAGGGCGTCGTCGGGAACTTGGGGCGCCGGCGGACGCTTCATCGGATCGGCCACGACGAAGAGGTTCGTGCCGAGCAGCACGATATAATACATCTCGGCGAGGTAGAGGATGATGGCGGGGATGAAGTTGAGGAGGTCGTCGGGCGAGGGAAGCGTCGTCGTGGTGCGCCAGTAGGCGTAGCGCAGGACGACCACCGTCGCGATGGCGAGGAACACCGTGCGCCAGACGCCTTGCAGGCGCAGGAGGTAGATCGCCAGCGAGACGGAAATCGCGCAGGCCGCCAAGGCGAGCTGCGTATCCACGCCCACGGGTTGGGCGATCAGAAAAAGGCTCAAGACGGCGGTGAACAGCCACAATGCGCCAGTTGCCATGGTACGCATTCAATGATCTCCGAGGGGTTGGGCTGGCACCGGGTTCGATCCGTGCAGCACGTCCTGAAGTCATAAGCGTTCCAATGTGACCCTGGGTTAACTAGGCTTATTTCGTATAGCCTGGGCGTCCCGGATAATTGCCTGAACGTACAGAACTGCTTGATATGTTGGAACCATGCAGTATTTGACGCAGACTTCGAAATATTGATTCTCAATTTCGCATTGAATTTAAGCGCTCGTTAATAGTAAGTACTTGTGCCTGTTATCCCTGCGTTAGGGATAACAGGCGCTTCTGATCGGAGGGGATCTCCGGCGGCGTCAACGCGCTGAGAGGTATCGACTGGCAAATCGTGTTCGCCTCTATAGGGCAGCACAGTGGTAGCTGAGCCGGCGGCCTCCCTCACCGAGCTCTAGCGTCAATGGGCAGCGTGGACGGGCGAGAGTGTGGGGGACCAAGAAATTTTCCCGGCTAACGATAAAATCAGAACTGAAGGTTATACGTCCATTTCGAGCTGCGGATGTTATAAGAAATGCTGATGACAATCGACGTGACAGCGAGAAGACTTGCACAACTTACGTGATCCTCGCAGTTATCTTCCATGATCTGAAGTTTAAATACAAAATATCGCAGTTGCTCCAGAAGTGAAAATCGTCGCCCTTTTGCAACTTCGACAGTCTAGCCGATCGACTCCGCCTTCCCCTTTTTCGGGATTGAGCGATAGGATCGCGTGTCAGCGATCGGTTGCCCATGCGATACGTTTTCGACAGTGCCAGCGCGGATGTGTTCGACCCGGTCGGACAGCATCACGACCTCTATGCCGGGGGGACGGATGTCCGGCAGGCGGGTCCGCGTTTTCGCGCGCGCATCGAGGTGTGTCGTCTCGATCCGCTGGTCGTGTTCGACCGTCGGCTCGACGATGTCCTGCATGAGCGCACGATCGACGGCGCGCGGCGCGACGGCTTTTCGCATTTCACGCTGCAACTCGTGGTGTCAGGCCGGATGCGGATCGAGCATCCCGGCGGCCAAGCGGAAGCGGGCCCGGGCGAGATCGTCCTGTTCGACCTGACGCGGCCGCAGCGAACGCTGGCCCAGGACGCCCGCATCCTGACTTTCGCGGTGCCACGCCACCTGATGGAGCGCGCCACGATCCATGTCGCCGCCCTGCACGGCACCGTGCTCGGGCAGCAGCAGTCCGGCCTCCTTGCCGACATCATGATGTCGATCGTCTCGCGCCGGTTGGACGAGGCGGGCACCGATCCCGCGTCCGTCGTGCGAATCTTCGAAACGGCACTGGCGCTGGCGCTGCGGTTCGACAGGGACGCCGCCGACCCCCCGATCGACACGCCGGCCATGCTGGACCGCGTGCGCGTCGTCGTGGAAGCTCATCTAGGCCGGCGCGACCTGACGCCCGCGCTCGTGGCCAAGCTTGCCGGCGTGTCGCGCACCCAGCTTTACGCCGCCTTCAAGCCGGTCGGCGGGGTGTCCCGCTATATCCAGGAGCGGCGCGTGACGCGGCTGCGCAGCCTTCTGCAAAGCCCGGAAAACCAGGGCTCCAGCATCGCGCAACTGGCCTTCCAGGCGGGCTTCGCCTCGGCCAGCCATGCCAACCGTTCGTTCTGCGAGGTCTACGGCACCACCCCGGGCCGCTTCCGCCTCGCTCAGGGCGAACCCCTGCCCAGCGAAGCCGGACAGCCGCCATTCTATCACTGGCTGCGGAGTCTCAACTAAGGACAAGGAGCGCGCGACACCTGCTCCCGCCACTGGCATAGCCGTGCGGCGCAGGGATTAAGGCGTGGTCTTCACTGCTGCCAAAGCAGGCGTGTGAAAGGCGCGGTCGTGCGCTGTCCCCGCTCGGCTCAGATCAGCCAGTCGTCGCTTCGACCTTCCCCAAATCCGTTGCGGATGTAGTGAAGCAGGGCCGCGTCCTCGTCGTAACCGCCTTGCCCGTCCGCGAAGGCGGCGCGCAGGTCGGCGTAGCGGTTGAGATAGGCGTCGACGTCGAACCCTTGCGTCGCCCGCCCCTCGCGATAACCGATCGCCTCGTAGTGTTGGAGCCCCTCCGCCGCGACGCTTTCATGGCTCGCGCTCGCCCCGCCGAAGGCGCGCGTGAGGTCCTCGGACGAGGCGACGTAGAGAAGCGGATCGCTGGCGAGGCGGTGCTCGGCGGAGCCGCGGTTGATGTAATGCGCGGTGCCCGCCTCGGTGTCGGCGCCGAAAGCCTGTCGCAGATCGGCGTAGTTTTCGAGATATTGCTTGGCTTCGAAGGTGATGGCGTCGCGCCGCCCTTCCGCAAAGCCGCTCGTCTGGTAATGGCCGAGCCCGCTGGCCGCCAGGGTCTCGCGCGAGCCGCCATGGAAGGCGGCGATGAGGTCGGCAAAGCTCGCGATATAGACGAGCGGGTTTTCGGGAAGGCGGTGCTCGTCCACCCCATGCGACAGGAAATGCCGCGTCGCCCCGGCGAGATCGTCTCCGAAGACAGCCTTTAGATCACCGTAGGATTTCAGATACTGCGCGGCGTCGAAGCCCTGACGATGGCGCCCCTCGGCCGCGCCATGCGCGATATAGTGGGCGGTCGCCGCTTCGCCGTCGGTGCGTAGCGCCTGGGCGAGATCGTTGTAGCCCGCGGCGTAGGTCAGCGGGTCGAACCGTGCCACGGATGCGAGATCGACGGCCTGCTCCGGCGCCGCGAAGATCTCCGCTTCCACGATCGTATCAACGAACCCATGCCGGAGATCGATGGCATAGACCGTGTTGGCGCTGCGGAAGAGCTGGAAGCCGGCCCCGTCCAACCCGTCCAGCACGATCCGGTCCGTGCCGGCGCCACCGTCGATGCGATCCGAACCGGCGCCGCCGATGATCGTGTCGTCGCCGTCCTGACCGAACAGGAGATCGTTGCCCGCGCCGCCGTCGATCCAGTCGTGGCCGGCCCGCGCATAGACCTTGTCGTCGCCGCCCGCCATGACGAAGCGATCCCCGGCATCGCTGCCGATCGCCTCGTCGTCCGCCGCCAGCCCCTTGGCGCGAACGGCGGCGGTCAGCTGATCGTATTGGAACTGCGCGTAGGAGTGGACCAACCCCATCGCAGGGTCGCGCATCCATTCCACCGACTGCGAGGCGGCCAGCGCGGTTTCCGGCGTCAGCTCGTAGCCCCGGCCCGACGGATCGGGCTGCACGAGGCCGACGAACTGGAAGCCGCGGTTGGCCGTGCCCGTGGCAGCTTCCACGTTGCGCCATAGCCCCGTCACGTAGGTCCGATCCGCCATGCCCCTCTCCCCTTTCCCGCGCCAGGAGCCTGTCACCGCCCGAACCTGGATCGCGACGGATCAACCGGGACGGGGCGATGACAGGTCACAGGCCTGCGCGCTCGCACCTGCCGAGCATAGGCAGACCCGGGAAGGAAGGTAGCCAGACGAAAGCATAACTCTTGGTTGCAGTTAACGGGCTGATCTATCGACGGAACAGGTTGGCGTCGGCCAGTTCCGCCACCCCGTCGCCCCGCCCGCTCATGATGGCCCGCAGTGAGTAGAGGCTGAAGCCTGCGGCCTGCGCGAGCTGGATCTTGGGCGGCAGCGCGAGTTCCAGCGTTTCCGTCACCACGTCCACCAGCGCCGGACCATCATGGGCGAAGGCGGCCTTGACCGCCGTTCTGAACTCAGTTCACGAACGGCAGGTTTCAGGATCGCGCGGGATCAATCCGAACGGCTGAGATGGGCGCAAAGCCGCCGTCCCTACCTGATCGCAGAACCTTGCCTATCCCTCCGCCACCTCATCCATTTCGGGACTGGCCCTCAGACCCGTGGCTTCGTCTCGAGCCCTTTGAATGGTCTGCCGGCTGACGCCATAGTCGCGCGAGAGCTTGGAGACCGAGGCCCCCTCCCCTAGCTTCTCGCAAACCACTTGCTTCTGCGCAACGGTCAAGCTCCGCGGGCGCCCGAGGACCTTTCCCTGCTCCTTTGCCCGGATCAGGCCTGCCTGAGTGCGTTCGATCAAAAGGTCGCGCTCGAATTCGGCGACCGCGTTGATGACGCTCATGGTCATGCGACCGGTCGAGCTTGTCAGATCAACACCGCCGAGCGCCAGGCAGTGGACCTTCACGCCCATGCCTGCGAGCAACTCGACCGTCGTCCGCACGTCCATCGAGTTGCGGCCGAGCCGATCCATCTTGGTAACCACCAGGATGTCGCCCTCCTCCATTCGATCGAGAAGCCGAGCGAACCCTTCGCGCTGGGCGGCGGCCATAGAACCGGAGACCGTTTCGGAGACAACCCGCCGCGCGTGAATGTCGAAACCGGCCTGTTGGATTTCGCCGATCTGGTTCTCAGTGGTCTGGCCGTTGGTGGAGACGCGGACATAGGCAAAAGTTCGGGACATTGGGGCTCGAAACCGACCGAAATCGTCTCAATCTTATAGAGCATGTCCGAAAGGTCCGATACCTATCATTTGGTCAGGAGCGCACGAGACTGTCCTTAACCGATCGATTTTGCACACCTTGCTTTGAGCCTGATAGGGCATTCAGGGCACCGCTTGGCTCCGCCTATCTTAACGCTAAGGGCATCCTTGTGCACCATGCGGACAATCTGGCATAAATATCAAAATTCAAGGAATAGAAGTCTTGTATGGATTGGGGGTGGCATCGATGGTAGCTGCAAAAGGTAAGATTGTGGAAGGCGGACGAGTGATTCTCCCGGCCGCCTTTCGCAAGTCGATGGGCTTGGCAAAGGGCGATACCGTACTCATCGAATTGCATGGCGAGGAAGTTCGCATTCGTCCCGCAAGATCCGCCCTTCGCCGTTTGCAAGACAAGCTGAGGGAATATGCCCCCGAGAGCGGATCGGTCGCGGACGAGCTGATCGCCGATCGTCGGCAGGAAGCGGCTGGTGAATAGAACATGCCCTGCGTTCTCGATGCGTCCGCCGTCCTCTGTCTCCTGTTTTCCGAGAAGGGCGCCGATATGGTCGAAGCCCGTCTCGGCGACGCCAGCATCTCGGTCGTCAACTACACCGAGGTTCTGTCCAAGCTCGTCGATCGCGGTCTCGACGCCGAGGAGGCGATCCGGGATCTGTCGGATCTCGACATCACCGTTCTGCCAGTCGGCCAGGAGGTCGCGGAAGAGGCGGCTCGGTTGCGCGGCTTGTCAAAGGAGGCCGGGCTGTCGCTCGGCGATCGGTTCTGTCTGGCGCTGGCCCGCGGCCTTGGCGTCCCAGCCGTGACCACGGACCGCGCCTGGAAGGACATCGCTAAGTCTGCCGGGATAAAAGTCGAACTCGTCCGTTGAGCCGACGTGACGAAGCGATGATGGAATGACGAGACACAAGGCGTCAGCGGCCAGCGACCGGACTGTTCAGATCGATCTGTTCGGTGCGGCTTCTTCTCCTACCCTGCCGCGTGTGATTGTCCGCCTGCTAATGACCGTGTGCCGCGTGGCGGCCCCCAAAAAGAACGGCATCCACGGCTCCGCAGCTCGACGACCAGACGACGATGGTCGAGCGTCTGAAACGCACCGGTCGCTACCGCATGTTGCGTAAGCTCGTCCCACGCGAGGCCAAGCCTCATCTCTATCGCCCGACTGAGCGCACGCCCGGCGCTTAGCCACGACTCGGAACCGACCGGCCTCTTCGAGGGGACCGAGCTCGGCTACCTCGTGGGCCAGTGCGGCTATTTCCACAAAGGCCACCAAGCGGTGCAGGACTGCCATGCGATGCTCGAATTCCTGGCTCATCCGTCGCGAACGCAAACCCACGCGCCGCCTGTCCGGTGAAACGGGGTCCACTCCAGATCCCTCACACCCCCTTTTAGAATAAGGGTGGAGTCCAGAACTATGGATAACCGCCACGTCGTTCCTGTTGCCGCAAATGGGAGAATGAACCTGCCATCCGCCCTTCGTTCTTAGGACGTGTTGACATAGTCCTTCAGCCAGATGCGAGAGGCGGCGAGGCATAGGAAAGCCAGGAAGGAACTGGCGGTTTTATCGTAGCGGGTGGCGATGCGGTGAGCCTGCTTCAGTCGGTTGAACATGCGCTCGATGCGATTGCGGTCCCGGTATTGCTTGAAGTCGCAAGCTGCGGGCGCCCGGCGGTTGGCCTTGGATGGGATCACCGGCAGGACGCCCTTGAGCAGCAGTGATTGACGAACGTCGTCACCATCATAACCTTTGTCGGCCAGCAAGAGACGCGGCTTGCCGACTGGCATGGCGAGAAGGGCGGAAACGGTTTTGTAGTCGGACACCTCGCCGCCGGTCAGCACAAAGCCAAGAGGGCGTCCCTGACCGTCAGCGCGGGCATGGATCTTCGACGTAAAGCCGCCGCGGCTTCGACCAATGCCCTGCGCACAGGTCCCCCTTTTGCGCCCGCAGCCTGAGAATGGCCGCGAACTGTGGTGGAGTCGATCATGTGCCGCCAGTCGTCGGTCAGCCCGAGCTCGACCAGCGTCTCCAAGAGCGCATCCCAAACGCCCTGTTCGGCCCAACGCCGGAACCGGACATAGACCGAGTTCCACTTGCCGTAGCGCTCGTGCATGTCGCGCCATGGGCAGCCGGCACGCAGAACAAACAGCATGCCGTCGAGGAAACGGCGGTTGTCATGCGAGGGACGAGCCTTGCGACCTCGCTCGCTCGGCAAAAGCTCGCCTATAATGGCCCATTCCTCGTCCGACAGATCGCCTCGCATCAATCTCGCCTCCCAAAAGGAAGCCTTGAATCACGCCTTAGCCAATCCGTGAACCCACTCTGTCAACAGGACCTAGTTAGATTTAGAGCCGGGGACGAAACTGCATTGAGATCGTTGGTCTGGGATGGCCCATCTTGTTTCCGACGACCTCTGGGCGGCTGTGGAGCCGCTTCTTCCACCTGATCCGCCCAAGCCGAAGGGCGGGCGTCCGCGCATCGACGATCGGGCGGCCCTGGCTGGCATCGTGTTCGTTCTTCGCACCGGCTGCCCGTGGCGCGACGTTCCGGGCGAGTTGGGCGGCTCGGGCAAGACATGCTGGCGGCGCCTTTGCGCGTGGCATGCGGCCGGGGTCTGGGATCGGCTGCATCGTGTGCTTCTGGAACGGCTGTCCGAGGCCCATGCCCTGGACTGGAGCCGGGCGGCCCTGGACGCCTCCAGCCTGCCCGCCAAAAGGGGGGCTCTGAGACGGGGCCGAACCCGACGGACCGCGGCAAGCCGGGGACCAAGCGCCACCTCGTCACCGACAGGCAGGGCACGCCGCTCGGCCTGACGCTGTCAGGCGCCAACCGCCACGACAGCATGATGCTGGCGCCGACCTTGGACGCCGTTCCAACGGTTCGCAACGGTCGTGGCCGACCGCGTCGTCGCCGACCGCGTCGTCGCCCCAACAAGCTGCACGCCGACAAGGCTTACGATCACAAGCGTTGCCGCCAGGAGTGCCGGGCTCGCTCGGTCACGCCACGCATCGCCCGGCGCGGCGTCGAGAGCAGCCAGAAGCTCGGTCGCCATCGCTGGGTGGTGGAGCGCACCTTCGCCTGGCTTGCGCAGTTCCGCCATCTCGATGTGCGCTACGAGCGCCGCGCCGACATCAACATCGCCTTCACCAAACTCGCCTGCGCCATCATTTGCATTCGGCAGATCAGACGGTTTTGTCCCTAGCTCTAAGTCGAACGAGCAGAGCAAGACGGCTTTAGAGAAGAGCACGCAACAGGAAGGGCTGTGCGACGCCGAAAAGGAGGAGCTGGAGAACGGCGGCACCAAGACGCCTGGAACCACGACGCCCGGTGGCACGACCACGCCGGGCACGACCACCCCGACGACGGGCGGCAACATTCTTGGCCACGAGCAGCCGTATCCCGCGCCGACGAAACCGTCGGCGGTGCCGGACAAAGCTGTCTGGACGCCCCCCCTCGGGTTCGCCCTCGGGAACGCAGGGCACGTGGAAGGACCCGTCGACGGGGAACGTCTACAATCAGTCCGGCACCAAGATCACCAACGGAACCGGCCAGACCACCATCGGCGGCCAGGCTCCGGGTTCACCCGAACCCACGACGAAGCCGCCCGGCATCCCTGCCGGCACTGTCTGGGATCCGACCGTCAATGGATGGAAGAATCCTGGCAACGGCCACGTGTGGGGCACGGACGGCAAGGAATACGAATTCAAGGACGGCTCCTGGAAGCCCGTCGCCGGCACCACCACGCCCGGCACGACCATCCCTGGGACGACCGATCCGAACACTCCCGGCACCGGCACCAATCCAGGCACGGGCACAAACCCCGAAACCGGAACGAACCCGGGCACTGGGACGAATCCGAACGACCCGTCCGGCGGTATCGGCAACGGACTGGAGCCGAACGGTTCGGGCGGCTTCTCAGGCACCGGTACGCTGCTTGACTTGGCGACGTTCGCGGCGGGCTTCGGCTACGGCGATCCTTGGGACGACACCGACGACAAGCCGTGGAACGTCGCCTCTGACGCGGCCGCAGCCTCGCTCGGACTGCTGTCAGGAAGCGTCGAGTTCCAGGCCCCCGTCCCACGCGCGGACGGCTCCTGGTCAGTGTTCGGGTCCGGCATCGTCGATATGCAGGGGCAGCCGGTCGACCGCGGCCAGTACGAGTTCACGGTCCGCGGCGACGGTACCGGCTTCATCACCGTGCGCGACGGCGGTACGGCATTCCCGGGTTCGACGCAGGCGACGTACACCGTCGGCATGGATGGCCAGGTCCTGTCGTCGAGCAACGGCGTCTCGATCTCTGGAGCCATGGCTGCGCGCCTCGCCGCCGTGGCCCGCAACATCTATGCGAGGACGACGGGCACCGGCGGTACCGGCTACGCCGACGGCGGCGTGGTGCGAGGGGACGATCCCCTCGCCCTTATCGCTGCGTCGTACCGGAACGGCGGCCTGGTGGGCTACGCGGATGGCAGTCTCGTCGGCCCTGGCTTCAACACGCTCGGCCTGCCGATGGACTCCGGCTACCTCGGCCGGGTCGACGCCTTCCGTCGGCGCCCCACGAGGAAGCCGTCGCTCACCGACACCGACATCCTCGCGGCCATCTCCTCGCCGGCGTCGCGCATCGACGTCGACGCGGCTCTGGAGAAGGGCATGGGGCAGGCCGTCAACCGGGTAACCGCAGGCGGAGCGAACCTCATGGAGATCCCCGAGGACGGGCTGATGTCCTCGGCGAAGTCGCCCAAGACGCCCGGGTCAGAGATCCCGCGTGCGGATCCGACGTCGCGCTTCTCCGACAGCGACGCGCTGTTCGATCAGGGCACGACGTTCCTGGACGACGCGGCCGACACGACGCGGAGCCTCGTGGACATCGATCTCGACGGCTTCTCGTTCGATCCCATGTCGACGCCGAAATTCGGCCAGGGCACGGGAGACGAGCGGTACGACGCGCTCATGTATCAGCTGGTGGCGAAGGAAAATTCGCCGTTCGCCAGCATCGGCAAGGGGTACATCGCCCGTCAGGCCCGCGACCTCGGGCTGGCAGAGAAGCGGTTCGGCTCGGACGAGAAGGTCGCCAACGTCCAGGCGGACAAGATCTCGAAGATCGCTTCGGCGGAGGCTGGCCTCGCCGGGAAGTCCGCCGATCTGGCGAACTCCGACATGGAGCGGATGCTGAACCGCGACTCCTACCAGGCCCGCCTGGACACCCTGCTGCTCGGACCCGACGTGGCCCGCGCCCAGATCGCGGCGTCGAAGGCGACGGCCTCCTCCGGCGACGCCGGCGGCCTGCAGACCGTGTGGGGGAAGGACGAGAACGGCAACCCCGTCGCGCTCCAGCAGACCAAGGACGGCAAGCTCCGTTGCCTGGCGACGCCGGAGGGCGTGAATCCCACGTCGCTCTACGAGAAGGCGTTCGAGACCGAAGGCGGCAAGAAGGCCGGCGGTCTGGCCGCGCAGTCGATCGCGGACGCGCCGAAGTCCATCATCGCGGCGGACGCCGTGATGGGGACGATCGACGAGATCCTCGGCGACGCCAACCTCGCGTCCTCGGCACGCTGATGAAGCTCGACGACCCGGCCGATGTAACGAAGACGATCGGCGGGATCTTCAACGCCCGCGACGGCGTCTCCAGGATGTCGAAAATCTCGGCAGCCGTCGCCGGCGATCCGGACGCGCAGCAGGGTCTACGCCGTGCGGTGGTCGACCACATGAAGCAGCGGCTGGTCTCCAACACCGAGGCGGCGACGTCGGGCGAGGCGCTCCTGAAGGGCGACGCCTTCCAGACGTTCGTCGGCAGCAACCGTGCCACGCTGAAGGCCGCGGGGTTTACGGACGCGGAGCTCGACACGTTCGGCGCGATCGCAGCGGACATCCAGCGGTCGAACCGGTCCCTGGCGGCCGTGAAGATCCCGAGCCAGTCGAACACGGCGCAGGACGTCGGCTCGGTGCTGTCCCGCGTCCTGCAGGCGTCCGGATCGAAGGGCGGTGGACTCGGTCTCGGCGGCGTGGGCTTCCTCGCCGGCGGGCTGCCGGGCGCCGTCGCGGGCGGTCTCGCGGCCGGCACTGCGAAGATGCTGTCGATCATGAAGGCGAACGGGCTGTCGAAAGTCGAGGACATCCTCGAGGACGCAGTCCTCAACCCCGACCGCGCCAAGATCCTGCTGCAGCGCCTCGACCCGAACGCGTCTCCCGTCGAGTGGGAGAAGCTGGCGCAGGCCTTCGCCCGCGCCGGCACGACGACCACCAACATCGAGAGCGGCGCCGAGCCCCGTTCCCGCGCACCTTTCCAGAACTAGGAGTAGATCACGATGATGCCGTTCCAGTCCGCCCCGCCCGCGCCCGCCAGCGGCACCGCCTCCCCGCTCGCCGAAGCCCTCGCCAAGGAAGGCTTGATGGCCCCGATTCAGACCGCCAGCCCGGGCCCGGCCGCGATGCGCTCGGCCCCGCCGCTCGGCGCCGGCTTCATGCCCGCTCCGGCCATGCCGGGCGCGATGCCCGGAGGCATGCCGGCGCCGGGTATGCAGCAGCCGCAGCCGCCCGCCGGTGGCGTTCCGGGTATGCCTTTTCAGCAGATGGGCGGCCCGTCCATGGGTCAGGGGATGCCGGGCTCGACGGGTCAGGCCGGGGCGATGCCGCCGAAGCCGGGAGTGCCGTTCGCGGGCGCGCCAGGTGGTCCGGCAGCGGCTCCGGGCGGTCCGATGGCGGGGGGTGCGCAGCCGCAGCAGCGGCCGCCATTCGGCTGAAGGGGTCGGAGCGAACGATCACGTCATATCGTTCGCTTTAACGGGACCTTCCTCGGACGGGTCATGAGCGCATTTTTGCGCACCGCTTTGCGCACCGCTCGGGCCTCCTTCTCTCTGAGGAGGCCCCTTATTGGTCTCTGACGCTTTCGTAGACGCCCTTCGGCCCCATGCCGGCACAGGCCTCCCACCCCGCCGACACCGACACGCGGCCCGGGTCGAGATCGAACACCCCGAACGGCCGTCCCGCCGCCTTCCCGACCGCGATGCCGCGCACGATCGCCCCGCCGATCGTCGCGATCCCGAGCTCCACTTCCGTCTCGAATTCGCACACCGGCGTCAGCGAAAAGTCCGTCGGGTCCGTCGCCGTCCAGCGCAGATGCCAGGCGTCGCGCCCGGCCGGCAGCATGCGCAGCTCGCAGACCAGGTCGTCGCATTCGCGCTGGTAGTGTCCGGAGTATCGGTCCGCGGCCGCCGCCGGCGTGACAAGGGCGAGCGAAAGGGTGGCGAGGATCAGTCGCATGGTCGTCTCCGTGTTGTTGGGTTCAGTCGACGGCGGGGATCGGCGCGCCCAGGCGCTCCAGCCGGAAGACGAGGTCCTCCCGGCTGATCATTCCGAGCGCATAGAGTTCGTGGAGGTCGGACGGGAGGACGCCGGTCCCACGAATCGTGCGGTCGTAGCCGAGCGACGCGGCGCGCCGACGGACGTGGTCCTCGCGGCTCACGGCTTCGGCTCCTGCGCGTCCTGGATCCGCGCACGCCAGTTCGGATGGTACCGGACGTCCACCACCAGGCTCTGATCGAACGCTTTGTTCTCGTCGCCGTAGCCCTTCGGATTGGCGAGGACGCGGGTCCGCCCGATCCGGTAGTCGAAGCTGTCGTGCACGTGCCCGTGGATCCACAGGTCCGGGCCGACGCGGGCTACAAGGTCGGTAAGATCGGACGCGAACGCGGGGTTCGCCACGTCGCCTTCGTAGCGCGGATGGATCGACCGCGGCGTCGGCGCATGGTGCGTCACCACCACCGTCGGGCCGTCGAACGGCTTCGTCAGCTCCTCCTCCAGCCAGATCCGCGACGCCAGGTACAGCGTGCGCGCATGCTAGGGCATGAAGCGGAGGATGCGGCGGTGCTCGTCCGGATCCGACGCCGCGATCATGCGGTGGTCGTTGATCCCGCGCTCCGCGATCTCCATCGCGAAGCTCGTCGTCGCCGGGCCGTAGAGCTCGTAGTCGGTCCAGAGCGTGCAGCCGAGGAAGCGGGTTCCGCCGAGGACGACGGCGCGATCCTCGAGGTGATGGACGCCGGGCACGGGGTCCGGCGTTTCCACTCTGGCCTTCACGCAGCCGTAGTACTCGTGGTTGCCGGCGACGAAGATCACGGGCGCCTGAAAGCGCTCCGAAAGCCAGCGCAGGGACGCCGCCGGCGGGGACGCGACGTCGCCCGCGACCACGACGACGTCGCAGTCGACGACGAGCGGTTCCCAACCGGCGCCGGCACGGTGTTCCAGGTGCAGGTCGGAGAGGACGTGGACGCGCATCAGACCGACGGCCCCTTCGGTTCGTCTTCGTCGTGGACCTCGGCGGCTTCGCGCAGCCAGGCCGCGTGGTCCGCCGGCGTCGAGGCGATGGCGGGCCCGACGCGGGACAGGAAGACGTCCGGATGCTCCGATGCGTGATCGACGCTCGCCGCTTCGTAGCGCGGACGCGGATCGACAGCGACGTCGAGGACGAGGCCGGGGTTGAAGGCGTGGTTCTCGATCGTCGGCAGGCTGCGCGGCGACTGGTGGCGCATGACGTAGCCTCGCGGATTGCAGACGACCCGTGTGCGCCCGATCATGTAGTCGAGGTTGTGGTGCACGTGTCCGTGCACCCACAGATCAGGTTCGTGCTTGTGAATCAGATCCTCCAAATAGCTGGCGTAGGCCGCATCCAACGGCTTCGTCGCCTTGCCGTCCTCGAGCGACCGCGCGCTCGGCGCGTGGTGTGTGATCACGACGGTCGGGCCGTCGAACGGCGTCGCCAAGACAGATTCGAAGGCGCGCATCTGACGGTGGTGCGCATCGATGAAATTGCGAATGTGCCGCGTGTGCTTGCGGCCCTGCCAACGAATCGCCCGCCAGTCCGTCATGTAGGCCATGAAGTCGCGCTGCGACGTGTAGCCGTCGCCGTAGCTGTTGACGTCGGTCCAGAGCGTGGCGCCGACGAAGCGGACGCCGCCGATGATCGTGCTGTAGCCGTCGAGGACCTGGATGCGGTCGCCCATGCTCGTCTTGCGACGGACGCGGTCGACCTCGTCGTCGAGCGAGGCGCCGTAGAAGTCGTGGTTGCCCGCGACGACGAGCATCGGCATGCCCTCCGGTGCATTCGCCTCGAGCCAGAGACGGGCCTGCCCGGACAGGCGTCCGCCGACGTCCCCGGCGACGATGGCGACGTCGGCCTCGACGCCGCGAGGGAGCGTGTAGGGGACGACGTCGTTGTGGATGTCGGACTGTATCCAGAGTCGCACGTTGCGCATGGGCCGGCCTCCTGTCGCCGATGTTGGGGAGCTACGCCGTAGAAAGATTTCAGGCCTGCGGGGCGGCCGCGTCGCGATCCTTCATGATCTCGCGAATGGTCGACTGGATAATGCAGAGGCCCATGCCGGCCCGCTGCGCGTCGGTGCGGAGCCGGCTCCAGACCGAGATTGCTTGATGGCAGAACTCGACGGCCGGGATGCCCTCGCGGGCTTCGATCTCGGCCACGCGGGCCGCGACGTCGGGAGCGAGCGCGAGGATCATTGACGCACCTCCAGACGGTCGCGGACCGCGATAAGCGTTTCGACGGCACGGCGGAGCTCGCGCAGGGTGCCACCACCCCAAGCCTGGCGGACTACGTCCTCCTCGTCCGGCGCCAGCGGCGGGATCATGCCCTCCTGTCCTGTCTCCTCCTCGATATCGAGCAGTATGCGGCGGGCGAGCGCGCCGATGTGCTGCGGTCCCGGATCCGGCATCTTCATGATGCGGAAGCGGTCGCGAAGGGGCTTCGTCAGCCCTTCGAGGCTGTTGCAGGTCGCGACGTAGTTCACCATCGACAGGTCGGCCGACGTGTCGAGTGCGGCCTCGTGATAGCGGCTCGCGGTATGCGGCTCCAGGAACGGGAGAAGTGCAGCCTCGAGATTCTCGGAATGATGGTGACCCGCCTTCTCCAGCTCGTCGAGGATGACGACGGGGTTGGCGATACCGCTCTGGCGGATGAGCTCCAGCGGCGTCGAGACCGACGCCGTCGACCAGCGGCTCTGGGTTCCGCCACACGAATTGTCGGCCGACGACGCGCAAGGGTACACGATGGAGCGCAGCCCGAGCGTCTCCGCGAGCGCGATCGCCATCGAGGTCTTGCCCGTGCCGTGGCCGCCGACGAGGAGGACCGGGCGGAATCGGATGGGCTTCCCGAAGCGCAGGTCAGCCCCAATGGCGCGCACGACATCGACCGCATGCGGCCATGCACATTCGAAGTCGCGCAGATGCTGATACATCATGCGGTGCAGCGGGATCGGGGACGTCAGCGCTTCGTACATCTTCGAGACGTCGCGCTTCTCGCTCGTCTTGTGCCCCTCGGTGCGGTGGAGGACCTGATGCGTGAACGGCGTCGGCGTCGCGACGACCGGGGAAGCGACGCACAGGTCGTCGAATAAGCTCTTCACCTCATGCTCGACCTCGCCGGCGCCCTGCTCGTCGGCTTCGAGGATGTCCCGTGCGCTCAACTTGTCCGTCGCGAAAGGCAGGTAGCGGTCGAGCATGTCGTCGAGCACTGCGAGTTCGGCGACGCCGTAGGCGAGTATGTCCGCCTGGAAGGCGAAGGGCGGGTCGATCGGGTCGACGTGGATCTGCGCGCCGGTGACGCCCGCGAGGTAGGCGCGGCGGAAGAAGTCGCTTGTCGGGCCGATCAGGACGACGAGCTGCTCGATCGCGGCGACGTCGCGTTGCAGCGCCATGTACCACGCCAAACGGATCTTCAGGTGGCCGGTCTGGGGGAAGGCCACATGGCGCGGCGGAAGGGCGGAGACGAGCTTCCACACGGCCTTCAGGGTCACCGCCGATGGAATGCGCTCGAGCTTCTCGACGGCCGGCGCGAGCTTGCCGGCGATGGTGTGGTGCGACTTCGTCGCCAGGTGCTCGGACCACAGCGTCGCCGCGGCGCGGATGTCGCGGGATAGCGAGCCGCCGAGAGGAGGCAGGCCGGAGACGTAGTCCTCGTCGCGGGGAAATTCGCCTGCGAGAATCGCCTCGCGGCGCTCGGCGCGGTGCGTCAGGTCGCGCTTATGGGCGCGTGCGTTCGCAAGCAGGTCTTCTGCGGTGGGGTCGGGCATCCGGTTCAATTCCTTCAAAGTGCGGCCTGTGCCGACTTGCGAAGGATAAGAACACAGAGAGGTGGACCTTAGGCTCAGGACTCATTGATCAGATCCAAAAGATAACGGCGGCTGCGATGCAGATGGCCGAGAAGAAGGTGTGGGCGCATCGGTCGTAGCGAGTGGCGATGCGGCGCCAGTCCTTGAGCTTGGCGAACAGGTTCTCGACCTTATGGCGCTGGCGGTAGAGGGCTGCGTCATAGGGGAACGGAACCTTGCGGCTCCGGCTCGACGGGATGCAGGGCTGAATGCCTCGCGCTTCGAGTTCGGTGCGGAGCCAGGCGCTGTCGTAGCCCCGATCCGCGATCAGGTGGATGGCGGGCGGCAGGGCGTCGAGCACGAGGCGTGCGCCTCTGTGATCGCTCATCTGCCCTTCGGACAGGAGCAGGACGATTGGCCGTCCGTCGCCGTCGCAGACGGTGTGCAGCTTGGAGTTCAGGCCGCCTTTGGTTCGCCCGATACGACGGGGAACATCCCCTTTTTGAGAAGGCTCGCCGCCGTACGATGCGCCTTCAGGTGCGTGGCGTCGATCATGATGCGCTCAGGTCCGGGGCCCTGACCCGCGAGCCCGGCAAAGATGCGATCGAAGACGCCGAGCCGCGACCAGCGGATGAAGCGGTTGTAGAGCGTCTTCGCCGGACCGTAGCCGGCAGGCGCATCCTTCCACTGCAAGCCGTTGCGGATGACGTAGATGATCCCGCTCACCACCCGTCGGTCGTCGACCCGCGGCACCCCATGCGACAGCGGGAAGAACAGCGATATCCGTGCCATCTGACGCTCGCTCAGCAGAAACAGTCCGGCCATCGAAACCTCCGTCCCAAAGCCGAACTGAATCAGAGGTCAAAACAAATTAACAGGTCCTGAGCCTAGTCTTTAGGGAGTGAGTTCAATTGTACGCGTGTGCTCGCAATCCGGAAAAAAAGGCGTTCGCGGGCGTCCATCGCCTGCAATTTCGCCTGCGCTTCGGCGATTCCGACTAGAGCATGGGCGAGTTTCAGCTGCAGCGGACGGCGCATCGTGGTGTTCCCGCTGATCCACCTCTCCGCGGTGCGGTGGTTCACGCCGAACAGGCTCTTCAGCTCGTAGACCGGATCGGCGGCGACGGCGGCAAGGCGATCCATAAGGGCGTGCTGCTGCATGCTCTCCGCGACGGCTTGCATATAGAGATATTCGTCAGGCCAGATATCCGGGTGCTCCCAAAACGAGGCTTTTTCGTCTGCCATGATTCCTCGCAAATGTAGGAACGGGCACCATGACGCGTAAGCCTTTCTCCGGCATGAACACAGAAACCACCGCGAATTGCCGCCCGGGAACAAAAGGGCATCCATGGTATCGAGTGGAGAGCGGGAACCCAGGCCACGCGGGCATTTCAGGTTGCGGCCCCCGCGTTCACACCGAGGGGGTCACAGGTTCGATCCGTGTCGCGCCCACCATTCAATCAATCACTTACGACGAAGATGCAAGTGTCGTGGCGGTTTGCTGGACTTGCGCGTTCGGCTCGTAACTAAAACGATCGCGAGTGCTGCGCCGCGTTTGATTTCAGGCGATCGATGGTTTGCGCGTCGTCTCCTCGGTGCCTTCAGACGAATGCGAGTTCTGTCTCATGACGGACTGCCGTGCGGGCAGGCGTTTGCTCCGTAATGGGATGGCGGCTGTTCGGGACTAAAGCAGCTTCTCAGCGGCTGCCGATCGATCCGCGTTCCCCTCCCATCGAATTTCGGCTCTACCGCTGGCGTCCCGGCAAGCGTAGCGCGAGCCTGAACCAGCCAACGTCAAGACGCCCCAGCGCGTAAGAGAAGGCGGAGCGCGGTTGCCCGGCGCTCCGCCCTATTGGCTCAGACCAGCTTCAGCAGGTCGTCGATGGACTTCTTGGCGTCACCGTAGAACATCCGCGTGTTCTCCTTGTAGAAAAGCGGATTTTCGATACCGGAATAGCCCGTGCCCTGCCCGCGCTTGGAGACGATCACCCGGCGTGCCTTCCAAACCTCGATCACCGGCATGCCGGCGATCGGGGAGTTCGGGTCCTCTTCCGCCGCCGGGTTCACGATGTCGTTCGAGCCGACGACGATCGCGACGTCCGTGGTCGGGAAGTCCTCGTTGATCTCGTCCATTTCCAGAACGATGTCGTAGGGGACCTTGGCTTCAGCCAGAAGCACGTTCATGTGCCCGGGCAGGCGCCCGGCGACGGGGTGGATCGCGAAGCGCACCGTCTTGCCCTTGGCCCGGAGGCGCCGGGTCAGCTCCGAGATCGAGCCTTGGGCCTGGGCCACCGCCATGCCGTAGCCGGGAACGATGACGATCGAGTCCGCATCCTCCAGCGCTTGCGCCACGCCGTCGACATCGATGGCGACCTGCTCGCCCGTGATCTCCTGCGCCGGGCCGGACGTGCCGCCCCAGCCGCCCAGAATGACCGACACGAAGTTCCGGTTCATTGCGCGGCACATGATGTAGGAGAGGATGGCGCCCGACGAGCCAACCAGTGCGCCGGTGACGATCAGGAGATCGTTCGACAGGGTGAAGCCGATCGCCGCCGCCGCCCAGCCGGAATAGCTGTTCAGCATGGAAACGACGACGGGCATGTCCGCCCCGCCGATCGCCATGATGAGATGCCACCCGAGCGCGCCGGCCAGGATCGCGACGAGGATCAGCGTCCAGATGCCGGCCCCGTTCAGGTAGAGAAGGCCGAGGATCAGGCTGACGACGAGGCCGGCCAGATTGATCGCATGCCGATTGGGCAGGACCAGCGCCTTGGAATCCAGACGCCCCGAGAGCTTGCCATAGGCCACCACCGAGCCGGTGAAGGTGACGGCGCCGATGAACACGCCGAGGAACACCTCGACACGCATGATCGACAGCTCCACCGGCGTCTTGTGGGCGAGCGTCGCGGCAAAGCCGGTGAGAAGGTCGCCCGTGCCTGTGGCCAGCGCATGAGCGACATGCGCCGCCTCGATATCGGCGTTGAAGCCGATGAACACGGCGGCCAGTCCGACGAAGGAGTGGAGCGCGGCGACGAGCTCTGGCATCTGCGTCATCTGCACGCGGCCGGCGAGCCAGCCGCCGGTGAGGCCGCCGATGACGACGAGCGGCACGACCAGCCAGAGCGCACCGACGGCCGGCCCGGTAATGGTGGCGAAGACCGCCAGCGCCATGCCGACGATGCCGTACCACACGGCGCGCTTGGCGCTTTCCTGGTTGGACAGGCCGCCCAGCGACAGGATGAAGAGGATGGAGGCGACGATATAGGACGCGCCGACGAGACCTTGGCTCATATGATCGGCTCCCCGCTCAGCTCTTCTGAAACATTTTCAGCATCCGGTGGGTCACCATGAACCCACCGAAGATGTTGACGGACGCCATGAGGATGGCGAGCCCGGCCAGGATCGTCACGATCCAGCCGGACGAGCCGATCTGCAGCAGCGCGCCGAGAATGATGATGGAGGAGACCGCGTTGGTCACCGCCATCAGCGGCGTGTGCAGGGCATGGCTGACGTTCCAGATGACGTGGTAGCCGACGAAGCAGGACAGGGCGAAGACCACGAAATGCTGCAGGAAGCTCGGCGGCGCCGTGAGGCCGATCAGCATGAGAAGAACGGCGCCGGCCGCGAGCAGCATGACCTGACGCTGGCCCGCCTTCTTGGCGCTTGCCGCCTCCCGCAATGCCTTTTCGCCCGCCGTTTCCTCGACCGCCTTCTTGGCCGGCTGCCGGGCGATGGCCTGGATCTTCGGCGGCGGCGGGGGATAGGTGATGGCGCCGGCGTGCGTCACCGTCGCGCCGCGAATGACGTCGTCCTCCATGTTGACCACCGGCACGCCGTCCTTGTTCGGCGTCAGATCGTCCATCATATGGCGGATATTCGTGGCGTAGAGCGTCGAGGCCTGGGCCGCCATCCGGCTGGGATAGTCGGTGTAGCCGACGATCCGAACCCCGTTCGCGGTCTCGATCACCTCGTCGGGCACGGTCAGATCGCAATTCCCGCCCCGTTCGGCGGCGAGATCCACCACGACCGAGCCGGGCTTCATCGCCTCGACCATGTCGGCGAGCCACAGCTTGGGCGCGTCGCGGCCGGGAATGAGGGCCGTTGTGATGACGATGTCGACCTCCGGCGCCTGGGCGCGGAAGAGTTCGAGCTGCTTGGCGCGGAACTCCGGGCTGGAGGGGGCGGCATAGCCGCCGGTCGCCGCGCCGTCGGCGGCATCCGCGAAATCGAGAAACAGGAACTCGGCGCCCATGGACTGGATCTGCTCGGCCACCTCCGGCCGTACGTCGAAGGCGCGCACCTGCGCGCCCAGCGACTGCGCGGCGCCGATGGCGGCGAGGCCCGCGACGCCCGCGCCGATCACCAGCACCTTGGCCGGCGGCACCTTGCCGGCCGCCGTGATCTGCCCGGTGAAGAAGCGGCCGAACTGGTTGCCCGCCTCGATCACCGCGCGATAGCCGGCGATGTTGGCCATGGAGGACAGAGCGTCCATCTTCTGGGCGCGGCTGATGCGCGGCACCATGTCCATGGCGAGAGCGGTGATGCCCTTCTCGCGAAGGCTTTCCAGAAGCTCGGGGCTCTGAGCGGGGTAGAGGAAGGATATGAGGATCTGGCCGGAGCGGGCCTTCTCGACCTCTTCCGACTCCGGCGGGCGGACCTTGGCGACGATGTCGGCATCGGCCCAAAGCGCGGCGGCATCGGGCACCACCGTAGCGCCCGCTGCGGCATAGGCTTCGTCGGAAAAGCGCGCGGCGTCTCCGGCGCCGGTTTCCACCAGGCATTCGTAACCCAACTTGCCGAGCCGCCCGACGCTTTCCGGCGTCAGCGCCACGCGCCGCTCGCCCGCCCGGACCTCCCGGGGCACACCGAATTTCATGTCTCTCCCACTCCCTCAGACTGGACCGCAATGGCGGTCGATAGCATTCGAGCTGGCCCCGATCCGGCAGGGATCACAGGCAGGCGCGAAACCGGCCGGCGGCGAAGCCTGCAACCAGCCTCCGCCGAGCCGTCGCATGACGCGGCACGATCCGCCTGCGCGACCCACCGGGTGAGGCGAACCTTGGATCGATGCCTCGTCCGCATCAGGCGAACCGTCACCTTATCCCCCGCCGCACATCGGCTGCGGAAGGCCTCCTCGAGACGGCTCGCCAGCAACGAACTGAGCACGGCTGTTCCCGAACGGCCAGCCCCGGCCCCTTTTTTGGCCGAACCGAGCCATCCTGTCAGGAGGGTCGGCTTCACACGAGGCGCAGAACCCGGAATGAAACGGTTTAAGATTCCATGTGGCGTACTTCCACACTTGAGCTTGCCCCGCTCGCGATGGAAGTTCGGAGCGCTTCGACGGCGAATCGCCCGAACCCTTCCGAGACAATTGCGCGCATGGTCGCGACGCGGCGACCCCGCTCCCGTCGTTGCTAAGCATTGCGAAGGATGCTCAAGTCTCGGCAGGAGGATGATTCATGACCCAACGCCTGACGGCCAAGGACTTCCATCCCGAGCTTCTGGAGCTCTACGACGGCTATGCCCATGGCCGCGTCACGAAGCGCGAGTTTCTGGAGCGAGCGGCCAAGTTCGCGGTCGGCGGGCTGACGGCGGCCGCGATCCTCACGGCTCTCAGCCAGGACTACGCGCTGGCCACTCAGGTCGAGTTCACCGATCCCGAGATCGTCCCCGAATACATCATGTACCCCTCGCCCGACGGGCATGGCGAGGTGCGGGCCTATCTCGTGAAGCCGGCCAAGGCGACCGGCAAGGTGCCGGGCGTTGTCGTGGTGCACGAGAACCGGGGACTCAACCCCTATATCGAGGACGTCGCGCGCCGCGTGGCCAAGGCCGGCTTCGTCGCGCTCGCGCCCGATGGGCTCACGTCGGTCGGCCTCTATCCCGGAAACGACGAGAAGGGGCGCGAACTGCAGGCGCAGGTCGATCCCGAAAAGCTAATGAACGACTTCCTCGCGGCCGTGGATTTCCTGACCACGCACGAGGCGACGACGGGACGGATCGGCATCACGGGCTTCTGCTATGGCGGCGGGGTCGCCAACGCGGCGGCCGTGGCGCGTCCTGATCTCGGCGCCGCCGTGCCCTTCTATGGACGCCAGCCGAGGGCGGAGGACGTGCCCCGCATCCGGGCACCGCTTCTGATCCACTATGCCGAACTCGACACGCGCATCAATGAGGGCTGGCCCGCCTACGAGGCGGCCCTGAAGGCGAACGGCAAGACCTATGAGGCTCATATCTATCCCGGCGTGAACCACGGCTTCCACAACGACTCGACGCCGCGCTACGATCAGACGGCGGCCGAGCTCGCCTGGACCCGCACGATCGACTGGTTCCGCCGGTATCTGACCTGACGATCTGGCCGGCGTGACGGGAAAAGCCTAACCTTCAGGCTCGGTTATGGAGGAGAGCGCATGAGCCCCAAGACCACGATCTGCCTTTGGTTCGACCGCGAGGCCGAGGCGGCGGCGCGCTTCTATGCCGAGACCTTTCCCGACAGCGCGGTGACGGCCGTCCATCGCGCGCCGAGCGACTTTCCGTCCGGCAAGGCGGGCGATGTCTTGACCGTCGAATTCACGGTCGCGGGCGTGCCGTGCCTTGGGCTCAACGGCGGGCCGGCGTTCAAGCACAGCGAGGCCTTCTCCTTCCAGATCGCGACGGAGGACCAGGCGGAAACCGATCGATACTGGAACGCGATCGTCGGCAATGGCGGCCAGGAAAGCGCCTGCGGCTGGTGTAAGGACAAGTGGGACCTGTCCTGGCAGATCACGCCGCGCGTTCTGACCGAGGCCCTGGCAGCCGGCGGAGAGCAAGCGCGACGCGCGTTTGAGGCGATGATGACCATGCGCAAGATCGATGTCGCCGCGATCGAGGCGGCACGGCGGGGCTGAGGGAATGCATCGGCTTCGAGAGAGCCGAGGGTCTGGCTTATCGTGTGGGAGAGCGCTGCCCTGCTTCAGACGCGGCCCTCAAGTCCGCCCATGGGAACCTCACGCGCGCGTGATCGTTAGCCGGCCATGATCTCGAATGGCGACATCGTCCTGCGGCTTCTGACCGCCGCAGCCCTCGGCAGTTTCATCGGCTTCGAGCGCGAGCGGCTTCTTTGGTCGGCCGGCATACGCACGCACATGCTGGTCTGCGTCGGCGCATGTCTCTTCATGATCGTGTCGGCCTATGGCTTCCAGCACGCGACCGAGATGGAGCATGTGACGCTCGATCCCTCCCGTATCGCGGCGCAGGTCGTCTCCGGAGTCGGCTTTCTTGGCGCCGGCGCGATCCTCCTTAAGGGAAACATCGTGCGAGGCCTGACCACGGCCGCCAGCATCTGGGCCGTGGCGGCGCTGGGGCTTGCCGCAGGCGGCGGGCTGTATTTCGCAGCAGGCGCCGCGACGGTCATCATTCTCGTGATCCTCGCCGGAATGAAACCGCTCGAGGACGCCTATCGCACGCGTCTTCAAAGCTGCGTCGTGCGCATCCGGGCCGACCATGATGCGGTTTCGCCCGGAGACCTGAAAAGCCTTCTTCAGGTCCGGGGCGGACAGATCCGGCGCGTCAGAGAAACGATCGGCCAAAACGGCCAGAACGATCTCGTGGTGCAGCTCGTCCGCGTGTCTCCCGACAGCGTTCGCAACAGCGTCGCTCGGCTTGCGAAACGACCCGGCATTCACGCCGCGATGGTCGAACGGCGAAATGGCGAGTCCGACACGGCAAACTCGACAGACCAGAATGGCGACGACGCATAAGACACGGCTTGATCGGTCGAGGCCGGGCGCGCCGTTGGTGATGCTCTTCTGCGAACGAATGACGAGTATCGAAATGTCAAATGACCGGTTGATCGTTCACTAGAACTGAACACTGCTTCATCATCGGTTGCCGTTCATATCGGGCCAGAGGCAGCTTAAGTTGCGGTGCATACGGACGAGGTCTTGGCTGCGCATCTGCACGCCGGGGCGTCCGTTCTCCCATCGTGATCGGAGCGCCTGCGCATCGGTCCCGATTTGTCGCGAGGACCATCGCATGAAAAAGATCGGCTTCCTTTCCTTTGGCCACTGGTCGCCCTCGCCGCGATCGGGCACCCGCTCCGCCGCCGACACGCTGCTCCAGTCCATCGACCTCGCCGTCGCGGCGGAGGAACTGGGTGCGGACGGCGCTTACTTCCGCGTCCATCACTTCGCGCGCCAGCTCGCCTCGCCCTTCCCGCTTCTTGCGGCGGTCGGGGCGAAGACGAGCCGGATCGAGATCGGCACCGGCGTCATCGACATGCGCTACGAGAATCCGTTCTACATGGCGGAAGATGCGGGCTCGGCCGACCTCATCGCCGGCGGCCGGCTTCAGCTCGGCCTCAGCCGGGGCTCGCCCGAACAGGTCGTGGACGGCTGGCGTCATTTCGGCTTCCAGCCGGCGCCGGGCGAAAGCGACGCCGACATGGGCCGTCGCCATGCGGAAGTCTTCCTCGAACTCCTCAAGGGCGAAGGCTTCGCCGAGCCGAGCCCGCGTCCGATGTTCCCAAACCTTCCGGGCCTCCTTCGGATCGAACCGCATTCAGACGGCCTGCGCGAGCGCATCTGGTGGGGTTCGGCGTCGGACGCCACCGCCATCTGGGCGGCCAAGCAGGGCATGAACCTCCAAAGCTCGACGCTGAAGGCGGACGAGACGGGCGAGCCGTTCCATGTCCAGCAAGCGCGGCAGATCAGGGCCTATCGCGAAGCGTGGAAGGAGGCCGGCCATGCGAGGACGCCGCGCGTGTCCGTCTCGCGCTCGATCTTCGCGCTCGTAAACGACGAGGACCGGGCTTATTTTGGTCGCGGCGACAGCACCGATCAGGTCGGTGTCATCGACAACATGCGCGCGGTGTTCGGCCGGTCCTATGCGGCGGAGCCCGATCGCCTGATCGAGCATTTGAGGGCGGACGAGGCCATTGCCGAGGCGGACACGCTGCTTCTCACCGTGCCGAACCAGCTCGGCGTCGCCTACAACGCGCATGTGATCGAGAGCATCCTGACCCATGTCGCGCCGGCGCTGGGCTGGCGGGGCGATCGGGGCGCAGCAGCGGTCAAGACGGGCGCGAAGGACTACGAGGCGGCCTGACGCGTAAGGCGGGATGGTTGGGCGGTGCCGCCCGACTATTCCGCCGAGGCGATCGCCCAAGGCGGCGAACGCTTCTCCAGAAACGCGGAGATTCCAGCCCGCGCTTCCTCCGTTTCCCAACAATCCGCGAGAGCCGCGATCGAAGCCTCGATTGCAGTCTCGTCGATGGCTGAGCCCAACCGCCGCGCCAGCGCCTTCGCGCGAGCCACCGCGCCGGGCGCGGCCGCAAGATAGGGTGCGACCTCCTCACGGATGGCCTGATCGAGCGACGAAGGCTCGACCACGCGTGCCACGAGACCGAGGCTCAGCGCCTCCTCGCTGTCGAACACCCGCCCCGACATGAAAACCCGCCGCGCCCTGCCTTCGCCGAGCCGTGCGATGACATAGGGTCCGATCGTCGCTGGGATGAGGCCGAGGCGGGTTTCGGTGAAGCCGAAGCGCGCGTCGGAGGTCGCGACCGCGACATCGCAGACGCTGACGAGACCCGCGCCACCGCCCAGGACCGCGCCGTGGATCGCGCCGATCAGCGGAGCCTTCAACTCGTTCAGCGCCTTCAACATGCCGGCGAGCTTGCGCGCCTCGGCCATGCGCATCGCTCGATCCGCCTCGACCTGCGCCTTCATCCAGCCCAGATCCCCGCCCGCGCAGAACACCTCGCCGGCCCCACGCAGCACAACGGCGCGGACGCCCGTTTCCTCGTTCAACTCGGCGGCAAACCGCGTCAGGTCGCCGATCATCGCAGCCGACAGCGCGTTGCGCTTTTCCGGCCGGTTCAGGGTGAGCGTCACGACGCCGTGCGCGCCCTTCTCCACGGCCAAGGTCTCGTAGCTCATGCCGGATTCCTCAAGCTCTGCGCAAAGGCGGCGGCCTCGGCCAGCCGAGAAGTGTTGATGCCAGTCTCGAAACCGAGTTTGGCGAGGCGCGCCACAACGGCCTCGGTCGCCACATTGCCCTTGGCCCCGGGCGCGAAGGGGCAGCCGCCCAGCCCCGCCACGGAGGCATCGAAACTGCGCAGCCCCACTTCCAAGGCAACCTCCAGATTGTCGAGCGCCCGGCCCGACGTGTCGTGGAAATGACCCGCCAGCCGCGCCGCCGACACCTCGGACAGGAGGTGATGCAGGAGCCGGCCGACTCTCTCCGGCGTCGCCCGGCCGAGCGTATCGCCAAGGCTCACCTCGTAGCAGCCGAGATCGAGAAGCGCCGTCGCGACAGCGCTTACGGCCGCTGGCTCTACAAGCCCGTCATAGGGGCAATCCGTGATGCAGGAGACATAGCCGCGCACCGGCAGCCCCGCCGCTTTCGCCGCCTCGATGACGCCGGCATAGCGCGCCAGGCTCTCGGCAATCGAGCAATTGATGTTGGCGCGGGAAAAGCCTTCCGAGGCGGAGGCGAAGACCGCGACCTCATTGGCCCCGGCCGCGATGGCTCTCTCCAGACCGCGCAGATTGGGCGTCAGCGCGGCGTAGGTGACGCCGGAGCGTCGGGAGATACCGGCGAGAACCTCGGCCGCATCCGCCATCTGCGGCACCCATTTGGGGCTGACGAAGCTCGTCACCTCGATCTTCGGGAGGCCTGTGGCGGAGAGGAGATCGATCAGGCGGATCTTGTCCGCTGTGGGATTCGCTCGCGCCTCGTTCTGCAACCCGTCGCGCGGCCCCATTTCGAACAGTGTGACCCGCTCACCCATCCGCCGCCGGCTCCAAAATCGCGAGACTGTCGCCGTCGCTGACCTGCACCCCTTCGGCAACGAGGATTTCGCCGATCACCCCGTCACGAGGCGAGTTAAGCGTGTGCTCCATCTTCATGGCCTCGACCACCGCAACGGGATCGCCGGCCAAGACCCGCTCGCCCGCGCAAACCCACAGCTTCGTCACAAGGCCGGGCATCGGGGCCAAGATGGCGTTTCCGCCCGCAGCGTTCCCCGTGGTTCTGTCGAGCGGGTCGGGCAGCGAATAGGTCGCCGCACCCCCGGCCTCGAAGACCGTCGCGCGGCTTCCCTTCACCACGAGCCCGACGGAGCGGCAATGGCCCTCGCGTTCCACCACGACCCGCGCGCCGTCGCGGTGAAGCTGGACCGTTGCACCGTCGGGAAGACGCACGCCTCCTTCGATCAACTTCAACGAGAGTTCGATCTCCTCCCCGTCCCGCACCAGCCGCAAGGCAAGGTCCGGTCGGCCCCAGGACCGAAAGCCGCGCAGGCGCGACCAGGGATCGTTTCCGTCTGGCGGTTCGAGCAGCCCGGCGAGCGCCAGGCCGGCCACGATGGGCGCGTCCAATGAGGGTTCGCCCGCTCGAAGCAGCGCTTCCCCGGCGCGCCCGATCAATCCGGTATCCACATCCCCCGCTACGAAATTCGCCTCCCGCGCGAGGCGGGCGAGGAAAGCGATGTTGGTAACCGTGCCCGCGACTTCGATCCCGTCCAGCGCATCGGCCAGTGCTCTGAGAGCGGTCGGCCGATCGCTTCCGTGAACGATCACCTTGGCGATCATCGGGTCGTACCAGGGCGTTATCTCGTCCCCCTCCTCGACGCCGCTGTCGATGCGCAAGGGGCCGGGTTCGAAAGCTGTGGCCGGGGGAAAGCGCAGATGGTCGAGCCAACCCGTCGCGGGCAGAAAGCCCTTGGCGGCATCCTCGGCGTAGAGCCGCGCCTCGATGGCATGGCCGCGAATGCGCAAATCCTCCTGCCGGAAGGGAAGCGCCTCTCCGGCCGCGACGCGCAGTTGGAGTTCCACGAAGTCGAGCCCTGTGATCGCCTCGGAGACGGGATGCTCGACTTGAAGCCGCGTGTTCATCTCCATGAACCAGAATCTGTCCGGCCTCAGCCCCGCCGAGCCGTCGGCGATGAACTCCACCGTGCCGGCGCCGCGATAGCCGATGGCGCGCGCGGCTTCCACGGCGGCGCGGCCCATGGCCTCGCGAACTTCCTCGGTCATGCCCGGCGCCGGCGCTTCCTCGATGACCTTCTGGTGCCGGCGCTGCAGCGAGCAGTCGCGCTCGAAAAGATGGACGACATGGCCATGGCCATCGGCGAAGACCTGGATCTCGACATGGCGAGGCGCGGTGACATAACGCTCGATCAGAACCGCCGGGTCGCCGAAGCTCGCCTGCCCCTCCCGCCGCGCGCCGTCGAGCGCGGCCGCGAAATCCTCAGGCCACTCCACCAGTCGCATGCCCTTGCCGCCGCCGCCGGCCCGCGCCTTGATGAGGACGGGATAGCCGATCGCGGCGGCCTCGCGTCGTAGGGTCTCCGTCTGCTGGTCGGCGTCGTGATAGCCGGGAACCACCGGCACCCCCGCAGCTTCCATCAAGCGTTTGGCCGCGTCCTTCAGGCCCATGGCGCGAATAGCCGAAGCGGGCGGCCCGACGAAGACGAGGCCCGCCGCCTCGACCGCTTCCACGAAGCCGGGATTTTCGGACAGGAAGCCATAGCCGGGGTGAATGGCCTCTGCGCCTGTCCGGCGCGCGGCCTCGATGATGGCCTCGCCCTTAAGATAGCTCTCACTGACGGGCGCTGGGCCGATCAGCACGGCCTCGTCGGCAGCGCGCACATGCAGCGCGTTCCGATCGGCCTCGGAATGGACGGCGACCGTGCGAATACCCATACGCCGGGCCGTCTTGATAATCCGAACGGCGATTTCGCCCCGGTTTGCGATGAGGAGTTTGTGAAACATCGCGCCTTTCCTCACATCCGAAACAAGCCGAAGCGCGTCGGCTCGATCGGCGCGTTCAGCGAAGCCGACAGCGACAGAGCCAGGACTTCGCGGCTCCTGCGCGGGTCCACGATCCCATCGTCCCAAAGCCTAGCGGAGGCGTAGAGCGGGCGGGACTGCGTCTCGAACATATCGACGGTCGGCCGCTTGAACGCCTCCTCCTCCTCGGTGGACCAGTCGCGTCCGGCTTTCGCCATGGCGGCGCGGCGCACATCTGCCAGAACCCCCGCCGCCTGCTCGCCGCCCATCACCGAGATGCGGCTGTTCGGCCAGGTCCAGAGGAAGCGGGGCGAATAGGCCCGACCGGCCATCCCGTAATTGCCGGCGCCGAAGGAGCCGCCGACCAGCATGGTCACCTTCGGCACGGCGGTGGTCGCGACGGCGGTCACGAGCTTGGCGCCGTCCTTGGCTATGCCGCCCGCTTCGTATTTGCGCCCGACCATGAAGCCTGTGATGTTCTGGAGGAAGACCAGCGGAATGAAGCGCTGGGAGCAGAGCTCGACGAAGTGCGCGCCCTTGAGCGCGCCTTCGGAAAAGAGAACGCCATTGTTGGCGACGATGCCGACGGGAATGCCGAACACATGGGCGAAGCCGCAGACCAGCGTCTCGCCATAGCGCGCCTTGAACTCGTCGAAGCGCGAGCCGTCGATGATCCGAGCGATCACCTCGCGAATGTCGTAGGGGGTGCGCAGATCGGCGGGCACGGCGCCCAGGATCTCCTCCGGGTCGTAGGCCGGCTCTTCGGGCGCTTGAAGCGCAGGGGCGGCCCACTTCTCGGAGTTGAGGCTGGCGACCGCTTGGCGCGCCAGCGCCAGCGCGTGCCGGTCGTCTTCGGCCAAAGCGTCCGCAACGCCGGACAGGCGGGTGTGAACGTCGCCGCCGCCGAGATCCTCGGCCGTAACCAACTCGCCCGTCGCGGCTTTCACCAGGGGCGGCCCGGCGAGGAAGATCGTGCCCTGCTCCCGCACGATAATGGTGACGTCCGACATGGCCGGGACATAGGCGCCGCCCGCCGTGCAGGAGCCCATGACCACCGCGATCTGCGGAATGCCGGCCGCCGACATGCGCGCCTGGTTAAAGAAGATGCGGCCGAAATGATCGCGATCGGCGAAGACCTCGTCCTGGTTGGGCAGGTTCGCGCCACCCGAATCCACGAGATAGAGGCAGGGCAAGCGATTTTCGGCCGCGATCTCCTGCGCTCGCAAATGCTTCTTCACGGTCAGCGGGAAATAGGTGCCGCCCTTAACCGTGGCGTCGTTGGCGAGAACCATGACCTCGCGACCCGAGACCCGGCCGACGCCGGCGACCATTCCGGCCGAGGGAACGGCGTCGTCATAGAGCCCGTGCGCGGCGAAGGTGCCGATTTCGAGAAAGGGCGAGCCGGGGTCTAAAAGATGGTTCACCCTGTCGCGCGGCAGGAGCTTGCCGCGCTCGACATGTCGCGCGCGGGCGGAGGGGCTGCCGCCGGCCTGCACCGTCTCGGCGACCCGCTCGATCTCGGCGATGCTTGCGAGATGGGCGGCCCGGTTGGCGGCGAACTGGGCCGAGCCGGCGACGAGTTTCGATCGGAGAACGCCCATCAGCGCTGCGCTCCGACCAGTTCGCGGCCGATCAGCATCCGGCGGATTTCGCTGGTTCCCGCCCCGATCTCCATCAACTTGGCGTCTCGGAACAGGCGCGAGACCGGCATCTCGTTCATGTAGCCGGCGCCGCCCATGGCCTGCACGGCCTGATGCGCGACGTTCATCGCCTCCTCGGAGGCATAGAGGACGCAGGCCGCCGCGTCCTGGCGCGTCACCCGCCCCCGGTCGCAGGCGCGCGCCACTTCGTAGACATAGGCTCGCGCCGAGTTCAGCTTGGTGTAGATGTCGGCGATCTTGGCCTGCATGATCTGGAACGAGCCGATCGGCTGGCCGAACTGCCGGCGCTCGACCATGTAGGGCATGATCTCGTCCATGCAGGCGGCCATGACGCCGAGGCCGATGCCCGACAGGACGACGCGCTCATAATCCAGCCCTGACATCAGGACCCGGACGCCCCGCCCCTCCTCGCCCAGCACGTTCTCGAAGGGAACTTCGACATTCTCGAACAGAAGTTCAGCCGTGTTGGAGCCGCGCATGCCGAGCTTGTCGAAATGCGGCGAGGAGGAAAAGCCCTGCATCCCGCGTTCGATCAGGAAGGCGGTGATGCCGCGCGAGCCCGCCGCCGGGTCGGTCTTGGCATAGACCACGAGCGTCGTCGCATCGGGGCCATTGGTGATCCAATATTTGGTGCCGTTCAGGACATAGCGGTCGCCGCGCTTCTCGGCCCTGAGCTGCATGGAGACGACATCGGACCCCGCCCCTACCTCCGACATGGCGAGCGCCCCGACATGCTCGCCCGAAACGAGCTTGGGCAGGGTGCGCGCCCTCTGTTCGGGCGAGCCGTTCAAGCGGATCTGGTTGACGCAGAGATTGGAATGCGCGCCGTAGGAAAGCGAGACGGAGGCACTGGCCCGGGCGATCTCCTCCACCGCCACGACATGGGCGAGATAGCCCATGGCCGCGCCTCCGAACTCCTCCTCAACCGTGATGCCGAGAAGCCCGAGCGCGCCCATCTCGCGCCAGAGCTCGTTCGGAAAGCTGTTGGTGCGGTCAATCTCGGCCGCGATCGGCTTCAGCCGCTCCTGCGACCAGTGGTGAACCATATCGCGCAGCGCGTTCACCTCGTCGCCGAGGTCGAACACCATGGAATTGTTGAACATCAGCGTCCTCCCGAACTCGAACTCATTCCGCCGCGATCGCCACCGGCGCCCCCCGCGCCGCCTCGATCTCGGCGCGCAGCGCCTCGCGCCTCGCCATGGCCTTTTCGAAGGCCGCCTCCTTCACCGGGCCGAATCCGCGGATGTCCTGGGCCTGCCCCAGCAGCGCCTTGGTCGGGGCAAAGGTCAGGGGAGACACGTGCGCTTCGGCGAAATCGAGATCAGCCTCGTAAAGCGCGATGAGCCGGCGCTCGAGCATGCGGTCGGCCGTGCGCCCGAACGGATCGAACGCTGTGCCACGCAGACGCTTGAAGCGGGCGAGCAGGCCGAAGACCGGCAGTATCCAGGCGCCGAACTCGCGCTTCTTCGGCCGCCCATCGGCGTCCGTGCCCGGCAGCATGGGCGGCGCGAGGTTGAGGGATAGGCGCAAGGAGCCGTCGAACGTCTTTCCGAGCCCTTCGCGAAAGCTTGGTTCGCTATAAAGGCGCGCGACCTCGTACTCGTCCTTGTAGGCCAGCACCTTCGCGTAGCCGATGGCGACGGCGCGAGCGAGATCGCCCTTCTCGTCCCATTGCGCAGAGGCGCGTGCGAAGCGCTCCACCCGCTTGCCGTAGCGCCGCGCGAGAGCCGAATTCTGATAGGCGGTGAGATGCGCCTTGCGATGGGCGATGATTTCCTCGGTGGTCATCTCCGCCAGAGGCTTCGGGCGCTCCTCATCCTCCATCAGATGCGCGATCGCGGCGGGATCGTCGGCGAGAATCCGGCCCCAGTCGAAGGCCGCGAGGTTGAAGGGCACCGAAACCGCGTTGATCTCGATCGCCTGGGTAATTGACTGGCGCTCCAGCGGCACCAAGCCCTTCTGCCAGGCGTAGCCCAGCATCAGCATGTTGGCCCCGATCTCGTCGCCACACAGAGCGACGGCGAGCCCGGAGAAGTTGCGGAAATTCTCGCGGTGGCGGACGGCCCGCTCCACCGTGCGCTCGACCGCCGCTTCCTTGAAGTCAAAGTCGCGCTGCCGCACGAAGTCCGAGACAGGCATGGTCCGCGTGTTGAGAACGGCATAGGTGCGGGCGGGATCGCAAAGGACGATGCTGTCCTTCGACGCCGCCACGACAGAGTCGGCGGCCAGAAGCAGATCGGCGCCCCCCGCCGCGATGCGCGGCGCGGCAACCGGGCGGTCGGCCCGCGCGATGCGCACATGGCTGAGAACGGCGCCCCCCTTCTGGGCGAGACCCGCCATGTCGAGGATCATCGGGATCTTGCCTTCCACATGCGCGGCCATGCCGAGCAGCGCGCCGATGGTCAAGACGCCGCTGCCGCCGACGCCGGTGACGGCGATGTTCCAGGCGCGGTCGATCTGCGGCAGCGCCGGCTCGGGCAGCGCGGCGACATCCGGGCGGCCCAGCGCCTCGCGCCGCTTCGGCTTGGCGCCGCGGACGGTGACGAAGGACGGGCAGAAGCCTTTGGCGCAGGAAAGGTCCTTGTTGCAGGCGGATTGGTTGATGCGGCGCTTGCGCCCCATCTCGGTTTCTTCCGGCTCCACCGCGATACAGTTGGAGGTCTGCGAGCAGTCGCCGCAGCCCTCGCAGACGGCGGGGTTGATCCAGAGCCGGATGTCGGGATCGACAGCCGTGCCGCGCTTGCGCCGACGCCGTTTCTCGGCGGCGCAAGTCTGCTCGTAGACGATCACCGTGACGCCCGGCACCTCGCGCAACTCACGCATCACGACGTCGATCTCGTCGCGGTGTCGAATCTCGGTCCCCGGCGCTAGGTCGGTCGGGCTGTAGACGTCCGGCCGGTCCGACATGAGGACGATCCGCGCGACGCCCTCGTATTGCATCTGATGCGTGATCTGCTGAGGTGTCAGCACGCCGTCGATCGGTTGGCCGCCCGTCATGGCGACGGCGTCGTTGTAGAGGATCTTGTAGGTGATGTTCGCCCCGGCGGCGACGGACTGGCGGATCGCCAGATGACCGGAATGGAAGTAAGTCCCATCGCCCAGGTTGACGAAGCGGTGACGCTCCTCGGTGAAGCGCCCGATCGCCGTCCAGGGCACGCCCTCCGCGCCCATATTGGTGAAGGTTTCGGTGTTGCGGTCCATCCACTGGACCATGAAGTGACAGCCGATCCCGGCCATCGCCTTGGACCCCTCCGGAACGCGGGTGGAGGTGTTGTGCGGGCAGCCCGGGCAGTAATGCGGAAGGCGGATCACAGGCGCCGTGTGCGCCGTGCCGCGCGCCTCGGCCGCTTCCACCAAGGCCAGCCGCTTGCGAATGCGCGCGGCGAGATCGGCCGGCAGGTCGAACCGCAGCACACGATCGGCGATCGCCCGCGCGACGGTGGAGACCGTCAGCCCCGCCGAAAGCGACAGGAACGGATGGTCCTCGTGGTCGAACTTGCCGATGATGCGCGGTCGCACATCGGCGCGCCAGTTGAAGAGCTGCTGCTTGATCTGGTTTTCGATGATCTCGCGCCGTTCCTCGACGATCAGCACCTCCTCCAGCCCTTGCGAGAAGGCCCTGATGCCTTGCGGCTCCAGCGGCCAGGGCATGCGCACCTTGTAGAAGCGCAGGCCGATCGCGTCCCATTCGGGCTGGCGCAGGCCCAACTCGGCCAGCGCTTGGCGCACATCCTCATAGGCCTTGCCGGAGGCGACGATGCCGAAGCGCGCGTTCGGACTGTCCGCCACAACCTGGTCCACGCCATTGGCGCGCGCGAAGGCGATGGCGGCATAGGCCTTATGTTCCTGCAACCGCTCGTCCTGCAGCAGCGGCGGGTCGGGCCAGCGCAGGTTCAGACCGCCCTCCGGCAGGTCGAAATCGCCGGGCAGCACAAACTGCCGTTTCTCCTGCGCGAGATCGACGACAGTCGAGGTTTCCACCGTCTCGGAAATGACCTTGAAGCCGACCCAGCAGCCGGAGTAGCGCGACATGGCGACGCCGAGCAGGCCGAGTTCCAAGAATTCGTGAACCGACGAGGGATAGAGAACCGGCATCACCGCCGAGATGAAGGCGTGGTCGGACTGATGCGGGATCGAGGAGGACTTGCAGGTGTGATCGTCGCCGGCAATGGCCAGCACGCCGCCATGGCGCGCGGTGCCTGCGGCATTGGCGTGTTTGAACACGTCGCCGCATCGGTCGACACCCGGCCCCTTGCCGTACCAGAGGCCGAGAAGGCCGTCCTTTCTGGCCCCTGGCGAGAGGTGAAGCTGCTGGCTCCCCCAAACGGCCGCTGCAGCGAGATCTTCGTTCAGGCCGGGCTGGAAGACGATGTCATGCTGATCGAGGAACTTGCGGGCTTTGAGCAGCTGCTGGTCGTAGCCGCCGAGCGGCGAGCCGCGATAGCCGGAAATGAAGGTGCCGGTGTCGAGGCCGGCGGCCCGGTCCCGCCGCATCTGCGTCATCGGCAGGCGAACCAGAGCTTGGATACCGGTCAGGAAAACAGAGCCCTGGTCCGCCGCGTACTTGTCGTCCAGCGTCAGAAACTTGGTCATGACGTGCCTCCCAGCATCATGACGTTGGCACGATCCGAAGAGGCCACGGTCCCTCTTTTAGAGCCGTTTCAAACTCATTTCGCGATTCTGTCCCAGAATGATACGTTCTTCGAGGACCGCATCCTCCCGAGCGCCCGCCAGAGGTGACAGGCTGTGATCCGAGGGGACGGGAGGCCCCGCCGATGGAGATCGACGACGCGGACCGGCGCATACTCCAGGTCATCCAGCAGAAGCCCGATCTGACCATGCGCGAGCTCGGCGAGCAGACCGGGCTCAGCCATACGCCCTGTTGGCGCCGGCTCCAAAGGCTCCAGGACGCCGGCATCCTCAGCGAGAAGCGATATCTCGTGGACCCCGAAGCGGTGGGCTTCGATATCGTGGTGTTCTGTTTCGTCAGGATAGTCGAGCATAGACGCGAGCGCCTGCAGGAGTTCGAGAAGGCCGTCGCCGACGTGCCCGAGATCCTCCAATGCTATTCGCTGAGCGGCGAGCACGACTATCTCCTCCAGGTCGTGTCGCGCAGCGTTCGCGACTACGAGGCGACCGTGAAGAACGCGCTGACGGAACTGCCGAACGTGCGCTCCATCAGCACGAGTTTCACCCTGAAGCGCGTCAAAGCCTCGACCTACGTTCCGGTTTGAGGCGCGCTTCAGGCAGCGAACGGGCGGCGACGAAACACCCCGCGCGCGCCGCCTGTTCAAAACTTGCCTAGGCCGACTGCGGAATGATGTTGATCATTTCGTCCTCGCTCGGTGCCTTGGCCGGCTTCAGCTTGAGCGCCTGGTCCGGCTCGACATGGCGATCGCGCGTCCTTGGCTGGAGCGTCACCGTCTCGCCTGTCTCCAGGGAGCGTTCGACGGCGGCGAGGACGCGCATGTCGAGGAGGCCCTCCTCGCCGTCGGCTTCCGGCCGGCGGTCGTTCAGGATGCATTCGGAGAAATATTCGGTTTCGTTTCCGAACTGCTCGACCGGATCGAACTTATGTTTCGTCTCGCCAGCGTCGGTTTTCTCGACATAGGCGATGCCGGTGCTCGGACCGAACATGAAGCAGGGCGAGGCATGGATGCTCGCCGTGCGGCCGACGAGGTCGAAGGATTCCGAGGGCGCGGTTGCGTAGCTCACCGTGAACTGCCCGACGCGATCGCCGGGGAAAAGTAGCGTCACCGCCACCGTATCGTGAAAGTTGAAACCGCGGCTGGGCGTCTTGGTCCCGACGGCATGCACCGCGATCGGCTCCAGACCGAACAGGTTGCGCACGGCGTTCAAGGGATAGGTCCCCATGTCTGGCACCGGGCCGCACCAATAGCCGTTGTGGCCGCGCGAATTCTCCTCGCGGATGTTCTGGGTGAAAGTCGAAACGAAGCTGCGCAACTCGCCGAACTCGCCCTTGCGGGCGCGGGTGATCATCTCCACCGTTCCCGGCTCGTGATGAAGGCGATAGGCGATCATCAGCTTGGCGCCGCCCTTCCGCTGCGCCGCGAGGATGGCCTCGGCCTCCTCGACGCTGGCGGCCATGGGCTTTTCCAAAAGAACGTGGACGCCGGCTTCGAGCGCCGGGACGGCATAGGCGAGATGCAGGAAATTCGGCGTCGCGACATAAACCGCGTCCACCTCGCCCGAGGCGAGCAGTTCGCCATACTGTTCGTAGCTCCAGGCCTTGATGCCGTAGAGCTTGGCCAGCTTGTCGGCCTTCACCGGATCGCCCGTGACCAGAGCCGTCAGTTCCGAATTGCTGGTGCGGGCGATGCCGGGCATGAACGCCTGCTGCGAGATCTGGCCGCCCGCGACGACGGCGTAACGGACCTTCTTATGACTTCCGAACATTCTCTCTTCCGTGCTGAGAAACGAGGCTCGCCTCGTGATGAAAGGCCAAGAGATGCAACCGCCCGATTGTTCCCGAGGGATCGCTTGGCGCCCTCTGGGATGGGTTGGAATTGGATGATGGAGAGACGGGGAATGAGGCTTCTCTTGCTGGGCGCCACGGGTCTGGTCGGCGCTGAGGTTCTCACGCAGGCGCTGCGCGATCCGCGTGTTACCGAAGTCATCGCTCCCGTGCGCCGCGCCATTCCCGCGCAGGGGAAACTGCGCGTGATGCCAATCGACTTCGAGAACCTGCCCGAGCATGCGGAATGGTGGGCAGCCGACGCCGCGATCTCAGCGCTCGGAACGACGCGGCGAAAGGCGGGTTCGGCAGCGGCTTCCCGGCATGTCGACCACGACCTCACCCTCGGAGCGCTGCGGCTGGCACGTGTGCACGGCACGCCGACCCTTGCGCTCGTTTCGGCAGCGGGCGCCAATGCCGGCTCGCCTTTTCTCTATCCAAGGGTCAAGGGCGAGACCGAACAGGCGGTGAAGGAACTGGGCTTTTCGTTCGCGACGATCCTACGGCCGGGGCTCATCGGCGGCGAGCGGTCCGAGCATCGCGCGATGGAGCGCATCGCGCTTACGCTCGCCGGCGCGGCCGGGTCGATCCTACCCAGGGCTTGGCGCATCAATCCGGCCGAGCGCATCGCCAGCCGGCTTCTAGACGCGGCCCTCGCCGCCAGCCCCGGTCTTCACATCGTCCGGTCGGCCGAACTCGCCTGAGATCGACCGGTAGGCCAAGCCGACCCTCTCGACTTTTCCCCGTTCCGCCCGAACTGTCTGCCTCGGAAGCTGCCGTAAGTTCGCCTAACCAATTCTAGGCAAAAAGCGAGCAGATCGACTGGAGACGATGCGATGAGCGAACAGACCTCGATCCCCCTGAACGATGGCCGGGCCATCCCGCAGGTCGGCCTCGGCGTGTGGCAGGTGCCGGACGACACGGCCACGGGTGCGGTGGCCGAGGCCCTGAATGTTGGCTATCGCCATGTGGACACGGCCGCGATCTACGAGAACGAGCGCGGCGTCGGCGCGGGTCTACGCAAGGGATCGGTTACGCGGGACGACGTCTTCCTCACCACCAAGCTCTGGAACGAGAACCAGGGGTTCGACAGCACGCTGCGTGCCTTCGAGGAAAGTCTGACACGGCTCGGCACCGATCATGTCGATCTCTACCTCATCCACTGGCCCTCGCCCGCGCGCGGTCTCTTCGTGGACACATGGAAGGCGTTCATTCGCCTGAGGGAGGAAGGCCGGGCGAAATCCATCGGCGTTTCCAACTTCACGGCCGAGCATCTCGACAGGCTGATCGGCGAAACCGGCGTTGCGCCCGTTCTGAACCAGATCGAGCTTCACCCGCGCTTTCAGCAGCGCGCCTTGCGCGAGGCCCATGCGGCGCGCGGCATCGCCACCCAGTCCTGGAGTCCGCTCGGCCAAGGCCAGCTGCTCTCGGACGGCACGATCGCGAAAATCGCGCAGCGGCACGGCAAGACGCCTGCACAAATCATCATTCGCTGGCACATCGACAATGGGCTCGTGGTCATCCCGAAATCGGTGACGCCGAGCCGCATCGCCGAAAATCTCGATGTGTTCGACTTCCGGCTCAATGCGGATGACCTGTCGGCCATCGCCGCGCTGGACGCAAGCGACGGCCGCATCGGTTCCGATCCTATGACTGCGAAGTTCTGAACCGGAAGCTTGTCTCGGCGTGGGGGGCGAGGTCTCTCGCCTGCCCCCCACGCCGTTCGCTGAGAACAATGTCGATCCAAAAAGGCCGTACGAGGATCGACGGACAAGATCGCGCTCTGGTTTTCCTCTACCGGGCCCCCGTTGCCGCAATCAGTTTCAGCAATGGTTCGGCGCGCTCGTACTCGATGAGCTCGCCTCCGAGGCTTTCCGCCTCGGCCGCGAAACCATCCACATCCGTAAAGACGAGCCTGTTCGACACCCTGAACGGACCCAGCATGCTCACGCCGCACCGCACAGCGAGGAGTGACTCCTCAACCCCACCTTCGAGATAAGCGTGGACCTCGGCGATCTCGCGTGGCAACCCACGGCGCTCGATCTCCGCGTCGATGTCGCAGGCTACCTTGTGCCAGGCGCTCGCGACGCCGGCATCGGACCAGAGCGACAACCCGCCCAAGCGGAACGGAAGATCAGAAGCATAGGTGTCGGCCCAGGACTGTCCGGCGGCCGCAAGGGAGAGGTCCTGCGCTTCGAGCTCGTCCTCCGACAATTCCGTAGTGTCGATCTCCACCGCCACGACGCCGACGAGGAAACCCGACACCTCCTCTTCGCCGTCCGTTTCCGGCATCAGCGAGGGCATCCATTCGAGAACCATGTCGGCCTTTTCCTCGAATGTCAGCGCTCCGTCCGCGCCGTCCGGCGTGAGCAGGGTTTCGGCGAGAGACTTCGTCAGCATATGGACGAGATCCGGACCCGACAGATCGAGATCAGCGGAGAAGGCTGCGATGACGGACGGCATGATCGCGACGGACGAGCGCTCCGGCACGACGCCGGACTCGCGCAAGGATCGGGCGAGTTCGTCAAGCTTCGCCTGGTCGGCGGCGAAGGCCTCAAGCGTCGCGCGCTTTCCGACGACCGGGAACAGAACCGTCTGAATGTCGAGAGCGATCTCCTCGCCCTCCGCCGAAGTCGCCGTCACCTGAAGCGATGCCGAGTCGTCGAACAGCGCGCGTCGGAAAAGCGGAAAATCCTCTTCGAGCTGATCCCAGAGCACAGGCTTCAGACGATCCCAGGCCCGATCCATATCCTCCATCGAGAAATCGATCTCGATGGGCTGGTCCGCCATGAAATCGGCCGCCGCCTTGAGAAGAGCCTTGGCGGCGGGTGAACGATCCCCCTTCGCCGCCTGCCGCGCCAGCTTGGCCGCGTAACGTCGATCCTGCCTGTTGGCCATGGTCGTCCCTCTCCTGCTTGCGGCCGACTATGTCACCGGAGCGAGAACGTCAATGGATTGTCCGTGACCATCGGTCCGACCCTTCTCCGAGCGCGGTACGGCGTCGCCCTGCGGCGCGTTTGCCGGACCGAACCCCGCCTCGGAAATGAAGTAAGGCGGCATCGCTGCCGCCCTATCAACTCCGAATCATCTCTGCGAAGTCCAAGCCCGTCCACTCGTCCGGGCGTATCATGCGCCCCGTTCAAGCCGCGACGGCGAGACCGGACTGGTCGAAACGATGGATGCGGTTGGCTTCGGGCGTGAGGTAGACGGGATCGCCATGGCTGACCCGGTAGTCGCCCAAGCCGCGTGCGGTCACCTGCTCGCCATTATCGAGACGCACGTGAATGAACGTGTCGGAGCCAAGATGCTCGGACACCCCCGCCGTGCCCTTCAACTCGCCGCCGTCCTTTGAGATGGCAAGATGCTCGGGGCGCACGCCGATCGTGTTGGCGCCGTGCTTGGCGGCCGCCGCGCCCGAAAGGAAGTTCATCTTCGGGCTGCCGATGAAGCCGGCCACGAACATGTTGCGCGGGTTGCTGTAGAGTTCGAGCGGCGAGCCGACCTGCTCGATGTTGCCCCGGTTCAGGACGACGATCTTGTCGGCCATGGTCATGGCCTCGACCTGATCGTGCGTGACGTAGATCATCGTCGTCTTCAGCTGCGCGTGCAGCTCGGAAATCTCCAGGCGCATGTTGACGCGCAACGCCGCGTCGAGGTTGGACAGCGGCTCGTCGAACAGGAAGCCCTTGGGGCTGCGCACGATCGCCCGGCCGATCGCCACGCGCTGGCGCTGGCCGCCCGAAAGCTCGCGCGGCTTGCGCTGGAGATAGTCGGTCAAGTTCAGGGTGGCCGCTGCCGCCCGGACCTTACGATCGATCACGTCCTTGCTTTCGCCCGCCATCTTCAGGGGAAAGCCAATATTGGCGCCGACGCTCATGTGGGGATAGAGCGCGTAGGACTGGAACACCATGGCAAGGCCGCGCCCGGCCGGCGGCACGTTGGTGACGTCCCGCCCGTCGATCGAAATCACGCCGTCCGACGTGTCCTCCAAGCCCGCGATCAGGCGCAGCAGGGTGGACTTGCCGCAGCCGGACGGCCCGACGAAGACCACGAACTCGCCGTCGCGAATATCCAGATTCAGGTCCGGGATGATCACGGCCTCGCCGAAGCGCTTGCTGACGTTCTTGAGTTGGATCGATGCCATGTCGTCTACTCCCTTACTTGACGGCGCCGAAGGTCAGGCCACGCACGAGCTGCTTCTGCGAGAACCATCCGATGATGAGAATGGGCGCGATTGCAAGCGTCGAGGCCGCCGAAAGCTTGGCGTAAAAATTCCCCTGTGGGCTGGAGAAGGATGCGATGAAGGCGCTGAGCGGCGCGGCGTTCGTGGTGGTGAGCAGCAGCGTCCAGAACGCCTCGTTCCAGGCCAGGATGACGTTCAGCAGAATGGTCGAGGCGATGCCCGGCACCGCCATCGGCGCCAGGACGCGGAACAACTCCTGGCGTAGGTTGGCGCCGTCCATGCGCGCCGCCTCCAGAATTTCGCCGGGGATCTCTTTGAAGTATGTGTAGAGCATCCAGACCACGATCGGCAGATTGATCAGCGTTAGGACGACGATCAGACCGAGCCGGCTGTCGAGCAGGCCGAGGGTGCGGAACAGGATGGTGATCGGCACGAGCGCGCCCACGGCCGGCATCATCTTGGTCGACAGCATCCACAAGAGCACGTCCTTGGTGCGCTTGGTCGGCGAGAAGGCCATGGCCCAGGCCGCCGGGATCGCGAAGACGAGGCCGAGGAAGGTCGAGCCGAGCGAGAGGTAGATCGAGTTCATCAGGAAGGAGAAGTAGTTTCTCTGCTCCTGAATGGCCGCGTAGTTCTCCGTCGTCCAGTTGAAGAACAGGAACTTCGGCGGAATGGCGATCGCCTCAATCTCGGGCTTGAACGAGGTCAGGATCGTCCACAGGATCGGGAAGAAGATCAGGAATCCGACGACCCAGGCGACCACGGTCGTGAGGATCTTCCGACGGTTGGAAACAGCGCGCGCCATGGATCAGGCCTCCAGATTCTTGCCAACGAGGCGGACGAGGAAGATCGACACGATATTGGCGAGGACGACCGCGACGATGGCACCAGCCGATGCCGTTCCGACATCCCCTTCCAGCGAGATAATCGAGGCGATCAGGAAGGGCAGGTTCGAGGACGCCTCGCCGCCGCCGGTGGTGACGAAGATCTCGGCGTAGATGGATAGAAGGAAGATCGTCTGGATCAGGATCACCACGGTGATGGCGCGCTTCATGTGCGGCAGCGTGATGTAGAAGAAGGAGGAGATCGGGCCGGCACCGTCCATCTCGGCCGCTTCCTTCTGCTCTTCGGAGAGAGACTGAAGCGCGGTCAGGAGGATGAGCGTGGCGAAGGGCAGCCACTGCCAGGCGACGATGATGATGATCGACAGGAGCGGATGATCGGTCAGCCAGTTGATCGGCTGCAACCCGACGGTGGTCAGCGCCCAGGCGATCACACCATTCACCGGGTTCATGATCATGTTCTTCCAGACCAGCGCGGCGACTGTCGGCATGACGAAGAACGGGGCGAGCACGAGAAGCCGCACGACCGTCTGGCCGTAAAAGGCCTGATCGAGAAGGAGCGCGATGAGAACACCGCCGATCATGGTGATCGCGAGCACCCCGGCGACGAGGATCAGCGTGTTCTGGAAGGCGCTGATGAAGCGCGGATCGGACAGGAAGTAGGTGTAGTTCTCGATGCCGACGAAGGGCGTAATCGGGTCGTAATAGGTGTATCGCAGGGTCGAGAAGTAGAGCGTCAGGGCGAGCGGCACGATCATCCAGATGAACAGTGCGACCACCGAAGGCGCCATCATCCAGCGCGCGACCGATTTGGTATGCGTTGTCGCCATAGTTCCCCCCGGGCGAAGCGCCCGCCTTCTTCCGTGCGGGCTGGTGATGGATAGCGCGCGATCTCGGCGCCACGCGTGCGCCGGCCGAACAGGTCTCAGGCCGGCAAATGTCTCCCGATCATCCGACGACGACATATGAATCCTCCGGCCGGCACAGGGCCGGCCGGAGGATAGATTCGGAGCTTACTTGATGTAGCCGGCGCGTGTCATCTCGCGCGTGGCCTGCGCCTGCGCGGCGGCGAGCGCCTGATCGACCGTCGTCGAGCCCGACAGGGCGGACGCCATCTGCTGGCCGACAGCCGTACCGAGACCCTGGAATTCAGGAATGGCGGCGAACTGGAGACCGACATAAGGCTTGTTCTCGCCCATGGACGGATCGGCCTTATTGATGGAGTTCAGCGTCTGCTGCGCGAAAGGCGCGGCCTTCAGGTAGTCGGCGTTCTTGTAAAGCGACTGACGCGTGCCCGGAGGAACGTTGGCGAGGCCCTTCTCCTTCGCGACGAGGTCGAGATAGGCCTTGGAAGTCGCCCAGGACACGAAGGTCTCGGCCGCTTCCTTCTTCTGAGAGGAAGCCGGAATGCCGAGCGACCAGGCCCAGAGCCAGTTCGCGCCGTCGTTCGGGCAGTTGTCGATGCCGCAAGGCGCCGGGGCGAAGCCGACCTTATCCGGCACCTGGCTCTGCTTCGGGTCGGTGACGAAGGACGCCGCGACGGTGGCATCCATCCACATGCCGCACTTGCCCTGGCCGAAGAGCGACAGCGTCTCGTTGAAGCCGTTGGAAGCGGCGCCCGGAGGTCCGTACTTCGTCATCAGGTCGACATAGAGGGCGACGGCCTTCTTCCAGCCTTCGCTCTCAAACTGCGGCTTCCAGGTCGCGTCGAAATAGTTGGCGCCGAAGGAGCGGGCCATGTTGCCGAGGAAGGCCATGTTCTCGCCCCAGCCGGCCTTGCCGCGCAGGCAGATGCCATACACGCCGGCCGACTTGTCGGTCATCTTCTCCGCCGCCTCGGCGATGAAGCTCCAGGTCGGCTTCTCCGGCATCTTGAGGCCGGCCTTGTCGAGCAAGTCCTTGCGATACATCGTCATCACGCTCTCGGCGTAGAACGGCGCCGCAAAGAGCTTGCCGTCCGTCGAGAGCGCCGCGCGGATCGGCGGCAGCAGGTCGTCGGCGTCGTAGTCGGTTCCGAGCGCGTCGAGCGGCGCGAGCCAGCCCTTCTTGGACCAAATCGGAACCTCGTAGGTGCCGATCGTCATGATGTCGAACTGGCCGCCATTGGTCGCGATGTCGGTGGTGACGCGCTGACGCAGGACGTTCTCCTCCAGCGTCACCCAGTTCACTTGAATGTTCGGATGAGCCTTGGTGAATTCACCCGTCAGGCTCTGCATGACGATCATGTCATTGTTGTTGACGGTGCCGATCGTCAGCGTCGTCGGCTGCTGCGCATTGGCATTGCCGGCAAGCGCGAGCAAGCTCGCGGCCGCTACGAAACAGTTCATCTTTCCCATGCGCATATCGACTTTCCTCCCTGACGCCCCGTCCGGGGCCCTTGTTCCGAGATCATCTCAGCTGGCGACTCACGATGGCCTCGACTCCATCGCGAACGAATTGATGCCGTGCGAGCGACATTGGCACCGATCTGCGGTTTGAACGCAAGAGCGATATAACATTCCGTCACCCGCAATCCCCGTCGGATTGAATGGCGGTTCAACCGCCCTTCCCAAGCCTCGCTCTGACCGCCCTGCCCCAAAGGAAGGACAGGTCCACCCTTCGACGCAGCAACTTCGAGCCATGTAACCTCAGGTGAAAAGGCCGGTCCAGACCGAACGCCCATTATACAGGAAAATCTCAGTCAGCCTTCGCTTTCGCAATCGGTACGGAATCGACCCGCGATCGGCCGAAGCCGATCGCGGAAGGACCCCAAATCCGGAGAGGAGATGATGGCGTGTTCAACAGCGGTATCGAAGACGCGTAGGCAAGGAAGATTGGGCTCCTCACTCGCGTCAAGCGCATCGCTGGCCGCATCATGCTTGCTCGACCTCAGTTCGTCGCAAGGCGGATCTGCCCGTCCTCGTGAACGGCGATGCGCTGCTCGGCGGCGAAGAAGCGGATCTGCTCCTCATCCAACCGCCGCTTCAGGCGGCGATTGAACTCCCGCCCGACGCTCCATTGCTGCAACGGCTTGCAGCGAATCGCGCCTTTGATGACGACGCCCTCCCGCGTGAAGCCGTCGACGCCCCAAATCTCCAGCGGGGCCAGCATGTCTGCCCCGAAGACGGGATCGGTCAGAATCTGGCGGCCGACCTCCTGCATAATCTCCATGGTCCGGTCCGCATCCGAGCCGAAGGCGATGGACACGTTGAGGGGGAAGATGCCGAAGCCTCGCGAGTTGTTCTGCAGCGCCTTGATCTGGCTGAATGGAACCGAGTGCAAGGCGCCGTTGCCGTCGCGGATGCGCACCGTGCGAATCGTCAACCCCTCCACCGTTCCGGTCCGATCGCCCGTCGAGATCACGTCGCCGACTGCGATCGTGTCCTCGAAGATGATGAAGAAGCCGGTGATGACGTCCTGCACCAATTGCTGCGCGCCGAAGGAGAACGCCAGACCGATGACGCCGGCACCGGCCAAGAGCGGCGTGACGTCGACGCCGATATTGGCCAGCATGGCGATGACGGTGACGATCGACAGGACCACAAAGACGAGGTTGCGCAGAAGCGGAAGGAGCGTGCGAATGCGGCCCGAGCGCGTGCGCGCCCGGCCCCGGCTGTCGGTCGGCTCCAAGAGATGGGTCACGGCCGTGTCGATCGTCGTCCAGATGGCGTAAATCACGGCCGGGACGATGATGAGCGAGAGCATGGGCTGAACGAAGCGCTGGCCTCGCTCGGAGCCGAGCCAGCCGGCGAGGTCGAAGCCCCAGACATCCACCGCCTGCACCACCACGAAGGCGGCGACCGCGATCTGCAAGAGCAGATGGAAGATATCGAGATAGCGCCGCGTCACCGCGCTCCGCAACGTGATGCGCCCCCGGCTCATGTTGCCGGATAGGCGCCGGAAGCCGGCATTGGCCACAGCCAGCAGCGCCAAGCCGCCGAAAATGTAGAGAAGCGCCGCCGTGCTCTCGAGAATGAACATGCCGTTGCCCGTCCCCGTCAGACGCGCGACGACATTGGCGACCACGAAGGCGAGCGCCACGAGATGCCAGGACGTGGCGAGCCCCCGGAAGGCTGAGGACAGGACGCCGGACGAGCGATCCTTCGCACGCCCCTCGCGATGGCCGCGAATGAGAAGACTGCGCACGGTCAGCCTGTGGCGCAGGATGAAGGCCGCCGTCAGAACAGCAAGGCACAGGTCGATCACCAGCGAGGCGACGTCGGCGACGTTGAAGCCGACCACGGTCCGCAGGCTGAACTCGCGAAGGATCGCCGCCGTCGCAGCAAGGGCGGCCAGCGTGGAAACCCAGCGCAGGAGGCGGCGTTGCGCATAGCCGATCAGCCGCCAGCCGCGCGTCGGGCCAAGCGCGATCAGCATGTAGTAGAGAAGCTGGCGCGTCACGAGCGCGGCGAAGAGCGGCGAGAACAGGGCGACGAAGAGCCGCCCGTCCCGCCAGGTCGGCGCGAAGGCGGCGGCCCAGGCCGAGGCCGCGCCCACCACGATCAGGAGCGGCACGACGCCGAAGGGCACGCATTGGGCAATCCGGCGCGCGATCTGGAAGGCCGTGCCGATCGGGCGCTGCTGCAATTCGCGCCGCCGACGCAGCCAGCGGTTTCGAAACAGGAACACGTAGAGGCAGACGACCACGACGGCGCCGGGCAGCGCCCAGGTCAAGAAATCGAGCGTCGCCTTGCCGCCGAACGAACTGTCGATGCGCGATTGAAGCTCGTCGGCCGCCTGGGTGAGCTTCTCCTCCACAGGCGCGCCGAGGGATGTCGTCTGCGCCGCCTCGCCGCTTTCGGCAAGGCTCGAGGAGATGGCGCCGATCAACCCTTTGTCGCCGATGATGGGGGCTTTCTCGCCCCCTGCCGGCGGTTCGGCCGGAGCCCCTTGTGCCCCGTCCGCACCCGCCTTCGCGGCCTCCCCCTTGCCGGCGGGCAGAGCGCCCTCGAGCGAGCGCAGCTCGTTCAGCAAGGCTGCGCGGCGCGCATCGTCCGAGAGGAGGCCGATCACCCGTTGCAAGGCCTCGCGGTCCGCCTGCGGATCGGTCGCGGCAGCGGTTGGTTCGGTCTGCGGTGTCTTCGCCGCCCCGGTGGTCAGGCCTGGGATCATCGGAATCTGGGCCAGCGCGGCGGTCGGCAGCGCGGCGATGACAAGGGCATAAAGGGCCGCGATCGCGACAAGTCGTTTCAGCAAGAGGTCCTCGTTCGGTTTCGCGTCGAACCGGCTCCCTACGCAAAAGCGCAGTTCGGGAGCTTGGTCGGGTCCGAGCGTCGTCGGTCTCTCTCCTCTCGCCTTGGTACGGCGGCGAGATGGTCGGAAACGTCGGGGAGTCATTTCTGTTGCCTTGCAACATAAGCGTGGCGAGACTTCGCCGAAGATCGGGCCGTACGAGATGAAGGCGTTAAGGATCACCGAAGCATGAGCTGCGGGATCAGGAGGCGGAGATCAGTCGCTCCTCCTTTTGCCGCTTGTCCCTTGCGCATCTTGCCGCATCTTTGCTCACGGAGCCGCGAGGGTCCGGACCTGTCATCCCAGCGAGGCGTCGCTCGCTTAAGGACAGGCCATAATGAAGAAGCACCGAAGGATGTCATGCACGGTCGCGCCTCGGAACCGAAATCCGCCTCCCCGCACTCTCTCGACGCAGCGAAGGGAGTCCAATTTCGTCCCGGCGGGAATTGCCTCTGCGTGGCCGAGGCCCATCGAGCCGCGCTGATCGTGGATGCGGACGAGTATTTCGTTCACGCGCGCGCGGCCATGCTGCGCGCCAAGCGCCGCATCGTTCTGGTGGGCTGGGATTTCGACGCGCGCATTCGCCTTGGCCGGCCGGAAGGCGACAACGCGCCGGAGAAGGTCGGCGACTTCATCTACTGGCTGGTGGACCAGAACCCGGCCCTGGAGGTTTATCTCCTGCGCTGGGACCTCGGCGCCCTGAAGACGCTGGTGCGGGGCTCCACCCTCTTCACGGTGATGAAGTGGATGAGCCATCGGCGCATTCACACCAAGCTCGACAGCACCCATCCGCCCGGCGCCTCGCATCATCAGAAGATCGTCGTGATCGACGAGAGCCTGGCCTTTTGCGGCGGCATCGACGTGACGGAGGAGCGCTGGGACACGCGCGAGCACGTCCATCACGACCCTCGCCGGCTTCTGGTCAGCGGCAAGCCGCACAAACCTTGGCACGACGCGACGACAGCCGTGGACGGCCCGATGGCGCTGGCGCTGGCGCAGGTCGCACGCGACCGCTGGCACGATGCCGGCGGGCGACCGATGGAGCCGCTGGGCCGCACCTACGACCCGTGGCCCGAGAAACTGAAGCCGCATTTCGAGAATGTGCGCATGGCCGTGTCGCGATCGAGCCCGCCCTCGCACACCCATGGGCCGATCACCGAGATCGAGACGCTCTATCTCGATCAGATCGCTTCGGCACGCCGGACGATCTACGCCGAGAGCCAATATTTCGCATCGCGCCGCATCGCCGAGGCGATCGCCAAGCGGCTGGACGAGGAGGACGGGCCGGAGATCGTCCTCATCAACCCTCTGAACGCGCAGGGCTGGCTGGAACCGCTGGCGATGGACACGGCACGCGCGCGCCTGCACGAGGTTCTGCGACAACACGACAGGCATGGCCGCTTCCGCATCTACCATCCGTTCACGGATGGGGGAGACGCGATCTATGTCCACGCCAAGATCCTGATCGTCGACGACCGCATTCTGCGCGTCGGCTCCTCCAACCTCAACAACCGCTCGATGCGCCTCGACACGGAATGCGACGTGACGATCGACACCTCGCTGCCGGGCAATTTCGACAAGGGGCCGACGATCCTCCATCTGCGGGACGATCTGCTCGCCGAGCATCTTGGTGTGAAGCGCGAGGTCGTAACGGCCGAGATCGAACGCACCGGATCGCTGATCGCCACGATCGAGGCGCTGCGCGGCGAAGGCAAGACCCTGCGCCCCTATGAGCGCCCGGAGCTCACGGGCATGGAGCAATGGCTGGCCGACAACGAGGTTCTGGACCCGGAAGGGCCGGACGAGATGTTCGAAGGGTTCGAAAAGCGCGGCCTGTTCCGTAGGCTGAAGCCTCGCAACTGGCGAAAGGCCAAGCCCGCCTGAGCCGGACACAAATGAGCCCGCTCTAGGGAGGACAGAGCGGGCTCTAGCGATGCAACGTTCTGGGAGGAAGTGTTGCAAGTCACTTGAACCAAATTCCAGCCGCGTGAGCTACCCCTTTCAGCGCATGGCTCCTATGCAAGTGGCCGCTGAAAGGTGCTATTCCTGGCGTCGACGTGGCCAAAGGGTGCTCTTCAGACCACCATGCCCTCGAAGGCAGCCCAGGCTGGTTCCTTCGCTTGCACTTCCGGCCCTCGTTTCAGGCAGAGCAACCCGTCCAGCGCGGCGGCGACATCCGCCTGGAACGCTTTTTCGCGCGCAAGACGCCAAGCCGCACCGTCGCGCCCGTCCGGCCTCGGCGTGTTCAGCGCTTCCAAAATGGCACTCACCATGTCGGTGGCGCCATTGGCGACGCGAAGGTCCAGCGGCGGATCGTCGATGCCGCGCAGGGCGATCGATGTGGCGACGGTCGGCACACCGAGGCCCAACGTCTCGATCGTCTTGATCTGAATGCCCGAGCCGACGGTGCTCGGGATCACAACCACCGCGCAGCTTCGTAGAAAGGCGCCGGCATCCGGCATGAAGCCGGCGAAGCGAACCGGGCCGAGCGACGTTCCCGGCGCATGATGGCTTCGCCCGGCGACGACGATCCGAAGATGCCTCGGCAGGCGCGGCGCGACGTTCGCCAAGAACCAGTCGAGACCGGCGCGGTTCACGTCCCAGTTCCAGCTACCGAGAAGCCCGACATCGACGCTGGGGTCCGGCAGCGGCTGCGAGGCCCCGCGAAACGCCTGGCCGGGAACGCCGAAGGTTCGAACCACCCTGCCCGGTTCCAGCTGGGCGAAGGCTGATCCGTCGTCCTCCGATAAGGTCCAGACCTGCCCTGCGCGGGCCACCGCCGCCCGTTCGATTCGCAGAAGCGTCTCGGCCTCGCGCCGATAGACCACGCTTTTCAACCGCTGCCGTAGGCCCGGCTTGGCCGCGCCGGCGATCGCATCGCCATGGCTTCCATAGAGCCGATGCTCGACATTGTGCGCGATCAGCACCACCGATTGCTCGCGCGGCAAGGCGGGAAGAAGCCAGCTGGCCTGCGCATGGTCGACCACGACGAGATCGGCGGGCCGGGTGCGAAGCCGAAGGCGCACGAAGCGCTTCATCGCCGCGCCGACATATTTCTGCACGGAGTAAGGCCGACCGGTCAGTAGCGCGCTGCCCATCCAGAGCCCGGCCTGGAGCGGCCTGCCCGCGCTTTCGATCGGCCAGTCGCAAGGCGACAGGAAACCCGGAGGCGGATTGGTGTCCTGCCCCTGCCGGTGATAGCCGACGACCTCGACCTCGCAGCCCGCAGCCTTCAACCCGTCGATGAAGTTCATGGAGGCGATCTCGCCACCGGTGGTGCGGCCATGAGGCAGAACGGTCGTCAAGAACAGAACGCGGCGACGACCCGGCACCACCGGCTCCGCCGGCTTGGCCTTGAAAAAGGCGCCGGCCGCCAAAGCGAAGATCACCGGTCCGCGCTTGAGATAGCGCCCGGCCATGCGCCGGGGATTGCTCACCAAGCGGTGCAGCCATTCGAGGCCCGCGCGTCGCATCGGCTCGGGCGCGCGGATCTGGCGCTGCGTCAGAAAATCGACGCTGGCGCCTACGCAGAGCGCCAAGCCGCGCTGGCGCCCGGCAAGCCCGAGATCGCGGGCGAAGAGTTCCTGCTTGGGAAAGGACAGGCAGACGAGGAGAAGGTCCCATTCCGCCGCCACGGCACGCGCCACCGTCTCCCGCCACTCGGCCGAACCGACGGCAAGCCGGGCGCCGCAAGGCACATGACGAAGGGCGATCGAGGGAAAGCGCGCCACGAGATCGCGAAAGGCCGCCTCGTCCGGCCCGATCACCGCGATGCGCACGCCGCGCTGAATCGGGTGTTCCAGAAGATCGCGCGTCAGGTCCGAACCGGGATAGGGCGTCAGATGCACGCCGGAAAGAGCGGCGAGCTTCGCGAGAACCTGGCTGTCGCAAATCTGAAAACGAGCGCCGTCATAGACCTCGCGCAGGGCGGCGTCGCCACGATGATAGGACACGACATGATCGACATTGGGCGTGACGACATAGCCGAATCCGCCCTTCAGCGCCTCTCGAAACGCGGCGCGCACCCCCGAGGGATTGGCGTCCAGAAAACGCATCCCGAGATACTCGATCGTCGACATCATGCAGCGATCCTTCCGTCTGGCGGCATGATGACCGCCAAATCTTAAGGACACCCTTGGAATGCGCGCCTGGGCGCGAACGCCACGTTGAGGCCGAAGCCGCCTCGACCGTGCTTGACGCTCGGCCGGGCTTCGGTCTCCACTCCTTTCGAATTCCCGCCTTCGAGGTCTTGCGTCCATGTCCCATTCGTCCCCGCTCTGGACCCCTTCGCCCGAGCGCGCTGCCGCCAGCGGCATGAACGCCTTCCGCGCCTTCTGCGAGTTTCGGCGGGGAGCGGCCATGGCAGACAGCACGGCTTTGCACGAATGGTCGCTATCCGAGCCGGGCCTCTTCTGGGATGCCGTCTGGGACTTCTTCGAGGTTGTCGGCGATAAGGGCGGAGCGCTGATCGCGGATGGGGACCGGATGCCGGGCGCGCGCTTCTTTCCCGAGGCGCGACTGAACTTCGCGGAGAACCTGCTGCGGCCCCTTCCCGGGATCGACGGCGAGGCCGACGCGCTGGTTTCCATCTGTGAGGACAAGGCGGAAACCCGCTGGTCCTGGAACCGGCTTCGGGCCGAGGTTTCTCGCCTTCAACAGGCGATGCGGGCGGCCGGGATCGAGGCGGGCGACCGTGTCGCCGGCCTCCTGCCCAACATTCCCGAATCGATCGCCGCCATGCTGGCCGCCACCTCGCTCGGCGCGGTCTGGTGCTCGGCCTCGCCCGATTTCGGACCGCGCGGCGTGCTCGATCGATTCGGCCAGATCGAACCCAAGCTGCTCGTGACCGTGGATGGCTACTGGTACGCGGGCAAGCGCATCGACCTGCGGGAGAAACTGGCCGAGGTTCTGCCGCAGCTTCCGACGCTGAAGAAGCTCGTGATCGTGCCGCTCATCGGCAGCGATCTCGACCCCGCGAGCCTGCCGGGCGGCACGAGCCTTGAGACCTTCACGGCGGGTTTCGAACCGGAGGAGCTTCGGTTCGAGCGCCTGCCTTTCGACCACCCGCTCTTCATTCTCTTCTCGTCCGGCACCACGGGCGCACCCAAATGCATCGTGCACCGGGCGGGCGGCGTGCTGCTCCAGCACCTGAAGGAGCATGGGCTGCACACGGACGTGAAGCCGGGCGATCGGCTCTTCTACTTCACCACGCTCGGCTGGATGATGTGGAACTGGCTCGTCTCGGGGCTGGCGCGCGGCGCGACGCTGCTTCTCTTCGACGGCTCCCCCTTCCACCCTTCGGCGCCCGTCCTGTTCGACTATGCCGAACGGGAAGGCATGACGCATTTCGGCACCTCGGCCAAATATATCGACGCGCTGCGCAAGAGCGGCACGAGGCCCGCCGAGAGCCACGACCTGACGAAGCTGCGCGCGATGATGTCCACCGGCTCGCCGCTCAGCATCGAAGGTTTCCGCTTTGTCTACGAGGGGATCAAGTCCGACCTGCACCTCGCCTCGATTTCGGGCGGCACGGACATCGTCTCCTGCTTCGTACTGGGCGACCCGACGCGGCCCGTCTATGCCGGCGAAATCCAGGGGCCGGGCCTCGGCATGGCGGTGGAAGTCTGGACCGACGAAGGCAAACCCGCCCCGATCGGCGAGAAGGGCGAGCTGGTCTGCACCCGGCCCTTCCCCGCCATGCCACTTGGCTTCTTTGCGGACGAGAGCGGGGCGAAATATCGCGCCGCCTATTTCGAGCGCTTCCCCGGCGTCTGGTGCCACGGCGACTTTGCCGAAACCACGGAGCATGGGGGCCTCGTCATCCACGGACGCTCGGACGCGACGCTGAATCCCGGCGGTGTGCGCATCGGCACGGCCGAGATCTATGCACAGGTCGAGACGATCCCCGAGGTGAACGAGGCAATCTGCATCGGGCAGCAATATGATGGCGACGTTCGCGTCGTGCTCTTCGTCACGCTGCGTAACGGCGCCGAACTGACCGACGCGCTGAAGGAGACGATCCGCCGCACGATTCGAACCGGCGCCTCGCCGCGCCATGTGCCGGCGGTGATCGTCGCGGTTTCCGACATCCCACGCACTAAAAGCGGCAAGATCGTGGAACTCGCCGTTCGCGACACGGTGCATGGCCGCGAGGTCAAGAACAAGGAGGCGTTGGCGAACCCGGACGCGCTCGACCTCTATCGCGACCGACCGGAACTGCGGGCTTAAACGGTCAGGTGCCTGCGAACCTCGGGGTCGTCGAGATCGGCCCCGACGCCTTCGAAGACGATCTGACCGCGATCCATGATGTAGACCTTGTCGGCCAGCTCGCGGCAGAAATCGAGATACTGCTCGACCAGGAGCACGGCGATGCCGGCCTCGTCCTTGAGGTAGCGAATCGCTCGGCCGATGTCCTTGATGATCGAGGGCTGGATGCCCTCGGTCGGCTCGTCCAGCACCAGGAGGCTGGGGCGCGTGACCAGCGCCCGGCCGATCGCCAGCTGCTGCTGCTGGCCGCCCGACAGGTCGCCCCCGCGCCGGCCCAGCATGGATTTCAGCACCGGGAAAAGCTCGAAGACATGATCGGGAATCGTGCGCTCAGCGCGCTTCACCGGCGCGAAGCCCGTCTGCAGGTTTTCCTTCACCGTGAGTAGCGGAAACACCTCGCGCCCCTGCGGCACGAAGCCGATGCCGGCCCTCGCCCTCGCATAGGGCGCCGCACCCTTGAGGTCGGCGCCGGCCAGCGCGATCTCGCCCGCGCGGATCGCCTGCTGGCCGACGATGGCGCGCATCAGCGAGGTCTTGCCGACGCCGTTGCGCCCGAGGACGCAGGTGATCTGCCCCTTTTCCGCACTCATCGACACGCCCCGCAGGGCCTGCGCCGCGCCATAGAAGAGATCGACATTGGAAACACGCAGCATGGCTCAGCGCCCCAGATAGACTTCGATGACGCGCGGATCGGCCGAAACCTGATCCAGCGGTCCTTCGGCCAGCACATGGCCCTCGTGCAGACAGGTGACCTTCACGCCGAGCGCGCGCACGAAATGCATGTCGTGCTCGACCACGACGACGGAGCGCGTCTGCGCGATTTCGCGCAGGAGCCGCGCCGTTTCCTCGGTTTCGGCGTCGGTCATGCCCGCCACCGGCTCGTCCACCAGAAGAAGCTCGGGGTCCTGCGCCAGCAGCATGCCGATCTCCAGCCATTGTTTCTGGCCGTGGCTGAGATCGGCCGCCGGCAGATGCCGCTTGGCTGAGAGGCGCACCGTCTCCAGAATGCCGTCGATCCGCGCCCGCTCCTCGCCCGTGCGCTTGTGGAACAGCGTCGCAAAAACCCCGCGCCGGCCGGACAGGGCCAGAACCAGATTGTCCTCCACCGTGTGGCTTTCGAAGACGGTCGGCTTCTGGAACTTTCGGCCGATGCCCATGGAGGCGATCTCGGCTTCATCGTGCGTGGTAAGGTCGGTATCGCCGGCGAAATAAACCTCGCCCGCATCGGGCCGGGTCTTGCCGGTGATGATGTCCATCATCGTCGTCTTGCCGGCGCCGTTCGGGCCGATGATGGCGCGCATCTCGCCGCGCGCGACGACAAGCGACAGATCGTTGATCGCCTTGAATCCGTCGAAGCTCTTGGTGACGCCGTTGAGATAGAGCAGCGTCTCGCCGCGCGGCGGCTTGCCGGCGTCCTCCCTTTCGCGCGCTTCGGCCAGAAGCGTGGCGTAGGGATGGGGCGACAGTCGCGGAGCGGTCTGGGTCGTGGTCTCGGTCATGGCTCTCACTCCGCCGGGCTGGGGTTGGCGACCGGCTCACCGGCCACGCCCTTTTCGGCGCGCGCGGCGCGGCGTCGCTCGCTCAGCGCCCGCCAGCCATGGTCGATCGTGCCGACGATGCCGCGCGGCAGGAAGAGCGTGACCACCACGAAGAGCGAGCCGAGCACGAAGAGCCAGCTTTCGGGGGCTGCGGCGGTGAAGTAGCTCTTGCCGCCATTGACGAGGAGCGCGCCGAGCACCGGCCCGAGGATCGTCCCGCGCCCGCCGACCGCCGTCCAGACCACGACCTCGATCGAGTTCAGCGGTGCGAACTCGCCGGGATTGATGATGCCGACCTGCGGCACGTAGAGCGCGCCGGCGACACCGGCCATGACCGCCGAGAGCGTGAAGGCGAAGAGCTTCACATGCTCCGCCCGCCAGCCGAGAAAGCGCGTGCGGCTTTCGGCGTCGCGCACGGCGACCATGAGCAGCCCGAGCTTGGAACGCGTGACGGCGGAGACGACGAGGACGAAGAGCGCCAGGGCCACCGCCGTCGCCGCGAAGAGGCCGGCGCGGGTCGAGGCCGCCTGGATGGGGAAGCCGAGAATGTCCTTGAAGTCGGTCAGCCCGTTGTTGCCGCCAAAGCCCATGTCGTTGCGGAAAAAAGCGAGCAAAAGGGCGTATGTCAGGGCCTGCGTGATGATCGAGAGATAGACGCCGGTGACGCGCGAGCGAAAGGCGAAGTAGCCGAACAGGAAGGCCAGGAGGCCCGGCACCAGCAGCACCATGAGCGCGGCGAACCAGAACTGGTCGAACCCTTGCCAGAACCAGGGCAGCGCCTTGTAGTTCAGGAAGACCATGAAGTCCGGCAGGAGCGGATTGCCGTAGACGCCCCTGCTGCCGATCTGGCGCATGAGATACATGCCCATCGCATAGCCGCCGAGCGCAAAGAAGGCGCCGTGACCGAGCGACAGGATGCCGACATAGCCCCAGACGAGATCGAGGCTGAGCGCCAGGATCGCGTAGGACAGATACTTGCCGAAGAGCGGAACGAGATGGTCCGGCACGCGCAAGGGGTGGCCGGCGTGAAGCGCGAGGTTCGAGACGGGAACCAGCACCGCGACGAGAAGCAGGATCGCGGCGAGCCAGAGGGCTCGGGGTCCGAGAAAGCGGGCAGTGATCATGCGTCGACGAACCTTCCCTTGAGAGCGAAGAGGCCGCGCGGGCGTTTCTGAATGAAGAGAATGATGAGAACGAGCACCACGATCTTACCGAGCACAGCGCCGGCATAGGGCTCGAGGAACTTGTTCAGGATGCCGAGACTCATGGCCCCGACCAGCGTGCCCCAGAGATTGCCGACGCCGCCGAACACCACCACCATGAAACTGTCGATGATGTAGCCCTGCCCGAGGTCGGGCGAGACGTTGTCGACCTGGCTGAGCGCGACGCCCGCCATGCCGGCGATGCCGGAGCCGAGCGCGAAGGTCATGGCGTCCACCATCGGGGTGCGGATGCCCATCGCGGCGGCCATGCGGCGGTTCTGCGTCACGGCGCGCATCTTCAGGCCGGCCGAGGTGCGATTCAGCGCGAAGAGCAGCGCGGCGAAGACGGCGAGCGCGAAGACGATGATCCAGAGCCGGTTCCAGGTCACCGACATCAGCCCGACATCGAAGGAGCCCGACATCCAGGACGGATTGGACACCTCGCGATTGGTCGGTCCGAAGATCGTGCGCACGGCCTGCTGCAGGATCAGCGAAACGCCGAAGGTGGCGAGCAGCGTTTCCAGCGGGCGGCCGTAGAGGAAGCGGATGATGCCGCGCTCCATGACGAAGCCGACGAAGCCCGCGACGAGAAAGGCCAACGGCAGGGCCAGCGCGAGACTGAAGTCCAGCCATTGCGGCGCGTTCACCCGCAGCGCCTCCTGCACGACGAAGGTCGTGTAGGCGCCGATCATCACCATCTCGCCATGCGCCATGTTGATGACGCCCATGACGCCGAAGGTGATGGCGAGGCCGATGGCGGCCAGAAGCAGAACCGAGCCGAGCGAGATACCGTACCAGATGTTCTGGGCCTGGCCCCAGAAAGCGATCGTATCGGCAATGGCGGCGACGCCGCTTGTTGCGGCTTTGGCGACGGTGGGGTCGGCGTCGCTGGCGAAGGTGGTGAGAACGTTCTGCGCCGTGCGGTCTCCGCGCGTGGTAAGCACCTTCACCGCCTCGGCGCGCTCGGCGGCCGGCCGGTCGGAGCGAAGGACGGCGACAGCCCTCGCCTCCTCGAAGCGCGTGCGGATCGCCGGCTCGCTCTCCTTGGCGATGGCGTCGTCCAGCGCCCCAATCTGATCCGGCGCGGCCTTGTCGAACAGGCTGCTCGCGGCCCGCATGCGCTCGGCCGGATTGTCGGAGCCGAGCGTCAACGCGCCTTTCAGCTCCGCCACCAGCGAGCGGATGGAATTCTTGACGCGCACCTTCTCCAGGCTCGCCTTCGGCAGGTCGCCGATCGGGACCGACGTCAGGGGGTCGATGGCCGCCAGCGTCGCGCCTCGCCCCGTCGCGATCACCACGCGGTTGTCGGTCTTGGAATAGTAGAGGTCACCAGACGCGAGCGCGTCCATCGTCGGCGCGACGCGGGGATCGCCCGTCGCAGCCAGGGCGCGCAGATTGGCTTCCGTCTCCTCGAAGCTCTTCTTGCCGGCGAACCCCGCGATGATCGCGGCCGGGTCGGCGCCTTGCGCAAAGGATTTGCCGCCGGTCGCCAGAAACGCGCCGGCCAGAAGCGCGAGGGCGACGGCCAGCACTTCCAGAAAGCCGGTCAGCACAGCTCGAAGCTCAGTCAACATCGAAACGTCCCACATTGGGGGTAAGGCGGGAAAAATGCCCCGGCGCGAACCGGAGATGGAAACGGTCCCCGCGAGGGGGACCGTTTCGCAGGCTCCCGACCGCCGCGCATCGACGGGCGGGAAAGCCGAGATCAGTTGGAAGCGGCCTGCGCGCCGGCGCCGCCGCACTTGCCGGTCTGCGTGTTGAAGTTGCCGCAGTTCATGGGCTTGCGCCAATCGGAGATGAGCGGCGCCGATTCCGGCAGGTAGTCCGACCACTCGTCGCCCAGCACTAGACCCGAGGTTTCGTGCACCACCTCGAACTGGCCGTCGGCCTGGATCTCGCCGATCAGAACAGGCTTGGTGATGTGGTGGTTGGGGCCCATCGAGGACATGCCGCCCGTCAGGTTGGGCACGGCGACGCCGACCATAGCGTCGATCACCTTGTCCGGGTCGGTCGTGCCGGCGGCCTCGACGGCCTTCACCCACATGTTGAAGCCGATGTAATGAGCTTCCATCGGGTCGTTGGTGACGCGGTCGGTGTTCTTGGTGAACGTCTTCCACTTGGCGATGAAGTCTTCGTTCTCCGGCGTGTCGACCGACTGGAAGTAGTTCCAGGCCGCGAGATGGCCGACGAGCGGCGCAGTGTCGATGCCGGCGAGCTCTTCCTCGCCCACCGAGAAGGCCATGACCGGCGTGGTCTCGGCCGAAACGCCCTGGTTCGCCAGTTCCTTGTAGAAGGGCACGTTGGCGTCGCCGTTCACGGTCGACACGACGGCGGTCTTCTTGCCCGAGCCGCCGAACTCCTTGATGGCCGAAACCTCGGTCTGCCAGTCGGAGAAGCCGAAAGGCGTGTAGTTCACCTTGATGTCCTCGGCGACGACGCCCTTGGACTTCAAATAGGCTTCGAGGATCTTGTTCGTGGTGCGCGGGTACACATAGTCCGTGCCTTCCAGCACCCAGCGCTGCACGCCCTCGTTCATGAGATAGTCGACCGCCGGGATGGCCTGCTGGTTCGGGGCGGCGCCGGTGTAGAAGACGTTGCGCTCGGACTCTTCGCCCTCGTACTGCACGGGGTAGAACAGGATCGAGTTCAGCTCCTTGAACACGGGCAGGACCGACTTGCGCGACACCGAGGTCCAGCAGCCGAAGGTCGCGGCGACCTTGTCCTGCGCGATGAGCTGGCGGGCCTTCTCAGCGAAGAGCGGCCAGTCCGACGCGGGATCGACCACGACGGCTTCCAGCTTCTTGCCTAGGAGCCCACCCTTCTTGTTCTGCTCGTCGATGAGCATGAGCATGGCGTCCTTCAGCGTCGTCTCCGAAATCGCCATCGTGCCCGACAGAGAGTGGAGAATGCCGACCTTGATCGTGTCGTCGGCTGCAAAGGCGCCATGAAGCGCGGTGGTGGAAAGGGCCGCAGCCAGCGCGGCGCCAAAGAAACTGGCCTTGAACGTCATGATTCGAACCCCTCTTCGTCTTCCCCGAGCGACTGGCACCCCAGGGCCCGCCGCGTTCGGATTGGACTATCGGTTGCGCGCGACGCTTCGCACATACGTCGAATGACGTAGGTCGGGCGGTGGGGTCGCTGGTCTTGCGTTTCGGCCCTCGGCCGGAAACAATGCTCAAAACCCGGTCAATGCGGACTGACAACCAGAAAACAGGCATGACCGCGCGCCAACGCATTCTTCCCATCCGCCGCGAATACAATCGCTGGGTCGCCAACCAGACGTTGGAGGACTATGCGCTACGCTTCACCGCCAAGCGCGCCCGGCGCTGGACGGCGCCGCGCGTGTCGCAAACGGCGATCGGTGCCATATCCTTCCTGGCGCTGGAGGCGGTGGGCGGGGCGATCACCTTGTCCTTCGGCTTTTCCAACGCGGCGCTGGCGATCATGGTGGTCGGCCTCGTGCTGCTCGTTACCGGCCTGCCGATCAGCTACTATGCCGCGCGATACGGCGTCGATATCGACCTTCTCACGCGGGGCGCGGGCTTCGGCTATATCGGCTCCACCGTCACCTCGCTGATCTACGCGACCTTCACCTTCATCCTCTTCGCGGTGGAGGCCTCGATCATGACGGCGGCGCTGGAGCTTGCCTTCGGCGTTCCGCTCTGGCTCGGCTACATCGTATCGGCCCTCGCGGTCGTGCCGCTGGTGACGCATGGCGTCACTTGGATCAGCCGGTTTCAGCTCGCCACCCAGCCGCTCTGGATCGGGCTCAACATTCTGCCGGTGGGCTTCATTCTTTGGCACGACTGGGGTTCGCTCCAAGCCTGGGTGAACTTCCCTGGCCTCGAGGCAGCGCCGGGCACCGACGCGCTGAGCCTGGTGAAGTTCGGCGCGGCGGCCTCGGTGATCCTGGCGCTGATGCCGCAGATCGGCGAGCAGGTGGATATCCTACGTTTCCTGCCCGAGCAGCGTCGCGCCTCGCTGCGCGACAGCGCGGGCCGCTCGTGGTGGCTGGCGCTTCTCTCGGCCGGCCCGGGCTGGATCGTGCTGGGCGCGCCGAAACTCTTCTTCGGCTCATTCCTCGCCGTCCTGGCGCTTCGCGCTGGCGTCGCGCCCGAGCACGCGGCGGAGCCAGCTTACATGTACAACGTGGCCTTCGGCTTCGTCCTGCCCTGGCCCGAGGCGGCCGCTCTGCTGACCGCCGGCTTCGTGGTGGTGTCGCAGCTGAAGATCAACGTGATGAACGCCTATGCGGGCTCGCTCGCCTGGTCGAACTTCTTCTCACGCCTCACCCACAGCCATCCCGGCCGCGTCGTCTGGCTGATCTTCAACGTCGCGATCGCGCTGCTTCTCATGGAGCTCGGCATCTACGAGGCGCTGGAGGTGACGCTCGGCCTCTTCGCCAATGTGGCCGTCGCCTGGCTCGGCGCGATCGTCGCCGATCTCGCGATCAACAAGCCGCTGGGCCTGTCGCCTAAGGGCATCGAGTTCAAGCGCGCCCATCTCTACGATCTCAATCCGGTGGGCCTCGGGTCGATGGGACTTGCGACCCTCGTCTCGCTTCTGGCCTTCGGAGGTCTGTTCGGTGAAACCGCGCAGGCGCTTTCGGCCTTCGTCGCGCTCGGCGTCGCGCTCGTGACGGCACCGGCGATCGCCTATGCCACGGACGGGCGCTACTATCTCGCCCGCAAACCGCGCGCCGCCTGGGCACAACGGACGGAGATCACCTGCCGGGTGTGCGAGCTGCCCTTCGAGCCCGAGGACATGGCCTATTGCCCAGCCTATTCCGCGCCGATCTGCTCGCTCTGCTGCTCGCTCGACGCGCGCTGCCATGATCTCTGCAAGCCGCATGCGCGCTTCTCCGCGCAGGTCGCCTCGCTCGCCACCGCCCTGCCCGAGCGGCTTCGGCGGCGGATCGACGCCAAGGTCGGCCACTATCTCGGCGGCCTCGCGCTGCTCGCGGGCGTCATCTCGGTGGTCCTGTCGCTGATCTACTATCAGGCCGTTCTGGCGAGCCCGGACGATACGGAGGTCATCGCCAAGGCGCTCTGGGCCGCCTTCTTCGTCCTGATGATCGTCGCGGGCATTTCGACTTGGTTCTTCGTCCTCGCGCAAGAAAGCCGGCGGGTGGCGCAGGAGGAATCGGCGCGCCAGACGACGCTGCTCCTGAAAGAGATCGAGGCGCACCAGCGCACCGACGCCGCCCTGCAGAGGGCCAAGGAAATGGCCGAGGCGGCGAGCCTTGCCAAGAGCCGCTATGTCGTGGGCATGAGCCACGAGCTGCGCACGCCGCTCAACGCCGTGCTCGGCTATGCCCAGCTTCTGGAGCAGGACGCGGCCATTCCTTCGGCCAAGATGGGCGGCATCCGCACCATCCGCCGCTCCGCCGAGCATCTCTCCGGCCTGATCGACGGACTCCTCGACATTTCCAAGATCGAGACCGGGCGGCTGCAACTCCAGCGCGGCGAAGTGCGGCTGGCCGATTTCCTGGCCCAGCTGGTCGACATGTTCCAGTTGCAGGCGAGCGCCAAGGGGCTCGACTTCCGCTTCGTCCGGCCCGAGCGCCTGCCCGAGGTCGTGCGCACGGACGAGAAGCGGCTGCGGCAGATCCTCATCAATCTCCTGTCCAACGCCGTAAAATACACGGAGTTCGGCCGGGTCACCTTCGAGGTCGCCTATCGCAGCCAAGTCGCGATCCTGACCGTCACCGACACGGGCCCCGGCATTCCCGAGCCGGAGCTCGGCCGCATCTTCGAGCCGTTCGAGCGGGGGAGCGCGGCGCAGGGAAAGACGCCGGGCCTCGGCCTCGGTCTCACCATCACCCGGCTTCTGGCCAATCTCATGGGCGGCGACATCAAAGTGTCGTCCACGGCCGGCGAAGGAAGCCGGTTCGAGGTGCGCGTCATGCTTTCGGCCGTGCCCGACGCGCGCGTCTCGCCGATCCCGGCCGGCGCGGAGCGAGGCGCAGCCAGCGCAATCCAGGGCTATGCCGGGCCGCGGCGAATGGTTCTCGTGGTGGACGACGACGAGACGCATCGCGATCTCATGGTGGAGGTTCTGCGCCCGCTCGGCTTCATCGTGCTGACCGCGCCGGACGGCCCCGCCGCCCTAGCGGTCACCGCCGAAATGCGCCCCGATCTTTTCCTGCTCGACGTGCAGATGCCCGGCATGAACGGCTGGGACCTCGCAAAGGCGTTGCGCGCGGGTGGCCAGACCGGCACTGTAATCATGCTGTCGGCGACCTTCGCGGAGGCGCCCGGCGCGGGCGAGACGGCGCCGGAGGCCGCCGCGCAACTGGCCAAGCCCTTCGACCTGCGCCAACTCCTGGCGACAGTCGGCGACGTGCTCGGCCTCCAATGGACGCGAGGCAGGCCGCCGGCGAAGGTGAGTCAGCCGCCCCGGCCCCTTCGCTATCCGCCACCGGCCGATATCGCACAACTTCTCCAGTTCGGACGGATCGGCTATGTCAGGGGCATCGAACAAAAGCTCGCAGCCATCGAGGACGACCCCGACATGAAGCCCTTCGTGGACGCGATGCGAGTTCACATCGGCGGGTTCGACCTGCGCCGCATGGTGAGCGCGCTGGAGGCCGCGCCCGGTGAGTGAGGCGCGCCCCGGGGCCGGCGAGCGGGAGCGCGACATCGTGCTCGTGGTGGACGATTCGCCCGACACGCTGCGGATGCTGACCGACGCGATCGAACAGGGCGGCTCGACCGTTCTGGTCGCGCTCGACGGCGAGCAGGCCCTCGGCATCGCCCAGGCGATCACGCCCGACATCGTGCTGATGGACGCGGTCATGCCGGGACTCGACGGATTCGAGACGACGCGGCGCCTGAAGGCCGACCCGGCGCTTCGCCATGTTCCCGTGATCTTCATGACCGGCCTTGCCGACACCGAGCATGTCGTGCGCGGGCTGGACGCCGGCGGCGTCGACTACGTCGCCAAACCCATCGTGCCGGACGAGCTTCTGGCGCGCATGCGCGTTCACCTCGCCAATGCCCGCGCCGCGCAAAACGCACGCGCCGCTCTGGACACGGCCGGGCGCTTTCTTCTGGCAAGCGACGGCGCCGGCGTCGTGCTCTGGTCGACGCCGCAGGCAACGCGGCTTTTGGCCGGCGTCCTGGAGCCGATCGACGGGCGCCCCGCCCTGCCCCTTGCCTTTCGCGACTGGCTTCAAGGCGGCGCGGCCGGGCAGGCTCCGGTGGCGAGCGAACTCGTTTCGGAAGCCGGGATGCGGCTTCAGCTGAGCCCGCTCGGCAAGGTCGGCGACGACGAACATCTGTTCCGCCTCACCGTGGACGACACGGCGGGTGAGGAAGCGCTCCTGCGCCAGCATTTCGGCCTCACAATGCGCGAGGCCGACGTTCTTCTCTGGCTCGCGCGCGGCAAGTCCAACCGCGACATCGCCGCGATCCTAGACCTTAGCCCCCGCACGGTGAACAAGCACCTCGAAGTGATCTTCGCCAAGCTTGGGGTCGAAAACCGCGCGACGGCCACGTTCCTCGTCATGAAAACGCTGAGCGAGCGCTGAACAGCCGGTCAGGTCCCTAACGGTTTGTGCAGCTGATGGCACGTTGGGACTCCGTTAAGAGCCGGGCGAAATAATCTTCGTTGATCCTCTTTGTAAGGTCCGGGCCAGATGCGGATTTGATTTCGGACATGTACAAACTGCGAAGGAGCCGTTTCCGGAGACCCGTCATGTCGAACGTATCGCCCGTCAAGCAATCTCAACTCGCGATGGGAAACTGGAATCTCGGAAAAGGCGTGGTCGGACATTTTGTCCCCGGCGGTGGAGAGTTCATGTCCGCCGCCGCAGCGGCGGACAAGGCGACGCAGCTGAGCGACATTCTTCAGATGTATTTTCAGGCGCGAGACGAAGTCTACGATGGCAAGGATATCGAACCCGACGATCTGAAACGGGCGCTCCTTCACGCGCGCGGTAAGAAAAGCACGAAGTCGCAGCGAAAGCTCGTGATCGGCGGCGCGAAGGTTGCGATCACCGTTGGCGTCGCGGCTACAGGCGCGACGGTCGGATCCATCGTCCCAGTTGCGGGCACGATCGCCGGCGGCGCGGCGGGATACGGCGCAGGCATGGTTCTCAGTACGGGTGTTTCTGCGCTGGACCAGGGCAAGCGCAAGCTCAAGGGTCTGCTCAAACATGTTCGTGGAACGCGCGGCAAACACCGCGAACAGGCCGCGCTGTCCATTCTCTACAATAGCAAGAAGCCGTCCACGCCCTTCGACGCCAAACAAGCGGCTGCAACGCAAGCCCTCGTTGCCCTTCTCGGAATCGAAGCCGACCTCTTCTTCAAGGAGCGCCTTACGGAAAAGGACCAGATCGATCGTCTGGCGGCCCGTTTGAAGTCCAACTGAACCGCATCCGGCGCCTTTGGGTGTCGCGAACCCAAGGCGCCGAAGCATTTCTGCCAACCCCGCTGCTTTGGCAGCGAGCCGATCAGACGGAAGCCGCGTCGCGATAAAGCTGCCAGCGGCGTGGGCGCACGTGGAGTTCGGTCCCCGGCTCGCCGCCTCGGTCGGCCGGCATTTCGACTTCGATACGGCGCCGATCCGGCCCTAGTTCGAACTCGGAAATGCGCGAGCCGCCGGCCCGGCGCGACAGCGAGACGGTGCCGCTCAACGCCGGGCTGCCCGGCTCCACGATGTCGAGATCATGCGGGCGGACATAGAGGTTCCAGCACCCGTCCGCCTCCTCCGTCCGGCCGAGAAGAATGTCGCCATGGCGAATCTCGCCCGAGCGCACCTCGACCGGCACGAGGTTGGACTGGCCGATGAAGGAGAAGACGAAAGGCGTGCGCGGCCGGTCGTAGATGTCGTCGGCCGAACCGACCTGCTCGATCCGGCCCTGGCTCATGACCACGACGCGGTCCGCCAGCTCCAGCGCTTCTTCCTGATCGTGCGTGACGAAGACGGTGGTGAGGCCGATCTTGTCGTGCAACTCGCGCAGCCAGCGGCGCAGCTCCTTTCGCACCTTGGCGTCCAGCGCGCCGAAGGGTTCGTCCAGCAGCAGCACGCGGGGCTCGATGGCGAGCGCGCGGGCCAGCGCCACCCGCTGCCGCTGACCGCCCGAAAGCTGCTGGGGATAGCGTTTCTCCAAGCCCGAAAGCTGCACGAGATCGAGCAACTCGTTCGCCCTGCGGCGGATCTCGGCCTTGGCCGGCCGACTGGCGCGCTCGCGCACGCTGAGGCCGAAGCCGATATTCTCGGCCACCGTCATATGCTTGAACAGCGCATAATGCTGGAACATGAAGCCGACATTGCGCTCCTGCACCGTCTTCGACGAGGCATCCTCCTCGCCGAAGAAGATCTGGCCGCTGGTCGGGAATTCCAGTCCCGCGATAAGCCGCAAAAGCGTCGTCTTACCCGAGCCCGAAGGGCCGAGCAGCGCGATCAGCTCGCCCGAGCGAATGTCCAGCGAAACATCGTGGAGCGCGGGATAGAGATCGAATTCCTTGCGGATGTTGCGAACGCGAATGTCCATGGGAAATGTCCTTCGATCTCAGTGGCCGCCGCGCGCGGAGGCGATGTCGCCGGCATAGCGCCATTCCAGAAAGGCCTTCAGACCCAGCGTCACGAGCGCGAGGAAGGCCAGGATGGAGGCAACGGCGAAGGCGGCGGAGAAGCTGTATTCGTTGTAGAGGATCTCGACATGCAGCGGCATGGTGCTGGTCTGGCCGCGAATGCGGCCCGAGACCACGGACACCGCGCCGAACTCGCCCATGGCGCGGGCGTTGCACAGGAGCACGCCGTAGAGCAGCGCCCATTTCACATTGGGCAGCGTGACGCGGAAGAAGGTCTTCCAGCCCGTGGCCCCAAGCGAGATCGCCGCTTCCTCGTCACCCGTACCCTGCTCCTGCATGAGCGGGATCAGTTCGCGCGCCACGAAGGGCAGCGTGACGAAGACGGTGGCGAGCACGATGCCCGGCAGGGCGAAGACGATGTGAATGCCTGTCCCCTGCAAGAGCGGCGCGAAGTAGCCCTGCGCCCCGAACAGGAGGATGTAGACGAGGCCCGCGATCACCGGGGAAACCGAGAACGGCAGATCGATCAGCGTGATCAGGAGCGCCTTGCCCTTGAACTCGAACTTGGCGATCGCCCAGGCGGCGGCGAGGCCGAACACGACGTTGAGCGGCACGGCTATGGCCGCCACGAGCAGGGTCAGCCGGATGGCCGCCAGCGCGTCGGGCTCCACGATCGCCGCCCAATACATGGCGACGCCGTTGCGGAACGCCTCCACGAACACCGCGACGAGCGGCAGGAATAGGAAGAAGCCGAGAAACACGAGCGCGACCGCGATCAGCGTCCACTTCACCGCCGGCCCTTCCGTGGTCACCGGGCGGCGCTTGCGGACGGCCAGAGGCGGCGCCGCGTTCAGGGAAGCTTCAAGCACCATGACCGTATCTCCGGCGGCTCCAGGCCTGAATGAGGTTGATCGCGAGAAGCATGAGGAAGGAGATGATGAGCATCACGGCCGCGACCGCCGTGGCGCCGCCATAGTTGAACTCCTCCAGGCGGATCACGATCAGAAGCGGCGCGATCTCCGAGACATAGGGAATGTTGCCCGCAATGAAGATGACCGAGCCGTATTCGCCGACGGACCGGGCCAGCGCCAGCGCGAAGCCCGTGAGCAGCGCCGGCATGATGCTGGGGAGCACGACGCGAGTCACGGTCTGGAAGCGGTTGGCGCCGAGCGTCGCGGCGGCCTGCTCCACCTCGGCGTCGATCTCCTCCAGGACCGGCTGGACGGTCCGCACCACGAAGGGCAGCGACACGAAGACCAGCGCGACCACGATGCCGAGCGGCGTATAGGCGACCTTCAGCCCCAGCGGCGCCAGGAACTGGCCGACCCAGCCATTGGGCGCGTAGAGCGCGGTCAAGGCGATGCCGGCGACGGCCGTGGGCAGCGCGAAGGGCAGATCGATCACCGCGTCCACCAGTCGGCGGCCGGGAAAGTCGTAGCGAACCAGCACCCAGGCGATCAGAAGGCCGAACACGGCATTGACCAGCGCGGCCACGAAGGAGGCACCGAAGGACAGGCGCAGCGCGGCCAAAACGCGCGGGTCCAGCGCCAGCCGGACGAACTCGTCCCAGCCCAGGCTGGAACTGCGGATCGCCAAAGCCGACAGGGGAACGAGAACGAGAAGGCCGATATAGGCCAGCGTAAATCCGAGCGCGAGGCCGAAGCCTGGGATGACGCTCGGCGCGCGAAAGCGCGGCAGAACGGATGACGCCATGGATCAGCGCAACCCGCGTCGGGCCCGGCGGGCGGGCGGTTGCGGCCGGAAACCGGTCCGGTGCAGCATTGGAAACCCTTCGATCCTGCCGTGAGCCGGCATCATGCGTAGAAAGAACCCGGCGGGACAAGTCCCGCCGGGGTGAAGTCCCCAAACCTCTGGGAGGAGAAGGCCTTGGGGAGCGCCCGCTCAGTTGGCGGGCTTATAGATCTGGTCGAACACGCCGCCATCGCCGAAATGCTCCGGCTGCGCCTTGGCCCAGCCGCCGAACTGTGCGTCGTCGATCGAGACGAGTTCGAGCTTAGGGAAGCGTTCCAGAAGTGCCTTATCGGCGACCTTCTCCGGCTCGGAGGGGCGGTAGTAGTGCTTGGCGGCGATCGTCTGGCCCACGTCGCTATAGAGATGCTGGAGATAGGCCGTCGCGGCCTCGCGCGTTCCCTTCGCGTCCACATTGCCGTCCACCAGCGCGACCGGGGGCTCGGCGAGGATGGAGATCGACGGCACGACGATCTCGAACTGGTCTGGGCCCAGCTCTTCCAGAGCCAGGAAGGCCTCGTTCTCCCAGGCGAGCAGGACATCGCCGATGCCGCGCTGCACGAAGGTCGTGGTGGAGCCGCGCGCGCCGGTATCGAGAACCGGCACGTGGCGATAGATGTCGCCGACGAACTGCTTGGTCTTGGCCGCGTCGTTGCCGAAGGCCTTATTGGCATAGGCCCAGGCAGCCAGATAATTCCAGCGCGCGCCGCCCGAGGTCTTCGGGTTCGGCGTGATGACCTGCACCCCTTCCTTCACCAGATCGCCCCAATCCTTGATCGCCTTCGGATTGTCCTTGCGGACAAGGAAGACGATCGTTGACGTGTAGGGCGCCGAGTTGTGCGGAAGGCGACCGCGCCAGTCGGCCGGGATCTTCTTGGTGCCCTTTGCGATGGCGTCGATATCCGCTTCCAGCGCCAGCGTCACGACATCGGCGTCGAGACCGTCGATCACCGTGCGAGCCTGCGCGCCCGAGCCGCCATGCGACTGGCGAATCGTCACGGCGTCATGGCCCTGCGCGGCCCAGAACTTCGAGAATTCGGCGTTGTAGTCGCGATACAGTTCGCGAGTCGGATCATAGGAAACGTTGAGCAGCGTCGTCTGCGCGGCGGCGGGAAGAACCGCAGCCAGCGAAAGGCCGATCGCGAGAAGGCTGGAACGGAAGCGTTTCATGAACGGCCATACTCCATCGAAGATATGGATTGATCCTGTTCTAAGGTGGGGTTTCCGACAAGACGAATTGGTCCCGGCCTCGGCCTCGCAGGAGAAATGAAACCGCTGCCGCAGACGGTTTCGGGGAAAAATTCGACTTAGCAAGCCCGCTCGGACCCGATTCTGGCTCCGCCAGTCCACCATTCAAACGGAGCTGTGTGTTCCACGAAACTGGTGCGAAACCGATCTAACCCCCAGAAAAATGCAGGCTTTTCCCGATTTTATTTTTGCATTCGCAGAAAAAGATGCAATTTTAATCTTTATGCGCGGACGTTCGACAATGAGGAAAACCTCCAGCGTGCGCGCTTTCTGTCGGGGGGACACGATGCGAAAGATGACCGATCCGCTTGCGATGGGCCGCGGCCTCACCATCGGTATGTTGGTGTCGTCCCTGTTCTGGCTGACGGCCTTGAACATCGCCCTAGCGATGTAGAAACCAGCTCTCTTCTCTCGCGCGCTCGACAAGTCCTACCGGCTTTCAAGTCGGGGGTCGCCTTTCCCTGGCGTTTGTGCTTATAGACGGCGCATTCTCGCGGTTGAGGCGACACTCTGGCTTGCCCTGCGCACCGGAACACATGCCCCGCTCCGCGAATGGAATCGTGTGCCCCCGAGCGGGATCACGGTTCCATGCCACAATGGAGCCATGACAGGGGGCGGCGGTCGGTTTGACCGCAGTTCGATGGAACGGCACAATCTTCAAGGAATTCCGGTGCCCTTCCGCCCGACACACCCCGCCCTCTCCGCCGCTCTCGAAGAACGCGGCTATCAGGACCCGACGCCCGTTCAGGACGCGGTCCTCGCGCCCGAAGTCGCCGAGCGCGATCTTCTCGTGTCCGCTCAGACCGGCTCGGGCAAGACCGTCGCCTTCGGCCTCGCCTTCGCCTCGACGCTCTTGCGCGGAGCGGACAGGCTGCCCGAAGCGGGCGACCCGCTGGCGCTCGTCGTCGCGCCGACGCGCGAACTGGCGCTGCAGGTGCAGCGCGAGCTCGACTGGCTATATGCCGGGTTCGGCGCGCGCATCGTCACCTGCGTCGGCGGCATGGATCCGCGCGCCGAGCAGCGCTCGCTGCAGCGTGGCGCCCATATCGTGGTCGGCACGCCCGGCCGCCTGCGCGACCATTTGGAGCGCGGTCGCCTCCTAATCGGCGGCCTGCGCGTCGTCGTGCTGGACGAGGCGGACGAGATGCTCAATCTCGGCTTCCGCGAAGATCTCGAATTCATCCTGGAGGCGACACCGGACGAGCGACGCACGTTGCTCTTCTCCGCGACGCTTCCCAAGCAGATCATCACGCTGACCAAGCGCTACCAGCGCGACGCGGTGCGCATTGAGGCGAGCGCGCGCAACTCGAGCCATGCCGACATCGAATACCGGGCCGTGCGCATCGCGCCGACCGAGTCGGAACTCGCCGTGGTCAACCTTCTGCGGCAGGCCGAAGCGCCGGCCGCAATCGTCTTCTGCAACACGCGCGAGCAGGTTCGCCATCTCCACACCGGGCTGGTGGATCGGGGCTTCGCCGCCGTGTCGCTGTCTGGCGAACTCGGTCAGGCCGAGCGCAACCAGGCGCTTCAGGCGCTGCGCGACGGCCGGGCGCGCGTCTGCGTGGCGACCGATGTGGCCGCGCGCGGCATCGACCTGCCGAGCCTGACGCTGGTCATCCACGCCGAACTGCCGAACGACGCCGAAACGCTGCAGCACCGCAGCGGGCGCACCGGCCGCGCCGGTCGCAAGGGTGTGTCAGTCATGCTCGTGCCGCTGTCGCGCCGCCGCAAGGCCGAGCGCCTCCTGGCGGACGCACGCATCAAGCCGGTCTGGAGCGGCGCCCCTTCGGCGGACGAAATCCGCGCGCTGGATCGCGAGCGGCTTCTGGCCGACCCGATCCTCACGGAAGAGCCGAGCGAGGAGGACCAGGACATGGTCCGCGAGCTCGTTTCTCGCTGCTCTCCCGAGCAGATCGCCGGCGCCTTCGCGCGGCTCTACAATCAGCGCCTGCCCTCGCCGGAGGATGTCTACGATCCAGGCGAGCCGCGCGGCATGAAACCGCGCCGCGATGACGACGGGCGTGACGACCGGCCGGAGCGCGAGGAACGCGCGCCGCGCAGCCGCGACGTCGGCCCGACCTCGTGGTTTGTCATGGATATCGGCCGGCGCAACAACGCCGACCCGAAATGGCTGCTGCCGCTTCTCTGCCGCCGGGGCAAGATCACGCGCGAAGATATCGGCGCGATCCGCATCTTCGATCGCGAGACGCGGTTCGAGATCGTCGAGGCCGCCGCCAAGCGGTTTGCCGCGAGCGCAGAAGGCCTGGACGATGACATCACAATCTCGACCGCCGAGGCCCCGCCGAAGGGCGAGCGCGCCCCGGAGCGCCCGCGCACCGGCAAGAAGCCGGGCGGCTTCAGCAAGCCCGACCGTCGCCCGGCGGCGGGTGGGGACCGGCCCGAGCGTCGCGGCCCGCCGCCCGCCGGCGCCAAGCCCCGCCGCCCGCGCCCGCCGAAGGCCTGAACGGGCCAATCGTTCCTAGCCGCGCGATCGCCCGCTAGGCGTCGCGATACACGACGGCCAAAGCGCGGCCAGAAGCGGTGCGCTGGCGTTCCAAACTTTCAAAGCCCGGGTCACGCACCCGGGCTTTTTTCGTTGAACAACCGGAAATCGCGGGTTTCGATCTGCGCGGTCAAGAATCTGTCAGGCGGCCACTGGAAATCGGCGTTGTTACGTTATAACAGTTCAGCACGATGTCTGGCTCCGATCCCATGTTGCAACGCTCCACTCCCTCCCCGACACTTCGCCCTTCCGCCCTGCGCCGCTCCGCCGCGCAGCGTCTGGCGTTCCTGGCCGGGCCGATCGTCGTCTTGTGGGTGCTGGTCGCCCTGGTTCTCTGGGCTTGATCGCAATGGACGCTTCGGTCTCGCTGGACGATCTGACATTGGCCTATCGCCGCCATCCGGCCGTAAGCCAGGTGTCCGGCCGCTTCGCGCCGGGGTCGCTCACCGCGATCGTCGGGCCGAACGGCGCCGGAAAATCGACGCTTCTCAAGGGCCTGATGGGCATCGTGCCGGTCTCGCGCGGGCGCATTCGGCTGGACGGCATTTCGCGGCGCGACGTCGCCTATCTCCCGCAGAGCGCGGAAATCGACCGCAGCTTCCCGATCGACGTCATCGATCTCGTCTCGCTCGGCACGTGGCGCAAGGTCGGCTTCTTCGGCAGCATCGCGGGGCGCTATCTCGACCGAGTCCGCGAGGCGATCCGCGCGGTCGGCCTGGAAGGGTTCGAAGCGCGCACCATCGGCTCGCTGTCCGGCGGCCAGTTGCAGCGCGCCTTGTTCGCCCGAATGCTGGTGCAGGACGCCAAGCTCCTGCTTCTGGACGAGCCCTTTACCGCGATCGACGCGCGCACGACGGCCGATCTCCTGCAGATCGTGCGCAACTGGAATGCGGAAGGGCGCACGATCATCGCCGTCCTCCACGACATGGATCTGGTGCGCGAGCACTTCCCCGAAACGCTGCTGATCGCCCGCGAGCTGATCGGCTGGGGGCGCACGGCGGAGGTGCTCACCAAGGAGCGCTTGCGGGAAGCGCGCAACCTGTCGGAGCGCTGGGCCGATCCGTTCGGGAGCGTCGCGGCATGACCCTCGTCGAGTTCTTCGCCAGCCCCTTCGCGGATTACGGCTTCATGCGGCGCGCCATGGTGGGCTGTCTGGCGCTGTCGCTCGGCGCCTGCCCGCTCGGCGTCCTCCTGGTTCTGCGGCGCATGAGCCTCGTGGGCGACGCGATGTCCCACGCGATCCTGCCGGGCGCGGCCGTCGGCTTCCTGATCGCCGGTTTCTCGCTGTTCGCGATGACGGTCGGCGGCATCGTGACGGGGCTGCTCGTGGCAGGCCTGGCTGGCATGGTGTCGCGCTTCACTGCCTTGCGGGAGGACGCGAGCTTTGCAGCCTTCTACCTCGCCTCGCTCGGCATCGGCGTGCTGCTGGTGTCCGTCCACGGCTCGAATGTCGACCTGCTTCACGTCCTGTTCGGCACGGTCCTAGCGCTGGACGATCCCGCGATCCTGCTGATCGCCGGCATTGCTACCGCCACGCTCGTTCTTCTCGCCCTTCTCTACCGACCGCTCGTCGCCGAATGCCTGGACCCGCAGTTCCTGCGCGCGGTCGGCGGCAGCGGCGGCTTCGTCCACATGGCCTTCATCTCGCTCGTGGTGCTCAATCTCGTGGGCGGGTTCCAGGCGCTGGGAACCTTGATGGTGGTCGGCATTATGATGCTGCCCGCGACGGCGAGCCGCTTCTGGTCCGCCAGCGTCACCGGCCAGATGATCATGTCGTCGGCCATCGGCATCGTTTCCTCCTATGTCGGGCTTCTGATCTCCTTCCATCAGAACCTGCCCGCATCGCCGGCCATCATCCTTTCGGCCAGCGTGATCTACGCGCTTTCGGTCCTTGTCGGCCGGATCGACAGCGTCATGGCGAGAAGCATTCAGCTCCGCCGCCCCATCTGAACCCGGCCGTCCTTCGAGGACCTATCGATGACAACTCGCTCGCTTTCCCTCGCGCTGGCGCTCGCCGCCTCGGCGCTGGCCTATTCGCCTGCCTTCGCGGAACCGCTGAAGGTCGTCGCCTCCTTCTCGATTCTGGGTGACATGGTCAAACGCATCGGCGGCGACGACGTCGCGGTGACGACGCTGGTCGGCCCGAACGGCGACGCGCATGTGTTCGAGCCGACGCCGCGCGACGCGAAGGCCCTGGGCGAGGCCAAGGTTCTGGTCGAGAACGGCCTCAACTTTGAAGGCTGGATGCCGCGCCTCGTGAAGACCTCGGACTTCTCGGGGGAGGCGGTCATCGCCTCTACCGGCGTGAAGCCTCGCGAACTGACGCCCGAGGAGCAGGCGCTCGAGGAAGCCGAAGAGGCGCACGAGCACGCCGGCGAGAAGACGGCAGAGGCCGCGCACGAAAATGACCATGGGCACGACCACGGGTCGGTCGACCCGCATGCCTGGCAGAGTCTGACGAACGGCGCGATCTACGCGCGCAACATCACGGACGGGCTCGCCAAGGCCGACCCGGCCCATGCCAGCGATTATCGCAAGCGTGGAGAGGCTTACATCGCCGAGATCAAAGCGCTGGACGGCAAGATCCGCGCGGAGATCGACACGGTTCCCGAGGATCAGCGGCTGATCGTCACCTCGCACGACGCGTTCGGCTATTTCGGCCAAGCCTATCACGTGCGCTTCCTGGCGCCGCAGGGTGTCTCGACCGAAGCCGAGGCGTCGGCCCAGGATGTCGCCAAGATCATCGACCAGATCCGCGCGCAGAAGATCCGTGCCGTCTTCGTGGAGAACATCTCCGACACGCGCCTGATCGATCAGATCAGCCGCGAGACCGGCGCCAAGGTCGGCGGCGCCTTGTTCTCGGACGCACTCTCGCCCGCCGGCGGCCCGGCCTCGACCTATCTCGACATGTTCCGCAACAATGCGGACGAGATCGTCAAGGCGTTGAAGACGAGTTGATCCCGAACGATCCACATCCGGCTGGCGCTAGCGCCGGCCGGATAGTCTAACTCTCGTCAGCCGCAGACGGCCCGGTCGATGAAGACCGAGGAAACGCTGCCCGCCGCGCGGTAGCGATATTCCACCGACGTGACCTGACGCGCGCGAAGCGCCTTCTTCCACATTTGGCAGCGACGGGACTCGTCGCGTGTGCGCCACGCATCCATGCCCACCCGTTCGTCCGCCACGAATTGCAGCGTGACGACGCGCCCGTCGAAGGTCACTTCCTCCAGAACGCTGCCGTCGCCCTGCTCGGCGGGAAGTGTTTCTTGAAGGCTGGAAATCTCGTGCCGAATGTCCGTCGCGCCGCGCGCGAAGGGGATGATGTCGATTCGGTCGTAGAGAAGAAAAGCTGCCGTCGCACAGAGACCGGCTGCGCCGGCCACGTGCATTTTGCGATCACGAAACGCTTGCATAGACGCCTCCGCTCACCAGTTGGGGATCGAAGTCGATCTAATCGATATTTGTTGCAGCGCAGTGAAAAACGAATCTTGCGGCAGCTAAAAGACGGATATTCCACCGCTTTCCACAAGGCTGCCTTGCTATTTCCCCTGAGTCATCTGGGATTGGCGCATCCTTAGAGCATATGCGCGCTCCGGCGTCAGCCGGTCGATGCAGTGCGGGCAGGAAACGCCGGGCTCATAGGCCGAATCGGCCTGCTCTTCGACGGTGACGGGTTCGCCGCATCCAAAGCACCGGCCCCATTGGGCGGTCTGCTCCAACTCGTGCCCGACGGCCGTGCGCGAATCGAAGACGTAGCACTCCCCTTGCCAGCGGCTTTCGCTGGCCGGCACGTCTTCGAGATACTGCAGAATGCCGCCTTTGAGATGAAAGACTTCCGAGAAGCCGTGCGCCAGCATGAAACTGGAAGCCTTCTCGCAGCGGATGCCGCCGGTGCAGAACATGGCGACCTTGGGCTGGCGCGTGGGGTCGAGCTTCTCGTGAACGAAACTCTTGAACTCGGTGAAGCTGTCGATCTCGGGATCGACCGCCGTCTCGAACGTGCCGACCCGCGTTTCGTAGCGGTTGCGCGTGTCGATCACCACTACATCGGGATCGGCCAGAAGCGCGTTCCAGTCCTTCGGCTCGACATAGGTTCCGACCTGCTTGGTCGGATCGGCCTCCGGCGCGCGCATGGTGATGATTTCGGGCCGGATGCGCACCTTGAGCCGCGCGAACGGGCGCGCGTCGGCGGTTGAGAACTTCACCTCGCCCTGTCGAACGCCGAGGGTTCGATCCAACTCATCCACCAGATCAGTGATGGCGCCCTGGGTACCCGCCACGGTCCCATTGATCCCCTCGCCGGCCAAGAGCAGCGTGCCGTAGATGTCGCGCGCTTTGGCGAAGTCGAAGAGATGCGCGCGCAGGGCCGGCAGGTCAGGGATCGCGACGAAACGATAAAGGGCGACGATGGTCCAGGTCATGGCGCCCTATAGCGCCTGGACGCCCTCGTTTCAAATCTCGCCTGCCCAAACGCGGCTTGACTTGGCCCCCGCGAGGTCCGACCTCATGAGCCGATGAGCCTCGATCTCGATACGACCTTCCAGCCTCAGCATGGGCGCCCCGTCCCGGTCGCGTCGGGTGTGATGCGACTGACGGCGCCCAACACCGGCCCGATGACCTTCACCGGCACCAACACCTATCTCCTGGGGCAGGAGACGCTGGTGGTGATCGACCCCGGCCCGCAGGACGAGGCGCATTTAAGCGCGTTGCTACGGGCGATCGACGGGCGGCGCGTGGAGGCGATCCTCGCGACTCACACGCATCTCGACCATACGGGTCTTCACGCGGCGCTGCGAGACGCCACCGGCGCGCCGCTCGTGGCGGAGGGGCCGCATCGCACCTCGCGTCCGCTGGCGCCGGGCGAGATCAATCTTCTGGATGCAGCGGCCGACCACAGCTTTCGGCCCGACATCACGCTGGGCGACGGCGAGGCGCTGGAAACGGCGGCGGGGCGGATCGTCGGCATCGCGACGCCCGGCCACACCGCCAATCACATGAGCTTCGCGCTGGAAGATCAGGGCCTTCTGTTTTCCGGCGATCATGTCATGGCGTGGTCCACCACGATCGTCGCGCCGCCGGACGGACGCATGGCCGATTACATGGCCTCTCTCGACAAGCTCTCGGCCCGGGCGGACAGGCTCTATCTGCCGGGCCATGGCGGCCCGGTGGAGAGGCCGGCCGCCTTCCTGCGCGCCACGCGGGCTCACCGCCGGATGCGCGAGCAGACGATTCTGGAGCGCGTGCGCGCCGGGGATCGCTTCGTCGCCGACATGGTCTCCGCCATCTACCGCAGCACGCCGAAGGCGCTGCACGGCGCGGCGGCGCTCTCGGTCCTCGCCCATCTGGAAGATCTCTGCGAGCGCGGCCTCGTCGCAGCGACCGGCGGGGTGGAGCTGACGGCCCGGTTCGAGCCGGTCTGACGAAGTGGCTTAGCTCTCCGGCGCGACGCCTTCGAGCACCTTCATCGCCTCGTCCAGGCGAGCCAGAAAATCCTGGATGAGCCGGCGGTTCTGCCCGAGGTCGCGCTCCAAGCTTCGCGACACGGAGCGCAGATCGACATAGGTCGTGCCGTCGGTTTCGACGATGCGGATGGTGACGTCGCTGGGAAAGGCGAAAAGCGGGGCGTAGCCGACGGCCTGAATCGTGTAATCGTCGGAATCGAGATCGGCGAAGGGCTCGCTCGAGTCATCCTCCTCCTCGTCGTCCAGATTGAGCGAATCGCGCAAGGTCGGGATGGGGACCGAAACGGTGCCGGACACGCCGAGATCGGGGCCGTCCAGCCGCGCCATGTCGGGCGTGCGCACGTCCGCAATCGTCATTCCGCTTTTTTCCATGGCGGTGCGCGCAGCTTGGTAGACGGTCGCGGCCGTCGCCTGGAAATCCCGCCCGACCAGAACGCCGTCGAGGGTCGAGACGGTGGCGGGCGCGGTCTCGGACAGCGCCGCGCTCATGCCGGTCGTTTCGGCGGCATGCCCGTCGGGATATTTGGTGAAGAGATAGGCCGCGCCCAGAAACGGCGCCGCCGCCACCCCGCCCACCAGAAGCGCCCCAACGGCCCGACCGCCCCCACGCGCGCCGCTGCGCCAGATGATGAGGATGGCGAACACGGCCAGGAGAAGCCCCAATGCGGCGATGCCGCCGGCCAGGAGAAGCGACAGCGACAGGATCGACTGGTCGAGGAGATGCAGGCGGAAGAAGCCGACCGAGATCGGCAGAAGCGCGAAGGCGAAGGCCGCGAGGTTCCAGGCCCAGATCGCGCTCCGGCTGCGCCCCCTCAGATAATGTCCCGCCACACGCTCGCCCCGCTTGCCGTCCGCCGCCGATCCTCGGGCTTTCTAGCAGATCGCCGGGATCGGCAACAGTTCACGCCACCGGGTCGGCGCTGGGCAGGCGATAGTCCGCGAAACTCTTGCGCAGCTCCATCTTCTGGATCTTGCCCGTCGCCGTGTGCGGGATCGCCTCCACGAAGACCACGTCGTCCGGCATCCACCAGCGCGCCACGCGCCCGCTGAGATAATCGAGCATGGCTTGTCGCGTGAGCGAAGCCCCTTCGCGCGGCACCACGACCAGAAGCGGGCGCTCGTCCCATTTGGGATGCGGAACGCCGATCACCGCCGCTTCGGTCACGTCGGGATGGCCGACGGCAAGATTTTCGAGCTCGATCGTGGAGATCCACTCGCCGCCGGACTTGATGACATCCTTGGCCCGGTCGGTGATCTGCATCGTGCCGCTGGCGTCGATATGGGCGACGTCGCCCGTGTCGAACCAGCCGTCCGCCTCGAAGGCCTCCGCCCCCGCGCCCTTGTGATAGGCCGAGGAGACCGCCGGCCCGCGCACCTTGAGCCGGCCGAAGCTGCGGCCGTCGCGCGGCAGATCGTGGCCCTGGTCGTCGGTCACTTTCATCTCGACACCGAAGGGAACGCGGCCTTGCTTCTCCTTCAGGCGATAGAGCGCCTCGTCGTCCAGCCCTTCCCAGTCCGCAGTCGGAACGTTCAGCGTGCCGAGCGGGCTGAGTTCGGTCATGCCCCAGGCATGGACGACCTCGACGCCGTAGCGCTTCTCGAACGCCTCGCAGACCACGCGCGGACAGGCCGCGCCGCCGATCACCACGCGCTTCAGGTCCGGCACCGCGCCGCCCGTCGCCTGCAGATGCTGAAGCAGCATCATCCACACCGTCGGCACCGCTGCGCTGAAGCTGACGCGCTCGCTCGTCAGAAGTTCGTGGATGGAGGCGCCGTCCATCTTCGGCCCGGGCATGATCATCGCCGCGCCCACCATGGGACAGGAGAAGGCGATGCCCCAGCCATTGGCGTGGAAGAGCGGCACCACTGGCATGACGCGGTCGCGCGCGGAAATGTTCATCGCGTCCGGCTGAACCGCGATCATGGAATGAAGGACATTGGAGCGATGGGAATAGACGACGCCCTTCGGCATGCCCGTCGTGCCCGACGTGTAGCACATGCCGGCGGCATCCCGCTCTTCGGCGGGAACCCAGGCGAAGTCCTCGTCCGCTTCCGCCAGCCATTCCTCGTAGGGGACGGCGTCCAGCGTGTTGAGCGGCAGATGCGCGGCGTCGGTCAGGACGACCACGCGGCGCAGGCTCGACACGCGCGGCGCGATCGCCTCCAGGATCGGCAGGAAGGTGAGGTCGGCGAAGACGATCTCGTCCTCGGCATCGTTCATGATCCAGGCGATCTGGTCCGGGAACAGGCGCGGGTTCAGCGTGTGGTACACCGCCCCTGCGCCCAGAATGCCGTACCAGCATTCGAGATGACGCCAGGTGTTCCAGGCCAGCGTCGCGATCCGCGCGCCGCGCTTCACCCCGTCCCGCTGCAGCCGCTTGGCGAGTCGCAGCGAGCGTCGTCGAACGTCGCGATAGGTCGTACGATGGATCGGCCCTTCCACGGAGCGGGACACGACCTCGCGCCCGCCATGATGCTCCGCCGCGTGGTCGATGACCTTGGTGCACAGCAGCGGCCAGTCCTGCATCAGTCCCAGCATCGACCTCTCCTCCCCAGATTCGCGCCGTTGCCCGGCGTCTGCAGTCCGAGAGTTGAGGAGAATGCGGGTCTTGTCCAGCGTGAGGCGAAGAGGTCAGCCGCACGCTCGCGTTATCGTCACTTGCTCAAACGCCGGCCCTCACCGGCCAATGCGGTAGAGCCCGAGCCTCTCGATCGACAGGGTGCGAATTCGGGACCCGGCAGGCTTGGTTTGAGGATGAAGCTGATCGAAGATCGCAAGGGCGGAGGTCAAAGCCTTGTCCCCTTCACCGTTCGGATTGAGAATCGCGTTGACCACCGTCTCCAGCGAGACGCCGAGCTTCGTCAGCCCAAGGTTTTCTTCAATCGCCTGGACGATCTCGGGGTAATCGTCTTGGAGTTTGAGCTTCGAAAAGGCGTCCTTGATCGCGGCGCGATAGTCCGCATCAGACGCGAAGGCGTCCTTCCGCACGCCGAGGGCGTCACACGTCTTCTCGAACAGGGCAAGCTTCCTCTGCGTCTGGTCCGTCGTGGTGTCGAACAGCGCGTCCGCAACTCGGGCTTTGGCGTTGGATGCGGCCGGGTCGAAGATCGAATTGCCGGAGAGCTGCCGGTCATTTGCAGCGCCCGCCCCATCCCGAGCCTGCGAGGCCCCCGTCGCTATCGTCGCGCGAAGGGCGCCTTCCTGCAGCAACTGCACCGCTACACTTCCAATCAGCGACACCGACGACATCGGACATCTCCAGCCTGTACCCGATGATAGAAATATCAAGTACAGGTTGCCGGCAACCTAACCTAAGGTCACCTCAGGCCAGCCCAAGCTCGGGAGGAGCAGTGCTAGGAAGAGCCAACGCCGGGTACAGGACGGCGGCTGGCTCCTGACGCGCCGAGCCGCAGGCCGCCCTCAGAACCGCGTGCGGGTCTTGGGCGCGGCGGCGGTGCGGAGCGCCCGCTCGAAGCGGATCGCGGCCTGCGCGGCCGCAAGGCGGGCGATAGGCACGCGGTAGGGCGAGCAGGACACGTAGTCGAGGCCGGTGCGCTCGAAGAAGGCGATGGAATTGGGATCGCCCCCCTGCTCGCCGCAGACGCCGAGCGGAATGTCCGGCCGCGTTCGGCGCGCCTTCTCGACGCCCAGCGCGATCAGTTCGCCGACGCCCTCGATGTCGAGCGTCTGGAACGGATCGCGTTCAATGATGCCCTGCCGCTCGTAGGAGGACAGGAAGTTCGCCGCATCGTCGCGCGAGATGCCGTAGACGGTTTGGGTCAGGTCGTTGGTGCCGAAGGAGAAGAAGTCGGCCACCTCGGCGATCGTGTCGGCGCGCACGATGGCGCGCGGGAGTTCGATCATCGTGCCGACGAGGTAGGTGATCTCGCGCTTGCGCTCGGCCATGACGAGCTGCGCCACCTCGTCCACCCGCGCCTTCACGAAGTCGAGCTCCTTGCGCAGCCCGACCAGCGGCACCATGATCTCCGGCACCACGGCCTTGCCCTTGCGCTCGCCCGCCTCGATCGCGGCTTCGAAGATGGCGCGCGCCTGCATCTCCACAATCTCAGGATGCGAGATCGCGAGCCGGCAGCCGCGATGGCCGAGCATGGGATTGAACTCGTGCAGCGCGTCGATCCGCTCGGTGACGACGGCGATGCTGATGCCCAGCGACGCAGCGGTCTCAGCGATCTCCTGCTCACCCTTGGGCAGGAACTCGTGCAGCGGCGGATCGAGAAGCCGGATCGTCACCGGCATGCCGGCCATGATCTCGAACAGCTCGATGAAGTCCGATCGCTGGATCGGCAAGAGCTTGTCGAGTGCCGCGCGCCGGCCCGCCTCGTCCCGCGCCAGGATCATCTCACGCATCATGGAAATGCGCTCGCCCTCAAAAAACATGTGCTCGGTGCGGCAAAGGCCGATGCCCTCGGCGCCGAAGGCGCGGGCGGCGCGGGCCTCGGCCGGCGTTTCGGCATTGGTGCGCACGCGCATGCGCCGCGCCCGGTCCGAGAACTCCATCAGCGTGGCGAAATCGCCCGTGAGCGAAGGGCGCTTGAGCTTGGGCGCGCCGGCGATCACCTCGCCGGTGGTTCCGTCGATGGTCAGCCAGTCGCCATATTGAAGGACGCGCCCGGCGGCGGTCAGCGTGCCCGCCTCGGCGTTGACGCGCAGCGCACCTGCGCCGGTCACGCAGGGCTTGCCGATGCCGCGCGCCACCACCGCCGCATGGCTGGTGGTCCCGCCGCGCACGGTCAGCACGCCCTCGGTCACATGCATGCCGTGCACGTCTTCCGGCAGGGTCTCGTTGCGCACCATGATGGACTTGCGCCCTTCCCCGGCCAGGGCGATCGCCTGTTCGGAGGAGAAGACGATCTGGCCGCTGGCGGCGCCCGGCGAGGCCGGCATGCCCTTGCCGATGACGATCACCTCTTCGCCCCGCTCGATCGTCGGGTGGAGGAGTTGGTCCAGCGCCGAAGGTTCGATGCGCAGGATCGCGTCTTCCTCGCGGATCAGCCCTTCACGCGTCATGGTGACGGCGATGCGGATGCCCTCCGCCACGCTGCGCTTGAGAACGCGCGACTGCAGCAAAAAGAGCTCGCCGTCGCCGACCATGAAGTCGATCTCGCTGGCGTCGCCGACATGCTCCTCGATGCGGCGAGCATGGTCGGCCAGCGCCTTGAGATCGGCGGGGAACAAAGCGCCCGCATCCGCCGCGCCGAGATCGATCGGGGGAACCTGCGGCCCGATCTCGTCGCCGCCACGCCCGCCCAGAGCGAATTCGCCCGACAGGCAGGGCTCGCCGGTCTTGAGGTCGCGCGACAGGGCGCGCCCGGTGCCGGACTTTTCGCCCCGCTCGTTGAAGATCATGGCATGGACGGTGACGGCAAGGCCCGCGTTCTCGCCGATGCCGTGGACGATGCGGAAGGCGCGCGCGACCGGGCCGCGCCAGCTGGCGAAGCTCGCCTCCACGACCCGGTACAGCTGTTCCAGCGGCGATTGCGGCATGGCCTCGCCCACTTCGTCCTCGACGAAGGCGAGATAGGCCGCGATCAGCGCGCGCCAGTCGACCAGAGAGTGCGGCTCGGCGCCCTGCCAGCCGGCGCGCGCGCGCTCGGCATCGGCCACATCGTCGAACTCGCCGGGGTCCATGCTGTAGACTAGCGAGCAATAGCTCTCGATGAAGCGGCGGTAGCAGCGGAAGGCGAAGCCGAGATCGGCGAGTTCGCCCGCGAGCTTCTCAACGGTTCGGCTGTTGAGGCCGACATCGAGAACCGTGTCGGCCAGCCCCGGCATGATGGCGCGCGCGCTGGTGCGCACGGCGAGCAGCAGCGGCTTGTCGGCGCCGTCGAACTGGCGGCCCGTCACGCCTTCCAGCCATTCGATGGCGGCCAGCGTCTCGTTGCGCAGGGCCGGCGGAAGATCAGGGCCGGAAGCCGCCTCGCGCCAAGCCGAGGTCGAGATCGTGAAGCCGGGGGGCACGGGCAGATCCAGCGAGGCCAGCAGCGCGAGATTGGAGCCTTTCAGCCCGAGCGCTTCCGTCGCATCGGCCGTGCGGTCGGCTGCGCCCCGTTTGAAGGTGAACAGTCTCTTGGCCATCGGATATCTTGGAACCCCGGCGCGGCGGTGGTGCCGCAGTCCTTTCGGACTCCTACCTTTACGCAAACTGCGACGCCGCGCCAATGCTGCGCTGCGGCATTCCTTTCGAATCCAGACTAGGAAACGGCACTTTCCGATGGGAAAGCGCCGTCAATTCGGTATCAGAGATGCTTCTCGATGATGGCCGCCATCTCGTCCGCCGACAAGGCGCCGGCATATTTCTCGCCATTGATGAAGAAGGTCGGGGTGGCGGATACGCCGAATTCCTTCTGCCCGGCTTCCTGCACGGCCACGACCTTGCCCTGAAGCTCGGTGTTCTGGAGGCAGGCCTTGAACTGATCCTGCGATAGGCCCGCAAGCTGCGCGATCTTCAGAAGCGCGACGGAGGCGTTCTCGGCCGCGGCCCATTCGCGCTGCTGGTCGAACATCACGTCGACCATGGCGGTGCGGCGCTCGTCTCCGGCGCAGCGAGCCAGCATGAACGCGGCCAGAGCGCGCGGGTCGAACGGGAACTCGCGCAGGATGAGCTTGGCCTTGCCGGTGTCGAGATAGTCCTTCTTGATCGCGGGATAGCTCTCCGAGTGGAAGTCGCGGCAGTGCGAGCAGGTCATCGAAGCGTATTCGACGATGGTGACCGGGGCATCGGCCTTGCCGATCACCACGTCCGGCAGCGCCTGCGGGCTCATCAGCTTGGCAACGTCGACCATACCTTCGGGTTTGGGCGCGGTTGCCGCCGAAGGGTTGGTGGCGCGCTCCGCCGGCTGCGCGGGTTGGGTCGTTGCGGCGGGGACCTCAGAGGTGGTCGCGCTCTGGGCGAAGACGCTGCCCGCCGTTCCAACCGCCAAAAGGGCCGCGCCGCCCAGGATGACCGAGCGCCGGCGCAGGGCCGCGCCGCGAAGAAACAGGCGGTTCGTGTCGTTCGGGTTGGTCATGGTCGGAACTCGGCCCTTTGCGAAAGAAGCCCCACGGCTTCGCCGAGCCCGAACTAGCGTAGCGAATGTGGCAAATCCAACATTCCCACCGCGCAAAGCGACGCAATTCGCGGTGAAAAGCGCCTTAGCGGCCGTTTCTTTCGCGATCCGCGGCGTTGCGACCGAGAATCGCCTCGCCGAAGCGCTCGAGAGCCGAGCGCAGGCGCGGGCTTTCGATTCGGGCCGTGGCCTCGGCGATCGTGCGCTGATCGCGCGGGGTCAGTGGCTTCACGGGGATCTTCCGGTTGATCCGGTGATGCTCCACGGGCTTCTGGACGATCTTCAACCGCGCGACGGCGGGGTAGCCGAAATAGCCGTTCACCCGGGCGATCAGCTCGTGCGACTCGTGCTGCAGGCGCAGGACGAACGCCCCCTCGCAGGCCACCACCAGCGTCGCGCCCTGGAACGGATCGTCCTCGCTACGCCGGGCCGGCCAGAGCAGTTTTTCCGGACGGCACCCCTGCTCCAGTCGCAGGCCCGCGATCTCCGGCCAGGCAGAAAGGAGCCCTGAGGTCATGCCCGCCTTCTTGGAAACGATCGGGTCCACCAGATCGGCCACGAGATCGCTCAAGGGGCGCGGGCCGCGTGGCCGCTTCTTGCCCTCGCCGCTGCCCTTCTCGCCCAAGCCCTTGTCACTCGGGCCCTTGTCGTTGCTCATCGCATGGTCCGCTTCTCGATCCGCCTGGACAGCGTGGGTTTCCGGCCGATCGCCGCCAGCATGGTTCCCATCGTGCCGAACAACGCGATCAGGGTCCACTCGTTCAGAAGCACGCCGTGAAACGAGCCGAAGGTGAAGAGGAAACCGACCAGAAGCAGGGCGGCTTCCCGCGAAGACCGATCCCGCGTTCCGCGAAAGACGGTGGCGAGAAAGGCCGCGAAGACCGACAGGAGAAGGGCCAGTCCGATCAGCCCGCTCGATATGGCCTCGTCCAGAAACAGATTGTGGAGATGCTGGTAGTAGGTGACCATGTAGCCGTTCGCGCCGGCCTTCTCGCCCGCCGCCGCCATCTTGGACGTTCCGCCGACGCCCAGCAGCGGGTGCTCGCCGATCACCGCCAGCGCCGAGCGCCACATGACGATGCGCACATCCACCGAGCCGGTGACCTTGCCGGTTTCCTCGAAGGAACGCATCTCGGTAACCCCGCTCTCGAACCGATCACTGACGATCAGCCCGGCCGGATAGCTGAGCAGCGCGAGGCCGACCAAGGCCAGCGCCACGACACGCTTCGACGGCCTGCCGAACCCTCGGCCGAACAGTCGAACGAGATCGACCAGGGCGGCGAGGCCGACGATCACGAAGGCGGCTCGCGTTCCCGAAAGCAGGATCGGCACGGCGGAGAGATAGGTCCAGCCCGTGCCGTTCGGCAGCCAGCGCCAAGGCCGGCGTGCGGGAAGCCGCGCCGCGACGCCGACGACGCCCGCCACGAAGGCAAACAGCGCCTCATTGGCGCCGAGCCCGACGCGCCCGTCCGACAGGAGATAGTCGATAGGCGCTGCGACGAGCAGCAGGACAAGCCCCAGGCGCGCGCCGGTCGCCAGCGCATCAAGCGGGCGTGGCACGAGGCAGAGCCCGACCGGCAGGAACACCATGGCGAACTCGATCGCGGCATAGGACAGGACGCGATTGCCCGAGACCGGCTCCCCTCGCACGAGGCTGAGGCCGATCTGCCAGAGCGCCCAGGCCAACAGAAGCGCGCTGAACGCCTTGGGCGCTTGGCGAGAGACCCGGTGGCGGATCGCAACCAGATAGAGGCCGCACGCGGCGAAAAACAGAAAGGCGACCTTGCCCGCGCCCAACATCAGCGCGAGCGAGAGAATGCCCGCGCCGAGGATCAAAGGGTCGATCCGTCGTCGGACGAGGAGCATGCGGCGAACGGAGATCATGCGGGCGTCCTCGGCAGGCGCGCGGTGCGCCCGATGCGGCGCGCGAGATCGCCGGCGCGAAACAGGAGCGTCGGCCAGCGGCGCCAGACCGGCAGCTTCATCGCGCCGTAGCGGCGGGTCTCGCGCGTCAGGCTGGTCTTCGACAGAGCGCCGAAGCCGACGAGATCGGGCCAGATGTCAAGCGTGCGGCAGCCCGTCGCCCAGCCGCGCTCCAGCGCGACATCGAAGGGAAGCTGCATGGGAACGAGCGCGTCGGCCAGCCGCCCGGCCGCCTCGCGTCGCACGATATAGGCGGCGGCGCTGCCGGTCGGGCCGAAATAGGTGGCGAAGAGCTGCCGACCTTGCGCGAGGTTGCGGATCGCCTTGCGGCGAACCCGGCGATGATGGGCGAAGCGCACCACGTCCCAATCGTCGGCCTCGCCCAGTGATTGGAGAACGGGCATGAGCTCGGGCAGCGGGCGCACGTCGTCCTCGAACACGACGCCGGCCTCCGCCTCTCCGGCGGCGATGCGGCGCAGTGCCGCGACATGGCTGACATAGCAGCCATATTCGCCCGGCATCGGCCGCTTTCCATGGCGGCGCAGGAAGCCCGCCCGGTCCAGCGCGCCCTGCTCGGCCTCGGAGACGGTCTTTCCATCCACGGCCGGGACCCGTATCAGGTCGATGCCCAGCGCGGCGGCTTCCGCCCGAACGGCTTCAAGGCGCTCGGGGGACCGATCCAGGTTGATGACGAAGAAATCGATCTTCAAACACAAATCCCATTCGGCGAGGCACTTAAAGCCCGTTTGCATTTTGCAAATGGTGGCGTCGGATGGACGGCCCCATGCCCGAAGTCAAGCGAAGCACGCGGCATGAGCGCGGCGCTTCCCGTCTCCGAGCGGCTTCTGGCTTGGTACGATCGCCACGCCCGCACCCTGCCCTGGCGCGTTTCGCCGGCGGACCGAGCGCAAGGCGTCCGGCCCGATCCCTATCGCATCTGGCTGTCCGAAGTCATGCTTCAGCAGACCACGGTCGCGGCCGTGAAAAGCTATTTCGCCGCCTTCACCGAGCGTTGGCCGACGGTCCAGGCCCTTGCCGGAGCGGAGGACGAGGCGGTGATGTCGGCCTGGGCCGGGCTCGGCTACTACGCCCGCGCCCGCAATCTTCTCGCTTGCGCCCGCGAAGTGACGCTCCGGCGCAACGGCCGCTTTCCCGACACCGCCGCAGGCTTGAGCGAATTGCCGGGGATCGGCGACTACACCTCCGCCGCGATCGCCGCGATTGCCTTCGACGAGCCGGCCCCGGTGGTGGACGGCAATATCGAGCGGGTGACGAGCCGTCTCCATGCGATCGAGACGCCCCTGCCCGCGTCGAGAAAGCTGATCCGCGTGCATGTAGCCGCCATGACGCCTCAGAGGCGCGCGGGGGATTTCGCGCAGGCTATGATGGATCTCGGCGCCACGATCTGCACGCCGCGCTCGCCCTCCTGCATTCTCTGCCCGATCGGCGTGGACTGCGAGGCGCGGATCGAACGGCGGCAGGAGGAGTTTCCGAAAAAGGCGGCCAAGAAGCCCAAGCGCGCCCGGCGCGGGGCGGCCTTCGTGGCGAGACGGCGTGGCGACGGCGCCATTCTCCTGCGTCGGCGGCCGAGTTCGGGCATGCTCGGCGGCATGGCGGAACCCTTTACGACGGATTGGAGCGCCAAGGCCGACGGCGCGACGGGCCGCCAGGGCGCCCCCTTCGCGGCAGACTGGACGCTCGCGGGTGAAGTTGCCCACGGTTTCACGCATTTCGACCTCGCGTTGGAGGTCTGGCAAGCAACCGTAGAAGAAGCTCCGCCTGAGTTCGGCGCCTGGGTGACAATCGATCGGCTGGACAAGGCCGGCCTGCCGACGCTGATGCGCAAGGCGGTGGAGATCGCACTCAGCGGCGCTCCGGTTCGGAAGCCACGCTGATCGCAGGGCTGAGGGCGCCTAACAAAACCTCTGGGTGGAGGATGGTTGAGGGGTTTTCGTTGGGGGCAACGAGCGAGGCGCAGTCGATGCCGGCGGCAGGGCCAAACATTCGCGACGAAGTCAACAGTGGAAAGACTAAGCCCAGCCGACCCCGGAAGGATTTGTCCCGAGTTCTAGAATCCTACAGCCCCGCCTTGGCCATGGCGTCGCGCACGGTCTGCCTGAGCGCGTCGATCGGGGTGAGCCGCGTGCCCTCGCGCACATGCCAGAAGGTCCAGCCGTTGCACGCCTCCAGTCCCTGCACCCGTGCCCCGATCTTGTGGATCGAGGCCGGCTCGCCCACCGCGCAGCGCACCGTTCCGTCCGCCTGCACATGCGCCCGGTGCCGACCCTTGGCGCAGGTCAGCTCCGCGCCCGGCTGCACCAGCCCCATGTCGAGCAGCGCCGCGAACGGCACGCGCGGCTCGGCCCGCTTGCCGGCGTTGGTCGCCAAGGCTTCCGGCGACAAGGGCTCGACCTCCAGAATGCGCTCGGCCGCCGCCTCGATATAGCTGTCCTCGCGCTCGATGCCGACGAAATGCCGGCCCAGGCGCTTGGCCACCGCCCCGGTCGTGCCGGTGCCGAAGAACGGATCGAGCACCACGTCGCCCGGCTTGGTGGAGGACAGGATCACGCGGGCGAGAAGCGCTTCGGGCTTCTGCGTCGGGTGCACCTTCACCCCGTCCTCGGCGCGCAACCGCTCGGCCCCCGAGCAGATCGGAAACAGCCAGTCCGAGCGCATCTGCGTGTCGTCGTTGGCCGCCTTCATCGCGTCGTAGTTGAACGTGTAGCTCTTGGCCTCGGCCGAGCGCGAGGCCCAGATCATCGTCTCGTGGGCGTTCTGGAAGCGCCGGCCGCGAAAGTTCGGCATCGGGTTGGTCTTGCGCCAGACGATGTCGTTCAGCATCCAGAACCCCAGATCCTGCATGATGGCGCCGACGCGGAAGATGTTGTGGTAGGAGCCGATCACCCAGATCGTGCCGCTCGGCTTCAACAGCCGGCGGGCGGCCAGCAGCCAGGCTCTCGTGAAGGCGTCATAGGCCTCGAAGCTCTCGAACCGGTCCCAGTCTTCGGTGACCGCGTCGACGCGCGACTGATCGGGGCGGGTGAGATCGCCGCCGAGCTGGAGATTGTAGGGAGGGTCGGCGAAGATGGCGTCGACGCTGCCGGCGGGCAGCATGGCCATGCGCGAGACGCAGTCGCCCTTGATGATGGTGTCGAGCCAGTCCGGCGCACCAGTGGGGGACAGCGCCCCCGGCGCGCGAAGGGCCTGCGGCCCGGCGCCACGAGCCGTCACCCCGGCCCCCGCGCTGGGCCCAACGCCCGTCTCTGCCAAAGTCCCCGAACGAGAAACCCGAACCGTTCCAGCCCTGGACATGGCGTCCCCCACTCATCAACGCAAAACACGAAAGGCAGCCGATATCCGCCGCCGACCCTCAGACAACATGGTTACCGAAGAGGGTTAATGGCCGGTGAAGCTCGCGCTCGATTGGCCACCGCCGCCCTCCCGTGCTAGAGGCGCCCCATCTCGTGTCTGACCGCCGACAGCCCGAAATCGCATCGGCAGTCCAGGCGCCAAAGGACCGTCCGGGTCCGTCCCTTTGTTTTGCGCCTTCGATGCCGACGGCGTTCTTCCCAGTGCCTTGCCGCGCCGCCGATCGGCCGGGCACACGTCTGAAAGGCAGCTCCGATGGCCCTCTCCCTGATCCTGTTCGATTGCGACGGCGTGCTGGTGGATTCCGAGATCATCTCGGCCAAGGTCGACGCTTCGCTGCTCGGCGAACTCGGCTACGAGATTTCGGCGGAAGAGATCGCGGAGCGCTTCGCCGGCCTGACGCAGGATCGGATCCTCGAACTTCTCACGGCCGAGGCCGGCATCCGCTTTCCCGAAGACTATGCCGACCGGCAGCGGGCGGAACTTGACCGGCGCCTCGCCGCCGAGATCACGCCGATCGCGGGCGTGCACGAGATGCTGGACCGGCTCGACCTGCCGCGCGCCATCTGCTCGAACTCCTCGTCCGAGCGGCTGAAGATCGTGCTGGAGCCGACCAAGCTCTGGGACCGGTTCCGCCCCTATGTCTACGCCGCGCGCGAGGTCGGCACCAAGCGCCCCAAGCCCGCGCCGGACGTCTATCTCTTCGGCTGCCGCCAGTTCGAGACCGAGCCGCGCGAGACGATCGTGCTGGAAGACTCCGTGCACGGCGTCGCCGCGGCCGTCGCGGCGGGCTGCCGCGTCGTCGGCTTCACCGGCGGGCAGCACAGCTATTCCGGCCATGGCCACGCGCTGGCGGAAGCCGGCGCGGAGACCGTGATCAAGCGCTTGTCGGAATTTCCGAGCGTGGTGGACGCGTTTTCGAGCTGGGAAGCGGCCTGACCGGCCGCCCCCATTTCGGGGTCAGCGGCTCGCGGTCTTGGCGCCGGCCGGCTTGGCTCCCGCGGGTGCCGGGCCTTCGTCGAAGCCGGCATAGATCACGAGCGTGCGACCGGTCGGCTTGGGGAAGCGGACGGCGCGATCGACATAGGTGAAGTTCACCGCGCCGCCGCTGGAATCCAGAAGCACGCCCTGCTGGCCGAGCTGGCTGTAGACCAGCTTCCCATTGTCGACGATCGCGACGCGCACCGGCAGGTTCACCGTGCCGCCCTTGGCCGCCGGCCCCGGCACGACCCGTCCCGTCACGGCGACTTCCAGAAGATACTGGCCATCCCGCTCGCGGCAGGAGCGCGTCGTGCCGGTGATCGAGGCGACATAGTCGATCGAGTCGCCCGCGCCCTTGCGCAGGATCGCCGTCCCCTCACGCAGCGCCACGGGCGGGCAATAGTCCGGCACGCTGCCGGCCGTCGCCACCTGGGCGGCCGAGGCGGGCAGGCTGGCCGAGGAGGCGGGCGCTGGCGCGGGCCCCCTGCCCGAGGTGCTGCAGCCGGCGCTGACGAGGCCCGCCAGCGCGAGAATCGCGAGACGATCGAAGGGGGTGCGTGTCGACATATGCATCGGCCGGTTCTTCCCATAGGATGGTCGCTCGGTCTATATCAGGCACCCAGCCGAGTTGCGACCAGTCTCGGCATGGGAAGGGCGAACGTCCCGACATGCCGGAACCAGCCGCCCGCAAGGGCCGACGGGAGTCATCTTTGAGATATGTGAGTTCGCGGGGCGAAGCTCCGACCCTTGGTTTTGCCGACGTTCTTCTGGCGGGTCTTGCGACGGACGGCGGACTCTACGTGCCCGAAACCTGGCCGACCCTCTCGCCCGAGACGATCGCATCCTTCGCCGGCCGCCCCTATGCCGACGTGGCGCTCGAGGTTCTGTCGCCCTTCGTCGGCGACGACATCGCCCCGGCCGATCTGGAGCGCATGGTGCGCGAGGCCTATGCGACCTTCCGCCACCCCGCCGTCGCGCCGCTGGTGCAGATCGGCGACCGGCATTTCGTGCTGGAGCTTTTTCACGGGCCGACGCTCGCCTTCAAGGACGTCGCCATGCAGCTCCTGTCGCGGCTGATGGACCATGTCCTCGCCAAACGGCAGCGGCGCGCCACGATCGTCGGCGCGACCTCGGGCGACACGGGCGGCGCCGCCATCGCCGCCTTCGCCGGCAGCGACCGCACCGACATGTTCATTCTCTTTCCCAAGGGCCGCGTCTCGCCCGTCCAGCAGCGTCAGATGACGACCGCCGGCATGGCGAATGTCCATCCGGTCGCGGTTGAAGGCACGTTCGACGACTGTCAGGCCCTGGTGAAGGCCATGTTCAACGACGCGGGCTTCCGCGCCGAGTCGGCTTTATCGGGCGTCAACTCGATCAACTGGGCCCGCATCATGGCTCAGATCGTCTACTACTTCACCGCCGCCGCCAGCGTCGGCGCGCCGCGTCGCCCGGTGTCCTTCACCGTACCGACGGGGAATTTCGGCGACATTTTCGCCGGCTATGCCGCGAAGCGCATGGGCCTGCCGGTGGAGCGCCTGATCATCGCGACCAACCAGAACGACATTCTGGAGCGCACGATGCAGACCGGGCGCTACGAGATGGAGGGCGTCCACGCCACCATGTCGCCCTCCATGGACATCGAGATTTCCTCCAATTTCGAGCGCCTCCTGTTCGAGGCGAGCGGGCGCGATGCCGAGACGGTGCGCCGCCTCATGCAGCAGCTGCGCCAGTCCGGTGCTTTCACGTTGCCGGAGGATATGGTCGCGAGGATCCGCGCCGAATTCGACGCCGGCCGCACGGACGAGGCCAAGACCGCCGAAACCATCAAGCGCTATCTCGGCACCACGGCCTATCTCCTCGACCCGCACACGGCGGTCGGTGTCTCGGTGGCCGACCGGCACATGGGCGATGTCACGATGATCACGCTCGGCACCGCTCATCCCGCCAAGTTCCCGGCCTCCGTCAAGGCGGCGTGCGGCATCGAGCCGCCGCTGCCGCCGAGCCATGCCGACCTGATGGTGCGGGACGAGAAGTTCGACGTGCTGCCGAACGATCTCGACGCTGTCCAGACCTACATCCGCGAGCGCAGCCGCGCCGTTCGACACGGGGCCGCCGCATGAGCGTCGAGATCACGCGCCTTTCCAACGGACTGACGGTCGCGACCGAAACCATGCCGACGCTGGAAAGCGCGGCCTTGGGCGTCTGGGTCAAGGCCGGGGCGCGTGACGAGACGGAGCGCGAGCATGGCATCGCGCATCTCCTCGAACACATGGCCTTCAAGGGCACGACGCGCCGCACGGCGCGCCAGATCGCCGAGGAAATCGAGGATGTCGGGGGCGAGCTGAACGCCTCCACCAGCGTCGAGACCACGGCGTTCTACGCCCGGGTCATGAAGAACGACGTGCCGCTGGCGCTCGACATCCTGTCGGACATCCTTCTCGATTCGCGCTTCGACGAGGAAGAGCTGGAGCGCGAGCAACAGGTCGTGCTGCAAGAACTCGGCGCCGCCGAGGATACGCCGGACGACATCGTTTTCGACCATTTTCAGCAATGCGCCTTCGAATCGCAGGTGATTGGCCGCCCGATCCTGGGCACGCGCGACAGCGTGCGCTCCTTCACGCCCGAAGACCTGCGCAACTATCTCAAGCGCCATTACGGGCCGGATCGCATGGTGGTCTCGGCCGCCGGCGCGGTGTCGCATCAGGACATCGTGGATCGCGTCTCCGCCGCCTTCGGCGCCGAGATCGCCAGCAGCCCTGGCGGGATCGAACGCACGCCCGCGCTTTATACCGGCGGCGAGTTCCGCGAGGAGCGCGACCTGTCCGACGCGCAGATGGTGCTCGGCTTCAAGGGCCGACCCTACTACCAGCGCGACTTCTATTCCGCACAGGTTCTCTCCATCATCCTAGGCGGCGGCATGTCGTCCCGCCTGTTCCAAGAAGTGCGGGAAACGCGGGGCCTCTGCTACGCCATCTCGGCCTTCCATTGGAGCTTTTCGGACTGCGGCATCTTCGGCGTCCATGCTGCGACCGGCGAGGAAGAGCTTGCCGAGCTCGCGCCGGTGATCGTCGAAGAACTGGTCCGTGCCGCCGAGGGCATCACCGAGAAGGAAGTCGTGCGGGCTCGGGCGCAGATGCGCTCCAGCCTTCTGATGAGCCAGGAGAGCCCGGCTTCGCGCGCGGGGCAGATCGCCCGTCAACTCATGTTCAACGGCGCCATCATCAGCAACACGGAGCTTCTCGACCGGCTCGCCGCCATCACGGCGGAGCGGCTGGCGGGTCTGGCGCAGACGACCTTCGTCGATGCCGTGCCGACGCTCGCCGCGATAGGGCCGGTGTCGCGCCTGCCGTCCCTCGACCAACTGATGCAGGGCGGGGCGACCCCCGCCCTCTCCGGGCGGCCGCGCGTGGCCGCGGCGAACGTCTGATCCAGCCGGCATGGGTTGGCTGGATTGGGTTCAAGCTTCCGCTCAGCCCGTCCTGAGCGGACCCGGCATCCTGCTTCGGATGCCCCGCCGGGGCGACTACGAGCGCTGGCGGGAGCTGCGCGAGGCCAGCCGGGCCTTTCTCACGCCCTGGGAACCCAGCTGGACCGGCAACGAGTTGAGCCGATCGGCCTTCCGGCTGCGACTGGACCGCTATATCAAGGACGCTCGGGAGCGCACGAGCTACACGTTCTTCGTGTTCGACCCGAGCGGCGCCACGCTCTATGGCGGGCTGACACTTGGGCGCCTCCAGAGGGGGGTGGCCCAATCCGCCACCCTCGGCTATTGGATGGGCGAACGCCATGCCGGGCGCGGGATCATGACACGCGCCGTGCGCACGATCTCCGTTTTCGCCTTCGAGATCGAGGGGCTGCACCGAGTGGAGGCGGCTTGCGTGCCGAACAATGCCCGCTCGATCGGCCTTCTGGAAAGCTGTGGCTTCAGTCGGGAGGGCCATCTCAGGCGATACCTGAAAATCGCCGGTGTCTGGGAGGATCACCTGCTCTATTCGTTGCTGGCCGAAGACTGGGCTGCCAGTGGCGGCTATCATGCCGATTCGATGCCCGATCTTTCGCTCGCCGGGACAAGGCCCTGACGCTCTCCATGCCCCATCTCGCCCGCTTGTCGGCCATCCTGTTCTGGGTTTTCGGCTGTTTCCTGGTCGCGCTCAGCGGCACCCTGCCCGCACACGCCTTTTCGCCCGTCAGCATCGGACGGGAGGACGTGGCAATCGATCTCGCCCCCGCCGTGGATCTGCATCGCGGACGCGGTGCCAATTTTCAGGTTTCCACTATTCCGGGCTCGGACGGCATCGTCCGGCGCATCGAGGTGGAATCGAGTTCGCCGAACCCCTCGGGCAACTGGGCGGTCTTCGCCCTGTCCAACAACACGGACGAGCAGATCGACCGTCTTGTCGTAGCGCCGCATTTCCGCCTGTCGGGCTCGGGGCTCATCTGGCCCGATCTCGGCTCGCAGCGCGTCGTCGCCATCACGCCGTCGGAAGGCTTCGCGCTCGACCGGCAGGACAGCCCGGAGGCCGACGTCTTTCTCGTCACGCTCGACCCCGGCTCGGTCATCACCTTCGTGGCCGAACTCGCGAGCGACAAGCTGCCCGAAATCCGCCTGTGGGAGCCGAACGCCTATAAGGACACAGTCAACGCCTTCACGCTCTATCGCGGCATCGTGCTCGGCATCGCCGGCCTGCTCGCCGTCTTCCTCACCATTCTCTTCGTGGTGAAGGGCTCGCCCATGTTCCCGGCCACAGCCGCGCTCGCCTGGGCGGTGTTGGCCTATATCTGCATCGACTTCGACTTCTGGCAGAAGCTCGTGCCCATCGTGCCCGGCGAGGAGCGCATCTGGCGCGCGGGTACGGAGGTCGCCCTCGCCTTCACGCTCGTCGTGTTTCTCTACGCCTATCTCAACCTCAACCGCTGGCATGGCATTCTCTCCGCCTTCACCGCGCTCTGGCTGATGGGCCTCGGCGGCCTCGGCGCGCTGGCCGCCTTCGATCCGCCCATGGCCTCGGGCATCGCCCGAATGTCGATGACAGCCACCGCCGGCATTGGCCTCCTCCTGATCCTCTACCTCTCCGCCGTGCGCTATGACCGCGCGATCATGCTGATCCCGACATGGCTGCTCATCATCGCCTGGCTCGGCACGGGCTGGCTGACGATCACCGGCCAAATCCACAACGACATCATCCAGCCGGCGCTGGGTGGCGGCCTCGTGCTCATAGTGCTTCTGATCGGCTTCACGGTGATGCAGCATGCCTTTGCCGGAAACGGCAGCTTCGGCAGCGGCATTCTGTCGGACATGGAGCGCCGCGCCCTGGCGCTGGCCGGCACGGGTGATGCGATCTGGGATTGGGACGTGGCACGCGACCGTATCTTCGCGGGGTCGGACACGGACGGTCTCGCCGGCATGCCCGTTGCCGCCATGAACGGCCCGGCGCGCGACTGGCTGCCGATTCTGCATCCCGACGACCGCGACCGGTTCAAGGTCACGCTCGACACAATCCTCGAGCACCGGCGCGGACGCATCTCGCAGGATTTCCGGGTGCGCAGCGACGATGGGCATTATCACTGGATGAACCTCCAGGCGCGACCAGTGCTCGGCTCCAACGGCGAGGTCGTGCGCTGCGTCGGCACGCTCAAGGACGTGACGGACCGAAAGAAGGCCGAGGAGCGCCTGCTCCATGACGCACTGCACGATCAGCTCACAGGCCTTCCCAATCGCGAACTCTTCATCGACCGGCTGAACTCCATCGCCGCACTGGCCATGAGCCATGCCGACGTGCGGCCGACCCTCTTCGTGATCGATCTCGACCGCTTCAAGCAGGTGAACGACGATTTCGGCATGGCGACGGGCGACACGATCCTGCTCACCGTCGGCCGCCGCCTGAAACGGGTGCTGAAGCCGCAGGATTCGCTGGCGCGTCTGACGGGCGATCAGTTCGGTCTGATCCTCATGTCGGAAACCGAGATCGGCGCGGTCGGTACCTTTGCCGAGACGCTGCGCGAAGTGGTGCGCGCACCAATCGCCTTCGGCGAGCGCGACATCATCCTGACCGCCTCCGTCGGCCTTACGGGCTGGACCGAAGGCGCCAGCGCAGACGAAGTGCTGCGCGACGCGGAACTGGCGATGTATCAGGCCAAGCGGCTCGGTGGTGACCGGATCGAGCCCTTCCGCCCGGCCTACAAGACGCATTCCTCCGGGCGCGTGGAACTGGAATCCGACCTTCGCCGCGCCTTCGGTCGGAACGAGCTTTCGCTCATGTTCCAGCCGATCGTGAAGCTTTCGTCGGGCGAGATCGTGGGTTTCGAGGCCCTCTTGCGCTGGAACCACGCCAAGCGTGGGCCTGTCTCACCGGTCGAGTTCATTCCGATGGCCGAGAGCACGGGCCTTATCGTACAACTCGGGCAGTTCGCGCTGGACGAGGCAACGCGGCGCCTGTCGGACTGGCAGAAGCTGCCGGGCCAGTCGAAGCTCTTCTGCTCGGTGAATATTTCGAGCCGCCAGCTGATCCGTCAGGACCTTCTCAACGACGTGCGTCACATCCTGAAGCGCTACAACCTGCCGCCGGAAACGCTGAAGCTGGAACTCACCGAGTCGCTCGTGATGGACAATCCCGAGCGTTCGGCCAAGCTTCTGGAGCGTCTGAAGGAGATCGGCGTCGGCCTGTCGCTGGATGATTTCGGAACGGGCTATTCCGCCCTCTCCTATCTCATGCGCTTCCCGTTCGACACGCTGAAGATCGACCAATCCTTCCTGCGCGGCGAGGCGCATCCGCAGAAGCCGATCATCGTGCAATCGATCGTAACCATGGCGCATGAGCTGGGTCTAGCGGTCGTGGCCGAGGGCGTCGACAACGAGACCGACGCCCAGCGCCTACGCCAGCTCAACTGCGAGTATGTCCAGAGCTACATGTTCTCGCCGCCGCTCAGCGCCGAGGAAGCGCGACGCCGGCTGCAGGAGCGCCAGCCGCGCAAGGCGGCTGCCAGCTAGCGGCAGCCGATCGTCCAAGCCGCGAAAGGCGCGTCAGGCGTGGCCGGCTTCGCTGGTCAAGAAGGCAGGGTTGATGCCGAGAATGCCGAGCGCCCGCGAGTATTTGTTGTCGAGCTCGGCGTCGAAGACGATGTCGAGTTCGGCCCGGCAGGTGAGCCAACCATTGGCGGCGATCTCGGCTTCCAGCTGTCCGGCGCCCCAGCCGGCATAGCCCAGCACCATCAGCGCGGTGGACGGGCCAGCGCCGTTCGACATGGCTTTCAAAATGTCGAGCGTCGGGGTGAGCGCGATGCCCTGCTCCACCACGACGGTGGAATCGGAATCGTAATCGTCGGAATGCAGCACGAAACCGCGGCCGCGCTCCACCGGCCCGCCGTGGCAGACCGGCACTTCCTGCCCCTTGCCGGGCAGGCGGATCTCGTCAGGGTCGCTGACGATCTCGAGCTGCGTCAACAGCGCGCCGAAGCTCAGCGGCTGCGCCTTGTTGACGATGAAGCCCATGGCTCCGCTGGATGAATGCGCGCAGACATAGACGACGGAACGGGCAAATCGCTCATCTTCCATGCCGGGCATGGCGATAAGGAAGTGCCCCTCCAGCGAGGAGGCTTCGTCGGATCGGTTGCGGATGTTTTCGAAGTCCATACGCTGAAGATAAAGATGTCCGAGCCGATTTGCACCTGTGACATGAGGGAAGACATGCCGCCTCACGAAATTTCTCCGGCCGGAGCGGCGGTCGCTCGCTGGCTCCGCCCCTTGGCGCTGCTTCCCCTTTTTCTCGCGGCCGTCCTGCCGGCCTCCGCCGCCTCGCAGGCCGAAGTCGAGGGCGCGCATGTCACCCTCACCGCGATCGAGTCGGAGAGTGCGATCCGCGCCGCGCTCGACATTGATCTGAAGCCGGGCTGGAAGACCTATTGGATCTCCCCCGGTGCTGCCGGCCTCGCGCCTCGGATCGACTTCGGTGGCAGCGAGGGTATCACGGGTGTCGAACTCTCCTATCCCGCGCCCACTCGATTCCTGGAGGGTGACATCGAAAGCATCGGCTATGTCGAGCCGGCAAGCATCGCGATCGAAGCGCAGCGCGCGCCCGGCCCTCGCTTAGTCCTGCGCGCGCAAATTCTCATCGGACTTTGCCGCGAGCTGTGCCTGCCCGTCCAACTTCAATTGGAAACGGAGCCGAGCACCAGCCTCGGCGCGCGCGCTGCCGTCCGCCGTGCGTTCGACGCGCTCCCCGCGCCCAATCCGGCGGCCGGGTGGCAAGCGTCGCTCTCGACGGACGGAGCCGCGCTCAAGGTCAGCGGGCCATCCGGCGCGCTCGCCAGCGCCAGCGATCTCTTCGTGTCCGGGCCGGAAGGCTGGGCCTTCGCCAAGCCGTCGATGATCTCCCTTTCGGGCCAAGCCCACGCCGAGCTTCCCTTGCTGTCCCGGCCGGGCACCGGGCCGGCTCTCGAGCGCGTCGATCTCATGTTGACGGACGGGGGCAAGGGCGAGCTAATCCGCGCGCTTCCGGTCCGCCGGAACTGACCGAATCGACGAGACAAGAGGACTGCCATGACCCTATCGATCGGCGACAAACTGCCTGCCGCCACCTTCCGCACGCCCAGCGAGGACGGCCCGAAGACGCTCACGACGGACGATGTCTTCAGCGGAAAGACCGTGGTTCTGTTCGCCGTTCCCGGCGCGTTCACGCCGACCTGCACGATGAACCACCTTCCCGGCTTTCTGGAGCTCAACGAAGAGATCCGCGCCAAGGGTGTCGACACGATCGCCGTCGTCGCGGTGAACGACGTCTTCGTCATGAAGGCCTGGGCCAAGGCGACCGAGGCGGGCGATCGGATTCTGTTCCTTGCGGATGGCAGCGCCGAGTTCACGCGCGCCGCCGGGCTCGACGCCGATCTTTCGGTTGGCGGACTCGGCGTGCGCTCCAAGCGCTATTCGATGATCGTGCGGGACGGAATGGTGGCGGCCCTCAACATCGAGACCTCGCCCGGTCAGGCCGAGGTCTCGGCGGCCTCGGCGCTCCTGCAGCAGCTCTGATTCGCCATTGAGACGTCAGGCCGGCGAGGCGATCCTCGCCGGCTTGCGCTTGAAGGGCTCCATGCCCGCGCGGGCCAGTTCGTCCGCCCGCTCGTTCTCGGCATGGCCGGCATGGCCCTTGACCCAATGGAACGTCACGTCGTGGCGGTTGCGCTCCTCGTCCAGCCGCTGCCAGAGTTCGGCGTTCTTCACCGGCTTCTTTTCGGCCGTCCGCCAGCCGTTCCGCTTCCAGCCGTGAATCCACTTGGTGATTCCGTCGCGTAGATATTGCGAGTCGGAATGAAGATGCACGGCGCAGCCGCGTTTCAGCGCGCCCAAGCCTTCGATCGCGGCAAGAAGCTCCATCCGGTTGTTGGTCGTGTGCGCCTCCCCGCCAGACAGCTCCCGCTCCGTCTCTCCGCTGCGCAGGATCGCGCCCCAGCCGCCCGGCCCCGGATTGCCGGAGCAGGCACCGTCGGTGAAGATGTCGACGCGCGTCTTGTCTGTCGTGTCGGTCGTGTCGGTCATGCGATGGGAGCCTTGGAGAGAACGCCGTAGTCGGACAGGCTGCGAACCTGCCGATGGAAGCGGGACTTGCGCAGATATTCCTTCGGGTCCTTCTTGGTCACGAAGGAATTGGCCGGCGTGTTGATCCAGTCGTAGAGCCGCGTCAGGAGGAAGCGCACGGCCGCGCCCCGCGCCAGGATCGGCAGCGCCTCACGCTCCGCCGCGCTCAAGGGGCGAACGCTCTCGTATCCCTCGATCAGCTGGCGGCCCTTGGTGACGTTGAACGCGCCGTCCAGCTCGAAGCACCAGGCGCAAAGACAGATCGCCAGATCATAGGCGAGGATGTCGTTGCAGGCGAAATAGAAGTCGATGAGGCCCGACAGCTGCCCCTCCAGAAAGAAGACATTGTCGGGAAACAGATCGGCATGGATCACGCCGCTCGGCAGACCCGAAGGCCAAGCGCTCTCCAAAGCACCAAGTTCGTCGTCGATCTCGGCGCGAAGCCCGGCCTCGACCTTATCGGCATCCTCGCCGCAGGCCTCCAGAAGCGGGCGCCACGCGCCGACCGAGAGACTGTTCTCCCGCCGCAAAGCGAAGTCGCCGGTGGCCAGATGCATTCTCGCCATGGCCTGACCCACGGCGCCGCATTGCTCGGCGGTGGGACGGCGCGACCACATGCCCTCGAGGAAGGTGAAGAGCGCCGCCGGGCGCCCCGCGAGTTCCCCGAGCGTGTCGCCGTCGCGCGGCTGAACCGGCAGTGGGCAGGACAGACCCTTGCCCGCCAGATGCTCCATCAACCCGACGAAGAAGGGCAGATCGGCCCGGTTCACACGCTTTTCGTAAAGCGTCAGGATGAACGTTCCGCCCTCTGAGCGCAGCAGGAAGTTGGAGTTCTCCACGCCTTCCGCGATGCCCTTGTAGGACAGGAGGCGCCCGACATGGTAGCGCGCGAGAAAGGCGCTGAGCTCGGCCTCGCCGACTTCGGTATAGACGGCCATGTCAGTTCGTCCTTTCGCCCGCGAGCGGCCGGTTGCCGTTGACGAAGGCCATATCCTCAGCCGTCAAAGGCACGTCGCGCAGCGAGCGCATCACAGGGAAGTTCTCGTTCTCGATCGCGGTCTGAACCAATTCGATCCGCACCTCGAAGCGCTCGCGGAGCGCATCGAGAATGCCGTCGGTCAGCACTTCTGGCGCCGAGGCGCCGGCGGACATGCCGACGAGATCGCCGGCTTTCAGCTCGTCCAGCGGCAGTTCGGCCGAACCCTGCACGAGAAGCCCGCGCTTGGAGCCCGCCTTCTCCGCCACTTCCACGAGGCGCCGGGAATTGCTGGAATTGGGCGCGCCGACGATGAGGAACAGATCGGTGCCCGGCGCCGAGGCCTTCACGGCGTCCTGCCGATTGGTTGTGGCATAGCAAATCGATTCCGAGGACGGGGCGTGCAGCTCCGGGAACTTGCGCTGCAGCGCCGCCAGAATGCCGGCCGTGTCGTCCACCGACAGCGTCGTCTGCGTGACGAAGCCGAGCGCGGACGGGTCCGCCGGCGCGAAGGTCGCGACATCCGCCTCGGTCTCGATCAGCACAACCGCGCCTTCGGGCAGCTGTCCCATCGTGCCGACCACTTCGGGGTGGCCGCGATGGCCTATCAGGAGCACCTGCCTACCCAGCCGCATATGCCTCATGGCTTGCTTGTGAACCTTTGAGACCAGCGGGCAGGTCGCGTCGAGATAAAGCATCTCGCGCCGCTCGGCCTCGGCAGGGACAGTTTTGGGAACGCCGTGCGCGGAGAAGACCACCGGCTGCCCGTCGTCGGGAATGGCGTCGAGTTCTTTGACGAAGACGGCGCCCATCTGGCGCAGACCGTCCACGACATATTTGTTGTGCACGATCTCGTGTCGAACATAGACAGGCGCGCCGTAGCGCTTCAGCGCCAGGACGACGATCTGGATGGCACGGTCCACCCCGGCGCAGAAGCCGCGCGGTTCGCATAGGCGGATGGTCAGGGGCGGCTTGGTCACGAGCGCGGACAAGGCAGTCTCCGGTCGGCGGTTTCAGGTCCGAATGAGGGGATGGGGCCCCCTCCTGTCAACCCGTCGCCGCGCCGCGTCGCCTTTGAACGAGGTGCTTGACGAAAAGACCGAGCATCACCGCCAACGCCAAGGCCAAGCTGAACCATGTGATGGCGTATTGAAGATGGTCGTTCGGAAGATCAATCACGGTCACACCACCGATCGGCAGCCCTCCGGCTGCCGCGCCCGGCCCGGCGTCGATGAAGAACGGCAGGACATGGTCGGCGGGAAGGGCCAAGCCCTGTGCCATATCGGCTATGTTGCGCCAGAAGAAAACGTTCTGCCTGGGGTCGTTGTCCGGCAGAAAGGAGCCCGGCTTATCCGCCGGCGCGCTTCGCGCCAATCCCGTGATCTCCACCGGTCCGGCCGGATTGCCGACGGATCGCAAGGCCGGGTCTTTCATCGCATAGGGAACGAAGCCGCGATTGACGAAGATCCAGCGGTCCGATCCGTCCAGGCGCAGCGGCGTGAAGACATGCCAGCCGGCCTCGCCTTCTCGCGTCGCGAGGAAATAGCGCTCCCCGGAATGCTCGAACGTGCCACGGACCGTGACAGGCACGTAATCGATCGGCTCCCCTGCATTTTGCGCCGACAGCACGTCTTCGACCGGGCGCGCTGGCTGGTGGATGCGCGCATCGATCGAGGCGAGCATCGCCTCCTTCCAGGCCTTGCGTTCGAGTTGCCAGGTGCCAAGGGCGATCAGGATGCCAAGCGCGGCAAAGCCGACGACGAGTATCGCAACGATACGCCCGCGCCCGAGTGGCAGAGCGGGCACGTTCTCGCAGGTATCGGGCTGCTCACTGGTCGTCATGGGACTGAAGACGGCCTTCCGCGGCGCTGGACCGGAACTGCAGTCCGACCATCAGACCCTTCACGATCCTCATCAGCGGCGCGGCGAGGATAAAGGCCAGCGGCACCCAGAGCAGGACGTGGACATAGAGCGGCGGGCTCCACGCAACCTCGGTGTAGAGCGCGAGCCCCACCACGACGAAACTGACGATGGACATGACGAAAAACGCGGGGCCGTCAGCCGAATCCAGCGCGGCGAGATCGAGGCCGCAGCGAGAGCAGACAGGCTCCAGCCGGAGATAGCCGGCGAAGAGCCGTCCCTTGCCGCAGCGCGGACAATGGCCGGACATGCCCGCGCGCGGCGGATCGACGCCTGGATAGGCCTGGTTGGGAGTGTCCATGATCCCCTTTCCGATCGAGCGGGGTTTCAGACGAAAAAGGCGGCAGCGCCGCCTTCTTCCTTTTCATGGGATGGCCGCGAAGACTGCGTCAGGCGCCGTGGATCTGACCGCCCCAACCGCCCCAGACATAGATGGCGAAGAAGAGGAAGAGCCAGACGACGTCGACGAAATGCCAGTACCAAGCGGCCGCCTCGAAGCCGAAATGCTTGTGCGGGGTAAAGTGGCCCCGCACCGCGCGCAAAAGGCAGACGGCGAGGAAGACGACGCCGACGAAGACATGGAAGCCGTGGAAGCCCGTCGCCATGAAGAAGGTCGCGCCGTAGATCGAGCCTTTGAAGGCGAAAGGGGCATGGGCGTATTCGATATACTGGACGAAGGAGAAGATAGCGCCGAGTGCGACCGTCAACGCGAGGCCGGTGATGAGCGACTTGCGGTCGTCCTCCAACATCGCATGGTGCGCCCAGGTCACCGTCGTTCCCGACAGAAGCAGGGTAATGGTGTTGAAGAGCGGCAGGTGCAGCGGGTCGAGCACCTCGATGCCTTTGGGCGGCCAGACACCACCCAACGCCTGAACGCGCGCAGCCTGGATCGCCTCGCCAGGGAACAGGCTGGCGTCGAAGAAAGCCCAGAACCACGCTACGAAGAACATCACCTCGGAGGCGATGAACATGATCATTCCATAGCGCAGATGCATGGAGACGACGGGTGTGTGGGCGCCCTGCCGGCTTTCGCGGATCGTGTCAGACCACCACGCGTACATCGTGTAAAGGACGATCGCGAGGCCGAAATAGAAGATCCAAGGCGTCGCCAGATTCACGCCGAAGATCTGGAAGGCCGTCCCGTTGTGGAAGCGAAACATCGCCACCGCGCCGAACAGCAGGAAGAAGGCCCCGAGAGACGCCAGCGCCGGCCAGGGGCTGGGGTCGACCATGTGATAGTCGTGATGCTTCGTGTGTGTCGTGTCGGCCATCGCTCTCCCCCTCGCGCCCTTCCCTAACCGTCCTTATCAGACGGATCTTACCTGTTCACGCTTCGCCTCAGCTAGAGACGCCCGCGCGCTTGATCGTCCTTGGTCGCATCCGCGACCGGCGTCTTCTTCGGCTCGGCCGGAAAGAACGTGTAGGACAGCGTGATGGTCGGCAGGGTGCCGACATCCGCGTCGTCCAGAATCGCCGGGTCCACGAAGAAGACCACCGGCATGTCCACTTCCTCGCCCGGCTTCAAGGTTTGATCCGTAAAGCAGAAGCACTGGATCTTGTTGAAATAGGCGCCCGCCAACAGCGGTGTCACGTTGAACGTCGCGCGAGCCGTGAGTTCGCGATCCGAGACGTTGCGCACGCGGTAGGAAATCTGGCGCGTTTCGCCCAGACGCACCGTGACCTCGCGCTCGTTCGGCTGGAAGGTCCAGGGCACGCTCGGAACCGCATTGCTGTCGAACCGGACCTTCACGGTCTGGTCGAGCACGCGCGATGCGCCCATCTCGGCCCGCTGCGTCGTGCCGCCGTAACCCGTCACCTTGCAGAAGAGATCGTAAAGCGGAACCGAGGCATAGGCCGCGCCGATCATGCCGCAGGCGAAGGCGAGGCAGCTGAACGCCGTAATGCGAAAGCGGCGAAGCCGCTGGCGCGCCGCCTGATCTCCGTCACGCATGTTGACCCACCATCTTGAACAAGGTCACGACATAGAACAGCACCACGAGCGCCATAAGCGTCAGCGCGATGGCCACCGAACGGCGGCGCTGAGACTGCTTCTCCTGGCTCGTCAGCCGAACCCGGTCTTCTTCCCCCTCGCCCACCATGTCAGGCGACCACGAGAGCGAAGACGCTTTCGCCAAGCAGAATGGCAAAGAGCGCGAAGAGATAGACGATCGAGAAGCCGAACAGCTTCTTGGCCGGCACCATCGCCTCGTCCCCGTCGGGCATCCGCAGCACGAGCACGGCCCTGCGCACGAACTCGGCGCCCAGGAGCAGCGAGGCGGCGCCATAGACCGGGCCGGCAAAGCCCATGGCGAAGGGAAGGACGCCGACAGGCGCGAGGATCAGCGAATAGGCGAAGATATGGCGGCGCGTCGAGCGCTCACCGGCCACGTTCGGCAGCATCGGAATGCCGGCTGCGCCGTAGTCCTTCATCTTGAAAAGCGCCAGCGCCCAGAAATGCGGCGGTGTCCAAAGGAAGATGATCAGGAACAGGACGAAACTCTCAACCGAGACGCCGCCCGTCACCGCAGCCCAGGCGACCATGGGCGGAAAAGCGCCGGCGGCGCCGCCGATCACGATGTTCTGCGCTGTGCGGCGCTTGAGGCCCATCGTGTAGAAGACGGCATAGAAGGCGATGGTGAAAGCCAAAAAGCCGGCGGCGAACCAGTTGGACGCAAGGCCCAGCAGCATCACCGAAAGGACGGACAGCGACAGGCCGAAGGCCAGCGCGCCGCCCGGGGTGATGCGGCCCGACGGCACCGGCCGACCGGCCGTGCGCTTCATGACCCGGTCGATATCGGCGTCGTACCACATGTTCAACGCGCCGGACCCGCCCGCGCCAAGCGCGATCGCCAGCAGCGAAACGAAGCCGAGAACCGGATGTATATGGCCGGGTGCAGCGAGGAAGCCGGTCACTGCCGTCAGCACCACGAGCGACATGACGCGCGGCTTGAGGAGTTCCAAGAAGTCGCCAGGTTCGGCGAGACTGATCCCCGGACGAGCGATCCGCATGGCCGTCGCGTCGATGGCACTCATGAAACGTTCCTGTCCATTCGCGAGGCGCGACGAGCCGCGCCTCCATTTGGGTCTCGGCGCCGGCCGTCATGCCCGGCGTGGCGATCCCGCCCAGGCGGCGGGATCGACGATCGCTTGAACGCGGATCAGCGGATGCGCGGCAGTTCTTCCCACTGGTGGAAGGGCGGCGGCGAAGACAGCTGCCATTCCAGCGTGGTCGCACCCGCGCCCCAGGGATTGGCGCCCGCCAGACGCTTCTTCGCGAACGTGTCGTAGACACCATAGAGGAAGATGAGGACCGAGACACCCGAGATGTAGGAGCCGATCGAGGAAACGAAGTTCCAGCCGGCGAAGGCATCGGGATAGTCCGCGTAGCGGCGCGGCATGCCGGCGGCGCCCAGGAAATGCTGCGGGAAGAACACGAGGTTCACGCCGACGAACATGACCCAGAAATGCAGCTTCCCGATCGTCTCGTTGTACATGTAGCCGCTCATCTTCGGTAGCCAGTAGTACCAGCCGGCGAAGATCGCGAAGACCGCGCCGAGCGAGAGAACGTAATGGAAGTGTGCGACGACGTAATAGGTGTCGTGCAGCACGCGGTCCATGCCGGCATTGGCGAGCTTGACGCCCGTGACGCCGCCGACCGTGAACAGGAAGATGAAGCCGATCGACCAGAGCATCGGCGTCGCGAAGCGGAGCGAGCCGCCCCACATGGTCGCGATCCAGGAGAAGATCTTGATGCCGGTCGGGATGGCGATGACCATGGTCGCGAACACGAAGTAGCGCTGCGTGTTGAGCGAGATGCCGGTCGTGTACATGTGGTGCGCCCACACGACGAAGCCGACGACGCCGATCGCCACCATCGCGTAGGCCATGCCTAGATAGCCGAAGACGGGCTTCTTAGAGAAGGTCGAGATGATGTGGCTGACGATGCCGAAGGCCGGCAGGATCATGATGTAGACTTCGGGATGGCCGAAGAACCAGAACAGGTGCTGGTAGAGGATCGGATCACCGCCGCCCTCCGGCGCGAAGAAGGTCGTGCCGAAGTTGCGGTCCGTCAGCAGCATGGTGATGGCGCCCGCCAGGACCGGCAGCGACAGAAGCAGCAGGAACGCGGTGACGAGCTGCGACCAGGCGAAGAGCGGCATCTTGTGCAGCGTCATGCCGGGGGCACGCATGTTGAGGATCGTCGTGATCATGTTGATCGCGCCGAGGATCGACGAAGCGCCCGAGAGATGCAGCGCGAAGATCGCCAGATCCACCGCGGGACCCGGATGACCGGCGGTCGACAGCGGCGGATAGAGTGTCCAGCCCGTGCCTGCGCCATTGGAGCCCGGCGCGCCTTCCACGAACATCGACAGGATGAGCAGCAGCAGCGAAGGCGGCAGCATCCAGAACGCGATGTTGTTGATGCGCGGGAACGCCGTGTCCGGCGCGCCGATCATGATGGGAACGAAATAATTGCCGAAGCCGCCGATCAGCGCCGGCATGACAAGGAAGAACACCATCACCAGGCCGTGCGCCGTGGTGAAGACGTTGAAGATCTGCGGATTGCCGAAGATCTGCAGGCCGGGCTGCTGGAGCTCGGCGCGGATGGCGATGGACAGGCTGGCCCCGATGATGCCCGCGAAGATCGCGAAGATCAGATAGAGGATGCCGATATCCTTGTTGTTGGTCGAATAGACCCAACGAACCCAGCCGGTCGGTTGCGCATGGGCATGCGCGTGATCATGCGGTGTGGCGTGATCCATCAAGGCGTCCCCCCGGTTGTCTTGTCAGCGCGCGGCAACGACCGGCGCCTGTTGGGCGATCTCGGCCGAAAGCTGGGCGTTGGCGTTCTGAAGATTGGTGGCGGCGCTGGCGAGCCACGTGTCGAACTGCTGCTGGCTCACGACGCGAACGGCGATCGGCATGTTGTAGTGGCTGGAGCCGCAAAGCTCCGAGCACTGGCCGTAGAAGATGCCTTCGCGATTGACCTCGAACCAGTACTCGTTAAGGCGGCCGGGAACGGCGTCCACCTTCACGCCCAGCGAAGGCATGGCGAAGGAATGGATGACGTCGCCGCCGGTCGACAGGAGACGGACCACCGTGTTCACCGGGATCACCATCTCGTTGTCGACCGCCAAAAGACGGGGATAGAGGCCCTTGTCCTGCTTTCCGGCGCCGTCGCGGGCGTCCTCGGTCAGCGGGTACGACAGGAAGCTCACCGGCTGGGCAGCGGGCTCAGCGGGATTGGCGGCGGTGCCTGCGGCGGGCGAAGCGGCAGCGGCATTGGTCTTGGCCGGCTGATATTCATAGCCCCAGTACCACTGGTAGCCCGTCGCCTTCACCGTCAGCTCCGGCTCGCGCGGCGGATTGTACTGCGCCGTCAGCAGCTGGAACGAGGGAATGGCGAGACAAAGGAGAATGAGGACCGGAGCGATGGTCCAGATGATCTCGATCGTCGTGTTGTGGCTGGTGCGCGACGGGTTCGGGTTGCGCGCCTCGGTGTAACGGTACGAGACATAGGCAAGAAGTGCCGCGACGAAGATCACGATGGGCACGATGAACCACAGCGTGTAGTCGCTGAACCAGTGGATCTGCGCTTCCACGGGCGAAAGCGCTTCCTGCAGGCCCATCTGCCAGGGATGCGGTTGCCCAGGATGAATCGCGGCCTCCTGCGCCGATGCCGCGAAGGGCGAAGCGGCGAGACTCAGGGCGGCAAGGGCTGTTCTCTTCACGATTCTCCCCCTCGTGGAAGCAAATGAACCCGGCTGACCGAACGAATCATCGGCATTCGATCCGCGGCAGATCCTCCCGGGATTTCGAATGCCGCTAATGTGCAGCTAGAGGTCGGTTCAACCACGAAACCGCCGCCTTCGCAACACGACCGCGCCATGCCTCGTTGCGACATAAACGGGGCTGTGGCCGCATTGCCTCCCTCGCCGCGGACTTATCTTGGTGTGGCTCGACGCCGCGCGCCGACATGCTTTAACCTTTGGCTTCGTTCTTGACGCCGATTCCGAACGGCGTCGCATCGGGAAGACCTCATGAAGACCCTCCTCGCCTCGGCCGCCGCCGCCTTTCTGGTCCTGCAGCCCTGGGCGGCCAATGCGCAGACCGGAACCGTCAAATCCCAGCACGGCGCCTGGGCCGTGGTCTGCGACCAGCCGGCCGGCGCGGCGGGCGAGCAATGCGCCTTGCTGCAGAATGTCGTGGCCGAGGACCGGCCCGAGGTCGGCTTGTCCGTGCTGGCGCTGAAGACCGCGGACGGCAAGGCGCAGATCCTGCGGGTGCTGGCGCCGCTCGGCATCCTGCTTCCCAACGGCCTCGGTCTTTATGTCGACGGCAAGGACATCGGCCGCGCGCAGTTCGTGCGCTGCTTCGAGGACGGCTGCTACGCCGAAGTGATTCTGGACGAAACGCTGCGCCAGACCCTGTCGAGCGGCAAGGCCGCAACCTTCATCGTCTTCCAGACGCCCGAAGAGGGAATCGGCATTCCCGTGGAGCTGAACGGATTCGCGGAAGGCTTCGCGGCGCTGCCCTGAACCTTGCTCCCCTCCCCGCTTAGGTCGGACCAGCGAAGGGGCGGATGACAGCGAGGCGTCGGGCTCCTATCTCTGGCGCACGAATCCCAAGCGGAGCCTCCCATGTCCCTTTCTCTCGTCGATCGCTTCGACATGTCCCGGTCGCAGCTCGAAGCGCTTGTGTCCGATACGCTGCAGGGGGCGGACGACGGCGAGCTGTTTCTCGAATATCGCGAACAGGAATCGCTCCTATTCGACAATGGTCGGTTGAAGGCGGGCGACTTCTCGACCGACCAAGGCTTCGGCCTCCGCTGCGTGGCGGGCGAAGCGGTGGGCTATGCCCATGCCGGCGACCTGTCGGACGCCGCGCTTCGCCGGGCTGCCGGCACGGTAACGGCCGTGCGGAGCGGCCATGCCGGCACGGCGGCCGAAGCCCCGCGCGGCACCAACAGCCGGCTTTATGGCGACGGCAATCCGATCGGCGAGCCGAGCTTCGAGGCCAAGGTCAAGCTGCTTCAGGAGATCGACGGCTATTTGCGCGCCAAGGACGACGAGGTCCGGCAGGTCAGCGTTTCCGTCGCCGCCCAGTGGCAGGTGGTCGAGATCCTGCGCGCCGACGGCCAGTGGATCCAAGACGTGCGCCCGATGGTGCGTCTCAATATTTCCGTGGTGGCCGGTCGTGGCAACCGGCAGGAAACCGGCTCATCCGGCGCCGGCGGGCGGCTCGATTTCGGCGGCTTCATCGCGGTGGATCGTTGGCAGTCGTTGGCCGACGAAGCGCTGCGCCGCGCCAAGATCAATCTGGAAGCGGTGCCAGCACCGGCGGGAAGCTTCGACATCGTCTTGGCCTCAGGCTGGCCTGGCGTCATGCTGCACGAGGCGGTGGGCCACGGGCTGGAAGGCGATTTCAACCGGAAGGGCACCTCGGCCTTTTCCGGCCTGCTCGGCAAGCAGGTGGCGGCCAAGGGCGTCACCGTGGTGGACGACGGCACGATCACCGAGCGACGCGGCTCGCTGACGATCGACGACGAGGGCACGCCGACCAACCGCACCGTTCTGATCGAGGACGGCAAGCTGGTGAACTACATGCAGGATCGCCAGAACGCCCGGCTGATGGGTATGGAGGCGACCGGCAATGGCCGCCGCCAGTCCTACGCTCATGCGCCCATGCCGCGCATGACCAACACGATGATGCTGAACGGCCAACACACGCCCGAGGAGATCATCGCCTCGGTGAAGGACGGCGTCTATGCCGTGAGCTTCGGTGGCGGTCAGGTGGACATCACGTCGGGCAAGTTCGTCTTCGGCTGCACCGAGGCCTATCGTATCCGCGACGGCGTCGTGAGCGAACCGCTGAAGGGCGCCATGCTGATCGGCAACGGGCCGGATGCGATGCACCGCGTCTCGATGATCGGCAACGACACCGATCTCGACACCGGCATCGGCAATTGCGGCAAGGCCGGACAGTGGGTGCCGGTCGGGGTCGGGCAGCCGCATCTGCGGATGGACCAGATCACGGTGGGCGGGACGGAGGCCTGAGCCTCCGCCCTTTCTTCTTCCGTCAGGGATTCAGGCGCGTGGCGATCCACTCGCCTGTCTCGTCCTTCACCAGACGATAGCTGTCGTGCAGGCGGAACGCGCCGTCTTGCCAGAACTCGAACTGGACCGGCACGACGCGGAAGCCCGACCAGTGCGGCGGGCGCGGAATGTCGTCGCCGGGAAAGCGCGCGTCGAGTTCGGCAACGCGCGCTTCGAGTTCGGCGCGCGAGGCGAGCGGGCGCGACTGCTGCGAGGCCCAGGCGCCAAGCCGGCTGACGCGGGCGCGGGTGCCGTAATAGGCGTCGGCCTCGGCGTCGGTAACCATCTCCACCGTGCCGCGAACCCGCACCTGTCGCCGCAGCGACTTCCAATGGAAACATAAGGCGGCTTTGCGCTGGCCGAGCAGTTCCTGCCCTTTTCGGCTTTCGAAATTCGTGTAGAAGACGAAGCCGCTGGCATCGACTCCCTTGAGGAGAACGGTTCTGACGTCCGGCAGACCGTCGGCGTCCACGCTCGCCAGCGCCATGGCATTGGGATCGTTGATCTCCGTGCGTTCCGCTTCGCCCAGCCAGATCTGGAACGCGGCGAACGGATCGGATGGCAACTCGGTTTCACCAAACGTTAAGGCCGTTTTGAGCATCATTCGCGCACACTCCTGTTCCCGTTTTCGGCTTCGTAGAACCGAACGAAGCGGACGGCAAAGGTTAAACGGCGACATGCACGGGATTTGGAAGGCCCTGGCGGCAAGCTGCGTCATCACCGTGCTCGGTGGCTGCACCGTCATGAGCGGCAAGGCCTTGGAGGATGCAGCCAAGGTCGATCATTCCATCCAGACCGCCTCGCTCGAACCCGCCCCTTCGCCCGAAACCGAATCCGACGGACTGACGGTTCGAAACGCGGTCTCGTCGGCCAATCTGGACCGGACGCAGGCCGAGCCGCTGGCCTGGAGCAACACCGACACCGGCGCCTCGGGCACGATCACCGCGATCGAGGAAACCCGCGCCGGCGATCAGATCTGCCGCAGCTTCAAGACCTCCCGTCAGCGCTTCGACGGAGTCGCCGTCTACAAGGGCGAGACCTGCACGCGTGGCAGCGGAGAATGGACCCTGACCCGCTTCAACGAAGGGGGCTGACGCGCCGCTCGGCCGAACCAACCGGCAGGCGACGGGTCTTGACGGACGCAAAGGACTTCATTTCCGTTCCGAGTCTCGCCATATAGCGCTCAAAGCCAATCGCAAACCGGTTGCGCCGGGCCGGTCTGGTTCGGCGCTCCGTCGTTCCAGACAGGATTCCGACGCTCCATGCGCGACCCCTATACCGTCCTCGGCGTCGCCAAGACCGCCACGGAAAGCGAGATCAAGTCCGCCTTCCGCAAGCTTGCCAAGAAATATCATCCCGACGCCAATACCGACGATCCTGCGGCCGCGCCCCGTTTCAACGAGGCCAATCAGGCCTACGAGATCCTGGGTGACAAGGACAAGCGCGAGAAGTTCGACAACGGCGAGATCGACGCGGAAGGCAAGCCGAAGTTCCAGGGGTTCGGCGGCTTTGGCGGTGGTGGCGCGTCGGGCGGCAATCCGTTCGGCCAGACGCGCGGCACGGGCGGCGGGTTCGACTTTCGCGGCGGCGGCAACGGGGCCGAGTTCGGCGACGGCATCTTCTCCGATTTCTTCGACCAGGCCTTCGGCGGCGCCCGCAAGACCGGCGCGCGTGGTGGGGCCGGCTTCACCGCCGCGCGCAACGCGGCCGCCAAGGGCGAGGATATCAACGCCACGCTGAAAGTCCGGCTCGAGGACGTAATCTCGGACGAGAAGGTCGAGGCCGTGTTCCCGACGGGCAAGCGACTCGCGATCCGCCTTCCCGAAGGCGTGGAGGACGGACAGGTGATCCGCCTGCGCGGCCAGGGCCAGCCGGCGCCGATCAGCGGCAGCCAGCCGGGCGATGCGTTGGTGACCATCCAATTCGTCGATCATCCCCGCTTTAGCGTCGAGGGCCGCGATCTCGTCGTCGAGCAGACGGTCGATCTGGAGGACGCCGTGCTCGGCGGTCGAATCACGATCGACACGCTGGACGGACGGGTCGCCACCAAGATCCAGCCTTGGACGAATTCCGGCAAGACCCTGCGCCTCAAGGGCAAGGGCCTGACGCGCAAGGATGGCGGGCGCGGCGACATTCTCGTGTCGCTTGTCGTCGCCCTGCCCGCCTCGCCGGACGCCGATCTCGTGGCCCTCCTGCAGAAGCGCCGCGACGGCAGGCTGTGACCATTTTTCCGGGCGCAACCGGGACGGGCGGCGGACGGATCGTCCGGTAAGCTTGCTGGTCTCGGCCTGCTATGCCATACCGCCGCCCCAATACGGACTCTCGAAATCGAGCAGGAGCGGCACCATGGTTGAATCGGTCGGCCTCATGAAAGGCAAGCGCGGCCTCATCATGGGCGTCGCGAACAATCGCTCGATCGCCTACGGCATCGCCAAGGCGCTGGCGGACCAGGGCGCGGAAATTGCCTTTACCTACCAGGGCGACGCGCTGCGCAAGCGCGTCGAGCCGCTCGCGGCCGAGCTCGGCGCCTTTGTGTGCGGCCATTGCGACGTCGGCGACGCCGCCACGATCGACGCCTGCTTCAAGGCGCTCGAAGACAAGTGGGGCAAGCTCGACTTCCTCGTGCATGCCATCGGCTTTTCCGACAAGGACGAGCTAACCGGTCGCTATGTCGACACGAGCGAGGCGAACTTCTCCAAGACCATGCTGATCTCGGTCTATTCCTTCACGGCGGTCGCCCAGCGCGCCGAGAAGCTGATGACCGATGGCGGCGCGATGCTGACGCTGACCTATTACGGCGCCGAGAAGGTCATGCCGAACTATAACGTCATGGGCGTCGCCAAGGCCGCGCTCGAAGCGAGCGTGAAGTATCTGGCGGTCGATCTCGGCCCCAAGAACATCCGCGTCAACGCGATCTCGGCCGGGCCGATCAAGACACTCGCAGCGTCCGGCATCGGCGATTTCCGCTACATTTTGAAGTGGAACGAGTACAACGCCCCGCTGCGCCGGACCGTGACGATCGAGGAAGTCGGCGATGTCGGCCTCTACCTCCTGTCGGATTTGTCGCGCTCGGTGACAGGCGAGGTCCATCACGCCGATTCGGGCTACCATGTCGTCGGCATGAAGGCCGTGGACGCGCCGGACATCTCGGTGGTGAAGGATTGATCGGCGAAGCCTGCGCCGTGATCGCTCCCCTCCTCTATCTCTGCCGCCACGGCCAGACCGACTGGAACGCCGAACGTCGCCTGCAGGGCCAAAGCGACATTCCGCTGAATAGCTACGGTCGCGGACAGGCGCGCCGCAATGGGCGCTATCTCCGAAACGTGCTGGCAGGGACGGCTTGGGATTTTGATTTTGTCTCAAGCCCGATGCAGCGGGCCGCCGACACGATGCGAATCCTGCGGCGCGAGATGGGTCTCGATCCCGAAGCCTTCGCGGCGGACGAGCGTTTAAGGGAAATCCATTTCGGGGACTGGCAGGGTCACACGCTGCGCGAGCTCGCAGCGTCCGAGCCGGTTCTTCTGGAGAAGCGCCGCACCGACAAGTGGAACTTCCAACCGCCCGGCTTCGGCGCCGAGACCTATGAAGGCTTGGCGGATCGCGTTGCCCCCTTTTTCCAATCCTTGGTCCGGCCGACCATCGTGACCGCGCATGGCGGCGTCACGCGTGCCGTGCTCCAGCGCTTTACGGGAATGTCGCGAGACGACGCCGCTTCGATTGACGTGCCGCAAGATCGCATTCTGCGAATCGAGAAGGGCGAGATCGCCTGGGTCTGATCCGGGCGCTCCCCGCCAGTCGGTTCAGGCCAGCGGTTCGTGGATGATGTGAACTTCCATGCCCGGCTGGACCGCCTCGATCGGCAGATCCTTGGGCATGAGATAGATCTGCCCGTCGCTCAGTTTTAGCACCTCTCGTTCCCGGTCCACCTTCTCGACCACCCCGCCCGTTTCTTCCGCCTGTGCCGAGATGGTCATGGACACCGAAAGCACGGAGCAGGCGAAGAAGGCGACGATGCGTCGGGTCATGGGCGAAAGCTCTCTCATCGGGCGGACGGACGGGCGACGGCGATTCGCCGTTCAATCTAGAAGAATTCGATCTCGATTGTGGTTTTTATCGGCCGGCCTTCCCAGCCTCAAACCGCCATTTGACGCGCCCGGTTAGCAGGTCGTAAACGAGCGCACCGTCTTTGCATCGGACCCGTATCCTTCATGTCACACAACAGCTTCGGCCACCTGTTCCGCGTCACGACCTGGGGCGAAAGCCACGGACCTGCGATCGGCTGCGTGGTGGATGGCACGCCGCCGGGAACGAAGCTGAGCGAGGCGGGGATTCAGCAATTTCTGGACGAGCGCCGACCCGGGCAGTCCCGCTACACCACGCAGCGCCAGGAGCCGGATCAGGTGCGGATTCTATCCGGCACCATGCCGGGCGAGGTCGAGGGCGAGTTGATCGCCACCGGCACACCGATCGCGATTGAGATCCAGAATGTCGACCAGCGTTCCAAGGACTATAGCGACATCGCGCGCCGCTACAGGCCGGGTCACGCCGACATCACCTACGACATCAAATACGGCATCCGCGACTATCGCGGCGGCGGGCGCTCTTCGGCGCGCGAGACGGCAATGCGCGTCGCCGCCGGGGCCATCGCGCGGCAGATCGTGCCCGGCCTCCTCGTGCGCGGCGCTCTCGTGCAGATCGGCAACATAAAGATCGATCGCTCCCGCTTCGACTGGGAGGAAACGCGCCGCAACCCGTTCTTCTGCCCGGACGCCGAGACGGCCGAGCGCTGGACCGAGCTTCTGGACGCAACGCGCAAGAGCGGCTCCTCCATCGGCGCGGTGGTGGAGATCGTCGCCGAGGGCGTGCCCGCCGGCCTCGGAGCGCCGATCTATGGCAAGCTCGACGCCGACATCGCCGCCAATCTCATGTCGATCAACGCCGTGAAGGGCGTCGAGATCGGCGACGGCTTCGCCTCCGCCACCCTATCGGGCGAAGAGAATGCCGACGAGATCCGCGTCGGCAACGACGGCAAGCCACAGTTCCTGTCGAATCATGCGGGCGGAATCCTCGGCGGCATCAGCACCGGACAGGCCGTGGTGGCGCGCTTCGCGGTGAAGCCCACCTCCTCCATCCTGACGCCGCGCCGCTCGATCGACGCCGACGGGCGGGAAGTCGATGTCATGACCAAGGGCCGTCACGACCCCTGCGTCGGAATTCGCGCGGTGCCGATCGGCGAGGCCATGGTCGCCTGCGCGGTCGCGGACCATTTCCTCCGGCATCGCGGCCAGACCGGCCGCATCTGACGCTTCAACTTCGCGCCGCCTTTCGCCGGGGATCTGCCCATGATGACGCGCCTCTACCACCATCCCGTCTTTCGCGAGCACCTGACCGGGCCGGGGCACCCGGAGCGGCCCGAGCGCATCGCGGCGGTCGAGGCCGCGCTGGAGGCCGAAGCCTTCCAGAATCTCGACCGCGTTCTGGCGCCCGAAGGCTCGGTGGAGGCAATTTACCGCTGCCACAGCGTCGATTACGTCCGCCGCATCGCGCGCACCATCCCGGACGAAGGGATGGCGCGGATCGACGGCGACACGATGGTCAGCCCCAAGAGCTTCAGCGCCGCGCTGCACGGGATCGGAGCCGCCTGCGCGGGGGTGGACGACGTGATGAGCGGCGCGGCCCGCAACGTCTTCGTCGCCGCCCGCCCGCCCGGCCATCATGCCGAACGCGAAACCGCCATGGGCTTCTGCCTCTTCAACCAAGCCGCCATCGCCGCGCGCCATGCCCAGGCCATTCATGGGCTGGAGCGCGTCGCCATCGTGGACTGGGACGTTCACCACGGAAACGGCACGCAAGACATTTTCTGGAGCGACCCGAGCGTCCTCTATGTGTCGACGCACCAGATGCCGCTCTATCCCGGCACGGGCGCGCGCACGGAAACCGGGGCGGGCAACATCGTCAACGTGCCGCTGCGCGAGGACGACGGGACCGACGAGTTTCGCCTGGCCTTCTCGGAGATCGTGCTGCCCGCGCTGGAGAACTTTCGCCCCGATCTCGTGATCGTCTCGGCCGGGTTCGACGCGCATCACCGCGACCCGCTGGGCGGGCTGAACCTGATCGAGGCCGATTTCGACTGGGCGACCGGCAAGCTTCTCGATGTCGCAGACCGGTTCAGCCAGCGCCGCCTCGTCAGCGTGCTGGAGGGCGGCTACGACCTGCAGGGCTTGTCGCAATCGGTCGCCGCCCATGTGAAGCGCTTGATGGTCGGCTGACCGCCGCGCCAGAGAAGGAGTATCCATGTCCGAAACTGCCCATCAGATCCCGGCTGACGATTCCGACATCAAGCGCCTCAGCTTCGAGGAGGCTCTGGCGGCGCTGGAGCGCATTGTGTCGGACCTTGAGCGCGGCGACGTTCCGCTGGAGATGTCGATCCGCATCTACGAGCGGGGCGAGAAGCTGAAGAGTCATTGCGACCGCCTGCTTTCGGCGGCCGAGGACAAGGTCGAGAAGATCAAGCTCTCGCGCGCCGGCAAGCCGAGCGGCACGGAGCCGCTGGACCCCGCCTGAGCCGCGGAGGCTTCCCGCTGGAACCTGCGGATGGACAACCCTATTTGAAACGGCTCTAAGGGCATTCCGCCGAATGCTCCCGACGCTTGTTCTGCCCGTTTCGCAGGACGGGCTATTGCGAGGCGTTCGTTCCTCAGGAGACCTTTTTTGTCCCCCATCCTCTCGACGCCGCTCCTCGACCGCATCTCCTCTCCCGAAGAGCTTCGGCAGCTGCCCGAATCCGATCTGCGGCAGGTGGCGGACGAGTTGCGCGCCGATTTGATCGACGCCGTGTCGAAGACGGGCGGCCATCTCGGAGCGGGCCTCGGTGTCGTGGAACTGACGGTGGCGATCCATGCCGTGTTCGACACGCCGCGCGACCGGCTGATCTGGGACGTCGGCCATCAGGCTTATCCGCACAAGATCCTGACTGGGCGCCGAGACGCCATGCGCACCGTGCGCCAGGAAGGCGGCCTGTCCGGCTTCGCCAAGCGGACGGAAAGCGAATACGACCCGTTCGGCGCCGGCCATTCCTCCACCTCGATTTCGGCCGGGCTCGGCATGGCGGTGGCGAGCGAGCTCGACGGACGGCGCAACAATGTGATCGCGGTGATCGGCGATGGCGCGATGAGCGCCGGCATGGCCTACGAGGCGATGAACAATGCCGGCGCGCTGGACGCGCGGCTGGTCGTCATCCTCAACGACAACGACATGTCGATCGCGCCGCCGACCGGCGCGATGAGCGCCTATCTCGCGCGGCTCGTCTCGGGCAAGGCCTATCGCTCGCTGCGCGAGCGGGCCAAGGCGGTAACTCGTCATCTGCCGGAATTCGTGCGCGAGCGCGCGCGGCGAACCGAGGAATATACGCGCGGTCTTCTGACCGGCGGCACGCTGTTCGAGGAACTCGGCTTCTTCTATGTCGGGCCGATCGACGGACACGATCTCGACCATCTTCTGCCGGTCATGAAGAACGTGCGCGACACGATCGACGGCCCGGTGTTGATCCATGTCGTGACCAAGAAGGGCAAGGGCTATCCGCCGGCGGAGGCCAGCGCCGACAAGTATCACGGCGTCTCGAAATTCGACGTGGTGACGGGCGCGCAGTCCAAGCCCAAGGCCAATGCGCCGACCTACACCAAGATCTTCGCCGAAAGCCTCGTGCAGGAAGCGCGCGAGGACGAGAAGATCGTCGCCATCCACGCCGCCATGCCGGACGGCACGGGGCTGGATCTCTTCGGGCAGGCCTTTCCCAAGCGGACCTTCGACGTCGGCATCGCCGAGCAGCATGCCGTGACCTTTGCGGCCGGGCTGGCAACCGAGGGCTACAAGCCCTTCGTCGCCATCTATTCCACCTTCCTTCAGCGCGCCTACGACCAGATCGTCCATGACGTCGCGATCCAGCATCTTCCCGTGCGCTTCGCCATCGACCGCGCCGGCTTCGTCGGCGCCGACGGCCCGACCCATGCCGGTTCCTTCGACACCGGGTTCCTCTGCCCGCTGCCGGACATGGTGGTGATGGCAGCGGCGGACGAGGCCGAACTGCGCCACATGGTCCGCACGGCCGCCGCCTATGACGACGGGCCGATCTCCTTCCGCTACCCGCGCGGCAACGGCACGGGCGTCGATCTCCCCGAGCGCGGCGCGATCCTGCCGATCGGCAAGGGCCGCATCGTCAAGGAAGGCACGAAGGTCGCTCTCCTTTCCTTCGGCTCGCGTCTGTCGGACGCGGTGGCGGCGGCGGAGGATCTCGACGGGTTCGGCCTGTCCACGACGGTGGCGGACGCGCGCTTCGCCAAGCCGCTCGACGGCGCGCTGATCGCGCAGCTGGCGCGTCATCACGAGGTGCTGATCCTCCTGGAGGAAGGCGCGTCGGGTGGTTTCGCGGCGCAGGTTCTCGAGCACTTGGCGCGCAACGGGCTCCTCGACCACGGGCTGAAGGTGCGCCCGCTTACCATGCCTGATCGGTTCGTGGACCATGCCGCGCCGGATGCGATGATGAAAGGCTCGGGGCTTGACCGCGCCGGGATTGTGGACGCCGTGTTCCGTACTCTTGGGGACGGCGCGCGGCGCGTGTTGCAGGCCTGATGCGCCCGCACTCACCCCTTCGCGCTCGCGCCTGATGGCGCCGGCCCTCTCTGAAAGCCGCGCAAGGCTCGATGTCCTGATGGCGGAAGCGGGTATCGCCCCCAGTCGGGCGCGTGCGCGCGACGCTATCCTGCGCGGCCATGTGCGGGTGGACGGCGCTGTAGTCACTAAGCCCGGGCAGCTTGTCTCTCCGCAGGCCACGATCAGCCAAGACGATCCGGCATCGGCTTACGTCTCCCGCGCAGCGCTGAAGCTCGTCGCCGGGCTCGATACGTTCGGCCTTCTCGTCGATGGCCGCACGGCGCTGGATGTCGGCGCCTCGACCGGGGGCTTTACCGAAGTGCTGCTCCAGCGCGGCGCGCGGCATGTCGTGGCGATCGATGTCGGCCACGACCAGATGCATCCGAGCTTGAAGGACGATCCGCGCGTCACCTGCCTCGAAGGGCTGAACGCGCGGGACCTCGCGAGGGAGCATCTCGGCGGCCACGCGATCGATCTCGTGGTCTGCGATGTGTCCTTCATCTCCATGCGTTTGGCGCTGCCCCCGGCTTTGAGCCTCGCCGAGAGCGGCGCCGACGGCGTGTTTCTGGTCAAGCCCCAGTTCGAAGCCGGGCGTGCCGCGATCGGCAAGAATGGCCTTCTGCGCGATCCGAGCCTTGGCGAGCGCATCGCTGCCGACATGGCGACTTGGCTCGCCGACGAGCAGGGATGGCCCGCCCATCCCCCCATTCCGTCACCGATCGAAGGTGGAGACGGGAACCGCGAATTTCTCCTGGTAGGACGCAAGGCATGAGCGAACGGCTCTCCATCGAAACGCTCGGCCAGAAGGGCGACGGCATCGCCCATCTCGGGGGCGAGGCGGTGTTCGTCCCCTTCGCGTTGCCCGGCGAGATCGTCACCGTCGAGCGCGACGGCTCGCGCGCTCGCATCCTCGACATCGAGGCTTCTTCGCCTGAGCGCGTCGCCGCCCCCTGCCCGCATTTCGGCGTCTGCGGCGGCTGCGAGCTGCAGCACATGAGCGAGGAAACCTATCGCGCCTTTAAGCGCGGCACGGTGGTGGAGGCCTTTCGCCGCGCCGGCCTCGACGTGCCCGTCGGCGAGCTCGCGCCTTGCGCCCCCGCCTCGCGCAGGCGTGCGGTCTTCTCGGCGCTGCGCATCGACAACCGCGTCCTGTTCGGCTTCCACGAGGCGCTGAGCCCGCGTATCGCCGCGATCCACACCTGCCTCGTCGTGGTGCCGGAGATCGCCAGCCGCCTCGCCTTCTTGGAAAAGCTTGCGGTCGCGCTGATCGACCGCAAGCGCGAACTGCGCATGACGGTGACGCAGACCCGCGCCGGGCTCGATATCGCCATTGCCGACGCCGCGAAGCTCAATGCCCAACTGCGCCAGCGGGCGCTGGAACTGGCGCTCGCACCCGGTATCGCGCGCCTGTCCGTCAACAGCGAGACCATCGTCGAGCCGCAGGCGCCGAGCGTTGATGTCGACGGCTTCGCCGTGCCGCTGCCGCCCGGCGCCTTCCTGCAGGCCGTGGCGCCCGCAGAGCGCGCCATGGCCGAGGTGGCGCTGCCGCATCTCGATAAGGCCAAGCGCGTCGCCGATCTCTTTTGCGGCATCGGAACGTTCACGCTGCGGCTGGCACGCCGGCAGGCCGTGCACGGCGTCGAGTTCGACGCGCCGGCTCTTGCCGCCATCGAGACGGTTCGGCGCGGCACGCAGGGTCTAAAGCCCATCACGACCGAGCGTCGCGACCTGATGCGGCGGCCGGTGACGGCGAAGGAACTCGCCAAGTTCGACGGCGTCCTCTTCGACCCGCCCCGAGCCGGCGCCGAGACGCAGTGCCGCGAACTGGCACGCTCGACCGTGAAGCGCGTCTCGGCCGTATCCTGCAACCCGACGACGCTGGCGCGCGACGCTGCGATCCTGATCGAGGGGGGCTACAAGCTCTTGTCCGTGACGCCGATCGACCAATTCCTTTGGTCGCACCATGTGGAAGCCGTGGCCCTGTTCGAACGCTGAGGTCGAAGGGGACATCGCGTCATGTGGGATACGCTCACCGGCTTTCTTCAGACCTACGGCTATGTCGCTGTTTTCGTCTCGATCTTTCTGGAATCGACCGGCCTGCCCTTTCCCGGCGAAAGCATCCTGATCGCGGCCGGCATCATGGCCGGCCATGGCGAATTGAACATCTGGGGCGTCGTCGGTTCGGCCTTTGTCGGCGGCGTGATGGGCGACAATCTCGGCTATTATCTCGGCCACCGCTTCGGCCGGCGCTTCGTCGATCGCTACGGCAAGCGTTTCCATGTCACACCCGAGAAGTTCCAGATGGTGGAGGAGCGGTTCCGCAAGGTCGGGCCGCCGATCGTGCTGGTCGCCCGCTTTATCCTGATTCTGCGGCAACTGGCGGGCGTCGTCTCGGGCACGCTGCGCTTTCCCTGGTGGGAATTCCTTCTCTTCAACGCTCTCGGCGCGGCGCTCTGGTCAGGGGCCTACGGGTTCGGCTCCTACATCCTGGGAGATCGGATCGACACCTATCTCCACGGCAGCCCCTGGGCCTATGCCGCGATCGCGGCCGTGTTTCTCCTGTTCACGGCCACGACCATCTTCAAGTTTCGCAAGAGCGTGAAGACCTTGCGACAAGAGCCTGATTCAGCGCGCTCTTCGGTCGAAGAACGCGGCGAAGGCGGCCCGCGCCTCGGCTGAGACAAGACGCTCCGCAAAGGCGGCGGCCTCGTCCTCGATGCGCGCGCGCACCGCCGCGCCATCCCCGCGCATCAGGCGACGGGCAATGCGCAGCGCCTCGGGCGGCTTGGCGGCGAGGCGCACAACAGCGTCTCGCGCTAGCGCTTCCGCCTCATCGCCCACGCCGACGAGCAGACCGGTGGCTAGCGCTTCCTCCGCCGACAGCGCCTCGCCCAGCACAAGAAGCGCGAAGGCGCGCTGGTGTCCCATCAAGCCAGGTGCCAGAAGGCTGGAGCCTGCCTCGGGCACGAGACCGAGATCGAGAAAGGGCGTGCGGAAGCTGGAGCGCGGCGTGGCATAGGCGAGATCACAGTGGAACAGGACCGTGGTTCCGATGCCGACCGCCAGCCCATCCACCCCAGCCACCAACGGCTTTTCCAGGTCCACCAGCGCATGGAGGAAGCGCAGCACTTCGGCCAAGCCGGCCTTCGCGTCGAAGCCGGCGAAATCGGCAATGTCGTTGCCCGAAGAGAAATGACCCTCGCCACCGAGCAGCAGGACGGCGCGAACCGCCTCGTCTGCATTGGCGCCTTCCAGCGCCTCAGCCAGCGCGCCGTACATGGCGCGGTTCAGGGCGTTCTTCTTTTCCGGCCGGTTCATGCGCAGCGTCAGGACGCCGCTCGCCAGCTGCCGCTCGATCAGGCTCGTCTCGCTCATTGCAGGCACTCCCGCGCCGCTTCCAGGCTTTCGCCACCCGTGAGCACCTGCCGTTTCAGACCGGAGACCTCGGTGAGCAGCGAGTCGGCCATGAACCGCGCCAGATGCAGCCGTGCCGTCCCGCCGCTTTCCGCCAAAGCTCCTTTGGCGAGATAGCAATTGCCGGCGACAAGAGCGAAAAGGCGCTGGTAGGGCGTCGCGCCCGCCAGCGCGTCTCCCGTCCGCCCCTCGCCGAGCCAGCTCAGAAGCCGGTCGGTGGCCTCGGTGAGGTCCCGTAGCGCGTCCTCCAGCCGTTCAGCCAGAGCGGCGAAGCCTGGCTCGTTGCGCCCCCGCGCGGCGGCAGCGGTCTCGCCGAGCTCACCGAGGTAGGCGCGCACCGAGTCGCCGCCCGACTGCGGCAGTTTGCGCGTCACGAGGTCGATGGCCTGGATGCCGTTGGTGCCCTCGTAGATCGGCGCGATGCGCGCGTCGCGCAGCAGGCGGGCGGCGCCGGTTTCCTCGACATAGCCCATGCCGCCATGGATCTGGATGCCCAGCGAGGCGACGTCGACGCCGACATCGGTCGGGAAGGATTTGGCGAGCGGGGTGAGCAGATTGGCTCGCTCGCGCCAGAAGCGCGCCTCGTCCTCGCCTGCCGCGTGCTTCGCCCGGTCCAGCGCGTGGCCGCAGCTATAGGCGATTGCACGGGCGGCCGAGACCTGGGCCTTCATGGACAACAGCATCCGCGCCACGTCGGGATGTTCGATAATCGGCGCCATGTCGCGCGAGGGCGGTTCGGCGCGATCCTTGGCGAGCAGCGTCGAGCGACCCTGCCGGCGCTCCCTGGCATAGGCCAGCGCCTGCCCATAGGCCGCTTCCGCAACGCCCAGGCCCTGAACACCGACGAAAAGCCGCGCCGCGTTCATCATCGTAAACATGCAGGCGAGACCGCGATTCTCCTCGCCCACCAGCCAGCCGACCGCGCCGGCCTCGCCGCTTTCGCCACGGCCGTCGCCAAAGATCATGGTGCAGGTCGGCGAAGCGTGGATGCCGAGCTTGTGCTCGATCGCATGGCAGAAGGTGTCGTTGCGGGCACCGGGCGTGCCGTCATCGTGCGGCAGGAATTTGGGCACCAGGAAGAGCGAGATGCCCTTCACGCCCTCCGGCGCGTCCGGCAGGCGGGCGAGAACGAGATGGACGATGTTGTCCGTCAGGTCGTGTTCGCCATAGGTGATGTAGATCTTCTGGCCGAAGATCCGGTAGGTCCCGTCCCCCCGCCGCTCGGCCCGCGTGCGCAGCGTCGAAAGGTCCGAGCCGGCCTGCGGCTCGGTGAGATTCATCGTGCCCATCCATTCGCCGGACACGAGCTTGGGCAGATAGCGCTGCTTCAGTTCGTCCGATCCATGCGCCTCCAGCGCCTCGATCGCGCCGGCGGTCAGCGTCGGGCCGATGCCGAAAGCCATGGACGCGCCGTTCCACATTTCGGACGCGGCAACGGCAAGCGACAGCGGCAGGCCCTGCCCACCCTGCTCTTCCGGCGCCGAAAGCCCATTCCACCCGCCTTCGCGCCAAGCGGTGTAGAGCGCCTTCCAGCCGGCGGGCATAGTGACGCGCCCATCCTGAAACCTCGCGCCCTCGCGGTCGCCGCCAGCGGCGAGCGGCGCGATCTCCTGCTCGGCGAAGCGCCCGGCTTCGACCAGGATGGCATCCAAGAGATCGTCCGTGAGATCACCCGCGCGCCCATCCGCCATAGCCTGTTCCAGGTCCACGATGTGCCGTAGGGTGAAGGCGATCTCCTCGATCGGGGGTCGATACATGCTTTGCTCCTCCCAGGCGGCCAACATGACCGAAGCCGGCGACACGGCTTCATGTGGAACTTGAACGTAAACGTCAAAACAAAAGGTTGGAAGATCGAAAGCGCTGTCCCATTTCCCGCAGCAAGGGCAGTGTAGGAGTAGCGAGAATGCGGCTGGTGCGGTTCGGCGCGAGAGGGGCCGAGAAGCCGGGGATCGTGGACGGCGACGGGCGGATTCGAGACCTGTCCTCCCATGTGCCGGACTGGCGGGACCAGTTCATCGACCCTGTGGCGCTGGCAGAGCTTCGCGCGCTGGATCTTTCCGCCTTTCCCGAGGCGCCGGAGGACAGTCGACTCGGCGCCCCCGTCAGCGAGATTCGTAAGATCATCGGCGTCGGCCCCAATTACCATGAGAGCGCCCGGCTGGCGGGGTTCAAGGTCAATCCCGAGCCAACCCTGTTCATGAAGGCGGCGACCGCCGTCAACGGTCCAAACGACCCGATCGAGATTCCGCGCCTCTCCACCCGCACGGACTGGGGCGTGGAACTGGCCGTAGTGATCGGGCGCACCGCGAAATATGTCAGTGTCGAAGCCGCCATGCAGCATGTCGCCGGCTTCACTTTGTCGAACGACCTGACCGAGCGCAACTTCCAGCTTCAGCGCGGCGGCCAGTGGTTCAAGGGCAAGTCGCACGACACGTTCGCGCCGGTCGGGCCGTGGCTCGTGACACCAGACGAGGTGCCGAACTACCACGACCTGACGCTTTGGCTCGAGGTGAACGGCGAACGGGTGCAGTCCGGCGAAACCAACCGGATGATCTTCAAGGTGCCCTATCTCATTTCCTACGTGTCGCGCTTCCTGCGGTTGGAGCCGGGCGACGTCATCATGACCGGCACGCCCGCCGGCGTCGGCCTCTCCCACGACCCGCCGCGCTTCCTCGCCCCGGGCGATCGCATGGTTCTCGGCTGCGACGAACTCGGCCAGCAAAACTACATCTGCATGCAAGGCTGAGTTTCGAAGGCTCTTCGGCGTCTGGGTGCCCATTGCGGTGAAGTCGAATTCACCGCAATGGGACGAAGGTTTCGTTCTTACTGCAAGATGGGACGGCAAGGCGCGTCCGCCTTGCCGGGAAACGCTCTAGAATCGGTCCCAACCCTTGTCCGGCTTGAACCGCGCGCCGTGCGACATTTCGAGTTCCGTGAGACGAGCGACGACCTGATCGACGCCGCGCTCGCGTGCGTAGCGCAAGGGGCCGCCCCGGAAGGGCGCGAAGCCCGTTCCGAACACCATGGCGCCGTCCGCGATCTCCTCGCTGTCCACCACGCCTTCGCGCAGGGCCGCGACCAGCGTGTTCAGCATCGGCAAGATCAGCCGGTCGATCAGCGCCTCGTCGTCGCGCGAGCCGTCGGGCAGCGCTTCCAGCGCGATCTTCTTCGGCTTGCCGTCCGCATCGTAGTCGTAGAGCCCTCGCCCGGTCTTCCGGCCGAGGCGTCCTTCCCGGATCATCTCGTGCATCCAGCCCGGCGTTTCCGGCAGCGGCATCTTCAGCCGCTCGCGCAGCGTGTCGGCCACCTCCACCGCAATGTCGAGCCCGACCTGATCGGCCAGTTCCACCGGCCCCATCGGCATGCCGAAGGCCTCGGCCCTGGCGTCGATGCGCTCCTTGGGCACCCCCTCGTCCACGAGTTTCAGCGCCTCGGCGATGTAGGGCGTCAGCGCCCGGTTCACGAGGAAGCCGGCGCTGGGCTTTACCGGCGCCGGCAGGCGCGAAAGCTCCACGACGAAGCTCGTCGCCCGGCGTAGGGTCTCGTCCGACACGCCGTCATGACGCACGATCTCGACAAGCTGCATCCGCGACACGGGATTGAAGAAATGGATGCCGACGAAGCGCGACGGGTCGCTGAGACCTTCCGCCAATTCGGGGAGCGGCAGAGCCGAGGTGTTGGTAGCGAGAGTCGCGCCGGGCTTCAGCCGCCCTTCGGCCTCCCGCAGAATGCGCCGCTTGAGATCGAGCTTTTCCGGCGCGGCCTCGATCACGAGGTCGGCGCCGGCAACGCCTTGACCATCGGGGTCCGGCACCAGCCGATCCAGCGCGTCGCGCACCTTCAGCGGGTCCTTGAGCACGGCCTCCAGCATCTTCGTGGCGGCCTTCACCGCGCGGCCGATCGGCTCCAGCGCGATGTCCTGCAAGGTAACGGCAAAACCTTCCTTGGCGGCCCAGGCAGCGATGTCGCCGCCCATCGCGCCGGCGCCGATCACATGAACGCGCTTGATCTCGCTCCGACCCTTGCGAAGGCCGCGCATGGTCTCGCGCAGGAAGAAGACGCGCACGAGGTTCTGCGCGGTCGGGCTCTCCACGAGCTTGGCAAAGCTTTCCAACTCGGCCTCGCGCATGCGCTCCGGCCGGCCGCCATGCGCCTCCCAAAGGTCGATCAGCGCGAAGGGAGCGGGATAGGTGTCCGGGCGCGCCTTCTCCGACGCCTTGGCCCGCATCTGCCGCGCGGCGAGGCTGCGCGCCGGCTTGAACGAGAAGGCGCGGGAGCGCAGGCTCGGGTCGGGGCGCACGAGATCGCCGAAGATCGCGGCATGAGAGGCGTTGAGAACATGCCGCTCCTCCACCACCGCATCCACGAGGCCGATCGCTTTGGCCTTGCGCGCGGAGATGGATTTGCCCGTCAGCATCAGGCCCATGGCCTCGATAGGATCGGCCAGCGCGACGGAGCGAAACGTACCGCCGAGGCCGGGATGCAGGCCAAGCATCACTTCGGGAAAGCCCAGCGTAGCATTCGACATGGCGATGCGCATCCGGCAGGCCAGCGCCAGTTCCAGCCCTCCGCCGAGGCAATGGCCATGCACCACGGCAACGCTGACGCAGGGCAGCGCGGCCAGCCGGTCGAGCACGCGGTGCCCCTCCTCCAGCATCTCGCGCACGGCGGATTGGGAGGCCCCGACGAACCCGTTGATATCGGCGCCCGCCGCGAAGCCGTTCGGCTTGGCGGAGCGGATCACCAGCCCGCGCGGGCGGTCGGCCTCCAGCGCGGCGAGATGCCGGTCCAGCTCTTCCAGCACACTGCGGTCGATCGTGTTGACGGACTTGCCGGGCTTGTCGAGCACGAGCCAGGCGATGTTCTCGTCGTCGCGCGAAACACGCCAGTTCCCCTCCGGCGCGGCGTCCCGAGCGGCCGAGAGCTCCAATGCGCGGTTTTGCAGGGCGTTGAGCATCGTATCCATGAGCGTGTCTCCTCAGGCCGCTTCGAGAAGCATGGCGCCGCCGAGGCCGCCGCCGATGCACTGCGAGGCAAGGCCGAACCGCGCGCCGCGACGGCGCAGCGTTCGCGCTAGATGCAGCGTGATGCGGTTTCCGCTGGTACCGACGGGATGGCCGAGCGCGATCGCCCCGCCATCGACATTCAGTCGATCGCGCGGGATGCTGCCCAAGGCTCCATCGAAGCCGAGAACCTTGCGCCCCACCCCTTCGTCCTCAAGAGCCCGAAGACACGCCAGAACCTGCGCCGCGAAGGCCTCGTTGATCTCGAACAGGTCGATATCGGCGAGCGAAAGCCCGCGCTTCTTCAGGAGACCCGCCATGGAGACCACAGGCCCAAGCCCCATGATCGAAGGGTCGAGGCCCGCCCAATGGGCGTCCACGATCCGCGCCAGCGGTTCAAGCCCGTGCTCGCGTACCGCCTCTTCGGAGACGAGGATGGTCCAACTGGCGCCATCGGTGATCTGCGAGGAATTGCCGGCCGTGACATTGCCATAGGGGCGCTCGAACACGGGCTTCAAACCGGACAAGGCCTTGGCGGTCGAATCGGGGCGCACCCCGTCGTCGTGATCGTAGACGCGCCCGTCCCGCGCGAAGGCCGTGAGCACTTCGCCTTTGAGCAGTCCCTCGCTTTGCGCTTGGGCGAGCCGCCGATGGCTCTCGGAGGCGTATTCGTCGGCCTCGCGGCGCGTGACGCCGAAGAGATGGCCGATCTTTTCCGCCGTTTGGCCCATGTTGAGCGAGGTGATCGGATCGGTCAGCCCGCGCTCCAGGCCGATCACCGGCTTCAGGAAGTCGGGACGAAGGGACGAGACGACCTTCAGCCGCTCGCCCGGCGACTTCGCGCCGTTCAGCCGCGCGAACCAGTCCACCGCGCCGCGCCGGAGCACGAGCGGAGAATGGCTGAGCGCTTCCGCCCCGCCGGCCAGCGCGATCTGCGAGCGACCCGATTCGACGGCGCGAAAGGCCTCATCAATCGACAGCATGCCCGAGCCGCAATTGATCTGCACGGTGTAGGCCGGCACGGCTTCGGGCAGGCCGAGGCGTAGGGCCGCGACGCGAGCCGGGTTCATCTCCTCGGCCACGACATTGACGCAGCCGAGAACAACGAGATCGATCAGGGCCGGGTCGAAGCGCTGGCGCAGAAGAAGCGGGCGGCCGCATTGCACGGCGAGATCCACCGGCGTAAACGGGCCGGGCTTGCCGCGCGCCTTGATGAAGGGCGTTCGGGCGCCATCGACGAGATAAACGGCGCGGGTCATTCGGCAGCCTCCGCCGTCACGGCGTTCGGACGGTCTTCCGGAGGCTTGCGATGCTGAGCGGCGATCGGCGACACCTCCTCCATCGGGAAAGCGTCCACGGCCACGACGCGCGTCACCGCCTCGTCCCGCTCTCGCAGGAGAGCGATTTCTTGATCGGTAATCAGCCCTGCCCCGTGCGCCTTCTCGATGTCGCGCAGCTTGGCCTCGCGCAGCCGTTTGTCGACCGGCGCCGCTTCCACAACGAGGCGGAAGGCGCGCTCCAGAATCGCGACGGGATAGTCCGGCTTGCCCTCGCCGAGATAAAGATCGGCGCAGAGCCGGTCGCGCTGCGAGGACGGGCGCATCAGAGTCTCCGCGACCTCGCGCACCAGCTCGTCCGCCGGCGGGCGCAGCGGAACGCCGAGTGGGAAGGACAGGAGGCGCGACGCCACCGCCGCCCAGCGGCTCGGCAGGTTGACGAAGACGCCGCTGAAAGCGAGGCCCATGCGGTTGTAGCCGCGCTGCATGATATACTCGACGATGGGGCGATCGACCTCCGGCCGGCCTTCCGTCTCGTAGCGCTTCAGCGTCGCGCCGAGGAGATAAAGCTCGGAGAGAATGTCGCCGAGGCGCGCCGAGATCATCTCGCGCCGCTTCAACGCGCCGCCGAGCGTCAGAAGCGCGAAGTCGGCCAGCATGGAGAAGGCCGCGCTATAGCGCGACAGTTGCCGCCAGTGGCTGAGGAAGGCGGCGCCGCGTGGCGCCGGCGCGGCGAGGCCGCCGGTCCAGCCGAACAGGGCGGTGCGCGCGGCATTGGTCAGCGAATGGCCGACATGGCCCCAGAAGGCCTTGTCGAAGCTTTCCAGGCCCTTCTCCTGGTCAGGATCGGACAGGGCGCGCATCTCGGACAGCATGAAGGGATGGGCGCGGATCGCCCCCTGCCCGAAGATCATCAGATTGCGCGTCAGGATGTTGGCGCCTTCCACCGTGATGCCGATGGGCACGGACTTGTGCTGGGCGCCGAGCATGTTCATCGGTCCGTCGATGATGCCCTTGCCGCCATGCACGTCCATCGCCTTCTCGACCGAGCGGCGCATCATCTCGGTGGCGTTGTATTTCATGATGGCGGAGATCACCGAGGGCCGGTGCCCCTCGTCCAACGCCGCGACCGTCAGGCGCCGCGCGGCATCGACCTGATAGGCGTTGGCGGCCAGCTCTGCCAAGGGCTCCTGAATGCCCTCGAACAGGCCGATCGGAACGTTGAACTGCGTGCGCACGCGCGCATAGGCACCGGTGAGCCGGGCCGCCATGGCGGCGGCGGCGGCCGATTGCGAAGGCAGCGAAATGCCGCGACCGGCGGCCAGCGCCGTCATCAGCATGGTCCAGCCCTCACCGATCCGCTCCGGCCCGCCCAGCACCCAGTCCAGCGGAATGAAGACGTCGCGGCCCGAGATCGGCCCGTTCTGGAAAAAGGTGAACTGCGGAATGTGCCGGTCGCCATGGCGCACGCCGGGGGTCGAAGTCGGCAGGAGGGCGACCGTGATGCCGAGATGCTCGCCGCGCCCGAGATGGTTTTCGGGGTCCTGAAGCTTGAAGGCAAGGCCCATGACGGTGGCGACGGGCGCGAGCGTGATGTAGCGCTTGTCGAAGTTCAGGCGGATGCCGAGCACCCGCTGGCCCTCGTGCTCGCCATATTCGACCACGCCGTGGTCCTTCATGGCGGCGGCATCGGAGCCGGCATCGGCCGACGTCAGGCCGAAACAGGGGATCTCGCGCCCGTCGGCCAAGCGCGGCATCCAGTAATCGCGCTGCGCCTGCGTGCCGAAATGCAGCATCAGCTCGCCGGGCCCGAGGGAATTGGGCACCATGACGGTGACGCCGGCGGCGACGCTGGCGGACGAGACCTTGCGCACCACTTCCGAATGCGCGGTGTTGGAGAAGCCGAGGCCGCCATATTGCTTCGGGACCACCATGCCGAAGAACTTGCGGGACTTCATGAAGTCCCAGACCTCGGGAGAAAGGTCCCGGTCCTTCCAGGTGATCGCCCAGTCGTCCAGCTTGGTGCAGAGCTCGACCACGGGCCCGTCGAGAAAGGCCCGCTCCTCGTCGGTCAGACGCGCGGGCGCCATGGCCAGAAGCTTGTCCCAATCGGGCGCGCCACTGAACAGCTCGCCGTCCCACCAGACCGTGCCGGCGTCGATCGCCTTCTCCTCGGTCTCGGAAATGGCGGGCATCGCCGTCTTGGCCCAACGGTAGATCGGCCGGGTCAAACGATCCTTACGGAACGACATAAGCTTCCTCCCTTCGCGAAATGCGCCCTCTTCGCATCGTCAGACATCTTACGTAAGTGGCAATGCGCCGATTCCCACCCTCCCGTGGGTCTCGGCGCGCTCAAGCCTTCGTCAGCGTCGGGCGCGATGAGCGATGTCGCGGCGGCAGAAGCCCTCGCTCCACTCCACCCGGTCCACCAGAGCGTAGGCCTTATCGACCGCCTGCGCCACATCGGGTGCGCGCGCCGTCACGTTGAGCACGCGCCCGCCGCTGGCCACCAGCGCGCCGTCGATGAGGCTCGTGCCGGCATGGAAGATCATCTCGCCCTCGCCGGTTTCCGGCAGAGCCGCAATCGGCGTGTTCTTGGCGTAGCTCCCGGGATAGCCATTGGAGGCGAGAACCACGGTCACCGCCGGCTCCGCCGACCAGCGAAGATCGACCGCATCCAGCGACGCGGTTCCGGCTGCGAAGAGAACCGGCAGGAGATCGCTTTCCAGCCGCATCATCAGGACCTGCGTTTCGGGATCGCCGAAGCGCACGTTGTACTCGATGAGCTTCGGCCCGTCCTGGGTCAGCATCAGGCCGGCGTAGAGAACGCCCCGGAAAGGCGCACCCTTTTCGCGCATGCCCTCCAGCGTCGGGCGCACGATCTCGGCCATGGCCCGCTCGATCAGCTCGGGCGTCATGAGATAGGAGGGCGAATAGGCGCCCATGCCACCGGTGTTCGGCCCCTTGTCACCGTCGAAGACGCGCTTGTGATCCTCGGCGGTGCCGAACACGACGGCGCGATCGCCGTCGCAGAGGCAGAAGAGCGAAGCTTCCGGCCCAACCATGCACTCCTCGATCACCACTTCCACACCGGCGGCTGCGAGATCGCCGCCGAAGCAATCGTCGATCGCGGCGATCGCCTCCTCGACGGTGGACGCGACCGTGACGCCCTTGCCGGCCGCCAGCCCATCGGCCTTCACCACGATCGGCGCGCCTTCGCGTCGGACATAATCCCTGGCGGCGTCGGCCTGAGAGAAGCGCTCGTAGCGCGCGGTCGGAATGGATTTGAGGGTGCAGAGATCCTTGGTGAAGCCTTTCGAGCCCTCCAGCCGCGCGGCGGCGGCGCTCGGCCCGAACACGGCGATGCCGGCCTCGCGAAGGCTGTCGGCCAGACCGGCAACGAGGGGCACCTCGGGACCGACCACCACGAAGCCGATGCTCCTCTCGCGACAAAAGGCCACGACGGCATCGTGATCGGCGGGGTCGATCGGAACGCACTCCGCGACCTCGGCGATGCCGGGATTTCCCGGCGCGGCGTAGAGGCGGTCGAGCTCCGGCGACTGGGCGAGCTTCCAGGCCAGCGCATGTTCGCGGCCACCCGAGCCGATCAGAAGAACGTCCATGGTCACTCTTAGCCTCCGCAGGGCCGAAATCGATCGGCGGCCAGGGCGGCCGCGCCTTCGGCTCGGGGATTACGGGTCCGACAAGGGCGGGGTCAAGCCTCGGCGGCGCGAAGGCAAGGGCTTGGGGGAGCGATGCCTGGGGCTTGACGGGCGGGGCCTTGCCGGGCTTCTCCCCTTTTCATGCAAAGACCCGACGCTTCATCCAACGGTTCGCCAGACCGCGTTTCGGACGCTCCATCCGACAATTTCGTCTACCGCGTGCTTCCGCGCGCGCTCTGGCCCTATGCGCAGTTGGCGCGTTGGGATCGGCCGATCGGCTGGCAGTTGCTGTTGTGGCCGTGTTTCTGGTCGGCCGCGCTGGCGCCTCATTGGGCCGCGCCCTCGGCCGTGCACACGGGCCTGCCGGATCTGCGCCATCTCGCGCTGTTCTTCATCGGCGCCATCGCCATGCGCGGGGCCGGCTGCACTTATAACGACCTCGTGGACCAGGACATCGACGCAAAGGTCGCGCGCACGCGCTCGCGGCCTTTGCCGTCCGGACGCGTGTCGAGCCGACAGGCGAAGCTCTTCCTGGTCGCTCAGGCGCTGGTCGGCCTGCTGGTGCTTCTGCAGTTCAATAGTTTCGCGATCGGCCTCGGCCTCAGCTCGCTCGCCATCGTCGCGACCTATCCGTTTCTGAAACGCGTCACGGACTGGCCACAGCTCGGCCTCGGCCTCTGCTTCTCCTGGGGCGCGCTGATGGGTTGGGCGGCGTTCTGGGGCACGATCTCGCTCGCGCCCGTGCTTCTTTATCTCGGCTCTGTGCTGTGGACGATCGGCTACGACACGATCTACGCCCATCAGGACCGCGAGGACGACACACTGGTCGGCGTTCGCTCCACGGCGCGCCTCTTCGGCCGGCACACCAAGCGGGCGCTGACCCTTCTCTATGGCGGCGCGCTGGCGCTCTTCACCCTCGCCTTCGTGGCGACGGGCACAGGGACCTCCGGTCCGGCGTGGCCGGCCTATGCCGCCATCGCAATCGGCGCGGTCCAGATGCAATGGCAGATCAGCCGGCTCGACATCGACGACGGCGAGCAATGCCTGAAGCTGTTCAAGTCGAACGGCCTGTTCGGTTGGATCATCTTCCTCGGGCTGGTCTTCTCCAGCCTTTGGATTCTGTCCTTCCCCCAGCTCGGCTGACCGGTCCAGCCTCAGTTGCGGGCGATGATCTCTTCGCCCGCCACGACCATGCGCATGCCCAGGCCGCCCGGCTTGCGACGGGCGAGGAAGCGCGGGCGGCGGCCGCGATGGCTGGAGCGGCGGCGCGTGGCCGGCTCGCCGGTGCGCAGTTTGCCGAAGGTCTCTTCCAGCGCCGTGACGCGGCCATCGGACTCGACCATCAGCATGGGAAGATCGAAGAGTTCGGACCAGCTGCGCCAGTCGGCCGCCACGTCGTAGAGGTCGCAGGCGACCAGGAGCGGCACGGAGAGCTTGGGATTCTCGTGATGCAGTTCGAGCGTCACCGTGACCTCGCCTTCGCCATCCTCCATGGCGCGGGCGGCGACGCCCTTGAAGGAGCGCGGCGCCAGGGCAATGGCCACCGGAATGCCGCTCATTTCCAACTTGCGACGGATCACCGCCCCGCGCCGGTCGACGCGATAGGTGATCGTCTCCTCCCCTTCACGAACCTCGAAGGTCTGCTTACGCCCGGCGAGAGCGGGGTCCAGACGGATCGGCATGCTCGCCCATTCGGGCTTCAACGACGTCGGATTGGTAACCAGGCTCATGGTCGCGCCTCTCGTCTCTCTGCTGGAAGCTCCCGGGTTCGAGAGACTTCCCCTTTGCCGATGTATCCCGGCTTTCGATGCTTGGAGACTATAGGAGGCTTATTTCATGCTGCCTAAGAAAGGCAGTTAAGTCTTCCTGACCTTCAACACGGTGTTCAAAAGGTAACTTCAAATAAAACTTTAAAGGAGCTTGCCCGGATTCATAATCCCATAAGGATCGAAAACGGCCTTGATCCCCCGCATCAAGGCCAGTTCCGCCGGGTCCTTGGTGCGCGCCAGCTCGTCGCGCTTCAGCTGACCGATACCGTGCTCGGCCGAGAAGCTGCCACCGAGATCGGCCACCACGCCGTGGACGAGCGCGTTGATCTCCCCCCAGCGCGCCAGGAAAGCCTCCTTGTCCGCGCCGATCGGCTGGGAGATGTTGTAGTGGATGTTTCCATCGCCCAGATGCCCGAAGGAAACGATGCGCGAGCCCGGAATGGCGTCCAGAACCAGGGCGTTGGCCCGCGCCAGGAATTCGGGAACCAGCGCCACCGGCACGGACACGTCGTGCTTGATGGAGCCGCCCTCGGGCTTCTGCGCCCAGCTCATTTCCTCGCGCATGCGCCAGAAGGTCGTGGCATCGGCCATGGACTGGGCGATGGCCGCGTCCTCGATCTCCCCCGCTTCGAACGCGCCTTCCAGAATGGTTTCGAGAACCGCTCGCGCGTCCTCGCCCGAAACGGGCGAGGAGATTTCGATCAGAACGTACCACGTATGCGGCTCCGCCAGCGGATCGCGCGCGCCCTGCGTATGCCGGACGGTGAACTCGATGCCGATTCGCGGCATGAGCTCGAACGCGGTCAGGCGCCCGCCAGACAAGGCCTCGGCCCGCGTCAGCAGTTTCAGTGCCGCATCCGGGCTATCGAGCCCGACATAGGCGACTTCGCGCCCGGCCGGCTTGGGAAAGAGTTTCAGCACCGCGCCGGTGATAATGCCGAGCGTGCCCTCCGAGCCGATCAGGAGATGGCGCAGGTCGTAGCCGCGATTGTCCTTCTTCAGCCGTCGCAGACCATGGACGATCTCGCCCGAAGGCAGCACGGCCTCGATGCCGAGACAGAGATCCCGCGTGTTGCCATAGGCCAGCACCGCCGTTCCGCCGGCATTGGAAGCCAGATTGCCGCCGATCTGACAGGACCCTTCCGAGCCGAGCGAGAGCGGGAAGAAGAGCCCCGCTTCGTCCGCCGCCTCCTGCACGCGCTTGAGAATCACACCGGCGTCCAGCGTCATCGTGCGCCCCACCGGATCGACCTCGCGAATGCGATCGAGCTTGCCCAGCGATAAGACGATTTCCCCGTCCGATCGCGGCATCTGGCCGCCGACGAGCCCGGTGTTGCCGCCCTGCGGCACGATCGGCGTGCGTGTCTCCGAGGCGAGCTTGAGGATGGCAGAAACCTCCTCGACGCTCGAAGGTCGCAGCACGAGGCGCGTGCGCCCTTTGAACTTGTCGCGCTCCTCGTGAACGAAGGGGGCGATGTCGCCGCCCTCGGTCAGCGCCCGCCCGGGCGGCAAAAGCGCCGCGAAGCGGTTCAGAAGGTCGTCGGAAAGCAGCTGGGAATCGAACGTGTCCATGCCCGAACGCTAGACCGGATCATGGTTAAGGTCGAGATCAAGGGGCTGACATCATCGGTCAGCGGCGGCGCGGCGCAAACGGTCGTTGATCGCTTCGCCCAGCCCTTCGCGCGGAATGGGCGCAACGGCGATCCGCTCGATCTCCGGCGCGTCGAAGGCCGAGAGCGCGGCGAAGAGCCGGCTTGCGGCCTCGCGCAGATCGCCGTCAGGGCTGAGATTGAACGTGCCGCCGGCCTTTTGCAGGCCGCGCACCGGCTCCGGCCCGAAGCCGATCCAGTGCTCACCGGGCTCGGGCGCGGCGGCGTCGAGACGCACGCGGCCGGCGGGCGCGTAATGCGACAGAAGCTGGCCGGGAGCGGTGATCGCATCCCCCTCTGCCCGCCGCCGAACGGGCAGCCCCGCTTCCTCGGCAATGCGCTCGGCCGTCAACGTGCCGGGGCGCAGCAGCAGAATTTCATCGCCAAGAACACGGACGATCGTGGATTCCAGCCCCTGCTCCGTCGCGCCGCCATCCGCCACAAGATCGATCCGCCCGCGCAGGGTGCGCAGGACATGCTCGGCCGTGGTCGGGCTGACGCGTCCAGATCGGTTGGCGCTTGGCGCGGCGAGCGGGCGGCCAAGCGAGGCGATCACCGAGCGCAGCGGACCTTGGGGCAGACGCAGCGCCACCGTATCCAGGCCGCCCAGCACCAGGGGATGCAGCTCGGCTCCCGGCAGGACGGGGAGCACCAGAGTCAGCGGCCCCGGCCAGAACCGGTCGGCCAGACGGCGAGACACCGGGTCGAACCGGGCGTATCGCTCGGCCATGGCGAGATCGCTGACATGGCAGATCAGTGGGTTGAAGTGCGGTCGTCCCTTGGCTTCGAAAATCGCCGCAACGGCCAGCCCGTTGGCGGCGTCGGCGGCAAGCCCGTAGACCGTCTCAGTCGGCACGGCGGCAAGGCCGCCTTCGCGCAGGCACATCAGCACCGCCGCGCCCGCGCCATCGTCCCTCAGATCGATCCGTTTCGTATCCCGCATGAGTGACACCTACGACGCGGCGCGCGGCACGAAAAGAAAAAACGACGGCGCCCCGAGAGGAGCGCCGTCGCTTGATATCGCGTTGCAGAGAAATCAGTTCGACGTCGCGCCGTTCTGAGCCGGCGGGGTGACGTTCAACGTCGGCACTTCCACGGTGCGCGTTTCGCTGCCAACCGACACGCTGCCGACATCCACATCGGCCTTGGGCAGCTGCCCGCCCGTCACCGTGACATTCGGCAGGACTGCCTGCTGCGTCTGGCGCACGCTCACCATGTTGTATGCAAACCAAGCGACACCGACGATGACGACGAGACCGAGAACCCAACCCAACGCTCTACCCATATTACTCACCCTTTACACCAGCCCGTCCGGGCTTCGAATGGGCAGTGAACAGGGTCGAGGCTCGATCGTTCCGGCGAGAGCGACGCAAGCCTGGAATAAACTTTACGTGGTGAAATGGGGAAACGGGAAAGGGCCGCCTGGACACGCAGGGCCCCCGAACAGCGACGCGCGAGCGAGAGGACGGAAGGGCAAACGCCCAGCGTCAACGCGTGGCGTCGAACGCTTTCACGACACGAAGATCGGCCGTCGCCAGACTGGCCAGGGACGTCCAGCGATCGCGCGAGGACGCAGCATCCGCCCGCTCGTCAGGTTGCTTCCCTCCGTCCGAAGCGGCGGGAACGCGCGTCATCGTCGCCTCCGCCTTTTTCATCAGCTCCGCGATGCGGGATTTCAAATGCTCCCGCACCTCGCTGCGCCGCTCGGGCGGCGGGCTGGCGGCCTCGGTGTCGCGCAGGATCTCGCGCACCGCCTGCATTTCCTGTTTTAGCTGCTTCACGGCGTCGATGACGCTCGCCGCCTCCGGCGCCTGCAGCGCGGCTTTTGCCGCCGCGTCGCCGGGGATCACGGGGTTGACCTTCGGGGTATCGGTCAGCGCCGAAAGAACGGGCGAAGCCGGCTTACCAGCATGCTCCTGGCGAGCGGCTTCGGTGAGAAGCTTCAAGGGGTCGATCGGTTGACGCCCGCCGCTCGGGCCATAGGCGGCGGCCAGCGTGCCGGGCACGATCTGCGCCTGCTCCGCCTCGGCGACCTCCGTCACCGCCGCGTCGGCGATCGCCTGCTTGGACTGGTCGGAGACCGAGGCGATCAGGGCGCCGGCGTCAGGCGTCGCTTCCGGGTCCGCGCCGACAAGGCCGTTGAAGGGCCAGGCATCGCGCAGTTCGGCGACCGTCAGGGGCGAGACGTTCACATCGATGTCGTTTTTGGCGCCGGGCACCCGGTAGGGGCAGGACCGGGCACTGCAATTGTGCATGGAGGAGAACTGCCAGAGGGCATAATTGTCCCAATTCCCTGTCGGGAAGACGCCGGTGATGTCGTCGCGATAGCGGGCGTACCAAAGCTGCAGCCGCGACAGGAGCGGATATTGCGCCTGGTTCCGGGCGATGTAGTCGGCCGTGTTGCCGTTGGTGTAGAGGACGGGATAGCGGCCAAGGCGGATCTTGATCTGCCGGGCAAAGGTCTCGGCATCGGCCAGCGACATCCAGTCCGATGTGTTGTCCTCGATGTCGAGGGCGATCAGGTCGTCCGCCTCGGGCTGGGCGAAGTCGACGAAATGATCGGCCTGCTCGCGCGGGTTGCCGGGGCGGCCGAGATGATAGGCGCCCCATTTCAGACCCAGCGTCTTCGCCATCTCGCGGCGCGTCAGGTAAAGCTCCTGCGTGACGGAATATTTCCACCAGCGGTTCTTGCACAGGTTCAGGAGATCGCCCGACAGCTTCGCGCAGGACCATTCCGGCGGCAGCCCGTCGGAGGCCTTGCTGATGAAACCGGCGACGCGCTTGTCCGAGGTCAGCGACTTCCAGTTGATCGGATTGAACTCGTAGGCGTCGATCACCAGAGCGCGGTCCGTGTCCTTCCAAGGCTTGTTCCAATCGGCGCTCGCGGGCAGCGCGCCGAAGAGGATCGCGCTGGCGGCAATCGCACACAAGCAGCGCAGGGCAGCCGCGCGAGCGGCGCTCAAGTCAGGCATTCGGGTTCGTCCCCTCGTCGTCGCCGCGCAAGGCCCGAAGGACCGGCGGTGGCGATGCAATGTCCGTGAAGCGGCGCCCCGTATGCGCGCCGCCTGTCCCTCGAGTCCTGAAGGGGCATCCCCTTCGCCAATCGGAGATGTTGTCCACAGCCTGTCCGGCCTGCCGGAGGTCGTGGAATTCCGTCTTGGTGATTGCCGGTCATAAAATGAGAAAACTAGGCTTTCTCATGACTTAGCTTGATCCAACCTGCCGGCGGCGGCGAGCCGGGCACCGGAAGAGGCCTCAAGGCGCCCCACAGGCGAAACCACCATGCGCGAGGACCCCATTGACGCCGCGCGGCCTCATCGCCGCGAAACGCCTGGGCCGGCCCATGGCGGGCACGTCGTCAGGCCGTCTTTAGGAAACGATTCGCGCCTTGCTCGAGCCTGACGCCGCGAGCGAAAAGCGATTTCAGGGGCCGCTCGGCGCGCCGACGCCCTGCAGCACGTCCCGGTCGAGATGGCGCCGAATCCAGCGCAGAACCGGGCGCTCGAAGCCGTAATGGAGGACGCTGGCCGCGATCAACGTACCGAGCACGACGCCGATCGGAAAACCGACCAGCCAGACGGCGGGCGCGCGAATGCCGAGATGTTCGAGCCCGAAGAGCAGCGCTCGGATCACGAAGAAATGCGAGAGATAGATGGCGTAAGACGTATTCCCCGCCCATTCCGCGACGCTTGAGCGCGTCTCGCGGCGCCCGGAGACGGCTGCCAACACCATCAGTCCGGACGGAATGCCCCATTGAAGGAAGCGCCAGGTGAAGTCGATCTGCGGGAAGGCGAAGAACAGGAGAAGCCCCGCCCCGCCGACCAGCCAGCGCAAGGCGTCCGGCAGGCGAAAGCCGCGCGAGACGACGAGATAGATCGCGATCCCGAGCAGAAATTCGAGAACGATCGGGTCGCTCCAGAAGCGCAGCGCCAGGCTGGACGGCGTCAGCCAGCGGCCGGCGACAACCCCGATGATGAGAACGGCAAACGTCGCGCCCAAGGCGATGCGCTGTCGCCACCCCACGAAGAGAGCGAAGACGGCATAGAAGAGCATCTCGTAATTGAGGCTCCAACCGATATCGAGCAGCGGCAGGGGCACGCCGTCCGGGTTGGCAGCGGGAAAGAACAGGAAGGAGGCCACGATCTGCGTCGGGGTCGTCTCCGCCCAGACGGGCACGCGTGCGACGATGAGAAGCACGATCAGGAGAACCGTCATCAGCCAGTAGAGCGGCGCGACGCGGGCGAGACGGCGCAGGAGAAAGGTCCGCCACGCCCCCGACTGCCCATGTAGGCTCTGCGAGGAATGCGCCATCACGAAGCCGGAGATGACGAAGAACACGTCCACCCCGGCGACGAAAGGAAAGGGGCTGAGCGGCGACTGCTCGAAGCTCAGCCCGTAGTAGCGAAGGTCGAGAGCGATCTTGATATGGGCGGCCACCACCATGAGGGCGGCGACGGCCCGCAACCACTGGATCTCGCCGATCCGGCGGCGGTCGCTCCATGCGGCCAAGATCAGCCCGCGATCTTCGAGAAGTCGGCGACGCGCTGCGTGGCGGCGCGAATGCGGGCGAGCAATGCCAAGCGGTTGGCCCGGATAGCCTCATCCTCCACATTCACGAGAACCTTCTCGAAGAAGGCGTCGGCGGGAATGCGAAGACGCCCGAGCGCCGTCGCGGCATGGGCGTAGTTCTCGACCGCCAGCGCCTCGTCCAGTTCCAGTTCGGCGCGGTCCACCGCCCCGGCCAGAACACGCTCTTCCTCTTCCCGCAGCAGGGCGAGGTCGACGCTCTCGGCGATGCGCGTGCCCTTCTTCTCCTCGGCGGCGAGAATGTTGGCAGCGCGGCGATAGGCGGCCAGAAGGTTGCGCCCGTCCTCGGTCTCCAGGAGGCGGCCGAGCTCGGTGACGCGGCGGGCAATATCGAGCAGATCGTCCTTCGACGCCCCGTCCGTGCCGCCGGCCAGAACCGCATCGACCCAATCGTGCCGGGCGCCGGACTCGCGCAGCTGCACCTTCAAGCGGTCATGGAAGAAGGCCAGGAGATCGCCGGACGTGATGAGACGGCCGAGATGCGGGCGCAGCTCGTTTTCCAGGATGATGCGGATGACGCCGAGCGCCGCGCGACGCAGGGCGTAGGGGTCCTTGGAGCCTGTCGGCTTCTCATCGATCGCCCAGAAGCCGACCAGCGTGTCCAGCTTGTCGGCCAGCGCCACGGCGATGGCGATCTTGTCCTGCGGCACGCGGTCGCCCGGTCCCTGCGGCTTGTAGTGATCTTCGATCGCGGTCTGCACCGAGGCGTGCTCGTTCTGCAGACGCGCATATTTGCGGCCCATCAGGCCCTGAAGCTCGGGAAACTCACCCACGGCTTCCGTGGTGAGGTCCGCCTTGGCGAGCGTCGCGGCGCGTCGCGCCAGCGTCGGATCGGCGCCGACCAGCGGCGCGATGGCCGCTGCCAGATCGGCGATGCGGGCTACGCGCTCGCCTTGCGTGCCGAGCTTGGCGTGGAAGGTCACGCCCAGCGCGTCGAGCTTCGCCATGCGCTGGTCCAGCGGCTTGGCAAGGTCCAGCCCGAAGCGGGCGGCCGAGGCTTCCAAAGCGGCGAGATCGGGCAAGGCGTTCTGGTCGGTGCGCCAGAAATACAGCGCGTCCGACAGGCGGGCGCGCACGACCTTGCCGTTGCCGCGCGCGATCTCGGCGCCGCCGTCCACTGCCTCGATATTGGACACGAGCAGAAAGCGGTTGGCGAGCGCGCCTGCGCCGCGCCGGCGCGTGACGAAGCATTTCTGGTTGGTGCGGATGGTGAGCTGGATCATCTCCGGCGGAATGGCGAGGAAGTCCTCCTCGAACGTGCCCATGAGCACGACCGGCCATTCCACGAGGCCCGAGACCTCCTCCAGAAGCCCCTCGTCCTCGACCACCTCGAGCCCCTGAGCGAAGGCCAGATTCTGAGCGTCGGCGCGGATGATGTCCTTGCGGCGCTCGGCGTCGAGAACGACGCGGGCGCGCTCCAGGCTATGGATGTAATCGTCGAAGCGGCGCACGCGGATTTCGCCCGGCGCATGGAAGCGATGGCCGACGGTCACGTTGCCCGAGCGAATGCCCGAGACTTCGAAATCCACCACGACGGTCTCGCCGTTCTCGGGGCCGAACAGGCAAAGGATGGACTGGAGCGGGCGGACCCAGCGCAGCGAGCCCGGCTCGCGCGAGGCAGCGCCCCAGCGCATCGACTTCGGCCAAGGGAACTCGCGGATGATGCCGGGCATGATCTCGGCGACGATCTCTTCCGCCGCGCGGCCGGGCTTGAGGAGATGGGCGACGTAGAACTCGCCCTTCTTTCCATCGGAATGCTTGTGCGCCTGCGCGATCGACTCGAGGCCGGCCGAGCGCAGGAAGCCTTCGATGGCCTTTTCCGGCGCGTCGGTACGCGGTCCCTTGCGCTCCTCGTGGACATCTTTGGAGCGTGCGTCGAGGCCACGAATGTCGAGCGTCAGGCGGCGCGGCGTCCAGTATTCCCGCGCGCCCTCGTAGGTCAGGCCCGCTTCCACCAGCGCGTCCGTCACCGCCTTGCGCAAATCTCCCGCCGCCTTGCGCTGCATGCGGGCGGGAATTTCCTCGGAGCGGAGTTCAAGAAGAAGATCGGGCATGGTTCGCTTCGCGGCTGGATCGCTCTTCGCCGCGTCTCACCATGCCGATCCTTCGATTGCAAGCCGATTGCGCTCAGCCTCGGATCAAAGCTGCCCCTTCAGCGTGTCGCACTGCGCCATGTCGCCCGTTGTGGCGCCGCGCTTGAACCATTCGACGCGCTGCGCCGAAGTGCCGTGGGTGAAGCTGTCGGGGACCACCGTTCCCTGCGATCGACGCTGCAACGTGTCGTCGCCGATCTTGCTGGCGGCGTTCAGCGCTTCTTCCATGTCGCCCGTTTCCAGGAGGCCGGCCTGCTGGGTGTCGTGCGCCCAGATGCCGGCATAACAGTCGGCCTGCAGCTCGACCCGGACCGACACGGCGTTGCTGTCGGTCTCCGACATGCGCTGGCGCATGTCCGTGGTACGCTGGAGAATGCCGGTCATGTTCTGCACGTGGTGGCCGACCTCGTGCGCGATGACATAGGCCTGGGCGAAGTCGCCGGACGCGCCGAGCTGGCTGTCGAGCTGCCGGAAGAAACTCGTGTCGAGATAGAGCTTCTGGTCGTTCGGGCAGTAGAACGGGCCGGACGCCGAGCTGGCATTGCCGCAGGCCGACGAGACGCGGTCGGTGAAGAGTACCAGCTTGGGCTCGCGATATTGCTGGCCCATGCTCTGGAAGCGGCGGTTCCAGACATCCTCGGTGTCGCCGAGAACCACGGCGATGAAGTCGTCCGTCTCGTCGGTCGTGCCGTTGACGCCCTGGCCGCTACTTCGCGTGGTCTGGGTGGTCTGCGTGCCGTCATCCATGCCGATCACCGACATCGGATTGATGCCGAAGCCGATCCACAGAATGCCGAGCAGGATGATGAGACCGATCCCGCCGCCCCCGGCGCGGATCGGAATGCGCATTCCCCCGCTGCCGAGACCCCCGCCCCCGCTGCCACGCTGGTCCTCGATATTGCTGCTTTCGCGACGCCCGCGCCATTCCATCACAAGTCTCCCGGTTGCCGCCTACGGTTTCGTGAAGCGGGACATAGGCCGGCAACCGGCGTCGGGAATGGCGATCGGCGCACGAGCCCCTCGCAGAAGGCAGGCCGGCTCACCATTTTCAGAGGGAAAGGCTGCGATCGGCAGCCTTCAGGAGATCCACGACGATGATCGCCACCGCTTACGCCGCCGGTTTCGAGGCCGAGACGATGACGCCGGACCTGACCCGTCGCCTCGCCCGGCTGAACACGCTGGCCCGGTTGATGGACACCGCCATTCGCGTTCCCGGAACCGACATCCGCTTCGGCGCCGACGCGCTGATCGGCCTCGTGCCCGGCATCGGCGATGCGGGCGGCGCATTGATCGGGCTCTACATCGTCAACGAGGCGCGGCGAATGGGCGTGCCGAAGCGCAAGCTGGCCCGCATGATCGCCAATCTCGGCGTGGACGCCGCGTTCGGCGCGGTGCCGCTGGCGGGCGACCTGTTCGATGTCTACTTCAAGGCGCACAAGCGAAACATCCAGCTGATCCTGGATCATTTCGAGATGGACCGGCGCGACATCCTGAAGGACGTCACGCCGCGCAGGCACTGACGGGTTCAGTCCGCCATTGTCTCCAGGCTCGCGAAGCCTTCGGCCGCCCCGCCCTCGTCGAAGGGCTGGGCGACTTCCACGAACGTGTCGGGATAGAAGCCATTGAAGCGGGTGCGCAGCGACAGCGAGTAGGCGCCGATATGGCCGATCTCGATCCAGTCGCCCGTATCAACCGTTTCCGGCAGCCAGAAGGGCCGCGACAGAATATCGACGGAATCGCAGGTCGCGCCGCAGACGCGGAAGGCGCTTAGACTCTTCGGGTCGCCCTTGCGCGAGATGCGCGCGGGATCAGGGATGAAGCGCGCCGGCAGCGTGATCTTGCCCGTCCATGAATCCGACAGCGAAGCCCAGATCCCATCGTTGATATAAAGCCGCCGCCCCTTGCGAAGGAGCACGCGCACGATCAGCGAGAAAGCGCGTGCGACGACGACGCGGCCGGGCTCGGCGACCAGCGGCATGTCGGAAAAGCCCCATTCCTTTATATCGCCGCGCAGCCGCGCCATGATCTCGTCCATGGAGGGAATGGTCGGCTTCTTGCGGCGCGGATCATGCCCGTACTCGGCGGGAAAGCCGCCGCCGACATCCAGGCCCGCCAAGGGCACGTCGGCGCGGTTGCGCACCCAGTCGGCCGAGGCGAGCGCGCGCTCATAGGTGTCGGGGTCCTCGATCTGCGAGCCGACATGGAAGCAGAGGCCGACCTTGAAGCCGATGCGATGGCAGCGCTGGAGAAGTTCCACCGCATGGGCCGGCGCGGCGCCGAACTTCTTGGACAGCTCGTACATCGCATGGCCCTTGGTCTGGAGCCGGACGAAGATGGTGAGCGTTGCGGGATCGAGATCGAGCGCACGCACGATGCGCAGGATCTTGGCGACCTCGTCCTCGTGGTCGAGCGAGAGCGTGCGGATGCCGTAGGTTTCGAGCGCCAGGCGAATGTCGGACTGCGCCTTGATCGGATGCATGTAGAGCATCTCGGCATCCGGGGCGACGGCGCGCACGGCCGCGAACTCGCCGGGCGAGGCGACGTCGAAGACCTTCACGCCGGCCTTGGCCAGCGTCTCCAGCACCATGGGCTCACCGTTGGTCTTCACGGCATAGGCGGTCTCGCCGGGAAAAGACGCCATGAAGCTCTGCGCGTCGGCGCGCAGCACGTCGGGGCGGAAGCAGTAGACCGGAACGTCCGGGCGGAGCGAGAGGGCCGCGTCGCGGGCCGTTTCGAACTTCTGCAACAATCGTCTCCTTCGTGGCGCTTATGGGCTGGACATAGACCTCCAGCCATTCCGGCGAAAGCCGTTCGGCGATATGAGCTCAAACGGATGGCAGGCTTGTGAAGCATCTGCCACAAGATGGAACGACCCCCACCAAGGCGCGCCCATGCCCGGCTTCCCCCTCATCTCGCTCGAAGCCTTGACTGAGCGCATCGCGTCGGGTCGCTCGACCCCGGCGCGGGAGATCGAACAAGCGCGGGAGCGCATCCTTGCCGCCGATGAGGCGATCGGAAGTTTCAGTCGGCTGGCCGAGCCCGAGTCGCTTTCTCGCGCCAGCCCGTCAGGCCCGCTCGCGGGCGTCGCGCTCGGCGTGAAGGACATGTTCGACACGTTCGACATGGTCACGGACTACGGCTCCCCCATCCATGCGAACCACCGACCGCCCAGCGACGCGGCCCTCGTGGCACAGGCGCGAGGGCTCGGCGCGGCGATCATAGGCAAGACCGTGACCACGGAATATGCTTTTGCCAGCCCCGTTCCGACGCGCAATCCGCACGACCTCGCCCACACGCCCGGCGCATCCTCCGCGGGTTCGGCGGCGGCGGTGGCGGCGGGGCTGGTGCCGGCGGCTCTGGGCTCGCAGACGGCGGGTTCGGTGATCCGCCCAGCGGCCTTCTGCGGCGTCGCCGGGTTCAAGCCGAGCTTTCGCCTTCTGCCGACGGTGGGCCTGAAATGCTTTTCCTGGTCGCTCGACACCGCAGGCCTTTTCGCTGCCGGTATCCACGACGTGGCGCTTCTGGCCGAGATCCTGTCGAGTCGCCCGATGCGGGTGAGCGAGCAGACGCCCGTCCTGCGCGTCGGCCTCTACCGCTCGCGGATCGACGGGATGCTCCATCCAGACATGCAACCCGCCTGGGACCGGGCGGCGCGAGCGCTGGAGAAAAGCGGCTGCACCCTCATCGACATCGCGGAGCCGGACACGCTGGCGGCCGCGCGGCAGGCGCAGGAGCGCATCCAGCTCTATGAGGGCGCGGTGTCGCTCTTGCACGAGCGGCATCACAACGGCGACAAGATGAACCCTGGCCTACGCGCCATTCTGGACGAGGGCGCCGCCATTCCGCCAGCCGAATACGACCTGGCTCGCCGTGCCGCGCGAGCGGGACGACGCGAGACGACGAAGCTGTTCGATACGTGCGATATCGTGCTGGCGCCCTCCGCGCCCGGCCCGGCGCCGCGTATCGAGGATGGGATGGGCGATCCCGCCTTCAACCGGCTCTGGACCCTGGCGGGCACGCCTTGCGTCAACGTGCCGGCCGGCCTGACTTCGAGCGGGCTGCCGCTCGGCCTCTCCGTCGTCGCCCGCTTCGGGCAGGACGCCCGCGCGCTGGCCGGTGCCGCGCTTCTGGAGGCATGTCTGAGAGACTGAGCGATCCGGTGCCCCATCTCCTCCCCAGGTTTTTATCAAATTTTAACTATCGCAAGTCTCGGGATGCGTTGGCTTTTCCCGATCCGACGGATTTCGTGACGCCTGCGAGAAACGAATCCGCCTTTACGATGTTAAACGGATCATGAAGACTGGACATATCCGGTGAGGAGGAGATCGTTTTGGAACGGGTGCGCTCTCTCAATCTGCTGATGGCAACCGCCGCCTTCGCCTTTGTCGGCGCCATGGTGGTGGGCTTTATTTCCTGATTTCGCCGAGCGAAACAGGCGTCAGACCCATAACGGGAAAAGGGCCGGTCATTCCGGCCCTTTTTCGTGTCAGGCGGCCTGTTCGACTTCGGTGACCTTATCGTCCCCACCGCCCGCGTTCTTCGGACGCAGGCCGAGAATGTGACAGATGGAATAAACGAGGTCGGCGCGGTTCATCGTATAGAAGTGGAAATCCTCGATCCCGCGCTCGGCGAGATCCAGCACCTGCTCGGCACAGACCGCCGCCGCCACATGGCTGTGGGTATGGGCGTCCTTCTCCAGCCCCTCGAAGCGCTCCGCCAGCCAGAGCGGAATGGAAGCGCCGGTGGCCGCCGAGAAGCGGGCGACCTTGGTGAAATCGTGGATCGGCACGATGCCGGGCACGATCGGGATGTAAATGCCCGCCCGGCGAACGCGCTCGACATAACGCTCGAACACATCATTGTCGAAGAAGAACTGGGTGATCGCGCGCGTCGCGCCATTGTCGACCTTGCGCTTCAGCAGGTCGATGTCGGTGGCGAAGTCCGAACTTTCCGGGTGCTTCTCGGGATAGGCCGAAACGGAGATTTCGATCTCGGGGTCGATGGCCTTGATGCCGGCGGCGAGATCCACGGCGTTGCGATAGCCACCGGGATGGGATTCGTAGGCACCCCCCGCTCCCGCCTTCCCGTCACCGCGCAGCGCGACGAAGTGCTTCACGCCGGTCTCGCGATACTGGCGCACGACTTCGTCCACCTCCTCGCGCGTGGCATCGACGCAGGTGAGATGCGCCGCCGGCTTGAGGTCCGTCTCGGCCAAGAGACGCTTCACCGTGTGATGCGTGCGCTCGCGAGTCGACCCGCCCGCGCCATAGGTGACGGACACGAAATCGGGCGAGAGCGGCGCAAGGCGCTGGATCGAGGTCCAAAGGCCGGTCTCCATCGCTTCCGTCTTGGGCGGAAAGAACTCGAACGACACACGGAAGGGCGCGCGTTGCGAACGACGCTGGATCATGGCTCTTTCCTTCAAGCGGCTTCGACCGGGCGCGGCGCCGGGTCGAGAAAGGGGGTCGCGCGCGGGCGTCGGGCGACGAGAATGAGAACGGTCAGCGCATCCGCCCGCCGGCCTTGCAGAGGCAGCGCGCGGATGGATTCGACGCAGAGGCCGGCGGCCTGGACATAGGCGCCAAGCGCCTCCTCGCTGAAGCCGAGGCGCAGATGCGCGTGCTCGGCGCGCAGTTCCTCCAGCCGATGCGGGGCGAAATCCACGATGGCGAGCCGCCCGCCGGGGCCGAGCGCCCCCGCCGCCTCGCGCACGGCCGCGGCGGGATCATCGAGATAGTGAAGCACCTGATGCAGGGTGACGAGCGCGAAACTGCCGCGCGGTACCGGCAGGCGATAGGCGTCGCCCTGCCGCACCGTGGCGCGGCTGAGGCCCGACGCGTCGAGCTTGGCGCGGGCGATCGACAGCATCTCACGCGAGGCGTCGATGCCCAGCGCGCGCTCCGAGCGCGGCGCCAGAAGTTCGAGCAGCCGCCCCGTGCCCGTGCCGACATCCAGCATCGCCTCGACGCTCTCTTCGCCGAGGCTCGACAGCAAAGCGGCCTCGACCTCGGCGTCGGGAACATGCAGCGAGCGGATGCGGTCCCATTGTTCGGCGTTGCGGCTGAAGTAGAGCGCCGCGCGCTCGGCACGCTCTCGCCTGACGTCCTCCAGCTTCTCGCGATCGCCGGCAAGCCGCCCGTCTTCGTCCGTGACGCCCGCAAGCAGCGCGTCGGTGAGCGTTGCCACGAGCGGATCGTCGCTACGGCGGAAATAGGCCCAGGCGCCTTCCTGATGGCGAAGCACGACACCTGATTCCACCAGAAGCTTCAGATGGCGCGAGATGCGCGGCTGAGATTGGCCGAGAATCGAGGTCAGGTCGGACACGGTGAGGTCATGGCCGGACAGGAGCATGACCAGCCGAAGCCGTGTCGGCTCGCCCAAAGCCTTGAGAATCTCAACCGTTGCATCGAACGAAGCGCTCATGGACGCGCCTCCTACACGCGAAACATATAAAGATATGTTTATGTGTTCAGCGCATGGGATGCAAGGGGGGACCGGTCCGCGCCTTTGCGTGGCGCGGCGAGCCCCTATAGGCTTAAAGAATGAGCCTTGAGGAACCGTCCATCCGCCCCGGCGAAAGCCGCCTTGCCTTCGATGGTTCGCAGGCCGACGACGCGCGCCTCGTCTTCATCGGCCGCATCCGCTCGCCTTGGACGGAGCGGCGCGATTGCCCGAAGAACATGCGTGCGGCCCGCGAGACCGGCCAGAGCGCGAGCGTCGAAATCGACCCCGCCTTTCGCCCGGCGCTGGAGCGGCTGGATCCGGAAAGCCATGTCCATCTTCTGACCTGGCTGCACCAGTCGCGGCGGGACCTTGCGCTGCAGATGCCGCGCCATGCCGAGGCGGCGTCCGGTACGTTCGCGCTGCGCTCGCCGGTGCGGCCCAATCCGATCGGCCTGCATCTCGTGCGCCTTCTGGAGATCGACCGGGCGAGCGGCAGGCTGGTGATCGATGCGATCGACGTTCTCGACGGAACGCCGCTGCTCGACATCAAACCTTATTTCGCCTCGGTGGACCGGCCGGAGGAGCGCTGATGGCGACGGAACGGCAGAAGACGATCGCCAAGAACCTGACGCTGCTGATCCCGCGTGTGCCCTTTCTTGATGCGGAGGCGATCCGCGCGGCGGCGGGGTCGCGCCATATGCGCGATCTTTCGCCGGCCAGCGCTGTCTGGCTCGCCACCTTGGCGCATGTCCGCCACCAGCACACCGACTATGACGAGCTGCGGGACGAGGGCTATGAGAAGGACCAGGCGCGCTTCTTCGTGGTCGACGCGGTCAACGCCGTTCTCGACCAATGGGGCGCCACCCGCCATCTCGTCTCGGAGCCCGACAGCGACGAGGAATGGGACGACGAGGACGAGCCCGAGGATGGCGAGACCAGCGCCCTGCCCCTCAAACACCGGCCGAGGCCGGACGCGGACTGACCGACCTCCAAAAGCTTAGGCCGGATCGTAAATCCACTGCTCGGGCAGCCGAGCCTCGAAGGCCTCGCCCTGACTCAGGCGGCCCGGCTTTTCGACCCAGGCGACGAGGCCGCGTTTGTGCTTGGCTGCGCGCACGAAGCTGAACTCGATATCCTCACGGCCAGGATGATGCGCGGCGATGGAGCGGCCCGACAGACGGCACGGCCCGTTGTCGCCATCGACCTTCAGCGTCACGCCGCTCTCGAAGAAAAGGAGCGTTCGCGGCGGCAGGTGGCTGAGGCGCGGGATGCCGTCCAGCACCAGATTGGCGCCGATCCATTCCGGCAGAAGCTCGGGAATGTCGAGATCGCGGGCGACCTCGCCGAGTTCGGCGGCGCTGAGAATCGAAAGCTGGCGCTCGTTACGGATCTCCGTGCCCCGGGGATACCAGGGCTCGCGCCCGCCCGTCCTTCGGGTTGGCCCGCCATGCTCGTCGCCGGCAATGCCTTCGAAGCCGAGTTCGAGCGTCTCGACAGATGTGGTGACGAAGCCCTTCCCCTCGGTGCGGTAAAGGCCGCCGACCGTTCCCTTGAGCTTGCTGGCGGGCTTGCGCATGAGGCGGCTCATCCCTGGCGGTGCGGATGCTCGTCCGACTTCAGGTCGATCGGACGCGTGCGGCGCGTGGGTTTGAAGGTAATGACGCGGTAGAGATAGATCACCACCACGGCGGCGATGACGATGTTCGACACCGGGCCGACATACTGGTCCACCAGCTCGTATTGCTGAGCCAGGAGATAACCGGCGAAGGCGAGGCCCGCCGTCCAGGCGAGCGTACCGATGGCCGAGAAGAAGAGGAAAGTCGCGATCGGCATGCGGGCCAGCCCGGCGGGAATCGAGATCAGAGTGCGCACGGTCGGCACAAGGCGTCCGAACAGAACCGCGAGAATGCCGTAGCGACGGAACCAGCGGTCGGCGGCCTCGACATCCTCCGCCGTCATGGTGATCCAGCGCCCGAACCGATCCGCCAGCTTGACGATGCGCTCCTCGCCCACGACGAGGCCGAGATAGTACCAGGGCAGAATGCCGAGAAGCGAGCCGATCGTGCCCGCCACGATCACGGCCCAGATCGAATGCTGCCCGGTGGCGGCCTGATAGCCGGCGAGCGGCATGATGATCTCGGAGGGGATCGGCGGAAAGATGTTCTCGAGGAACATCAGGAAGGCGATGCCGAGCACGCCGAAATCCTGCATGAGACCCTGAACGAACTGATCCATGCGGGAGGCTTCCTGACTGTTCGGGTTTTTCGAATGAGTGCGGGGGCCATAGCACGCCCGCGCTGCCAGCGCATGACCGCCGCGCCGGCGAGGCGCGCGCTCACCCCGAGGGCGGAGCGCTCTCGGCGATCACTTGTTCGTCAGCACAAGCGTTTGGGAAAGCGCGCGAGCGATCTGTTCAGTCGTGTAGGGTTTCTGGAGCACGGGATAGACGCGCCATTCGGGGTCGATCCCATCGAGCCCGTAGCCAGTCGCGAAGACGATGGGAATGCCCATCCCGCGCAGACGCTCCGCCACGGGATAGACCTTCGTGCCGGCGATGTTCATGTCGAGAATGGCCGCGTCGATCGCAGGCTTGGCATCGAGCATATCCTGCGCCCGGTCGATGCGCATGGCGAAGCCCGCCACCACGCAGCCGAGATCGTCCAGAATATCCTCCAGTTGCATGGCGACCAGGGACTCGTCTTCCACCGCGAAGATGCGCAAGCCCTGATGTGAGGGGGCATCAGTCATGGGACGGACCCCTCGCCGCGCTGACTTCAGCCATGGGAATAAAGAGGGTCCAAGTCAGTCCGCTGCCCCCCAAGGCCAGTTCCAGCCGCCCTTCCAGTTCGCCGGTAACGATTCGCTCCAGCATGCGCATGCCGAAGCCGGGCTTCAATTCGCCCTCGGACAGCGGCAGGCTCGCGCCCGCCTCGTTCCAGACGAGATGAAGATTGTCGTCCCGCACGTCCCAGCGCACGGCCAGCCGCCCGTCCCGCCCCGAAAGAACGCCGTACTTCACCGCGTTGGAGGCCAACTCGTGAAACACCATGGCGAGCGCGATCGCCGCCTTCGGGTTGAGGCTGAGAGGGCAGCCCTGCATCTCGAACCGATCCGAGCCAAGGGCTGCCAGTTCGAGTCGGGCGATGGTGGCAAGGTCGGCCGCTTCCCAATGCTGCTCGCTTAGCAGATTGTGGGCGTTCGACAGGGCCAAGATGCGCCCCTCGAAGACGCGGCGAGCCTCTTCCCGGTCGGTCGTTGCGCGGAAGCTGCGCCGCGCCAGAGACTGCACGGTCGAGAGCGTGTTCTTCACCCGATGATTGAGCTCGTCCAGAAGAAGGCGCTGGCGGCGCTGGGCCCTAACGCTTTCCGTCCGATCATAGCCTTGGACGAAGATGCCGGATGTCGTGCCGTCGGAGGCTACGACGGGATGGTAGGAGAAATCGATGAAGAACTCGCGCAGACGCCCGCTCTCGGGATCGCGCAGCATGATCCGGCTCTCAAACCCGAGCGCGGCCTCGCCGGTCCGATAGGCTTCGTCCAACTTCTCGAAAAAGCCCTCGCCCTCGATCTCGGGAAAGACGTCGCGCACCGGTAGACCAAGAACCTCGCGTTGGCCGACGAAGTGGCGATAGGCTCGGTTGGCATAGGTGAAGACATGATCCGCGCCATGCAGCAGCGCCACCATGCCTGGCGCCTCCTCGAACAGGGCGCGGAACTGTTGGGCCGGCTTGGTGTCGTCGCGAACGGCCTCCTCGGCCTCGCGAGCGCGCTGTACTAGGGCGACGCCGCCGGAGAAGATGGAGTTCGGAGTGGAAGCCGCCTCGCGCAGAAGCACGAGTTCGGTAATATCCACAGTGTTCTGAAGGATGTAGCGAACCGCGCCGGTCTCGTCGTTCAGCGGCGTGTGGATGGCCGTCCAATAGCGCTTGGCCATACCGCCGCCCTTCTCGGGCGGAATGGGAATGTCGTACTCGATATAGGCCAGCGTGTCGGGCTTGCCCGTCTCCCGAACGCGGTCGAGCGAATGCCGGAGACGACGACCGGCCTCGCCCGTATTCGGGAAGGCCTCGAAGACATGACGTCCGACCAAGGTCTGGCCGGAATGATCCGTGACGGCCTCGTAGGCCGGATTGACGGCCACGAAATGCAGCTGCGCGTCGAGGAGCATGTGCGGGCTGGGTAGCGCATTGAACAACTGTTGAAAGCTGATGCGATCCAACTCGTGGCCCTTCTTGCGCGAGGCGAGGGCCGCAGTGCCCTCCGTTCCCAAAGTGTAGCGGGGAAGTCCGCTTTGGAAAGTGGCCTTCCCCGCGTCGTTCATGTCAGCGCGTCAGGCGCTTGTAGGTCGGACGCTTCGGGTTCACCGAGTCCGGGCCGAGGCGACGGATCTTGTCGGCCTCGTAGTCGGCGAAGTTGCCCTCGAACCATTCGACATGGCTGTCGCCTTCGAAGGCCAGGATGTGCGTGGCGAGACGATCGAGGAACATGCGATCGTGGCTGATGACCACGGCGCAGCCGGCGTATTCCTCCAGCGCGTCCTCGAGCGCGGCGAGCGTTTCGGTGTCGAGATCGTTGGTCGGCTCGTCCAGGAGGATGACGTTCGCGCCCGATTTCAGCATCTTGGCGAGGTGGACGCGGTTGCGCTGGCCGCCCGACAGGGTGCCGACCTTCTGCTGCTGGTCCGGCCCCTTGAAGTTGAAGTTGCCGACATAGGCGCGAGAGTTCATCTCGTACTTGCCGAGCTTCATGATGTCGACGGCGCCGGTGATCTCTTCCCAGACGTTCTTGTTGGCGTCGAGATGGTCGCGGCTCTGGTCGACATAGCCGAGATCGACGGTCTCGCCGATGTTGATCGCGCCGTCGTCGGGCTTTTCCTGCCCGGTGATCATCTTGAAGAGCGTCGACTTGCCCGCGCCGTTCGGCCCGATGATGCCGACGATGCCGCCGGCCGGCAGCTTGAACGAGAGGTTCTCGATCAGCACCCGATCGCCGAAGCTCTTCGTGAGCTTCTCGACCTCGATTACCTTGTTGCCCAGGCGCTCGCCGGTCGGGATGACGATCTTGCCATCGGCCGGACGGCGCTGCTCGGCCAGTTCCACGAGTTCGTTATAGGCCTTGATGCGGGCCTTGGACTTGGTCTGTCGGGCCTTGGCGCCTTGCTGGATCCACTCGCGCTCGCGGGTGATGGCGCGCGAACGGGCGTCGTCCTCGCGGCCTTCCTGCACCATGCGCTTGCTCTTCTTCTCAAGATAGGCGGAGTAGTTGCCCTCGTAGGGAATGCCCCGGCCGCGATCGAGCTCGAGAATCCAGCCGGTGACGTTGTCGAGGAAGTAGCGATCGTGCGTGATCATCAGCACGGCGCCTTCGTATTCACGCAGGTGCTTTTCGAGCCAGGCGATCGTCTCGGCGTCGAGATGGTTGGTCGGCTCGTCGAGGAGCAGGATGTCGGGCTTGGCGAGCAGCAGTTTGCAGAGCGCGACGCGGCGTTTTTCGCCGCCCGAAAGCGGGGCGACCTGCGAGTCGCCCGGCGGGCAGCGCAGCGCGTCCATCGCCATCTCGACCTGGTTCTCCAGGTCCCAAAGGTTCTGCGCGTCGATGACGTCCTGGAGCTTGGCGCCCTCCTCGGCCGTCTCGTCGCTGTAGTCCATCATCAGCTGGTTGTAGCGGTCGAGAATGGCCTTCTTGTCCGCCACGCCTTCCATGACGTTCTCGAACACGGTCTTGGTCTCGTCGAGCTTGGGCTCCTGCGCGAGATAGCCGACCACCGCGCCGTCCGCCGCCCAGGCCTCGCCCGTGTAGTCCTTGTCGACGCCGGCCATGATCTTGAGCAGGGTCGACTTACCCGCGCCGTTCGGACCGAGAATGCCGATCTTGGCGTTGGGGTAGAAAGAAAGGTGGATGTTCTCCAGGACCTTCTTGTTGCCGTAGGCCTTGGTCAGGTCGGCCATATGGTAGATGAATTGGCGAGCCATCGAGCGCGCGTCTCCGCAAGGTAAGGAATGGGCAAGAGTTGGCGCACAGGTAAGCCATGGCGCCGCGATGAGCAACAAAGCCGGCGGAGGAAAATGCCGCGCCGCGATCGGACAGAGGCGCGCGGGCGCCTTCCCTCGCCGCATATCCGCCTTGACGCGCCGGGCCGGAGAGCTGATGCAGCAATCCCCGATTCCTTCGAAAGCGGAGCCGACATGATCCGGCATATCGTCTTCTTCAGCGCCAAGGACAAAGCCGACCTGCCGCGCATCAAGGCCGGTCTGGAGACGCTGGGCGGCATCCGGCACCACACGCATTTCGAGGTGGTCGAGAACGCTCGCGTCGATCCGATGGGCAACGATGTCGATCTCGTGGTCTATGCCGAGTTCAAGGATCGCGAGGCGCTCGCCGCTTACAAGGCCGACCCGATCTACGACGCCTCGACCAGGGCCGTGCGTCCCTTGCGCGAGATCCGCTATTCCGCCGACTATGAAGTGCCCGACCGCGCCTGATCGCTCAGCCGAAGCCGGGCGCATCGACCCGCCCGGCGCGGCAGCCGGAAGAGACAGGATCGCCAGCCCGGATCAGCTCCGGTAGGCTCGGCCCCTCGCCCAGCGCGCCGCGCAGCGATATGCGCAACTCTCCCACCAGGCGCCGGCCCGCCGCGTCGCTTTCGCAATCGAGAAGGACGCGCTTGCCCGCCCCATCTCCGAAGGCGGCGTCGAAAGCCGCGCGGATTTCGGCCGCGGACACCTCGCGGCCGATGGCCTTGCCGAAGAGATCGCCGACGGGCGAGGCGCTGAGTTCGTCGATCAGGCGGATCGACTCGACGAAGTAAGCTTCCGCGCTGCCCGAGAAACAGGTGCCATGCGTCCAGTATTCGTGCCGCTCGAGCTGCGACACGGTGCCGGGCATGACGCGCTCCAGCGCGCGCCGCGTCTCCGCGCTGATCTCCACCGCCGGCAGATCGCGCCAGCGGCCGGCCTCGTCTGCGGCGCGAAGGTCGGGCGAGACGCCGCAATATTCCCGCCCGCGCGGCTGCGGCCAAAGCCCGTGCAGCGAAAAGCCGTGCGCGGCTTCGCCACCGCCACGGCAGTCCGCCCGGCGCGGCCGCGTTTCGCAGAAGGACGGGTGCCAGCTCGCCGCGAGAATATAGGAATCACTCTTGGAACCTGCCGAGCCCGCCGGCTCGCCGGGCACCACGCGCTCCGCCGAAGAGCTCCCGTCATTGACCCGGCCGCAGCCATAGGCCACCCAGCGGCGCTCGGGATCGGCGCCGGGAACGCGGATGAGATAGTGGCTGCCCGGCATCGCGTTGCGACCGAGAAGATCGTAGCTCCTGCCCGGCTCGGTCACGATGCGGCCGGGATTGGCGTCGGAGCGGATGGAGGGAGTCGCGAAACAGCTCGCCTCGGCCACGAACTGCCCGCTCATCGGAACTTGCGCGAAGGCTTGCGATCCCGTCAGCACGAGAGCGAACCCGGCGGCAAGGCTCCAGTCGTATCGACCCATCCGATCGGTCTCCCATTTGGGGCGTATCGATTGCGTTTTCGCGTGGATACGCCAAGTCTTTCGCACGTCCCTGCCCTCATATCGGCTTTATCACCTTGTCCGCCACTTCTTCCGTTCTCGACAGTCCGACCGGCGCCGCGCTTCGCCTCTACCGGTTCATGCCCGAAAGAGCGCCGCGCGCCGTTCTCCTCGTGCTGCACGGCTTGGCGGAGCATGCCGGGCGCTACGATCGGCTCGGCCGGGACCTCTCGGCGCAGAGTATCGCCGTCTATGCGCCCGACCATCGCGGCCATGGCTCGACCACGGCGGTGGACGCGCCGCTGCGCCGCTTTGGCGGGCGCGGCGGCCGGGCCAAGGTGCTGCGAGACGTGCAGGCCGTGCGCCATCAGGCGGAGGCGGACCTGCCCGGACTGCCGGTGATCGTTTTCGGCCATTCCATGGGCGCCCATATCGCGCTGAACCATGCGCGCGTCTTCGGCGAAGGTCTCGCGGGTCTGGCTCTCTGGAACGCCAGTTTCGAGCGAGGTCTCACGGAGCGGATCGGCGCGCTCGCTTTCAAGGCGGAAAAAGCGCTGAAAGGGTCGGACGTGGCGAGCGCACTGTTTGCGCGCGCGGGCTTCGACGCGTGGAGCAAATCGGTCAATCCCCGGCGAACCGAATTCGACTGGCTGAGCCATGACGATGCGGCCGTGGATCGCTACCGCGCGGACCCGCTCTGCGGCTGGACGCCGACGATCTCCATGGTGGAGGACATTCTGGAATGGCAGCGCGCGGGCGCCGATCTGGCGATGTTGGGCGACCTGCCCCACCGCCTCCCCGTCCACTGCCTCGGCGGCACCGAGGACCCGGCGACAGGCAAGGGCACAGCGGTCCGTCGTCTCGCGGCGCGTCTGGAGGAAGCCGGCAGCCTCGACGTCCACTGCCATATCGTGGCCGGCGCGCGGCACGAGACGCTGAACGAGACCGAACCGATGCGGGGCGAAGCGATGGGCGAACTCTTGCGCTTCGTGGAAGCCTGCGCGGCCAGACAGAAAGGCTGACCGTTTTTGAGGCGAAGGGAGCCTCCGCCGATCCATGGGCGGAAGAATGGTCAATGCCTGCCAGGGCGATCTTAGTCGGCTTGATAGTCGAGATCGTCGCCGAGGTCGCAGCGGGCGATGCGCAGTTCCAGCGCCCGGTTCTGATAGGAGTAGATGACGCGATCGAGCGTTAGAAGCGCTGTCTCGCCGCCGAGCCCGTAGGCTTGCCGGTCGGTCTCGCTGGCCAGCGTGCTGCCGATCTTCTCGATCTTGTAGGTGGCGATGTCCTGCCCGGTCCAACCCGCCGAGGCCAGGCGCCGCATCTCGTCCGCGCCCATCGTACTCGGATGGGAGGGGACGCGCAGGAACACGTCCTCCACCATGAACAGCCGGCCAAGATGGGTGCGCCTGCGCTCGAAGGCGAGGACGGGCGTGCGCTCGTTCACCTGCAGGCGTTCGACGACGTCCGGCCGAGGCAGAACGAGATCGACTTCCCCGATCACGACCTCGCCGGAAACCCGGTTGCCGCTCCGATCCGCGATGTTGGAGAAGCGGCTGCGCATCTTGTCGCCTTCAAAATCGACGACGATCGTGCCCTTGCCTTGGTGCCGCTCCAGCAGCTTGTTCTCGGTCAGGATATCGAAGGCCTTGCGCACCGTTCCAAGGCTGATCCCAAGCGAACGGGCGATCTCCGCCTCGTTCTCGATCAACTGGCCCGGCGCCCAGGTTCGATTGATGATTCGGGACACGAACTCGTCGGCAACCTGCTGATAGAGCGGGCGCGTGTTGAACGGTTTCGCGAGCGACATGTACGTTCCCTGATTGATATCCTACGCAGGAGAACGTTATTAGGGTTGCAGATAAATGCAACTTAAAAGTGCTGCGGTGCACCGATTTAAGGTTGCATGCCTTCGCTTAGCTGGTTGCACCCGCCCCGCGCGTCACCGCGATCCACTCCCGCACGCGCGCCTCCGGGTCGGCATGCAGCGTGATGTCGGTCACGACGGCGGCGCAGTCAGCTCCATGCCGAAAAACCTCCGCCGCGCGCTCCGGCCGCAGCCCGCCGATCGCAACGAGCGGCAAGTTTCCGATCCGCTCGCGCCAGACGCGCAGGCGCTCGGGCGTCTGCGGCGCCCAGGGCATCTGCTTGAGGATCGTCGGCCAGACCGGCCCCAGCGCGACATAACCAGGCTTGGCCGCGAGCGCGATGTCGAGTTCCGCCTCGTCATGGGTGGAGAGGCCGAGCTTCAAGCCGGCGGCGCGGATGCTGGAGAGATCGGCCTCGGCCAGATCCTCCTGGCCGAGATGGATGAAATCCGCCCCCTCATCGGCGGCCAGCCGCCAATGATCGTTGACGACGAGCTGGCACCCGTGCGCTTGGCACACGGCGAGCGAGCGGCGGATTTCTCCTCGCAGCGCCGACTCGGGCTTGTCCTTGGCGCGCAGCTGAACGAGCCGCACGCCGAGCGGCACGATGCGCTCGATCCAAACGGCGTCGGGCATCACGGGATAGAACGGGTCGAGGACCAAGGGGCTCGGGCTCACAGAACGGCCCTTCCGAAAACGGGGGTCGAGGGGGCGGCCATGTCGCGGGGCTCCATGGCGCCGGCCTCGAAGCTCAGCCGACCGGCTTCCACCGCGAGGCGGAAGGCGCGCGCCATGGCGACGGGATCGCCCGATGAGGCGACGGCCGTGTTGAGGAGAACGCCGTCATAGCCGAGTTCCAGCGCTTCCGCCGCGTGGCTCGGACGGCCGAGCCCGGCATCGACGATCAGCGTGACCTCGGGAAACTGCGCGCGCAGCGAGCGCAGCCCATAGCGATTGTTCAGCCCGAGCCCCGAGCCGATCGGCGAGGCCCAGGGCATGAGAACGCGGCAGCCCGCCTCCAAGAGCCGGTCGGCCACGACGAGGTCTTCGGTCGTGTAGGGCAGAACCTCGAACCCGTCCTCGGTGAGGATGCGGGCGGCCTCCACCAGGCCGAAGACGTCGGGTTGCAGCGTGTCGGCATGGCCGATCACCTCGAGCTTAACCAACGAGGTGCCGAGCAGCTCGCGGCCCATCCGTGCGGTAGTCACCGCCTCCTTCACCGTGTGGCAGCCGGCCGTGTTGGGTAGGAAGTCCGCGCCGAGATCGCGCAACTCGTCCCAGAAGCCCGGGCCCCGCGCCGCGCCGAGATTCTGTTCGCGCCGAAGCGAGACGGTGACCAGCGCGGGCTCAGCTGCGCGGATCGCATCCCGCATCACGGCCGGGGATGGATAAAGTGCGGTGCCCAGCATCATGCGAGAGGCATAGTCGCGATCGTAGATGCGCATGGCGTCAGCCTCCCTGCATGGGGCTGAGCAGTTCCACCGCGTCGCCCTCCGAAAGCCGGATCTCGGCGCGCTCGGCGCGCGGCACGAATTCGCGGTTCACCGCGGTCGCCACCGTTTCGGGCTCGACCCCGAGCTCAGCGAGAAGCCGATCGAGCGTGGCGGACGCGACCTCGCGCCGCTCGCCGTTGAGATGAAGGATCATGCCGCCTCCATGAGGGACTGGATTTCAAGGCTGGCCTCGGCTGACAGGGCCGGCGCCAGAAGGAAGCCGTGGCGATAAAGCCCGGTGAAGCTGACGACGCGGCCGGTGCGGGTGACGCGCGGCAGATTGTCGGCAAAGGCCGGCCGGCAGGCCGCGCCGGTTTCCAAGATTTCGGCCTCGGCGAAAGCGGGGTGCAGGGCGAACACGGCGGAAAGGAGTTCCACGGTCGAGCGCAAGGTGATCGGACCGGCGCGTTCGCTCTCGATCATGGTCGCGCCGACCATGAAGACCCCATCCTCGCGCGGCACGACATAGATCGGCCAGCGGGGATGAAGCAGCCGCACCGGGCGGTCCAGGCGCACATCGCGGCTGCGGATGATGACCATCTCGCCGCGCACTCCGCGAAGCCCGGGCGCCTCGGCGTTGAGCCCCCGGCAGTCCACCACCGGCTCGTCCGCGAAGGCATCGGGCTCGGCCTGCGAGCCGAACAGCACCGTGCCGCCGCCCTCCTCGATCCGGCGGACCAGAAGCGCCAGCGCCTGGCGCGGGTCGAGATGGGCTTCGTCAGCATAGAACAGCGCCTGACGGAATCGGCCGGCGAGATCGGGTTCGAGATCCGCCACCCCTTCCGCGTCGAGCATCCGGTGCCCGCGCGTTCGCGATGCGAACTGACGAAGGTCGGCGCCGTCGCGCGGCGCGGCGAGCACCAGGGTTCCCTTGCGGCTCACCGGCGCCCGCTCGGCCCAGAAGTCGATGCCGCGAAGACCCGGCTCGATGATGGCGGGATCGGCCGTCGCCGCTTCGCAATAGGGCGCGAGCATGCCGCCCGCGAGCCAGGACGCCGCGCGCTGGCCGAGTTCGCCGGCCGCCTCGTGAACCACCACGCGGCGCCCCGCCTCCGTCAGCCTGGAGGCCGTCGTGAGCCCGGCGACGCCGGCGCCTAGAATATGGACGGTCATGCCGCGATGCGCCCGTAGGCAAGCGTCGGTGAAGGATGGGTCGCGCGCATGCCTCGTCTTCCGCCGATTTCGACCCGGCGCGCGCGACTGTGGGCGGGGCGTTCCAGCGGCGCGAAGCCCTTTCGAACCATCGAGGTTCGAAGCGCCGCGCCAGCCGGAGTCGAGATCGCTCCATCCCTACGCCAGTGCGAACTGGATCAGGTTCTTGGGGTCGCCGAACATCGCGTCGGCCTCTCAGTTCCCGCTAGCGGAACTCCCCCTGGACTATCCTCAAGGTAAGCGTTCGGTGGGGCGTGTCAACTCGCCCTCGCCCGCGCCGGTGAGTTCGGGAAGGATCGGCGCCTCGTCCGGCAGGAGCGGCCCCCGGGCGCCCGGCGCGTCGGAACCGAGGTCGAGAAGATGGTCTGCGATGGCCTGCGCCGTCACCTCGTCGCCGTTCACCACCATGTCGGCTCCGGCCTGGATCAGCCGCTCGCGCTGCTCGCCGGAATGGACGCGCGCCGTGATGCGGATGTCAGGATTGGCGGCCTTCGCGGCGGCGATCATCGCAACGGCCTCGAAACTGTTGGGGAAGGCGAGCACGAGATCGCGCGCCCCGGCGATGTTGGCGGCTTCCAGCACTTCGGGCTTCACCGCGTTGCCGACCACCGTTTCGAACCCGCTCGCGCGCACCCGCGCCACGCGCTTGTCGGCATCCTCAATAACCACGAAGGACCGACCGGCATCGGCCAGCCGACGCGCGATCTTGGAGCCGACGCGGCCGAAGCCGACGAGGATGAGATGGCCCTTTTGTTCGGTCGGGCGCAAGAGATCGTCCTCGATCGCCACGCTGCCGCTCGGAATATGGGTCGGCGCTTCCGCCGCCGGGAGTTCGGAGGGTTCCTCCGAAGCGCCGCCGAGGGCGGAGCGCTCCTGCGTCTGCCGCCATCGATCGACCCAGGCAAAGAGAAACGGGTTGAGCACGATCGACAAGATGGCGCCGCCCAGAATGAGGTTCTTCGCCTCGGGCGGCAGGATTTTAAGGTTGAGCCCAAGCGTCGCGAGGATGAAGGAGAACTCGCCGATCTGCGCTAGCGAGACCGAAATGGTCAGGGCCGTCGCCGTCGGATGGCCGAACAGGCGCACGATGGCGAAGGCCACCACGGACTTGCCGATGACGATGATGAGCAGCGTCGCCAGGATCGGCAGCGGGTCCTCGATCAGCGATAGCGGATCGAACAACATGCCGACCGAGACGAAGAAGAGAACGGCGAAGGCGTCGCGCAGCGGCAGCGAATCCTCGGCCGCGCGGTGGCTGAGATCGGACTCGCTCATGATCATGCCGGCGAAGAAGGCGCCGAGCGCCAGCGACACGCCGAACAGCGTCGCCGCGCCGAAGGCGACGCCCAGCGCGATGGCCAGCACCGCGAGCCGGAACAGCTCTCGTGAGCCCGAAGCCGCCGTGAGTTGCAGCAGCCATGGGATGACCCGGCGGCCGACCACGAGCATGAGAACAACGAAGATACAGAGCTTGAAGATCGTCACGAGCAGAATGCCCGGCACGCCGAATCCGAGATCGGTGGTCATGCCATGGCCGGCATTGGCGGCGTCGCCGCCCAGCGGCCCGGCGAAGGCCGGCAGAAGGACCAGCGCCAGAACCATGGCGAGGTCTTCCACGATCAACCAGCCGACCGCGATGCGCCCCCGCCCCGTTTCGATCAGCCGCCGTTCCTGCATGGCGCGCAGGAGAACGACCGTGGAGGCGACCGATAGCGCGAGTCCGAAGACGAGGCCGGCTCCCAAGCTCCAGCCCAGCAACCAGGCGAGACCCATACCGAAACCCGTGGCGGCGGCGATCTGCACGATGGCGCCGGGCAGCGCGATGGCGCGCACCGACAGGAGATCACGCAGCGAAAAATGCAGGCCGACGCCGAACATGAGGAGGATGACGCCGAGTTCGGACAACTCGCCCGCCAGCCCCTGGTTGGCCACGAAACCGGGCGTGAAAGGGCCGGCCACGACGCCCGCCAGGAGATAGCCGACAATCGGCGAGGCGCCGATGCGATGCGCGATCGTGCCGAGCAGAAAGGCGAGGACCAGACCCGCGACGATGGTTTCGATCAGCGGCATCTCGTGCAGCATCGTCGGATTCTCCCGGCGCTTGAAACGACTCCAGTGTCGAGGTGGCCCTTCGGTGTTAGGCGATGGCGCCGCCGGATGCAGCATAAAAGACGCGGGCGCCCTGCCCTTTTTCGCCCGACGTGGCGCCCCGCGACGGAAAGGGTGCTTGGCCCATCATGTCGCATCCGGCAAACATGTCGGATTTGTACAAACCCGACGCCGCTTCCGTCATCGCAAGCCGGGTTTCGCGGGTGCGAATGTCGGGTCCGACACCGCAGATCGGGACGATCCATGCAGAGATTCTCCGCCCTTTCCGTGATCGCCAAGGCGCTCGGCTCGAACAAGGGCTGGCAAGCGCAATGGCGCGACGCCTCTCCGAAAAGCCGCTACGACGTCATCATCGTCGGCGGCGGCGGGCACGGGCTGGCGACGGCCTACTACCTCGCCAAGGAGCATGGGATCCGCAATGTCGCGATCCTGGAAAAAGGCTGGATCGGCGGCGGCAACACCGGCCGCAACACGACGATCATCCGCTCGAACTACCTGTTCGAGGAATCGGCCGCGATGTACGACCACGCGGTGAAGCTGTGGGAGGGCCTGTCGCAGGACCTCAACTACAACGTCATGTTCTCGCCGCGCGGCGTGCTCATGCTCGCCCATAACATTCACGACATTCAGGTCTTCAAGCGCCATGTCCACGCCAACCGGCTGGCCGGCGTCGACAACGAATGGCTGACGCCGCAGGAGTGCAAGGACTTCTGCCCGCCGCTCAATATCGACGCGTCGACCATGCGCTACCCCGTGCTGGGCGGCGCCCTTCAGCGGCGCGGCGGCACGGCGCGGCACGACGCGGTGGCATGGGGCTACGCCCGCGCCGCCTCGGCGCTGGGCGTCGATGTCATCCAGAATTGCGAGGTGACGGCAATCCGGCGCGGGGCCAACGGGGCGGTCATCGGCGTCGATACGACGCGCGGGCCGATTGAGGCCGGCAAGGTCGGGGTCGTGGCGGCCGGCAATACATCGGTCGTTATGGCCATGGCCGGGCTGCGCATGCCGCTGGAAAGCTATCCGCTGCAGGCGCTGGTGTCGGAGCCGCTGAAGCCGATCGTGCCCTGCGTCGTCATGTCGAACACGATCCACGCCTATATCTCGCAGTCCGACAAGGGCGAGCTGGTGATCGGCGCGGGCACGGACGCCTACACGTCATACACCCAGCGCGGCGGGCTCCATATCGCCAACCACACGCTGGATGCGATCTGCGATCTCTTCCCGGAGTTCCGCCGAGTGCGGATGCTGCGCTCCTGGGGCGGCATCGTCGACGTGACGCCCGATCGCTCGCCGATCGTCGCCAAGACCGCCGTTCCCGGTCTCTACGTCAATTGCGGGTGGGGCACCGGCGGCTTCAAGGCGACGCCGGGCTCCGGCAACCTCTTCGCCCACACGATCGCTCGCGACGAGCCGCATCCGATCAACGCGCCCTTCACGATCGAGCGCTTCCGCGATGGCGTGCTGATCGACGAAGCAGCGGCCGCCGCCGTCGCCCACTGACCCGACCTTCCCTCCCTCGCGAGGCCGACCCATGCTTCTGATCACCTGCCCTTATTGCGGACCCCGCCCCGAGCTCGAATTCCGCTATGCCGGCGAAGCGCATGTCGTGCGCGCCGAGACGCCGTCCGAGATCGGCGCGGACGAGTGGGGCGCCTTTCTCTACACGCGCGCCAATCCGCGCGGTCTCCACGCCGAGCGCTGGCGCCACATTCACGGCTGCGCCCGCTTCTTCAACGCGCTGCGCGACACGCGAACCGACTTCTTCGAGGCGACCTACGAGGTCGGCCAGCCGCGCCCCTCCGGTACCGAAGAGAACAAGCCGGCTCTCAGCGGCGACAATGTCGGCACCTGGTCCGGGGAGAGCGCTCGATGAACCGGTTTCGCACGTCGACTGGCGGGCGGATCGATCGCTCCGCCCCGCTCTCCTTCACCTTCGACGGCCAGAGCTACCAGGGCTATCAGGGCGACACGCTGGCCTCGGCGCTGCTCGCCAACGGCGTGCATCTCGTCGGCCGATCGTTCAAGTATCACCGCCCGCGCGGCATCGTGACGGCCGGCTCCGAGGAACCGAACGCCTTGGTCGCGATCGGCCGAGATGAGGCACATTACGCGCCGAATCTGCGCGCCACGCAGGTCGAGCTCTATGACAAGCTGCGCGCGGAAAGCCAGAACCGCTGGCCGTCGCTCGCCTTCGATGTCGGCGCTGGCAACGACCTTCTCGGCAAGTTCTTCTCCGCCGGCTTCTACTACAAGACCTTCATGTGGCCGCGCTCGGCCTGGGAAAAGCTTTACGAGCCGATCATCCGCCGCGCGGCGGGCCTCGGCCGCGCTTCGACCCTGCCCGATCCCGACCGCTACGCCCAGCAGTTCGCCCATTGCGAAGTGCTGGTGGTCGGCGCTGGCCCGGCCGGCCTCGCCGCAGCCCTCGCCGCTTCGGAAAACCCCGAGCAGCGTGTGATCCTCTGCGACGAGCAGAGCGAGATGGGCGGCTGGCTCCTGCACGAATCGCAGGCCGCGATCGACGGTCACACCGCGCCGATCCAGGCCATGCATATGCTGCACGAGCTGCGCTCGCGCCCGAACGTGACGCTGCTGCCGCGCACCACGGCCTTCGGCTTCTACCCGCACAATCTGATCGGCCTCGCCGAGCGGGTCACCGAGCATCTTTCCAACCCCGCGCCGCACCTACCGCGCGAGCGGATGTGGCAGGTGCGGGCCGGCCGCGTCGTCTTCGCCACCGGCTCGATCGAGCGCCCGCTCGTATTTCCCGACAACGACCGGCCGGGCATCCTGATGGCCGAGGCCGCGCGCCAGTTCGCGCTGCGCTACGGCGTCCTTCCCGGCCGCCGTGCGGTCGTCTTCACGGCGGGCGACAGCGCCTATCGCGCGGCGATCGACCTGATGGCGCATGGCGTCGAGATCGCCGCCATCGCCGACCTGCGCGAGGCGCCGAGCGGTCCTTATGTCGACAAGGCCCGCGCCGCCGGCATTCCCATCTATCCCGGCACCTCGGTCTCGGGGACGCAGGGGCGCCTTCGCATCCGCTCCGCGACACTGAGCCGGAAGGGCTGGCACTCCGGCGAGACGATCGAGTGCGACTGCCTTCTCATGTCGGGCGGCTTCACGCCGACCATTTCGCTCTTCTCTCAGTCGCGCGGCAAGATGCGCTGGGACGAGGCGGTGGAAGCCTACGTGCCCGCCGAATCCGTCGAGAACGAGCGCTCGGCCGGCGCGTGCCGGGGCGTCTTTGACCTCGAGGGCGCGCTGGCGGACGGGCATCTCGCGGGCGGCGGCGGAGCATCGCCCTACCGTGTCGAGGAAGAAAGCGTCGGTCACGCCGCGTTCCGGGGCGCGACCTTCCACGATCGCGACCCGCGCAAGGTGAAGGCCTTCGTGGACTTCCAGAACGACGTGACGGCGAAGGACGTGCGCCTCGCCACGCAGGAGGGCTTCCGCTCCATCGAGCATGTGAAGCGCTACACCACGACGGGCATGGCGACCGACCAGGGGCGCCTGTCCAACATCAACGCGCTGGCCATCGTCGCGCAAGAGTTGAAGCGCCCGGAAACCGCGATCGGCCTCACCACCTTCCGCCCGCCCTATACGCCGACGACCTTCGGCAATTTCGCCGGCATCTCGCGCGGCCCGCTCTTCGATCCGATCCGCACCACGCCGATCCACGGTTGGGCGGTGGAGCACGGCGCCCGGTTCGAGGATGTCGGCATCTGGAAGCGCGCGCATTACTTCCCCCAAGCCGGCGAGGATCTGCACGCGGCGGTGGCGCGCGAGTGCCGCGCGGTCCGCTCGGGTGTCGGCATCTTCGACGCCTCGACGCTCGGCAAGATCGAGGTCGTCGGGCCGGACGCGGCAGAGTTCGTAGACCGGCTCTACACCAACCCGTTCAAGAAGCTCGCCGTGGGCAGCCTGCGCTATGGCGTGATGCTGCGCGAGGACGGGTTCGTGATGGATGACGGTGTGGTCGCCCGCATCGCGGAGGACCGCTTCCACCTCACCACCACGACGGGCGGCGCGCCGCGCGTGCTCAACCACATGGAAGACTATCTCCAGACGGAATGGCCGCATCTCGACGTCTGGCTGACCTCCACCACGGAGGAATGGGCGACCATCGCGGTGCAGGGCCCGGACGCACGCCGCGTCATCGAGCCGCTGATCGAAGGCGTCGATCTCTCCAAGCAGGCCATGCCGCACATGACCTGGCGGGCCGGGCGCATCGTCGGCGTGCCCATGCGGCTCTGGCGCGTGTCCTTCACCGGCGAACTCGGCTTCGAAATCAACGTGCCGGCAAGCGAGGGCCGCAAGGTCTGGGAGGCCATCTTCGCGGCGGGCCAGCCCTTCGGCATCACGCCCTACGGCACCGAGACCATGCACGTCCTGCGCGCCGAGAAGGGCTATATCATCGTCGGCCAGGAAACCGACGGGACCGCCGTGCCGGACGATGTCGGCCTGAACTGGGCCGTGGCCAAGAAGAAGCACGACTTCGTCGGCATGCGCTCGCTTGCCCGCCCCGCCCTGTCGTCGGCCGATCGAAAGCAGATGGTCGGCCTTCTGACGCGGGACCCCGCCGTGGTGCTGGAGGAAGGGGCGCAGGTCGTGGACCACAAGCCGGACAGCAACGCCCCGGCGAGCGTTCCCGCTCTCGGCCACGTCACGTCGAGCTATGCCTCGCAGACACTCGGGCGCTCCATCGCCCTCGCCCTGGTGCGGGGCGGCCGGTCGCGGTTCGGCGAGATCGTGGACATTCCCATGCCGGGCGGGCGCATCGCCGCCGAAATCGTAGATCCCGTGTTCCACGACAAAGCCAATGAGCGCCTCGATGCTTGACGCCGTCACCGTTTCCGCCGGCCCGGCTCCGGTCGTCCTTCCCTTCGGCAGGCCATCCGCGCCGGTGCTGATCGAGGCCCTGCCCCCGCAAGCGCGCTTCGTGCTGCGCCTGCGAAACGACGCGGGCTTTCCCAAGGTCGCGGAACTGTCGGGCGTCGCCCTTCCGCGCGAGGCCTGCCGCTTTGCCGAGAACGGATCGCGCCGGGCGATCTGGCTCGGGCCGGACGAATGGCTGCTCGTCGCCCCCTATGCGGAGGCGGGACACCTGTTCGACGGGCTGGAGCAGGCGCTCGCGGAGATCCCGCATTCGCTGGTCGAGGTCAGCCACCGCTCGTTGGGATACGCGATTTCGGGGCGCGAGGCGGCGAGCGTGCTTGCGGCCGGCTGCCCGCTCGATCTCGACCAGCGCGCTTTTCCCATCGGCATGGCGACACGCACGGTGCTGGCGAAGACCGAGATCATCTTGCAGCGCACGGGCGGAGAAAGTTTCCAACTCGACGTTTGGCGCTCCTTTGCGAACTACACGCTGGGCTATCTGATCGAGGCCGCGCGGTCCTACGGCTGATCCACCAGACGTCCAACCAACGCTATGCACGACGCCGGCATTCCCCCGCCGGCGTCGTGCTTCGTTTCTAGCTTTGTTGCAGGTGCTAAGCCCTTCGCTCCGCACAATAAACGGGCGATCTGACTATGTTGAGGCATGTCGCGTTTCTGACAGTTTGTGTCGCAAACGTGGAAGTCGCGAACTCGGAATGGTTCCAGACTGACCGGCGTCGCCACCCTTCCTCGGGGGAATGCCCGCATGTTGGACCGAACCGCCTCTCCGCTTCTTTCGCTGATTCGACGCCGCCGGCCGGGCTACTCGCTGGAAGCGCCGTTCTACACCAGCCCCGAGATCTTCGCGGCCGATCTGGAAGCGATCTTCGAGCAGACCTGGCTCTTCGTCGGCGTCGAGCCCGACGTGCCCGAGCCCGGCGATGCGATGACGGTGGATATCGGCGCCAACGCGATTCTCATCGTGCGCGACGACGACATGCAGGTGCGCGCCTTTCACAATGTCTGCCGCCATCGCGGCGCGCGGCTGGTGCATGAGGAGAAGACCACGGTCGGCAATCTCGTCTGCCGCTACCATTCCTGGACCTACGACCTCAGCGGCGCCTTGATCCATGCCGAGCACATGGGCTCGGAGTTCGACCGCAAGTGCCATGGGCTGAAGCCCGTGCATGTGCGCTCGCTGGAAGGGCTGATCTTCATCTGCCTTGCCGATGAGCCGCCGGCCGACTTCGACGAGATGGCGGCGGCCATGGGCCCTTATCTCGCCCCGCACGACATTCGCAACAGCAAGGTGGCCTTCCAGCACGATCTGATCGAGCCCGGCAACTGGAAGCTCACGATGGAGAACAATCGCGAGTGCTACCATTGCGGGGCCAACCATCCCGAACTCACTGTGCCGCTTTTCGCCTACGGGTTCGGCTTCGCGCCCGAGGAGCTGGACGAGGCCGAACGCGAGCAGGCCGCGCGCTATGGTTGCCTGACCGATGACAGCCATGCGGAGTGGGAAAAGGCGGGCATCCCGAGCCGGATGCTGGAGCATCTCGACGACATGGTGACGGGCTACCGCACCGAGCGCCTGCCGCTCGACGGCGACGGCGAGTCCCACACGATGGACACGAAGGCCGCCTGCCGCATTCCCATGGGGCGCTTTCCCAGCGCCAAGATGGGCGGGCTGCATTTCTGGACGCAGCCCAATTCCTGGCATCATTTCATGGGCGACCATGCCGTCACCTTCTCGGTGATCCCGATCGACGCCGAGCGCTCGCTTCTTCGCACCAAGTGGCTGGTCCACAAGGACGCGGTGGAAGGGGTGGACTACGACCTCGAAAACCTCATCGGCGTCTGGATGGCGACCAACGCGCAGGATTCCGAATTGGTCGGCTTCTGTCAGAACGGCGCGCGCACGACGGCCTACGAACCCGGTCCCTATTCCCCCCATACCGAGATGCTCGTGGACAAGTTCTGCAACTGGTACATCGGCCGGATGCGCGAGCACTTCGACCCGTCCACGCCGGCGCTCTGAGGCCGCGAGGATGGACACGACCGCCTCCGCCATGCCGACCGGCTTTCGCCTTTGGGACCCCGAAGAGGACAACGTTCTCGTCTGCCGCGCCGTGCGGGAGGAAACGGCCGATGTGAAGACCTTCGTCTTCGCGCCGCGCACCCGCCGGCAGTTCGTCTTCGACCCAGGCCAGTTCCTGACCTTCGAGTTCGAGATCGCTGGGGAGACGATCCATCGCTGCTACACGATCTCGGCCTCACCGACCCGGCCCGACACTTGCGCCATCACGGTGAAGCGCGTGCCGAACGGGCCGGTGTCGAACTGGCTGCACGATGAGTTCAAGCCCGGCATGATGCTGAAGGCCACCGGGCCGATGGGCGAGTTCTCTTGGACACGCCAGGTCTCGGCAAGCAACAAGTATCTCCTGATCTCGGGCGGCAGCGGCGTCACGCCGATGATGTCCATGACCCGGTCGGCCTACGATCTCGCCGAGATCCGCGACGTGGTCTTCCTTCACGCTGCTCGCACGCCGGCCGACATCGTGTTCGAGGACGAGCTCGCCGTCATGAGCCGGCGCAACCGCTCGATCCGCGTCGCCCATGTCTGCGAGGCGGATGCGCCGGGGCGCGGCTGGTCGGGACTGCGCGGCCGCCTGACACTCGGCATGATCGAGGCCGTCGCGCCCGATTTTCGCGAGCGCGAGGTCTTTGTCTGCGGCCCCTCGCCCTTCATGAAGGCGGTGCGCGCGCTGCTGGAGAGTGGTGGCTTCGACATGGGCCGACACCACGAGGAAAGCTTCAACTTCGAGGACCTGTCCGCTGGCGAGAAGCAGGAGGTGGAGGTCGCGACGGACGAGATGGCGCCCGCCGCGCGCACCTTCCGCATCGAGTTCGCCAAGACCAAACGCGTGGTGGAATGCCCGGAGGACATGCCGATCCTGGAGGCGGCCAAGCGCGCCGGCCTTCGCCTGCCGTCGTCCTGCACCAAGGGGCTTTGCGGCACCTGCAAGTCGAAGAAGGTCTCGGGCGAAGTCGAGATGACGCATCAGGGCGGCATTCGCCAACGCGAGATCGACGCCGGGCAAATTCTCATCTGCTGCGCCCGGCCGCGCTCCGACGTCGTCATCGATCGGTGACGCCATGGGCGCCGGCGCACCCCTGCTTTCCAGCCTCACCCGCTTCGGCTTCCTGACCCTGCCCAACTATTCGCTGATCGCCGTTTCGGCGGCGATCGAAGCCTGCCGCATGGCCAATTACGTGGCGGGCCGCGAGATCTATGCTTGGCAGGTGCTGACGCCGGACGGCGCGCCGGCCAAGGCCTCCGGCGGCCTGACGCTCGGGCCGACCGAGGCGCTTAACGCGGGCTCCGGCTTCGATGTCCTGTTCGTGTGCGGCGGCGTCGACGTGCGCCAGGCGGTGGACCGGCGCACGCTGGAGGAGCTGCGACGCGTCGCCCGGCGCGGCCTGCCGCTCGGCGCGCTTTGCACCGGCAGTTTCGCGCTGGCCGAGGCCGGGCTTCTCGACGGCTATCGCTGCGCCATCCATTGGGAAAACCTCGGCGCCATCCGCGAGGAGTTCGAGGCGGTGGACTTCGCCGACGATCTCTTCGTGATCGACCGCGACCGCTTCACCTGCTCGGGCGGCTCGGCGCCGATCGACATGATGGGCGCCTTTATCGAGGCGCGGCTGGGCCGGCCGACGGCCGAGCGCATGTCGGAACAGTTCGTGCTGGATCGCCTTCGCGGCGGCACCGAGCCCCAGCACGCGCCGCTCCGCTCCAAGCGCCTGCACCATCCCGCGCTGGAACAGGCCGGCGCCCTCATGGCCCGAACGATCGGCGCGCCGTTGACGGTCGCCGCAGTCGCCGCGCGCGTCGGCCTGTCCCCGCGCCAGTTGGAGCGCCTGTTTCGACACCACACCGGCATGGGGCCGGCGGAATTCTCCATGACGCTGCGGCTCGACCATGCGCGCGAGCTTCTGCGCCAGTCCGACCTTGCCGTCACCGCCATCGGCGCCGCGTCCGGGTTCGTTTCCTCGGCGCATTTCTCCGCCGCCTATCGCCGTCGTTTCGGCCATGCGCCGCGCGCCGAGCGCGGACCCACGCGGCCCGTCCCCCTTCCCCTCTCGTCCGTTCCGCTTTCGGAGACCCTTTCATGATCGCTCACGCCGAAGCGCTTCTGAAACCGCTGACGATCCGGGGCGTGACCTTCCGCAACCGCGTCATGTCCACCAGCCACGCGCCGGGCTACGGGTCGGACGGCAAGCCGCAGGAGCGCTACCAGCTCTATCACGAGGAAAAGGCCAAGGGCGGCATCGGGCTCACCATGTTCGGCGGCTCCTCCTCCGTGGCGATCGACAGCCCGGCGACGCCCTGGGCGCAGATCTCGCTGACCGACGACAGCGTCGTGCCGCACTTCCAACAGTTCGCCGAGCGCATCCACCGGCACGGCGCCAAGCTGATGATTCAGCTGACGCATATGGGCCGGCGCACCAAGGACAACACCGACAACTGGATGCCGACCATCGCGCCTTCCGTGCGCCGCGAGCCGGCCTCGCGCTCCACGCCCAAGGAGATGGAGAAGGAAGACATCCAGCGCGTCGTGCGCGGCTTCGCGAACGCTGCGCGGCGGGCGCGCGAGGGGCAGCTCGACGGCTGCGAGATCTCCGCCGCGCATGGCCATCTCGTGGACCAGTTCTGGTCGCCCTCCGTGAACAGGCGCACCGACGAATATGGTGGCTCGCTGGAGAACCGGATGCGCTTCGGCATCGAGGTGCTGGAAGCCATGCGCGAGGCCGCGGGCGAAGACTTCCTGATCGGCATCCGCATGTCAGGCGACGAGATGGTGGCTGATGGCCTGTCGCAGGACGATCTCCTGACGATCGCCGCCGAATATTCCCGGCGTGGGCTCGTCGACTTCCTGAACATCATCGGCGGCCAGGCGCGCGACCACATCGCCCACGCGATCTCGCTTCCCAACATGAGCTTCCCCGTCGCGCCCTTCCTGTTCCTGCCGAGCGCGGTGAAGCGCGAAGTGGACGTTCCCGTCTTCCACGCGCAGCGCGTGACCGACCTCGCCACCGCCGCCCGCGCCGTCCATGAAGGGCATGTGGACATGGTGGCGATGACGCGCGCGCACATCGCCGATCCGCATCTCGTCAAGAAGCTGCAGGAAGGGCGCGCCGACGACATCCGCCAATGCGTGGGCGCGGGCTACTGCATCGACCGCATCTATGTCGGCGGCGACGCGCTCTGCCTCCAGAACGCGGCGACCGGCCGCGAGGCCAAGATGCCGCACGTCATTCCGAAGACCGACGGGCGGCATAAGACCGTGGTCGTGATCGGCGGCGGCCCGGCGGGCTTGGAGGCGGCGCGCGTTTCGGCCGAGCGCGGGCACCGCGTCGTCCTGTTCGAAAAGCAGGCAAGCCTCGGCGGGCAGATCGCCATCGCGGCCAAGGGCACTTGGCGCGAAGCCTTGTCGGGCATTCCGCGTTGGCTCGGCGCGCAGGTGGCCAAGCTCGGCGTCGATATCCGGCTCGGGACAGAGGCGACGGAGGCGGCCGTTCTGGCCGAGCGGCCGGACGTGGTGATCGTCGCGACCGGCGGCCTCCCCAATCTCGGCCATGCCAAGGGTGCGGAGGAGCACGCGATCTCGACCTGGGACGTGCTCACCGGCAAGGTGGAGCCGACCGGCTCGATCCTTCTCTATGACGAGCAGGGCCAGCACAACGCGTCCTCGACGGCCGAGTTCATGGCCAAGCGCGGCTGCCTGGTCGAGATCGCCACGCATGACCGGATGATCGGCGAGGAGATCGGCACCACCAACCAGCCGATCCATATCCGTGAGCTCTACAAGCTCGGCGTGGTGATGACGCCCAACATGGAGCTGATCGAGGTCTATCCCGAGGGCAACCGGCTGGTGGCGGCCCTGCGCAACACGCATACCGACGCGGAAGAAGAGCGCGTCGTGGACCGTGTCGTGGTGGACTACGGCACGCTGCCGGTGGACAGGCTCTACTTCGACCTGAAGGCGCAGTCGGCCAATCACGGCCAGATCGACCAGGAGGCGCTGGTGGAGGGTCGGCCGCAGCCCAATGGCGGCGAGGGCTTCCAGCTCTACCGGCTGGGCGACGCGGTGGCGGGCCGCAACATCCACGCCGCGCTCTACGACGCCCTACGCCTCTGCAAGGATCTCTGACCATGGGCCGCGCCGCCCGCCGCGCCGGCGCCAGGGGAGCCGAAGAATGAGCCTCGCCCTTCCGCTTCTCGCTCTTGTCATGGTCGCCGTGGCGCTCGTTCGCCTCGCGCCCCGCATCCGCCTCTGGCGCGCGGGCGCCCCGGGGCGTGTGAACTGGCCCCAAGGCCTCGCCGCCGTGCCGCGCCGTTATCTCGTGGACGTTCATCATGTCGTGGCGCGCGATCCCTACGCCGCCCGAATGCACGCGGCCGTCGCGGGCGGGCTGCTGGGCGCGACGGGTCTAGCGCTTCTCGGCCTCGTGCCGCCGCTGGGTGCGTCCCGCCTGTTCTGGGGCGTCGTCGCGCTGCTCTTTATTGCCATGCTCGCCGGGGCGCTCGCCGTCGGCGCCCGGCGCGTGCCGACCAAGCCGAAGCGGCTTTCCGGCGGCGCCTTTCAGGTCTTGCCGTTTCTGCTTCTCGCCTATGCCACCGGCGGTGCCCTCACCGCCGGGAGCCTCGCGCTCGCCCTCCCCACGGCTCTTTTCGCTCTTGGCCTGCTGCTTGCGGTGGCGGGCGGTCTCGGCCTTGCCTGGCAGACCGGTGGCGGGCCGATGCGCCATGCGGTGACCGGCGCCCTGCATCTTGCCGCCCATCCCCGCCCCGGCCGGTTCGAAGGACGCCAGGAGACTGCGCTCCGGCCGCTCGATCTCGAAGCGCCCAAGCTCGGCGTGGAGGCCCCAGCCGATCTCGCCTGGAACCGGCTTCTCGGCCTCGACGCCTGCATCCAGTGCGGCCGCTGCGAGGCCGCTTGCCCGGCCTTCGCCGCCGGCCAGCCGCTTAACCCCAAGCGCCTCGTGCAGGATCTCGCCAGCGCGATGACGCCCGGCGGCAACCCGGCCTATGCCGGCAGCGACTATCCCCAGGCCCGGCCCGTGGCCGGCGTCAGCGGCTTTCACCAGCCGATTATCGGCGAAGGCGCCTTGATCCATCCCGACACGCTGTGGAGCTGCACCACCTGCCGCGCCTGCGTGGAGGAATGCCCTATGATGATCGAGCATGTCGATGCGATCGTCGATCTGCGTCGCTTCCAGACGCTGGAACAGGGCGCCGTGCCGCTCAAGGCGGAACAGGCGCTTCTCGACCTTCGCGGCGCCGACGAGCCGGGCGGCGCGCCGCTCAGCGCGCGCGCGGACTTCGCCGCCGGTTTGCCGGTGCCCGTGATGGCCGCCAAGGGCGAGGCCGAGATCCTGCTCTGGCTCGGCACCAACGCGTTCGATCTGCGGACGGGCCGGACCTTGCGTGCCTTGGTCCAGCTTCTTCAGGCGGCCAATGTGGACTTCGCCATTCTCGGAGCGGAGGAGCGCGATTGCGGCGATCTCGCTCGCCGGCTGGGAGACGAGGCGAGCTTCCAGCGGCTGGCACGGCTGAACGTCGAAACGCTTTCGCGCTATCGCTTCCGGCGAATCGTGACGGCCGATCCGCACTCTCTGCATGTTCTGCGCAACGAATATTCCGCCTTCGGCGGCCAGTACGACGTGGTTCACCACACCGCCTTTCTGGATGAACTCGCGGCGACGGGGCGGCTGCGGCTGCGCGCGCAGGCGCCGCAAATCGTCACCTATCACGACCCCTGCTATCTCGGCCGCTACAATGGCGAGTTCGACGCGCCGCGTCGGCTGCTCGACCGGCTCGGCCTGGAGCGGCGCGAGATGGCGCGCTCGGGCAAGCGCTCCATGTGCTGCGGCGGCGGCGGCGGCGCGCCGGTGACGGACGTGGCGGGCGAGCGGCGCATTCCCGATCTTCGCATGGGGCAAGCAAAGGAGACCGGTGCCGCCCTCGTCGCGGTCGCCTGCCCGCAATGCACGGCCATGCTGGAAGGCGTCGTCGGCGAAAGGCCGGACGTGTTGGACATCGCCGAACTCGTGCTGCGCGCCCTCGACACCGCTGACGCGACGCCGGCCATGCAGATAGGCGCGCGCCTTTCGGAGCTTGCCTGATGCGCGCACGCCGTGACCCTCGCGCTGAGCGCGCGACCCATCTCCTGGCCGCGAGCAGCCCCCGTCCCCGCTACGACTGGACCCAGCGGATCGGGCGTCCGCGCCGCGACCCGCGCGCGGAAGCGGGGGCTCAGATCGCGCGGCGCGAGCCTCGCCTTCGGCTCGACCGGCAGCAGCATGCGCCGATCGCCTTCGCCGCGCAGGTTCCGCTCGTCTCCGCGCCCGAAGCCGCGCCGGCTGCGATCGTGGTGGACGATGCGGCGCTGCGCATTCTCGTGGTCGCCGATCCCGGCTCCGGTCCGCTTACCATGCTCGACCGCCAGCTTCTGGCCGCCGCGCGTCTGGCCGCCGGCAAGGCGGGCGGCGTGGTGTTGGCGATCGACCGCGAGGCACCGGAGGCCGGGGCCGCCGGAGCGGACCGTGTCGTGATCCTTGCCCCGACGCCCCATCCGGCCGATCGCTTCGAACAGGTCGCCGCGCTGCACCGCTCGCTTGCTCTGCCCCATCTCGTGCTGGCCGAGACGCCGGCGGGCGGCGATCTCGCCCGGCGCCTGGCCGCCCACTTCGCGCTGCCCTTCTTTCCCGGCGTCGAGCAGATCGGGGCGCGCGGGCTCATGCGTGCCGTGCGGGGCCGAAAGGTCGATCAGGAGCGTGCCGAGCTTCCCGCTCTCCTGACCCTGGTGCCCGACATGGTGCCGCTTCGGGCGGAGGGGCCGCGCGAGGGCAAGGTGGTCGCCATGCCCGACCTTCCGCCGTCCCATCGCACGGTGGAGCGGGTGCGGCCGGCGCGCGGCTCGCTCGCCCTTGCCGATTCCGACTTCGTCGTCTCCGTCGGCAACGGCATCCGGGATTTCGACCTGTTCCGCGCGTTGGCGCAGGCGCTCGGCGGCACGCCGGGCGCAAGCCGCGTGGTCTGCGACAGCGGTGACATGCCTCGCGCCGCGCAGGTCGGAGCGTCCGGAACGGTGCTCGCCGCCGATTGCTACCTCGCCTTCGGCATTGCCGGCGCGCCGCAGCATCTCCAGGGCATTGCCGGCTGCGCCCATGTCCTGGCCGTCAACACCGATCTGCACGCCGCCATGGTGGAGCGCGCGGAGCTTTCCATCGTGGCGGACGCCCATCCCGTGATGGCGGCGCTGCTGCGGCTTCTGGAGGAGGACGCATGAGGATCGCCGTGCTTCTGTCCGCGAGCCTGCACCCCGTTTCCGGCCAGCCCGCCCTCTCCCGCGTGGAAGCGCAGGCCGTGACGCTGGGTCTGGAACTGAGGGGCGAACTCTTCGGCTTTCATGCCGGGCCGAACCTTGACGCCGCGCGCGCCGCGCTCGGCCACGGTCTGCAGCGTCTGGTGCATCTGCCCTTGCCCGAGGGCGCCGATCCCGTGCCGGTGCTCGGCGCCGAACTCGCCCGGTTTCAGCCCGACCTCGTCTTGGCAGGGCCTCGCTCGGTCGGCGGCGACGAGACGGGGCTCGTGCCCTATCGGCTGGCCGAGGCGCTCGACATGCCAATTTTAGCCGATGCGGTCGATCTGCGGCCGACATCGGACGGGTTCGAGGTGGCGAGCGCGCTTCCCAAGGGCGAACGCCTGATGACCCGCCAGAGCGGACCGCTCGTCCTCACGCTCCATCCCGCCGCTCCGGCCGCGCGCGCCTATGCGTTCGCGCAGGAGCGTCGGGGTCGGATCGAAACGCGGGACGCGGTGACGACGACCGCTACCGAGGAGCGCCCGGTGGAGCGCCTGATGCGCCTTCGCGCCAAGGTGAAGGCCGTCGCGGCAGGAGGCAGCGCGGCCGATCGCCTGCGCGCCGCGACCGAAACAACGTCTGCTAAAGGGGGTCAAAAGCTAGTCGATCCCGACCCCGAAATGGCCGCCCGGGCCATTCTCGACCATCTACGGGCCATCGGCGCCGTGCCGGCCAAGCGGACGAGGGCCTGAAGTTCACGACGATTCGAGCCTCCGCGTGAACCCGATGCGGCGGCCTGTTTCTCAATGACTCGTCGGTGATGCACATCGAGCATCATGAAGTTTGCTGCCGGCGCGAAGGACCGTCGCCGGCACCACAAGCGTCGGCCTACATCACCCCTTGCGCCGGCGCGGGCAGATAGGCGACGCGCTGGTACGGCACGTCGGCGCGCGGAAGGGCCGCGCGGTCGCGAATGATGTCGGCGGCCTTTTCCGCGATCATGATGGTCGGCGCGTTGAGATTGCCGGTGGTGATCGAGGGCATGATCGAGGAATCGACGACGCGCAGTCTGTCGACGCCGATCACCCGCGTCTGCGGATCGACCACCGCCAGCGCATCCTCCGCCGCGCCCATACGGCAGGAGCAGGACGGGTGATAGGCGCTTTCCACATGCTCGGTGATGAAGGCGTCGATCTCGGCGTCGGTCTGAACCGCATCGCCCGGCTGGATCTCCCGGCCGCGATAACGATCGAAGGCGGGCTGGGCAAAGATCTGGCGCGTCAGCCGCACGCAGGCTCTCATCTCCGCCCAGTCGTCGGGATGGCTCATATAGTTGAACAGGATGCTCGGCGGCGCGGCCGGATCGGCCGACGCCAACTGGACATGGCCGCGCGATTTCGAGCGCATCGGCCCGACATGGGCCTGGAACCCGTGCTCGGAGGCAAGTCCGCGCCCGTCATAGGTCACGGCCAGCGGCAGGAAGTGATACTGAATGTCGGCGTGCTCGACCTCGGGCCGCGAGCGAATGAAGCCGCAGCTCTCGAAATGGTTGGTCGCCCCCAGCCCCTTCTTGGTGAAGAGCCAGCGCGCCCCAATCGCCCCCTTGGCGAAGGGCGTCATGGAGGAGAAGAGCGTGATCGGCAGTTGGCAGGCGACCTGGAAATAGAATTCCAGATGGTCCTGCAGGTTCTCGCCGACCCCCGATCGATCCGCCACGACCTCGATTCCGTGCCGGCTGAGCTCCGCCCGCGGCCCGACGCCGGACAGCTTCAAGAGCTTGGGCGAGTTGATGGAGCCGGCCGACAGGATCACCTCGCGCCGGGCGAGCGCCCGCCGCTCCGTGCCGCCCACGCGATAGGCGACGCCGGACGCGCTCCGCCCGTCGAACAGGATGCGCTCCACCAGCGCGTGAATTTCCACCTTCAGGTTGGACCGCCCCAGCGCGGGTTTGAGATAGGCGTTGGCGGTGGACCAGCGGCGGCCCTCGTGAACCGTCATGTCCATCCGGCCGAAGCCTTCCTGCGTCGCGCCGTTGATGTCTTGGTTCAGCGCATGGCCGGCCTGCCCCGCCGCCTCCACGAAGGCCTCGTAGAGCGGATTCTCCAGCGTGCCATAGGTCGTGTGCAGCGCACCCTCGTCGCCGCGATAGGGATCGCCGCCGACGCGGCGGTGCTCAGCCTTGCGGAAATACGGGAGAACGTCGGGATAGCTCCATCCCGTTGCCCCCTCGCGTTCCCAACGATCGAAATCGGCGGGAGCGCCCCGGACATAGACCATGCCGTTGATCGAGGACGAGCCGCCCAGAACCTTGCCGCGCGGGCAGTTGATGCGGCGCCCGCCCAGATGCGGCTCGGGCTCGGACGCGTAGCCCCAATTGTACTTCTTCATGTTCATTGGGATCGACAGCGCGCTCGGCATCTGGATCAGAAGCGAGCGGTCGGAGCCGCCGAATTCGAGAAGCAGAACCGTGCTCTTGCCATCCTCGGTGAGGCGATTGGCGAGCACGCAGCCCGCCGAACCGGCGCCGACGATCACGTAATCGAACTGTTCGATCTCCATCGCCATCCCCGATCAGTAGGGCGCGTCGACGCGCCCGAGATTGACGTAGACGCTCTTGGCCTCGGTATGGACCAGAAGCGCCGCGCGGCCATTCTCCCTGCCGAGGCCGGATTCCTTGGTGCCGCCGAAGGGCAGTTCGATCGGCGTGATGTTGTAGGTGTTGATCCAAGTCGTGCCGGCTTCGAGGCACGCCACCGTCCGGTGCGCCCTCGCGAGATCGCGCGTGAAGACGCCGGCGGCGAGGCCGAAGCGCGTGTCGTTGGCGCGGGCGATCACCTCGTCCTCGTCGCGGAAGGACAGGACCGTCATGACCGGGCCGAAGATTTCCTCGCGCACGATCCGCATTCCGTCCGAACAGGCGTCGAAAATCGCCGGCCGCACGAAGAAGCCTTTGCCGAGCGCCCCCTCGACGACGCGCTCGCCGCCTGCGACGAGGCGCGCGCCCTCCCGCCGCCCTTCCTCGATATAGGACAGGACCTTGTGCATATGCGCTTCCGAGATCAGCGCGCCGACCTGCGTCGCCGGATCGGTCGGGTCCCCCACCACCATGGCGCGGGTGCGCGCCGCCAGCTTCTCCAGGAAGACCTCGCGCACGTCCTCGTGCACGAAGACGCGCGTGCCGTTGGAACAGACCTCGCCGGCGGAGTAGAAATTGGCCAGCATCGCGCCGCCCACCGCGTCGTCCAGATCGGCGTCCGCGAAGACGATCAGCGGCGACTTGCCGCCGAGTTCCAGCGTCACCTGCTTCAGGGTTGCGCTGGCGTCGGCCATCACCTTCTTGCCGGTGCCGACCTCGCCGGTCAGCGAAATCTTGGCGATGCCGGGATGGCGCGACAGAAGGCGCCCGGTGCGCCCGTCGCCCTGCACGAGATTGAAGACGCCCGCCGGCACGCCGCATTCGGCCATGATCTCGGCGAGCTTGAGCGCGGTGAGAGGCGTCAGCTCCGCCGGCTTGAAGATCACGCTGTTGCCGGCGGCCAGCGCGGGCGCGGCCTTCCAGCACGCGATCTGCAGGGGGTAGTTCCAAGCGCCGATGCCGGCGACGACGCCGAGCGGCTCGCGGCGGGTGTAGCCGAAGGCCTGGGGCCCGAGATCGACATGCTCGCCCGCGATGCCCGCCGCGAGACCTGCGAAATATTCGATGCAGTCCGCCCCCGACAGGACGTCGACGGCCTGCGTCTCCTGGATGGGCTTGCCGGTGTCGCGGGTTTCCAGGAGCGCCAGTTCGCCGTTGCGTTCGCGAAGGCGCGTGGCGACGCGCTGGAGGATGCGGCCGCGCTCGGCGCCCGTCATCGCGCCCCAGCCGCGCTGCGCCTCGCGTGCCAGGGCGACCGCGCTATCGACCTCCGCCTCTCCGGCGATCACGATCTCGGCCAGCACCTCGGAGGTCGCCGGGTTGATCGTGGCAAAGGTTTCGGCATTGGGATCGAGCGGCAGATAGTCGCCGCCGATATGACTGGTGAGGACGCGCACGCCCCGGGCGCGCGGCAGTTTCGGCTTTTCCGCCGGGCTGCGCGGCCGGGCACCGGCGATCTGCGAATCCGCAAAGCTCGTGGCGATGGCACGCGCCGCCAGACTGTCGGTCTCGCCGACGTCCGACAGGGTGGAACGCAGCCAGAGCCCGTCGATCACGGCGGCGATGGAGACGGCGATGCGCTGGGCGTCGGCATCGGTGCACAAAGCTTTCAGGTCGTAGCGCAGGTTCGACAGCATGCGGCGCTGATAGACGCGCTGGACCCGCTTCAATCGCGGCGAATGGAGCACCTGCCCCCAGAAGGCCAGCCAGACGGAACACGTCCGCGCGTCGAACTCCTCGGGCGCCAGATTGGCGTCGATCACCGCCTGGATGCGCTCTCTCGGACCCTCCGCCCGGGCGAGGCGAAGCCGCGCGCTGTCGGAGACGCGGCTTGCCAGATGCCGTAGCGTGGCTTCGAGCAGACCTTCCTTGTCGCCGAAATAATGCGCGACGAGCGAGGGGGCGACGCCGGCCCGGCCGGCGATCTCGGACAGGCTGGAAGCGGCGAAACCGACATCGGCCAGCGCGTCGATCGTCGCTTCCACGAGTTGGCGGCGGCGCTGGTCTTCGCCGGCGAATCGGGTGACAGTGTCAGTTCGAGCCATGCTTCACTCTCCGCAACGCATTCGGCGATAGCAGAGATTGATCGTTCGTTCAATCAAGCGGAATGGCGAATGATGGCCATAAGCAAGCCGCACGATAAGCCATCAAGCTTCTCAATACTCAGCACGCACTGCACAAAAACAAACCAAGCTGCCTCAGACTTGGAGCAGTGCGACATACGAACCCGAACAATTGAACGTTTGTTCAATCATCCTCTTGACAGGCTGCCTCATAGCATCTGGAATGGTTCGCAATAGGTCGATTGTTCGACCGATCAATCGCCGACATCGTGTATTTTGCGCCGACGAGCCCTTTGGTTCCCCGTGACAGGAGCATACCGAGTGATGATGTCCCCCCGTATGACAAAAGCCTGCGTCGCCCTCGCTTTCGCGACGATCGCCCTTCCCGCCACGGCGGCGGAGCCGGCGTCCTGCAAGGCGGTTCGCCTCGCCGATGTGGGCTGGACGGACATCACCGCCACCACGGCCTCGGTCTCCACCCTCCTTTCGGCGCTGGGCTACACCCCGAAGACGGATATTCTCGCCCTGCCCGTCACGTTCGCGTCGCTGAAGAACGGCGATATCGACGTTTTCCTCGGCAATTGGATGCCGACCATGGAAGCCGATCTCGCGCCCTATAAGAAGGAAGGGTCGATCGAGACGATCCGCATCAATCTGGAAGGCGCCAAGTATACGCTAGCCGTTCCCACCACGCTCTACGACCAGGGCCTGAAGAGCTTCGCCGACATCGCCAAGTTTCACGACCAGCTCGGCGGCAAGATCTTCGGCATCGAGCCGGGCAACGACGGCAACCGCCTGATCCTCAAAATGATCGCCGACAACAAGTTCGATCTCGGCAAGTTCGAACTCGTGGAATCCTCCGAACAGGGCATGCTCGCGCAGGTCGCGCGCCAGACGCGGGGCGACAAGCCGATCGTCTTCCTCGGCTGGGAGCCCCATCCGATGAACAGCAGCTTCAAGATTTCCTACCTTTCGGGCGGCGACGAGGTGTTCGGGCCGAACTACGGCGGCGCGACGATCTACACTCTGACCCGCAAGGGCCTGTCCACCGAGTGTCCCAATCTCGGCAAGCTCCTGTCCAACATCGTGTTTTCCCTACCCATGGAAAACGAGATCATGGGCGCCATCCTGAACGACGGCAAAGCGCCGGAGGCAGCCGCCAAGACATGGCTCGCCGGCCATGCTGACACCTGGAAGCCATGGCTGGCGGGTGTGACGACCTTCGACGGCAAGCCGGCGGACGAAGCCATGACCGCCGCCCTGGCGAAGTGATCTCGCGAGGCTGACTGGCGCCCCGTTCGCGACGCGAACGGGGCGGCCCCGCCGCTCCCTCCCCACACTCCCGGCGCCGCCCGCCCTTTCTTCCCCGAGGATCGACCGGAATGCTCGACTGGCTCACCGACCATAAGATTCCGCTCGGGGTCTGGCTGCGCGATTTCGTCACTGCGCTCACCACCAACGCGCAGGGCTTCTTCGACGCGATCTCGCTCGTGCTGGGCTCGTTGATCGACGGGCTGACCACCGGCCTGTCGCTGATCCCACCCATCGTCTTCATCGCGCTCGTGGCGGGCGGCGCCTGGCTTCTCCACCGCTCGCTGGCGCTGGCCGGCTTCGCGGTTCTGTCGCTGCTTTTGATCGTCAATCTCGGCTACTGGACCGAGACGATCCAGACCCTTTCGCTGGTCTTCTGCGCGACGCTGGTCTGCATGGTGATCGGCGTGCCGCTTGGCATCGCGGCGGCCCATCGCCCTTGGGTCTATACGGCGCTTCGCCCGTTTCTCGATCTGATGCAGACGATCCCGACCTTCGTTTATCTCATTCCGACGCTCGTCTTGTTCGGCCTCGGCGCCGTGCCCGGCCTCATCTCCACGGTGATCTTCGCCATTCCGGCGCCGATCCGCCTCACCTATCTCGGCATCGCCGCCGTGCCGTTGAGCCTTCGCGAAGCCGCAAGCGCCTTCGGTGCCACGAAGCGCCAGCTCCTCTACAAGGTGGAACTGCCGCACGCGCTGCCGACCATCATGGCCGGCATCACCCAATGCATCATGCTGAGCCTTTCGATGGTTGTGATCGCGGCTCTGGTGGGCGCGGACGGGCTGGGCAAGCCGGTGGTGCGGGCGCTCAACACCGTCAATATCGGCATGGGCTTCGAGGCGGGTCTCGCCATCGTCATCCTCGCCATTCTGCTCGATCGCATCTGCAAGGCGCCCGAAGCGCGCCGCGCGAAAGGACGTTGACCATGGAGACGAGCAACCTCCCGGCGATCGAGTTTCGAAATGTCGACATCGTCTTCGGAGAAAGGCGGGCGCAGGCGCTCAAGCTGATCGACCAGGGCCGCACGCGCGACGAAATCCTGAAGATGACGGATTCGGTCCTGGGCGCGGCTGACGTGAACCTGTCGGTTCATCGCGGCGAGATCTGCGTGCTTATGGGCCTGTCCGGCTCGGGGAAGTCCACCATCCTGCGCGCGGTCAACCGCCTGAACGAAGTCGCGCGCGGCGAAGTGCTGGTGCGCCATCGCGAGCACCCGGTGGATGTGGCGAAATGCGACGACGTCACGCTGCGCGACATCCGCACTCACACCGTCTCCATGGTGTTCCAGCAATTCGCGCTCCTGCCCTGGCGCACCGTCCGGCAGAATGCCGGTCTCGGCCTGGAGCTCCAAGGCGTCTCGCTGGACGAGCGCACGCGCATCGTGGACGAGAAGCTCGCCATGGTCGGCCTGACCAAATGGGCCGACAAATATGCCCATGAGCTTTCGGGCGGAATGCAGCAGCGCGTGGGCCTCGCGCGGGCCTTCGCCACGGATGCCGACATTCTCCTGATGGACGAGCCCTTCTCGGCGCTCGATCCGCTGATCCGCACCAAGCTGCAAGACGAGCTGCTCGAACTGCAGAAGACCATCCGCAAGACGATCCTCTTCGTCAGCCACGATCTGGACGAAGCGATGAAGCTCGGAAACCGGATCGCCATCATGCAGGACGGCCGTATCGTTCAGTCCGGCCAGCCGGAGGACATTTTGCTCGCGCCGGCAACGCCCTATGTCGCCGAGTTCGTGCGCCACATGAACCCGCTCAATGTCCTGCGCGGTTCGGCAGTGATGCGGCCCGTCCGCTCGCTGAAGCGCGAGGACGGCGCGTTGCTTCTCGATGAAGCCGGCGGCGTGCGGCTTCAGGTCGATGCGTCGGATCGGCCGGTCCGCGTTCATATCCAGGGCAATGGCGGAACGCTTGGTCATGCCGATGGTGAGGAAGGCCGGGTCGATCATCCCTGCGACGTCATCGTCGCGCCGGTCTATCTCAAGCTGAGAGCCGCGATCGCCCTGAAGCGCCAGACCAACCATCCGATCCTGCTCGTGGACGAACTCGGGCGGCTGGCTGGCCTCTGCGACGACGAGGAGATCTATCGCGGCCTGCTCCAGCGCTCGGAGTCCCGCCCCTAAAGCCTCTCATTTCGCCGCCTCAACCGGAGGCGAAGCGCATCCGCTTTTCCTGGAAATGTTCTGAGCGAAGCGGCCGTCAGGCCTCGCGCGTCCAGTCGAAGACCAGATCCTCGCGGAAGGCGAAGCGGACGATGTGATCGGCGACGACCTGCTCCAACTGATCCAGCGAGCCCGTTTCCTCGGCGCGCAACTTGATCGACAGAGCCTCGCCGCTAGCGTCCAGCACGGTCACGCCCGAGGGAAGTGTGATCTCGCCATGCTCGGGCGTGAACTCAACCGCAAACTTGTGGGCCCAATGTTTGCAGAGTTGCTGGAGATAGCGGCTTGCATGGGCGGTGGGGACGACGGCTCGGCTCTCGTTCATAATCTTGACCTCAGAGATCCACTTATTCGGAGGCGTCCTACACGAGGATCGATGGGATGTCCGCGAAAGTTGGGGTCACAAAGGGCAACGCGCAAAAGAAAGGCGCCGGGATCGCTCCCGGCGCCTTTCGATGTCTGCCACTCACCTGCTGGCGGAGATCAGGCCTTGTTGCGGTTGTAGACGTCGAAGCAGACGGCGGCCAAAAGCACGAGGCCCTTGATGACCTGCTGGTCATCGATTCCGATGCCCATGATCGACATGCCGTTGTTCATGACGCCCATGATGAAGGCGCCGACCACCGCGCCCATCACCTTACCGACGCCGCCATAGGCCGACGCGCCGCCGATGAAGCAGGCCGCGATAACGTCCAGTTCGAAGCCGACGCCGGCCTTCGGGGTTGCCGAGTTCAAGCGGGCGGCGAAGATCAGGCCGGCCAGTGCGGCCAGGACGCCCATGTTGACGAAGGTGAAGAAGGTCAGACGTTCGGTGCGGATGCCCGAAAGCTTGGCGGCCTTCTCGTTGCCGCCGACGGCGTAGATGCGGCGGCCCGCCGTGGTGCGCGTCGTCATGAATCCATAGACCGCGATCAGCAGCGCCATGACGATCAGGACGTTCGGGAAGCCGTTATAGGATGCCATCAGATAGGTGATGAGCATGATCGCGGCGGCAATGAAGATGTTGCGGCCGGCAAACAGCGCCATCGGCTCGTCGAGATGACCGGCCTTGGCCTGCTTGGCGCGCTTGCGCATGGAGAGGATGACGAGCACAGCCGTCGCGACCGCGCCGATCAGGAGCGTTGTCATGTGCAGGCCGGCGGTCCCGGCGAGGAAGTCGGGGATGAAGCCCTTCGACAGCTTCTGGAAGCTTTCCGGGAACGGGCCGATCGAGGCCGAGCCCAGCACCTTCAGCGTCAGGCCGCGGAAGACGAGCATGCCCGCTAGAGTGACGATGAAGGACGGCACCTTGAAATAGGCGACGAGATAGCCCTGCGCGGCGCCGATCACAGCGCCGACGAGCAGACCGATGCCCGCGGCCGTCAGCCCGTTGAACCCGTAGTTCACCATGAGCACGGCGCCGAGGCCGCCGATGAAGCCGGCCACCGAGCCGACCGACAGGTCGATATGGCCGGTGATGATGATGAGCAGCATGCCGATCGCCATGATGACGATGTAGCTGTTCTGCAAGATGAGGTTGGTGAGGTTCAGCGGGCGCATGAGAACGCCGCCCGTCATGAACTGGAAGAAGGCCATGATGACGACGAGCGCCATCAGCATTCCGTATTCGCGGATGTGGCCGCTGAGGAAGCCCCAGGAGGCGCCCTTGCCTCCGCTCCGCTCGGTCTCGTCGACGGTCTTAATGCTCATGGGTTTGTGCTCCGGAGCGGATGATGGCACGCATGATATTTTCCTGGGAGGCGTCGGCCGCCGTCATTTCTGCGACGATCCGGCCTTCGTTCATCACGTAGATTCGGTCGCACATGCCGAGGAGTTCCGGCATTTCCGACGAGATCATGAGAACGGCCTTCCCCTCATCCGCCAGCTTGTTGATGATCGAGTAGATTTCGAACTTGGCGCCGACGTCGATGCCGCGCGTCGGCTCGTCCAAGATCAGAAGATCGGGGTTTGAGAAGAGCCACTTCGACAGGACGACCTTCTGCTGGTTGCCGCCCGAGAGGTTCAGCGTCTTCTGCAGGATGCCGGAGGAGCGGATCTTGAGCTGGCGGCGATAGGTCTCCGCCACCTCCTGCTCCTTGTGCGGGTCGATCACGCCGCCCTGGCTGATGCCGTCGAGATTGGCCAGCGAGATGTTCTGCTTGATGTCGTCGTCGAGGATCAGGCCGAGATGCTTCCGGTCCTCGGTGACATAGGCGATGCCGGCGTCGATCGCGCGGTTGATCGTGGACACGTCCACCACCTTGCCGCCCATGCGCACTTCGCCCGAGACGTTGCGCCCGTATGAACGGCCAAAGACGCTCATTGCGAGTTCGGTGCGCCCGGCGCCCATTAGACCGGCGATGCCGACGATCTCACCCCGCCGTACGTTCAGCGAGACGTTCTTGAGCACCTGCCGGCTGGAATTGAGATGGTGATAGGCGTTCCAGTCCTTCACCTCGAACAGCATCTCGCCGATCTTGGGCTCGCGCTTGGGATAGCGATCCTCCAGCGAGCGGCCGACCATGTCGCGGATGATGCGGTCTTCCGAGATCGGCTCGGCAACGCAGTCGATGGTCGAGACCGTCGTCCCGTCGCGAATGACCGTGATGCGGTCGGCGACGCGGGCGATCTCATTCAGCTTGTGCGAGATGATGATGGACGACATGCCCTGCTTCTTGAATTCCAGAAGCAGGTCGAGCAGCGCCTGGCTGTCGCTTTCGTTCAAGCTGGCGGTCGGCTCGTCCAGGATCAGAAGGCGCACCTTCTTGGCCAGCGCCTTGGCGATCTCGACCAGCTGCTGCTTACCGATGCCGAGATCCTTGATCAGCGCCATCGGGGATTCGCGCAGGCCGACCTGAGCCAGCAGCTCACGCGTGCGGGCATGCGCGGCGTCCCAGTCGATCACGCCCCAGCGGGCCATCTCGTTGCCGAGAAACATGTTCTCGGCGATCGACAGGAGCGGCACGAGCGCCAGCTCTTGGTGAATGATGATGATGCCGAGCTTCTCGGAATCGGAAATGTCCTTGAAGGACCGCACTTCGTTCTCGAAGTGGATGTCGCCCTCGTAGGTGCCATGCGGGTAGACACCCGACAGGACCTTCATGAGGGTCGACTTGCCCGCGCCGTTCTCGCCGCAGATGGCATGGATTTCGCCGGCCTCGACCGAAAGATTGACGTTGTCCAGCGCTTTCACGCCCGGAAACGTCTTGGTGATGCCGCGCATTTCTAGAATGGGAGCCATCGGCGACCTCGAAACTGGCGGGCCGGATCCCCCTGGAAGGAGGCCGGCCCTGTTATGTCTGGAGGGGCGAAGGGTCCGCCTTCGCCCTGCCCGATGCTGATGTTACTTGACCTGGTCAGCCGTGTAATAGCCGCTGTCGACCAGCGCCTGCTTCACATTGTCCTTCGTCACGAGGACGGGCTTCAGGAGGTAGGACGGAACGACCTTGACGCCGTTCTCGTAGGTCTTGCTGTCGTTGACGGTGACTTCCTTGCCGGCGGCCATGGCATCGACCATGTCGACCGTGACCTTGGCGAGTTCGCGCGTGTCCTTGAAGATCGTCGAGGTCTGCTCGCCCGCGACGATGGACTTCACGGACGGAAGCTCGGCGTCCTGACCGGAGATCACCGGCATCTTTTTGTTGCCGGAACCATAGCCGACGCCTTTGAGCGACGAGATGATGCCGATCGACAGGCCGTCATAAGGCGAGAGAACCGCATCGACATTCTTGTCGGTGTAGTAGGCCGACAGGAGGTTGTCCATGCGAGCCTGGGCGACCGAGGGGTCCCAACGCAGCGTGCCGACCGTCTCCATGCCTTTCTGGCCCGACGGGATCACGAGCTTGCCCTGGTCGATATAGGGCTGAAGCACGCTCATCGCGCCGTTGTAGAAGAAGAAGGCGTTGTTGTCGTCCGGCGAACCGCCGAAGAGCTCGATGTTGAAGGGGCCCTTGCCGTCCTTCAGGCCGAGACCGTCGACGATGGAGGACGCCTGGAGAACGCCCACCTGGAAATTGTCGAAGGTCGCGTAATAGTCGACATTGCCGGAATTGCGGATCAGGCGGTCATAGGCGATGACCTTGATACCGCTGTCGGCGGCCTGCTGCAGGACGTCGGTCAGCGTGGTGCCGTCGATCGAGGCGATCACCAGCACCTTGGCGCCCTTGGTGACCATGTTCTCGATCTGCGAGAGCTGGGTCGGGATGTCGTCTTCGGCGTACTGGAGATCGGTCTTGTAGCCGCGCTCCTGAAGCACCTTCACCATGTTGTCGCCGTCGGCGATCCAACGCGTGGAGGACTTGGTGGGCATGGCGATGCCGACGGTGCCCTTTTCCTGCGCGAAGGCGCCCGACATCAGCGTGAGGCCGAGGGCGACGCCCGCCGCCAGGATCTTCAGAGACTTCATGCTTCTCCCCTTTGATGACGCAAGACGGGCATCCCTCGCCTGCGATTACGCGACCGTCCCCGTCCTGCGTGACCCCGGTCCGATCCGCGGCCATCGCGGCACTCCCGGACAAAGGGCAGGAGACAGTCGTATTTCCAGCCGGACGCGAGCCGCTTAGGGGCTCGCCTTCCCTTCTCCAATCACGCTCCGTGAGGAGAACCCGATCGGGCGAAGATCGGCGGCGCGGGGTTTCTGCCGGCGCCGCCCTTATGGATTACTTGATCTGGTCGGCCTTGTAGTAGCCGCTGTCGATCAGAACCTTCTGGACATTGTCCTTGGTGACGAGGATCGGCTTCAGGAGTTCGGCCGGAACGATCTTCTCGCCGTTGTTGTAGGTCTTGGTGTCATTGACCGTGACTTCCTTGCCGGCGGCCATGGCGTCGACCATGTCGACCGTGACCTTCGCGAGATCGCGCGTGTCCTTGAAGATGGTCGAGGTCTGGTCGCCTGCGAGGATCGCCTTCACCGAAGGCAGCTCGGCGTCCTGGCCGGTGATGACCGGCATCTTCTTGCCGCCCGAACCGTAGCCTACGCCCTTCAGCGACGAGATAATGCCGATGGCGAGAACGTCGTTGGGAGCCAGCACGGCGTCGACAGTCTTGTCGGTGTAATGGGCCGACAGGAGATTATCCATGCGCGACTGCGCGGTGGAAGCGTCCCAACGCAGGGTGCCGACCGTGTTCATGCCGGTCTGGCCCGACGGGATCACGAGCTTGCCCTGGTCGATATAAGGCTTCAGGACGCTCATCGCGCCGTCATAGAAGAAGTAGGCGTTGTTGTCGTCCGGCGAGCCACCGAAGAGCTCGATGTTGAACGGACCCTTGCCGTCCTTCAGACCGAGCGCGTCGACGATCGAATTGGCCTGATAGACGCCAACCTGGAAATTGTCGAAGGTCGCGTAGTAGTCGACATCGGGCGAATTGCGGATCAGACGATCGTAGGCGATCACCTTGATGCCGTCCGCATGGGCGCGCTTGAGAATGTCGGTCATGGTGGTGCCGTCGACCGGTGCGATCACCAGAACCTTGGCGCCCTTGGTGACCATGTTCTCGATCTGCGAGAGCTGGGTCGAGACGTCGTCCTCGGCATATTGAAGGTCGGCCGCGTAGCCCTTGTCCTTCAACGTCTTCACCATGTTGGCGCCGTCCGCGATCCAGCGCGCGACGGACTTGTCGGGCATCGAAACGCCGACCGTGCCCTTGTCCTGCGCGGACGCGGCGCTCGCCAGAGCGATCGCACCAAGCGACGCCGCAACCAAGAGTGTCTTCAAAATCTTCATTCAGCCCTCCCGAACGAGGCCGGGCTGACAGCCCTTCCCCGGAACCGCGGGTCATGCCCGCGCTGCGTGACCCGACTCGGGTGTCTCTCCTCACCCGAAATCGAATTGTCTGACGATTAAACCATCGTCAATTCAGCGACAATGGAATTCTTCCAGCCGTCTGATTTATCCTAAACCGAATATTCGGTCGTAGAGCAAGACGGTCTCGTCGGCGCGCACACGTATTTCTTGTGAGGTCATTCCCGGCTTGTAGAGCGACGAACCGAGGCCGAAGGAGCGCACGCCGACCTTCGAAAAGGCCTCGAAATCCTTCTCCGACACGCCGCCAACCACGCCGACTTCGCAATCCTTCGGCAGCACCGCGCGGATAGCGGAGACGCCGGCCGGGCCAAGGACGCTGGCGGGAAAGAACTTCAGTGCCGAGGCGCCGGCGGCGAGCGCTTGGAACGCCTCGGTGGGCGTGAAGACGCCAGGCATGGTCAGCATGCCATGCTCGCCGGCCCTGCGCAGAACGCCGGAGTCGACATTGGGCGAAACCAGAAGACGTCCTCCGACATCGGCCAGCCGATCGACATTCTCCACCGAAAGAACGGTGCCCGCCCCGATCCAGTGTCGGTCCGACCCGAGGCGCACGGCTGTTTCGATCGAGCGAAAGGCGTCGGGCGAGTTCAACGGGATTTCGATTGCCTCGAAGCCCGCCTCGATCAGCTCCGACACGACGGACTCGGCCTCCTCCGGCCGGATACCGCGCAGAATGGCGACGAGCGAGCGGCGGAACTGCGGCCAGGGAACGCGGGTCGAAGACATGGGATCAGCTCTCCGCTGCAAAAAGGGATCGGGCGGCCTGCGCGAGGCCATGCCGGACGCAGGCGTCCGCGTCGAGATGCCGGAACGCTCCAAAGCCCACGGCCTCGAAGGCGGCCGCATAGAGATCGGCGATCGGACCGGAGGCCAGCAGCGCGGCCCCCTTCAATGAGCCGTGCCGCTCGGCCGCGCCGGCCAGTTCCAGGCCGAGAAGAAGGCCGGACAGGCGCGCCGCCTGCTCGGCCGGCGCCGTGCCATGCAGGAGCCACCCGGCGCGAATCGAGAAGAGCATGTTGGTCGCCAGCGCAGGCGCCTCGAAGGCACGGCGCACGCCGTCGAGAAAGGCGGGCGTGGCACCCACAGCCGCCTCGCCTTCCACCGCCTGCCGCAAGATGGAGTGCGTGCGCAGGAGCCGGAACAATTCGCCGGTCATGAAAGTGGAAAAGGATTCGATCACGCCGTCCGACAGCGACACCCATTTGGAATGGGTGCCCGGCATGCAGACGAGACCGCTGCGATAGCCTTCGGCGACGACGCCGAGAAGCTGCGTTTCCTCGCCGCGCATCACGTCCGGCTCCCAGGCAGCGCGCTGCGCGAGACCGGGCAGGATGAAGACATCGCGTGCGAGGCCGGGCACCTTGACGGCGCGGGAGCCGAGATCGCCGAGTTCCAGCGGTGTTTCGAGATAGGCCGCTTCAAGCCAGCCGGCGCGTGAGCCGACCATCCCGCAAAGAACCGCCGGCGCGTCAGTGCCGAGGCCGAGCTGGGAAAGATGCGTTTCCAGGACGGTTTCGAAGCCGCGCTCGCTAGCGGTGGTCAGCCCGTCCTTGGCGCGGGTCTCGGCAAGAACGCGCCCCTCCCCGTCCATCGCCCAGGCGCGAAAGGAGGTCGTGCCCCAGTCGATGGCCGCATAGGTCGGCATCATGGCGCGGTAATCCGAACGCGCGGATCGGGAATGCCGCGCGCATGCACGTCGAGAAGCAGGGTCTTGCCCGACTGCGGATCGGCCAGCCTCTCGGCCTCGCTCATGCCTTCCTGCGCCGTGGTTACCAGGAGACGGTCGAGATCGGCGCCGACGAAGGCGGGGCAGCTCGGCCGGGTCGCGGGCACGCGAATCGTGCGGATTCGATCGCCTTCCGGCGAGTAGACGTCGATTGAGGAGGCACCCCAGCGCGCGCTCCAAATGCGTCCGTCCGCGTCCACCACCGCGCCGTCTAAGCCGCCCTCGCCGCCGCGATGATCGTAGAGCACGGATGGCTGGCCGATCGGCAGGCCGGTGTCGGGGTCCAGCGGAACGCGGTGGAGAAGACCGACATGCGTGTCGGTGAAATAGCCCGTGCGCCCGTCCGGCGAGAAGCAGATGCCGTTCGGGATTGTGATGTCGGAATAAAGACGGCGCAGTTCGCCATCCCGAAACCAGTAGATCGAGCCGACGCCTTCTTCCGCCTTGCGGCCCATCGTGCCGATCCAGAGCGCGCCCGCCGGGTGGACGCGGCCGTCGTTCGACCGCGTTCCGGCATTGTCGGACTCGAGCGCGGTGTGCAGCTCCATGCGTCCGCTCGCGACATCGCGTACGAACAGCCCGTCGGCCGTCGCCACGAGCTGGCGAGCGTCGTCGATCGGCGCGAGCACGCTGCCCATCGACGGCAGGTCGTGCACGCGGACCGAGCGATCGGCGATGCGCGCTTCGAACAGCTTGCGTTCGAGAATGTCGAACCACCAGGCCGTGTCGGTCCGCCCGTCATAGGACGGACCTTCGCCCAGATGGCACCTATGGTCCGACAGAATCTCGATCGCAACGTCGCTCAAGCCGCGCTCCTTTCCTGACCTTGATTGAGGTCGTATCTTAGTGCCCGCGCCTTAGTGGTTGTCGCGCGGCACGCCGCGCGTCTGCGCGAGGCGCTGGTACTGGACCGCGTTTTCGAGCACGGCGCCAGTCTCCATTTGGCCGACCAGCGTGCGCTGGATTTCCTGCCAGGGAGTCTGGTGCTCGGGATACTTGTAGCCGCCCTCGGCCTTCAGCGCCGCGCGGCGCTCGGCCAGCTCCTCGTCGGAGATGAGGATATTGGCAGAACCTCGACCGAGATCGATGCGCACCCGGTCGCCTGTCTTCAACACGGCGAGATTGCCGCCCGCCGCTGCTTCCGGCGAAGCGTTGAGGATGGACGGCGAGCCCGAGGTGCCGGACTGACGACCGTCGCCGATGCAAGCGAGCGAGGTGACGCCCTGCTTGATGAGATAGTCAGGCGCCCGCATGTTCACGACCTCGGCCGCGCCGGGGTAGCCGATCGGGCCGGCGCCGCGCATGAAGAGGATCGTGTGCGCGTCGATCCCGAGCGCGGGATCGTCGATTCGGTGGTGGTAGTCTTCCGGCCCGTCGAACACCACCGCCCGGCCCTCGAAGGCGTTCGGGTCTTCCGGGTTGACGAGGTAACGGTCGCGGAACTCCGGCGAGATCACCGAGGTCTTCATGATCGCGGACGAGAAGAGATTGCCCTTCAGGACGAGGAAGCCGGCCTTGTCCTTCAGCGGCTTGTCGTAGGGGCGGATGACGTTTTCGTCTTCGATGATCGCGCCACGGCAATTGTCGCCGATCGTGCGGCCGTTCGCGGTGATGGCGCCCTCGTGAATGAGCCCCTGCGTCATCAGCTGGTTCACTACGGCCGGCACGCCGCCGGCATGGTAATAGTCCTCGCCGAGATACTCGCCGGCCGGCTGCAGGTTGACGAGCAGCGGAATTTCCTCGCCGAACTCCTGCCAGTCGTCGATCGACAGCTCGACGCCGATATGGCGGGCCAGCGCGTTGAGGTGGATAGGCGCGTTGGTGGAGCCGCCGATCGCGGAGTTGACGCGGATGGCGTTGATGAAGGCTTCGCGCGTCAGGATATCGGAGGGCTTCAGGTCTTCGCGCACCATGTCGACGATGCGAAGGCCCGTGCGATAGGAGACTTCCTGCCGGTCACGATAAGGCGCGGGGATCGCCGCCGAGCCCGGCAGCTGCATGCCCAGGGCCTCGGCCAGCGAGTTCATCGTCGTCGCCGTGCCCATCGTGTTGCAGTAGCCGGTGGAGGGCGCCGAGGAGGCGACGAGCTTCACGAAGCCGGCATAGTCGATCTCGCCCTTGGCCATCAGCTCGCGGGCCTTCCAGACGATGGTGCCAGAGCCGGTGCGCTGACCGCGGAACCAGCCATTCAGCATAGGGCCGACCGAGAGGGCGATCGCGGGAATGTTCACGGTCGCCGCCGCCATGAGGCAGGCGGGCGTGGTCTTGTCGCAACCGATGGTGAGCACGACGCCGTCGAGCGGATAGCCGTACAGGATCTCGACGAGGCCGAGATAGGCTAGATTGCGGTCGAGGCCGGCGGTCGGCCGCTTGCCGGTTTCTTGGATCGGATGAACCGGAAACTCGATGGCGATGCCGCCCGCTTCGCGAATGCCCTCGCGCAGGCGGTTGGCCAGTTCCAGATGATGGCGGTTGCAGGGCGAGAGATCGGAGCCCGTCTGCGCGATGCCAATGATAGGCCGGCCGGACTGGAGTTCTTCCTGGCTGAGCCCGAAATTCATGTAGCGCTCGAGATAGAGCGCGGTCATGTCCGCATTGGCGGGATTGTCGAACCAGGCGCGCGAGCGCAGCTTGGTGTGCGCGCGGCCATGGGCGGCGTTGCCGTTCGGGCTGGTGAGTTCGGTGCTCATTGGGTCTTCTCCCCTTGGGGGTCCTTGCCCCTGGCCGCTCCGCTGGCGCAGGCGGCCGATCGGTCAGATCGTCGAAAATTTGAAGATGGAGCGGTGGCGGTAGGTCGCCCCCGCATCGAGACGCGCCGTCGGAAAGTCGGGCCGGTTCGGCGTGTCGGGATAGAGTTGCGGCTCCAGGCAGAAAGCGTCGCCCATGCGATAGGCGCGTCCGTTCTTGCCCGCCACCGTGCCGTTGAGGAAATTGCCGGAATAGAACTGGACGCCCGGCTGGTCGGTCCAGAGTTCCATCGCCCGGCCGCTCGCCTCGTCCTCGACCCGCGCGGCAAAGCGCGGCGCGTCCATCTTCCCACCATCGAGGCAGAAATTGTGGTCGTATCCCCGGCCGCGCAGGATCTGCGGGTGCGAGGCGTCGCGAACGCGCGCGCCGATCTCGGCCGGCGCCCGGAAGTCGAAGGGCGTGCCCTCGACAGGCGCGGGACCGCCCTCGGGAATAGAGCCGCCATCGATCGGCAGATAGGTCTCGGCCGCGATGCGCAGGCGATGCGAGAGAACGCTCGCTTGCTCGATGGCGCCGCCGAGGTTGAAATAGGCGTGGTTGGTGAGGTTCACGACGGTCGGGCGATCGCTCACCGCCTCGAAGTCGAGTTCCAGTTCACCCGCGCGGAGCCGGTAGGTCACGCGGGTGTCGAGCGTGCCGGGGAAGCCGGCCTCGCCGTCCGCGCTTTGCCGCGCGAAGGTGACGAAGGGATCGGCCTCGTTACCCAGCGCCTCGATCCGCCAGACGCGCTGGTCGAACCCATCCGCGCCGCCATGCAGCGCGTTGGCGCCGTCGTTCGGCGCAATTTCGACGGTGTGGCCGTCCAGATCGAAGCGCCCCTTGGCGATGCGGTTGGCATAACGGCCGATCGTGGCGCCGAAGAAGCTGCGATGCTCGACATAGCCGGCCAGATCGTCATGGCCGATCACGATGTCGCCCATCGTCCCGCCGCGATCCGGCACGTGCAGAGCCTGCAGCGTCGCGCCAAAGGTCAGGACGCGCGCTTCCAGCCCGCCCGCCCGCAGCGTGACGATCTCGACCGTCTCGCCCGAGGCAAGCACGCCGAAGGGCGCGCGAGACACCGCATCCGCCATGAGCTCAATCCTCGATGAAGGCTTCGACGCCGTGACGGCGGCCGAGCAGGAAAGCGTCCGCCACGTGTTGAAGCGGCGACAGGTCGACGTCGAGCGCGCCGGTCTTGGTCAGTTCCACGAAGCGCCGGTAGAGACCGACATATTCGGCATCCGCCTCGTCCACCTGCGGGGCGTCGTCGATGAAGAGCTTCTTGCCGCCTTCGCGCAGGCTGAGGCGGCCCATGTCGGTCTCGACATGAATGTTCCAGGTTTCGCCGCCGGTCTCGCGCCAGTCGAACTCGGCGCGGATCGGCGTGCCGACCGCATCGGTGAACTCGAGATCGGCGGCGATCGGCGCGGCGCGGTTCTCGGGAAAGGACAGGTCCGAACGCAGGAGAAACATCGGGCGCGGCAGGATGGCGGTCACGATCGACAGCGCGTTGATGCCGGGATCGAAGACGCCGAGGCCGCCGGGCTGCCAGATCCAGTCCTGGTTCGGGTGCCACTTGCGGACGTTTTCCTTCCACTCGACATGCACCGAGCGGATTTCGGCGTCCGCCAAAAAGGCGCGCGCCGGCGCCACGGCCGAAGCCTCGCGCGAATGCCAGGTGGCAAACAGCGTGACACCCTTCTGCTTGGCGAGGGAGACGAGCGGCGCGATCTCGCTGACCGTCGCACCCGGCGGCTTTTCCAGCATCACATGCTTACCGGCCCGCAGCGCGGCCTCGGCCTGGGCGTTGCGGCCCTGCGGCGGGGTGCAAAGCGACACGGCATCGATCTCGGAGCCCATGCCGTCGAGCAGCGCGTCGACATCGGGGAAAGACGGCAGGCCGTCGATCGAGGCGTTGCGGCTGGCGATGGCGACGAGATCGACGCCCTCGACCTTGGCGATCGAGGGAACGTGCTGGTCGCGGGCGATCTTGCCGAGGCCGACAATGGCGGTGCGAAGCTTCATTGATCGGCCCTCAGAGCGCCTTGACCGACACCGACGTCTCGGCCGCCGTGGCAAGCGTGTTGACCAGCGGCAGGCGGAAGGGCCGCGCTTGGATCTCGAACCGGTCGCCGTCCTGCGTCTTCACGCCGTCGGTGACGGAGAGCGTCGCCGTGCCGAAGAAATGCACGTGCAGGTCGCCAGGGCGGCGGAACAGGTCGTACTTGAAATGGTGATGCTCGAGATTGCGGATCGAATGCGACATGTTCGCCTCGCCCGATACGAAGGGCTTGTCGAACACGACTTCCTCTCCGCGCAGGATGCGCGACGAGCCCTCGACGCTTTCCGGCAACTCGCCGACCAGAAGCTCCGGGCCGAGCGAGGCCTGACGCAGCTTGGAATGGGCGAGCCAGAGATAATTGCCGCGCTCGGTCACATGGTCCGAGAACTCGTTGGCGAGGCAATAGCCGAGGCGGAAGGGCGTGCCGTCGGGGCCGATCAGGTAGATGCCGGCAAGCTCGGGCTCCTCGCCGCCATCCAGCGCGAAGGCGGGCGAGCTCAGCGCCTCGCCGGGGCCGACAAGGCAGGAGCCGTCGCCCTTGTAGAACCATTCGGGCTGCGCCCCAACCTGCCCCTCGGCCGGCTTGCCGCCCTCGACGCCGAGCCGGAACATCTTCATGGAATCGGTGACATGCTCGCCCGCCGCCGACTTGTGCATCTTGTCGCGACCGTCGGCGGAGCCGAGATGCGTAAGGCCCGTCCCTGCTACGATGAAATGCGCGGGGTCGGCATGATGGATCGGCAGGCCGATGCGCCCTTCCGCCAGAGCGGCATCGAGATCCACTGCCTCGCCTCGTCCGGCGGCATTCACCGTGGCCGCCAGGGTGGCGCCGTTTCCGATGGCCGCGTTCGCCAGATCGTAGACCGAGGCATATCCCGGAACGACATAGGCCGCGCCATCGTCATCGCTTGCCACGACGGCCAGCGCGCCACCGAGTTTCACCTGGAGAAGTCGAAGTGCCATCGCGGTTCGATCCGTTGGGTCGGGAGGTAGCCGAGTTCGCACCGCTGTGTCCCACTCCAACGCGGCGCCAATTGTCTGCGTTATTTCGAACCGTTCCATCCTTGTCAATGAGACGCACCACCGCTCCGCCGATGGCAAGGGAGAATTCGTCGCTGCACCGCAAAAGAGGCTGAAAGACGGTCTCGGGCGCGACGCTGGACAAGGTCCGGCCGGCACCGTAACCAACCCATCCAATCCCTCGACCAGAGCGGGCAAGCCGAGATGAAACCGCAGTCCGTCGCCCTCTACCAGCCCATGCTCGCGTCGTGGCGAACGCATGTGAAGGCGACCTTCGCGCTCGGACTGCCGCTGGTCGGCGCGCAGCTCGCGCAAATCTCGATCAACGTCACGAACACGGTGATGATCGGCCAGCTCGGCGCGGCGGAACTGGCCGCCGCCGTACTGGCGACGCAAACGTTCTACGTCTTCTGGATGTTCGGCTCGGGCTTCGCCTATGCCGTCATGCCGTTGGCCGCCGCCGCGCATGGCAATGGCGACACGCGGGCCGTGCGCCGATCGGTCCGCATGGGGCTGTGGGTCGTGGCTCTGTTCAGCCTCCTCGTGATGGTTCCCCTCTGGTTCACGGAGGCGATCCTCGTAGCGCTCGGCCAGGAGCCCGGCATCGCGGCGGAGGCCGGCGCCTATGTGCGGGTGCTGCAATGGTCGATGCTGCCCTATCTCTCCACCTTCGTGCTGCGCTCCTATCTCAGCGCGCTGGAGCGGCCGAGCGTCGTGCTGGGCATCACGCTGCTCGGCGCCGGGCTCAACGCCCTGTTCAACTATGTCCTGATCTTCGGCCATTTAGGCGCCCCGGCGCTGGGGCTCACCGGTTCGGGCATCGCCTCGGTCGGCACGTCCATCGTCACGCTCCTGCTTCTCGTCGCCTACACGAGGCGCGCGCGCGGGCTCGAGGTCTTCGAACTCTGGCGTCGCTTCTACGCGCCGGACTGGGCGGCGTTCTTTGAGGTGCTGCGGCTCGGCTGGCCGATCGGCGCGACGATCCTGGCGGAGGTCGGCCTCTTCACCGCGGCGTCCATCATGATGGGCTGGATCGGCACGCTGGAACTCGCCGCCCATGGCATCGCGCTGCAGCTCGCATCGATTTCGTTCATGATCCCGCTGGGTCTTGCCAGCGCCGCAACGGTGCGGGTCGGCACCGCCTTCGGCCGGCACGACGCGGCCAATCTCGCCCGCGCGGCGCGCACGTCGCTGATCGTGGCAGGCGTGATCTCCTGCACCGCCGCCGCATTGTTCTGGGCCATTCCGACCGCTCTGATCGGCCTCTATCTCGACATGAGCTTGCCGAACGCGGAGGCCGTTCTCGCCGCGGCCGTGCCGTTGCTGGCGGTCGCCGCGGCCTTCCAGATCGTCGATTCGTTGCAAGTCACGGCCAGCGGCATCCTGCGCGGCATGAAGGACACGCGGCTTCCCATGTTCATTGCGGTCGCCAGCTACTGGCTGGTCGGAATGCCCATCGCCTACGGCCTCGCCTTCGGCCTTGGCTGGAACGGAACCGGGGTCTGGTGGGGCCTCGCGGCGGGGCTGCTCGTGGCCGCGCTTCTCATGAGCGCGCGCTTCGCGATTCTCGAGACGCGGTGGCGAAAAGGCCTCGCGCAAACCGCTCTGGCTTGAGCGATCGGGCGATGGGGAGCCGTCGTGACAATTTCACAACTTCCCCTCTCCGGAATCTTTCTACATTAACTTTCGCCGCTCATCATGTGGTGCGGCGCGATACGAAGGACCGGGAGGTTGCCGGGGCATGGGGCTCCGATCAGCACCTTGGCCCATCGTATCGCCGGAATGGAAGCTGGCCTTTCCTCAGGCTGGATTCAGGAAGGGCGTAGAACATGCAGCATGCTGGCGGTCTTCAGGGCAAACGCGTCCTCGTGGTCGAGGACGAGTTCCTGGTCGCGCTGGATCTGGAATGCGAGTTGGAAGAGTCCGGCGCTGAGGTGACCTGCGCGAGCACGCTGGGACAGGCGACGGGTGTCGCCAAATCCGGCGCCTTCGACGCCGTGGTTCTCGATCTCAACCTGCATGGCGAAACGTCGTACCCGCTGGCGGACTATCTCGCCGCGAACGACGTGCCCTTTGTATTTCACACCGGCCAGGGCGAGCAGAGCATCCTGGCCAAGCGCTATCCCGGCGTCGCGGTCTGCAACAAGCCCTGCGACGGCCGCGTCCTTCTCAGGACGCTGGAGTACGCGATGTCCGAGCACACAGGGGCGTCCGGCCAGTCAGCCTGAGCGTTTCCGCAAGGCGCCGGCGCAACCATTTCGGGGCCGACGAGTTTATTTGTCACAGTCGGCGCAGGAACGCTCCGACCCCACCGATGAACTGGAGCCCGACAGGATGAAGAAGACCCTTTTCGCCGCCGCTTCGCTGACGCTGCTCCTGGCCGGATCGGCCTTTGCCCAATCGTCTACGACGACCAATCCCGTGCCGGGCACGAGTGCAGGCGAAGAAAGCAAGATGCCGGCCGGTGCGGCTAGCAAGGTGACCACCACGACGGACGCAACGAGCGTCGATACCAAGGAGTCTGCCAGCAAAGTTCCGGTTCCCGGCAATGGCTCCGGTATCGACAGCACCGAGCCAGTTCGCCCGCCTGTGACCGGCACGGATGCGAACGCCGTTCCGAGCGACACGAGCAACCCGGTTCCCGGCACGAGTGCTGGCGAGAACAGCACCACGCCCGCTCGCTGAGGCCTAAATTCCTATACGAAAAAGGGCGGCCCGTTAGCCGCCCTTTTTTTGTGTCTGCAGTTTGAAGTCGAAACCGATCGTCAATGAGAGGCGTGCGAGGCCTTCTCCGCGTTTCGCTTGCGCGTTTCGGCAGCCTTCTTGGCGGAGGCGGAACGCTCGGCTGCGGTGCGCGAAGCCGAAGCTTTGCCACCCTTTTCGCCGCCCTTCTTGGACGAGTCGTGATTTTCCGGATGGCCCCTGCCGGAGCCGCTTTTGTTTCCCCCGCCGCTTTCCTTGTTGACCGTCGCCCAGGCTCGGCGTTCGGCTTCCTTCTCGGAAACGCCGCGCGCCTCGTAGCCCTCCGCGATCTGATCGGCCTTGCGCTCCTGCTTGTCGGTGTATTTCGACTTGTCGCCCCGGGGCATGGATATCATCCTTTCAAGCCAAATTGAAAGGAACAATCCACGGCCGCCGGGTTCGGTTCCCGCCCGGTGCTTGCGGGGCTATTCCATGTTGGTGTGATGACCGCGCATGGTCTCGCTGGAGACATGGAGCAGGCCCTTGAGCTTCAGCACCATGACCTCGAAGAGCACGAAAAGCGCGCCCTCGAAGAGCGAGCCCATGGGCAGCACGGAACTGGCTGTCTCTCCCTGATCGTCCGCCATGGTCTGGGCGGGGATTGTCAGCACGAAATCCGCCATGCCCGGCACGCGGCCCATGGGCTGCGCGGTCACCACGAGAACCCTGGCACCCGCCGCCTTGGCGACGCCGATCAGGGCGACTGACGTCGAGATCTCTCCGGGGCCGCAGACGACGAGAAAGAGGTCGCCGGGCCCGAGCGGTGGCACGGTCATGTCGCCCACTACCGACACGGAGCGTCCGAGATGGAAGAGGCGCATGGCGAAGCCCTTGAGCTGCAACCCCTCGCGCCCGCCGGCATAGGTGCAGACATGCCGGGCCTCAGCGATCATGCGGCAGGCCTGATCGACCTGCGTGTCGTCGATCCGCGAAACGGCGCCCGCCAGCTCGTCGATCGCGGTGCGATAAAGATCGGTCATGCTCTTCCTCCCTTAGACGATGCCGCCGCCGGAGCCCCGGGACGCCGGGCGCTCGGCCGAGACCTTGGCGCGATAACCGCTGGCGCGATAGGCCGCGATCGGATCGATCGCGCCGCCGGCTTCCAGTCGTGCACGGGCGAGGATGGGTTCGACATCGAGCCGGAACCCGTCCTTGAGCGTTTCCGAGGCCATCAAGGCGTCGTTCTCGTCCTGGAAGCCGGCGAGCGCCGCGCGATCCACGAGAAGCGCCTGCGCATAGGCGCGGCGAATTTCCCCGGCCGTGCGGATCAGGCTTTCGATCGGGTCGGTGACGTTGTGCGACTGGTCGATCATGTAGGATGGATGCAGGGCATCCAGCCGCGCGCCGGCCCCGACCAGTTCGTTGAAGACGAGGAAGAGGCGGAACGGATCGATCGATCCCGCATCCAGATCGTCGTCGCCATATTTAGAATCGTTGAAGTGGAAGCCGCCGAGCTTGCCGGTGTGAACGAGCCGCGAGACGATCTGCTCGATGTTCACGTTCGGCGCATGGTGGCCGAGATCCACGAGGCAGAAGGCCTTCTCGCCAAGCTCCACGGCGGTCAGATAGCTCGTGCCCCAGTCCTGCACCACCGTGGAATAGAAGGCCGGCTCGTACATCTTGTGCTCGGAAAAGATGCGCCAATCCGCAGGTAGACCGGACACGATCTCCTTCATCGCGCCGAGATAGCGCTCGAAAGCGCGACCGAGATCGCTTTGTCCGGGGAAGTTGGACCCGTCGCCGATCCACACCGTCAAAGCCTTGGAACCGATCGCCTCGCCAATCCCTACAGTTTCTAAATTGTGCTCGACGGCTTGTCGTCGTACGGCCGCGTCCGTATGGGACAGCGAACCATATCTGTACGAGCGCGGTTGGTTCGGATCGTCGGGATGATCCTGGAACGTATTAGAATTCATTGCGTCGAAGCCGAGGCCCAGCTCCTCGGCCTTGGCGCGGAGATCGGCGGGGTCCTGCTTGTCCCAGGGAATGTGGAGCGAGACGGCCGGCGTCGCGCGGCCGAGATCGTTGATCACCGCGCAGTCGTCCAGCTTCTCGAAAATGCCGCGTGGCTCGCCGGTGCCGGGGAAGCGGGCAAAGCGCGTGCCGCCCGTCCCGACGCCCCAGGAGGGAACGGCGACCGTGAAGGCCGAGACCTTGCGCGTCACCTCGTCGATGGAGATGCCGCGCCGGTCGAGGCGCGCGCCAAGCGCGGCGTAATCCTCGTCGAGCGCCCGGCGGCGGGTCTCGTTGCTCTTGTCGATAATGGCGCGATCGATGCGCGAAGCCATGCGCTGTCCTCCCCGTTGCGAAAGCATCCGGCGGCGTCCTCCGACCGCCGGATGCGTCTTGTCCGTTTGCGTCAGCGTGTGAACGAGATCTGGTTGCCCGCGTCCACGTTAACGATATTGCCCGTGGACTTGGCCGACAGGTCGCTCGACAGGAAGTAGACGGCTTCCGCGATGTCCTCGGGGAAGACCGAGCGCTTCAGAAGTGAGCGCTGGCGGTAGTGCTCCTCGAGCTGCGCCTCGTCGATCTTGGACGAGGCGGCGCGCTGCTCGCGCCATTCGCCGTTCCAGATCTTGGAACCGCGCAGCACCGCGTCGGGGTTCACCGTGTTCACGCGAATGCCCGCATCCGCTCCCTCCAGCGCGAGGCACCGGGCGAGGTGGATCTCGGCCGCCTTCGCCGTGCAATAGGCGGAGGCGCCGGCCGAGGCCGCGAGCCCGTTCTTGGAGGCGATGAAGACGATGGCGCCGCCGAGCTTCTGACGCCGGAACAAGCGGAAGGCCTCGCGCGAAACGAGAAAATAGCCCGTCGCCAGAATGTCGATATTCCGGTTCCAGACCTCCAGCGTCGTGTCCTCGACCGGCGAGGCCGAGGCGATGCCGGCATTGGAGACGAGAATGTCCAGCCCGCCGAACTCCGTCACGGCCTCAGCGAAGGCGGAGGCCACGGCGTTCTCGTCCGTCACGTTGGCCAGGACTCCGCGCACCTGATCGGCGCCGAAGCGCTTGGCGAAGTCGGCCTTGGCCAGGTCGAGCGCGCCGGCATCGATATCGGCGAGAACCACGCAAGCCCCCTCGCCCATCAGCCGTTCGGCCGTGGCGCGGCCGATGCCACCGGCGCCGCCCGTCACGAATGCGACGCGCCCGGCGAGCGACTTGGGCTTGGGCATGCGCTGGAGCTTGGCCTCTTCCAAGAGCCAATATTCGATGTCGAAGGCTTCCTGCTCGGGCAGACCCTGATAGGTATCGACGCCGGATGCCCCGCGCATGACGTTGATGGCGTTGACGTAGAACTCCGAGGCGATGCGCGCGGTCGCCTTGTCCTTGGCGAAGGCAATCATGCCGACGCCCGGCACGAGATAGATCACCGCGTTGGGATCGCGAATGGCAGGGCTGTTATCGTGCCGGCAGCGCTCGTAATAGGCACGATAGCCCTCGCGATAGGTGTCGACGGCCCCATCAAGGCTAGAGACCAAGGCATCGAGATCGCCGTCGTAGGACAGGACGAGGGGGCGGATTTTCGTGCGCAGGAAATGGTCGGGGCAGGACGTGCCGAGCGCGGCCAGTTCCTCCAAGCGCTGCGAGCCGACGAATTCGAGCACGGCGGGCGAATCGTCGAAATGGCCGATCTTGCGCTCTTCGATGCCGATGCGGGCGCGAATTTCGGGCATCAGCCGCGCGGCGACGCGCAGACGCTCACTCGCCTCGCGCGGGGCGACCTTCTCGCCGCCGAAGGCCGGCTTGCCGGTGAGCTTGCCGTCGAACCATTCGATGGCGCGATTGATGATGCGCAGCGTCGTCTCGTAGCTGTCCTTGGCCGTATCGCCCCAGGTAAAGAGCCCGTGGCTTTCGAGCACGACGCCCTTGGCTTTGGGGTTTTCGGAGGCAAAGCGCGACAGGTCGAGGCCGAGCTGGAAGCCGGGCCGGCGCCAGGGCAGCCAGCCGATCTCCTCGCCGTAAATCTCCCGCGTCAACTCGCGCGAGCGCCCCGTCGCGGCGATGGCGATCACCGCGTCAGGGTGCATGTGGTCGACATGGGCATAGGGAAGATAGGCGTGCAGCGGCGTGTCGATCGAGGAGGCGCGCGGGTTGAGGTTGAAGGTGCAGTGGCTGAGCAGCCCCACCATCTCGTCCTCCTGCGCCTCACCCTTGTAGAGGCCGCGCAGCTGTTCGAGCTTCGACTGGTAGAGCGTCGCGAAGCCGTCGAGCTTCATCGTGCCGACATCGCCGCCCGAGCCTTTGACCCAAAGCACCGTGACGGTGTCGCCCGTCAGCGGGTCGCGCTCTTCGACCTTGGCCGAGGTGTTGCCGCCGCCGTAATTGGTGATTCGCTTGTCGGAACCCAGCAGGTTGGAGCGATAGAGCAGCCGCTCGGGCTCGCTCATGCCGGCCGCCTTCGCGTCGTCCCAGCGGTTTTCCAGAAGCGTGATGGTCATGGGTGGGGCCTCCTCTCCGGCGATCGCGATGCCCGTCGCGACGGCGCGAACCATCCGCCGAAGCGAGAAGCCTGTCAACCAAATCGATCAACTTCAATCATATTGCATTGCACAATGCGCGAAATTGACCGAACGTGATTGACAAGAGGATCGGAACATTCGAACTTCAGTTTCAGGAGGAACGGGAATGCACGAGCGGGAACGCCACCGCATGATCCTGAGCGCCATCGAAGGGCGCTCGGTCGCGACCGTTCAGGACTTCGCGGCGCTCACCGGGGCGTCGGAGGCCACGATCCGGCGCGACATCGCGCTTCTCGACGAGCAGAAGAAGCTGCGGCGCGTGCGCGGCGGAGCCGAGGCGCTGCGGGCGCCGCTTCCGCGCGCCGTCTCTGCCGAGAGCTTCGGCACGCTCCAGGCGCGCAACGCACCGCAAAAACTGGCCATCGCGCGCGAAGCCGCACGACTCTGCGCGGACGATGATTCCATCATCATCAACGGCGGCACCACGACCTTCGGCATGGTCCACTATCTCACCGGCCAGCGGCTTCAGATCCTGACCAACTCCTTCCCGATCGCCGAGCACCTGCTCCAGCATTCCAAGGCGAGCGTGCTGCTGCCGGCCGGAGCCGTCTATCGCGAGCAAGGCCTGATCCTTTCGCCCTTCGAAGCGGACGGGATCGCGCATTTTCGCGCGAGGCGCATGTTCATGGGCGCGCAGGGCATCTCGCCGCTGGGCTTCGCCGAGTCGGACCCTCTCATCATCCAGTCTGAGCAACGGCTGATGCGACAGGCGGACGAACTGGTGATCCTTGCCGACGCCTCGAAATTCGACGACCGGTCGAGCTTCATCATCGCGCCGCTGGAGCGGGCCGACCTCCTGATCACCGACGAGCGAATCGACGACCGCGCCGCCGCCATGGTGGAAGCGGCTGGGCTTCGCCTCGTGGTCGCGCAACTGGAGCCAAGGACCGAGGCATGAGCGAAACGGATCTCGAAACCTACGCCTTTCGAATGCAGCTCCACCCGGGCAAGGCCGAGGCCTATCGCGCGCGGCACGACGCCATTCCGGCCGACCTCGTGGCGCTGCTGCGCGAGGCTGGGGTCCGCGACTATTCCATCTTCCTAGACCCCGAGTCCCATGCACTCTTCGCCATCCTGAAGCGCCCGAAGACCCATGGCATGGCGGACCTGCCGAGCCATCCGGCGATGCAGCGCTGGTGGGCGGGCATGGCCGACATCATGGACACCCATCCCAGCAACGAGCCGGTCAGCGTTCCGCTCGTCGCCATGTTCCATATGGACTGAGCCATGAGCGAGGTGCCCCGTTTCATCGCCGTGGTCGACATCGGCAAGACCAATGCCAAGATGGTCCTGCACGATCTTAACGAACGGCACGACCTTACCGTGCGCTCGCTCGCCAACGCGCCGCGCCGGGACGGGCCCTATCCGCATTACGACACGGACGCTCTCTTCGCCTTTATCCTGGAGAGCCTGACCGAGTTCGCGGCGGCCCATCCGATCGACGCGATCTCGATTACGGCCCACGGCGCCTCCGCCGTGCTGATCGGCGAGCACGACCTCGCGCTCCCCGTCCTGGACTACGAGGCGGCGTTGGAAGGCGCGGAGGGCTACGAGGCGTTGCGGCCGCCGTTCTCCGAAACGCTTTCGCCGCCGATGGCGAACGGGCTCAATGTCGGCCGCCAACTCTTCTGGCTCCAGGCGCGCTTTCCCGAGCGCTTCGCCGAGGCCCGGCACATCCTCACCTATCCTCAATACTGGGCCTTCCGCCTGACCGGCATCGCCTCCTGCGAGCCGAGCTCGCTCGGCTGCCACACCGATCTCTGGGCGCCGGAGCAAGGCGACTTCTCCTCGCTCGCGGATCGGGCCGGCTGGCGAGAGCTCTTCGCGCCAGTGCGCCGCCCGTTCGACGTGCTCGGCCCCCTCAAGCCGGAATGGGCTGAGCAGATCGGACTGGCCGGGCGCGAAATTCCCGTGCTCTGCGGCATTCACGATTCCAACGCGTCGCTTCTGCCGCATCTCCTCGCGCTGCCCGCACCCTTCGCCGTCGTGTCCACCGGCACCTGGGTGGTCAGCTTCTCGATCGGCGGTCGCAAGACCGCGCTGGATGCCTCACGCAACATGCTGGCCTATGTCGACGCGTTCGGGCGGCCCGTTCCATCGGCGCTGTTCATGGGGGGCCGCGAGTTTGACATTCTGACCAACCGGGCGCCCGCGCCGCCGGACGAAGCCGCCCTCGCTCGCGTGATCGAGCAAGGGCTGATGGTTCGGCCGCCCATCGTGCCGAACACCGGTCCGTTTCCGGAAGAGCAAGGCGGCTGGAGCGAGCCGGCGGAAGATCTTTCGGCGATGGAGCGAACGGCTGCGGCCAGCCTCTACGTGGCGCTGATGACGACGGAGAGTCTGGCCCTGATCGGAGCGAACGGGCCGATCGTGGTGGAAGGTCCGTTCGCGCGCAACCTGCCCTTCCTTCGCGCGCTGGGGCAGCTGACCGGCCGCCCGATCTTCGCGCCGACCGACGGCACGGGCACCAGCGCGGGCGCGGCGCTTCTTGCATTGGGGCCGGAGGTCGCGGTCGCTGGCCGTCCCACTGAGCAGCCCGTCGATCTCGCCCCGATCATGGGCCTCGAGGCCTATGTCGCCAAGTGGCGAAACGCACTGGCCGAACAGGGAGACGCGCTGCCATGACCCATCCCGCTCCCGGCCCGCGCCCTCTTTTGGCTGAGCCTCTGCCCGCCAGCGGACCGGCATTGGAACTCATCCTGTGCGGCCCGCGCGAGTCCTTTCGATGGGCAACGCACGACTATCCCCACCACCTCGCCAAATGGCACTGCCATCCCGAATACGAGCTGCATCTGATCCGGGAAAGCACCGGGCGGATGATGATCGGCGACCATGTCGGCGCATTCGAGCCCGGAAGCCTGATCCTGACCGGACCGAACCTGCCGCACAATTGGGTGAGCGCCATCGAGCCGGGCGCCAGCCTGCGCGAGCGCGACGTGCTGGTGCAGTTCACCGGCGAGATCGCCGACACGCTGTCGCATGCCTTCCCAGAATTCGCAGAGGTCGGCGCGCTTCTGGAGGAGGCAGCCTTCGGCGTGGAGTTCACCGGCGAGACGGCAACGCTAGGGCGCAAGAAACTTTGCGAGATCGGAACGCTGGACGGGCCGCGTCGGCTTCTCGCTTTTCTCGATCTAATGGCGACGCTTGCGACAGGCCGAAGCGATCGGCGCACCCTGTCGCGCTGCGCCCCGGCGCTGGGGCTGCACACCCCGGCCTCCCGCAAGTTGGAACGGGTGATCGGTTTTTTGGCGACGGAGTTTCGCCGCGACATCACGCTGGCAGAAGCGGCCGACATCTGCACGATGGAGGCGACGGCCTTCTCACGTTTCTTCAAGCATCAGACCGGGCACAACTTTTCGGCCTATGTGAACCATCTCCGCGTGCAGGCCGCCTGCCAGCTCCTGGCCGCCACCGACAAATCGGTGACCGAGATCTGCTTCGAGACCGGCTTCAACAACACGGCCAATTTCAACCGCCGATTCGCTGTGGTCTGCGGCGAGACGCCGAGCGCCTACCGCGCCGGCGCACGCCGCATCCAGCGCTCCTCGTTTCGCGAGGCGGAGGCAGCATGATACGAGAAATGCCAAGAAAGTTTGGAACTTCGCCGGATTCCGCGTCGCCTGCTGCGCCATCACTGCATAGCATCCATTCCAGTAACGCATGACAGCGAGAGGTCTTCGGATGTCGTCCGCCGCTTCCATTCCCACGATCGACCCTTCCAACATCAGCGCGCTGGTTCTCGAAGAGAAGGACCGGCTGTCGCTTCGCGACTTTCCCGTGGACGAGCCGCTCGGGCCCCATGACGTGCGAATCGCGATCCACACTGTCGGCATCTGCGGGTCGGACGTTCACTACTTCACGCACGGCGCCATCGGCCCCTTCGTTGTGCGCGAGCCGATGATCCTCGGGCACGAGGCGTCCGGGATCGTGACCGAGACCGGCTCGGCGGTGACGACGCTGAAAGCCGGCGACCGCGTCTGCATGGAGCCCGGCATCCCGAACCCGAACGGCCGCGCGACCCGCCTCGGCCTTTACAATCTCGACCCCGACGTGCGTTTCTGGGCGACGCCGCCGATCCATGGCGTTCTGCGCCCGAGCGTCGTCCACCCCGAAGCCTTCACCTTCAAGCTGCCGGACAATGTCTCCTTCGCCGCCGCCGCGATGGTGGAGCCGCTGGCCGTCGGCGTTCACGCCGTGACCAAGGCCAAGGCCGCGCCGGGCCATGTCGCGGTGGTCGTCGGCGCGGGCCCGATCGGCCTCGTCACCGTTCTGGCCGCGCTGGCCGGCGGCTGCGCCCATGTGATCGTCTCCGACGTCGACGACACCAAGCTCGACATCGCCCGCACGCTCGGCTCGGTCTCGACCGTGAACGTCGCGCGCGAGGATCTGGCAGAGGCGGTGAAGGCGCGCACCGACGGTTGGGGTGCCGACGTGATCTATGAATGCGCGGGGTCGGAACGGGCCATCGCAAGCATTTTCGAGCCGCTCTGCCCCGGCGGCGTGGTGGTCTTCGTCGGCATCCCGTTGAAGCCGGCGAGTTACGACGTGTCGGCCGCGATGCTGAAGGAAGCGCGGGTCGAGCACGTCTTCCGCTACGCCCATGTCTTCCCGCGCTGCGTCGCCATGCTCGCCTCGGGCGCCATCGACGTGTCGCCTCTGATCACCCGGACCTATCCGTTCGAGCAGAGCGTCGAAGCCTTCAAGGACGCCGCCTCCGCCCCCAAGGGGCAGGTGAAGATGCAGATCACCATGGGCCTGCCCGGGGAATAGGGCGCTTTCCCACCACGATCGGATGTCTAAGCTTTGGGAGGAGCAAGGATGGGTTTCGAAGGAAAGACGGTGATCGTCACCGGGGCCGGCAAGGGCATCGGGCGGCGCACCGTGGAGCTTCTCACAGAGCGCGGCGCCAAGGTCGTCGCCCTGTCGCGCTCGCAGGCTGATCTCGATCGGCTCGCATCCGAGACCGGCGCGCGGGGTCTGGTCGTCGATCTGGCGGACGCAACTGCCACGCGCGCTGCGTTGGCCGAAGCTCTGCCGGCCGACCTGCTCGTCAACTGCGCTGGCATCAACATTCTCGAGCCCTTCCTGGAGATGAAGGACGAGTCCTTCGACACGGTCCAGGCGGTGAACGTGCGCGCGGCGGCCATCGTCTCGCAGGTCTTCGCGCGCGACCTCGTCGCCCGCAAGGCACCGGGCGCGATCGTCAACGTCTCCTCCATCTCATCCTTCCTCGGCTTTCGCGACCATGCCGCCTATTGCGCTTCCAAGGGCGCGATGGACGGGCTGACGCGCGTCATGGCCAACGAGCTCGGCCCCCTCGGCATCCGCGTCAATTCCGTGGCGCCCGGTATCACGCTGACCGATCTAGCCCGCGCCGCCTGGGAGGCGCCGGAAAAGGGCGGCCCCATGCTGGCGCGCACGCCGCTCGGCCGCTTCGCCGAGACGGGGGACGTCGCCGAGGTGATCCTGTTCCTCCTGAGCGATGCCAGCGCCATGCTGACCGGCGTGACGCTGCCGATCGACGGAGGCTTCCTTGCCAACTGAGGCCTCCCCCATCGTCGCGCTGCGCGGCATCGAGAAGAGCTTCGGCCCGGTCGCCGTGTTGCGCGGGGTCGATTTCGACCTCTTCGCCGGCGAGGTCCATGCGCTGATGGGCGAGAACGGCGCCGGCAAGTCCACCATGATCCGGCTGATGTCCGGCGCCCACCAGCCCAACAAGGGCACCGTGGAGGTGGATGGCGCCCCGGTGCGCTTTTCCGGCCCCGGCGAGGCCAAGGCGGCGGGCATCGCGGTGGTGCACCAGGAACTCCTCCTCTTCCCGGCCATGACGGTGGCGGAGAACATCTTTCTCGGCCATGCGCCGCGCACCAGGGCGGGGCTTCTCGACTGGAACGAGATGCGCCAGCGCGCCCGCGCCCTTCTCGACCGGCTCGACTGCCCCGATCTCGACGTGGACGAAAAGGTCTCGCGCCTCTCGGTCGCCAACCGTCAGCGCGTCGAGATCGCCCGCGCCCTGTCGCGCGACGCGCGCGTCCTCATTATGGACGAGCCGACGGCGGCGCTGGCCGAGGCTGACGTGCGCCGCCTGCTCGACGTCGTACGCTCGTTGCGCCGCGAAGGCGTCGGCATCGTCTATGTCAGCCACCGGATGAACGAGATTTTCGAGATCGCTGACCGCATCACGGTTCTGCGCGACGGCAAGACGATCGACACGCGCGCCGCCAGCGAGGCGACGGAAGCCACGCTCGTCTCCATGATGGTCGGCCGCGACATCGATCAGCTCTTTCCAAAAGACACGATCATCCCCGGGGAGACAGTGCTGGAGGTGCGCAACCTCGCCCATGCCGGCAAGATCCAGGATGTGAGCTTTTCTGTCCGGGCGGGCGAAATCCTCGGCATTGCCGGTCTCGTCGGCTCGGGCCGGACGGAACTCGCCCAGACCATCTTCGGCGTGACGCCTGCGACGGCGGGCGAGATCCTGATCGACGGCAAGCCCGTCACCGTCTCCAACGTGCGCGAGGCCATCGCCCATCGCATCGCCTATGTGCCGGAGGACCGCGCGCAGCATGGGCTGGTGCGCCCGCAGACCATCCGCGAGAACGTCTCCATGGCGATCATCGACCGCTTGACGCGGCGGGGCATCGTCGACACGGCGCGCGAGACCGAGATCGCCAGCGACGCCATTCGCCGCTTCGCCATCCGCGCGCGGGGCCCGGGCCAAATTGTCGCCCAGCTGTCGGGCGGCAACCAGCAGAAGGTGGTGATCGCCAAATGGCTCGCCACCGATCCGCGCATCCTCATTCTCGACGAGCCGACGCGCGGCGTCGATGTCGGCGCCAAGACCGAGATTCACAAGTTGATGAACCAACTCGCCGCCCAAGGGCTCGCCATCGTCATGATCTCCAGCGAACTGCCCGAGGTGCTGGGCATGAGCGACCGGGTCCTGGTCATGAACGGGGGGCGCATGTCTGCCATCCTGCCGCGCGCCGAGGCCACCCCCGAAACCGTGGGCGCGGCCATGATGACAGGGCATGCGGCATGAACGGGCCGTCGCTGTCGCGCCGCCTGTCCGGCTCGGGCCAGGAAATCCTGCTGCTCCTCGCCATCGTAGTGCTGTTTCTGGTGGTCGGCTGGGTCAACCCGCGCTTCGTATCGCAGAACAACCTCACCTCGATCTTCGTCGGCAACGCCTATATCGCGGTGGCCGCGATCGGCATGTCGATGGTCATCATCTCCGGCCATATCGACGTGTCGGTCGGCGCGCTGATCGGCGTTCTCGCGACGATCAGCGGCCTTCTCGTCACCAACGGCTATCCCATCTGGCTCGCGTGGCTCCTGCCTGTCCTGATCGGCGGCGCCGTAAACGCCGTGCTCGGCGCGGTGATCGCCTATCTCAAGGTGCCATCGATCATCGCGACGCTTGCCATGCTGTCGATCCTGCGCGGCGGGCTCATCACGGCCACCGGCGGCGCCTGGATCTCCGGCCTGCCGCCGGGCTACCAGCTCGCCCAGTTCCGGCTTTTCGACATTCCTTCCCCCGTCTGGTTCATGGTGGGCATGACGATCGTCGCGGCCTTCCTCCTGCGCAGCACCGCCTTCGGACGCTCGATTTATGCGGTCGGCGGCAATGGCGAGGCGGCGGAGGCCGAGGGCATTCCCTACAACCGGACCATCGTGAAGGTCTTCACGATCCACGGAATGATCGCCGGCGTCGCGGCCATCCTGTTCGCAACGCAGCTGCAGGTCATCCAGTCCACCGTGCCGAACGGGCTGGAGCTCATCATCATCACCGCGTCCGTCGTCGGCGGCGTTTCGATCCTGGGCGGCATCGGCACGGTGACGGGCTCGACGCTCGCCGCCATCCTGTTCGCGGCGATCGGCTCCTCGCTGATCTTCCTCAACGTCTCGGCCTACTGGCTGCGCGCCGTTCAAGGCATTCTCATCCTCGGCACCGTGCTCATCGACATGGCGCGGCGCGGGCGAACCGGCTGAGGAGGACCGATCATGACCCTTCGCTCCCTTCTTCGCCACGAAGCGCTTCTGGCGCTCATCCTCGCCCTCGCCCTCGCGGTGCTGGCGATCGACAACGAGCGCTTCTTCACCGCCGCCAACCTCCTCAATCAGGGCCGGCTGATGACGGAGGTCGGGCTGATCGCCGTCGTGATGACCTTCGTCATCATCACCGGAGGCATCGATCTCTCGGTCGGCTCGATCCTCGGCCTTTGCGCCATCCTGGTCGGCGTGTTCTGGAAGACGCTGGGCCTGCCGTTGCCGGTCGCCATGGCGCTCTGCCTCGTGGTCGGCACGGTGGCGGGCTTTCTGAACGGCTGGATCATCACGCGCTTTCGCGTGCCGCCGCTGATCGCGACGCTGGCCACGCTCGCGCTCTATCGCGGCCTTGCCGAGGGCATCAGCCAGGCGCAGTCGATCCGGGGCTATCCCTCCTGGTTCTTCGTCCTGGGACAGGGCAATTTTCTCGGCATCCCGACGCAGCTCTGGCTCCTCGCCCTCGTCGCGATCGTCGGCTTCTTCATCCTGCGCTTCACCGCCTTCGGCCGCGCGACCTACGCGATCGGCAACAACGAGATGGGCGCGGAGTTTTCCGGCATCGACGTCACCCGCACCAAGCTCCTGATCTATTCGGCCTCGGGCTTCGTCTCGGCGCTCGCCGCCCTCGTCTTCGTCTCGCGCGTCTCCACCACGCGCTCGGACATGGGCACCGGCATCGAGCTCGACGTCATCACCGCCGTGGTGCTGGGCGGCACCTCGATCTTCGGCGGGCGCGGCCTCGTGGTCGGTACGCTGATCGGCCTGTGCCTCGTGCAGGTTCTCAAGAACGGCCTCGCACTTTCGGGCGTGAAGGGCGACGGGACGATCGTCATCATAGGCTTCGTGCTGATCGCCGCCGTTCTGATCTCCAATCTCCTCAAGCGCTATTCCAGCGATTGAGAGACCGAATGCCGGCCCTTTGGGAGAAGGGTCGGAGCCATGACATCAACAGGGAGGACTCAACCCATGCGCACGCTTCTCGCCCTTCTTCTGGGCACCAGCCTTCTCTCGGCCCCGGCCATGGCGCAGAGCGCCTGGACCGGCGGCGACGGCGCCCCGGCCAATCCGCTGGCCTGCGACGCCTCGGTGACGCCGGTTCCGCCCGGCGAGTACAATGGCGGCTCGCCGACCGGCGCGCCGGACCGCAAGGGCAAGCCGCTCAAGGTCGTGGATATTCCGAAGCTCGTCGGCGTCGGCTATTTCAACTCGACCTCGCAGGGCATTCAGGAAGCGGCCAAGGAGACGGGTTCGATGACCGTCACCACGGACGGTCCGACCAAGGCCAATATCGACGAGCAGATCACCTTCATCGACAACTACATCACGTCGGGCGTCGACGGCATCCTGTTCGCCGCCAACGACCCGGTCGCCATCGCGCCGGTTCTGAAGCGCGCGCTGGAAGCGGGCATCAACGTGGTGGGCTACGACGCGGACGCGGAAGCCGACGCACGCCAGTGGTTCGTCAACCAGGCGCAGCCGAACGGCGTCGCCAAGGCGCTGCTCGACCAGCTCGCCTCGGAAGTCGGCGAGGACGCGTCCTTCGCCATCGTCACCTCGACCTTCACGACGCCCAACCAGTCCCGCTGGATCAGCGAGATGCAGGGCTATGCCGAGAAGTGCCATCCGAAGCTGAAATTCCTGGAGACGGTGGAAGCGCAGGAAGACAACATCCTGTCCTTCAACCAGGCGCAGACGCTCATCAATAAATATGGCGACGAGCTGAAGGGCATTCTCGGCATGACCTCGGTGGCGACGCCGGCCGCCGCCGAAGCGGTTCAGCAGAACAAGCTCTGCGGCAAGGTCTCGGTGGTGGGCCTCGCCCTGCCCAACGCGATGAAGCCCTACATCAACGGCGACTGCATCAAGTCCACCGTGCTCTGGTCCACCGTCGATCTCGGCTATGCCGCCGGTCTTGCCATGCGCGCGGTCGCAGACGGCACGCTGAAGCCGGGGGATACGAGCTTCAAGGCCGGGCGCCTAGGCGACCTGCAGGTCGTCAACCAGAGCCAGATCCTGCTCGGCGCGCCGAAGATCTTCACCAAGGCCGACATCAACAATTTCGATTTCTAATCAAGACGCGGCGCGGCTCTTTAGGGCCGCGCCGTTCCCCGCTCAGTCCGACGGCTCGACATCACCGCGATGCTGAAGCCAGCGTGCGACGAGCAAGCAGAGAAACGCCCAGGCCGCCCCGGCGCACCAGCCGGCCAGAACGTCGGTCGGGTAATGCACGCCGAGATAGACCCGGCTCGCGCCGATCAGGAGCGTCAGCGCCACCGCCACTCCGATGAAATAGGCGCGCATCACGAAGCGCTTTTCCGTTCGCGCCAGAAGCGCGCCGAGCGTGAGATAGGTCACGGCCGAAAGCATGGCATGGCCACTCGGGAAGGACAGGCTGTGCACGTCCACGAGATGGCCGACGACATCCGGTCTCTGCCGATCGAAGAAGACCTTCAAAACATTCGACAAAGCCGTGCCGCCCACCACGGCGCCGATGACGAGCAGCGCGGACACACGCTTGCCGTTGAGCAGGAGATAGGCGACTGCGGCCACCAGAATGAGGCTGAGGACGGTATAGCCCCCGAGCGCCGTGATGTCGCGCAGCGCGGCCTCGACCCAGAACGGGCCGATCGGATCGTGCGGATCGCCGGGTTGGCGCAGGGCGAGAAGGATCGCGTCGTCGAAGGCGTGCGTGTCGCCCTCCATCACCTCGCCGGCGATGGACACGAAGCCCAGCAACGCGCCGGACAGGCCGACGAGCCAGAGCAGAAGCTGCGCTTCGATGCGGCCGAGGATCGGCAGGCGGCGAAAACGGGAAACGGGCGCCGCGAGGCGGTCGGTCGGTCGATCACTCATTCCCGCCGATATATGGCCAGCCAAAAGTCTGGCGAGGGGGAAGCCGGCCTTTCGGCCGGCTTCCCCTTGGCGTCGTCTTGCGCTTATTGCCCACCGTGTGCCTTCAGCCAATCGCGCAGTTCGGCGATCTCGCGCTCCTGCGAGGCCACGACATCGCGCGCGATCTTGGTGATCGTCGGATCGTTTTCGCCGCTTTCGAGATAGGCCTTCGCCATATCGATGGCGCTTTGGTGATGCGGGATCATCATCTCGGCGAAATCGACGCCCGGCTTGCCGGACATGGGCGCGGACGCCATCGCGGCGTCCATTCGTTTCATGGCCTCCATGTAGGCCGCCGACGTCTTGTCATGCGCCATGCCGGCGGCATGGCCGGAATGGTCCTGCGCGAGCGCGGGAGAAGCGACCAGCAGGCCGAGAGCAAAAAGGGAAAACGTGAAGCGCTTCATGGGTCAGGCCGCCATCTTCCGGCATTCCTCGGCGCAGGCATGGCAGGCCGCGACGCAGCGTTCCATATCGCCCACCCGTTCGCAATCGGCAGCGCAGGCCGCGCAGATTTCGGCGCAGGCCGCGCAGGAATGCTTATGGGCCGGAGAGCCGGTCAGCATGATCGCGGCGCTCGCGCGGCACATCTCGGCGCAGGCCAGCATCAGGCGGAAATGGGCGGGCTCGGTGTGCTTGCCGCCGGCCTCCAGGCAATGCTGCGCCGCCGTGGAGAAACAGGTGCGGTAGCAGTCGAGGCAGGCATCAATGCAGGCCTGCATGTCGTGGTGCATGGTGTCCATGGGTGATCCTTTCGCGTCTATCGGCAATGCGCAGGGAGGCGGACCGGGAACGGCTGTTCGCTGCGCAACTATGTGTGAATGCCTAAGGTTCAGACCGCTCGCGGCGGCGGCGTGCGAACCGTCGGCGTGACGCCCTGCGCCAGGACGGAAAGGGTCAGCGGCAGCGCTTCGGAAGTCCGCGCCACGGGCGGCGCGCCGACAAGCGCGAACGGCGCGATCGGAACGCAGTGAAACAAACAGCAGAGGTCGCCATGGTGGCCGCCCTCGGGCGCCTTGCCCCTCTGTCCGTGCTTGCCCGAAAGCCCCATTGCGGCGTGGTCGCAGGGGGCGGCCGAGGACATTGCCGCCTCGGCGCTCGGCACGCCGCCGGCAAGCGTCAGGCCGAGCGCCAGCAGAAGACCGAGCACCAGCAGCCGGGCGGCAAGGCCGAAGCGGGTATGATGGGATCGGCTTTGGAGGCGGACGCGCGTCATGCCGACAGAGATGCGAGCGCACCTCCCAAGATCAAGCGGGCCGGCGGAAAACGCCTCTTCGTAACCGAAGCGCCGTGTCCCTCGGCCCTTGCCTAACAGCGGAAAATCGCCACGTCTGGGCCGAACAGGAGATTTGGAGCCATGACGGACCCGACCGATCCCGCCCATCCCGACACCAAGCTCACCCGCACCAAGAAAAGCTGGGCCCGCGAAGGCCGCTTCCTCACCGGCCGCCATGGCCGGCTGGACAAGGAGCGACTGCCCCCGGGCCAGCATCTCGTGAAAAACTGGCCGGTGCTCGATCTCGGCCTGCTGCCGGAGATCCGCGAAAGCCAGTGGCGGCTCGACGTCAAAGGCGCGGTGGAGCACCCGCAGAGCTTCGACTGGTCGGCCTTCCAGGCGCAGCCGCAGAGCGAGGAGGTGACGGACATTCACTGCGTCACCACTTGGTCGCGCTACGACAACCATTGGAAAGGGGTCTCGACGCGCGATCTCCTCGCGCTGGTTCAGCCTCGCGCGGACGCCGCCTTCGTCGTCCTCTCGTCCTATGACGGCTACACGACCAATCTCGCGCTGGAGGACTTCGCCGCTGACGACGCGATGCTCGTTCACAGCTGGGAGGGCCGGCCCCTGACGCCCGAGCATGGCGGCCCGATGCGGCTGATGGTGCCCCATCTCTATTTCTGGAAAAGCGCGAAATGGCTGCGTGGCATCGAGTTTCGCACGCGCGACCAGCCCGGCTTTTGGGAGGTGCGTGGCTATCACAATCGCGGCGATCCCTGGGCCGAGGAGCGCTATTCCGACTGATCCGGCGCTAGCCAGAGCCGGCCCCACGCGCCACACTCCCTCCCGGCCGGCCAAAGAGTCGGCCTTCGGGAGGAAGACGCGGAATGGACATGGGTCTTGGCGGCAAGGTCGCCGTGGTGACGGGCGGTTCGGTGGGCATCGGGCTGGCGGTGGCGGAAGCTCTGGCGGCCGAGGGCGTGCATCTCGTGCTCGTAGCGCGCGGCGCCGAACGGGTGGAAGGAGAGGCCGCCCGCCTCGCCTCGCGATACGGCGTGACAGCCGTCGGGGTGGCGGCGGACGTGGCGACACCGGAGGGAACGGCGGCGGTGATCGAGGCGGCCGAGTCGCGCTTCGGCGGCGCCGACATCCTCGTCAACAATGCCGGCACCGGCTCCAACGAGACGGTGATGGAGGCGCCGGACGAGAAGTGGCAGAGCTATTGGGACCTGCATGTCATGGCCGCCGTGCGGCTGGCGCGGGGTCTCGCGCCGCAGATGAAGCGGCGCGGCGGCGGGGTGATCCTGCACAATGCCTCGATCTGCGCCGTCCAGCCGCTCTGGTACGAGCCGATCTACAACGTCACCAAGGCCGCCTTGATGATGTTCTCCAAATGCCTGGCGACTGAGCTGATCCCCGACAACATCCGGGTCAACTGCATCAATCCCGGCCTGATCCTGACGCCCGACTGGAAGAAGACCGCCCGCCAGCTAACGGAAGGCACGGGCGGCGACTGGGAGGGCTATCTCCAGGGCGTCGCCGACGAGCACGCCGCGATCAAGCGCTTCGGCTCGCCGGAGGAACTCGCCAACTTCTTCGTGTTTCTCTGCTCGGACAAGGCGAGCTACAGCGTCGGTTCCACCTATTTCGTGGATGGCGGCATGCTGCGCACCGTCTGATCCCAGCCGTTACGTGGCCGGGCCGAGATAGGTGTCGATCAACTGCTCGACCCGCGCGTCTCGCGCCCGGCCCGTCTGCCCGCCGATCACCACCACGATGACGCCGCGCCCGTTGCGGCGCGCCGAAGCGACGAGGTTGAAGCCCGAGGCGTTGACGAAACCGGTCTTCATCCCGTCCACGCCCGGCACGCGGCCGAGCAACTTGTTGGTCGAGACATAGTGCCGGCCCGCATAGTCGAAGCTCTCCGTCGAGAAGAGCGGCACGAAGCCGGGAAAGCGCCTGCGGATCTGGATCGCCAGCACAGCCATGTCGCGCGCCGTGGTGATCTGCAGATCATCCGGCAGGCCGGAGGGCGTGACGAAGTTGGAGCGGTTCATGCCGAGCTTGCGCGCGGTCAAGTTCATCTGCCGCGCGAAGGCTTCCTCGGAGCCGTTGGCGAGATTTTCGGCAACCACCGTCGCCACGTCGTTGGCCGACTTCACCGCCAAGGCATACATCGCGTCGCGCACGCGGATGGTCGAGCCCGGCCGCAGGCCGAGCTTGGAAGGCGGCTTGGAGGCGGCGTTGGTGGACACGACAAGCTCGGTGTCGAGCGTCACCCGCTTGCCGTCGATCGCCTCGAACAGGAGGTAGAGCGTCAGGAGCTTGGACAGCGAGGCGGGATGGCGCAGCCCGTCCGGGTCCTCGCTATAAAGAACGTTCCCCGAATCGGCATCCACCACGATCGCCGCGCTCGCCCGCACCGGCACGATCTCGCCATTCGAAACGGAAAAGGCCGGCGCCTTGGTCCCCGAGGCCAGCCCCGCCGCCAGATCGTTTCGCGACAGGTCGACGCTCTGGCAACCCGCCAGCCCGAGGGCCAGAAACGCGGCGAGGATGCGGGACGAGACGCGCGAGCGCGAGGCGAGGAAGGAAAGCGACACGAGGAACAGTCCGATGCCTGAGAAGCGCTGCGAGGGCGCGCGTCGAAAAAAGGTCCGCACCCCGGTGGCCGAGGGGGCGCGATAGGTCCGGAGGGTGGTCCCATCTTGGTTTCGTTCCAGTTAAGCCGGACGATGGGCAGGGAGCCATAGCGTATGTCGGACACCGTCGACAGGCTCGCCCACCCGCAGAAGGACTTCTCGATGTCATCGCAAGAAACGCCCGTCTGGTTCATCACAGGCTGCTCCACCGGCTTCGGACACGACCTCGCCAAGCTGGTTCTGGAGCGCGGCTGGCGGGCCGTCGTCACCGCCCGCGACAAATCGCGCCTCGACGATCTGGTGGCGGGCCACGAGGACCGAGCCCTCGCCGTCTCGCTCGACGTGACCGAGCAGCCCGAGATCGACGCGGCGGTCCGGCAAGCCGACGCGCGCTTCGGCCGGATCGACGTGCTCGTCAACAATGCCGGCTACGGCTACCAGGCCGCAATCGAGGAAGGCGACGAGAACGAGATCCGCGACCAGTTCGACGCCAATGTCTTCGGCCTCTTCGCCATGACCCGCGCCGTGCTGCCGATCATGCGCGCCCAGGGCAAGGGCCATATTCTGAACCTCACCTCGCAGGCCGGCTTCGTCGGCTTTCCCGGCTCGGGCTACTATGCCGCGACGAAACACGCCGTGGAGGGTTTCTCCGACGCGCTGCTGGCCGAAGTGAAGCCGCTCGGGCTTCACGTCACCTGCGTCGCTCCAGGCCCGTTCCGCACCGACTGGGCGGGCCGCTCGCTTCGCCAGACGCCGAACCGGATCGAGGCCTATGCACCGACCGCTGGCGTGCGGCTGAAGGGAACGGCTGACATCAGCGGCAAGCAGGCGGGCGATCCGGTGCGCGCGGGCGAGGCGATGATCCGCGTGACAGAGATGGAAAACCCGCCGCGTCATCTCGTGCTCGGGCGCATCGCCTATGACGGCGTCACCGCGAAGCTGCGCGAGCGTTTGGCCGAGATCGAAGGCCTGAAGAGCGAGAGCCTATCCGCCGACTTCCCGGAGTAAACCGTCAGCCGCCGTTCTCCTGGATCAGGTCCTCGATCGACATCGAATCCAGCCCGGCCGGACGGCCGGGCGGAGGCGGCAGGCTGGGAGCCTTCCCTCCGGTCATCTGGCGCGCGATGCGGCTCGACTGCACGGGCGTGCGCATAATGGCGGGAGCCGGGGTCTGTACGGCCTGGGCGGCGGCTTCCGAGCGCTGGGGCGGGTTGAACGGCAAGCGCCCGGCCCGCTCGGCCTCCTCGCGTTCCGCCACCATGCGCTGCGTCACGGTGGCGCCGCGTCGCTTGTCGTAAAAGGCGTTCCCGCCCTGGATGGTGAGGTACTGCATGTTGGAATAGGGATAGGAATAGCCGGCCGTGTGGAAGAACATGGCCTTTTCCACCCGGGGATGGCGCTCGCCGCGTAGCACGCGGCGCGCCGTCTTGGCGGCGAGGTCCCGCCCCTTGCCCATGGACTTGGACAGGACGCCCGGCGCGAACTGGTTGGGCTGGCCGACCACGCCGCAGACGGACTTGGGATAGCGTCCCGATTCCAGTCGGTTCATCACCACCGTTCCGACCGCGAGCATCCCCTCCTCGCTGGAACGGTTGCTCTCGAAATACATCGCGCGGGCGAGGCATTCCTCCGAGCTCATGCGGGGCACGCTGGCGCAGCCGCCCACGACGGCCAGGGTTCCCAGCGCCAGGGAGGTCAGAACGAAGCGGCTGGACGGCATGACATGTCCGAAGGCAGTGGGTCTTGGCCGCGACTCTCGCAGCCCATGCTTAATGCTTCGTATCCAAACCCGTCACGAAAAAGGGCGCCCTGCTCGGCGGGGCGCCCTCGGCATCTTTAAAAGGCGGGTCGGTTTAGAGCAGCGCGGACACAGCCTCGCGCTCTTCCACCAGCTCGGCCACGGTGCGATCGAGCATCTCGCGGGCGAAGCCCTCGACCTTGAGGCCCTGGACGCGCTCGTAGGAACCGTTCGAGCAGATCACCGGCACGCCGGCCATGATGCCCTCGGGAATGCCGTAGGAGCCGTCGGACGAGATGCCCATCGAGACCCAGTCGCCGTCCGAACCGGAGATCCAGTCGCGCATGTGGTCGATCGCGGCGTTGGCGGCAGAGGCCGCCGAGGAAGCGCCGCGCGCTTCGATGATCGCCGTGCCGCGCTTGGCGACGGTCGGGATCAGCGTTTCCTTGTACCAGGCCTCGTCACCGATCACCTGCGCGAGCGGCTGGCCGTTGGCGGTGGCGTTCGACCAGTCGGCGAACATGGTGGGCGAATGGTTGCCCCAGACCACGAACTTCTCGATCGCGTCGACCGAGACGCCCGCCTTCTTGGCGAACTGCGTCAGGGCGCGGTTGTGGTCGAGCCGCAGCATGGCCGTGACGTTCTCGGTCGGGAAATCCTTGGCGTTGGCGGCCAGGATCATGGCGTTGGTGTTGGCCGGGTTGCCGACCACGATCACCTTCGCGTCGCGCTTGGCCGCCTCGTTCAGAGCGCGGCCCTGCGTGCGGAAAATTTCGGCATTGGCCGACAGGAGATCGCGGCGCTCCATGCCCTGCGTGCGCGGACGCGAGCCGACGAAGAAGCCGGCATCGATGTCGCGGAAGGCGGTGGTCGGATCGTCGGTGATCACGACGTCCTGCAGGAGCGGGAAGGCGCAGTCCTCAAGTTCCATGACGACGCCCTGCACGGCCTTCTGGGCCTGGGGCAGGTCGAGGAGCTGAAGCACGACGGGCGTGTCCTTGCCGTAGACGTCGCCATTGGCGATGCGGAACAGCAGGGAGTAGCAGATCTGGCCGGCCGCGCCGGTGACGGCGATGCGTTTGGGCTGCGTCATGGAATACCTTTCGCTCCGAATAGGGGACCGCATGGTCTGGGCAGGCACTAGCGCGATTGACCTTGCCGATCCATGACGAAAACCGTGAAAAACGGCTCGCAGGGCACAAAAATCGGTTTGGGTTAGCCGCGCTCCCGGCGCGGGTCGCGATCGAACCGATTAGACATCGCCGTCCCTCGCCCACCCTCGCATCATGCCCGGCGGGCCGAACCGAATCAAAACGGCCCGGCGCGATCACAGTTTGGAACGGCTCGAAATCGCGTGCTGATTTCGTCACATCGGAGGCGGGAAGAAAAGTCGCGCGCAAAACATGACTCCAACTATCATGTTGAGCGCGCTAAGCAGAATTCCGAGTTTCATCGGAGTCCATCATGCGTTCCCCGCTTCCTCTTCGCCGCGCGCTCCTGATCGGCTGCGCGCTGTTTCATCTGCCAGCCTCAGCACTTGCGCAGGATACGGTCGTGCTCGACACCGTGACCGTCGAGGGTAGCGGCGGCGGAACGGGCAGCGGCTCGAGCGCGGCGACAGGCCCGGTGAACGGCTATGTCGCCAAGGAGACCGCGACGGGATCGAAGAGCGACACGCCGCTGATCGAGGTGCCGCAGTCGGTTTCCGTGCTCGGCCAGGAAGAGCTCGCAGATCGCGGCGTGCAGAAGGTGGACGAGGCCCTGCGCTATACGCCCGGCGTCTTCTCCCAGCCCTTCGGCAAGGACACCGACACGGATTGGATCTACATTCGCGGCTTCAACGCCACGCAGACCGGCGTTTATCTCGACGGGATGAACCTTTATTCCTATGCCTTCGGCGGCTTCATCATCGACCCGTTCCTTCTGGAACGGATCGAGGTGCTGCGCGGGCCGGCCTCGGTTCTCTACGGCGGCAGCAATCCGGGCGGGCTCGTCAACTCCGTATCCAAGCGCGCCACGGGTGACCGCATCCGCTACCTCGAAGCGGGCGTCGACAACGATCCGAACGGCTATGTCGCCTTCGATCTCGCGGACAAGCTGAGCGCCGATGGCGCCTGGAGCTATCGCCTGCTCGGCAAGGTGAAGGGCGGCGACACCGACACGGACTATGCCGAGAACTTCCGCGGCCTGATCGCGCCGAACCTCACCTATGCGCCGGATGCCGACACGCGGCTGAACCTTTACCTCAACTACCAGTATGACGACCAGAACCACGTCAACGGGTTTCTGCCCTATTACGGCAGCGTCGTGCCCGCGCCGTTCGGCCGGATCAGCGAGCATCTCTTCTATTCCGAGCCCGATCTCGACAAGTTCCTGAACCGCCAGGTGCTTTTCGGCTACGAGTTCGAGCACAAGACCGAGGACGGCGTCACGCTCACGTCGAACACGCGCTACGGCCACGCCCAGCGCAACGAATACGGCCCGTACTTCTTCGGATGGTACGACAGCGCGTCCGGCTTCGGCGGCTTCGAGAAGCCGATCGGCCCGAGCTATCTCCTGAACCGTCTGAACTTCGCGCACGACACGCAAGTGGACACGTTCACGACAGACAACCGCGCGAGCTTCGAATTCGCGACGGGCGCGATCGACCACACGCTGCTCGCCGGCATCGACTATAAGTTCTTCCGCATCGACCAAGTGCAGGCGGTCGGCGCCGCGCCGCCGCTGAGCCCCACCAACCCGGTCTATACCAACCAGCTGGCGGCGCTTTACGCGCCCTATCTCAACGAGACCATCGATCTCAACCAGCTCGGCGTCTACGCGCAGGAGCAGGCCAAGTTCGGCGACGGTTTCATCCTGACGCTGAACGGACGTTACGATGGCGTCTGGATCGACCGCGACGACCGTTCGAGCTTCAACTCGGACTATGACAACCGCGACGGCGCGCTCAGCGGCCGAGCCGGTCTCGCCTACGAGTTCGCCAACGGCCTCGTGCCCTATGTCAGCGCCTCGCGCTTCTTCAACCCGCAGATCGGCACGGACGCCAGCGGCCAAGGCGTGGTGCCGGAGGAAGGCGAGCAGTACGAAGTCGGCATCAAATACGCCCCGACCTTTATCGACGGCGTGTTTACCGCCTCGCTCTTCGACCTGACCCGCCGCAACACGCTCCAGTCCGTCGCCCCGCTCTTCACGCCCCGGACGGTGGGCGAGATCAATTCGCGCGGCGTCGAGCTGGAAGCCAAGGTCAATCTCGACCAGAACTGGCGCGTCACCGGCGCCTTCACCGCCTACGATCTGACGATCGAGGACGATGCGGATTCGGCCGTCATCGGCAAGCGCCCCTATCTCATCCCCGAAGTCCTTGCCTCGCTCTGGCTCGACTACACGGTGAAGGGCGGCCAGCTCGACGGACTCTCGCTCGGCGGCGGCATCCGCTACCAGGGCGACAGTTACGCCGACAACGCCAACACGCTGAAAGTGCCGGACGCCACTGTCTTCGACGCCGCCGTGCGATACGACCGCGAGAATTGGGGCCTGTCGCTGAACGTGAATAACGTCTTCGACAAGAAATACGTCTCCGGCTGCCAAACCTCCGCCAGCTGCGGCTATGCTGAAGGCCGTTCGGGCCTCTTGAAGGCGCACTTCAACTTCTGAGTGCGTGGTCTCCGTCTCTCTGGCGGAGGCCATCCCAATTCCTTTCGCGGCGACATGAAAGGTCTCCAGGGACAGACTGTGGAGGCGACGGCGGCTGCGCTCTGCAGCGCCGTCATTCGCCTTTTCGGCGCAGCCGCAATCTCCGGTTTATGCCGCTTAGGGCTTTCTTAGGGAGACAACGATCATATCTCGCTCATCTTGATGCGAGCCCGGGTCTTGCCGTCGGTCGCATACGTCCTATTGCGACGGGGCCGTTTTGACATCGCTTGACCTTGGGACCGTGATCCTCCTCCACAAAACCTCGCTGCTGGCGGGAAGCGGAACGCTGCTTCTGCTCTGGTTTCGGGTGGATCGGCCTCCCGCCGTGGCGATGATCGCCTCCGCCTTCGCCACGCTCGCCATCGGTGCCCTGCTAGCGGGGCTGGGCGAACACAATCTCATTCCCCCCACCCTTTGGCGCGACACGAGCATTGCCCTCGGCGTCTGCGCCTACACGCTCCTTTGCCTGGGAACGCGGCGGCTCGACCGGCGCGTCGGCGCCCTTTGCTGGGCTTTCCTTCTCACGCCTCTCATGCTGGGCGTCGGCCTCCTGACCTCCGTTTTTGCGGACGACGTGTTCCGAGCCCTGATCTTTCACGGCACGTCCGCCGCCGGCTCGCTCTTCGCCGGCCTGGGACTTCTCACCAACCGCCGCAGTGAACCCTTGCCGTCTCGAATGCCGCTGGCGGCTTCCTTCCTGACCTGCGCCGCCTTGTATGGCGGTCAGATGCCCCTGCTCGCGCTGGGCCTCGCCACGCCCGACACGATTTCCATCGTCTTCGCCGCGACGATGATGCTGAACTTCGCTATCGCCGCCCTGGTCGTGTCCTTCGTGCGTGAGCGCCGCGAGGAACTCTATCGGCGCTCGTCCCTGACCGACGCTCTGACCGGCACCCTGAACCGGCAGGGGTTCCGGGTTCTGGTTCCCTCCACCATTCCGGCGGGTGGGGCGCTCGCCCTGTTCGACCTTGACCTGTTCAAGCAGATCAATGACCGCTACGGGCATCCCGCCGGCGATCATGTGCTGATCACGTTCGCCCGGCTGTTAGAGCGCTTCGTCGGCGAAGGCGAAATCCCGGCCCGGATCGGCGGAGAGGAGTTCGTTCTCTACATTCCGCCCGGTCGGACGGAGCATGCGCTCCGTCTAGCGGAGGAAATCAGATTGGCTTTGTCCACGCAGCAGATCCGCTGGAAGGGCGAAACAATCATCGTCTCGACCAGCGTCGGCCTCGCGATTTCCGATGGTGCGGGTACGGCCAGTCGGACGGCCCTGTTCGCCCAGGCGGACAAAGCGCTCTACCTCGCCAAGGAGCTCGGCCGAAACCGCGTGGCGACAGCGTCGGACGTCGCGCAAGCGGGCGCATCGATGGACGCCCCGCCGGTCTGCACTCTGGCGGCTTAGGACTTGCCCCAGCGTCGCAAGCCGACCTTCATTCGGCAGCTTCGCGCTCGTCGTTGAAAATGCCGTTCTGCGCTTCCACGAGCCTGGCATAGGCTCCCTTTCGCTCCAGCAGCGCCGCGTGGCTCCCCTCCTCCAGAATGCGCCCGTCGGAGACGACGACGATCCGGTCGGCATGGCGGATGGTGGACAGGCGATGGGCGATCACCATTGTCGTGCGCCCTTCTGCCAGTTCACCGAGCGAGGCCTGGATCATGCGCTCGGTCTCGGTGTCGAGCGCCGAGGTCGCCTCGTCCAGGATCAGAATGTCCGGGTTCTTCAGGAACATGCGCGCGATTGACAGGCGCTGCTTCTGGCCGCCGGAGAGTTTGACGCCGCGCTCGCCGACCACCGTATCCAGTCCCTGTGGCAGGGCGGCGATCGTGTCGCCGAGATGGGCGCGCTCCACGGCCCGCGCGATGTCCTCCTCCGAGGCTCCGAGCCGGCCATAGGCGATGTTCTCCCGCACCGTGCCGCCGAACAGGAACACGTCCTGGCTGACGACGCCGACGCGCCGGCGCAGCGAATCCAGCGTGGTTTGGCGCACGTCCAGACCGTCGATCAGGATGGCGCCGGCGGACACGTCGTAGAAACGGGGCACGAGCGAGCAGATCGTCGTCTTGCCGGCGCCCGAGGGGCCGACGAAGGCCACCGTCTCGCCCGGCCGAATGCTGAGATCGATGCCTTTCAGGACAGCGCCGCGCGAGGGATAGCCGAATTCGACCTTGCGGAACTCCACCGCGCCCGGGCCGGCCGGCAGGGGCACGGCATCCGCCGCGTCAGCGATGTCGGGCTGCGTGTCGATGAAATCGAGATAGCGGCGAAAGCCCGCGATGCCCTTGGGATAGGACTCCAGAACGGCCGCGATCTTCTCCACCGGGCGGAAGAAGACGTTCACGAGCAGCAGGAAGCCGACGAAGCCGCCATAGGACAGATCGCCCGAGATGACGTACCAGGTGCCTGCCACCATCACGACGATCTGCGTCAGGCGCATCGAGAGGTAGTTCAGCGACTGGCTGACCGCCATGATGCGATAGGCATCGAGCTTGCGCGCGCGATATCCCTGATTGTTGACCGCGAAGAGCGAGCGCTCGTGCGCCTCGTTGGCGAAGCTCTTCACCACCCGAATGCCGCCGACATTCTCCTCGATGCGGGCGTTGAAGTCGCCGACGCTCATGTAGATGGACTGCCAAGTGCGGGTCATCCGCGCGCCGTAATGGGTCGTCGCCCAGGTGCCGATCGGCACGATCACGGCGGTGATCAGAGCCAACTGCGGATGCACCCAGAGCATGAGCAGGAAGGCGCCGACGAAGGTCATGACGGCGATGAAGAGATCCTCCGGCCCGTGATGGGCGACTTCGCCGATCTCCTCTAAGTCCTTGGTCAGCCTGCCGACGAGATGGCCGGTCTTCTGGTTGTCGAAGAAAGAGAAGGAAAGTTTCTGCAGATGGTCGAAGGCCTTGGCCCGCATCTCCGTCTCGATGTTGATCCCGAGCATGTGCCCCCAATAGGTCACGATCGCGTTGAGACCGGTGTTGAGGACATAGATCACGAGAAGCCCCAGCGAGGCGAGGACGATGAGGCCCCACTGCCCGCTCGGCAGAAGCGTGTCGACGAAAACCTTCACGGCGACGGGAAAGCCGAGTTCGAGTAGGCCGGCCAGCACCGCGCAGGAGAAATCGAGAATGAACAGCCCGCGCCAGGGCGCGTAATAGCTGAAGAAGCGCGACAACATCGGCCTTCGTCCTTTCGGCATGATCGGGGATGGATGGGCCATTCGGCGACATGGGCGCCGGAGGCGCAATCATCCCGTACCGGGCTGTAGAAATCAGGACTTCGCCTGTCAACGTCTTGAAGCGCAAAGCCTATTGCCGGCGGCTTTCGGGCGAGCGCACTTTCCCGACAGCTCCTGCCCCGACCGACCACAAGCGTCTTTTGGCCAGCGCGCGATCGGCGCGTCAGCTCTCCTGCGTGTCTTCGCTTTCGGCGTCCTGCGTCAGGCCGCGACGCCAATAGGCGACGACGAGATGCTGGTTGCGCTTCAGGCCGCGCTCCTTGCGGCAGAAGCGCCGGATGTCCTTGAAGGAGTTGAACTCGGACCCCGCCCAAACGAAGACATTCGGCCCACCCGGCCAGGTGACGGCGCGTGCCGCGTCGACCAGAAGCGTGGTCGTGCCCGCCGGGCGGCCCGTGCGATGCAGCCAATGAAGCCGGATGCCGTCGGGCTTCTGGAGCGCCAGCTCGTCGGACGGGCCGTCCACCTCGATGAACACCTCCCCCCGCGCCTCGATCGGCATCTCTTCCAGCGAGCGGGCGATGGCGGGCAGCGCGCTTTCGTCGCCGAGCACCAGCACCCAGTCTGACGGCGGAATATCCCCGCCGCCGGGGCCGAGCATCCCGACCCGGTCGCCCGGCTGCACGAGGCGCGACCAGCGGCAGCCGACGCCCGGCGGATCGTGCAGCACGACATCCACCGCCAGACGCCCCGCAGCGGGATCGACGCTGCGAACGGTGTAGACGCGGGTCTTCAACGCATCCTCGCCCTCGGGCCAGATCGGCAGCGCGGCAGGGCCGGCCTTCGGCCAGACCGGTTCGCGGCCTTCGGGCGGAAGCAGGAGGCGCACATGCAGCCCACCGCTGGCGAAGCGCTCCAGCTTCTCGCCCGCCAGATGAACGCGGCGCATGCTGGGGGAGATATTCTCGGCCGAGACGACGCGGAGCTCGCGAAAATGCGGCAGCTCCGTCATGCCGGCGCCGTCGCCTGTCCATTCCAGCGGCGGGCAGTCCGCGCCGAACACCGCCTGCATGTAGTAGGAGACGATGCCCTTGGCGACGCCGTGCTGGGCAGCGTCATCACCCTCCAACGCGATGGTCACGCCTCGGTCCGCGAAGCGGATGCGGGCCAGCGAGCCGTAGACCGGCAACAGGGTCTCGCCTTCGGGATCGAAGGTTTCCGGCACGTCGTCCTGCAGGCGGCGGGACAGTTGCGCCCAGAACCAGTGCGGATCGTCCAGGGGCAGGGAAAGTCGCGCCAGAAGAGCTGATGTCATAAGGCTCCCGCTCGTCGTGACTTCGCGCCTGGGTTATGCGCGAAGTTGATCGCAGAGTTTCAACTGCGGTTGGACTAGCTCGCCCGGCCTCACCTCGTCAATAAAGCTGACTTAGATTATCATGTTTCTAAACTGGCGCGCGGCTCGACTTTCGTGCCGGTTTGTGTTGCGTTGCACGCCCAAGCCGGGGCCCCCGCCTGCGGCCTCGTGGTCCGTTTTCAGACGAGGGAAACTCGCCTCATGTCTCTGCGCCGTCCGATCTTCCGGCCTGCCCTCCTCGCCGCCGCGCTCATACTTGGCGCGGGCGGGCTGGCGAGTGCCGCGCCACGCGACGACGTGACCATTGGAATGGGCATCGAGCCCGCCGGCCTCGATCCGACCGTGGCCGCGCCGGTGGCGATCGGCCAGGTCGTCTGGCAAAACGTCTTCGAAGGGCTGACGCGGATCGACGAGACCGGCAAGGTGCTGCCGCAGCTCGCCACGAGCTGGACCATGAGCGAGGACCAACGGACGCTGACCTTCAAGCTGCGGGCGAACGTGCGCTTCCAAAACGGCGCGGCCTTCGATTCGGGCACCGCGAAGTTCTCGCTCGACCGAGCGCGTGGCGAAGGCTCGACCAATCCCCAAAAGGCGTTCTTCTCGGTGATCGAACGGGTGGAAACGCCCGACCCGACCACGCTGGTTGTGACGCTCGCAGAGCCCTCGGGCAATCTTCTCTACTGGCTGGGCTGGCCGTCCTCCGTGATGGTGGAACCCGGCAGCGCGGAGACAAACCGGACCAAGCCCGTGGGCACCGGCCCGTTCCGCTTCGCCGAGTGGCGCCCGGGCGACCGGTTGCGGCTGGAGCGCTTCGACGCCTATTGGAACAGCGAGGACCGGCCCGCCCTGGCGAGCGCCACCTTCCGCTTCATCAGCGACCCGAGCGCGCAGGCGGCGGCGCTGCGCGCGGGCGATGTCGACGCCTTTCCCGAGTTCGGCGCGCCGGAACTTTACGACGGCTTCAAGGACGACCCGAAATTCACACAGGCCGTGGGCAATACGGAGCTGAAGGTCGTGGCCGGGCTCAACAACCGGCGCACGCCCTTAAACGACGCGCGCGTGCGGCGCGCTCTGATGATGGCGGTGGATCGCAAGACGCTGATCGACGGCGCCTGGGGCGGCTTCGGCACGCCGATCGGCAGCCATTACACACCGAACGATCCGGGCTATCGCGATCTGTCGGCGGAAGTGCCCTACGACCCCGCCGGTGCCAAGGTGCTTCTGGCCGAGGCCGGCTATCCCCAAGGGTTCGAGCTTTCCATCCGCATGCCGCAGATGAGCTATGCCACCCGCTCGTCCGAAATCCTCCAGGCCTTCTTCGCCGAGATCGGCGTCACGCTTCGCATCGTGCCCACCGAATTTCCCGCCGTCTGGGTGGATCAGGTGCTGAAGGGCCACGACTTCGACATGACGATCGTCGCCCATGCCGAGCCGCTGGACATCGGCATCTACGCCCGGCCCGATTATTATTTCGGCTATGCCAGCCCGGAGTTCAGCAAGGTCATCCACGAGGCCGAGCGCACGATGGACGACAAGGCCCGCCTCGCGCTCTACGGCACGGCGCAGGAGATCCTGGCGCGCGATCTGCCCGCGCTGTTTCTCTTCGTCATGCCAAAGCTCGGCCTTTGGAACGCCGATCTGCAAGGCCTCTGGCGCAATGAACCGATCCCCGCCAACGACCTGACGGACGTGCGCTGGGTCCGCTAAACGGAGTCAACCCGCGCGCCGGAACTCGGCGACCACCGGCAGGTGGTCCGAGGCCGGCGCGGCTTCGCGGAAGGCATCGGCGCGGGCAAGAGCCAGGTCCGCGCTCGCATAGAGCCGGTCCATCGGCACCAGGGGTCGCTTGGCCGGCCAACTCGCCGGCTGCACCGCGAGCGTCAGCACGGCGCGAAGCGTCCGGTCGACCATGCCGGATAGGCGCCATTCGTTGAAGTCTCCCATCGCGAGGCTCGTCTCGCCCGGCCGCACGAGTTGGGCCAGGAGGGCGGCCTGCCGGCGGCGCGCGACCGGACGCAAGCCGAAATGCGTGGCGAGGACCCGCACCGGGCCGAGCGGCGTCGCGGCCATCGCGTCGATCACCGCACGCGGCTCGAAGCCGGGTCCCGGCAGCGGGCGGACCTGCGCCTGCTCCAGCGGATAGCGCGACCAGAGGAGATGGCCGTAGTCCCGGCCCGGCGGGCCGAACAGGCGCGCCTCGACGCAATGGTCGCCGAGCGCCTCGCGCAGCCGCTCGAAGGCGAAGGGCTCGCGCCCGAAATGGGTGCGGGCATCGACCTCCTGCAAGGCCAGAAGATCGGCGTCGATGACGCGTAAGAGGCGCAGCGTGCGCTCGAAATCGGGCCGCTTGCCTTCGCCCAGGAAGCCGTGAATGTTCCAGGTCGCGACGCGCAGCGCGGCCCTATCGGACATGATCCCCCTGCCCGCTGCCGGTCACCGTCTTCAGGATCAAAACGAGATCGCCGACGAACGTGCGCTGGGCGAGATAGGCGGCGTCCGCCTCGGCGAGCCGCACCGGCGTCGACATGTCGATGTCGCTGACCTGCGCAAGGCCCGTGATGCCCGGCCGAAGCGCCAGGACGCCGCGCTTTTGCCGCTCCTCGATCACCTCGTGCTGGATCGGCAGGCACGGCCTCGGGCCAACGAAGCTCATGTCTCCGCGCAGGACGTTCCAGAGTTGGGGCAACTCGTCCAGCTTCCACCGTCGTAGGTTCTCGCCGAGCGGCGTCACGGCGGAGGCCGACATTTCATGCGTGGCGACCGAGGCCGTGCCCTGGCGCATGGTGCGCAGCTTGTAGCAGATGAAGGGCCGGCCGTGCCTCCCGACCCGCTCCTGCGCGAAGAGGCCCGGCCCCGAGCTGTCCCGGCGCACCAGGATGACGAGAAGACCGATCAGCCAGCTGAGCGCGAGAAGACCCGCGAGACTTGCCAGAATGTCGAACACACGCTTCATGACGCAGCGATTGCCGCAACTTGCGCGTCAGGGCAAGCGGCGCGCGGCGGAGCACCAGGGAAAGTCGAACCCATGCGCATACTCGTCACCGGCGGCCGGGGCTTCATCGGCCGGGCGCTCGTCCCGCTTCTGGAGGCGCAGGGACACGAGGTCTTCGCGCCGCGCCGGGGCGAAAACGGCTTCCCTGCCGATCTGGTGACCCTGGGCAGCTGGGACGGCTGGCCGGTGGACATCGATGCGGTGGTGCATCTGGCGGCGCTGAACCCGGAGCGGGGCGCGGCTGCCGCGCAGGACGACGCGGCGCTGATGCGGGCGAATGTCGCGGGCACCAAGGCGCTGGCGGAGCGCGCCGCGCGCGAGGGCGTGCGCCGCTTCGTTCTGGCCTCCACGCTGCTCGTGCACCCGTTTTCCCCCCGCCCGATCCGCGAGAGCGACGCGGCCGCGCCGCAGAACGCCTATGCCGGCTCCAAGCTCGCGGCGGAGGAAGCCCTCGCCCGGGCGCTCGCCGAAACAGGGACCGAGCCTTGCGTGCTGCGCCTTGCGCCCGTCTATGGGCCGGGCGGGCGCGGCGGCGTGCAGGCGCTGCTTCGTCTGGCGCAAGGCGGCTTGCCGCTGCCCTTCGGCGGCGGCGCGCCCCGCAGCCTCCTGTCGCTGGGCAATGCCGCCAGCGCTCTTGCCTTCGCCCTCGCCAGCGACAGGGCTGCGGGCGAAACCTTTCTCGTCGCCGATAGCGAAGCACTCTCGCTAGGTGAGATCGTAGCGCGCGTGCGCAGGCTTCGAGGCCGGCGGGCGCGGGTGCTCGATCTTCCGCAGGGGCTGGCGGCCAAGCTGGCGCGAGCGCTCGGCAAGGGCGCGACCTATCAGCGCCTGTTCGCCGGCTTGGCCGTGGACGGCGCCAAACTGCGCCGCGCCGGATGGACGCCGCCGGAAACGCTGGACGAAGGCCTGCGACGCTTCCTCGCCGGCTCGGACCGGGGCTGACGTGACCTTGATGCGAGGGGGCGCCCTTCTGTAGACTGTGCGGCATGTGCGCCCACACCCCCGTCGACCCCGCCAAGATCGAACGCCAGAAGCGGTTGGAAGAAACGCTGAAGGAGAACCTGCGCCGCCGCAAGGCGCAGGCGCGCGCGCGCAGCGAGGCACCGGCGCGGCCAGGCGTCATGGAGACCGAGGACGACGAGGAGGAGTGAGATCCTACTCCGATTGTTAGTAAGGCGGGCCATGCATTCGTGCATGGGACGGTCCCGTTTCGTCCGCCCTGACAGGTCTTCGACAGGTGGACTTTGAAGGTCCGGAACCTTAGAAACCTTCTCACGAAGGAGTTCCGGATGATCGACTATCAGTCCCATTTTGAATCCGCGATCGAAGCTCTCCACGCCGAACGGCGCTACCGGGTCTTCGCCGATCTCGAGCGCATCGTCGGACGCTTCCCCACTGCGATCTGGCGCAACGAGGGAACGGCGCGGGAGATCACCGTCTGGTGCTCCAACGACTATCTCGGCATGGGCCAGCACCCGAGCGTGCTGGATGCGATGACACAGACGGCCGCGAGCATGGGCTCGGGCGCCGGCGGCACGCGCAACATTTCCGGCACCAATCATCCGCTGGTCGAGCTGGAGCGCGAGCTTGCCGATCTGCACGGCAAGGAAGCGGCACTGGTCTTCACCTCGGGCTTCGTGTCCAACGAGGCGTCGATTTCGACCATCGCCAAGCTCCTGCCGGACTGTCTGATCTTCTCCGACGAGCTGAACCATGCCTCGATGATCGAGGGCGTGCGCAAGTCCGGCTCGCGCAAGCACGTGTTCCGGCACAACGATCTCCAGCATCTCGAAGAGCTTTTGAAGGCCGCCGACCCGGAGCGCCCCAAGCTCATCGTGTTCGAGAGCGTCTATTCCATGGACGGCGACATCGCGCCGATCGCCGCGATCTGCGATCTGGCCGACCGCTACAACGCCATGACCTATATCGACGAGGTTCACGCGGTCGGCATGTACGGCCATCGCGGCGGTGGCATTTGCGAGCGCGACGGCGTGGCGCATCGGCTCGATGTGATCGAGGGAACGCTCGCCAAGGCCTTCGGCGTTCTCGGCGGCTACATCGCCGGGAGCCGCGCCCTGATCGACGCCGTTCGCTCCTACGCGCCGGGCTTCATCTTCACCACCGCCCTGCCCCCCGCGCTGGCGGCGGCCGCGGCGGCCTCGATCCGCCATCTCAAGACCTCGCAGGCCGAGCGCGATGGCCAGCAGCGCCAGGCCGCGCGGGCAAAGGCGGAGTTCGCGTCCGCCGACCTGCCCGTCATGCCGTCCGACACGCATATCGTGCCCGTGCTGGTGGGCGATGCCGAGCTTTGCAAGCAGGCGAGCGACCGGCTCTTGAAGGTGCATGGCATCTATATCCAGCCGATCAACTACCCGACTGTGCCGCGCGGCACGGAGCGCCTGCGCATCACGCCGACGCCGCTTCACACCGACGCGCTGATTGCCGGCCTTCGCGACGCCCTAGTCGAGACCTGGACGGCGCTCGGCATTCCCTTCGCCTCCTCCCAGCCGGCGAGCGAGGATCGGCGCGAGGACATCACTTCGCTGCTCGTCGCCCAGGCGGGCGGCTGAACACTTTCACGCTCGCTCACAACGCAAAACGCCGGGCGCGATGCTCGGCGTTTTGCGTTGTGGTGCTCGCCTATTTCGGCGCGTCCGGTCCGCTCGTGTCGTGCGCGTCCGCCTCGGGCGCGGCCTCGCGCTCGACGATGTTGCGCTCGGTCCGCTGGCGCGGCAGCTGACGGGCGAGGATCGGCACGATCATCGCCAGGCACATGAAGCGCACGACGTGATGCGCGGCGACATAGGCCGGATCGAGATTGAACTGGAAGGCCAGAACCGTCAGCGCTTCCAGCGCGCCCGGCGCGTAGGCCAGCGCGATCTTGCCGAAGGTCATGCCGAGCAGGAGGAGCGCCGCGACACCGGCAAGGCCCGACAGGACGATGCCGATGGCGAAGGCGCCGAGCGAGGCCGGTAGGAGCTGGAACATGGCGTCCCTGTCCTCCCGCCGCAGGCGCCCGCCGATGGTGCAGCCGAGAACAACGAGAGCCGGCGTCGCGACCCAGGCGGGAATGGCGACCGGCGCGATCTCGGTGCCATGCATGAAAGCGCTGGCGAGCAGTGCGCCGAGAATCAGCCCGCCCGGCACGCGCGAACGAATGCCGATCCAGGCCAGCAGCAGCGCCGAGCCGATCAGAAGAGCATATTGAAGCGGCGAGCCGACGATGCCGCCGCGCAGCCCGGTGTTGACGGCGTCGCCCCCCTCCAGCCAGCCGAGCAGCGGCGTCAGCGCGCCGATCAGGAGAAGCAGCCGCGTGGACTGGACGACGATGATGCGCGTCATGTCCGCCTTGGTTTCGGACGCCGCCGCCAGAACGAAGGACAAGGCGCCGGGCAGCGAGGCGAAGAGCGCGGTTTCCCGATCCCAGCCGAAGGCGCGCTGGAGAAACAGGTTGGTGGTCGCGGCGACGCAGACGACGCCGATCATCTGAATCAGAAAGGAGAGCGGCCAGAGCGCCAGCTGGTTCACCACCTCCGGCGTGACGCCGGAGCCGGCCTGGATGCCGAGCACGAAGAAGGTCGCGTCCCGCAGCCGCGTTGGGATGGTGACCGGCACGCCGGAGAGGCTGGCCGCGGCAATGGCGATCGTGGCACCGAGCAGCCAAGCGACGGGCAGACCGGCCGCATTGGCGATCGCGCCGCCGAGTGTTCCGAGCGCGAGGGTCAGGGCCAGTTTCGCGGCGGCCCCGGCCGGGCTCAAGCCTCGTTTCCGATCCAATGCGCCAGCCGCTTGGCGGCCTCCTCCACCTCGTCCAGCCGGCGATGGAAACAGGCCCGGAGGTAGGATCGCGTGCCGCTGCCGAAGGCGGTGCCAGGCGCGAGCCCGACGCCCGCCTCGTCGGCGATGCGGAAGGCGGCCTTGTAGCCGTCGTCGATCCCGTCCACCGCGAAGAAGGCATAGAAGGCGCCAGAGGGCGGGGCCAGCCGAACGCGGTTGGTGGCGAGAAGGGTCTGCGTGAAGATATCCCGCGCCTTGTGCGCACGGGCCACCTGCTCCTCGACGAAGCTCTCGCCCCGTTCGATGGCCGCGACCGCGCCGCGCTGCATGAAGGTCGCGACGCCGCTGTTGGAATATTGGATCAGGTTCTCGAACAGCGCGCCGAACTCCTTGGGCGCCTCGATCCAGCCGACGCGCCAGCCCGTCATCGCCCAATTCTTGGAGAAGGAGTTGACGAAGATCAGCGGGTCGTCGTCGCGCATCTCGTCATGGAACGAGGGCGCGCGGCCGCCCTCGTAGAAGAAGCGGGAATAAATCTCGTCGGCGATGACGAAAATCCCCGCCTCGCGCGCGACCTCGAGAATGGCGCGAATGGTCTCGCGATCGGCCACCCAGCCGGTCGGGTTGTTGGGCGTGTTGACGAAAAGGGCGCGGGTGCGAGGCGTGATCGCCGCGCGCAGCCGCTCGACATCGAAGCGCCAGTCCGTTCCGTCGAAGCGCAGCTCCACCGGCACGGGCCGGGCGCCAGACAGGGCGGCGGCGGCCTCGAAATTGGGCCAAAGCGGCGCGATGAAGGCGATCTCGTCTCCCTCGCCGACCAGCGCCGCGACCACGGTCTGGATCGCGTGCATGCCGGAGCCGGTGACGAAAATTCGCTCGGGCGAGGTCGGGCGGCCGTAGAGGCGCTCGGTATAGCCGGCGAGTGCGGTGCGCAGCTCGGGAATGCCGCGCTGCCAGGTGTAGAAGGTCTCGCCTGCCTTCAGGCTCTCGGCCGTCGCCTCCGCGATGAAGGCAGGGGTCGCGAGGTCTCCCTCGCCGGCCCAGAGCGGGATCAGCCCCTCGCGGCCGCGCGCATGATTGATCACGGCCACGATGCCGCTTTCGGGCGCGGCCAGCGCGCCCGCTCGAAGACGATGAAGATGGCTCACTTCGCGAAACTCACCCAACTGCTCCGCGCCGCTGACGATCATGCGGGCGACAGCGGGGGAGTCGATCTTTCCGCTTCGCGCGTCAACCCCTTCGTGTGGCCAAAGCAGCCAGACCCAAGCTCAGAACCCGGTTCCCGGCACCTGTCCCGGCCGCACATTGTGGCCCGAGGCGAGGAGATCGCGGATCTCCTCCAGAAGCTCCTCCTCGCGCGGAACCTTCTTTTCCTCCACCGGCTTGGCGTCTTCCCGACGCTTCAGCCGGTTCATGCCCTTCACCACGAGGAAGAGCACGAAGGCGACGATCACGAAATTGATCGTCAGCGTCAGGAAGTTGCCATAGGCGAGAACCGGCCCCTGCTCGCGCGCCTGGGCCAAGCTCGTCGCGGTGACGTTGGAGCTGAGCGCAAGGAACTTGTTGGTGAAGTCGACGCCGCCGGTGACGAGACCGATCAGGGGCATGAAGAGATCGGCCACCACGGAATTGACGAGGCCGGAAAAGGCCGCGCCGATGATGATGCCGATTGCGAGATCGACCATGTTGCCCTTCAGGGCGAATTCCCGAAATTCCTTGAGCATGCCCGTCCCCCAACGCTGACCCTTCGCTCGGAAGAAGTGTGGCCAACACGCGGCGCGACAAGATGCCTTCAGTTTCGTTCGCAGCGGCTGAAACGGCCTACTGCGTGCTCGACCCCAGGAAATGCAGCACGATCTCGCGCCGATGCGGCCGGGCGCGATGCTCGAAGAGGTAGACGCCCTGCCACGTGCCGAGCATCAGCCGCCCGCGCGAGACGGGGATGGACAAGCTCGTATCGGTCAGCGCGGTCTTGATATGGGCCGGCATGTCGTCCGGCCCTTCGATCGTATGGACATAGGGCGCGCTTTCGGGGGCCAGACGGTCGAAGGCCGCCAGGAGATCGGTCCGCACGTCCGGGTCGGCATTCTCCTGAATGGTCAGGGAGGCCGAGGTGTGGCGGATGAAAAGGGTGGCGAGACCGTCCCCCGCCCCTTGCGCACTCAATCGTTCGCCGACGCGCCGAGAAATGTCGGTGAAACCGCGCCCCCGCGTCTCGAAGGTCAGCGTTTCGATGAACTGTTGGTCCGCTTTCTGCATGCTCGTCCCCTCGCTGGCTGCTTCGCCTACGATAGGTCGCGCGGGTTCTAGGGGAAGCGGCCTGGCGCGGCAGGACGGCGCAAGGGGCTTTTCCCATGCGTTTGCGGATTGCGCACGGGAGGGAAATTGATTTTGCTGGCCGTCTCTGGCAGCGGAACGATCATGAGCACGCAAGCCCCCATCTACAAGCTGACCCCGCGAAGCGCCTGGCTCGAAGCCGAGGTGGCAGGCCGTTTCGATGGCGCGCCGGTAGACCTCGCCGACGGTTATATCCATTTCTCCACCGGCGAGCAGGTTCGCGAGACGGCGGCCAAGCATTTCACGAACGAGGACGCTCTGCTTCTGGTGGCGGTGGACCCGGGCGCGCTGGGGGACGCCTTGCGCTGGGAGCCCTCGCGCGGCGGCGCGCTCTTCCCCCATCTCTACGCGCCGCTGTCGCTCGACGCGGTTCTCTACGTGCAGGATATCCCGCTCTCAGAGGGCGGCACGCATCTCTTTCCGGAAAGCATTCGATGAGCCTTTACGATCTCGCGCGCCCGCTCGTCTTCCGACTGGACGCGGAGCGCGCGCATGGACTGGCCATCGAGGCTTTGAAGCGGGGCCTCGTCAAGCGGCAGGACATTCCGCTGGACTCGCGCCTGCGCGTCGATCTCGTCGGTCTTTCCTTCGGCAATCCGCTGGGGCTCGCCGCCGGGTTCGACAAGAACGCCGAAGTGCCGGACGCCATGCTGCGGCTCGGCTTCGGCTTCGTCGAGATCGGCACGGTGACGCCGCTGCCGCAGGAGGGCAACGCCAAGCCGCGCATCTTCCGCCTGCCCGAGGCCCTGGCCGTCATCAACCGGCTGGGCTTCAACAACGAGGGCCATGCCGAGGTGGCCGAGCGGCTGGAGAAGCGCGCGCGCAAGCCCGGCATCGTCGGCGTCAATATCGGGGCCAACAAGGATTCAGCGGACCGGATCGCCGATTACGTCACCGGCATTCATCGCTTCGCCGAGCTCGCCCGCTACCTCACCATCAACATCTCCTCGCCCAACACGCCGGGCCTGCGCAATCTGCAAAAGGGGTCGGATCTCGACGATCTCCTGACCCATGCGGTGGCGGCGCGCGACGGCGCGGCGGCGCTGACGGCGAGCGAGCGCAAGCCCCTGTTCCTGAAGGTCGCGCCGGACCTGAGCTTGGACGAGGTCGAGGCGATCGCCGAGACCGCCAAGCGGCGCAAGGTGGACGGGCTGATCGTCTCCAACACGACGCTATCTCGCCACGGCATCGAGGGGCACAAGCTGGTGAACGAGATCGGCGGCCTGTCGGGCAGGCCGCTCTATGGCCGCTCGACCTATGTGCTCGCCGCCTTCCGCAGGGCGCTCGGCCCCGAGTTTCCGCTGATCGGCGCCGGCGGCGTGGAAAACGCGCGCACCGCGCTCGGAAAGATCGAAGCCGGGGCCGACCTCGTGCAGCTCTACTCGGCCATGGTCTATGGCGGCCCGGACCTGCCGATCCGCATCCTCAAGGACATGATCCGCTTCCTCGACAAGACGGGCCTCGATACGATCCGCCATCTGCGCGACTCGAAGGTCGAGGAAATCCTGGCCCGCGATCCGCCGGTCGGCTGGGAGCAGGCGCGGGCCTGATCCCGGCGCCGCGCCCCATGCCCCTGCCTCTGGTCCACCATCCCGCCTTCGACGCGCTGTTCGACGAGGCGCATCGCTTCCCCATGCGCAAGTTCACGCGGCTTGCGGAAATCCTGGTCGAGGACGGGCTGGTGCAGGGCGGCTTCCACGTGCCCGCTCCGGCCCCGGTAGAGGCGCTGGAGCTGGCGCACGACGCCGCCTATGTCGAGGCGGTGCTGACGCAGACCGTCTCGCCAGCCATCGAGAAAAACATCGGCTTTCCCGTGGACGCGCGCGTGGCGCTCCGCTCACGCTGCGCCACCGGCGGCACGCTGCTTGCCGCCCGGCTGGCGCTGGACGGGGGCCTTGCCTGCAACACGGCGGGCGGCAGCCATCACGCGAACCGCGAAGGCGGCGCCGGATTCTCGGTGTTCAACGACGTGGCCGTCGCCGCCGCGACGCTGCTGCACGAAGGCACGATCGGCCGCGTCCTCGTTTTCGACTGCGACGTTCACCAGGGCGACGGCACGGCCCGCATCTTCGCGGACGATCCGCTGGTCTACACGCTGTCCATGCATGGCGAGCGCAACTATCCGATGGAAAAGGCGCGTTCGGACTGCGACGTGCCGCTGCCGGACGGGATGGAGGACGAGGCCTATCTCGCCCTCCTCCCCGATCTTCTCGCCCACGGCCTTTCGGCGGCCCGGCCCGATCTCGTTTTCTACAATGCCGGGGTCGATCCGCACCGCGACGATCGATTGGGTCGCCTGTCGCTCTCCGACGCCGGGCTCGCGGAGCGCGACCGACGCGTCATCGGTTTCTTCCGCGAGCGGGACGTTCCTGTGGTCGGCGTCATCGGCGGCGGCTATTCCCGCGATATCGAAAGGCTCGCTCGCCGCCACACGATCCTGCATCGCACGGCGGCGGAGTTCATCTGAAGCGAAGACCGGTCAGCGGCCCCGCGTCTTCATCAGACGCGAGATCAGGAAGATCGGCACCACGATCGCCGCGCCCATCAGGACATAGTCGATCGCCCGGTTGAGCGAGCCGAACACGCTGACCCAGGCCCAATGGATAAGGTTCCCGAGGCTGTCGAGGATCTCCGCCGGGCGAAGGTCGAGCCAGGACAGGACGACACCCACAAGTAGCGAGATGACCAGGAGCCGCGCGGCGACGCCCAGTGGCGAACCGCCCAGAAAACTCGTCATACGACCAGACATGGCACCTCTTCTCGACCCGCTTCGTGGCCGTTGAGGTAAAGGCGCGATTGTGGCGTTGCAAGCGCGCGGCGAGAAAGTCCTGCCTCTGTGGCCCCGATCGTCTCGCTCGTAGCTGGCCCCCGTCTCCTCAGGCCAGCATGGCCTGCAACGTCTCCAGCCGGTCCGCCTCGAAGGCCGGCTTGTCCCAGCGCAGGCGGGACACGCGGGGAAAGCGCATGGCAACGCCCGACTTGTGGCGTGTCGAGCGCGCCAGTCCTTCGAAGGCGACCTCCAGCACAAGCCCATGGTCGGGCTCGGCGCGTACGGAGCGCACCGGGCCGAAGCGGCTGATCGTGTTGTCGCGGATATATTTGTCGAGCTGCTTCAACTCCTCGTCGGTGAACCCGAAATAGGCCTTGCCCACCGGCACCAGCTCCGGCTGGTCCTCCGGCCCGGTCCAGACGCCGAACGTGTAGTCGGAATAGAAGCTGGAGCGCTTTCCGTGGCCGCGCTGGGCATACATCAGCACCGCGTCGATAAGATGCGGGTCCTGCTTCCACTTGAACCAGGGGCCCTTGGGCCGGCCCGGCACATAGGCCGAGTCCCAGCGCTTCAGCATCAGGCCTTCGATCACGGGATGGGGCGGCGAAGCGCGAAGCCCCGCCAGCGCCTCGAAATCGTCGAAGGCGACGAACGGCGAGATGTCGAAGCGCGTCTGCTCCAGCGCCGCCACGAACCGGTTCAACCGCTGGCGCCGCTCCGCGAAAGGCAGGCTGCGCAAATCCTCCGCGCCATCCTGCAGGAGGTCGTAGGTCCGCAAGAAGACGGGATGCTTCTTCAGCACCGCGGCCGAGACGGTCTTGCGGTTGAGCCGCTGCTGTAGGTCCGAGAAGGTGCCGACCACAATGTCGTCCCGCACCGCGTCCTCGTGCGGCTCAACCCTCGGCGCGCCCCCTCGATCGGCCGGGCGGGCCACCAGAAGCTCCCCGTCGAGCGAGCCATCATAGGTCATGAAGTCGAGAAGATCGGGAAAGGCGCCGGAAATGTCGTCGCCGGTCCGAGAATAAAGCCGGCGCACCCCGCGCTCGACGGTCGCCTGAACGCGGATGCCGTCCCACTTCCATTCGGCGGCGTAGGTCAAGGGGTCGATCCGGCCGTAGTCCGGCTCTTCCAGCGGCTGCGACAGCATAACGGGCCGAAACGGCGCGGCGGCGGCCGAGACCGGCTTATCGACCTCGCCTTCCAACCAGGCGAAAAGATCCGCGTAGGGCGCGCGCAGCCCGTGCCAGAGCTCCTCGATCTCGGCGATCTCCTTGGCGCCGAAATCGGCCAGGGCCTGCTTGGCGAGGCGGGACGAGACGCCGATGCGCAGCGAGCCGGTGACGAGTTTCAAGAGCGCGTAGCGGCCCGAGGAATCCAGCCGGTCGAGCCAGTCCTCCACCAGCTTCGGCCCTTCCGCGCGCGTCGCCGCATCCAGCACTGTTACCACCTCAGAGAGGCTGGGAATGTCATTGCGCCCCCTCGCCTCGCCGTCATGCGGCGAGGGCCAGACGAGCGCGATAGTCTCGGCGAGATCGCCGACATAATCGTAGGAATAGCCGAACAGGACTTCGTCCATCCGACTGGCCATGAGTTCGCGCAGCATGGCCGGCTTCACCGACCGGATGTCGAGTTCGCCCGTCAGCGCTGCCAGCGCCGTGCCCCGCTCAGGGTCGGGCACGACCCGGAAATAGTCCACCATCAGCTTCAGCTTGCCGTTGCGCGACGGCGTGCGAACGAGGCGGTCGAGAAGTTCGGCAAAGCGCTGCAAGGCGGCTCGCTCCGGTGGAAGGCCCTTGGTCGACCGCTTTAACTAGGGCCGAGGGCTCGTCCCGGAAGCCTAGCAGGCCGCAGGCAAAGGCCGGGCGAAGGCCGACAGCGCCTTCTCCGCGCGCTGCTGCAGGTGATGGCGCGCGCTATAGACGGCGTCGGCCTCCATGCCGGGCTCGCGCACCAGCCATTCCAGATAGTCGGTCGGCACATCGCGCAGGAGGGCATTGCGATGCCGGCCGAAGCGAAGCCGCGCCAGGAGGGCCGGCTCGTTCGACACGCGCTCGGCTCGCTCCAGAAAATCCGAAAGGTCGCGGCAGCGGGGCAGCAGCTCGGCCGTGATGCGGCGCAGGAGCACCGCCGTGCAGAGCGCATCGAACAAAGCGCGGTGCGGGTGAAGCCCTTCGAGATCCGCGGCAACGTCGGCCAGGTCGAGCGGCACGTATTTGACCAGCGACTGCAGCCCATGTGCCCGCACGTCCGGGAATGCCCGCAGCGCCAGCTTGTAGGTGCAGAGCCAGGTGCCAGCCAGGCGAAGCCGCGAGCGGTCGAAGCTCGCGCGCTGGGCAGCGAAAAGACGGCTCGTCGCGAAAGGCTGCACGGCCTCGCCGAAGGGCGGTGCGCCCACCAGCATCTCGTCGCTGATCTTATGGACGCGCCGCGCATGCGGGTTGATCTCGATACCGGCGGGATCGGCCAGGGTCTGCATCGGGTTGAAGATGCGACCCGTAGCGAGATCGAGATCGACCGAGCCGATCTCAATCACCGCGTCCTCCTCCAGCCGATGACCGGCCGTCTCCGTGTCGATCACACGGACGATCGTGGGCGCGGCCTCGGGAAACAGATGCGGGGTAACGGGTGAATGGGGGAAGAGCGGATCCATGCGGGATCAAGATCGTCCGGCGCGCCGCGCATCGCAAGCCCCATGCGGCAATCCGATCAGCTTCCCGAGATGGTGAGCACGGAGAAGAACGTGTCGTCGGCCGGCGACATGCCAAGCTCCGCTCCGCCGATCAGCACGATCTGCCCGCCGCTCAAGGTCGCGAGGCCGGAAACATTGCCGAAATTGCCGTTCCCGGCGTTGAGCGGGGTCTTCAGGTCATATTCGCGCTCCGCCTGCTCGGGCAGGAAGGAGCGCCCGAGATAGGCGGAAAATCGGTCGTTCAGCGGCGCGAGATGAACCAGCATGCGCTCGCCCGTCAGCTTCTCGATCGTCACCGTTCCATCCGCCGCCTTGCCGATTCGGCAGCGATGCGTGCCAACGGTCTTGACCGTCTCGTCCATGAAGCCGAACCAGCGCAAGGTGCAGTCGGCCTCGCCGGTCTGCACGTCGATCGGCGCAGCCAGCGTCTGTTCGGCGCCCGGCTGCGCCACCGTGCCAGTGGCGTCGGTGTCGGTCAGCCGTCGCGCCACTTCAGCCGCCGCCTTGGTTCCCCCGTCGCCCTTGATCGGACCGATAGCGGCCAGCGTGCGCTGCACCCGCGCCGGCAGATCGATCAGCCCTTCGCGGTCCCCGTCCGACAGCATCGACAGGCTCGTCTCGCATTCTTCCGAGCAGCTGCCACCGAAGGGCGCGGCCAGATCCTGCGTCTTGGGGACCGCCGGCAGGTCCACTTCCTCGGACGGGGGCGGCGCCACGACCCCGACCGCCGGGCTGTCGGCATCCGCCGCTATCGACATTCCGCCCCAAAACGCGCCGAGGCCGCAGAATCCAAGCGTGCCGAGAGCCGCCAAAGCAAAGCGCGTGGACCGGGACATCATGGGCGGCACCTTCCGAATTCGACCGTCAAACCAGTCCAACGCGAATCCGCCGTTTCCGGTGCCATCCCTTCGACGATTCCCTTGCTGCGTTGCAGAGCGGCAACGATGGTTAATCCGGCGCGCCCGCGTCGTGCCAAGGCGACGGCGGTCGGGCCATATGCGCGACTCGGGCGAGCTGATCGAACATGGACGCATGACATTCCTTTGGAGCGACAGCGCCCTCTTGCAGATCCAGATTTCCGGATCGGCCGGTTGAGCGCCAAAACGGCTTGGCAGGTCGCACCACCTGCGCTAACTCTGTCTTACGTTTACGTCAAAGAGAGGAGAGTGCCATGTCACTGCCGGAGATCCTTCAGGGCCGCCTTCGGCTGCCGGTCATCGCCGCGCCGCTCTTCATCATCTCGAACCCTGCCCTGACGATCGCGCAGTGTCGCTCGGGCATCGTCGGCGCCTTCCCCGCGCTCAACGCGCGGCCTGCGGAAAATCTGGCGAACTGGCTGGAGCAGATCCAGGCCGCGCTCGCCGAACACGTCGCGGCGCATCCAGACCAGCCCGCCGCGCCCTTCGCGGTCAACCAGATCGTCCATCGCTCCAATGCGCGCCTCGACGCCGATCTACGCGTCTGCGTCGATCACAAGGTTCCTATCGTCATCACGTCGCTCGGCGCCGTCGAGGAGGTCAATCAGGCCGTTCATTCCTATGGCGGCGTGGTGCTGCACGACGTCATCAACGACCGCTTCGCCCACAAGGCGATCGAAAAGGGTGCCGACGGGCTGATCGCCGTGGCGGCCGGCGCCGGCGGGCATGCCGGCACGCTCTCCCCCTTCGCCCTCGTGTCGGAGATCCGCCGCTGGTTCGGCGGACCGCTCTTCCTGTCCGGCGCAATCGCCACCGGCGCGGGCGTGCTCGCGGCCGAGGCCATGGGCGCGGATGGCGCCTATATCGGCTCCGCCTTCATCGCCACCGACGAAGCCAATGCCGCCACCGCCTACAAGGACGCGGTGGTTGCCGGCCACGCGGCGGACATCGTCTACAGCAACCTCTTCACCGGCGTTCACGGCAATTATCTCAAGGCCTCGATCCAGGCCGCCGGTCTCGACCCCGACAACCTGCCCCAGTCCGACCCGTCGAAGATGGATTTCGGCGGCGAGAAAGCCGCCAAGGCCTGGAAGGATATCTGGGGCGCCGGCCAGGGCATCGGCGCGGTCGATTCGGTCCTCCCCGCCGCCGCCCTGATCGATCGCCTTGCCCGGGAGTATGCCGAAGCTTGTTCGAAACTGGGCGCCACACCGGTCCAATCCCGCCGCGTCTAGGCCGACCCGGCGCCGCTCCGCTTCCCGGCGAAAGCCGCGCATTTTTCCTGTTGCGCGGCCCCGGAGAATTGAGTAGTAACCCGCTCACGGCCGGCTGCCATAGCCGAGCCAAGCCGCTTTAGCTCAGTTGGTAGAGCACATCATTCGTAATGATGGGGTCAGGTGTTCGAGTCACCTAAGCGGCACCATCTCTTCTTGAGATACAAATTTGCAAATTTTAATTTGCTTCGAGCTTAGCCCCATAACGGCGGTTGGGAAACGCACATTAGACGTTGAAATCCTACCGTCTGCTATCGCGTGACGATCGGAAGATGCCCTTGCTCGTCGTCCGCGAAGGCATTGTCCAAGCCCAAGAACAATCGCGTTTGTTCAGATCGTCGGCTTCGCGTTTCGGCGAAGCACGCGATCGAAAGTTGAGGCTTATCGCTCGATCAGGAAGCGATCGCTGCCGAGACCGACTTTGGCGCTCCGACCAGTTCGCGGTAGAGGCGATCGTGTTCGGACCAGAGATGGTCGACGCCGAAGCGCTCGAGATTGGAGGCGGAGCGACGCTGCATCTCGGCGAGATAGGCGGGATCTCCGAGGAGGCGGTCGAAGGCTGCGGCAAAGGCGGCGACGTCGCGAGGGGGGACGAGAAGGCCGGCCTGACCTTCGTCCAGGACTTCCGGAATGCCGCCGACATCGGAAGCGACGATGGCGCAGCCCGCCTGACGCGCCTCGATATTGACGAGGCCCATGGGTTCGGCATGCGAAGCCAGGGCGAAGATGGCGGCGCCTCGCAGGACGCGGCCGGGATCTTCCAGCGAACCGTGGAAGACGATCCGGTTCCCGAAGCCGGTCTGCGCCGCGCGCGCCTCCAGTGCGGCGCGGTCCGGACCGTCGCCGACGATGTGCAACTCGCTCTCATACAGGGCCGCGATGGAGGCGAAAGCATCGATCAAGGTCGCGACGCCCTTGCGCTCGTGCAGCCCGCAGACCGTGCAGAGGATGGGAACCGGGCGGGTCAGCGTCTCGTTCGTGCCGAACATGCGCATGCGCGCGCCGCCGAGCGTGGCGTTGACGATGATCGAAAGCTGCCGCTCGGAGAACCCGGCGACGCGCAGGGTGGCATGCTCGGCCCGGCTGATGGCGACGACCCGATCGCCCAGGCGCATGATGCGCGAATGGGAATCGAAGGAATTGTGCACGGTGGTCACGAGCCGGGCTCGGCTCGCGCGCGTCGCGACATAGCCCAGCACCGCGCCGGACATCATGTGCGCATGGACGACGTCGATGCGGTGGCGACGAATGAGGCCGCGAAGGCGCGCCAGAGAACCCAGCAGCTCCTGCGGCCTGCGCGTGCGCTGGACCAGCGGCACATGCGTGACGCCCGAAGCGGCAAGGGTCGGCTCCAACTCGCCGCCCTCCCCACCATAGAAGACGTGATCCCCCTTCTCGGCCTGCACGCAGGCAAGGTCCACGGCGAGATGAACGTTGCCATGGCCCATGCGGCAGTGGTTGGCGAGATGGAGGATGCGCATCAGCCCTGCTTTCGCGCGTAGATGCGGACATAGTCCACGAGGAGTTTCGAAGGATCGGGCGTGTTTTCGACGGAAAAGCCGCTGCCGAGCGCGAGATTGACCAGAGGGAACAAGGGCTGCTCAAATTCGGGCGGCGTGTCGAAGGACCAATAGGCGACGCCGTCGAGATAGAAGGTCGTCTTGTCCTTCTCGATCATGACGCCGAACCGATGGAAGTCCTTCGTCAGATCAATATCGGTCTGCTGCATGTGGCCGATGTGCTTCTCCGGCGATTTTCCGTCCATTTGCCAGAGATGGTAGTAGCTTTGGAATTTCGTCGGCTCGTGGCCGTAGAATTCCATGACATCCACTTCCACCGCGTATTTCGAGCGCTCGGTCCCCATCAGCCAGAAGGCCGGCCAGACGCCCTCGCCGGCCGGCAGCTTGGCCCTCACTTCGAAATAGCCGTAGGTCTGCGCAAAGCCGTTGCCCTTCAGATCGTGGCCCGACAGGAGGCCGGCTTCCCACTTGCCGTTTTCGTTGCGCGCGGCAGTGATGGTCAGCATTCCGTCTTCCACCGTGAAGGGAAAGCCGGGACGAGGATCGACGAATTGCGCGTCGCCGAAATCGCCATGCCAGGGCGTGTGGGCGATCCAGCGCGTGTGCGGCCCCCAGGCAGAGACATCCAGCGTGTCGAACTCGTCGGCGAAGGTGACCTCGTAGCCGCTGAGGTCGAGCTTCTGCTCTTCGGCATCGGCGGCAAAGCGCGGACCGAAAACGGCGAGAGCGCCGAAGGTGAGAAGGGCGAACGACGTCGTCAGACGAAGGGAGCGGAAAATGGGCATCGTGTCTCCTTGGCTACCGGCGGACTGGATAACCGGCCCTCTGGCGATCGGGTCCGAACCGCCCTAACCGAGCATGAGGATATTTTTGGGGTGGAGGCGGCCTCGAAGGAGATCGCGCAATGCCAGAAGATTGCCCTTCACCCGACCGCGACGGTCGACCCAAGGTTCCGGCTTCCCCACCTTGGCGAGATTGGCTGCGATATTGCGCAGGGCCTGCTTGGCGGCAAGGTCCGGGCGCATCGTGCGCTTGCGCATGAGGTACCAGGGATTGGCGATCTGCGAATAGCCCAGGCGAAGCCCGGAACTGCGCCCGCGCTTGACGCCCATGTGAACGCCGCGCAGCCGCGTCGATTGAACCAGCCGACCATCGGTGGCCAGCCGACGGCTGAAATCGACATCCTCCAACCAGGCGTAAAGCGGAAGCTCGGTGTCGAAGCGCAACGTCCGGCGGTTCACCGTGTCGAGCCGCACGGCCATGTTGCAGCCATAGCCGTTGTAGACGGGCTGCAGGTCTTCCTCAGGGTGTAGCGTGTCGGCGGCCAGAGTCTCGATCGCATCGGCGACCGTTAGCCCAGGCCCCGGCGCCCCGTCGGCAAGAACCGTGCCCGTCGCCAGGGCGATGTCGGGATGAAGCTGGAAAAGCGCGGCCGTTTCCGCGACGTAGTCGGCGCGCGGAAAGAAGTCGTCGTCGAGAAACAGAACCGCGCCCGAAGTCTCCCCGGTGAGCTGGTCCAGAATCGCGTTACGCTGGACGCAGGCGCCCTGCGGAGATGTCACGACCTCCACAGCGAAGGGCAAGCGCTCATCCGAGGGGAAGGTGAAGTCGGCCGGCTGTGCGGGGCAGACGAACACGCGCTCGGGCAGCGAGGTCTGACGCCCGAGATAGCGAAGCGTTTCATTCAGAACGGCCGCACGACCGGAGGTAACAATCGCCACGAAGACCGGAAACTTCGATACGCCGTCCAACATCCGCTCCACGCCCGCCCCATACATTTGATTTACGCCACGAAACCCGACAAGAAACCGCCCCATCACCCCATGACAACTGCATACTGACGCTCCCGCTCACATTTCAGCCACAATATGGAGATGCGAGAGCGAGATAAGGCAAGCAACGGGTTCGGATGGATAGGATCTTAACTATCGGATTCCGCAGTGCGGTAACCCACAATTGGATTTTCTTGCTGGACGTGCCGCAAAAGTCAATGCATAATGATTTGAACTGCCGGTTTTTCGTGCAGCGCAGCAAACCTATCGGCGACTCGTCCTGAACCCTGCCTGCCGATCGGCGAGGAGATTCCGCATGCCCGGCCCGGCCTTTCTGCGTCGCAAACAGCCCGATCCCGCCGGGGCCGATGCGCCCTCGCGGGACGATTCGGCGCGCGCCGGCCTGATCGGCAACATCACGGCTCTCGGCTTCCTGCAGATTTCCGCTTATGTTCTCCCGCTTGCGATCGCGGCCTACACGACTCGCGTGCTCGGGTTGGAGGACTGGGGCCACGTTGCGATGACGCAGCTCGTGCTCGGCTTCTTCTGCCTCTTCGTGTCCTGGGGTTTTTCCTGGAGCGCGACCCGCAAGATCGCTGCGATCGGCGACGACCCGGTGGAAGTGTCCAAGGTGGCGATCGCGACTATCCTCGGTCAGGTTCTCCTGGCCGGCGCGATGGGCCTCGTGCTCCTCGCCTTGATCGCGACCGTTCCTTTCTTCCGGGACGCCGCGCCCTTCTATTTCTGGGGGCTGCTGGTGATCGCCGGCACGGCCCTGTTTCCGAACTGGCTGCTGACCGGGCTGGAGCGCATGCGCGCCTTCTCCGCCATCCAGATCGGCGGGCGCATCCTGACGCTCGTCTTCATCGTGCTCTTCGTCCACTCCCCGGCCGACGCTCCGCTCATCATCGCCATCCAGGGCGCGGTCTCGCTCATCGCGGGTTCCGTCAGCGTCTGGCTTCTGCACCACGACGGCATCCTCATGTGGCGCCGTCCGACGCTGCACGACATCTATGTCGAGGTGAAGGAAGGGTCGACCATCTTCCTGTCGACCACGGCCATCGGCGTCTATGTCAATCTGACGCCGGTGATCCTCGGCTTCCTCGCCGGTCCCGTGGCCGTCGGCCAGTTCGCCCTTGCCGACCGCATCCGGCAGGCCGCGCAGTCGGTTCTCCAGCCCGTTTCCACGGCCCTCTTTCCGCGGATCAGCCGTCTCGTGGCCTCGGACCCCAGCGCGGCTGCGCCGCTCCTGAAGATCTCCGGCATCGGCCTCGTGGTGATCTCGGCCGGCATCAGCGCGGCGCTCTGGCTCTTCGCTCCGCATTTCGTCACCATCATCGGCGGCAAGCAGTTCGCCCCGGCGGCGGATGTTCTGCGTTGGCTGTCGCTGCTGCCGATCGTCATGTCCTTTTCCACCTTCCTCGGCTTGCAGATCCTGCTGCCCAACAAGCGCACCAAGCCCTTCAACATCATTCTGATCTCGGGCGGCGTTCTCAGCCTGATCCTGATCGCGCCGCTGACGCGCGCCTTCGGCGCCGAGGGCGCGGCGATGACGCTGCTTCTCGTGGAGGGCTTCGTCTCGTTGTGCATGGTGGTCTACGTGTTGAAGACCGGCTATTTCAAAGGCCACTGGCATGCAGGCCTGACGACGGCCTCGGCCTGACAGGGAGCGCGGCGTTCGATGGCGGCCCTCGTTCTTCTCGTCTTCTGGCTTCTCGTCTCGATCGCCTTCGTTCGCGGGGTGCCGGCACTGGTCACCCTGTTCTTCTGCGCCATCCCCTTCGGCTCGCTTGCCGCCGTTCCACCGGCGCTGACGGCGGGGCTGACCTTCACGCCCTTGCCGATCGTCGCGGCGCTTCTGTCCCTGCGCATCCTGATGGCGCCCGGGCAGACCGGCTTCCTGCTCCATCTCATGCTGCGGCCCCGGTCGCAGGCCTTCCTATTCCTGTTTCTTCTCGTCTGCATCCTGACCACTCTGATCATGCCACGCCTTTTCGCGGGCGAAATCCTAGTGGTCCCGGTCCGCGCCATCGAGGGGCCGCTCGCCCCGCTTTATCCCAGCACGCAGAACGTCTCGCAGCTCGCCTATCTCACGATCTCGATCGTGACGGCGCTGACGGTCTCGGTCGGCCTTCGCGACGCGCGCAGCCGCTCGCTTCTACCGCGCGCCATCCTGATGGGCTGCCTGGTCACGATCGGCACCGGCATTCTCGATTTCGCCAACAGCTTCGTTCCGCTGGATGCGCTGCTCGATGCCTTCCGCACCGCGACTTATGCGCTGCTGGTGGACGCCGAGGTGCTCGGGGCGCGGCGCGTCGTCGGCCTGATGCCAGAGGCCTCGGCCTTCGGCAGCACCTGCGTCGTGCTTCTGGCGCTCCTGTTCTTCGCGCGCCGCGCCTTTTCGCCGGGCGACCCGCTTCGGGTCCTGGCGCTGCCGGCCTGCGCCATTCTCGCCGTCTTCGCCGTCCTGTCCTCGTCCTCGGCGGCCTATGCCGGGCTCGGCATCTTCATGGGCGCGGTGGGGCTGGAATGGCTCTGGCGGCTGGTGCGCTTCGATCCGGGCACGATGGACCACCTGACGGTGGAGGCGATCGTGGCGCTTCTGGCGGTCGTGGTGGTCGTCGCGCTGGTCCTGTTTCAGCCGGCGCTGATCGATCGCATCGGCTTCGTTCTCGACGACATTCTCGTGTCGAAGACGACCTCGAGTTCCTTCGAGGAGCGCAGCATGTGGACGCGCACGGCCTGGGAGGCGCTCGGCTCGTCCTGGGGCTTGGGGATCGGCGTCGGCAGCGCGCGCGCCTCCAACTTCTGGGTCGCGCTCGCCAGCAACACAGGCTATCTCGGCGCCTTCCTGTTCGCGGCCTTCGTGATCTGCTGCTACCTGCGCCGGCGCCCCCTGGGGGACAAGCAAGGCGCGGCGCTTCTCACTTCTGGCCGCTGGGCGCTTCTGCCCACCTTTCTGATCGGCATCCTGATCGGCACGAGCCCCGATTTCGGGCCGATCACGGCGATGACGCTGGGCATGATGCTGGCCGTCGGGCGGCCGCGCACCGAGCCATACATGTCGTCGCTCGGCACGCACTCCCTTTCCTACAATCAGGTCGATCGAGGCGGCATTTCACCAGCCTGAAGTGTTTCGTCTTCCTGTTTACCAGGAATAAAAATAATCCTTGCTTGACTTACAGTAACCACGATGTTGCCTTGCACCATCGAAGCGATATGAGCGGACAGATGCTATCCTTGAGCAAGCCCAAATGGGTCATCGTCGGTGCGGGTTTTACCGGCGCGGTCCTAGCCGAGCGGATCGCCTCCGTCCTGGACCAGAAGGTTCTGGTGATCGACCGGCGCGACCACATTGCCGGCAACGCCTATGACTACCCCGGTGCCTACGGCGTTCTCGTCCACAAGTATGGGCCCCACATCTTCCATACGAATAGCGAGGCGATCTGGACCTATCTGTCGCGCTTCACGGAATGGCGGCCGTATTTCCACCACGTGCTGGCTCATGTGGACGGGCGCTACACGCCGATCCCGTTCAACTTGAACACGCTGGTCGACCTTTTCCCCGCCAAGATGGCGGAGCGCCTCAGCGAATCGCTGATCGACGCCTATGGCTACGGCACTAAGGTTCCGATCCTGAAGATGCGCCAGGACGGCAACCCGGAACTGACCTTCCTTGCCGACTATGTCTATTCCCGCGTCTTCGAGAACTACACGTTCAAGCAATGGGGCTTGAAGCCGGAGGATCTGGCGCCCTCCGTCAGCGCCCGCGTGCCGATTCATGTCAGCCGCGACGACCGCTACTTTCAGGACCGGTTCCAGGCGATGCCGGTGGACGGCTACACCGCCATGTTCAAGCGCATTCTCGACCATCCCAACATCACCGTTTCGCTCGGCACGGAGTATGACGACGTGCGCGCTTCCTATCCCGATGCCAAGACCGTCTTCACCGGGCCGATCGACGAGTATTTCCGCTACGAGCACGGCGCCCTGCCCTATCGCAGCCTGCGCTTCCGTCTGGTGGAATCGGAAGAGCGTTTTGCCCAGGCCGTCGGCACGGTGAACTACCCCAACGAGTTCGGCTTCACGCGCATCACCGAGTTCAAGCATCTGACCGGCCAGAAGGGCGAAGGCTCGGTGCTGGTCGAGGAATACCCGGAAGCCTATGTGCCGGGCACCAACGAGCCCTATTATCCCATCCCGACCGAAGGCACTTCGCAGGCGCTCCAGCCCTATCAGCAGATGGCGCGGGATCTGGCGGGCAAGGTCTGGTTCGCCGGGCGCCTCGGCGACTATGCCTATTACAACATGGACCAGGCCTGCGGCCGCGCCCTGGCCCTGTTCGAGAAGCAGCTCGCGCCGGCCAGCGCGGCGTGAGTTCGGCGGCGCGCGGAGACGCTTCGATGGCATCGGTTTCGATCGTGATGGCGACCTACAACGGCGCTCGATATATCGGCGCCCAGTTGGAGAGCCTGCGCGCGCAGACGCTGACGCCGATGGAGCTGATCGTCGCGGACGACGGGTCGAGCGATAAGACGCTCGACATCGTGCGCGATTTCGCCGCCTCCGCGCCCTTCGAGGTCCGCATCAAGCAGAACCAGACCCGGCTCGGCTATGGCGAGAACTTCCTCTCCGCCACCAAGCTGTGCCGGGGCGACTATGTCGCCTTCTGCGATCAGGACGACGAGTGGCTGCCGGAAAAGCTCAAGACCTGCATCGACGAGATGGAGCGGCACAATGCCGTTCTCTGCGTTCACGCCGCCTCGCTGATCGACGGCGAGTCGCGGGAGATCGGCACGTTCGACCAGGGCATATCCCAGTTCGAGCTGCGTCCCTCCCTCTCGCTGCCCCCGTGGGACGTGTATTTCGGCCTGACCCAGGTGTTCCGCCGCTATCTGCTCGATCTCATCCCGTCCGAGCGACGTGGGCTCGACAATCACGCGGTCGGCTCGCCCCTGTCTCATGACCGCTGGGCGCATTTCCTAGGCGACAGCTTCGGCTCCACCGTGGCGCTGCCCGCTCGCCTCGTGCGCTACCGCCAGCATGGCAAGAACGCCTATGGGGGCCTGCGCAAGGGCCTCCTGCTGCGCCTGCGCGGCAAGCTCGTGGCCTCCGCCGAGATCATGGCGATGCACCACACGATCGCCGCCCATCGCGCCGCCCTCCTGCGGGAGGTGGAAAGCGCGGCGCAGGACGTCTCAATCCGTTCGCACGCCCATGCGGCTGCGCAGTACTGGGACCGCTTGGCGCGTCTCTACGCCGATCGCGACCGGATCTACCGCGCGCCGCGCTTGGGCGACCGTCTTTCCACCTTCCGCCGGCTTCAGGCCGAAAGAGCCTATGCCGGCGAGACCGGCTTTGGCCGCAACGTGCTGTTGAAGGATTTTCTGATCGGCGTTTGCCGGCTGCCGGTCGACGCCATCACGCCCAAGGACGCCCACACGGCGACCACCGCCGCGCCGGCTCCGCCGGCACGATGATTTCCAAGCCTTCTGTCTCGACCCCTCGTCCCGGAGCTTCTGAATGACCACCTGCGCCTATGGCAAGATCGCGGTTCTTGCGCCGTCCGGCGTTCAAACGGGCGGCCCGGAACTGCTTCACCAGCTGGTGCACGAAATCCGGCGCCAGGGCGGCGACGCCTATATCCACTATGTGCCCGACCCGGAAGCGCCCGTCCCCGAGCGCTACCGCGTCTACGACACGCCGCCGATGAAGGAACTGAAGCTCGGCAAGAACGACTGTCTCGTCGGTCCCGAGACGATGGTTCGCCAGTTCCCGCTCTTTAGCAAGGCCGAGCGCTTCATCTGGTGGCTGAGCTTCGACTTTTTCCTGTCGCAGCGTTCGGGCGCGAAGCGGATCGCCGCCAACACCTACAAGCGCTCGCTCGTCAAGGCGCAGACCCTGTCGGGCACGCGCCATCTCTTCCAGTCCCACTATGCCCGCAATTGCCTGGAGCGCTGGGGCGTGTCGGGCGGCATCCTGTCGGATTATCTGTCCGTGGTGCCGCCGCAGTCGGGCGGACCGGCGCGCGAGGATATCATCCTCTACAATCCCAAAAAGGGCCTGCCGATCACCGAGCGGCTGCAGCACGCCCATCCCGGGCTGACCTTCAAGCCTATCATCAACATGACCAAGGCCGAGGTGGAGGACGCCTTCTCCCGCGCCAAGATCTACATCGATTTCGGCGAGCATCCCGGCAAGGATCGCCTGCCGCGCGAGGCGGCCTCGCTCGGCACGGTGGTGATCGCGGGACGCCGCGGCTCGGCGGCCTTCGCCGAGGACATGCCCCTGCAGGACCAGTACAAGCTGGCCATCGACCCTTCGCTCGAGCAGCGCTTCGGCAAGCTGGTGGGCGAGGTGTTCGGGGATTTCGACACGCATTTCGCAGCCCAGGCGCCTTATCGCGACTTCGTCTCCGGCGAGCGCGAGATGTTCTCGCAGCAGGTGCGCGAGACGTTCTTCCGGTAAGGGTTTTGCCCGTTCGCCCGGACCCTCTCTGCAAGGCGGCCAGGCATTGAACCCAACTTCCCGACGCCCCGGCAAGCCGACTTGCCGGGGCGTTTCTATTTGGGTCGCCGTCTCAAGACGCTGCTGAACGCAGCCTTTCGCAAACGCCTCGAAAGGCTCTATCCAAAAGAACACCCCGCACGAAAAAGCCCGCGTGTCTCGCAACACGCGGGCTTTGGATTGAGCCTTGAAACGGGCGAGATCAGTTGATCTTGCCGACCTCCGCCTCGTCCAGGATCACGCCGGCGCATTTGGCGCGCAGCCCATGGATGGCGCGAACGGCCTCGCCCAGAGACTGACGCGGCACCGCGCCCCAGCGCGCCACCAGAACGAAGCGGTCGATCGAAGAGATCAGCGCGGAGATGTTCAAGGGCTGGTCCAGCGACGCGCCTTCGATCACGACGCGGTCGAAGCGGCCCGACAGGCCCGCGACGCCCGAGCCCAGCGCCTGGACGCCGTTGCGGTTGGTGGATTGGCTGAACATCGGCAGGTTGCCCGCCTGAACCACGGTCGGGTTCTGCGGCCCCGCCTCTGGCGCGACGGAAGTGCCGACGCCCCGGCGCATGAGAGCGCTGGATTCGCCGCCGGCCGTCGTGCGCTCTCCCGTCTTGGCGATCAGAAGAACCTCATGACCGAGGGCAGCAAGCTGTTCGGCATAGGCGCGGGCGATGAAGGATTGCTGTTCCGCACGATCCCCGTCGACGGGCGAGATCGCGATCACCATCGGCTCCAGACGCATCGCGTCGGTCGCCAGCAACACGCGCTGCAGCGTGCCGTTGAGAATACGGTCGGCCTTCTTCGCCGAAGACGGGGTGCGCTGTCCAAGCCACCGGTGCCGCGCCTCGGCCACGCGATCCGAAAGCTCGGAGAACCGCCCGGCGGAGCCGAGGCGACGCAGCGAGCCGCGTGCGGGAATGTAGCCCAGGAACGGGACGCCATGCGCCTCGATGTCGGCGCGGCTGCGCAGCGACCGGTCGAAGAACTCGCGGCCGACGCCCACCACCGCCCCCATCGCCCCGCCCAGGATGAGCGAGAGGGCCATGACGATCTTGTATTTGGGGAAGAGCGGCGAATCCGGCTGCACCGCCGTCGTGATGATGCGCGCGGTGTCGATCGGCAGCGAGCGCTGTTGGATCAGTTCCTGATACCGGCCGAGATAGTTCTGGTAGAGCGACTGGAAGGACTGCGCGCGCTGCTCCAGCGTGCGAAGCGTTACCATGGTGGAGCCGACGCCTTCGCTCTTGGTCGCGGCCGCTTCCAGATTGGTGTTGATGGCGGCGAGTTCGGACTGCGCGCGGGCGAGTTCCGACTGATAGGCGTCGAGCGTGCGCTGCGCTTCCGCGCGCACTTGGTTCGCCAGCCGCTGCTTTTCGGCGGTGATGGCGCGCGCCTGCTCGTTCTCGGCGCCCCAGCGCGCTACCACCGCCCGCTCGCGCTCGGCGGCAAGGAGATAGTCGCTGGCGATGTCGCCGTTGGCCGGCGTGTTGGAGCCGTTGGCTCGCTGGCGCAGGCCGATCAGCGTCTCGATATTGCCGTCCTTCATCGCGGCGGAATAGATTTCGACCTGCGCCTGGGCGGCCGAAACGCTAGCGCGCGCATTGATGAGCTGCTGGTTCAAGCCCTCGAGCTGCTGATCCGTGACAAGGCGTCCGTCAGCCGCCACAAGCCCGTTCTCGGCGCGAAAGCGCGCCACTGCCTCGGCCGCCTGACGCGAGCCGCGACCGATCTCCTCGATTCGGACTTCCAGCCAGTTGCTGATGCGATTGAGCCCGTCGAGCCGCCCTGCCACCTGATCGGCCAGGAAGGCGCTGCCATAGGCGTCCGCGACTTCGCGGGACAGGACGGGGTCGGGGGAATCGAAGCCGATCTCGATGACGTAGCTTCGCGCCACTCGGAAAACGGTCAGATTGTTCTGGAGATAGCTGATGGCGCGCTCTTCGGCCGTGTCGGGCACGCTCGGATCGGCGGGTTCCGCGTCGCTACCGGCAAAGAGCGAGCGGATGGAGCTGACAATTCCATGGCGCTGGCTCAACTCGTCCAGGCGGTCGGTCAGCTTCAGGTCCTTTGCGACACGATTGGCGATGGAGCGCGATTCGATCAGCGCCATCTGCGTCGCGATATATTCGTCGGCCTGCGTCAGCGCGTCGCGCTCCCGCTCGTTCTGCAGGAAGTTCGGCGGCTCGGAGAACAGAAGCCGGATCTGCGAGCGGTAGGTCGGCACGGTGTTGAACAGGATCAGCGCGGCGAGCAGGGCCGCGAGGCCCGCGCCGATCGCAACCAGCAGGGCCTGCCGCCGGACGAAGCCGATCAGGCGATACAGCTCGTCCCGCAAATGTCCCGGCCGACCTTCTTGGGTGGGTGCTCCACCCGGCGTCGGGAACTTCATTTCCATCTTTCGATCTCCAACACCCGAAGCCGATCCGTCTCAAACCCGCTCGTCATGCGTGAGCACGAGCGTGTTCGAAGAGTCTTCGTGCGCTTCGATCTCGTTCCATTCCGGCTGGCGGAACGTGTTTCTCTTGCGCGCCAACTCGGCTTCGACGAATGCCGACATTTCGCGGCGAAAACGCGCCGAAGAAAAGCGCTGCGCCCTTTTTCGGATGCGCGAGGGGTCGAATTCGTCGAACCGCGCCTCGAAGCGACGCACCGCATCCACCAACCCGTCCACCGACTGGTCGGTGAAGAAGACGCCCGCGCCTTCGTCCCCCATGCTTTCCAGCGCGCCGCCGGCACCATAGGCGATCACCGGACGCCCGCTGGCCATGGCCTCGACGGGCAGGATGCCGAAATCCTCCTCGCCCGGAAACACGAGGGCGCGGCAGTGGCTGAGGTGATGCTTCAAGGTCGCAAAATCGCAGCGGCCAAGGAACTTCACGCTCGGGCCGGCCACGCGCCGCAAGGGCTCCAGATGCGGCCCGTCGCCGATCACCACCAGGGGCTTGCCCATCCTGGTGAAGGCCTGCACGGCGAGGTCCACGCGCTTGTAGGTGACGATCTGCCCGGCGCAGAGATAATAGTCCTCGATCTTGTTCGCGGGCTCGAAATCCTCAACCGCGACGGGCGGGTAGATCACCGTCGACAGGCGGCCGTATACGCGCGCGATCCGACGCGAGACATGCATGGAGTTGGAGACGAAGGCATCGACACGCGCCGCCGTGGTCACGTCCCACATGCGCAGGAGAGGCGCCACGAGTGAGAAGACGAAGCGCGACGCCAGACCCAGCTCGCGGCGATACACGTGGTAATGATCCCAGATGTAGCGCATCGGCGAGTGGCAGTAGCAGATGTGCAGGGCGTCGGGGCGCGTCACGATCCCCTTGGCCGGCCCGGACTCGCTGGAGATCACCAGATCGTAGTCCGTGACGTCGAGCTGCTCCAGCGCGAAGGGCATGAGTGGCAGAAGCTTCTGGTAGTGCTTGCGACTGCCGGGGATGCTCTGGAGAAAGGACGTGGTGATCTTGTGCTTGCGCAGGATGGGAGACAAGGTCCCCTCGTCCAGCACGAGCGTGAAGATGTCCGCCTGCGGGTAGAGCTTGCAGAGCTCTTCGAGAACCTTCTCCCCGCCCCGCATCGTCACGAGCCAGTAATGGACGATCGCAACCTTCACCCGTCGACTCCTCAGATTTCCAAGCGACCGTTCCCGGCCCCACGCCAGCGTGCGATCCAAGCCGCCTCAGCTCAGCGCGCTGCAACGGAGCGGGGAATGCCCCGCTCCGAACACGCGTCGCCGCTTTCGGCTGGAATAGCGGAACGCCGCTTCGTGGGAAAGCCGACCGGCCGTAGCGGCAGGATGGGCACCGGCCCGAAACTCGCGTCCAATCGTTTCGCCAGTTCAAGACGCGACACTGCCCGCCGCAAAAACAATCACATATTCGAAAATACAATGCCTTCTGCTGTTGCATTGCGCAATGGCGATTCTCTTTTTCCGCGTCCTATCCCTAATGCCAGACAATCACAGGTCGCTGATCTCAAGGCTTCCCGCCTGTCTTCATTGGTAAAGAACGCGTCTCGCCGCACTGTAAATTCAAGACCTGACGGAATTACGTTCAATTTGATTGTTTTCGCAGGAAGTGACACGTCCGTCTCGATGCAACGACGATTGTGTTGCAGGAATGGCGAACGCATCCTGTTTGCCAAGAGTCCAGGACATCCGACCTACTGAGGGACGTCGAAGAACGACAGAACAAACAAACCGGCAATCTCGCGCGCCAAAATGGATCGTGCGACAATCCAAGATTTACCGCAATGCAGCATTTTGGGTGAGATGCCGAACTGGACGGCGCGCCACTCGAGTGCATGCCCATCATCGGCACGGACCAAACGATACGCGTGGGCCAAGATAATCGTTGCGGGAAATCGGGGAAACAGTCGAAGCGGGAAAGCTATCGGCCGATCATGGCGGAGAGGATGGGATTCGAACCCACGATACCATTTCTGGTATACTCCCTTAGCAGGGGAGCGCCTTCGACCACTCGGCCACCTCTCCAATACGCTCCGACTAACGGAAGCGAGACTTTGGATCAAGGGGTCAAGACGCAAATCCTGTGAAGCGGGGCGTCGCCTCCAGCGCCCCGCAAGCCTTAAGCCGCTGCAGCGTCCATCCGCGCCGGGCTTGCTCGCCCCCCTCAAGCCGGCCCAGCGTCGATGCGCACGCGCAACACGGCATAGGGCGGCTTCTGCCGATCTTCGCCCTTGTTGTATTCGGGGCGGCGGTTCACCTGCGCGGCCGAAACGTAGAGCCATTTGTCGGAGGTGATCACGATCGTATCGGCCCAGACAAGGCGGGGGTCGGAGGCGATCACCTCGATCCGCCCGTCGGGATGGTGGCATCCGACGGCGTTCTGCTCCTGCAGCGTCAGATAGACCCGGTCCATTGCATCGGCGCCGAGCCCGCCGGTCATGCCCTTCTCGCCGAGATCGTCCACCATCGCGGCGATCTCCGCATCGCTGCGGGCCGGGTCAAGAAGCGCCGACGCATCCACGGCGTAGAGATGGCGCCCGATCAGCGGCGCATAATAGAGACGCTTGCCATCCGGCCCGAGGGCGATGCCGTTCGCGCCGCCTTGTACGGCACGTGCCGGCCCCTTCCCCGAATCGAGCACCACCGGGCGGTGCTCCACGAACTTCGCCAAGCCCTTCTGCGACTGCGTGCTGGCATGGCCGGCCAGGCGCCGCACGACGCGCTCGGTTTCGAGATCCACAGCCAGGATCGCCCCTTCCCCGTCCTGCCCCTGGTCGGAGATGAAGGCGCGAGCCCTGCCGCCTTGCGTATCGACGCGTAGATCGTTGAGAGAGGAGGTCGGAGCAATGCCCGGTTCGAGCGGAATGGTGCGAAGGGCCCGCTTGGTCTCGATGTCGAACTGAACCAGCTTGGCACCGCCCGGCACCGGCGGCCCCTTGCCTTCCGGCAACCCGGCATCGAGCACCCAGAGATGGCCGGCCGTATCGAAGACGCCGTTGGGAACATGCATGAGCGATCGCTGCGGCGCGTCGGGGTCAACCGCGTTGGTCGCGGCATCGGGAAAGGGCGTCACCGAACCGTCGGGCGCCACCTCGCCCAGCGTATAGGGCACCTTCGCGTCGAAACGCGGTATCATGACGAAGACCCGGCCGCCCGGCGAGATGGCAAGGCCCGTCGGCGTGGAGGGCGCGTTTGCGAGGAATGCCAATTCCATATCGCCGACACCACGAGCCGTGCTCCCCTCGCCCCGAGCCTCGCCGGTAACCCAAAGCGGTGAGCCCGTCTCCTGCGATAAGGCCGGGCCGCCCAGAACGAGCGAAGCGCCGAGGCCGGCGCTGTGGGCGAGAAATTGTCGGCGGGATGGCGCCATGTCACGAACTCCTGCGGATCAGGGAATGATGGGGAAGTGTGTCAGCCGCGGCCGAAGCGCAGGCCGGCAACGGCGAGATCGATCGCGTGGACGGCCTTCCCGGCGGTGATGAACAGGCGCTTGCCGTCGGCGCCGCCGAAGGCAATGTTGGAACTGGCGGTTGCCGTCGGAATGCGGCCGATCCTTCGCCCGTCCGGGCCGAAGACTCGCACCCCATCCTGGCAGGCCGCGAAGACATGTCCGGCCTCGCTGACCTCCAGTCCATCGGGAACGCCGGGCGAAATCGCGGCGAAGAGGCGGCCTTCGTCCAGGCTCCCGTCCGCCGCCACCGCGAAGGCCCAGATGCCGCTCGGCCCCTCCGGGTTCAAAGCCGCGCCGCTTTCGGAAACATAGAGCGTGGCGCCATCAGGGGAAAAGGCGAGTCCGTTGGGCTGGTCGAGCCGGTCGGTGCGCGCCTCCAGCCGCCCATCGGGGGCGATGCGATAGACCCGGCGCGCCGTCTGCTCGGGCTCGGCCATGATGCCCTCGTCGGGCTGGCGAATGCCGTAGACGGGATCGGTGAACCAGATCGCGCCGTCGGGGGCGAGGGTCGCGTCGTTGGGAGAGTTCAGGCGCTTGCCGTCGAACGCGTCCGCCAGGACGGTCAGCGTGCCGTCCGCCTCCTTGCGCACCACGCGGCGGTTGCGATGCTCGCAGGTGACGAGGCGCCCTTCGGCGTCGAGCACGTTGCCATTGGCGTTGTTGGACGGGTCGCGATAAGGCGATATCTCACCCGGGCCGCCCAAAAGATTCATGCGATTGGCGCGCACGTCGCTGAACACGAGGCCGTTTCGGTGAGGAAGCCAGCACGGCCCTTCGCACCAACGACCACCCTCGTAGAGCGTTTCGAGCCGGGCGCCGGGGCGAAGGAGGCCGGACATATCTCCGTCGCTCGGTGCGGCGGCACCCTGAGCCCAGGCCGAGCGGGCCAGCATGAGGCCGCCGGCCATCGTCAGTCCCGCCGCGACGAACTCCCTTCGATTTAGCCCCATGATCCGCCCTTCGCCGTTTCGCTCGGCGGGGGAACGAATGGAAGCGGCAAATGCTCCCGACGACGTGGGTTTGCCGCGCCGGCGTGTCGAAGCCCTTGTCGGCAGACCCTCTCGAAGAGTGTTTAGGGATGCTTCAGCATAGGGCGCGTTTTTTCGGGCAGAGCGCCCGGTAGTTGGGCACCAAACGAAGTCTGATGTCTTATCCCGTCATCGAAAAGGGACCCCCGCAAACGAGACGCTCATCCGGCGGGGTGATGAGGGTGACATGTCGAGTCAAAAGCTTCGGATTTCCATTCGCGCCAAGGTCGTCGCACTTGCTCTTGCAGCGCTGACGGTGGCTTCCGTCACCAACATTTGGCAAGCCTATAGCTCCGCCGTGGAGGATGCTTCGCACAAAGCATCCACTCGCCTCGCGTCGAACGACAAGGTCGCCTGGCGCATTCTCAATCCCGAGGGCGCGACCTTCCGAATCGAGAACGGGCAACTCTATCTCGGATCGAAGCTTCTCAACGGCGATACGGAGATCGTCGACGAGATCAGCGGCCTCCTCGGCGGAGCCGCGACGCTCTTCCAGGGCGACACCCGGGTCAGCACCAGCCTGCGCAACGAGGACGGCTCGCGCGCAAACGGCACCAAGCTGACCTCGGCCGCGGCCGCCACCACGGCGCTCGCCGGCGGCCAGCCCTTCCGGGGCGAAGCGGCCATTCTGGGGAAGCCCTATTACGTCGCCTATGATCCTCTGAAGGATGCGTCGGGCCAGACAATCGGCCTGCTCATGGTTGGGCTCGATCGCACGGCGTATCTCGCCGGCATTTCGAGCACGGTCCAGTCCATGGTGATCACCAACCTCGTCATCGCGGGCGTGGCCGGCGTTCTCATTTTCCTCGTCAGCAGCATGTTGTTCCGCCCGCTCCGCTCGCTCCAGACCGCCTTCGGGCGCATTGCAGACGGCAATCTCAGCGAACCGCTCGAGCCGGTGCGCAGCCGGGACGAGATCGGCGACCTTCAGAATGCCGCTTCCACGATGAGCCGCAACCTGACGTCGATCGTCACCAACATCCGCACCGCCTCGTCGCAAGTGACGGCGGGGTCCAGCCTGTCGGCCGAGACCGCCGACCGCCTGTCGTCGGGCTCGACGGAACAGGCCGCCGCCTCCGAGCAGGCGTCCGCCGCGATCGAGGAGATGACCGCCAACATCCGCCAGAACGCCGACAACGCCTCCACCACCGAGAAGATCGCCGCCCAGGCCGCCGAGCATGCCGGCACCACGGGCGCGGCGGTGGCGCAGTCCACCGAGGCCATGCGCGCCATTGCCGAGAAGATCGCCGTGGTGCAGGAGATCGCCCGCCAGACCGATCTCTTGGCGCTGAACGCCGCGATCGAGGCGGCCCGTGCCGGCCAGCATGGCAAGGGGTTTGCGGTGGTCGCCTCCGAAGTGCGCAAGCTCGCTGAACGTTCCCAGGCGGCGGCGGCTGAGATCGGCGAGTTGTCGAGCCGCACGCTGGTCGTGGCGGAGGACGCCGGGGCGCGGCTGGAGCGATTGGTTCCGGACATTCGCAAGACGGCAGAGCTGGTGTCGGAGATTTCAGCGGCGTGCCGGGAGCAGTCGATCGGCATCGAGCAGATCAACCAGGCGATCGGCCAGCTGGATCAGGTGACGCAGTCGAACGCCGGTGCGGCGAACGAGATGGCGGCCACCGCTGAGCAGCTTTCGGCGGAAGCCGGACGGTTGGCGGACGAAGCCGGGCGCTTCAAGCTGTCGAACGACGCGTCCGCACCGCGTGCCACGCAGACCGCCGCTTCGAAGCCGGCGCGCATTGATCGCGCGGAGATTGCCGGCGAGGCGGATGGCTTCCAGCGTTCGACGCTGGTGCGCCTGCCCGGCGAAGCCTCGGCCCGTCGCATCACCTCGCTGGGTCTGAAGCGTCAGGCCTAATCCAATCCCCAACACAAGAACGGGCGCCCCGAAAGGAGGCGCCCGTTTTCGTTCGAGAACGGATCGCCGGCGAGATCAGAAATCGCGCTGGAAGCGAAGGAAGCCGCTGGTCTGATCGACGTCGCCGACCCGGTCAAAGTCGACATTACGATAGGAGACTTCGGCGAGCGTGGCGAATTTCGGGGTGATCTGGTAGCCGAGATTGCCGACCAGCGCGTAGTAATCGCCCCGGCTGTCGAAGGTGCCGAACTGTCCGTTGGGAAGCTGCCCGAAGAAGCCGGTGTCGAAGGTGCGGCCGAACTGGCCAGCGACCGCCAGACCCAGATTGCCGAACTTCTGCGCGTAGCCGGCGCCCACGGCATATTCCAGGAAGATCGGAACGGAACCCGGCTCTGGGTTCAGGACGGTCGGGTTGTTTTCCGAGAAGGTGCGCGTCGTGGCGAGACCGGCGATCGAGGCATAGACGGTCGGGTCGAAGGCGTAGTGCCCTTCGATCTTGAGCGAAGAGTCCGGCGCGATCAGGTTCTTCAGGAGCACGCCGCCCTTCAGGGCGAAGGCGTCGTTGTTGCCGTCCTGCAGACGCGTCGGCAGGCGGGGAAGGAAGATCGGGTAGAACTGCGATCCCTGGTAGTCGAAGGGCTCGGCGCCGATCGCGGAAATCGCGTCTTCCTCGTTGAAGGTCTCGTCATAGACCGCCGATAGGAAGGCCCCGCCCCAGCTACCGGAATAGACCAGCTTGGCATGGATATCCGGCACCGCGTCGCCCGTCGCATCGTCTTCCAGGCCGACGGTGGCCGAGAAGTTGCCCATCGCGTAGGTGTAGGAGATCTGGTTGGTGTTGAAATCGCCCACCACGAGATCGGTGTCGGTCAAAAGACCGTCTTCGATGCCGCCGATGTCGGAGGACCACATCGAATCGCGGTAACCCGCGAGCAAGCCGCCAAGCTGGACGAAGCCCTGGTCCATGGCGACGTCGTTGGCCGAGCCGGAGCGGTTCGTGTTCTGAAGCCGCACGAAGGCGCGCAAGGTGCCGAGTTCGGTTTCCTCGCGAATGTCGAAATTCAGGCGCGTGCGCAGGGCCGTGTTGACCTGGTAGTCGTCACCTTCGAGATTCGTCGCGGGAGAGCCGGCAACGATCGTATCGAAGCGGAGATAGCCGCCGAGATTGAAGCAGGTTTCCGTTCCGGGAATGTAATGGAAGCCGGCCCCATAGACGTCGCAGACCCGAACGTAATCGGCAGGCTCGGCCTGTGGCACGACCACGGCATCGGCCGCATGAGCGGCGGACAAAGCCGGCAGACTCACGCTGGCCGCGAAAACAAGACTACGGATCGTCATTCGAAAGCCCCCGGCATTCCTTTGGTCTCCATCCGGCGGATCGCTTGCAGCGTCCCCATCCGCCTGATTGGATTTCGTGCCTTACTATCGAAACGCAAAGCGCTGACATGCTCAACCTCCGGCCGTGGTCGGGCGCTGGGTAGGCCAGGATTTGAAGGTGCGGTGTTGCAGGAAGCTCACGCAATCCAGCCCCGCTCAAGCGCGCCCGGACGCCTGTTCTCCCGACGTTCCGTTCGGTCGCGCGCCAGGAAAACCTAGCCGGACTTTCAGCGCTCCAATGTCTGATTCGCGGCGTCAGTCGCCGAGGGCGCTGATATCGTTGAGCGCGAGGCCGACGAGCTCGGCCATGGTGCTACGGGCCAGTTCGGGATCGCCCTTCTCGATGGCCAGAAACACGGCGAGATGCTCGGGCAGAGGATCGCGCGGCATCTGTCCGTCGCGCGCCTTGAAAATCGTGGTCCACCGAACCGCCGAGGCGATACCGCTGGCCAGCGTGCCCAAGGCTTCGTTGCCGGTCGCTCCGAGAATCAGCTCGTGGAACAACCGATCGGCGTTGCGCCCCTCTTCCACGGCTAAGCCGTGCCGCTCCATCCCCTCCAGCGCGCGGCGCAGTTCCGCGATCTGCTCGGGCGTGCGGCGCTCTGCGGCGAGCGCCGCCGCCGCGGGCTCAACGATCTGACGCAGCTCGAAAAGCTCGCGAAGGAAGGTCGGGTCGGGCGCGCCGCTCTCGAAGATCCAGCGCAGGACGTCGGGGTCCAGGAAGTGCCATGTGTTACGCGGGCTGACGCGGGTTCCCGCCTTGGGGCGGCTGTGAACCAAGCCTTTGGCGGCGAGAATGCGAACGGCTTCCCGGTAGGCGGTGCGCGACACCTGCAACTGCTCGGAGAAGGTGACTTCATTCGGCAGGAGTTCGTTCGGCTCGTAGCGCCCGGTCAGGATGGCCGTGCCGATCTCCTGCGCGATCGAGCCGTGCAGACGCAGGGATTGCCGTGCGGGCGTGCGCCTCACGGGTACGATGTCGATGACCAGCGTCGCGTCTCCCCTGTTCCCACCACGCCCTTCCCCGACGCAATGCCTCCGAAGGCAAGTGCAGCACAATCCGGCGCATTGCTCTAGGGGCTCGGGCGAAGCACGATTCTGTTTTACCCCACCCCCAGAGATGATTTGTCGGAGTAATTCGGGGAAATGTCCATGCCGATCGCGCCCCCAGCGAGTGAGGGCGCCGTCACGAGCGGGCGGCCGGCCTGTCGCCGGCCTCGCGCTCCGCGTCGTCGAGTGCGGTGAACCAATCGGCATAGGGTGTCGAGCGCACCATCCGCTGGCTGAAATCCGCTGCCCCGTCCGTCCACCAGACGAGGCCGCGTTCGCCGAGATCGCGCTTGGCTTCATCCACGGTGCCGCGCGCCGCGCGTAGGGCCGCGTCGTCCCCAGTGCGCTTGGCGGCTCCGACGGCGCGCCTCGCCGCCATGAGGCGCTTTACCCCGTCCTCTCGCTCGGCCTCCGAAAGGTTGGGGTTCGACATGCGCCAGAGCCGTCCGCGCACCACGAAATAGCGCCCGTCCGGCGTCACGGGATAGCGCATGCCCTTCGCCCTATCGCTCCCACTCCGCTTCGGTCTCCAGCGCCGCCTTGTCGCGCTTGGAGGTGACCAGCGCCTCCCCGCCCGTCTCGTCGCGGATTCGAAGCGCGAAATCACGCTGCTCTGCCGAACCGTCCATCTCGGCTTGGGCGATTGCATCGGCATGGCCGACATAGCGAAGGCTCGTGCCGTAATGAGCGCTCCAGAAGAAGGGCACGTCCTCGAAGCGCTCGCCCTCTCCCGAGAGGACGCGGGCGACATGCTGGCCCTGCCGCTCGGCATGGACCCAATGCTCGATCCGCTGGCGTCCATCGCCCGTCGGGCGACGAAGGTTCGCGACATCGCCAGCCGCGAAGATGCCGGGATAGGAGGTTTCCAACCGGGCATCCACGAGAATGCCGCCGCCCTGCTCGCGCGCCGCGAGTTCGAGCCCGGCCTCCCTCGCCAGATCCACACTGGGCGAAACGCCGAGGCCGAGCACGAGGAAGTCGGCCGGAAGTCTCGTCCCATCCTCCAGCACGGCCGCCGATCCATCGAAGGAGCGGACCTTGCCCTGGTGAAACCGCACGCCGTTTTCCTCGTGCAGGCCGCGAACCATCCGGCCGACCTCTTCGCCCAGCACCTTGCGCATCGGAATCTCGCCGGGCGCAACCACGTCCACCTCGACGCCGCGCCCCCGCAACGAAGCCGCCGCCTCCAGCCCGATGAAGCTGGCGCCGACCACCAGCGCCCGCTTGCCCTCGCGGGCCTCCGCGATGATCGCGTCGGCATCCGCCAGACTGCGAAGGACATGGACATTCGCTCGATCGAAGCCCGGCGTGTCCGGCCGCTGCGGCGCCGCGCCGGTCGCGATCACCAAGGCGTCGAAGGCCAGCACCTCGCCTCCGGTCAACCGGATCGTCCGGTCCAGGGGATCGATCGCCTCGACACTCGCGCCGCTGCGCAAGGTCACGCCGCTCTCGGTTAGGAAGGCCGTTTCCTTGAAGGCGACGCCGGTGCGCTCCTCCTTGCCCGCGAGATACTGCTTCGAGCAGAAGGTCCGGTCATAAGGGGCGTCCTCTTCCTCGCCAATCAGCGTGACATGGCGCCCGGCGCCGCGCTTGGCGAGTTCGTGGGCGCAGGCGAAGCCGGCCGCGCCAGTGCCCAAAATAAGGATGCGGTCCGGCGCGCTGGGCGCCGGCCTAGGCCGCGCCGCGTCGGTTTGCGCCCCTACGGTAATGCGCCCCTCTCGCTCCTCCACAAGGTAGCAGGAGAGCGGGGCAAGAGCGGGCGCGGCCACCGCCTCGCCCGTGTCGGCGGAGAAACGGGCATGATGCCAGGGACAGCGGATTTCGCCGCCGGCCAGGAGCCCCGTGTCGAGCATGGCGCCGAGATGGGTGCATTTGGCAGAAAAGGCACGCAGGCCCGCTTCGCTGCGCACCAGGATCACCGCCACCTCGCCCACCGTGCCGCGCAGCATCGCGCCGGGGGCGAGATCGGACGAGGCGATCCCCTGGGTGAAGTCCGGTCCCTTGCTCTTTTCAGCCATGCGTCGCGCCCTTGTCTGGAATCCTTCCAGGCAAATCGGCCGCCGGCCGTGTGGTTCCGAGATGGTTTGGCAGGCTTCGTCGAAGCGGCACGAGCACCACCTCGCCTGACCCGTCCTATGCCTATGTCGCGAGTGCCGGCAGGTCGCTGAGGGTCCGGCGCACGGCCTGCCGCCAGCCGGAGAGCTTTCGCCCGCGCAGAGCGGCATCCATGCCGGGCTCGAAGGTCCGGTCGAGGCGCCAGCGTTCCGCAAAACGCGCCTAGTCAGGCCAGGCGCCGCAATGCTGGCCGGCGAGCCACGCGGCCCCCAGCGCCGTGGTCTCCAGCACAACGGGCCGGTCCACCGGCGCGTCCAGAATGTCGGCGAGGCGCTGCATGGTCCAGTCGCTCGCCACCATACCGCCATCGACGCGCAGTTTCGTCTCGCTTGCCCCCGGCCAGTCCGCCCGCATGACCTGAAGCAGGTCGGCCGTCTGGAAGCACACCGCCTCCAGCGCCGCACGGGCGAACTCGTCCGGCCCCGTGTTACCGGTGAGGCCGTAGATGGCGCCCCGCGCCTCCGCGTCCCACCAGGGTGCGCCGAGGCCTGTGAAGGCCGGCACGAGGAACACGTCCTGCTCCTCGCTCGCACGCGCCGCCATGGCGCCGGTGTCGCTCGCTCTCTCCACTATGCGCAGCCCGTCGCGCAGCCATTGCACCGCCGCCCCGGCGATGAAGATCGAGCCTTCCAGCGCATAGGTCGTCCGGCCGTTCAGCCGATAGGCGACCGTGGAGAGCAAGCGATTGCGCGAAGGCGCGCGCTCAGGGCCCGTGTCGAGAACGGCGAAGCAGCCGGTGCCGTAGGTCGACTTCATCATGCCGGGCTGGAAACGGGCATTGCCGAGCGTCGCGGCGTGCTGGTCTCCCGCCATGCCGCAGATCGGGATCGGCGCGCCGAAGAGCTTGGCCTCCGTCGCGTCGGAATCGGCCGCGCAGTCCCTCACCTCAGGCAGAAGCGACAGCGGCACGCGCAGAAGCCGGCAAAGCTCTCCGTCCCAGGCGTTGCGGTCGATGTCGAACAGCATGGTGCGCGCGGCATTGGTCGTGTCGGTGGCGTGGACGCGGCCGCCCGTCAGCCGCCAGAGACGGAAACTGTTCACGGTTCTGAACGCCAACTTGCCGCGCTCGGCCAGCGCCCGCGCCCTGTCCACATGATCCAGCAGCCACGCGAGCTTGGTTCCGGCGAAATAGGGATCGATCACGAGGCCGGTTCGCGCCTGGATCATCTCCTCCGCGCCGTCGGACACGAGGCGGCGGCAGGTTTCTGCAGTGCGCCAGTCCTGCCAGACGATGGCGTTGTGGATCGCCTCGTCCGTGTCGCGGTTCCACAGGACTGTCGTCTCGCGCTGGTTGGTGATGCCGAGAGCGGAAAGATCGCGGGCCGAGAGCGAGGCGTCGGCCAGCGCAGCCTTTACGGTGGAGACGACGCTGCGCCAGATGGCTTCCGGACCGTGCTCCACCCAGCCGGAACACGGCAGAATCTGCTCCAACTCCTCCTGGCCGACGCCGACCACCCCGAAATCAGCGTCGAAGACGGTGGCCCGCGCCGAAGTCGTGCCCTGGTCGATGGCGAGGATATAGCCGCTCATGCCCGCGCCTCCGCTCGGCCGCCCCAAGCACCTGCCAAGGCGCGCCGCCCGCAACCGTCCGCTGATCTCCGCAAGGCTTGTCCCTTCCCGACCCGTTGTCACCGAGGGCAATCCAGAGCCAGGACGGCGGTCGAGGAACAGACCCGTCGGCGTCTTTCCTCTTCGCCCAGTGCAGCGTAGAGCGCCGCGCAGAAGCAGATGGAGAAGCGGATATGACCAAGCTGGCGGTGGTGACGGGCGGCAACACGGGCATCGGGCGGCATCTCGCCGTCGCCTTCGCCAAGGCGGGCCACGCCGTCGCCTTCAGCTACAAGCTGGACGAAACGGCGTCGGCGTCGCTCGTCAGCGAGATCGAAGCTATCGGCGCCCGGGCGCTGGGGCTCGAATGCGACGCGGGGCGATCGGCCGAGGTCAACGCCTTTTTCGATGCGGCGGAGCGCTGGCACGGCTCGGCACCCGACGTCCTCGTCAACAATGCCGGCATCCAAACCTGGAGCTCGCTTCTCGACCTCGCGGAGGAGGATTGGGACCGAGTCATCGCGACCAATCTGAAAGGCACGTTCCTCAACACGCAGGCCGCCGCTCGGCGGATGGTGGCAGCCGGGAAAGGCGGCGCCATCGTCAATATCGGCTCGGGCTGCAACAAGCTCGCCTTCCCCAAGCTGGTGGACTACACGGCCTCTAAGGGCGGCATCGAGCAATTGACCAAGGTCTCGGCCGCCGAGCTTGGGCCCCATGGCATTCGCGTCAACTGCGTGGCGCCCGGCGCCATCCTCAACGAGCGCACGCTTCAGGAAGCGCCAGATTATGCCGCCAGCTGGGGCCGCATCACTCCGCTGCGCCGCGCCGGCACGGCCGAGGATATCGCCGGCCCGGTCCTGTTCTTCGCCAGCGAGGCCGCCGGCTTCGTCACCGGGCAGACGCTCTGGGTCGACGGCGGCGTCTTCACCCAAGCCAACTGGCCGCAGGACGCTTGATCCTCAATCATCCAACTGGCAAACTCATTATACCAGTTGACGAGAAAACCGAGGATTGTCATTGTCACGTCACCGCTGCGGGGAGGCAGCGCTCGAGTCGAGGATCGCGTAGCCGAAGACGGCCGATCGCTCGCCGTCGAGAGTCTCGGGAGGACGATCCATGTTCAAGCAGGTTCTTCAGTCCGGCGCGGCCGCGGCCAAACTGCGCCAAGGGCGAGACCTTCAAGCTTGACGCCATCGCGACGGTGCTCGGCGGCACGACCATTTCGGGTGGACATGACAAGATCGTCGGCGCCTTCGTCCATCGCGGCCGTCGTGGTCGACCAGTTCCAGCAACGCCTGCAGCAGCGCATCGCGCTTCAGCGTCAAGCGGCCCTCTGCCGCTGACGGCAGGTTCTCTCTTCGCAGTGAAAGGAAAAGGCATGACAAGTATCGCTCTGTTCGGAGCCGGCGGAAAGATGGGCTACCGCCTCGCCAGCAATCTGAAGGGCTCGCGCTTCGACGTGCGGCATGTCGAGCTGAGCGAAGCCGGCCGCGAGCGCCTGAAGTCGGGCCTCGGCTTCGACTGCGTGCCGCAGGAGCAGGCGCTCGAAGGCGCCGAGGTAGTGATCCTCGCCGTGCCCGATACGGCGATCGGCAAGGTGGCGAGCGGGATCAACGCACAGCTGAAGCCCGGCACGATGGTCGTGGTGCTCGACGCCGCCGCCCCCTTCGCAGGCCATCTGCCGGAGCGCGCCGACCTGACCTATTTCGTCACCCATCCCTGCCATCCGCCGATCTTCAACGACGAGACCGACCCGGCCGCCAAGCGCGACTTCTTCGGCGGCATCGCGGCCAAGCAGCACATCACCTCGGCCCTGATGCAGGGGCCGGAGGAGCATTACGCGCTGGGCGAGGAAGTGGCCAAGGTGATCTGGGCGCCGGTCATGCGCTCGCACCGCGTCACCGTCGAGCAGATGGCGCTGCTGGAGCCCGGCCTGTCGGAGACGGTCTGCGCCAGCCTGCTGGTGGCGATGCGCGAGGCGATGGACGAGGTGGTTCGGCGCGGCGTGCCGAAGGAGGCCGCGCGCGACTTTCTGCTCGGCCACATGAACGTCCTCGGTGCCGTGATCTTCGAGGAAACGCCGGGCGTCTTCTCCGACGCCTGCAACAAGGCGATCGAGTTCGGCAAGCCGATGCTGATGCGCGACGACTGGAAGAAGGTCTTCGAGCCCGAAGAGCTCGCCGCCTCGATCCGCCGCATCACCTGACCGAGACAAAACCCGCCCGAGTTCCGGCTCGGGCGGGCCCCGCTGAGAATTGGGAGATCTAGTCAATGAGCGAACTGCGTGGCGCCCTGATCGGCTGTGGCTTCTTCGCCGTCAATCAGATGAACGCCTGGGCCGATCTTCCCGGCGTGCGGATGGTCGCGATCTGCGACCGGGACGAGGCGCGCCTCGCGGCCATGGGCGAGCGGTTCGGCATCGCGGCGCGCTACCGCGACGCGGCCGAGATGCTGCGCGCCGAGAAGCCCGACTTCGTGGACATCGCCACCACCGCGCCGAGCCACCGCGCGCTGGTGGAGCTCGCTGCCTCGCTCGCCATTCCCGTGGTCTGCCAGAAGCCCTTCGCGCCGACGATGAATGATGCGCGCGCCATGGTCGCGGCCTGCGAGCGTGCGACCGTGCCGCTGATGGTGCATGAGAATTTCCGCTGGCAGTCGCCCATCCTCGCGGTGCGCGCGGCTCTCGATGCCGGCACGATCGGCGCGCCCTTCTTCGGCCGCGTTTCGTTCCGCTCGGCCTATGACGTCTATTCCGGCCAGCCTTATCTGGCGGAAGGCGAGCGCTTCATCATCGAGGATCTCGGCATCCACGCGCTCGACATCGCCCGCTTCCTGTTCGGCGATGTCGCGGCCATCACGACGCGCACGACCCGCGTCAACCCACGCATTCGCGGCGAGGATGTCGCCACCATGCTGCTCGACCACGAGAGCGGGATGCATTCGGTCGTGGACTGTTCCTATGCGACGCGGCTCGAAGAGGACCGTTTTCCCCAGACGCTGGTGGAAATCGACGGAACCGAGGGCACGATCCGCCTCGACGCCGGCTATCGCCTCAGCGTGACGGATGCGGACGGCACGCGCCACGAGGATGTGTCCCCGCAGCTTCTGCGCTGGGCCGAGCGCCCCTGGCACAATATCCAGGAAAGCGTCTTCCTGATCCAGAAGCACTGGGTGGAAGCGCTTGCAGCCGGGCGCGCGCCCGACACGTCCGGCCGCGACAATCTAAAGACGCTGGCGCTGGTGGAGGCGGCCTATCAGGGCGCCGCGTCCCGCCAGACCATCGATCCGGCAACGGTCTGAGACCTATGAGCGACCGCCTCAAGCTCTACGGCACCGCCGAGCCGCCCGCCGCCTCGCGCCGCCTCAGCGCCGGACCGCTGTCCGTCGAACTCGTGTCGGGCCAGCTTCGCGCCATTCGCTTCGCCGGGCACGAAGTTTTGCGCTCCATCGCCTATGTCGTGCGGGACCGCGACTGGGGCACCTACGATCCGCCGATCGCCGATCTCGCCGTTGAGGAAACGGCGGAGCGCTTCACCGTCCGCTTCGCCTCGGAATGCGAAGCGCCCGACGGCGCGCGTCTGCGCATCCGCGCGGCGATCATTGGCGAGGCGACCGGCCATCTCTCCTTCGAGGTCGAGGCGGTGCCGGAGGGCGCGTTCGAGACCAATCGCTGCGGCTTCTGCGTGCTGCATCCGATCGAAGGTGTCGCCGGCACGCCGGCCGAGGTCACGCATGTCGATGGGTCGGTGGAAGGGAGCCGCTTTCCCGACCTGATCGAGCCCTGGCAGCCCTTCAAGGACATTCGCGCGATCACGCACGAGGTCGCTCCCGGTCTGCAGGCCACCTGCCGGATGGAGGGCGACACGTTCGAGATGGAGGACCAGCGGGCCTGGTCGGACGCCTCCTACAAGACCTATGTGCGGCCGCTCGCGCTCCCCTGGCCCTACCGCATGGAAAGCGGCACGGCCGACCGTCAGGCGGTGACGCTCACGTTCTCAGGCAAGAATGCGGTGCCGGTGTCAATCCCCGAGGGCCCGATCGAAATCCTCTACGGCGAAGCCACCGCCGAGACGATGCCGCGCTTCGGCGTGGCGATCGCGCCGGACGAGGCCGAGGCGGCCTTGGCGGCGATCGGCCGGCTGCGCGCGCTGGCGCCGCAATTCCTCCTGTTCCATTTCGATCCCGGCGCCGGCCACGGGCCGGAAAGCCTCCGACGCTTCGCCACACTGGCGGAAGCCCTGCCCGGCACCGAGAGCGCGCTCGAATTCGTGGTGCCCACCGACAGCGATTTCGCGGAGGCGCTGGAGCTGGGTACGGCGGCGATCCGCGCCGCCGGGCTTCGGCTCGACACCGTGATCGTCGGTCCCGACGTCGACCGGCAATCCACGCCGCCCGGCAGCCGCTGGCCGGACTGCCCGCCGCTGGAGGCGATCTACGATGCGGCGCGGCGAGCCTTTCCCGGCCTTCGTCTCGGCGGCGGCATGTTCAGCTATTTCACCGAGTTGAACCGCAAGCGCGTGCCGGTCGAGCGCCTCGACTTCGTCACCCACGCCACCTGCCCGATCGTCCACGCGGCGGACGATCGCAGCGTCATGGAATCGCTGGAGGCCATCCCCTTCATCACCCGCTCGACGCGCGCTTTCATCGGCGACACGCCCTACCGGCTCGGCCCGACGACGATCGGCATGCGGCAGAACCCCTATGGCTCGCGCACCATGCCGAACCCGGAGAACCAGCGCGTGCCCATGGCCGCGAACGACCCGCGCGGCCACGCCCTGTTCGGCGCCGCCTGGCTCGCCGGCTACGCCGCGCGGCTGGCCGGTAGCGGTCTGGAAGCCTGGTGCGGCGCCTCCTTCGCGGGTCCGCGCGGGCTGCTTGTGGAAGACGGCAAGGTTGCGCCGCCCTTCCATGTCGCGAGCGGCTTGGGCCGGGCCGCGGGCGCTCCGCGTCTCACGCTCACCTCCGCCGCGCGCGGGCGCGTGGACGGATTCGCTTATCGCGACGAGGACGGTCGCGCGGTCGTCTGGCTTGCCAATCTGACGGGCGAGCCACAGGCGGCGCGTCTGGCCGGGCGCTGGAGCCTTTCGATTCTGGACGAAGCGAGTTTTGCGGAAAGCGCCACGGGCGAAATGCCCACGAGCCTCCCCGCAGGCGGCGCCATCCATCTGGCGCCCTATGCTGTGGCGCGACTCGTCGCGCTCGACGCCTCCCTGGAAGGTCAGGACGCCTGATGCACGTAGAGCGCGCGGGATCGTTCGAGATGGCGGATCAGGGCGGCCTCGGCGCGCTCCGAGTCGTTGCGCGAAATGGCCTCCAGGATTTCCTCGTGCTCCACCAGCGTGAGGTTTTCCTTGCCGGTCCAGATCAGCATTTCGGTGTGATATTCCTTCAACCAGCCGAGCATGGAGGCCGACACCGCCTCGAAGATCGGATTGCCGCAGATCGCGGCGATGCGCGTGTGGAAGCGCATGTCGGCGGCGATGAAAATTTCCGGCATGCCCAACGCCTCGGCCTGCGTGTCGAGCAGCGCGCGCAGCGCCGCAACATCGGCCGGCGTGGCCTTCTCGGCGGCTTGACGCACGATGCCGCGCTCGAAGAAGATGCGCGCCTCCTTCAGGTGGCCGAGTGCGGAGGGCGAGGTCGAGAGCATGATCTCGGCCGCCATGTCCACCTGCGAGATGACCGAGCGCGGCGTCAGCGGCAGGACGCGCGCCCGCTCACCATGCGAGATCGCGATGAGGCCGATATTGCTGAGGCTCTGCATGGCCTCGCGGATCGCCGGCCGCCCCACGCCGAAGCGCTCCATCAGCTCGCGCTCGGAGGGCATGACGTCGCCGGGCTTCAGCGTCCCGTCCGTCACCATGGTCTTCAGGCGGTCGAAGATCTGGCTCGACAGTTTGCGGCGGACGATCGGCTCGGACGGCGTCACCATGGAAGACCCTTCGGACGGAGATCACATCTCGGTCATCGCTCCATGCGAAGCGCAACCGTCTGGTATGATGATTATACCAGCATGGCGTGTCGAGAACAGAGACTAAGTTTCGCGCGCGAAAGAGTGCGCCGCAAAGCCCTCAGCGGGAAGACCCGACATGTCCGATAGCATCGTTCTCACCTATCGTATCGAAACGCCGGGCAGCGTCGAGAAGATGGCGACCAAGATCGCCAGCGACCAGTCCACCGGCACGTTTGTTCCCTTGCCCGGCGAAACGCCCGAACTCAAGGCGCGCGTCGCCGCCCGTGTGCTCGCGGTACGCCGGCTCGATCCCGTGTCGGAGCCCGCCTTCGGCCGCACGCACGAAGACCTGAAGTCCGTCCAGAGCTTCAACTGCGGCGAGGCCGACATCGCCTTTCCCATCGAGGCGATCGGCACCGATCTCGCCGCGCTGATGACGATCGCGATCGGCGGTACCTATTCGATCAAGGGCTTCAGCGGCATCCGTGTCACCGGGCTGCAACTCCCCGCTCCCTTCGCCAAGGCCTATCCCGGACCGCAATTCGGCATTCCCGGCTCCAAGCGCCTGACGGGCGTCGAGGGACGGCCGATCATCGGCACGATCGTGAAGCCCGCGCTGGGCCTTAGCCCCAGCGAGAGCGCCACCATGGTGAAGGAGCTGGTGGAAGCCGGCGTCGATTTCATCAAGGACGACGAGAAGCTGATGAGCCCCGGCTACTCGCCACTCGCGGAGCGGGTGAAGGCGATCATGCCCGTCATTCTCGACCACGAGCAGCGCACCGGGAAGAAGGTGATGTATGCCTTCGGCATCTCGGCTACCGACCCCGACGAGATGATGCGAAACCACGATTTTGTCGCAGAGGCCGGCGGCAACGCGGCCGTCGTCAACATCAACTCGATCGGCATGGGCGCCATGAGCTTTCTGCGCAGGCGCTCCCGCCTCGTGCTCCACGCCCATCGCAACGGCTGGGACATCCTCACCCGGCACCCCTCGCTGGGGATGGATTTCGCCGTCTACGAGAAGTTCTGGCGCCTGCTCGGGGTGGACCAGTTTCAGATCAACGGCATCGCGGCCAAATACTGGGAGCCGGACGAATCCTTCGTGCGCTCGTTCCAGGCGCTGGGCCGGCCGATCTTCTCCGAGGCCGACAAGCCGCTGCCCGTGGTCTGTTCCGGCCAGTGGGGCGGCCAAGCGCCGGCGACCTTCGCGGCCCTGCGCACCACGGACATCATGTACCTCTGCGGCGGCGGCGTCGTCAGCCATCCCGGCGGCCCCGGAGCCGGCGTGCGCGCCGTCCGCCAGGCCTGGGATGCGGCCACCGCCGGGATTTCGCTGGAAACCCATGCCCGAACCCATTCCGAACTGAAGGCCTCGCTGGAAACCTTCGGCTCCGGCGCCGGCGCGTGACGACCCGAATGGAGCCTGCCATGACGAGCCCCCTTCTTCTCACCTTCTACGGCGACGATCTCACCGGCTCGACCGACGTGATGGAGGCCTTGGCGCTACGCGGCGTCGAGACCGTTCTCTTCCTCGACGTGCCGACCGAAGCCCAGCGCGCCCGCTTTCCCCATGCCCGGGCGATCGGAGTCGCGGGCACGAGCCGCAGCGAAACGCCGCGCTGGATGGACGAGAACCTGACGCCCGTCTTTCTCTGGATGGCCTCGGAAGGCGCGGAAATCGCCCATTACAAGGTCTGCTCGACCTTCGATTCCTCGCCCGCGATCGGCTCCATCGGCCGCGCGCTGGAGATCGGCCATGCCGCCTTCGGCGGGCTGCCCGTGCCGATCCTCGTCGGCGCGCCGCAGCTCAAGCGCTACACCGCCTTCGGCGAGCTCTTCGCCGCCTATCGCGGCGAGGTCTTCCGCATCGACCGGCACCCGGTCATGAGCCGCCATCCCGTCACCCCCATGCACGAGGCGAACCTCCGCCGGCATCTCGCCGAACAGACCGCCGTCTCCATCGCCCTCCTCGACCATCTCGCGCTTACGGACGGCGAGGCCGACGGGCGGGTGGACGCGGCCCTGGCGTCCGCCCCGGGCGCCCTCCTGATCGACGTGCTCGACCCCGCTACGCAGCGCGCCGCCGGGCGGCAGCTTCGCCGCCTCGCGGCCAAGGGCTCGCGCTTTGTGGTCGGCTCGTCCGGCGTCGAGTATGCGCTGGCGGAAAGCTGGCGCGAGGATGGGACGATCACGGAAGCCGGCGGTTTCGACCCGCTGGAGCCCGTTGAGCGCCTCGCCGTGGTTTCGGGAAGCTGCTCCCCCACCACCGAGCGCCAGATCCGCTTTGCCGAAACGCAAGGGTTCACCGCCATCGCCCTCGACCCGCGCCTTTTCGTGGCCGGCGACAGCGCGGGGATCGAAGCCACCCGCACGCAGGCGCTCGGGCACCTGGCGGCGGGCCAAAGCGTCATCGTCTACACCGCGCTTGGGCCAGAGAGCGATCTCGGCGCCGAGATCGCCGGCAACGAGGGCGCGCGCCATGCGATCGGGCGCGGTCTGGGGCGGTTGCAGGCCGATCTCGTGCGCGGGGCCGGCCTGTCGCGCGCCGTGATCGCGGGCGGCGACACGTCGAGCCACGCGCTGCGCCAGCTCGGCGTCCATGCCCTGACGCCGCGCATGCCGCTGGCCGAGACACCCGGCTCGCCCGTGTCCACCGCCCATAGCGAGAACCCCGCCTTCCACGGGCTGGAGATCGCGCTGAAGGGCGGCCAGGTCGGCCACGACGACTATTTCGTGCGGATTCGCGACGGGGTCTGACCCCTCTCCCATCCGCACCGAGACCGAAGACCCGACGAAACGCGACCGCCCGACATGCTCGGGCGGAACGACCGCGCTTGCCCTGAAGGAGGAGGCAGACATGGCAGCAGTGCAATCCGATGTTGAGACATCGGCAATTTCCAAGATCGTCTGGCGGCTGGTGCCGTTTCTCGGACTGATGTTCTTCATCAACTTCCTGGACCGGACCGCCATCGGCTTCGCCGGTCCTAACGGCATGACTCAGGATCTCCGTCTCACGGCCGCGCAGTTCGGCTTCGCCGCCGGCATCTTCTTCTTCGGCTACATCCTCCTGGAAATTCCCAGCAACCTCGCCCTTCACAGGTTCGGCGCGCGGCGCTGGCTGGCGCGCATCATGGTGAGCTGGGGCATCGTCTCGCTGCTCTTCACCTTCGTGCAGACCGGCACACAGCTCTATTGGCTTCGCTTCCTGCTCGGCATCGCCGAGGCCGGCTTCTTTCCCGGCGCGATCCTGTTCCTCAGCCTTTGGGTTCCGGCGCGCCACCGCGCCAAGGTCCTGGCCGTGTTCTATGTCGCGCAGCCGCTGACCACGGTGATCGGCGCGCCGCTCGCCTCGCTCCTGATCGACATGCACGGGCTCTTCGGCCTCGAAGGCTGGCGCGTCATGTTCGCGGGCGTCTCAATCCCGGCCATCATCATCGGCATCGTCACCTATTTCTACCTGCCGGACACGCCGAACGACGCCAAATGGCTGACACCGGCCGAGCGCGCCTGGCTGAACGAAGAGCTGGCCCGCGAGGACAAGACGAAGTCCTCGGGCGGCCACATCTCCGGCAAGGCGCTGCGGGACGGCCGCGTCTGGACCCTCGCGCTCATCTATTTCGGCTTTATCTACGGGCTCTATGCGCTCGGCTTCTTCCTGCCGACCATCATCGGCGGCTTCGAGGCTCAGTTCGGCACCAAGTTCACCGTGATGCAGCGCGGGCTGATCACCGCGATCCCCTATCTCCCGGCGGCCGTCGCTCTCATTCTCTGGAGCCGGGATGCCTCGCGTCGCGGCGTGCGACCCTGGCACATCGGCATTCCCGCCGTGCTCGGTGCGGTGACGATTCCGCTCGCGCTCTCCATGCAGAGCCCGACCGCGACGATCGCCGTCATCACGCTCACGGCCTGCGCCATCTTCTCGGCGCTGCCGAACTTCTGGAGCTTCCCAGCCCGCTTCCTCACCGGCGCGGGCGCGGCGGCCGGCATCGCGCTCATCAACACGATGGGCAATATGGCGGGCTTTGCCGCTCCCTACATCACCGGCGCGGTGAAGGACTGGACCGGCGGTTATGGCGTTCCCATGACGATCGTCGGCGGCTTCATGGCCTTGTCGGCCGTGCTCGCCTTCACCTTCCTGTCGCGCCTGCCTGGCCCCGGCGAGACGACGGCTCAGCCGAGCCGCCCGGTGCGCCGAGCGGCCTGACGGTCCACCCAAGACGGCCCGCCCCCAAAGGGCGGGCCTTTTTTGATCGCGTCAATTGCCCGTCACGGTCTGAAGCGATCCGCCAATATTGCGGCCGACATCCTCGATGCTGCGCCCAAACCTCTGGCGTGCGCCGGGATCGACGATCGCCGCCGGCGCGTTCACCGCAGCATTCACGGCCGAGCCGACGCCCTGCGCCGTGCCGATCGCCGCCGCGCCCAGCGTCTCGCCCAGACCCGGGCTGCCTTCCGACACTTTCTGCCCCGCGATCAGACGCCGTCCGATCGCCTGCACGACCTCGGCGCTTTGCGCGAACTTCGTGTGATTGAGACTGTCGCCGGTGCGGATGCTGGTGAGATCCACCACCGTGATGCCGCGCTGGGCGAAGGCGGCCTGCACATCCGGCTTGGTCAGGTCCACCGCGCCCAGGCGCTGGACGCCGCCGGCGAGGCGCCGGGAAACCAGAAGCGCACGATCGTCCTGCGAGGTGAAGATCGTGATGCGCGACTGGTCCGGCCCGATTTCGTCCAGCTGCTCGCGGAACACGTCGACGTCAAGATCGGGGGAGGCCAGAACGACATGGCCGAGCTTCCTCGGCAGGCTCCCTTTTCGGATCGCGATCTGGCGCAGGGCTTCCATGGTCAGCCAGCTTCCCATGGAATGCGCCATGATGGTGATTTCGGTCACGTCCTTGCGCGCCGCCGCCGCCTCGATCACCTTTTCCAGGCTGGAGCGCGAGTAGTTGGCGCTTTCGCGGTCGTAGAGATAACCGAAGATTGAGCCCTGCGAGGGCCAGGTGAACAGGATCGGCGCGGCGTCGGCTCCCGAATCGTAGCTGATCTGGGCGAAGCGGAAGACCGCTTCCTCGTAGCTCGAATTGAAGCCATGGACGAAGATCAGAAGCCGCCCGCTCGGCGACTTGCGCTGTTCGAACCAGCGATCGGTGTCCTTCTGGCTCATCGGATCGATGCGCAGCGCGACGAACTCCCGCGCCGGGTTGGGCGCGCTCGGCCTGGGATAAACGACCTCGCCCGCCTTGCGCGCGCCATCGGGCGGGATCGAGACGATGATGTTTTCCAAAGAGAGTTCCGGTCCACGATCACCGGAGAAGACGACGCCCGGCACGGTCGACGGCGCGCGCGTGGTGGCCACCAGCATGTCCACCTTATGCGCGCCGGGAACGCTGCGCTCGACCGGAACGAGCGTGGCATAGGGCCGGCTCGCGCAGGCCGAGAGCGCCAGGCCGGAGGCCAGCAGCGCAAGAGCCATTCGCCCCGCCGCCCGCCCGCTCCGCTTCGAGCCGAGTGTCATACGTCCCCCGATCGCTCGCTGTCCCCGCCCCGATGTAGCAACGAAACGGCGGGCGGGCGAGCCCTGCAGGGCGTCTCGAGCCGGCGCCGCGTCAGGCCTTCACGCAGGTTTGCGATCGTGCCGCCAGGCGTAAACGACCGCCGCCGTGAGCATGAGCGCCAGCGCGAACCAAGTCAGGGCGTAGACGAGATGGTTGTTGTTGAACTGAACGACCGTCAAGCCGCCGACGGGAACGCCGCCCGGATTGGGCGCGGCATCGGCGTCCACAAAAAAGGGCGCGACGCGTTCGAGCCCGCGCCGCGCGGCGATGGCGTCGATGTCGCGGGAGAACCAGCGGTCGGCCTCGGGTTCGTTGGCGCGCAGGACGCGCCCGCCGGGCTCGCTGAGGCGCAGGAGCCCTTCGAACGTTTGAATACCCTGCACCTGACCATCCGGCCGTGAGGCGGGATCGCGCCGCTCGGTCGGCACGAAGCCACGATTGACGAGGGTGATGGAACCGTCCGGCGCCTGGAGCGGCGTCAGCACCCAGAAGCCGCCCCCCAGCGTCGTGAGGGCCTGCACCAGCGTTTCGCGATCATGGAGGAAAGTGCCGGTCAGCCGAACGTGGCGATACTCGTCGTCGGTGGGATCGAGCGACGACCACTGCGAAGGGCCGGGCGCCCCCACGGCCGGGGCGTGAACCCTCTGGTCCACACGCTCGATCAGATCGCGCTTCCAGGCGCGGCGTTCGACCTGCCAGATGCCGAGGCCGAGAAGGCCCGCGATCAACGGCAAGGACAGGGCGAGAAGGACGATCCGGGAACGGCGGGGCATCGTGGTCCTTTCACGGGCCACCTCAAGCGGTTTCGCGCGGCGGGTCGCCGCGCGAAACGATGGAAGAGATCGCTGCCGCTGAACTCGGTCAGGCGGCACCGATCCGTTCGGTCAGGGCGTCATGCCCATGTCCATCATCGGCATCATGCTCGTGTTCATGTGGTACATGACCCAGAGCGAACCGGCGAGGACGATCACCACGACCACGACCGTGAAGACCAGCGCGGTCATGGTCCAGCCGCCTTCCGACTTCCCGTTCATATGCAGGAAGAAGATCATGTGGACGACGATCTGCACCGCCGCCAGTCCCATGATGATGATGCCGGTGAGCGCGCGATCCTGAAGCACGTCGGACATGACGAGCCAGAACGGAATGGCCGTCAGGATGACCGACAGAAGGAAGCCGGTGACATAGCCGCCCATCGTGCCATGGTCGTGGCCATGGCCGTCGAGATGGCCGTGATCGTCCGTCGGCCCCTTCCCCGCGCCGTCCGCCAGGGCGGCGTGTTTGGTCGAGGGGGCGTTGGTGCTCATCGAAGCACTCCCATGAGGTAGACGAAGGTGAAGACGCCGATCCAGATGACGTCCAGGAAGTGCCAGAACAGGCTGAGGCACGACAGGCGAAGCTGGTTGGCCGGCACGAGGCCGCGCTGACGGATCTGGACCATAAGCGTGACCAGCCAGATCAGGCCGAAGGTCACGTGCAGGCCGTGGGTGGCGACCAGCGTGAAGAAGGCCGACAGGAAGGCACTGCGCTGGGGCGTCGCACCCTCGTGGATGAGGTGCCAGAACTCGTAGAGCTCGATCGAGAGGAAGGCGAGGCCGAATAGGCCGGTGATGGCCAGCCAGACCTGAACCGAGCGAACGTCCCGCTTCGCCATGGAGAGCATGGCGAAGCCGTAGGTGATCGAGGACAAGAGCAGCATCGACGTGTTCAGCGCCACCAGCGGCAGGTCGAACAGGTCGCGCGGGCTCGGGCCCGCCGCATAGGCGTTCCCGAGAACGGCATAGACGGCGAACAGGCAGGCGAAGATGAGACAGTCGCTCATCAGGTAGATCCAGAACCCCAGCATCGTGCTGGAGCCCTCGGCATGCTCGTGCTCGTCGGCGACGTAGAAGCTCAGGTTCTCTTCGCCCTGCGCCGCGTGCAAGGTGCTCGTGCTCATGCGTGCTTCACCTTCGAGAGGAGACGGGTCCGCTCGGCTTCCGTCGCGATCACTTCGCTGACCGGGATGTGGTAGCTCCGGTCATAGTTGAACGTGTGGTAGATCGCGTAGCCGACGATCGCGACCAGGCTGAGCGCGGCGAGCCACCAGATGTACCAGATCATGGCGAAGCCGAAGACCACGCTCAGTCCGGCGATCACGACGCCCGCCTCGGTGTTGCGCGGCATGTGGATCGGCTTGAAGCCTTCCAGCGGGCGCTCGTAGCCGCGCTGCTTCATCTGCCACCAAGCGTCGTTCTCGTGGATCATCGGCGAGAAGGCGAAGTTGTAGGCCGGCGGCGGCGAGGAGGTCGCCCACTCCAGCGTGCGCCCGCCCCAGGGATCGCCGTCGACGTCCACCAGCTTGTGCCGGTCGCGGATGCTGACGAAGATCTGCATGAGGAAGGAGGCAATGCCGAGCGCGATCAGCGCAGCGCCGAAGGCCGCGATCACGAACCAGATCTGGAGCGAGGGATCGTCGAACACGCGCAGACGACGCGTGACGCCCATCAGGCCGAGCACGTAGAGCGGCATGAAGGCGAAGTAGAAGCCGACCACCCAGAACCAGAAGCTCATCTTGCCCCAGAAGGCATTCAGCTTGAAGCCGAAGGCTTTCGGGAACCAGTAGTTGATGCCGGCGAAGAGGCCGAACAGCACGCCGCCGATGATCACGTTGTGGAAGTGCGCGACCAGGAACAGCGAGTTGTGGACCACGAAGTCCACAGGCGGAACGGCCAGGAGCACACCCGTCATGCCGCCGATCACGAAGGTGATCATGAAGGCGATCGTCCACATCATCGGCACGTCGAACCGGATGCGGCCGCGATACATCGTGAACAGCCAGTTGAAGATCTTGGCGCCCGTCGGGATCGAGATGATCATCGTCGTGATGCCGAAGAACGAGTTCACGCTCGCCCCCGAGCCCATCGTGAAGAAGTGATGGAGCCAGACGAGATAGGCCAGGATCGTGATGACCACCGAGGCGTAGACCATCGACGTGTAGCCGAAGATGCGCTTGCCCGAGAAGGTCGAGGTGATTTCGGAGAAGATGCCGAAGGCCGGCAGAATGAGGATGTAGACCTCGGGGTGGCCCCAGATCCAGATGAGGTTCACGTACATCATCGGATTGCCGCCGAGATCGTTCGTGAAGAAGTTGGTGCCGGCGTAGCGATCAAGCGAAAGGAGCGCCAGCACCGCCGTCAGGACCGGGAACGAGGCCACGATCAGGACGTTCGTGCAGAGCGAGGTCCAGCAGAAGATCGGCATCTTCATGAGGGTCATGCCCGGCGCGCGCATCTTGATTATGGTCACGAGCAGGTTGACGCCTGACAGGAGCGTGCCGACACCGGCCACCTGAAGGCCCCAGATATAATAGTCGACGCCGACGCCCGGACTGTAGTTGGCGTCCGATAGCGGCGGGAAGGCCAGCCAGCCCGTGCGCGCGAATTCGCCCACGAAGAGCGACAGCATCACCAGCACCGCGCCGCCAACCGTCATCCAGAAGCTGAAATTGTTCAGGAAGGGGAAGGAGACGTCACGCGCGCCGATCTGCAGCGGCACCACGAAGTTCATGAGACCCGTCACCAAGGGCATGGCGACGAAGAAGATCATGATGACGCCGTGCGCCGTGAAGACTTGGTCGTAGTGGTGGGCGTTGAGATAGCCCTCCGACCCGCCGAAGGCGATGGCCTGCTGGAGGCGCATCATGATGGCGTCGGCGAAGCCGCGCAGCAGCATGACGATGCCGAGCACCATGTACATGATGCCGATCTTCTTGTGGTCCACGCTGGTGAACCACTCCTTCCAGAGATAGCCCCAAAGCTTGAAATAGGTCAGCGCGGCGAGCAGCGCGAGCCCGCCGAGCGCGACGACCGCAAAGGTCACGACCACGATCGGCTCGTGGTACGGGAAGGCTTCGAACGTCAGCCGCCCGAAGATCATTCGTATGAGATCGGAGTTGTCTTGCATCTCTGGCACTCGTGCGATGGCATCGTCTGGCGTCGCACCCGGGACGGCGCGACACGGTGCTCTGTTAGTTCGTCTGGTTCAGCTGCGCCGGCGCAGCGCCGGTGCCGCTGTTGGGCATCGTGTGGCCGGAATGCCCCTGCACTGGCGGCGTGCTCGTTCCGTCCTGGTTGACCTGCGGGTTCAGCTGGTCGGGCTGCATTCCCTGGGGCTGGTCGTCGCTGTGCGGCAGGCGACCGCTGGCCGGGAAGGTCGCGCCCGAAGGCTCGTCGCCCGCCACGGCGCGCCGGTTGTCATAGAGAAGACGCTCGCGATTTTCGTGGCTGTCGACCCCTGCCCCGCCCATCGCGTCGATATGCATCATCTCGTCGGCGCACATCTTGCCGGGGGCGACGCACTTGTTGAGGATGGCGTTGTAGAGCCCGTCCGCGAAGCTCGAATAGTAGTGGATCGGCTCCTTCTCGCTGGGCTTCTCCAGCTCTAGGAACAGCTCGCGGCTCAGCGGCTGGCCCTCGGAACGGACCTTGGCGACCCAGGCGTCGAAATCGCCTTGGGCAAGGCCGTGGAACTTGAACTTCATGTTCGAGAACCCGGCGCCGCTATAATGCGAGGACATGCCCTCGTAGACCCCTTCCTTGTTCATCACCGCGTGCAGCTGCGTCTCCATACCGGCCATCGTGTAGATCATGCCGGCCATGGAAGGGACGAAGAACGCGTTCATCACGCTGGCCGAGGTCAGCTTGAAGTTGATGGGCGTGTTCACCGGCGCGGCCAGCTCGTTGACGGTCGCGATGCCGAGGTCGGGGTAGATGAAGAGCCATTTCCAGTCGAGCGAAACGACGCGCACTTCCAGGGGCTTCATCTCGGGCGTCACCGGCTGGCCTTCGGCGATTCGCGTCAGGGGTCGGTAGGGGTCGAGAAGGTGGGTCGCCGTCCAGGTCAGCGCTCCCAAACAGATGATGATGAGCAGCGGCGCCGACCAGATCGCCAGCTCCAGGTGCGTCGAATGGTTCCATTCGGGATCGTAGGTCGCATCCTTGTTGCCGCGGCGGTAGCGCCAGGCGAAGATCACCGTCGCAGCGATGACCGGAATGATGATGAGGAGCATCAGCCCGGTTGAGATATAGAGAAGGTCGCGCTTCTGGACGGCGACGTCGCCTGCCGGGTTCAGCAGCACGGCATTGCAGCCGCCGATCAGGAGGAGAAGCGGTGCGAGGGCTAGGAAGCGATATCGGCTCAAGGTCGCGGTCCAATCAGCGAAATGGGGTCGCTTGCATGCTTTTCTTAGCTGCATCGCAGCAAATCGTTTATGAGGCGTTCGTTAAGCCCGCCGAGGCCTATATTCAAGGTGGCATCGATGACGGAAACGCGAATGTTTCCACCATGTCTAAAGATGAGGAGCGAGATCAAAAATGAGTTCGAACACCGCGGCGGCCGCTCCGTCCGCTTTTGAGAGGGATGCGCGCGTCGCGAACGCGCATCACGGAGAAGTCAGGCCGAGCGAGATCGCAATCGGAGTGCTGATTGGCCGCACGGCCGAGTTCTTCGACTTTTTCGTCTACGCGCTGGCCTCCGTGCTGGTGTTCCCGGCGGTGGTCTTTTCCTTCGTCGATCCGGTGACGGGAACCTACTACTCCTTCGCGCTCTTGGCACTGGCCTTCGCGGTCCGGCCGCTGGGCACGATCTTCTTCACCTGGATGCACCGTCGCTATGGCGACGCCGCCAAGCTCACCACGGCGCTCTTCCTCCTCGGCTGCTCGACCATCGTCATGGGCTTCCTGCCGAGCTACGCCAGCGTCGGCTTCGCCTCCGTCGTCACGCTCGCCGTGCTTCGCTTCGGCCAGGGTCTGGCGCTCGGCGGCACCTGGGATGGTCTCGCCCCGCTGCTCGCGGTCAGCGTGCCGGAGAACAAGCGCGGCTGGTACGCCATGCTGCCGCAGCTGGGCGCGCCGTTCGGCCTCATCGTCGCCAGCGCGCTCTACTACTTCCTGATCACCAACCTGACGCAGGAAGACTTCCTGGGCTGGGGCTGGCGTTATCCGTTCTTCGTCGCCTTCGCGATCAACGTCGTGGCGCTCTTCGCCCGGCTGCGTATCGTTCTGACCGAGAACTATCGCGAGCTGTTCGAGCGCGGCGAGTTGCAGCCGTCGTCGGTTCGCAGGACGATCTCGCAGAACGGTCGCAACATCGTGATCGGCGCCTTCGTGCCGCTGGCGAGCTTCGCGCTGTTCCACATGGTCACGGTGTTTCCGCTGTCCTGGGTCACGCTCTTCGCGGGTGAAAGCGTCGCGCGCTTCCTCCTGATCGAACTGGTCGCGACCGTGTTCGGCACGATCGCGCATATCGCGTCCGGCCCGCTGGCCGATCGCTTCGGCCGCCGCCGCGTTCTCGGCGTCTGCGCCGGCGCCATCGCCTTCTACAGCGGCCTCGCGCCCCTGCTGCTGAACGGCGGCGCGGTGGGTGAGACCATCTACATGGTGATCGGCTCGGTGATCCTGGGCGTGTCCTTCGGCCAGTGCTCGGGCGCTCTCGCGGCGAACTTCCCGCGCGCCTATCGCTACACCGGCTCGGCCCTTACCTCGGACCTGGCCTGGCTCTTCGGCGCCGGCTTCGCGCCGCTGGCCGCGCTCGCCATCGCCGACAATCTCGGCCTCGTCTTCTCGGGCGCCTATCTCCTGTCCGGCGCGGTGTTCACGCTTCTGGCACTCTTCATCAATCGTCGCCTGGCTTCCAGCGCGATCTGATCGGGCCGCAGCCAGACGCGGACAAAGCCAAAGCCGGGGGCTCCGCCTCCGGCTTTTTTCATGCGTGCCGCTTGCGGCGAGTTCAGGCTTGAAGGGGCCGCTGCTCCAGAGCCGGCCGGCCGTCCGGCCTCCCCTCCCCCGCCGGGGTGCTGCGAAACGAATCGAACAGGCACTCCAGCGTGCGCCGACCGACCGAAACGAGGTCGAAGCCGAAGCCCGAGCGCAGCCATTGGGTGATGAGCCCGCTCATGGCGCACTGAACCGTCGTCGTTGCGGCCTCGGGCGTCCAGTCCGCCCGCATCAGCCCGCGCCGCGAGGCCTCCTGGAACGCCAGGCGGATGACGCTCAGCATCTCCTCGTCCGCCTCGCGCATGCGCACCAGCATCTCCTCCATCTCCGCCACGTATTCGCAGCGCAGCAGCATGATCGTGAGAACCTTCTGCGCGCGGGCGTTCGTACTGATGAAGTCGAGCGCGTCCACCGCGTTGGATCGGATCCGCTCCAGCGGATCGTCCTCGGATCGGAGCAGGTCGTCCAGCTGGACGAAGCATTCCTGAGGCAGGCGACCGCGCTCCAGCATGGCCTCGAACAGGGCGTTCTTGTTGGCGAAATGGAAGTAGATGGCACCGCGCGTCACGTTCGCGGCCTCGGCGATCATCGCCAGGGTGGTGCGCGACACGCCCTTCTCGAAGAACATCGCCTCCGCCGCATCGAGGATCGCGCAACGGGTTTCCATTGCCTCCGCCTTGGTGCGTCTCATGGTTCGCCTGCCTTCCAATCCGCTTGTTTAGTTTCATACATGCATGTATGTTGCACGGCAATATGAGTCTCGGCCGGCCTCTGCGCAGCCGGCAAACAAGGCGGTCTTATGAGAGTTTCTGCACCCACCCTGTTCATGGCGACAGCGCTCGGGCTTCTGGCCTTGTCGGGCTGCCAGGGCGAGACGAAGACCGCCAACGCGCAGCAGGGAGCCGGCGGCGCGCCCCCTCCCTCGCCGGTCGGCATCGTCGAAGTGCGCCCCGAGCCGATTGCCGTCACGTCCGAGCTTCCCGGCCGTATCGCGCCGACGCGCATCGCCGAGGTGCGCCCGCGCGTCGGCGGCATCATCGTGCAGCGCGTCTTCGAGCAGGGTTCCGACGTGGACGAGGGCGATCCCCTGTTCCAGATCGATCCGGCGACCTTCCAGGTCGCGGTGGAATCGGCGCAGGCCGGCGTCGCCAAGGCTGACGCGGTGCTGACGCAGGCGCGCCAGGATGCCGAGCGCACCCAGGCCCTCGTCGCCCGCAACACGGTCGGCACCGCCAATCTGGAAACTGCCGTCGCCACGCAGCGCCAGGCCGAGGCCGATCTCGCCTCCGCCCGCGCGCAGCTGCGCGCCGCGCAGATCAATCTCGACTATGCGACGGTCCGCGCGCCGATCTCCGGCCGCATCGGCCGCGCCCTGATCACCGAAGGCGCGCTGGTCAGCACCACGGGCACCGAGGCGCTCGCCACGATCCAGCAACTCGACCCCGTCTATGCCGACATCCAGCAGCCCGTCTCGCAGCTCCTGCGCCTGCGCGAGGCGCTGCGCACCGGCCAGCTGACGCAGCTGGAGGAGAACGTCGCGCAGGTGCGCCTGAAGCTCGACGACGGCAGCGAGTATCCCTATCCCGGCCGCCTTCTCTTCTCCGAATCCACGGTGGAGGAGACCAGCGGTCAGGTGACGCTGCGCGCCGAGTTCCCCAACCCGGACGACACACTCCTGCCCGGGCTTTATGTCCGCGTCGCCGTGGACCAGGGCATCGACGCCAAGGCGCTGGCCGTGCCCAATCAGGCCGTGCAGCGCGACACGTCGGGCCAGGCCTTTCTGTATCTCGTGAACGCCAACAATACGGTGGAGCAGCGCACCGTCACGGTGGTTCGCGTCGTCGGCAACCGCTCGGTGATCTCGCAGGGGCTGGCGGCCGGCGACAAGGTGATCGCCGACGGCTTCCAGAAGATCGGCCCCGGCGCGCCGGTGGCCCCGACGCCCTGGACTCCGGTCGGCGCAGCGGCCGAAGGCCTGTCCAAGGATGCGGGCAAGACGGACGCGACCGGCGCGGGCGCGCAGGCCCCCGCCTCCACGCCGGCCGGCCAAGCCGCGTCGCCCGAGGCCCAGCGCGCCACGCCGGCGCCGGGCTCCGACGCAGCAGCCGCCGGGAAGGCCAATTCGGCCCCGCAGGATGCGGGCGGGCAGCGGGCGACGGCGCCGGCGGCCGACGCATCCACCACCGCGCGCTAAGGACCGATCGACATGCCTCAGTTCTTTATCGATCGGCCGGTCTTCGCCTGGGTGATCGCGATCTTCATCGTCCTGGCGGGCGTCATCTCGCTGCCCTCGCTGCCGATCGCCCAGTATCCCGACGTCGCACCGCCGCAGCTCACCATCTCCACCGCCTTCCCTGGCGCCTCGCCGGAGGACCTCTACCAGCAGGTCACGAGGCCGATCGAGGAGGAGCTGAACGGCATCGACGGCCTGATCTATTTCGAAAGCACGAGCGACGCGACCGGCTCGGTGCAGATCACCGTGACCTTCAGCGCCGGCACCGAGATCGCGCAGGCCGTGGTGGACACGCAGAACCGCCTGCGCCGCGTCGAGTCCAAGCTGCCCCAGCAGGTGACGCAGCAGGGCGTCCTCGTCGAGGAGGCCGGCTCGAGCTTCCTCATGGTCGTGGCGCTGGTGGGCGACGAGAAATCGACGCTCGATGCCGTGGGTCTCGGCGACTACATCACCCGCAACGTCATCAATGAGATCCGCCGCGTGCCCGGCGTCGGCCGCGCGCAGCTTTTCGCCTCCGAGCGGTCGATGCGCGTCTGGATCGACCCAGATCGTCTGGTCGGCCTGAACCTGGCCGTGTCCGACGTCGTCACCGCCATCCAGCAGCAGAACGCGCAGGTCGCGGCCGGCTCGATCGGCGCCAATCCCAACCCGGTGAGCCAGCAGACGCAGGCGACGATCCTGGTCAAGGGGCAGCTTCAGACGCCGGAGGAGTTCGGCGCCATCGTACTGCGCGCCAATGCCGACGGCTCGCTGGTGCGCATGTCCGACGTCGCGCGTGTCGAGGTCGATGCTGAAAGCTACAATTTCAACACGTTCCTGAACGGTCGCCCGAGCGCGGCCATCGGCATCCAGCTTTCGCCGACGGGCAACGCGCTGGACGCCGCGCAAGGCGTGCGGCAGGTCATGGAGCGTCTGGCACCCCTCTTCCCGCAAGGGGTTAGCTACCAGATCCCCTACGACACGACACCCTTCGTCTCGGCCTCGATCGAGAAGGTCATCCACACGCTGCTCGAAGCGGTGGCGCTGGTCTTCGTCGTGATGTTCGTCTTCCTCCAGAACATCCGCTACACCGTCATCCCGACGCTAGTGGTGCCGATCGCGCTGGCCGGCACGCTGGCGGTGATGCTGGCGGCGGGCTTCTCGATCAACGTCCTCACCATGTTCGCCATGGTTCTGGCCATCGGTATCCTGGTCGACGACGCCATCGTCGTGGTCGAGAATGTCGAGCGCATCATGGCGAGCGAGGGCCTGCCCCCGAAGGAAGCCGCCAAGAAGGCCATGCGCCAGATCACCGGCGCCATCATCGGCATCACGCTGGCGCTCTGCGCGGTGTTCGTGCCGCTCGCCTTCTTCCCCGGCTCGGTCGGCGTCATCTACCGCCAGTTCTCGCTGACAATGGTGACCTCCATCCTGTTCTCGGCCTTCCTCGCCCTGTCGCTGACCCCGGCGCTGTGCGGCAGCTTCCTGAAGCCCGTGAAGGCCGGCCACCACCACGGCAAGCGCGGCCTGTTCGGCCTCTTCAACCGGGGCTTCGACAAGACGTCCCACTCCTATTCCAAGGGCGTCGGCTATCTCATCGGCCGCACCAAGCGGTTCATGATCATCTATGTCGCGCTTCTGGCGGGCCTCGGCTGGTTCTACGTGCAGATCCCCTCCGCCTTCCTGCCGCAGGAAGACCAGGGCTTCTTGATCGCCAACTTCCAGGGCCCGGCGGGCGCGACCAGCAACCGCCTGCGCGAGGTCACGTCCGAGTCCGAAAAGTTCATCCTCGGCCAGAAGGCCGTGGAGAGCATGATCACGATCCAGGGCTTCTCCTTCTCGGGCCAGGGCGCCAATGCGGGCCTCGCCTTCGTGACGCTGAAGGACTGGAGCGAGCGCGGCCCCGGGGAGGACGCGGGAACCCTGGCCGGCATCATTTCCGGCCGTCTCATCCAGTTCCGGGATGCGATCGCCTTCGCCCTGTCGCCGCCTCCCATCCAAGGTCTCGGCAACACCGGCGGCTTCGCCTTCCGCCTGCAGGACCGCGCCAACCAGGGCACGCCGGCGCTTCTGGCCGCGCGCGACCAGCTCGTCGCGGAAGCGGGCAAGAGCCCGATCCTCGGGCGGATCAACTTCGAGGGCCTGCCCCCCGGCCCGCAGATCCAGCTCAATATCGACCGCGAGAAGGCCAACGCGTTCGGCGTCACCTTCGCCGACATCAACCAGACGATCTCGGCGGCGCTCGGCTCGTCCTATGTCAACGACTTCCCCAATGGCGGCCGCATGCAGCGCGTCACGCTGCAGGCCGAGGAGCGCTCGCGCATGCGCATCGAGGAGGTCATGAACCTCAACGTGCGCAACACGCAGGGCGGCATGGTGCCCCTTTCCGCCTTCGCGACGGCGGATTGGACGCTCGGCTCCTCGCAGCTCGTCGGCTACAACGGCTATCCCTCCGTTCGCCTGTCCGGCGACGCCAATCCCGGCTATTCCTCGGGCGAGGCGATCGCGGAGATGGAGCGTCTCGCCGGACAACTGCCCGCCGGCTTCTCGTTCGAATGGACGGGCCAGTCGCTGCAGGAGATCCAGTCGGGCAACCAGGCGCCCTTCTTGATCGGGCTCGCCGTGCTCTTTGTGTTCCTGTGCCTCGCGGCGCTCTACGAGAGCTGGTCGATCCCCTTCTCGGTCATGCTCGTGGTGCCGCTCGGCGTCATCGGCTGCGTCGCGGCGGTGCTGCTGCGCAACCTGTCCAACGACGTCTATTTCACGGTCGGCATCATCACCATCGTCGGTCTTTCGTCCAAGAACGCGATCCTGATCGTGGAAGTGGCCAAGGACCTGATGGCCGAGGGCATGGGCCTGCGCGAGGCGACGATCGAGGCGGCGCATCTTCGCTTCCGCCCGATCCTGATGACCTCTCTCGCCTTCACCATGGGCGTCCTGCCCATGGCGATCGCGTCCGGCGCCAGCGCCGCGAGCCAGAACGCCATCGGCACGACCGTGATCGGGGGCATGATCTCGGCGACGGTTCTCGCCATCTTCTTCGTCCCGATCTTCTTCGTCTTCGTGCTGCGTCTGACGAAGCAAGGCCGGGCGGCCACGACGCCCAACACGGCGAAGCCCGCGCCGGCCGAGTAAGGCACGCCCCTCCGACGACATGAAAACGCCCCGGCCGCCTTGCTGCCGGGGCGTTGACTTGTTCAGTGGCCGGGTTCATGCGGATGGCCACCCCGCAAGGCACGAGGCCCTCCGCAATGACCGCCACCTTGTCCGTGAACCTCAACGCCATCGCGATGCTGCGCAACCGCCGCGATCTGCCCTGGCCCGAGGTGATCCATTTCGGCCGCATCGCGCTGGCGAGCGGCGCCAGCGGGCTGACGGTCCATCCCCGGCCCGACCAGCGGCATGTCCGCTTTTCCGATCTGCCCGAGATCCGTCAGCTCATCGACGCGGAATTCCCTGCGGCGGAGTTCAATATCGAAGGCTATCCGACCGATCATTTCCTCGAGTTGTGCGAGGCCGCGCGTGCCGATCAGGTCACGCTCGTGCCGGACGACCCGACGCAGGCGACCTCCGACCATGGCTGGGATTTCGCCGCCGAGGCGGAGCGTCTGGCGGGGATCGTCCAGCGTCTAAGCAGCCGGAGCATTCGCGTTTCGCTCTTCGCCGACCCTTCGCCGCAAGGGCTCGACATCGCCCGGCGGCTCGGGGCCGAAAGGGTGGAATTCTACACCGGCCCCTATGGCGCCACGCATTCCGACTCCGCCGCCGCCGAGCGCGAGTTGGGAAAGTTGCGCGAGGCGGGCCAAGTGGCCGCCGAGGTCGGGCTCGACGTGAATGCCGGGCACGACCTGACGATCGGCAATCTGCCGGCCCTCTGCCACGCGATCCCGCGCCTCAAGGAGGTTTCGATCGGCCATGCGCTGACGGCCGACGCGCTGGAACATGGTTTTGCCGAAACGACCCGGCGCTTCATCCGGGCGCTGCAGCCGGCTTAAGAGACCGTTTAACAACCCAGTCGGGTCGGTCCGCCGGCGCTTTTCCGTCGTCACTTCGTTGCCAATCCTCGCCGATGCGCCCTCGCATCGACTACGTTTGGCGCCTCGCGAACGTCGCAAAATCACTCGGCAGCCCTCCGCCGCCGGGTTGTTAAACGGTCTCTAAGGTCAGCCCTCAGCCGATAGGCTTGATCTCGACGATCTCCGCCTCGGACGGCCCGACCTTCACGACATCGCCGACGCTCTTGCCGGCGATCGCCTTGGCGAGCGGGGAGAGATAGGATAGGCGCCCGTCGGCCGGGTTCGCCTCGTCGATGCCCACGATGCGGAACACCTGGGCACGCCCGTCGTCGCGCTCGATCGTGACTTCGGAGCCGAAATGCACGGTCTCCGCATCCTCCGGCGTCGGCACGAGTTCGGCGCTCATCTTCCGTGCCCGCCAGTAGCGAAGGTCCCGGTGGATCGAGGCATACGCGATCTTGTCGTCGGCCGCGCGCGCGGCGAGAAGCGCGGCTTCCAAATCGGAGACCTGACCCTCGATCTGCTTCAACCCCTGCGCCGTGACGAAGTTCGGGTCCGTCCCTAGCTCGCGGTCCGGCAGGGTCTCGACTTGATTCTCGTTGGGTTCCTTCACGAACGCGACGCTCACGGCGAACTCCTCTCGTCTTTTGTCTTTATGTAGGGGCTCAGGGATCAGGGTTAAGCCCCTGCGAGCCATACGTTTGCCACGTCTTCAAAGGTGCGAGCTGTCGTGAACATGACGCTGTCTTCGATCGGTCGCGACACCATATCCCCTCCTTGAGCGTTGGAACGGAAACAGGAGGAGCATCCATGAGCAATATCCCGATCGAACCCGGCGCAGAGCCCGATCTCGCGGCCGAGGAACTGGCCGGCAAGCACAACATTCCGATCGAAGAGGCCAAGCGCATCGTGGCGGAACAGGGCACCGACCGCGCCACGATCGACGGTGCGGCGGAACGCGCCAAGGACAAGCCGGAATGAAAAGAAGCCGGGCGGTTCGGCACCGCCCGGCCTCTTCTCTCTCCAGGGGTGAAGGATCAGGCGCGCTCGATATCCCCCGGTCCCCCGCCCTCCTCCGGGTCCTTCTCGATCGGCGGCCGATCGCGGCCCGGCTCGCGGATCTCATCCGACCCGACATGGTCGTCGTCGGGCCGGGTCGGGTCCAGATCCGGAATCGAGTCCGGCGGCGGGGGCGGCCCCTTGGTCGGGTCGATGATGTTGGGTTCGATATTCGACATGTCGACTCCCATGCTGTCCATGGGAGTCAAACGCCGTCAGCCGAATATGTTTCCCCGCGTCCGCATCATCCTGTCCCAACCACCGCTTGAGAACGAGCCGAGATTGCGATAGGGCTCGCTCGGGTGGGGCCTGTAGCTCAATGGTTAGAGCCGGCGGCTCATAACCGCTTGGTTGCAGGTTCGAGTCCTGCCGGGCCCACCAGAACCATTACGTCTCAAGGCTTCGTGGAAGCGTTAGCCATGGCGTAGCCAAAGGGTTAGCCGCGTCCATTTCGTAGGCTTCCGCGACGACCGTTATTATGCCGTCGTCCTCGTCTTCGGCCAGCCCGACTTCATTCATATAGGACGGGATCGCCGCGCCCTGCGTGAGATTGGTGAAGGCGATACCGTCGTGTTCGCTGACGGCCCTGCCGATCAAGAGCCGCGCCACAAGAACCTACCCTGACATCCTTGACGGATCGAAGTTCGGCTCCCGGCCGCTCCACCACGTCGGCGGTGTCCTTTAGGCGCGGGCCGAAGTTCTGACGGTGGCCGCCTGCCCCACCCTAGCGGGTTCGTGGAAGCGTTGTAGGCGTTGTTGTTCGAGGTCCGGAAGCGCGTCAGGATGACTTGGATTGAAGACGGCAGGGCCATCAGCGAAGTTTCTTGATTTCCAGACTGGGCGGATGCTCACGCACATGATTGGCGCCTGGACGAATTCGAGCGCGCTATGATCCGAAAACGAAACTCTTTCGGTCTTCGTCAAGCCTGAGCCGAGGAAAGCATCGGCAGGCGCCGATCAAAGCTCGACGCCCGACAGCGGAACAGAAGGCGGAGAGGTTCTCGGGATCGTCGAAGAACGGGACGCTCACGCTTCGGGGTTGCTTCCGCTTCAATCAGCCCTGGATTTGCGCGGCAATGTCGTTGAGTGCTTTCACGACGCCCTTCGGTGGGTAGGGCTTGGCGAAGAACAGGCCGTTCTCCGGCAGATCGCCTTCGCTGATCTTGATGCGCCCGGAGGTAACTATGATCGCCACCGGCGGCCAGCGGTCGCGCACCGCCCGAGCGAGCTTCAACCCGTCCATCGTGCCGGGCATCTCGATGTCGGTGAACAGCACGCGGATGTCCGTATGGCGCTCCAGAAGGCGGATGGCCTCGTCCGCGTTGCGCGCTTCGTAGGCGGTGAACCCGGCATCCTCGCAGAGGTCGACCGCCTCGGCGCGGACAAGGGCGTCGTCCTCGACGACCAGGACTGCATAGCGGGCGGGATCGAACGATTGTGCCATGATGCAGCCTGCTCTCTACGAAGTCGTCTCGGCGCGCTGGTTCGCGCCCGTCAGAGTGAAGCGGATACCGCTCGGATCGAAGTCGAGACGCCCCTCGCCATCGAAGTAGGAGGCGACGATGCGCTCGATGAGCTTCGATCCGAAGCCACGGCGTTGAGGCGGGCTAACGGAAGGACCGCCCGTTTCGATCCATTCGAAGACGAACGCGCCCTCGACGCGATCCCACCTCATCGCCACGCGGCCCGTCTCGTTCGAGAGCGCCCCGTACTTGGCGGCGTTCGTCGCGAGCTCGTGGATGGCGAGCGAAAGGCCAAGTGCTTGTTGCGCGGTCAGGCCAAGGTCGGGACCGCTCGCCTCGATCCGTTGGTCCGCGGTCTGGTGCGGCGTGACGGCCGCCTCGACGATCTCGCCGACGTCCGCCTCCTCGAAGCTCGTCCGCACGAGGATATCCTGCGCCCTCGCCAGCGCCGCGATGCGGGTGAACACCGCGTCCTGCGCCTCGTCCATGCTCCGGGCCTGCCGAAGGGTCTGGGCCGTTATTGCCTGGACCATCGACAGGAGGTTCTTCATTCGGTGCGACAGTTCCTGATTCAAGACCGCCCGCGCCTCCTCGGACGCCTTCAACGGGGTGATGTCGCGGGATACGGACAGGATGCGCTCCGGCTTCCCGTCGGCTCCGAGGATCGGCGACACTTGGACGTCCCAGTACCGCCGCCGGCCCTTCATTGTCTCGGCGTACCCCTGGAAGCCCGCGGGCACCCCGGCCTGCGCAGAGGCGATGGCCTCCTTGGCGGCGATGTTGCCTTCGTCCTGCCAGAAGTCCGGCCACGGGCAGCCGGCGATGTCGTTGAAGTCCGACACCTCCATGACCTTCTGCCCGCCCTCGCTCATGAAGACGAGGTTGGCATCGAGGTCGAGAACCTTGATGCAGTCGTTGGACGAGGCTAGCACGCTGCTCAGGAACGCCTCGCGCTCGCGCAGCCGGGCCGTTGCCTGGTCGCGCTCGGCGGCGACGGCGCGCCGCTCCTCGATGTCGATCAGGACGCCCGGGAAGCTCGTTGGCGTGCCGTCGGCCGCATGGTCGACGCGCCCGTTCGCTTCCAGCCAGTAGTACTTCCCGTCGGCGCGCCGCACTCGGTACTCGTGGGCGTAGGCACCACCGCGAACGACGGCTTCGTTGATCGCGTCCGCGAGCCCCTCCTGATCGTCGGGATGGACGGTGGCGACGATCTGAGCGAGCGGGATCCCTGAGCGGCCCAAAGTGGGATCGAGGCCGAAGGCGGCGGCGAAGGCCTCGTCGATCTTGAAGCGATCGGCCACGATGTCCCAGTGCCATGTGCCGATGATGGCACCCGCCGCCAGGGCGAGCCGCACGCGGTCGACGTTATCGCGGGCCACGGCCTCGCTGGCGCGCAGGTCCGCTTCGGCCTTCTTGCGCGCCGTGACATCGCTGAAGAAGATCGCGATTCTCCGCTCACTGGGGTTCCCGACGCGCACGGCCTTGACGTCGAACCAGCGTTCGAATGCCTCGGCGTAGTTCTCGAAGCTGGCCGGCTCACCCGTTTTCGCCACGTGCCCATAGGTCTCGAACCAGAACTGCTCGAGGTCCGGGGCGAACTCGGTGACCCACTTGCCGTGGAGGTTCACCCCGGCCTGCCGCTCGAAGGCGGGGTTCGCCTCGACGAACCGATAGTTCACCGGGCGATCGTCGGCGTCGAACTTGACCTCGACGATGGCGAACGCCGCCTCGATGGTTTCGACGATGGCGCGGAAGCGCTCCTCGCTGATGCGCAGCGCTTCCTGCGTCGCCCGGCGCTCGGTCACGTCCTGAAGCGTGCCGATCATGCGCACCGGCTTGCCGGCCTCGTCCCGGATAAAGCGGCTGTTGCGGGCGATCCAGCGCAGGGCGTTGTCGTCGGCGCGCCGAATGCGGTACTCGGCCTCGGTATCGGCCGTGCCATCTCGCATGGTCATCTCGTTCGCGGGCAACGAGCGATCGTCCGGGACGACCAGGTCAGTGAAGTCCCTCGGCGAGCGGCTTTCCATCTCCGGCAGCCCGAAGATGCGGCAGCCTTCGGTCGACACTCGGGCCCGGTCGTTCACGATGTCGATCTCAAACGTGCCAATCGATCCGGCCTCCTGGGCGAGCCGGGACCGCTCGTGGCTCTCGCGCAAGGCGCGTTCGCCATCGATCCGCTCGTAGACGGCCGACATCATCCGAGCCAGGGTCTCGAAGAAGTTGAGGGCTTCGTGGTCGAAGGCCGCCACTTGCGTCGATCCAAAGGAAATGACGCCGCGCAGTGCGCCGCGGCTCACCACCGGGAAGCCGGCGTAGGCGTTGAGACCAATGCTGCGTGCAGTAGCGAAGGCTGGATCGACATCCGCCTGCATCCCGGTCAACAACAGCGGTTCGAGCCGCTCGGCGACGATGCCGCAGACAGGCGCTCCGAAGGGTAGTTTATGCAGAAACTCCTTCACCGGCGCCGAGGCGTTCAACGAATGCGTCAGGCGCAGATGGCCGCCCTCGGGCCAGACATCGTAGATGTAGCTGCGATCAAAGCCGAGCGTCTCCGCATTGGCGGACAGGATGGGGTCGAGCACCGCCGCTGGATCCAAGCCGACGAGCAGGGCCTCCGAAGCCTTGGAAAGAACGTCGATGCGTCGTGCCTGCTGCACCTCGACGCGCTGGCTGTCGAGGGCGTCGTCGCGCAGCGCTACGGCCCGTCTCATATCGAGGAGGCCGGATACCTGGCGGGCGAGTGCGCGAAGGTCGTCGGCCTGGTCCGCATCGAGCCCCCCGGGACGCGGTGCCGTGTCGATCACGCAGAGTGAGCCGACGACATCCCCGCTCGCCAGGCGCAGCGGCGCGCCCGCGTAGAAGCGGATGTGCGGTTCGCCCGTCACCAGCGGGTTGGCGGCGGTGCGGGCATCATTGGCGAGGTCCTCGATGACGATCACGTCGGGCTCATCGAGCACGAACCGGCAGACCGAGGAGTTCAGGTCGGTCTCGCAATGGGGAAAGCCGACACGTGCCTTGAACCATTGCCTGTCGACGGCAACGAGGCTGACAAGCGCGACGGGAGCCGCGCAGAGCCGGGTGGCGAGGCGCACCACGTCGTCGAAACCCTGTTCGGGCGCCGTGTCGAGGATCGACAGTCCGTCAAGCGCGGCAAGTCGCGCCGGATCGACGAGGATCGGCAGCGGGGCAGTGCTATCGGTATCCGAGGCGGACATACTCTCAGGTCCGATGCCCATGGGATTCGGTCTCGTTCGTGGTCATTGGGTTCGCTGGGGGAACCGGCGTTGAGGTGCTGTAGAGCCTTCACGCCTCCGATATCAATCGGCGCGCGCGGGTTGCAGGATGAATATCGCGCGCGACCCATCATGTCGACCACCGATCCTCGCAGCGCTTGCTGATCCGTCGGAGGGTCTGCCACATCGCTGGAGGTCGTCCGTCCAACGTCTACTTCCCTGCGCGATCGACCCGAGAGGCGACCGGAAGCTTTCCACCCAAGTTCGTCGTGGACAAGTCCGTTACGTCGGTATCGCGGGTTCTCGATCGGAGCGCTTCGCTCGTCCATGTAGTCGTCGTGCGCCGATCCCGCCGTCGCTCCCTTCAGCGCCGCCGAGACGGCACCATCGAGGCTTGCACACGCCAACCTTGGAAGGCCCGCGGCCCTCATCCCGTTCGAAAGCATCATGGTCAAAGTGTTCGGCGAGGCGCCGGACACGTTGTTGGAAGTGCCATGGGTGGCGCGAGATCGGGCCGGTTTCGCCGCGCGGCTGGCAGACGCGATCGAGGAGTTCGAGCGCCCCTCGCTGTCGGCCATGCTCACCGAGGTGCTGTTGCAGCTGGACGCTCAGGAACGCAGGCTCGACGCGATGGCCATACGGTTCGGCGTCAGCATCAGCGCCGTGGGCCTTCGGCGGAAACGATACGACCTGGAACACGCGGCACGATGCAGTTTGGAGAAATAGCGGGAAGGTTCCTCCCGCTAATTGCTGACAGCCAAACTAATCCATCCGTACACATCGTGGGCCTCAACAGCGGGCGCGACGACGTGCGAATCCGAAAAGTAATTTGCCAACAATGACTTCAGGTGACGCTTGGCAGTGTCTTGCTGGGCCAACCAGAACCCTTTCGCGCCGATAGTTTCCAAATCGGTCAGCCGCTTCGTGCCCCAACGGGCGAAACAAGCCGCGCGCACACGAAAACCTACCAAACTCGAGCGTTTTCCGATCAGTCTGCGTTGCAGCCTGCGGCTTTGAAGTAGTTGGCGCATTCGGCAGTCTGGAAGAGCGGGATGAGCGTGCCGACGGCTTTCCAGAGCGCCTCGACCGTTCGCTCGACCTTGGCGCGCATGAAGGCTTCAAGCTTGGAGAAGGCCATCTCGACGCGCTGGCTGCTTCGATGGCCGTCCGTACGCCCTCGGCCTTGTGGGCAGGAAGGTTGTCCATCACGACGATATCGTCAGGCGAGAGTGTGGGCACCAGCACTTGGCTGACATTAGCCCGGAACGCGACGCCGTTCATCGGACCATCGAGGCATCATGGACGCGGTCATGCGCGTCAGGCGTAGAGCGCTTGTAAGGGTGGTTGTCTTCCAGTGGCCATGCGCACGCCGGACCGGCACCGCTCACCTCGTGGGGCTCGGCCGTGGCGTCGCGCCATTTTCGTCGACAGGCCGTTCGAGAGCCACGGGTCTCTCTCACCATCGATGAAGACGAGCTTGGCGGGACGAGATCGAGCTGTACTTCGAACCAAGCCTGACGCCGCTTAATAGGTCCGGGCGCTTCTGCTCGCTTGCGTGCGCTGCCTTTTTTCCACTTCGTCCCATGGCGGTCGGGGAAGCGCCAGAGCGTGCGCATCCCGACGTTCAGCCCGCGCTCGTCGGCCAGGCGGCGCTGCATCTCGTGTAGCGTAATGTCGTCCCTGAAATTGACCAGGCTTTGAAGGAGCTGAGCCTCAGCCTCGATGCGCCCGGAGCGACGATCCCCACCCATCGGCAAGGGATCGCTACGGCCCGCCCGATCCTTCGAGCGCCAGCGCACCGCAGTGGCAATCGCGATCCCGAACCGCTCGGCCGCCGCATGGGTCGAGGCGCCCTCGCGCATCGCCCTCAGAACCCGGTGCCGAAGATCGATAGACAAAGCTCTCGCCATCCACCCGTCCCTTCCGAACGACGAAGGGAATCACGAATGACGCCAAGACTCTACCCGGCCGGAAAATGCTCTAGCTCACCCAACAGTCGTGAAGATCGGCTCAGGCGGTCATGGCGAGGCAGTTTCGTCCGTCGCGCTTGGCGTGATAGAGGGCGGCGTCGGCCGCGCCGACCAAGGCGTCGAGCGAGAATTCGCCTTGTTGGCAGGCGGCGACGCCCAGCGAGGCCGTGACCCACGCGCCGACGCCCATGGCGGGATGGGGAATTCGAGCCGCCTCCAAGCGACGGCGAATTGCCTCGCCGAGCACGGCGGCGCGTCGCTCATTCGATCCAGGAAGAAGAATTAGAAACTCCTCGCCACCGAAGCGGAAGGCGACGCTCCGATCAGCCTCGCTCTCACCCGCGCGCTCCAGTTCCTGGCGGATCAGATCGGCGACGGCGCGAATGCATCGGTCGCCGGCGAGATGCCCCTGCGTATCGTTGAACCGCTTGAAGTGGTCGATATCGATCATCAGCGCGGCAATGGGCTGGCTCTCGTGTCCGTCCGCGAACGTCTTACCCACGGCGGCGAGATGGTGCCGATTCGACAAGCCCGTCAGCATGTCCGTCCGCGCCGTTCGCTCGATATGCTCGATCAGCAATTCGCTGCGCAGGCGCTCCAGAAACCCGTGGCGCTCGGTCCGCTCCAGAACGAAGGAGCCCATCAGCAAGAGAGCCGCCCCGGACAGGTAGAAGCTGACCACGAACTGATAGGAGGCTGCGTCGATTTCCGGCCGGAGTGCCACGCACCAGAATTGGACCGTCAGCGACGCAACGAGGCCGATGACGGCCATTCGGAACCGCACCCTCTGCACGAGCGTGAAGTAGGTGATCGTGACCATGCTCCCGAACTGGTAGATCAGCACATAGGGGGAATGGCTGAACACCATCGCGGTCGTTGGAAAAAGAACGGCGAGGACGGTGCAGCCGATCGTCATCGCGTCGATCTGCCAGCTTTTGGACATGCGAGGCAGCATCCAGAAGACGAGAAGGGCGAGCGGGGTGAAGATGCCGAGGCGCATCAAGGCCAGCCATCCGACCATGTCCGACATGATCTGCCAGTCCGCGACCAGAAAGGCGTCGTAGACGGCCACCGCCACCAGGACCGTAAGCCTGGACGAGCGCAACCGCTGTTCCTGTTCGTCGGTCTCGAAGCGCGCCTCGATCGCCGGCGAAAAGCGCAGATGATTGAGCCGAGCGAACTCGGCTTCCAGCGCGGGCGTATGAGGCGAGTTCATCAAGGGTGAGATCCCGACGGGGCTATCCCATCGGTTCTCTCTCTATCAAAGGGCCATTACGCTGGGGTTACGTCGAACGGTCCAATCGATCGGGTCCGTCCTTTCAGCTCGGCGAGAAGAAAACCCGACCAGCCAACTTGAGGTCTTCCAACTTCTGAAGCCTGAGCGTCGGCGGGGATCGAACAGATACCCACCCCAACGCGGAGTCTCCCCCAACCCATCTCGTCGTCAAGGCGAAGCGCCGAGCTTCAGGTGCCAGCCAAGGTGCGCACGAAGCGGATCGTACGGGGGTCTGTCGGCTGACGGAACAGGCGGTCGGGATTTCCTTCCTCCACCACCACCCCGTCCTGCAGAAAGGCGACGTGATGGGCCATGCGGTTGGCGAGGCGAAGATCATGCGTGGCGATCAGCATGGTCGTGCCCTCGCGTGCCAGGGCACCCAGCGCATCCACCACTTCGGCGGCGAGTTCCGGGTCGAGCGCCGAGGTCGGCTCGTCGCAAAGCAGGAGCTTGGGGGAGGCTGCGAGTGCGCGAGCGATCGCCACGCGCTGCTGTTGCCCGCCCGAAAGCGTCGCGGGATAGGCGTCGGCCTTGTCGGCGAGACCCACCTTTTCGAGGAGTTCCAACGCTCGGGCGCGCGCTCGCTCCGCCGGCCATTTGAGAACGACGATCAGGCCTTCCATCACATTGCCGAGCGCGGTCCGGTGCGGGAAGAGTTGAAAGCTCTGGAACACCATGCCGGTTTGGCGGCGCACGGCGAGCACGTCGTTTCGCCCGAGCCTGGCCTTGCCGAAGGTCAGCGACAGACCGTCTAGGTCGAGCCGGCCGGCGTCCGGAATTTCGAGCAGGTTCACGCAGCGCAGAAGCGTGCTCTTGCCGCTGCCGGAGGGGCCGATCAACGCCGTAACCTTGCCGGACGCCACATCGAGGCTGACCTTCTTCAGCACCGGATTGCCGGAGAAGCTCTTCTCGATCTCGCTGAGGCGGATCATGCCCGTCCCTCCCCGAAGCCGCCATGCCGGCCGTAGCGCTGCTCCAGGCGGCCTTGCAAGGCGGAGAGGACCGAGGAGAATGCGAGATAGATCAAGGCCGCCTCGATATAGAGGATCAGGGGTTCGTAGGTGACGGCGACGATGCGCTGCGCCTGTTGGAAGAGTTCGGGCACCGTGATCGCGGCGGCAAGCGAGGTGTCCTTCACCAGCGAGATGAAGGAGTTCGACAAGGGCGGCAGCGCCACGCGCACCGCCTGAGGCACCACGGTGCGCCGCAGAGCCTGACCGCGCGTCATGCCGATCGCATAGGCCGCCTCCCATTGCCCCTTGGGGATGGAGGACAGGGCGGCGCGAATGATCTCCGACGTATAGGCGCCGACGCTCAAGGAGAATCCGATCAGCGCCGCCGGAAAAGCGTCGATCAGGATGCCGGCGCTCGGCAGGCCGTAGAAGATGACGAAAAGCTGGACGAGAAGCGGCGTGCCCCGGATGAACCAGACATAGAAGCGCGCGAGGGCCGCGAGCGGCGCCGGCGCGAAAAGGCGCACGACCGCCGTCAGGAACCCGAGCGAAAGGCCGAAGGCGAAGGACAGGATCGCCAGCGGCAGGGTGAAGCGCAGCCCGCCGATAAGAAGCGGCCAGAGCGAGTCGAGCATGAGCTGCAGGAAAGGGGGCAAGGTCTCTCAAATCCCGTGAGGGGGGGAAGCCGGACGAAACCGCCTTCCCCGTTGGTTCCGACGCGTCCGGTCAGCGCGAAACGTCGGCGCCGAAATAGGTCTGCGAGATCTTCTCATAGGTGCCGTCGGACTTCATCCCGGCCAGCGCCTTGTTCACCGCCGCGACGAGCTCGGGATTGTTCTTCTGCACGATGATGCCGGAGGCCGCAGCCTCGTCCTGCGTGGCGGCGATCTTCACCGGCGCGTCGGGCTTCTGCTTCTTGAAGTCGAGGAAGGAGAGATTGTCGTTGATCGTGGCGTCCGCCCGGCCGGTCAGCACGAGCTGGATGGACTGGTCGAACCCGTCCGTGCCGACCAGCGTGGCGCCCGCGCCTTCCGCCAGCTTGCCGTAGTTCGAGGTCAGGGACTGCGCCGCCCGCTTGCCCTTGAGATCGGCGAAGCCCTTGATCGCGTCGTCATCCTGCTTGACGATCAGCACGGCCTTGGAAACGATATAGGGGTCGGAGAAATCGAAGCGTGCCTTGCGCTCCTCCGTGATGCCGACCTGATTGATGACCGCGTCGTAGCGGTCGGCGGCAAGGCCCGCGATCAGCCCGTCCCACTTGCCTTCCACGAAGACCGGCTCGACGCCGAGACGCTTGGCGACCTCGGGGCCGATCTCGACATCGAAGCCGACCAGCGCGCCGGACGCGTTGTGGAAGGTGAAGGGCGCGTAGGTGCCTTCGGTGCCGATCCGCAGCGTCTTCGCCGCCTCGATCTGCTTCAGGCTTCCGGCCGAGGCGCCGCTGGCGAGCGAGACTGCGAGCGCCGCGAGAATGAGCATGCGTTTCATGAGAAGCTTCCTATCATCCGTCACATCGAAGCCCGCGCTTCGACCGTTCGTTCCCGAGATAGGCCGACGAGCGCCGGAATTCAGGGAATAATCTCCCCATCCCAAGCGGTTTTGGAGAATGCGCGCGCCTTAATTCCGGCGTCGCCCGGTTTGCCTCCCCTCTCCTCGGCAGCGCCTCCGGCAGCCAAAACCCTATCCAACGGTTTTGCGCCGCATTCGCGTGACAGGGTTCGGGCTCCGATTCGCATGGAGATGTCGCCTTGGTTCCGATCCGTCTTTCGCTCGCTCCCCTCGCTCTGGCCCTTGCCGTCTCGGCCTCCGCACCGGCCCTCGCGCAGGAGCCGGCCGGCGCCCCGCCCCGCCCACCCGCCCGGATCGAAGTCGGCGGCGAGGGTACGGCGTTTCGCGCGCCTGATCTGGCCGTGACGCAGCTCACCGTCCTACGCGACGCGCCCACCGCCGCCGAGGCAACGAAACAGGCCAGCGAAGCGGTCGGCGCCGTGGCGACGGCCATGGCGGAGTTCGGAGTGGAAAAGCGCGATCTTCAGACCGCCGGCTTCCAGATCTCGCCGCAGTATCAGACTGACAACCGGCAGGACGGCCAGCAGTCCCCGCCCAAGATCGTCGGATACGAGGTGCGCAACACGCTGTCGGTGAAGGTGCGCGACCTTTCGAAGCTCGGCGAGATCATGGATCGCGCCGTGAAGCTCGGCGTCAACGAGGGCGGATCGATCCGTTTCGAGATCGCCGACCCGGCCGACGTGTCGAAGGAAGCGCGCCGCCTCGCCGTGGCCGACGCGCGGGCGCGGGCCGAAACGCTGGCGGACGCCTCCGGCCAGAAGCTCGGCCGGGTCCTGGTGATCCAGGACGGCGCCGCGCGGGCCGAGCCCATGCCCCCCGTCCCGCTCATGGAAATGAAGATGGCCGCATCCGCGAGAAGCGACAGCATGGCCGTCGAAACCGGTGAAAACGCGGTGCGCGCCGAGGTGCGGATCGTCTACGAAATGGCGGACTAAGAAGCCCAAGGCAAAATCTGCAGGGGTCGGCTGGCCGGGCTTTCTTCCCGCTCGCTTCGTCGCGAGGGGAGACAATCTCCCGGCCGTCCTCCACCCGCAGGCAATCGTCCCACGTTCCAAACACGAAAAAGGGGAAAGCCGGATTTCGGCTTTCCCCTTTTCTCTTTCAGCCTATGCCCGACGAACCGTCGCAGGCTTCGCTTATCCGATCACAGGGCAACCGCGCACCTGCGCGAAGCGCACCGCGATCGGATGGCCGCGCCGGAACCCGGCGACCGTCACGCTGCGCGGCGTGACGCGCACGATGTCGCCGCGTCGCACGCCCATTCGAGCGGCCTTTTCGAGCGCCAAGCCCGGGCGGCAGATGCCGTCACGCCGGCCATGGCGGTCCTCGCGCCAGCCGCGACGATCATGCCAGCGTTCGTCGCGGCCCCGCCGCTCGTGCCAGCCATAGGGGCCATCGCCGCGATACTGGACCGTCTGCACCGTGGCCGGCGCTTCGAACGGCGCGGCCTGCGAGGGAGCCCAGAGACCGCCGGCAAGCGCCAGACCGAGAAGCACGGATCGAACGGGACGAAACGTCATGGAAATCTCCTGAGAATCGGGAGGCCACCGAGAGGGCCTTGATCCCCAGGTTGCAGCCCGGCGCCTGAACGCGGGAGGAAGACCTCGTTCATCTTCGGTTCATCGACGCGCGGATTCGCTCAACGCAGGCGCGGGATTGTGGGGAAAAACGCGGCTGGACAGAGAATGAAGAGAGCGGCCTGATGGCGGCATCCGTTCGGGAGAAACGCCATGCCACCCTTTCTAGCGCGCCTTCTGGAATCGAGGCGCTTCCTTCTCGTCTCGCGCGTCGTCCTGACCTTCGTCTTCTGGGGCGCCGGGTTGGGGCAGCTTCTAGGCTTTCGCGCCGCCGTCGGGGAGTTCCAGGCTTTCGGCATCGAGCCCGCCGCGCCGCTCGTGCTCCTAAGCATCGCGACACTGCTGATCGGCTCCGCGCTGGTAATCCTCGATCGCGCGGCCTGGCTCGGCACGGGCGCGCTCGCCACCTATACCGGCCTGACGATCCTGCTCGTGCATCGATTTTGGGCCATGGAGGGCGAGCCGGCGCTGGAGCATTTCCATACCGCGACCGAGCATGTGACCGTGATCGGCGCACTCATGGTCATGGCCATTCTCTCGCATCGCACCGCCCAGGCGCGCGAGCGCTTGCCGGCCGCAGCCGCAAGGTCTCGCCTCGCTTCGTCCTCATAAGACGATCTGATATGAAAAAAGGCGCCCTGAGGCGCCTTTGTTCGATGCGATGGGATACGACAGGCTCAGCTGTCCAGGAACGAGCGCAGCTTGCGCGACCGGCTTGGGTGCTTGAGCTTGCGCAGCGCCTTGGCCTCGATCTGGCGAATGCGCTCGCGCGTCACCGAAAACTGCTGGCCGACCTCTTCCAGGGTGTGGTCGGTGTTCATGCCGATGCCGAAGCGCATACGCAGGACACGCTCTTCGCGCGGCGTCAGCGAGGCGAGAACCCGCGTCGTGGTCTCGCGCAGGTTCGCCTGGATCGCCGCGTCGATCGGCAGGATCGCGTTCTTGTCCTCGATGAAGTCGCCGAGATGTGAATCCTCCTCGTCGCCCACCGGGGTTTCGAGCGAGATCGGCTCCTTGGCGATCTTCAGGACCTTGCGGACCTTTTCGAGCGGCATGGCCAGCTTCTCGGCCAGCTCTTCCGGGGTCGGCTCGCGGCCGATCTCGTGAAGCATCTGGCGCGAAGTGCGCACGATCTTGTTGATCGTCTCGATCATATGGACCGGGATGCGGATCGTGCGGGCCTGATCGGCGATCGAACGCGTGATCGCCTGCCGGATCCACCAAGTCGCATAGGTCGAGAACTTGTAGCCGCGCCGGTACTCGAACTTGTCCACGGCCTTCATCAGGCCGATATTGCCTTCCTGGATAAGGTCCAGGAACTGCAGGCCGCGGTTCGTGTATTTCTTCGCGATGGAGATGACGAGGCGCAGATTGGCCTCGACCATTTCCTTCTTCGCCTGACGCGCTTCGCGCTCGCCCTTCTGAACCATATGGACGATGCGGCGGAACTCGATAATCTCGAGGCCCGTCATCGTCGCAAGGCTCTGGATCTCCTGGCGAAGCGAGCGAATCTGCTCGCGCTCGGCCTGAACGAACTTCAGCCAGCCCTTGCCCGACAGATTGGCGATGGACTGGACCCAGTTCGGATCGAGTTCCGTGCCCTGATAGCTCTTGAGGAATTCCTCGCGCTTCACGCCATGCGACTCGGCAAGGCGCAAGAGCCTCCCCTCGTTGCCGACGAGCTGCTTGTTGATGTCGTAGAGCTGCGCCACCAGGGCATCGATGCGGTTCTGGTTCAGCGACAGCGACTTCACCGCCGCGATCAGGTCTTCCTTCAGCTTGTGATAGGAGCGCTCCTGGCTCTGCGACAGGGTGCCCTGCGCGGCGAGACGGTTCTCCACCTGCTGATCCTGCAACTTGCGCAGGCGCTTGTAGTTCTCGGCGATGACGTCGAAGATCGCCATGACCTGCGGACGGATCTCGGCTTCCATCGCGGCGAGCGACAGCGAATTCTCGAGATCGTCCTCGTCGTCCTCTTCCTCGCCGGGGCGCAGTTCGCCGTCCGGCCGGGCGCCGGGCAGGCCCGCGCCTTCGGCCTCTTCGGCCGGCGGGGCGGAGGGCATCTTGGCCTCGGGGCCGGCATAGGTCGCCTCGAGATCGACGATCTCGCGCAACATGATGTTGCCTTCGTTCAGTTCCTCGCGCCAGATGATGATGGCCTGAAAGGTCAGCGGGCTCTCGCAGAGCCCTGCGATCATCGTCTCGCGGCCGGCCTCGATGCGCTTGGCGATGGCGATTTCGCCTTCGCGCGACAGAAGCTCCACCGAACCCATCTCGCGCAGATACATGCGCACGGGATCGTCGGTGCGGTCGTTCGATTCCTTGCGGGTGGTCGTGGCGACGGCGTTGTTCGAGACCTCGGCGAGTTCGGTCGAGCCGCTCTCCTCGGTTTCCTTTTCCTCGGCCTCTTCGCCCTCGTCGTCCTCGACGACGTTGATGCCCATGTCGCTCAGCATGGCCATCAGATCTTCGATCTGTTCCGACGTCACGTCCTCGGCCGAAAGAACCGAGTTCAATTTGTCCATACTGACGAAGCCGCGCTTCTTGGCGGCCTTGATCATCTTCTTGACGGCATCGTCCGAGAGGTCCAGCAGAGGACTGTCAGGCGTCTCCTGACGCTCATCGACGGCCATCTCGCCTTCCTTGACCTTCGTCGCCATGCGCATTCATCTCCAATTCGCGCGGTCGATGAGAGAGGAATCGCGCTCCCCGCTCATAAACGCCCTGCCGTAAAGAATCGCTTAACCATGAGCAGGTTGAAGCGATCGCCGACCTCTTTCGCATCCGCCGTCCGAAAGGGCGGCCGTCATTGCAGCACTACGTCCGACACATCCGAGCGGTGTTTGTGCTTTCGATCCGCCGAGTCAAGGCTTTGCCGCCTTTTCGCGGCAAATTTTGGCCGTTTTCATAAACGAGCCTCGTTTCGCCCGCCCCGGACGAACCGTCAAATCCCCTTGGCGGGTCGGCCGGACAGAACACCAAACCCGTCGATCAGCGCCTCGGTTCCCGCTAGATTGTTGATCTCTCGCTTGATTTCAACGACCTGGGCGTAAGCGAGTTCGTCGCCGTCGACGGCGAGTGTCTGCTCGGCCGCCTTCAGTTCCCTATGTAGCGATCGAAATTTGTGATGCAAGTGAAGCGCCTGACGGACGGCTTCGCGCGCGTCCTCCAGCGCGGCATTGGACAAGACCGACCAGAGCCGCACCAGCCGCAGCTGCATCTCGAACGCGTCGAAGACGGGAAGAAGCCCTTGCCGCTCGATCGCGGCCAAAAGCTCCTCGCGCGAATGGTAGAGCTCGTCGGCATAGACGTCGATCACCGCAGAGCGCAGCTGTTCGAGATCGCCGGGGGGCAGTTCCAGATCGGCGAGATAGTCGAAGGCCTCGCGCAGCAGCAGCGGGTGGTTGATGAAGCCGATCACGATGGAGATTTCGCGGAGCGACGCGCCTTGCCCGCCGGGCGGGCGCAGCATCGTGCTGCGGCTCAGCCGCTCGGACACGGCCGAGCGCCGGCCGCCGAGCCCGCCGCTTCCGCCCATGCCGGAGCGCCCATTGTTGCCACCCCCGCCTCCCATGCCCGAGCGGCCGCCCCGGTCCTGCCCGCCCTTGCGCCCCTGCCAGTCGCCGCCACCACGATTGTAGCCGTTGCCGGCCGGAGGCCCGAAGAAGGAGCGCAGGCGGCCGTCCATGTCGCTGAGATAGTGGCGGCGCACGCTCTCGTCCTCGATGCCGCGCACGAGGCCCTTCAGCCTTTGCTCCAGCTCGGCGCGGCGTTCGGGTGTGTCGAACGTGCCGCTGGCGGTCTCACGCATCCAAAGGAGGTCGGCCAGCGGCCGGGCGCGGCCCAGCACCGCGCGCATTGCATCCGCCCCGTCCGCCTTCAGGAGATCGTCGGGGTCCTTGCCCTCGGGCAGAAGAGCGAAGCGCAGCGAGCGGCCGGGCTTGAGCAGAGGCAGGGCGATCTGCGCCGCGCGGTTGGCGGCCTTCACGCCCGCCGCGTCGCCGTCGAAGCAGAGGATGGGCTCGGCGACCGTGCGCCAGAGCAGCTCCAGCTGGCGCTCGGTCAGCGCCGTGCCGAGCGGGGCGACGGCATGATCGAAACCGGCCTGGTGGAGCGCGATGACGTCCATATAGCCTTCGGCCACCACCAGCGTTCCCGCCGCCTTCGAAGCGCGCCGGGCCTGGGCGAAATTGTAGAGGACGTTGCCCTTGTGAAAGATGTCGGTTTCCGGCGAGTTCAGATATTTCGCCGAGACATCCGACGACATGGCCCGGCCGCCGAAGGCGATGGGCTGCTCGCGCGCGTCGAGAATGGGAAACATGATGCGATCGCGGAACCGGTCGTAGGACACCGCGATGCCCTCGCCCGACACGACGAGGCCCGCCGCCTCGATCTCGTCTCGCGCCACGCCCTTGCCCGCGAGGAACTCCTTCAGCCGGTTGCGCCCTTCCGGCGCATAGCCCACGCCGAAGAGTTTCTGCGTCACCGGGTTCATGCCGCGATCGCGCAGGTAGGCGCGCGCCTTGGCACCCTCGCTTTCCTGCAGGGTCTGGCGGAAGAAGTCGCTGGCGAGCTTCATCGCGGCGATCAGCCCGCCGCGCCCTTCCTCGCGCTTCTCGGCCTCGGCGTCGCGCGCGGGCATGGGCACGCCCGCCTCGCCGGCCAGCCGCTCCACCGCCTCGGGAAAGCTGAGGCCCTCGAGTTCGGTCAGAAAGCGGAAGTGATCGCCCGACACGCCGCAGCCGAAGCAGTGGTAGCGGCCCTTGGAATCCTCGCAGTGGAACGAGGGCGACTTCTCCCCATGGAACGGGCAGCAGGCCCAATAATCGCCACGCGACGGCTGCGTCTTTCGCCGGTCCCAGGTGACGCGGCGGCCGACGACGTCGGAGATCGGAATTCGGGCCCGGATTTCGTCCAGGAAGCTCGGTGAGAAGCGCATGGGGGAGATATCGGCTTCAAAGGCGTGAAATACCATGGGCCCGCCCGGCCGCGCAGTCCAGCGTCCCCCTTATCCACCCCAATCCACAGGTTGGACCGGCCGTTTATCCGAAGGCCCAGCCCTTTGACGAAGCGCGCGCATGGGCCTATCCAGCGGGCGTGGCGCCTCGGCGCGAATTCAGCCACGGACGGCCGACATGCAAGAGCAGGCTCCCTTGCCGGAACTTCAGAAGCTGCGCGACAGCATCGACAATATCGACGCGGCGATCATCCACATGCTGGCCGAGCGCTTCCGCTGTACGCAGCGCGTCGGCGTTCTGAAGGCCGAGCATGCGCTGCCCCCGGCCGACCCGGCGCGGGAAGCGCGCCAGGTGGCGCGGCTGCGCGAACTGGCGCTGACCGCCAAGCTCGACCCGGATTTCGCGGAGAAATATCTGGCCTTCGTGGTGCGCGAAGTCATTCGCTACCACGAGGCGACGGCACGCGAACTGGCCGAACGGACGGCCTGACCCGACGCCTCGGGGAATGTAAAAAGGGCTCGGGCGCCAAAACCGCCCTACCCGCCTTCAGCTGAGAAGCGAGCGCACCACGCCCGAAGCCTGAACCATGTCGACCTTGTCGTGATAGCGCTCCTTGATGGCGCTCATGCAGCGGCCGACATCGCGCAGGCCCTTGGCGCCGGTGTCGCTGACCGCCTGCCGGCAGGCTTCCACCATTTCCACCACCGGCAGGGCCGCCGGCAGGAAGAAGCGGATCGTGGCGGCGTCGACGCGCTCGCGTGCGGCATCCTCGTTGCGACCCTTCTCGGCCATGTCGTTGGCGCTGCGCTCGCGCTGTTCGGCGAGAAGCTGCAGAATGCCGGCGATGTCGCTGTCGGGAACCTTGTCGCGCCCGGCCATGCGGCTGGCGGCGTCGCGGTCGCGAATGGCCGCATTGATGAGCCGCAAGAGGCAGGCGCGCCGTTTGTCGCCGGACGTGCAGGCCTCCTGGAGGGCGACTGCGATTTGTTCACGCATACGCGTCTGTCCTATGTGTCGCCTCGCGCGCGGCAAAGCCGCGTCCCGGGCGAAAGCTCGGATGGACCCATGCCGAATGGGCAAGCATCCTAGTTCGGGAAACTGACCTGGGGGTGAAGGCATGCGAAGCGGAGAGAAAGACGGCCTCGGCAGGCCGCGTCGTCATCATCCTGTCGTCGTACACTGCTTAACTGTTCGGGCGCGGGCCTGAGGACCTGCTCTCTCGGACACGGTTCGAGGGTGCGGATCCAGTCCACGCGCCCCTCGCATTCACAATGCATTAAGTTTTGTGCACCGCATTTGCAAGGGGACGGCGGCGTTCTCCAACGAGAAGAGGGTTGCGTTCGGGCGTCTGTGGCGCGATAGAAACGCTCCGGAAGGGCTCGGCCGCGTTGCGCGGCCTCGATACGCCCGATTGGACCCCGACGGAGACGCACCCCATGAGCGCAAACTGGCCGCAGAGGACACCGACTGCCTTGTTGGTGCTCGCAGACGGAACCGTGATCGAAGGCGACGGGATCGGCGCCGAAGGGGAAGCGCTGGGCGAGGTCTGCTTCAACACCTCCCTCACCGGCTATCAGGAAATCCTGACCGACCCGTCCTACGCCCGGCAGATCGTCACTTTCACCTTTCCCCATATCGGCAATGTCGGCGCCAATGACGAGGACGTCGAGGATCTCGTTCCGGACAACAGCATCGGCGCGGTCGGCGTGATCTTCCGCGCCGAAGTCTCGGCTCCGTCCAACTACCGCTCGGCCGGCGGTCTCGACGCTTGGCTGAAGAAGCGCGGCGTCGTCGCCCTATCGGGCATCGACACCCGAGCGCTCACCGCGCTGATCCGCGAGAAGGGCATGCCCAACGCCGTGATCGCGCATCGCGCCGACGGCGTGTTCGACGTCGAGGCGCTGAAGCGCAAGGCCGCCGACTGGAGCGGTCTCGTGGGGCTGGATCTGGCCAAGGACGCCGCGACGGCGAGCGAGGAAGTCTGGACCGAAGGCCCCTGGGTCTGGGACGCCGGCTATGGCAGCACCGCGCAGCCGGATTACACGATCGTCGCCATCGACTACGGCGCCAAGCGCAACATCCTGCGCCTGATGTCGGGACATGGCGCGCGGGTCGTCATCGTGCCGGCCACCACCAGCGCCGCCGAAATCCTGAAGCACAAGCCGGACGGCATCTTCCTGTCCAACGGCCCGGGCGACCCGGCCGCGACCGGCGAATATGCCGTGCCGGTGATCCAGGAACTGTCGAAGACCGGCATTCCCATGTTCGGAATCTGCCTGGGGCACCAGCTTCTGGCGCTGGCGCTCGGCGGTCGCACGGAGAAGATGCACCAGGGCCATCACGGCGCGAACCATCCGGTGAAGGACTTCACCACCGGCAAGGTCGAGATCGTATCGATGAACCATGGCTTCGCGGTGGACCCCGCCTCGCTGCCCGAGACGGTCGAGCAGACCCACATCTCGCTCTTCGACGGTACCAATTGCGGCCTTCGCCTCAAGGGCCAGCCGGTCTTCTCCGTCCAGCACCACCCCGAGGCCTCGCCGGGACCGCAGGACTCGCACTACCTGTTCCAGCGCTTCTTCGCGATGATCGACGATCACCGCACCAGCAAGGCGGCGTAAGACCCATGCGCTTGGCGATGCATCTGAAAAGGCTCGCCTATGCCGCGCCCCTCCTCGCGGGGCTCGGCTTTCTCGGCGTCCAGCAATGGACCGGGAACATCCACACCGTGATCGAGCACCGGCTCTACCGATCCGGCACGCTCGGGCCGACCGAGTTCGAATCCCTTCTCCAGAAGGAGGGGATTCGCACGGTCATCAACCTGCGCGGGCCGCATGTCGGCACGCCCTGGTACGACGAAGAGCGCGCGGTGGCCGAGCGGCGCGGCGCACATCTCGTCGATCTCTCCTGGTCCGCCGGCCGGGCGCTTAACGACGACATGGTTGCCGCCTTCTACAAGGCCGTCGAGAATGCCGAAGGCCCGATCCTCATCCACTGCATGTCGGGCTCGGATCGAACCGGTCTCGCCGTCGCGCTCTACATGGCGAAATTCGCCGGCGCCGGGGAATTGGCGGCCGAGGAACAACTCTCCATCCGCTACGGCCATTTCGCCGTCCCGTTCCTGTCGCGCGCCTATGCGATGAACGAAACCTTCGAGCGGCTCGAGCCCAGCCTCGGCTTCTACGGCTCCTGACACGAAAAAGGCGCCGGTCGACCCGGCGCCTTCTAGTGGTCGTCTCCCCTGCGGTTCGCAGATCGGTTCCAGCTCATGCGGAGCGGAACATCCGGAACAAGCGACGCACGACATTGTGGAACCCACAGCTGAACGTGGCGTGGCGGTGCAGGTCGTCGCGATTGCGATCGGCCCCACAGGTGGAGCGGCTGACGATCAGGTCGGCAAGCATGGCATTTCCCTTCCCGGTTAAAGACTGGTGGTTTCAGCGAAATCGGCTTTTTTGCCTTCGCTTAGCTATAGATGCGCACAAAGTGCACCTCGACAAGAGCGAACTGGCGCACGGAGTGCATTTTTTGTTGCGCTGGAAACGGGATTTGCTACGACGCCGCAGCGGAGCTTGAATGAGCTTGCGCCGGGTGGGTTGAGCGAAGCTGAACTCGGCGCCAAGCTCCATAGAGTGGAGCGTGCGGATATGACGGGTGCGATGGATTCGGACGGCTTCCGCCAGTGGCGGCGCGAGATGGGTCTCAAGCAGAAGGATGCGGCCGACCTTCTCGGGCTCAAGAAGCGCGTCATCCAATATTACGAGAAGGGGGATCGCGACGGAAAGCGCGTCGAGATTCCCCGAACGGTGGAGCTCGCCTGCCTCGCCCTGGCGCTGGGCTGCGATCGCTACGACGGGCGCCGCCTGCCCCGTTCGGCCGGCGAGATCGTCAAGCCGCCCGCCCCGGCTGCCGAACGAGCCGCCGAATGAATCCGGGCAAAAGCGCCGTTTCGCCCTTTCGCCGGCCGGCGCGATTCCCTATAAGCCGGCCTTAGCCTTGAATTTCCTCGCAGAGACACCCCGGCCGCTTGCGGCGCGGGGTGTCTGCGCACGATCGAACAGACGGATCAGCCATGCCCAAGCGCCAAGATATCAAAACCATCCTGATCGTCGGCGCCGGCCCCATCATCATCGGCCAGGCCTGCGAGTTCGACTATTCCGGCACGCAAGCGTGTAAAGCGCTGCGCGAGGAGGGCTACCGGATCGTCCTCGTCAACAGCAATCCGGCGACGATCATGACCGACCCCGATCTCGCCGACGCCACCTATATCGAGCCGATCACGCCCGAAGTGGTCGCCAAGATCATCGCCAAGGAGCGGCCGGACGCGATCCTGCCGACCATGGGCGGCCAGACCGCGCTCAACACTGCCCTCAGCCTCAAGCGCATGGGCGTCCTCGACAAGTACAATGTCGAGATGATCGGCGCCGACGCTACGGCGATCGACAAGGCCGAGGACCGTGCCCTGTTCCGCGAGGCCATGGCCAAGATCGGCCTGGAAACGCCGAAAAGCTATCTCGCCAACGCCACCGAGGCCAAGCAGGCCGACCGGCTGGCGCATGAAGAGCGCCGCGCGGCGGCGATCCGCGCGACCTCCGATGGGCCGGAACGCGACGGCGCGCTGCAGGTGCTGGAGAACGAGTGGAACCTCGGTGAGACCGAACGCAAGCAGCGCTACATGGCGCGCGCCATGGGCGCAGCGGCCGAGGCGCTGGAGCATGTGGGCCTCCCCGCCATCATCCGCCCCTCCTTCACCATGGGCGGCACGGGCGGCGGTATCGCCTACAATCGCTCCGAGTTCTTCGAGATCATCGAAGGCGGCCTCGACGCCTCCCCGACCACCGAAGTCCTGATCGAAGAGTCGGTGCTGGGCTGGAAGGAATACGAGATGGAGGTCGTCCGCGACAAGGCGGACAACTGCATCATCGTCTGCTCCATCGAGAACGTCGATCCGATGGGCGTCCACACCGGCGATAGCATCACCGTGGCGCCCGCGCTGACGCTGACCGACAAAGAATATCAGGTCATGCGCAACGCCTCGATCGCGGTGCTGCGTGAGATCGGCGTCGAGACCGGCGGCTCCAACGTGCAGTTCGCGGTGAACCCCGAGAACGGTCGCCTCGTCGTCATCGAGATGAACCCGCGCGTCTCGCGCTCGTCCGCTCTGGCTTCGAAGGCCACCGGCTTCCCGATCGCCAAGATCGCCGCCAAGCTCGCGGTCGGCTACACGCTGGACGAACTGAAGAACGACATTACCGGCGGCGCGACGCCCGCTTCGTTCGAGCCGACGATCGACTATGTCGTCACCAAGATTCCGCGCTTCGCCTTCGAGAAATTCCCCGGCGCCTCGCCGGTCCTCACCACGGCCATGAAGTCGGTCGGCGAGGTCATGGCGATCGGCCGCACCTTCGAGGAATCTCTCCAGAAGGCTCTTCGCGGCCTCGAGACCGGCCTCGACGGTCTGGATGAGATCGTGATCCCGGGCCTTGGCGAAGGCGACGACAAGAACGCCATCCGCGCCGCGCTCGGCACGCCGACGCCCGATCGCCTGCGCATGGTGGCGCAGGCCCTGCGCGAGGGCGCGAGCAAGGAGCAGGTGCACCGCTCCTCCAAGATCGATCCCTGGTTCATCGACCGCTTCAAGGCGATCATCGACCTGGAAGCCAAGATCAAGACGGCCGGTCTGCCGGACGACGCCGAGAACCTGCGCTTCCTGAAGTCGGTCGGCTTCTCTGACGCCCGCCTCGCAAAGCTCGCCGGCAAAGCTGAGAGCGACGTCCAAGCCCTGCGCGAGCGGCTCGACGTTCACCCCGTCTTCAAGCGCATCGACACCTGCGCCGCCGAGTTCGCCTCGCCCACCCCCTACATGTACTCGACCTACGAGCGGCCCTTCGCCGGTGAGGTGCGCTCCGAGGCCGGCGTGTCCGACCGCAAGAAGGTCGTGATCCTGGGCGGCGGTCCCAACCGGATCGGCCAAGGCATCGAGTTCGACTATTGCTGCTGCCACGCGGCGTTCGCCTTGAGGGATGCCGGCCTCGAAGCCATCATGATCAACTGCAATCCCGAGACGGTCTCGACCGACTACGACACGTCGGACCGGCTCTACTTCGAGCCGCTGACGGCCGAGGACGTGCTCGAAATCCTGCGCGTCGAGAAGTCGCGCGGCACGCTCCACGGCGTCATCGTCCAGTTCGGCGGCCAGACGCCGCTGAAGCTCGCCGAGGCGCTGGAAGAGGCCGGCATTCCGATCCTCGGCACCTCGCCGGACGCAATCGACCTGGCCGAGGACCGCGACCGCTTCCAGAAGCTGCTGCACGACCTCAACCTGCGCCAGCCCAACAACGGCATCGCCCGCTCCGTCGAGGAAGCGCGCGAGATCGTGGATCGCATCGGCTATCCCGTGGTGATCCGCCCCTCCTACGTGCTGGGCGGCCGCGCGATGGAGATCGTGCGCGGCGACACGCAGTTCGCCCGTTACATGAAGGAAGCCGTGGTCGTGTCCGGCAAGTCGCCGGTGCTGATCGACAGCTACCTTTCGGACGCGACGGAGGTCGACGTCGACTGCCTCAGCGACGGCACGGACACGTTCGTGGTCGGCATCATGGAGCATATCGAGGAAGCCGGCATCCATTCCGGCGACTCCGCCTGCTCCCTCCCCGTCCACTCGCTCTCGCGCGCCATCACCGACGAGTTGGAGCGCCAGACCCGCGACATGGCGTTGGCCTTGAAGGTCGGCGGATTGATGAACGTGCAGTTCGCCATCAAGGGCGAGGACATCTACGTTCTGGAAGTGAACCCGCGCGCTTCGCGCACCGTGCCCTTCGTCGCCAAGACGATCGGCTCGCCGGTCGCCAAGATCGCCGCGCGCATCATGGCGGGCGAGACGCTGGACGCCGCCTTCGCGGCCTATGGCGGCAAGCCGGACGTGAAGAACCTGAAGCACATCGCGGTGAAGGAGGCGGTGTTCCCCTTCGCCCGCTTCCCCGGCGTCGACACGCTGCTCGGCCCCGAGATGCGCTCCACCGGCGAGGTCATGGGCCTCGACACCGACTTCGCGCTGGCCTTCGCCAAGGCGCAGCTCGGCGCCTCGGTGGACCTGCCGCGCGAGGGGGCGATGTTCGTCTCGGTGCGCGACGGCGACAAGCCCAAGATGCTGGGCACCGTCCAGCGCATGGCCGCGCTCGGCTTCCGCATCTCGGCGACCGAGGGCACCCATCGCTTCCTCGCCGAGAACGGCGTCGTGGCCGAGAAGGTGAACAAGGTGCTGGAAGGGCGTCCGCATATCGAGGACGCGATCCGCAACCGTCAGGTCCAGATCGTCCTCAACACGACCGAGGGTGCCAAGGCACTGTCGGACTCGCGTTCGCTTCGCCGCGCGGCCCTGATGCACAAGGTGCCCTACTTCACGACGCTCGCCGGCATGGAGGCCGCGGCCCAGGCCATCGCGGCGCTGAAGGCGGGCAATCTTGAAGTGCGCTCGCTTCAGTCCTATTTTCAGGCCGCTTGAGTTCAGGGCGAGCCTGTATAGACTCGTCCTATCATGAATGTCCGGTCGGCTGGTTTCCTCATGGGAAGCCGGCCGGCTTTTTACTTCCGGCAAGGGCCGGACAAAGCAAGACGGTCCGGCCCCCGCCGGGCGTCGGGAATGTAAGGGTAGAGGGCATGGAAAAAGTGCCGATGACTGTCAGCGGGTTCGAGACGCTCAAGGAAGAGCTTCGCCGCCGCCAGCAGGAAGAACGCCCCCGGATCATCACCGCGATTTCGGAAGCGCGCGCCCATGGCGACCTGTCCGAAAACGCCGAATATCATTCGGCCAAGGAGGCGCAGAGCCTCAACGAGGGCCGGATCGGCGAGCTGGAGGATCTGACCGCGCGCGCCGAGGTCATCGACGTTTCCAAGCTGTCCGGCGACCGCGTCAAGTTCGGCGCCACGGTGAAGCTCGTGGACGAGGACACCGAGGAGGAGAAGGTCTACCAGATCGTCGGCGATGCCGAGGCCGACGTGAAGCAGGGCCGCATCTCCATCTCCTCGCCCATCGCGCGCGCGCTGATCGGCAAGAGCGAGGGCGACACGGTCGAGGTGGCCGCGCCGGGCGGCGCCCGCTCCTACGAGATCATCGAATTGCGCTGGGTCTGAGCGCGTTCCGTCATGCCGACTTCTCCCCTTGAAAAGGCCGAGGCCATCGCCTCGGTCGCCCATGAAGGCCAGCTCGACAAGCGCGGGCGTCCTTTCCTGGCTCACTTACGCCGCGTCGCCGGCTGCGTCTGCGGCGAGGACGAGCGCATCGTCGCCCTCCTCCACGACGTGGTCGAGAAAGGCCCTGGCTGGACGCTGAGTGCGCTCGCCGCCAAGGGCTTCTCGCCCGAGATCGTCGCGGCCGTCGATGCGCTGACGCGGCGCGAAGGCGAAAGCGATCAGGCCTTCGTCGCCCGCGCCGTCGCCCTGCCGCTCGCCCGCTCGGTCAAGCGCGCCGACCTGAAGGACAATCTGGAAAGCGCCCGGCAGTTCATGTCCGGCCCGGAAGCCGAAGAGCGCATCGCCCGCTACGAGGCGGAGCTGCGCGAACTCGACGCCGCCATCCAGGCGGCGGCGTGAGCAAAGCGGGTCAGCCCGGCGGCCCGGTCCGCCGGGCCCTGGTGATCGCGCCCAATTTCAAGCGCCGCCTGTCGGGCGTCACCTCCACGATCATCCAGCTCGTTCCCGAACAGGCCAAAGCGCTCGACATCCGGGCCCTAGGCCCCGGCCTGCCCGCGCATTTGCCGAAGCTCCGGTGGCGCGACCTGCCCGGCCTTTGGCGCAGGCCCGAAGGCCGGCCCTTCCGCATCTGGCACGCCAGGCGCAATGTCGAGATGCTGCCCGGCATCCTGTTGCGGGACGTCTTGCGCATGCCGCTGCGCCTCGTCTTCACCTCCGCCTCGCAGCGCCGCCACACCGGCTACACACGCTGGCTCATCTCGCGCATGGACGCGGTGATTGCGACCAGCACGCGCACCGGCGCCTATCTCTCGGTTCCCCACACCACCATCACCCACGGCATCGACCAGACCCGGTTTCGCCCCGCCGCCAGCCGCGAGGCGGCGCGCGAAGCCCTCGGCCTTGCCCCCTCCTCGCGCACGCTCGGCTGCTTCGGCCGCGTGCGCCGGCAGAAGGGCACGGATCTCTTCGTGGAGGCGATGATCGCGCTTCTGCCGCATCATCCCGGCTGGCAGGCCGTGATCGCCGGCCGCGCGACGGCGGAGCACCAATCCTTCGAAGCCGATCTCAGGCAACGCGTCGAGACGGCGGGGCTTGCCGATCGCATCCTCTTCGTCGGCGAGCATCGCGACATCGAGCATTGGTATCAGGCGCTCGATCTCTTCGTCGCGCCGCAGCGCTGGGAGGGCTTCGGCCTGACGCCGCTGGAGGCCATGTCCACCGGCGTGCCGGTCATCGCCGCCGATGTCGGCGTGTTCTCCGATGTCGTGACAGAGGAGACCGGCACGATCGTTCCTCCGGGCGATCTCTCGGCGATGATCGCGGCCGTGGAGCGCTGGATGGCGGACGACGCGCTTCGGGCCGCTGGCTCCTCTGCGGCACTCGCCAAGGCCCACGCCGAGTTTCCCCTGGCCCGCGAGGCGGAGGCGATCAACGCCGTCTACGACAGATTGTGGCGCCTCAGCTGAAGTCTTCGTCGCGCAGTGTCGTGCGCTGGTAGGTGGCCGGGCCGAGGCGTCTCAGGTGCTGCCCGGCCAGCCGGATTTGCGTCATCACCCGCCGCCCGTGAAACGGCCAGTTGGCCGGCGCCAGAGACAGCCGCCCGCGCGGCGCCTGGATCGAGGTCGCGCCGCTGATCTCGGCGCCGCCGCTGCGCCGCTCCCAGAGATGCGCCTGGATCGCCAGCGCCGGCTCGGCCTGCCAGGAGACGAGCGAGCCGAGGCCGTGCAGGAAGGCGTCCACCGGCGCCGCGCCCCGCTCGGCCCACGCCAAAAGTTTTCGCGCGCCGGCCGGCCAAAGGAGATAGGCGGCCGAGCCCGACTTGTCGCGAAACACCCGGCGCACCGCGACGCCTTCTCCAAGATCGAGCGCGCGCCGCGCCACGAAGCGGCGGCGCTCGAAGCTCTCCAGATTGAGGAACTCGGCCCGCTCGAAGGCGGTGAGACGCGGCAGCGCCTGAACCAAGCGGCGCGAGAGGATCGCATCGTCCTCCAGCACCAGCACCGGCTCGTCGCCCGAGGCGATCTCCCGCCAGAGCCCGTGATGCGACAGGAAGCAGCCGAGTTCGGCCCGCGTCAGCGGCCGCTCCCATCGCCCGTTCAGCCCGCCCGCGATGGCGTCCCCGATCTCCCCCGCCTCCACCGCGCGAACCCGCTCGAACGCGAGCCCCAGCCGCTCGCCCTGCCGCTCCATGAAGGCGCGGCGCTCGGTGGCGCGGTCGAGATTGATGAAGACAATGCGCATCGGAATGTCTTTCGGCGTTCTCCGGGCGGAGGATGGGCGAGGACTTCTTGTTGGATCACGAGAAGCGAAGCGCAGTCGATGCCGGCGGCACGGCCAAGCATTCGCGACGAAGGGGCCGGCAAGAAGGACCGGCCAGCCGACCTCGGAGAGCGCCGAAAGACATTCCTAATCTCTCCAGAAGCTCGGGGATAGAAGCACCAGCACGGTCACGAGTTCGAGACGGCCGATCAGCATCAGGAAGGACAGGATCCAAAGCGCCGGGGCCGACAGGAAGGAGAAGTTCCCGGCGGGGCCAATCAGCTGCCCGAAGCCCGGGCCGACATTGCCGACCGCCGTCAGCGAGGCCGAGAAGGCGGTGAGAAGGTCGAGGCCGTAGATCGCCAGAACCGTGGTTCCGACCAGCAGCGAAAGAAAGAACAGGAAGATGAAGATGGTCACGCTCTGCAGCGTTTCCAGCGAGATGTCGTCATGGCCGTATTTCAGCCGCTGCACCGAATGGGGCCGGATCACGCGCCGGAAGTTGGCCCGCACCAGCGCGTAGAGAATGATGATGCGGTTCACCTTGATGCCGCCCGCCGTCGAGCCGGAGCAGCCGCCGATGAACATGGCGAGAAAGAAGATGCCGAGCGCCGCGTTCGACCAGAGCGTGAAATCCTCCGACACGAAGCCGGTCGTGGTGATGACCGAGACGAGGTTGAAGGCGGACGAGATCAGGGCCTCCTTCACCGACACGCCGTTGATCCAAAGCCGCGTGGCCGCCAGAATCAGCGTCAGCACGAGGCAGATGGCGAGAAACAGCCCGATCTGCGGATCGCGCCAGCGCTGGAAGCGGCGCGGCAGGAACAACCGGATATAGAGAACGAAGGGCAGCGCCCCGAAGAGCATGAAGACGGTGGAGACGAGAAGGATCGCGTCGGACTGGAAGAAGCCGAGCGATTCGTCATGGGTGGAGAAGCCGCCCGTCGCGAGCGTCGACATGGCGTGGTTCACCGCGTCGAACAGCGACATGCCGAAGGCGTAGTAGAGGATCGTGCAAAGGAGGGTCAGCGAGAGATAGACCGCGACGATGCCCGCCGAAAGCTGGCTGACGCGCGGCAGAAGCCGGCCCGAGCGATCCGAGCTTTCCAGATGGAACAGCGCCATGCCGCCGACCCGCAGCGAGGGAAAGATCAGGAGCGCCATGCCGATGATGCCGATACCGCCCATGAAGTTGAGCAGAGAGCGCCAGAGCAAGAGGCCGCGCGGCAGCGCGTCGAGCCCCGAAATCGTCGTGGCGCCGGTGGTGGTGAGGCCGGAGACGGATTCGAAGACGGCCGCCGCGAGGCCGAGTTTCGGCAGGGCGAAATAGATCGGCACCGCGCCGATCGCGCTGCCCGCCGCCCAGATCGTGGTGACGAGGAGAAAGCCGAGGCGTGGGCTCGGCCGGAAGGGCTCGCCGCGCGTCGCGACGGCGATCAGCGTGCAGATCGCCGCGATCACCACGCCCGAGACGATGAAGACGATCCAGTCCCGGTTTCCGTCGAGCGCGTCCACGAAGGCCGGCAGCAGCATGGCGCCGGCCAGGACCAGGCCGAAGATCGCGGCGACATGGGCAATGGTCCTGACGATGGCGCGACCCCCGAAGGCTGAAAGACGGCCGGCGCATCCCCTCGCCGGCCGTCCGTTGGTTGGGCTTCTAGAGCATTTCCAGGCAAAGCGGATAGGCTTTGCCGGCGGACAATGCGGCAAGATTGGAGGCCTTGAGCCTCTGCGGTGGATTCGAATTCATCGCAGAGGCTCTAGAGGCTGTTATGAGCATGGGCACGTCTTGTGCCGCCCGCCCCGATCCGCCTGGTAGAAGCCGGGTGAAGCCGGTAGCGGTGCTACCGGCAAAACCGGCGACGCTCTCCGGCGGTTCGGGGCGGGCGGCCCGAAGGGTCGGATCGGCGAAGTCATCCGCAGCGTCGGCAAGATCGGCCAAGACGGCCAGTCTTGACCGATCTTCCCTCCTCCCGGGCTGATCTTCGCTGATCCGACACAAGACATGCCCATGTTCATAACAGCCTCTAGCGGCTGGGGCGGCCCCGGGCAACAAAGCCCGGAGCGCTTCCAGCCGCCCCCTTTAGCCCGCGTCCCGCAGGAGCGAGGGTTCGCCCTGGCGCTCCGCCAGCCGGCGATAGACGCCGCCGGGACGCCGCATCAGGGCGTCATGCGGTCCCTCCTCCACGACCCGCCCCCGCTCGAAGACGAGGATGCGGTCGAGCGCGCGCACGGTGGAGAGACGGTGCGCGATGACGAGCGCGGTGCGCCCGACCATCAGCCGCTCCATCGCCTCCTGGATCAGCCGCTCCGATTCGGAATCCAGCGCCGAGGTCGCCTCGTCGAGGATCAGGATCGGCGCGTCGGCCAGGAAGGCCCGGGCGAGCGCGACGCGCTGGCGCTCGCCGCCCGAGAGCTTCACGCCCCGCTCGCCCACCATCGTGTCGTAGCCCTGCGGCAGGCGTTCGACGAACTCCGCCGCATGGGCCAGCGCCGCCGCGCGCTCGATCTCGCCCGTCGTCGCCTCCGGCCGGCCATAGGCGATGTTGTCGCGCAAGGACCGGTGGAAGAGGATCGACTCCTGCGGAACGATGGCGATCTGCCGGCGCAGCGACTCCTGCGTGACATCAGCCACGGTCTGCCCGTCGATGCGGATTTCGCCGCCCGACACGTCATGCAGGCGCTGCACGAGCTTGACGAAGGTCGACTTGCCCGAGCCGGAATGGCCGACCAGGCCTACCCGCTCGCCGGCGCGGATCGTCACGTCCAGCCCGTCGTAGAGCGGCGTGCCGTGCCCGGCGTAGTGGAAGCTGACTCGGTCGAACCGGATTTCGCCACCCGTCACGCGAAGCGGCGGCGCGCCCGGCGCGTCGGCGATCTGCGCGCCGACGTCGTGGAGATCCACCAGTTCCTCCATCTCGTTGACGGCCTTCTGCAGGTTGTTCACATGCATGCCGACTTCGCGCAGATACCCGTGCATTACGAAATAGGTCGTGAGCACATAGGTGAGATCGCCCGCGCTCGCCTGCCCCTGCCACCAGAGGGCAAGGGCGACGCCCGCGATCGACACGCGCACGATCCAGAGCACCAGGATCTGGGCGCTGCCCGACCATGTGTGCCGCATCCACGTGCGGTGGGTCTCGCGGGTCCAGTCGCCCAGCGCCCCGGAGAGACGCACGTCCTCGCGCCGTTCGGCGCCGAAGGCCTTGACCACGGCGTTGCAGGCAAGCGCGTCGGCCAACACGCCGCCGACGCGGGTGTCCATCCGGTTCGACACGCGCGAGGCCGGCGCGATGTAGCGCATGGACAGCATGACCGTCATGCCGACATAGGCGATCGCGCCGATGGCCATGACGAGGCCCATGATCGGCCATTGCACGGCCAGGAGCGTCACCGTGCCGAGCAGCACGACCATGGAGGGCAACAGTGCCAACAGAAGCGTGTCGTGCAGGAGGTCGAGCGCCCACATGCCGCGCGTGATCTGGCGCACCACCGAGCCCGAGAAGCTGTTGGCGTGCCAGTCCGTGGAGAAGCGCTGGACCCGGCCGAAGGCGCCCTCGGCAACGCGCCGCATGATCCGCAGCGTCATCGGCACGACGGCGGTCCAGGCGAAATGCCGGCAGGCGAGGAACACGAGGCCGAGCGCCGCCATCGAGGCGAGCGCCCACAGGCCCTCCGTCAGGGCCGCCTCGCGCGCCATCTCGCCGCGCGCCACTGCATCCACCAGCCGCCCGGCGAAGAAGGGCACGAACACGTCCGCCAGCGTGGCCAGCGTGATCGACAGGGCGATGGTCCAGGCCAGCCGGCGCTCGGAGGCCCACTTGTGAAAGGTGAAACGAAGAACGGTGCGGATCGCGTCGCCGCGATCACGTTGAGGTAAAACGGTCATGATGGTCCGGCGCGACAAAGCGGCGCCGTCTCCTGGAAAGCCGCGACGAGGCGCGGATCGGATCAGGGGGAGCGTCGGGTCCGCAACGGACACAACACGGAGAAGCTGCCTGCGGCGGGAATCAGACCCGAGGCGTGGCAGAAGCCGGGCGAAGCGTCGAAGGATGACGACGGGCCCAGGCTGGGGAAACGAACATGCAATCGATCATGAAGCCTCCCCTTTCCAGTGTTGAAAGCCCCCTAAACGTATCGTGACCTTTTGCCGCCGTCCACCCCACGCATTGAAACCGGGGAAACTGTGGCACATCGGCAACTCCGACGGTTGTCGGACCCGTCTTGCTCCCGTATTGAAACAAGGAACGGCCGGTGCCATGTCCGAGGGGCCATGTCTGGCAGTGTCAGGTCTTACGGGTTTCGCGGGAAGGTCGCGGGTCCCATGTCGCGGGTGATGTCATGTCTGAGCGTTTTGCCGAAGTCCTCGTGATCGGCTCCGGCCCCGCCGGCTACACGGCCGCGATCTACGCCGCCCGCGCCATGATGAAGCCGCTGCTCGTCGCCGGCCTGCAGGAAGGCGGCCAGCTGACGATCACCTCCGATGTCGAGAACTATCCAGGCTACCGCGATCCGATCGCCGGCCCGTTCCTGATGGAGGAGATGAAGGCGCAGGCGCTCAATGTCGGCGCCGAGATGGCCTCCGACCTCATCGTCGAGGCCGATCTGTCCGTGCGCCCCTTCCGCTTCCGTGGCGACAGCGGCACGACCTACACCGCCAATGCCGTCATCATCGCGACCGGCGCGCAGGCCCGCTGGCTCGGGCTCGAGTCGGAAGCCGCGTTCCAGGGCTTCGGCGTTTCGGCCTGCGCCACCTGCGACGGGTTCTTCTATCGCGGCAAGGACGTGGTCGTGGTGGGCGGCGGCAACACGGCGGTCGAGGAAGCGCTCTATCTCTCGCATATCGCGAAATCCGTGACGGTGGTCCACCGCCGCGCCGAGTTCCGCGCCGAGCGCATCATGCAGAACCGCCTCTTCGCCAAGGACAATGTCCGCGTGATCTGGAACAGCGAAGTGGCGGAGATTACCGGCCAGACCAAGCCGATGAAGTCGGTGACGGGCATCACGCTGCGCAACCGCGAGACCGGCGAGACGCAGGCGATCGCGACCGACGGCGTGTTCGTCGCCATCGGCCACGCGCCGGCGACCGAGGTGTTCGGCGATCAGCTGCGCAAGAAGGACGGCAACTATCTCTGGGTCGAGCCGGGCACCACCAAGACCTCGGTCGAGGGCGTGTTCGCGGCGGGGGATGTGGCCGACGACATCTATCGGCAGGCCGTGACGGCGGCGGGCCTCGGCTGCATGGCCGCGCTGGAGGCCGAGCGCTGGCTGGCGGGCCAGGCGCTGGACGCGCAGGCCCAGCGACAAGCCGCAGAATAAGACGAAAAAACCGGGGGGAAGAGACCGATCATGGCGCTGGACTGGGACAAGCTGCGCATATTCCACGCAGCCGCCGAAGCCGGGTCCTTCACCCATGCGGCCAATGCGCTGAACCTCAGCCAATCCGCCATCTCGCGGCAGGTGGCAGCGCTGGAGCAGGAGATCGGCTCGCCGCTTTTCCACCGGCATGCGCGCGGGCTTGTCCTGTCGGAGCCGGGCGAGCTTCTCTACCAGACCGCCAGCGACGTTCTCAAACGGCTCGAGAACGTGCGCATGCAGCTGACCGAAACGCGCGAGAAGCCCACCGGCAAGCTGCGCGTGACCACGACGGTGGGCCTCGGCTCCGGCTGGCTGACGCAGCGCGCCCAAGAATTCCTCGAGCTTTATCCCGATGTCGAATTGCAACTCGTCTTCGACAACGAGGAGATCGATCTCACCATGCGCAAGGCGGACGCGGCGATCCGCCTGCGCCAGCCGCAGCAGCCCGATCTCATCCAGCGCCGTCTCTTCACCGTGCATATGCACGTCTATGCCGCGCCGGCCTATCTCTCGCGCTACGGCACGCCGGAGACGACCGAGGATCTCGACCGTCATCGCATCATCACCTTCGGCGAGCCGGCGCCCAACTATCTCAGAAACCTGAACGCGCTGGAAACCGCCGGCTTGCCGGAAGGCCAGATGCGGCCGGCGATCCTCCAGATCAACAATCTCATGGCGATGAAGTCCGCCATCGAGCGCGGCATCGGCCTCGCCCTGCTGCCGGACTACATGATCGACAAGGACACCAAGCTCGTGCAAGTCCTGCCCGATCTGGACCTCGCCTCCTTCGACACGTATTTCTGCTATCCCGAACAGCTGCGCGATGCAGCGAAACTCAAGGTGTTCCGCGACTTCCTGATTGGTAAGGCGCGCACTTGGTCTTACTGAGACCTGGGTATCCCAACGGATCTGCGAAGGGCGACCTTCAACCGCCGTCAGCATCTTCATGACACACGAATGGCTTTCGTCAATCTGACACAGTTCATGCGCTGCCTGCATGGCAGGCATGTGCTTTTGCTGCTGGCCAATTCGGCAAATCGGATTTAGCTTTAATCCTAGTCGGGCCGCAGCGAGTTTACCTCCTCCCAAACTCCTTGCACCGGCCGTTTCCTCCCAGAGGTGCTTCGGGCATCTCAAATTTTTGGGCCGGGCTCTTGGAGCTCGGCTTTTTTCTTTTCAGGCGTCGGCTTCGGTCGAACCGGCTCGATGGCAGGTTTCCCTCGAAACAAAAAGGGCCGCCGATCGCTCGGCAGCCCTCGTCTCGTTCCGTCGAAACCGATCAGCGCTTCAGCGAACCGCAGAAGCGCTGGATGCGCGTGCAGGCTTCTTCCAGAAGCGCGTCGGACGTGGCGTAGCTCAGGCGGAAGTTCGGGCCGAGGCCGAAGGCCGTGCCGTGCACCACCGCCACGCCTTCCTGCTCCAGAAGCGCGGTGACGAAATCCTCGTCCGTCTCAATGCGCTTGCCGCCTTCGGTCGAAGCCCCAATCAGGCCCTTCACCGAGGGGTAGACGTAGAAGGCGCCTTCCGGCGACGGGCATTCGATGCCACTCGCCTGGTTCAACATGGAGACCACGAGGTCCCGGCGCTTCTCGAACATGGCGCGGTTCTTCGGGATGAAGTCCTGCGTCCCGTTCAGCGCTTCCACCGCCGCCCATTGCGCGATCGAGCAGGCGCCCGAGGTCTGCTGGCCCTGGATCATGTCCATCGCCTTGATGAGCTTCAGCGGCCCGCCGGCATAGCCGATGCGCCAGCCGGTCATGGCATAGGCCTTGGAGACGCCGTTGATCGTGATCGTGCGCTCGTACAGCGCCGGCTCGACCTGGGCCGGCGTGGCGAAGGTGAAGTCGCCATAGACGAGGTGCTCGTACATGTCGTCGGTCATCACCCAGACATGCTCATGGCGCATCAGCACGTCGGTCAAAGCCTTGAGCTCGGCATGGGTATAGGCCGCGCCCGTCGGGTTGGACGGCGAGTTGAACAGGAACCACTTCGTCTTCGGCGTGATGGCGCGCTCCAGCGCCTCGGCCGTCAGCTTGAAATTGTCCTCTTGCCGGGTCTCGACCACGACCGGCGTGCCACCGCACAGCGCCACCATCTCGGGATAGCTGACCCAGTAGGGCGCGGGGATCACGACCTCGTCGCCCGGGTTCAGCGTCGCCATGAAGGCGTTGAACAGGACATGCTTGCCGCCGGTCGAGACGATCGTCTGCTCCGGCTTGTAGTCCAGCCCGTTCTCGCGCTTGAACTTCTTGGAGATCGCCTCGCGCAGCTGCGGGATTCCGGAAATCGGCGTGTACTTGGTCTCGCCGCGCGCGATGGCCTCGACGGCCGCCTGCTTGATGTTGTCGGGCGTGTCGAAGTCCGGCTCGCCGGCGCCGAGGCCGATCACGTCCCGCCCCTGCGCTTTCAGCTCGCGCGCCTTCTGCGAGACGGCGATGGTGGCGGACGGCTTCACGCGGTCCAGGGAAGCGGCGAGAAAGGCCATAGGGAGGCTCCGGGAAACAGCAGAGAATTGTCTGGCGATCTTCGCCGCGAGCGCGCCGTCAGCAAAAATCGGCGGACCCTAGTCCCGCCTCCGTGCGAGCGCAAGGCGAGGACCCATCAAGATCGCTGATGGGTTCGACGCGAAAAAGGAATTGGCAAAGCGGAGGCGGAGTCCCGCACAAACCGGCATCGATCCCAAGGAGGCCTCCGATGCTGACCGTCTATGGCATGAGCGACAGTGGCAATTGCTACAAGCCGCGTCTCCTGCTCTCGCTGCTCGATCGCCCCTTCCGCCATGTCGAGGTTTCGACGCGGGACGGCTCGACGCGCACCGCCGAGTTTCTCAAGCGCAATCCGGCCGGCCAATGCCCGCTGCTCGAACTGGACGACGGGCGGCTTCTGGCCGAATCCAACGCCATCCTCGTTTATCTCGCGACCGAAACGCCCTTCCTGCCCGACGATCCGTTCGAGCGCGCCCAGACGCTGCGCTGGATGTTCTTCGAGCAGAACGCGCACGAGGTGAGCATCGCCGTGCGCCGCTCGCTCAGCGTCTATCCCGAGCGCGCCGGGGTCGCGACGCCCGAGCGCATGGCGCTGACCTTGCAGAACGGTTTGAACGCGCTCGGCGTGATGGAGCGGCACTTGGCGGATCATGCCTGGTTCGGCCCCGGCCGGCCGAGCGTCGCCGACATCGCTCTCTATCCCTACACCGCCACCGCTGGAGACGGCGGCTTCTCGCTGGAAGGCTTCCCTTCGGTGCGTCGCTGGCTGGCGGATCTGGAAGCCCTGCCCGGCTTCCAACCCGTCGGATGGGCGCCGACTGAGGCCGCCTGAAAAACGGACGCGAAAAGGCCCGCGCCAGGACGGCGCGGGCCTTTCCATTCAGATAAAGGTCGTGGATCAGTCGCGGCCGAGAACCAGCGTGTCGACATCGACGCCCTGGGCGTTCTGCAGGATGTCGCGGGTCAGGCCGGGCGCGGTGATGCGCAGGTCGTTGTCCTGCACGCCGATCTGCAGCGCCGACCAGCTGACCAGCACGTCCTTCTCGCCAATGCCAAGGAAGCCGCCGACTTCGACCACGACGGCCTCGATCGAGCCGTCCGGGCGCAGGACGAAGTCTTCGATATCGCCGATCTTCTCATTGTTCGCGCCGTAGATGTCTTCGCCTTCCAGATCGTCCGCCAGGAAGCGCGCGGGCGCCGAGCCGGCTGCGGACTGCGGCAGAACCACGATGACGTCGTTCGAGGCGGTTCCCGTGACGACCGGAGCGGCCGTCGTCGCCGTCTGGGCGAAGGCGGCGGAACCCAGAAGCGTGGCGAGACCAGCGGCGAGGACGAGAGACTTCATACGCAAATTTCCTTGTTCGAATGTGACCTCGGACCGGCGCTGCCGGCCGAGATCATGCAGTCAGAATGTCGCGGCCAACCATTGGTTCCGACCAAATATGGGCCGAATGACGCCTCGAGGGATTGGCGAAATCGCCGGGATGGGGGAGCCGATCGGGGCCCCGCCGGTCGCGATGGGCGGTTCCTCGCGTCCCCATCGCCCGCGAGGAACCGCCGTCATTCAAGGTGCGGCGAAGACCACGCCGCAGGCCATGCGCGCGCCGGCATTGCCGCTCGGCTGCGAGTGATGATCGTCCGGCGAGCCATGAACCATGATCGAGGTTCCGTCCGCGTCGTTCAGGGGCGCGTCGCCGCTGGCGAGGTGAACCATCGGATTGAACTGCTGGAATCGCGCCACGCCGTCCTTCACATAGATATTGGCCATGTCGCCGGGATGCGGACCGCCCTCGGTCTCGAAGCCATGCTTCTTGCCGGTCGGGTTATGGTGGCCGCCGGCCGAATCGAAATTGCCTTCGCACAGCCCTTTCTCGTGGAAGTGGAACCCGTATTCGCCGTCCGCGAGCCCGGTCAGGTCGCCGTCGAGCAAGACGCCGTTCGGCGTTTCGGTAATGCGGATCGTGCCGTGCGACGTGCCATCGGGCGAGCGCAGGGTCACCCCGACCGGCTCAGCCGTGGCCGGCGCTGCGCTCTGCGCCAGTGCGGGCAGCGGGGCCGCCATCATCAGGGCGGCAACGGTCAGAAGAACGGATTTCATCGGCTTCTCTCCAGTCAGAATGACGGCCTCCCAGGCGAGCCCGCGATCCCTGCCGAACGTCGCGCCCGACCGGGCGTTCCGCCCGCTGTCCCATCTCGCGCGAGCGTGAAGGCCATCATCCCCTCCCCGGTCGGATGATCGTCCATGGCCATCGACCGGCGGCGGCAGCGCTCTTACGCAGACCTGCCATGCCCTTGCGCGAACTCCCGGCCTCGCCCAAAGGGAAGGTCGGTTTCCAGGCTTTCGGGGCGAGCGAATGATCGAGGACGAAGAGCAGCCGAGGGGCGAACTGACCGTTCGCGTGCAGGCCATGCCGAGCGATCGAAACGCGGCGGGCGACATTTTCGGCGGCTGGGTCATGTCGCAGATGGATCTGGCCGCGGGCATTCGCGGCGCCGAGCGGGCCGGCGGCCGGGTCGCCACCGTCGCGGTGGAGACGTTGGTGTTCCGGCGGCCGGTCAAAGTGGGCGACACGCTCTGCGTTTACTCGGTCGTCGAGAAGGTCGGCCGCACCTCCATCCGGCTGAAGGTCGAGGCCTGGGCGCGGCGCTATCTCACGACGGCGCGCGTCAAGGTCACCGAGGGCGTCTTCGTCATGGTGGCGCTGGACGACGAGGGCAACCCGACACCCGTCCCGCCCTCCTCCGAGCCGGTCTGAGACAGGCAACGAGAAAGGCGCGATCCGGGGACCGCGCCTGTTTGAACTCTGAAGGTCAGCCGATCAGTTGGTCGGCGGCGTCGGCGGGGTGGTGCCGCCCGCCGCAGGGCCGCCGGCCGGCGGCGCGGGCGGGGTCGGCGTATCGCCATTCACGAGGCTGGAGGGCGGCGGGGGAACGCGGCTGGCGGCAGCTCCGGCCTTGTCCGCGAACGCGTCCAGAATGGGCTTGGCGGCTTCCATGCAGTCCGACAGGGATTCGTCGCCGCAGGTCACGCGCAGCGTCTGTCCCGGACCCATGTTGATCTCGAAGCCGGCACGCGGCGGCGGCGGCGGGCCGCGATGGCCGTCCGGCCCGCGACGCTCGGCGCGCGGTCCCTCGTCGCGATCTCGATCGCGCTTTTCCCGCTTTTCGCGCTTGTCGCGTTCATGCCGATCACGATCGCGGTCCGCGTCGCGGTCGCCATCCTCGTCGCTCATGCGAGCCCAGCGGTCGCCATGGCGCATGTCGCGGGAGCTGTCCTCGCCGGCGCGGTCGGCGCGTTCGCGATAGGGCGGCATGTCGTCGTCGGGGCGCGCGTCCCGCTCGTATCGATCGCCGCGATCGGGGCCGTCTTCCTGGGCGTGCGCCATCGGCGCAACCGCCGCCAGAAGCACGGCGGCGAGTGTCAGGGGCTTCAGCATGGCTGGTTCCTTCTCTCCATGCGGACCGGGTTCCGCGCGGCCTCAACGCGCGATCCCTCCCAAGCGTTGCCGCTTTTCGCGTCCCCCTGCCGGTTTTCCCGGCAAGGGGTCGGGTGTCACTTGCAGATCGGGCGGAGCCGGGACTTCACGTCGAGATGGAGATGGTCGGCATGGGCGCGGTTGTAGCCCGGCCCCAGCACCGTGCCGAAATAGCGGCAGCTCCCTTTGCGGATCGCTGTCTGGAACGCTCGCTCGCGGAAGGAGAAGGCGCCCTTGGGGCTGATGCGCATGGTGGAACCGTCGCTGAAGCGGAAGCCGCCGACATCCAGCGCGTTGCCGCTGGCATGTTCCGAGATCGTGCGCGAGCCGGCGATGCGCGAGCAGCGATAGGAGGACATGTTGATCACAGCGGTCGGGCGCTTCCAGAGCTTCCAGCGCGCGGCGGGCTTCACGTCGGCCTGCAGCCAGCGCGCCACGCGCAGCGCGGCCTGGCAGTTCATCGTGGCGGCTGGCGTCATGGCGATGCCCTGCACCGCCTCGCTCACGCGAACCGGGTTGGGAATGCCACAGGACCGGCTCGTGTCGATCGGCGAAATGTCGGTGAAGCGCACGCCAAGTTTGCGCAGCTCGCGCCGGCACATAGCCTCCGACGCGGCCAGCGGCCGGTAGCCCGAGGGCGTTTCGCGCTCCAGCGCGCCCTGCGGGGCGGGGTTGAGCGAACTCGGCGGCACGCGGGAGGAAAGCGAGGCATAGGACGGCAGCGGCGTGCGTTCGGGCCGGGCGCGGCGTTTGGGCGCGGGCGGGGCGATCTCGGGTTCGGGCGCCTCCGCGTCGGTCAGCCCTTCCCAGGCGTCGAACTCCGCTTCGGGCCGCGCGCCATAGGCGCCCGCGACCGGCGGCAGCGGATCGGCGAGCGAGGCCTCCTCGATCATCCGGGCGATCGGGTCGCTGCTCGGAGCGGTGGAGGCGGAGGGGCTGGCGTCCTGCACGCGATAGGTGCGGCCGTAGTCGCCCGGCCCCCGCTCGGCCTCCGGCAGGGGCGGCTCGGGCGCGGCGACAGCGGGCGGCGGCTTGCTGCGGCGCGCGGTCGGTTTGGGGCGTCGTGGTTCGGGGGCCGGGTCGCCCATTGCCGGGCTCGGCACATAGGCGTCGGGCCGGCCTGCCGGCGCAGCGCCGCCCCAGACGAGGCGGCCACCGGTGCGCGGGTCGCGCGCCACGGGCAGGTCGGCGGTTTCGGGGATCGACATGGGCGGCATGGGAAAGCCGGAATCCAAAGCCTCGGCCACCTCGTCGGCGCTCGCCGCCGCATACACGGCGACGGCGAGCGTGACGATGCGCCAACCCGTCTTACGCAAAACCATCGGGGCGGCCTTTGCATCCTCCGCGAAACTCGAGCGGACAAAGGGAAGGATGGGTGAATTTGGTAAGCGAAAGATGAACGCCGCGCCTCCAATGCGAAGAAATCGAATCACCCATTTGGTCGCACCCGCCCACGAGCTTGCGCGAGACCTTTCGTCGTGAGGCTTCGTTCCCCCTTTATTCCGCCGACGCCCAAGTCCATATTCGCGCCATGCCCGATCCCAAGAAGCCCCGCCGCTCGCCCATTCTCGATTATGCCGACGCCTCCGAGCGCCTGCATCCCGGCTTCGGCGAAAGCCCGCAGCCGGACCTGACCGGCACGCCGCTGACCGGCCCGCTCTCGGGCTGGGCCGACGAGATCGCGCAAGGGCTGGAGGAGGAGGCCGAGCGCAAGGCGGCGCAGAAGCCGGCCAAGGCGAAGAAGCCCTCCGCCCCCGCCGACGCGCCGAAGGCCAAGCCGGCCAAGGCCTCCAAAACCGCGCGCGGCACGTCCATGGGCATCGCGACGGACCCGACCGCCCGCGCCCGCGCGGGACTCAACCCCGTGGCCGGCATGGACGTGTCGCTGGAGGACGCCGCCGCGCTGCCCGAGGGCGGTGTGACGGCGACGGTGGAGGCGCTGACCAAGCTGATCTCGGAGGGCAACCCGCTTCTGAAGAACGGCGAGATCTGGGTGCCGCACCGGCCGGCCCGGCCCAACAAATCGGAGGGCGGCCACGCCTTCCGCATCGCCTCGGACTACACGCCGGCCGGCGACCAGCCGACCGCGATCGCGGATCTCGTCTCCGGCATCGGGGACGGCGACATGACGCAGGTCCTGCTCGGCGTCACCGGCTCGGGCAAGACCTTCACGGTCGCCAACATCATCGAGCGCACGCAGCGCCCGGCGCTGATTCTGGCGCCCAACAAGACGCTCGCCGCCCAGCTCTACGGCGAGTTCAAGAACTTCTTCCCGGACAACGCGGTCGAGTATTTCGTTTCCTACTACGATTATTACCAGCCGGAGGCCTACGTCCCGCGCTCCGACACGTTCATCGAGAAGGAGAGCTCGATCAACGAGCAGATCGACCGGATGCGCCACGCAGCCACTCGCGCGCTTCTGGAGCGCGACGACGTCATCATCGTCGCCTCGGTCTCCTGCATCTACGGTATCGGCTCGGTCGAGACCTACACCGCCATGACCTTCCAGATGAGCGTGGGGGACAGGCTGGACCAGCGCCAGCTTCTCGCCGACCTCGTCGCCCAGCAGTACAAGCGCCGCGACATGGACTTTACGCGCGGAAGCTTCAGGGTCAGGGGCGACACGATCGAGATCTTCCCCGCCCACTTGGAGGATCGCGCCTGGCGCATCTCGCTCTTCGGGGACGAGATCGAGGCGATCCACGAGTTCGACCCGCTGACGGGCTCGAAGACCGACGATCTCAAGTCGGTGAAGATCTACGCCAATTCGCACTATGTGACGCCGCGCCCGACGCTGCAGCAGGCGGTGAAGTCGATCAAGGAGGAGCTGCGCCTTCGCCTTGTCGAGCTGAACAAGGCCGGCCGCCTTCTGGAGGCGCAGCGGCTGGAGCAGCGCGTCACCTTCGACATCGAGATGATCGAGGCGACCGGCGCCTGCAACGGCATCGAGAACTATTCGCGCTATCTCACCGGCCGCCAGCCCGGCCACCCGCCGCCGACCCTGTTTGAATACCTGCCCGACAACGCGCTCGTCTTCATCGACGAAAGCCATGTCACCATTCCGCAGATCGGCGCGATGTACCGGGGCGACTTTCGTCGCAAGGCGACGCTGGCCGAATACGGCTTCCGCCTGCCCTCCTGCATGGACAACCGCCCGCTCCGATTCGAAGAGTGGAACGCCATGCGCCCGCCCACCGTCGCCGTTTCGGCGACACCCGGCTCCTGGGAGATGGAGGAGGCCGGCGGCGTCTTCGCCGAGCAGGTCATCCGCCCGACCGGCCTCACCGATCCCCCGATCGACATCCGCCCCGCCCGCTCCCAGGTGGACGATCTCCTCGGCGAGATCCGCGAGACGGTGGCCAAGGGCTACCGCGTGCTCTGCACCGTGCTCACCAAGCGCATGGCCGAGGACCTCACCGAATATCTGCACGAGCAGGGCGTGCGCGTGCGCTACATGCACTCCGACATCGACACGCTGGAGCGCATCGAGATCATCCGTGACCTGCGCCTCGGCACGTTCGACGTTCTCGTCGGCATCAACCTCCTGCGCGAGGGCCTCGACATTCCCGAATGCGGCCTCGTCGCCATTCTGGATGCGGACAAGGAAGGCTTCCTGCGCTCCGAGACCTCTCTGATCCAGACGATCGGCCGCGCCGCGCGCAATGTCGACGGCCGCGTCATCCTCTATGCCGACCGCACCACCGGCTCGATGGAGCGCGCCATCGCGGAAACCAACCGCCGCCGCGAGAAGCAGGAGACGTTCAACCGCGAGAACGGCATCACGCCGGAATCGGTCAAGGCGAAGATCGCCGACATTCTCGACAGCTACTACGAGAAGGACCATGTCCGCGTGCCGACCGGGGCGACCGCCAAGGAAGGCGCGCTCGTCGGCAACAATCTCAAGTCGCATCTGGAGCATCTGGAAAAGGAGATGCGCCACGCCGCCGCCGATCTCGACTTCGAGACCGCCGCGCGCCTGCGCGACGAGATCAAGCGCCTTCAGGCGACCGAGCTGGCCGTGGCCGACGATCCCATGGCTCGCGAGGTGGACATCTCCATGTTCGGCGCCGGAGCCGAGGGCAATCCGCGCGCCAAGCGGCCGCGCGGCAAAGGCGGCAACCACCAGAACCCGCGCTTCGGCCCCAACGGCGAGCCGCTGGCCGCCCGCATCCAGAGCGACCACGAAAGCGTCAAGGCGCTGCGCCCCAAGGGCGAGGCAGTCCCGACCGCCGACGAGACCCATTCCTATTTCCAGCGCCCCAGCCTCGATGACATGGGCCCCGGCACCGACACGCCCACCCCCAACCGCTCGCTCTTCCGCAAGAATTCGCTGGACGAGATGACGGTCGGCCGCACCGAAAAGCCCAAGCACGACGGCCCCCTCCCCGCGCGCCCGGCATCAGGCGAGGATGCCAAGCCGGTGCGACGGGAGAAGGTCGGGTTGGGGAGCTATGAGGATGCGGGCGAGGAGAAGCGGCGCAAGCGGCGGCCGGGGAAGACGGGTCGGCCGGGGCGCTAACCTCCTGGGAGGTTATCCCCGTATATTATTCACTTCTGAGTTGTAAATCTAGCAGAGTGCAGATAGTTTTTTCCCAAACAAAATGGATGAACTATGAAGCACTTTGAAGTCCGTGATCCCATCCATGGAATGATTTCCTTCAATGAATTGGAATGGGATATTATTAATTCCCAACCATTCCAAAGGCTCAGAAGAATCCGGCAACTTGCTTGGACAGACTATGTCTATCCAGGCGCGATGCATACACGATTCGAACATTCTCTGGGAGTTTGCCATGTTATATCTAGGCTTTTTGACTCAATCACTCGAAAAGACGAAGATATCCTACGAGGTGAGTACAACTTCGAAACGGAAGGCCTCAAGAGGCAACGGCAAATTTTAAGGCTGGCTGCGCTTACTCATGATTTGGGTCATGGGCCTTTTTCGCACGCGGCTGAAGATGCCTTCCCACTTCATCAGCATTCTGACAAAAGATGGACGCATGAAGAATATTCGGCTGAGATAGTAAAGCAAAAACTCGCCGACATAATCGATAATCACCCGATCAATAATAATAATTATAACATTAACATCAGCCAGATTACATCTTTATACTCTGGATCAAGCAATAGCGGAAGTTCTGTTGTTTGGAAAGATTTAATATCCGGTCAGATGGACGCGGATAGAATGGACTATCTACTTAGAGATAGCTATCATTCAGGCGTTCAGTATGGAAAATTTGATCTGGATCGACTTGTTAGCACTGTAAAGCTTTGCGTAGATTCCAATGACACAACACATGTCTTGGGCGTCGAAGACGGAGGCATGCATGCAGTTGAGGGATTGATCCTTGCTCGATACATGATGTTTACTCAAGTTTACTTCCACAAAACCCGAGTTGCATACGACTATCACTATGATCAATCGTTTAAAAATGTTTTAGCTGAGACAAATGGCGTTTTTCCGAGTCCAGATACATTGCGCGGACTTGACGCATACTTGGGTTGGGATGACTGGGCAATTGTAAGCCGGCTAAATGATATTCAGGGATCCTTACATGTTGAGGCCCTTAAATCTCGGAATCACGTGAGACGCGTTTTCGCGACTCCTGAATGCCCTGAGGAAGCGGACAGAATAAGGTTTGATAAGGCTGAAGTTGCCTTAAACGGGCTTGACCCTGTCGTTCGTGACGCCAAAAAGTCTTGGTATAAGTTTCAGAAAGAGGAAATTCGGCTGCACGATTCGCAACCAGGGGTCCGCCGCTCCATTCCTCTCGCAACAAGATCACCAGTTGTGAATGGCTTGCGAACTGTGGAAGAAAAGCGCCTTTATGTGCCGTTGACCAGCCGTGCTGAAGCGTCGAAAAGATTGGAAAAACTATGAACAATTCGCACGTTACAACAGAGGCAAAACAACAAGCAATCATAAGCTGGCTCGCACAACGATGCGGTGACTCAGGATCGCTAGGCAAGACAGCCATACAAAAACTGATTTATATCCTAACATATGCGAAGAACGTTAGGACTGGATATGATTTCTCTCTTTACACTTATGGCCCCTACTCCAAGAACTTGCAGGGAGATTTAGATACTGCCGATTATTTAAAAGCTATCTCACTGACATATATAGAAGATGAAAACCGCTACGTTGTAGAGAAGTCGGCTAAGACAGACCAGTTTATAGCTAAGGCTGGTGATTTCATTGCTGAAAACACAGAGAGTTTAGAGTGGGTTGCTAAGAATCTGGGCACAAAATCAGCTCGATACCTTGAGCTTTTCTCCACTCTTCATTACATTATAACGCGTGAAAAAGTCGAAGGCGACAATAGCGTCATCGATCGCTTAATCGAAGTAAAGCCAAAATTTGACAGGCGAGAAACTTCAGAATGCTTATCTGAAGTCAAACGCCTTACATTGAATTAAACCTCACCCTCCGGGCCACTATTGTTAGCGGCCCGGAGATGAATTTTACTTTTGTTAATATCCGCGATTCGCCCGCCGAATGCTGTGATGGGCGCGGTCCTGCATGCGCTCGATCTGGCGCGCCGAGCGCGGGTCGATATGGCCGTTGTTGTAGTAGCGGGCGCGGCGCTCCATGCGGTGGATGCGGCGCTGCTGGCGTTCCAGGCGCGCGGCCTCGCGCGGGCTCAGGCGGCCGTGACGATAGGCGCGGTCGATGCGCTCGTGCTGGCGATACTGGCGCTCGTCGGAGCGATAGGTCTGGGCGCTGGCCGGCACGGCGGTGGCGACGAGCAGGCCCGCAAGGGCGATGAGCAGGGACTTTTTCACGAGTTCGTTCCTCCTTTGAACTGGCCTCATGAAAGACCCCCTCGCCTGAATGGTTCCTGAACCCGTTCGTCAGGCTTACTTTTCCCTTTCCAGCCAAGCGGCGCGGCGCCCCGGCGCCTGGGTCGGTGCGGCCCCCGCCGCGTCGGGCAGGGGCCGGGAAGGGTTCAGCGCGGCAGGCCGTTGGAGTCGCGCGTCGCCTTCTCGCGCCAGGTGTCGCCGGGCTTGATCGGCTTGTTGATCTCCGCGCAGCCTCCCAGAAGCACGAGGGCGAGCACGGCGCAGGCAGGTTTGATGAGGGACAAATCGGGGCTCCATCGGTGAGAACCGCCCGGCCATGCCGGCCTCTTGCGGCCCCCATAAGGCGAATCACTCCGCAATCTATCCCCGCTCGCACAATCCCCCGCATTCTCCCCTCACCTGCCGCTCGCGAAGGAGCGCGAATGATCACCGGGATCGTTCGGGAGCGGCGGGGCGGTGTCCGCGGCGCGTCGCCTTCCGGAGGCGGTGCGGCTCGGACGGTTCTGGCAAGCCGGGCGGCCTCTCAAAACGAAGGGGCTCGCAATCCGTCGGCGCCCTGGCTCGGTGACAGTCGACCCGGCGGGAAACCGCTGGGGAGGCCGAGAGCCAGCGCAAGCGCGGCCCGGGACGCGATCGGGGTGCTCGCACCATCCCGTGGACCGACAACACCGCGCGGGACGCCGGATGCGGACCACATACTACACACTATCGGAGGTTCGCCTCCGGCGTCCCGCCCGCCCTTCTCCAGAAGGGCCACTCGCTCGACGTCCGGCCCCTCGGGGCGCGGGCCGCCTGCGCTTGCGCGGATGGAACCGGGCCTTGAACCCCAGCCACGCCGTTGCACTCGGGCCACGCTGCTCCACCTCTCCAGGGAACGAGGGAAACTCGGCGCGCTCCCGATCATTGGAGGGCATCGAGGACGAGACGGAGCGAGTGCGCCATGAGCGACCAGGACAAGACGCTGCGGGAGATTGCCGAGCGCAACGGGTTTTCGGAAGGCGCGGCGCGCGCCATGGCGGACGCTATCCGCTCGGGCGGCGGCTCCATGGCGCAGTTCTCGCATCCCGAACTCGGCGGCATGGGCCAGTGGTCGCGCGGCGGCATGCTGATGATCGGGTCGATGAACGACCACGACCTCAAGGCGCGGGTCGGCCGGCTGGCGGAAGACCTCGCGTCCGGCGGCGCGGCGGCGGCCCAGAGCGGCGGCGGCGGTGGCCGACCCGGCGAGGCGGAGCGCCCGGCCTCCAACAGCCCCTGGGCGCAGCCGGGCGGCGGCGATCTCAACGACAACAAGCCGGCCAGCGGCGGGTCGAGCGGAGGGCCTGGCGGCGCGTCGGCCTCGGCCAATTCCAACGGCTCGGGCAACTGGTGGCCCGGCGATCTCGGCCAGCCCTCTTCCTCCGGCGCGCAGAACGGCGTGCGCTACGCCGCCTTCCCCAGTTCGCGCCGCCTCGCGATCGAACAAGACGGCAAGGTCACGCTCTACGACACGGGCGACCGTCAGATCTCGGGCGTCTCGCAGAGCCAAAGCGGCGGCTCGCCCGGCAATCTTCGCTTCACCAGCCAGAAGGGCGACATCGACCTCGCCGGCCTCACGAAAGCGTGACGCAAAATTAGGGGTGCCGGCGGGATGGAAATCCGCCGGGCTCCGTACACGGGGTTGAATGACAGACAAAGCTTCGCCCCCGGATGTTCTCGGCCAGCTCGGCGCCCTCAGGCGCTACGCGCTTACGCTGACGCGTGATCGCGACGACGCCGAGGATCTCGTTCACGACACGCTGGTGCGCGCCATCGAGCGGCAGCACCAGTTTCGTCCCGGTCTCAAGCTGCGCCCCTGGCTGCTCTCGATCCTGCACAACGGGTTCGTGGACCGCCTGCGCGCCCGCCGCGCCGAGGCCCGCCGCAATGCCGAGATCGGCTTTGCCGACACGAGCGAGCTCGGCCCCTCGCAGGACCACGCTCTGCGTCTCGCCGACGTGCGCCGCGCCTTTCTCACCCTACCGGAGGAGCAGCGCGCCGCCCTTCACCTCGTCTCGATCGAGGGTCTTTCCTACGAGGAAGCCGCCTGCTCGCTCGGCATTCCCGTCGGCACGCTGGTGTCGCGCGTGTCCCGCGCCCGGGCCCGCCTGCGCGAGATCGAGAATGGTCCGGCCCGGTCGCAGACGCCGGGCAATGTCGTCCCCTTCAAGTCAGCAGGAGGTTCGGATGGCCGTTGATCCCGTCCTAGAAGCCGATCTCGTCTCCTATGTCGACGATCGCCTCGCGCCGCTTCGCCGCATCGAGGTCGAGGCGCATCTCGCCACGCGGCCCGACGAGGCCGCCCGCATTATGGCGGACCTGCGCCTTCGCGACGAGCTTCGCCTCGCCCTGGTCGCCCCCGAGGCGCCGGGTAGCCGCGAACTCGCCACGCTCGCCCGCCGCCTCCAGAGCGGCCTCGGCCGTCGTCGCCGGCTCGCCGTCCTGCGCCGCTGCGCAGCGGTTGGGGTCTTCGTGGCGCTGGGCTGGCTGGCGCATGAGGGCACCGGCCCGCTCGCCGTGCGCCAGAGCATCGCCTCCTCGGCCCCGCCGCCCTTCGTGGGAGACGCGCTGGCCGCGCACCAGACCAGCCTCGTGCGCTCCACCATGGAGTCGCAGGTGGAGACCCCGCGCTACGACCCGGCCGAAATCCGCGCGGCCACCGCCATCACCATGCCCGAGGCGCCGCGCGGCTGGCGCGTGCGCGACGTGCAGGTCTTCCCCTCGCCCTTCGGCCCCAGCGTCGAGATCGCGCTGGCGGACCGGGCCGGCGCCTCGCACTCGCTTTTCGGCATCCGCCCCGGCGGTTTCGAGGTGACGAAGCCGCAGACCACCGTTTCCGGGCCGCTCGCCGCCGCCTTCTGGCAGCAGGGCCCGGTCGCCTACGCGCTGGTCGGCCCCGCCGCCGAGCGCGACGCCTTGGGCGATGCCGCCGAGCGGCTCGCCCGCAGCCTCTACTGAGCCGCCCTGCCGGCTCAGTCCTTTCCCCGCGTTTCATGGAGTTCGACCGATGAACACACCGCACACCGGCTGGGGCGCCCGCGCCGCGCCCGCCGCCTCCCACGCCCTGTTCGACGAGGGCCTGCGCCAGCACATGCTGCGCGTCTTCAACTATATGGGCCTCGGCCTCGTGGTCACCGGCCTCGTCGCCTTCGCGGTCGGCAACACGCCGGCACTCTACGTGCCGATCTTCTCCAGCCCGCTGAAATGGGTGGTGATGTTCGCGCCGCTCGCCTTCGTCCTGTTCTTCTCGTTCCGCATGCAGGCCATGTCGGCCGGCGCCGCGCAACTGTCCTTCTGGGCGTTCTGCGCGCTGATGGGCCTTTCGCTTTCGTCGGTCTTCCTGGTCTTCACCGGCGCCAGCATCGCCAACACGTTCTTCATCGCCGCCGCCATGTTCGGCGCGACGAGCATCTACGGCTACACCACCAAGCGCGACCTGACCAAGATGGGCTCGCTCTTGATGATGGGCCTGATCGGCGTGGTGATCGCCTCGATCGCCAACATCTTCATCGGCTCGACGGCGCTGCAGTTCGCCGTTTCGGTGATCGGCATCGTCGTCTTCGTCGGCCTCACCGCCTGGGACACGCAGTCGATCAAGGAGCAGTATGCCGAGAACTTTTCGGCGGAGTCGCAGCAGAAAATGGCCGTGTTCGGCGCGCTGTCGCTCTACCTCAACTTCGTCAATATCTTCCAGCTGCTGCTGAACTTCACGGGCGAGCGCGAGTAACCCTTCTCCCCTCGTCACGCCAAAGAAAAGGCCGCCGCGATCCTCTCGCGGCGGCCTTTTCGTGTTTTACTTGCGATGGTCGAGCCGCGCCACCAGCCGGTCTCCGCCCCATTGCAGCAGGCAGACCATGACGATCAGGATCGCCACCACCGCCACCATGACGCTGGTCTCGAAGCGCTGGTAGCCGTAGCGGATCGCCAGATCCCCCAAGCCCCCGGCGCCGATGGCTCCCGCCACCGCCGTCGCCCCGACCAGCGTCACCAGAGTGACCACGAAGCCTGCGACAAGGCCGGGCAGCGCCTCGGGGATCAGGACCTCGCGGATGATCGTCCAGCGCCCCGCGCCCATGGAACGCGCCGCCTCCACCAGATTGGGATCGACCTCGCGCAGCGAGACCTCGGCGATCCGCGCGTAATAGGGAATGGCCGCGACCGAGAGCGGCACGATGGCCGCGAACGTGCCGATCGAGGTGCCGACGACAAGGCGCGTGAAGGGGATCAGCGCCACGAGAAGGATGATAAAGGGCACCGAGCGGAAGGCGTTGACGACGCCGCCCAGCACCCGGTTGATCCACAGGTTCTGGAGGATCGCACCCCGGTCGGTCAGCACCAGGAGAAGGCCGATCGGCAGTCCGAAGACGAGCGAGGCGAGGCCCGAGGCGCCCGTCATCAGGAGCGTTTCCCAGGTGGACCGCCAGAGAAGATCATACAGCGCGGCGGACATAGCCCAGGCACTCCGTCTTGAGGGTTCGCGCGGCGAGGAAGTCGATGACGGCCTTCAGGTCGTCCGGGCCGCTTTGTTCGACGCCGATGAAGAGGCGCCCGACAGGGCGGCCCTGGATCTCGTCGACATGGCCGCCGACGATGCGCGCCGGGCGGCCGAAGGCGCGCGTGAAATCCGAGATCACGGGATCGTCGGCTCGCTCGCCACCGAAGTCGAGACGGAGCACGGCTTCGCCCAAGGGCTCGGGCGACAGGGCGTCGAGAATGCGCTGCGGCAGTTCGGCGGTGATGGTCTGGAGAAGCGTGCGCGTGACCGGCGACGTCGGCTCGGCGAAGACACGCCAAGTCGGCCCCTCCTCCGCGACGACGCCGCCTTCCAGCACGACGACGCGGTTCGCGATGCGGCGAACGACCTCCATCTCATGCGTAATGAGAACGATCGTCAGCCCTAGCCGCTGGTTGATGTCGGCCAGCAGCGCCAGGATCTGCTCGGTGGTCTCGGGATCGAGGGCGGAGGTCGCTTCATCCGACAGGAGAAGCGCGGGGTCGGCGGCGAGCGCGCGGGCGATGCCGACGCGCTGCTTCTGCCCGCCCGACATCTGCGCGGCGAAGCGCTCTCCCCGGCCGCCGAGGCCGACGAGATCGAGGAGTTCGGCGACGCGTTTGGCGCGTTCCGCCCGGGCCATCCCGGCGATCTTCAGCGGAAGCGCGACGTTTTCGGCTGCCGTCCGATTGGCCAGGAGATTGAAATGCTGGAACACCATGCCGACGCGGCGGCGCAGCGGCTGCAACTCCCGCTCGCCCAGGCGCTCGATGGAACGCCCTTCGACCTCGACCCGCCCCTCGTCCGGCTGTTCCAGCCCGTTGATGCAGCGGATGAGCGTCGACTTGCCGGCACCCGAGCGCCCGATGACGCCGACGATCTCGCCGCGCTGGACGGACAGGTCGATGGACCGAAGAGCCTGATGGGCACCGAAGCGCTTGGAAACGCCGGACAGGCGCAGGATGGGAGCGTCCGGGCTTGGCGGCGCTCCGGTCGGATGGGGAGACTGGTTCATGATAGCGGGAATTTTCAGCTTTCAAAACGAGAAGCGGGCGGCGGGCTCCTTATGGAGCATCCGCCGCCCGTTCTCAAAACGGACGAGAGATCGGTTCGGTTCTTACCAGGCCGCGAGCGTCGTGCCCTTGTACCATTTCGCCAAAGCGTCTTTCACCGCCTCGGTTTGATAGGCGGCGACGAGCGTCTTGACCCAAGCCGCATCCTTGTCGCCCTCGTTGACGGCGATGAAGTTGCGATAGGGATTGTTCTCCAGCGGCTCCTGCGCGATCCGCTCCTTCTGCGGGTCGATGCCGCTCTTAAGCGCCCAGTCGGTGTTGACGACGCCCGCGTCGAGATCGTCGATCGAGCGGCCGACGATGCCGGCATCGAGTTCGCGGATCTGGATGTTCTTCGGATTGCTCTCGACATCGATGGCGGTCGCGAGAATGCCAGCGCCGTCCCGCAGCTTGAGCAAGCCCTGCGCCTGGAGAAGGTTCAGCGCCCGGCCGGCGTTCGACGGATCGTTCGGAATGCCGATCGAACCACCGTCCGGGATTTCCGCAACGCTCTTGTGCTTGCGCGAGTAGAGGCCGATCGGCTGGATCAGCGTGTATCCGACAGGCACGATCTTGTACCCGTGCTGCTGAACCTGCGCATCGAGATAGGGCTGGTGCTGGAAGGCGTTGGCCTGGATCTCGCCATTGGCCAACGCTTCGTTCGGCTGAACGTAGTCGGAGAAGACCACGCGCTCGACCTCGAGCCCGTTCTTGGCCGCCTCGGCGGCGACAACCTTCCAGACTTCTTCGTCTTCGCCCGCCATGATGCCGACCTTGACGCTCTCGGCCGCGAAGGCTTGGCCGCCACCCATCGCCATCAACGCCATGGAGGCCGCGACCAAACCGAGGGCGTTGCGACGGGTCACGCCGAAAAGAGAGAGTGTGGAAGGCGAACGCATGAGGAATTCCATTGCATCGAGTTGAGAACCAGCGGTTTCGGCTTTGACACCGGCGCTGCCTCAAAAGAAACCATGCGCCTGCGCTTTTCCAACAATGGATGGCCAAATTTTGCGTGACAGACGCAAAATCCAACCAGCGGGCTCGTCGCGAACCCGCCGGTCGTTCAATTCGAGGGATGTGTCGGCGTCACCGACCGGCTTGGGGTTGCTGCGCCTATTCCGGTTCCTGACCGGGGACGATGCCGTTGGAAGGTGTCGAGGCTTCGATGGTCGAAGTCCGGCCGTTGACCAGGGGAACGCTGGAAGCCTTTCCGCGAGCATCGCCCAGCCCGTAGAGAAACGGGATGCCCTGATTCTCAACCAGCGGGACGGTTCGTCCGTCGGGCCTGACATAGTGCCCAACCACCTGCTCCCGCTCGCGCGGCGACAATTGCAGCACCTCGTTTTCCGAAGCGATCGCGCTGTCCACCACCATGACCGCGCCGAGCACGGCCAGTCCAACGATCCAAAAGCGCTTTCCACTCATCGTTTCATCTCCTATGCGCCGTTTCCGACGCTTGTGAAGCTTTCGCCGGACGCCCTCTTTGGCGCGATCATCGCGGGGTCTGCCCGGGAACGAGACCGCCCGACGGGGTCCGGTCGGTTCCAGCGTCGGTCAGTCGCCCCGTGGTGCACCCCGCCGAAACCACGAGAGCTGCCAGCAAAGCGCCACGAATGACAGGTCCGGCGAAGCGTCTTCGATTTTTCCTCATCGCCGACGATCAGCGAACCGGAGCGCCGGGAGAGCCGAGCGGGATGCCGATCCCGCCATTGGTGTCGGGAATGGCGCCGGGCACGCGCGTCAGCGTGTTGCCGGCCGTGCCGGACGCGTCCGGCGCCATCACCCCATAGGCGCCGACCCCGTTCGATAGGCCGCCGGGCCCGCGCGGAGAGTCGTTCCGGCTGGATGAACTCGTGTCGAGACCGACACCGGGAAGACCGGTCGCCTGCGTTTGGAGCGGTCGCCCGGACTCGACCTGAACCACGCGCCCGCCGCGTGGGATCGGAGCGGAGTCCTGCGCCATAACGGGAACCGAGGCGGTCATGGCGGAGAGGCCGAGAGTGGCGGCAAAGAGCTTGCGGATCATGAGGATGGCCTTTCAAAACCTTTGAAGCCCAACGAGGCTGGGCTCGCCCGCGTTCCGCAGGCTAGAGGGCGACGGAACGAAAAAGGCCGCCCCGATGGGGCGGCCCGCTTAGAGACGTCGGTGTGGTTCAGTTCGAGCTTTGGCCCGGGACGATGCCGTTCGACGGTGTGTTGTCCTGAGCGGCCGACGCGGCACTCGGGTCCATGCCTTCGGTCTGGACGCTGGTGCCATCCGGCTCGCCGGAACGCTGGATGGAACCAGTGCTGGTGCGATCTTCACCCATCGGGGCCATGGTGCCCGTGCCCATCCCGGTTGACGGCGCTGCGTTCGTGTCGCCCGTGGTTGCGGCTTTGCCCATCTTGTCAGGCGAGGCCTGCGTCGCGGGCGGGACGACCGGGGCTCCTGCCGTGGACGCGCCATCGGTGGACTGAGCGAGAGCGGGGAATGCGGCGAAGCCGATCATAGCGGCGGCTGCGAGAATGGTCTTCATGGGAAAGAAACCTTCCAAACGAATTGGCCTCGCCGTGCGAGACTTCAAGAAGTAGAAGACTTCTCCAATCGATAAGTTCCCCTTGCGATGCAGTCTCCAATCACATCCGCGCGACGGAAATTGCGGCGATCCAATCTCGGAACTCATGTTGGCGGATTTCTATTCAAGTTACTTGAATTTCAGCAGAACACAGGCAACAATTCGGCTTGGTGTCATAAATCGGACAAATGACACCGAATTTAACCGCCTGGTCTAAATTCTCGCGTTGTTCGCTTTGAGCAAAAGGAAAGAGGTGACAAAAAACTTTTGCTTGCAAAGTCAAGAAAGTGCCTTCACAAGTTTGACGTTCGGGCAAATTCGCGAACTCGGGTGATGGACGAATTGCGTATCGGAGGCGCATCCTCCGGGTGGTCCGCGAAAGCGGGTCGCGATGTATCGTTTCCTTTTCCTCGCATCAAGACTTGCCTGCAATGCCCTCAGGGAAACCTGAACAGACTAAGGAAAAAGGTTCGATCATGGCGCAGACTGGTACTGTCAAATTCTTCAATACCGAAAAGGGTTTCGGTTTCATCAAGCCCGACAATGGCGGCGCTGACATCTTCGTCCATATCTCGGCCGTCCAGGCTTCCGGGCTTCCGGGCCTCGTGGAGAACCAGAAGGTTTCCTACGACACCGAGCCGGACAAGCGCGGCAAGGGCCCGAAGGCCGTCAATCTCGAGATGGCGTAAGCCTTCAGGCCAATCACCCATTGGGGTGCCCTCGTTTTTCAGCGGCTCGTCCGGCGGTGTCGGACGAGCCGCACTTGTATTGAGTTGACGCGTCGTCAGCTGAATGACTGACAACTTTGCCGCCTACATTTTTACTGGCGCTAGCGGCATCCAGGGCCTCCGCATCATATCAGCGCGCCGTGCAGATAACTCGGCGCATCGTACTCACCCCGATTGACCACGCCGAGCGTCATCAACCCTCCCCCACCTGCTTGACGACGATCGGTTTCATTTCGGAACGAATGGCTTGGCACGCCTCTTGCTGTAGTCTTGTTAACGAGTTGTTAACGAGAGCATCGAGATGCGTGCTGAAAGCCTTCTCCTGTCCCTGACCCTGCTGGCCGTTGCGAGCGGTTCGGCGATTGCCGGCGATCTCGGCCTCATCGAGGACGTGGCCTCTTCCACGCACCACTTCGAGGAGCTGTCCGGAACGAGGCTCGCTTCGGGCTATGGCCGATACGAGGGATCGCGGGGCCACTCGGTTTCCCATGTGGCGCCGCTCTGGCCGGGCTCGGAAGGCGCGCCCTACGGAACCTCCGGCACCGGCTCCAACAGCGTCGCGGTGATCCAGATCAACCGCGCGGTGGACGCGGGGTCGCGGGCGGCGAGCTTCAAGGTTCTGCCGGGCGCCACGGGACCCAAGATCATCGATGTCGAGAGCGCGCGCCTTGATCGGCGGCCCTATGGCCCGAACGGGCTGGACATCGTCTATGCCGGCACCACCAAGATCATTCGCATCAGCCCTGATTTTCAGCGGGGCCGGGCCGACACCAAGGACGATGTCCAGATCGGGCGGGCGGAAGGCGCGGTCGAGTTCGCCAAGCTCAGCCCGGCTGAACGCGCGGTGACCGTGTATCCCGACTCGGACGAGCCGGTGGACGGGCCCGCGCCGCGCGCCCCGGCCGCCGCGCTGCCCGATGTCGCCCGCATTCCCGTGCCCATGCCGGCCCCGGAAGATGCGCGCCTTGCCGCGCAGGCTCCCGCTGTCGCGCCCGCCGCCCCGGCGCCGACAAGCCCGCCGGCGGCCGCCGCTCCCGCCGGCTTCGAACCGTGGACGGAAGACTGGCTGCGCGACTGCGTGTCCCGCTACCCCAATTTCGACGCCTCGCTCGGGACCTATACGGACGAGGGCGGCCGTCGGCGCTTCTGCACGGGCGACGCCGCTCGCTGACCGGCTCGCCGTCCCATTATGGAACAGGCGCGCTGTATCAGATCAGAAACGGATTGCTGCGTCGTTCCACGCCGAGGCGGCTTCCCGGCCCGTGACCGCAAAGGAAGCCGACATCGTCTCCCAGCGGCAGGACCTTCTCGTGGATCGAGCGCAGGAGCGTCGCGTGGTCGCCGCCCGGAAGATCGGTTCGGCCGATCGAGCCGGCGAAGAGCACGTCGCCCGCATGGAGAAAGCGCGATTCCCGCTCGAAGAACACGACATGGCCAGGCGAATGGCCGGGCGTGTGCAGAACCTCGAAGCGATGGGGCCCGAGTTCCAGCGTCTCGCCCTCCTCCAGCCAGCGATCGGGCGCGGCGTTGCGCACGCCGCCCGAAAGGCCGAACATGCGGGCCTGATCTTCCAGGCGCGACAGGAGCGACTGGTCCGCTTTGTGCGGCCCGATGATCTCCGCGCCGGTCGCGTCCTTCAGGTCCATCGCGCCGCCGGCATGGTCGATATGGCCATGGGTCAGCCAGATGGCCTCGACGGTGACGCCGAGCCGATCGATCGCCTCCAGGATCGCCGGCACGTCGCCGCCGGGATCCACCACGACGGCGCGCTTCTCTTCCGTATCAAAGAGAATGCAGCAGTTCTGCCGGAACGGGGTGACGGGAACGATCTCGATGGAAAGGCGGCTCATGGTCATCCTTGCGACATCCGCGACGGGGCACGGCCTATGATAGGGCGCCGGGCGGGCTCGAACCGCATGGCGCCGACGAAAAAGCCGGCCCCACGACGGGAGCCGGCTTCGCATCGAAGGAGGCCTAACGACTATTCGGCCGCGAGGCGCTTGGGCTGGACCTCGGCCATATAGTCCTCGACCAGCTGGCGGGTGATCTCGCCGGGCTGGAAGCGATAGGGGCCGACCTCGGACACCGGCGTCACCTCCGCCGCCGTGCCGCAGAGGAAGCATTCGGTGAAGCCTTCCATTTCCTCCGGCTGGATGGCCCGCACCACGACCTCGATGCCGCGACGGCGCGCCAGATCGATCACCGTGCGGCGGGTGATGCCGTCGAGGAAACAATCCGGGTTCGGCGTGTGGATCTTGCCGTCCTGCACGAAGAAGACGTTGGCGCCGGTGGCCTCGGCCACCAGACCGCGCCAGTCCAGCATCAGGGCGTCGGCATAGCCCTTGGCCTCGGCGGCATGTTTCGAAAGGGTACAGATCATGTAGAGGCCGGCGGCCTTGGCGCGCGAGGGCGCGGTGCGCGGGTCGGGCCGGCAATATTCCGCGATGTCGAGACGAATGCCCTTCATGCGCTGCTCGGGGTCGAAATAGCTCGGCCATTGCCAGATCGCGACCGCGACATTGATGCGGTTCTTCTGGGCCGACACGCCCATGCTCTCTGAACCGCGCCAAGCAATCGGCCGGACATAGGCGTCCTGGAAGCCCTGCCGCCGCAGAAGCTCGCTGCAGGCCGCGTCGATCTCCTCGGCGGAATAGGGCACGGTGAAGCCCAGGATGCGGCCGGATTCGATCAGCCGCTCGGTGTGCTCGCGCAGCTTGAAGATCTCGCCGCCATAGGCGCGCTCGCCCTCGAAGACGGAACTGGCATAATGCAGGCCGTGGGTGAGGACGTGAACCTTGGCATCCCGCCAAGGCACGAATTCGCCGTTGAACCAGATTTCGCCGTCGAGCGCATCGAATGCCACGGTGCTCATGATGATTGTCACGCCCGGTCGCGGGCGCCCTTTCCTGATCGTTCGGCCGCGCCGCCCTCTGGCCGCGCGCCCCTCCCCTTCGCAATCAGCCACGGGCGGCTGGCACCTTCAAGAGAAAGCAGCCGGATGCGGCGGATCGGCGACGGTCGGAACAGACGACGCCCTATAACCGAAGGTGCCGAGGCAAATCGGCAGCGGGCGACGGACTGTTCCAACCCATGCGCAAGGGTGTAACAATGGATGGAATATACGTCAACATTGCTGACCTATTTTGATGGATGCCGCATTGCCCGAGACTGCCCGGCCCGCAGGCCCCCGCATCGTGGAAGACCCGCTGCCCACGCGAGGCGAGCTCGACTTTCGCCTGATCGAGCTCTTCTTCTTCGCCTATCGCGAGTTCACGGCGGACGCCGACTCGCTTTTGACGCAATATGGGTTCGGCCGCGCGCATCACCGCATCCTGCATTTCGTCAACCGCGCACCGGGCATGACGGTGGCCGATCTCCTGGAACTCCTTCAGATCACCAAACAATCTCTGTCGCGCGTCCTGCGCCAGCTGATCGACGAGGAATTCGTGGTGCAGGTGCCCGGCAGCGACGATCGCCGCCAGCGCCGGCTCTTCCCGACGGAAAAAGGCCGCACTCTGACGCTCGAACTGTCGCGCGCGCAGGTTCGGCGTATCGATGCCGCGTTTCGCGCGGCGGCGCTGGACGATCCGGCCCCCGTGAACGATTTTCTTCTGGAAATGGGGATCGACCGCAAGGCGGCGCGGGACTGGTTCGCCCGACAAGGGATCGGAAGGGAGACGTGAGCCTGTGACATTGTCCGAGGGCCTGGGGCGCCAGGAGGCGCTGGACGACGACGCGCCGCATCTGCTCGTCGTCGACGACGATCGCCGCATCCGCAGCCTTCTCTCGCGCTTCCTCAGCGAACGCGGCTTTCGCGTGTCCGTCGCGGCCGACGCCGCCGAGGCGCGGCGCATTCTCGTGGGGCTCGATTTCGACCTGATGATCGTGGACGTCATGATGCCCGGTGAAAGTGGGCTCGACCTCACGCGCTCGCTCTCGGCCATCCGCGACATCCCGATCCTCATGCTGACGGCGCGCTCGGAAACCGACGATCGCATCCTGGGCCTCGAGGCCGGGGCGGAGGACTATCTTTCTAAGCCCTTCGACCCGCGCGAGCTGCTTCTGCGCGTCAACAACATCCTGAAGCGCGGCAACACCTCGCCGATCCAGAAGGTCGAGCATGTCCGCTTCGGGCCCTTCACCTTCTCTTTGTCGCGGCGCGAGCTGAAGCGCGGCACCGAGATCATCCGCCTGACGGAGCGCGAGCAGGACATCATGGTCCAGTTCGCCCAGAAGGCCGGCGACACGATCCACCGGCAGGACCTGCTCGGCGGCGAGGCGGATGTGGGCGAGCGGACCGTGGACGTGCAGATCAACCGCCTGCGCCGCAAGATCGAAAGCGACCCGGCCAACCCGCTCTGGCTGCAGACGGTGCGCGGCATCGGCTATCGCCTGAACGTCGATTGACAGGACCAGAAGGAGCCCGGCGCGATGACGCTGTTCGAGCGCTGGCGGACGGACCGCTTCCCCTCCCTGCCCGGTCTTCCCCCGGTCAAGAAGCCGCGCTTCTGGCGCGGGCCGTTCCGGCATGTGCCACGCTTCGTCTCGCGCCGCACGCCCAAGGGCCTTTATGCCCGCTCGCTCATCATCATCATCGCGCCGATGGTGCTGCTGCAATCCGTGCTCGCCTTCGTGTTCATGGAGCGGCACTGGCAGACCGTGACGCAGCGTCTCTCGACCGCCGTGGTGCAGGACATCGCGGCGGTGATCGACATCATCGACCAATACCCGCAGGACCCCGAATTCCTGACGATCAACCGGATCGCCCGGGAGAGGCTGGGGCTCAATGTCCTGGTGCTGCCCCCAGAGCCTCTGCCCCCGCCCGCGCCCAAGCCCTTCTTCAACATTCTCGACGGGATCCTGTCGGAGGAGCTGACGCGCCAGATCGGGCGGCCCTTCTGGATCGACACGGTGGGCGAGTCGCGCATCGTGGAAATCCGCGTCCAGCTGCCTCATCACCTGCTGCGCGTCTTCGCCCCGCGCAACTCGGCCTACGCCTCGAACACGCACATCTTCCTGGTCTGGATGTTCGGCACCTCGGCCGTTCTTCTGCTGATCGCCATCGCGTTCCTTCGCAACCAGATCCGCCCGATCCAGAAGCTGGCGCAAGCCGCGGAGGGCTTCGGGCGCGGGCTTCCCATGCCGCCGGATTTTCGCGTGCGCGGTGCGTCGGAAGTGCGCCGGGCTTCCGTCGCCTTCATCCAGATGCGCGATCGCATCGAGCGGCAGATCGAGCAGCGCACGCAGATGCTGAACGGCGTCAGTCATGATCTGCGCACCGTGCTCACCCGCTTTCGCCTTCAGCTCGCGCTGCTTGACGACAACGAGGACCGGCAGGAGCTGGAGCAGGACGTCGACGAGATGGGCCGGATGCTGGAGGGCTATCTCGCCTTCGCCAAGGGCGAGGCCGGCGAGGATGTAGGCGAGCTCGATCTCGACCGCCTGTTCGCGCGTTTTGAGAGCGAGGCTGCGCTCAAGGACCGGGCGATCACGACCGACATTCTGGGCGACCCGCTGATCACCGTGCGGCCGGACTCATTCACCCGCCTTGTCGGCAATCTCGTCGCCAACGCGCTGCGCCACGGCACGCAGATCCGGATTTCAGCACGGCACGACGACCGCTGGCTGACGATCTCGGTGGAGGATGACGGTCCGGGCATAGCGGCCGATATGCGCGAGGAGGTCTTCAAGCCCTTCGTGCGGCTGGACGAGGCGCGCAATATCGACGCGGGAGGCACCGGGCTCGGCCTTGCCATCGCCCGCGACATCGCGCGCAGCCATGGCGGCGACATTCTCCTGTCGGATTCTAAACTCGGGGGCCTGAAAGCCATGGTGCGGCTCCCCGTTTGAACGGAGAGCCGGAAGGTCGTCAAAAGAGGCGTCCGCCGTCGGGAACGCGCTGGCTCGGCGCGGCGAGAACCACGTTGCCGTCCTCGTCGGGAAAGCCGAGCGTTAGAACTTCCGAGCGCATCGGGCCGATCTGGCGGGGTGGGAAGTTCACCACGGCCATGACCTGACGCCCGACGAGATCGTCGAGACCGTGGCGCACGATGATCTGCGCGGACGACTTCTTCTGGCCGATCTCGGGTCCGAAATCGATCACGAGCTTGAAGGCGGGCTTGCGCGCCTCCGGAAACGGTTCGGCCGAGACGATCGTGCCGATGCGCACATCCACCTTCAGAAAATCCTCGATACCGATCTGCGCAGTCGGGCTGGTGGCTTCGCTCATCCCTTCGACAGCTCCTCGGCTCGGGTCTTGGCCGCCGAGACAGCGCGGCGCAGAAGCGGGCCGAATCCGTCATCCTCCGCCATCAGGACCGTGAGCGCGGCCTCCGTCGTGCCCTTGGGCGAGGTGACGTTGCGTCGAAGCTGGGAGGGCTCCTCCTCGGCGCGGATCATCAATTCGCCGGCGCCGGCCACCGTATGCCGGGCAAGGCGCATGGCGAGCGCCGGGTCGAGCCCGGCCGCCGCGCCCGCCTCGGCCAGCGCCTCGGCCAGAAGGAAGACATAGGCCGGCCCGCTGCCCGAGACGGCCGTCACCATGTCGATCTCGGCTTCAGACCTCACCCATTCCACCGGGCCGCTAGCCGACAGGAGCCGGTCGGCGACGGCGCGCGCATGCGCGTCCACCCGCGCATTGGCGAAGGCCCCCGTGATGCCACGCCCGATCAGGGCCGGCGTGTTCGGCATGGCCCGCACGACGGGATGCTCGCCGAGCAGCTGCTCGATCGATGCGATCGTGCGCCCGGCCGCGACCGAGATCACCAGCGTGCCGGCCACGAGCGAAGAGGCCAGAGGCGCCGCCGCCTCGTCCAGAAGCTGCGGCTTTACGGCCAGGACCACCACGTCCTGCGGCTCGGCCGGCGCCGTGGTGCTGTGGCGCACGCCCTGTTCGAACAGAGGCGCGATGGCATCGGACGGGCGCGGATCGACCACGGTGACGCTCGATGGGTCGAGCCCGGCGGCGATCCAGCCACGCAGCATCGCCCCGCCCATGTTGCCGCCGCCGAGAAGCGTCAGCTTACCCGCCGAAAAACCCGATGCATCCGACATGTCAGGCGTTCCCCACCGTGTCGAACACGGCGCAGGCCAGGGCGCCTTCGGCGTCCCGGTCGGCCCAGAGCACGAACTGGAAGGCCTGATAGTAGCGCTCGCAGGCTTCCAGCGCCGCCGCGAGAAGACGCTCGGCCTGCTGGCCCGAAGGCTGCTGACCGCCCGGCAGGAGCATCGTGTGCCGGAACATCACCGCTCCTTCCGAGGGCCACAGGTCGAAATGGCCGAGAAGCTGCTGCTCATTGATCTTGGCGAGAAGGCGCAGCACCTCCCCCTCGCGCCGGGCCGGCACCTTCATCGAAAAGGCACATCCGAGGTGTAGGACTTCCGCATCCTCCATCCAGCAGAAGGAGACGGAATAGTCGGACCAGACGCCCGCCACGGCGACTTCGATCTCGTTCTCGCAGCACCGCTCGAAGGCCCATTCGCGACGCGACGCGACGCGCTCGATCACGTCCACCGGGTTGGTGTGACGCCTCGGTTCCCATTCTGCCAGTTGCATCTCAATCCCCATGCCGCACCTGAGACGGGACCAGCGGGCGCCGCACGCTGCCCACCGTCCGCAGAGCGCGTGCCTCGCACGCCCCGCTTCCGCACTCCGGGCCGACCGCCGCCGTGGCGAATCAACCTTATGAATCAGTGTATAGAGCGGGACTCCGGATGCCAGAGCGCAGCGGGGATTTTAATCGTTTTCAAAGGGTTTTCGGGTGTGGTCGAAACCAGCCTTCGGGGATAAGCGACTCCCCGAAAAGGCTTTTCCGATTCGCAAGTATTCCGGCGAGTCCCGCACAAATCTGTGCATAGGCTGTGGATAAGATTCGAGCCGCTTTGCAAGCCGGATTCCGACCGTCTCACCGTCCCGTTTCGGGCCACGAAAAAGGCGGCCCGGATGGCTCCGAACCGCCTCGCTCCCTCTCTTAGAGAGAGAAATCGACTACATCGCCTCGGGCACATCGGCCGGCTTGATCTCGCCGCCCAGTCGCGCTTCCAGCTCGGCGATGCGCTTCTTCAGCGCCTCGTTTTCCAGACGAGCCTTGGTCGCCATTTCGCGGACGACCTCGAACTCCTCGCGCTGGACGAGGTCCATCTGGTTGATGAAGCGCTCACCCTGGGTGCGGAAGACGGTTTCCATCTCGCGGCGCACGCCCTGAGCCGCGCCGGCCGCGTCGGTCATCATGCGGGCGAACTCGTCCAACATGCGGTTCGGTCCTCGGTTGGTCATGGCTGGGCTCCGATGGCTTCAACGTTCCTTGGAGGTAGGCGGTCGCGCGGCGCTTGGCAATGGAGCGCCGCGCGGCTTGACCGCGAGGCCGACCCGTCGCAAACGGTCCCGGCCGGCGCCACGCCCCGAAGCCAGAGAGATCTCGAGCCTATGCTGACGCAAGCCGCCCTGGGCATCCTCACCTATCCCCAGATCGATCCCGTGTTTCTCCAGATCGGCCCGATCGCGCTGCGCTGGTATGGCCTCGCCTATGTCGCGGGCATTCTCTGCGGCTGGATGTACGGGCGCCATCTCGTCTCCACCCCCCGCCTTTGGCCGAACGGCGTTTCGCCCATCACGAAGACGCAGATCGACGATTTCATCGTCTGGATCACGATCGGCATCGTGGCGGGCGGGCGGCTCGGTTCGATCTTCTTCTACGATTTCGACCGGATCGCCGCCGACCCGCTTTCGGCGTTTCGCATCTGGGAAGGCGGCATGTCCTTCCATGGCGGGCTGATCGGCGTGACGATCGCCATGCTCCTGTTCTGCCGGACGCAGAAAGTGCCCTTCTTCTCGCTGGTGGACGTCGTGGCTGCCTCCGTGCCCTTCGGCCTGTTCTTCGGGCGTATCGCCAATTTCATCAATGGCGAGCTTTGGGGCGCGCCGAGCAACGTCGCCTGGGCCATGGTCTTTCCGCATGGCGGGCCGGAACCGCGACATCCCAGCCAGCTCTATGAGGCAGCGCTGGAAGGCATCGTCCTGTTTCTGGCACTTCGCTTCATGACGCATGGGCTGAAGGCCCTGGGCCGCCCGCGCCTGACAGCTGGCGTCTTCATCTTCCTCTACGGCTGCGCCCGCATCTTCGTGGAGTTCTTCCGCATGCCGGACGCGCAGCTCGGCTATCTCCTCGGCACCGGCTGGGTGACGATGGGCATGATCCTCTCGGTGCCCATGCTGCTCGTCGGCGTCTGGGCCGTCCTGACCGCCAAGCCACGTGCCTATCGCGCTCCCGCCCCGGCGGAGCCCAGCCAAGCTTGAGCGCCGGAGAGCCGACGCCGCTCGACCGGCGCTTGCGCGAGACGATCAGGGCAGAGGGTCCGATGCGTCTCGACCGCTTCTGGAACATCGCCCTGTTCGACCGCGACCACGGCTACTACACCAGCCGCGATCCGTTCGGCGAGACGGGCGACTTCACCACCGCGCCCGAGATCAGCCAGATGTTCGGCGAACTCCTCGGCGCTTGGTTGGTGGCGGCGTGGCGCGGAATGGGCCGACCCTCGCCTTTTCTCCTGTGCGAGATCGGCCCTGGTCGCGGCTCGCTGATGGCCGACATCCTGCGCAGCGTGGGACAACTCGACCGCGACATGCTGCGCGCCGCGCGCGTGCGCCTTGTTGAAACCAGCGACCGGCTGGCAACCCGGCAGATCGAGCGCCTGTCGCGCTTCGACCTGCCCATAGGGCGCCATCGGCGCCTTGGCGAACTGGAGCCGCTGCCGCTTCTTCTCGTCGGCAACGAGCTTCTCGACGCGATCGCCATCCGCCAGATCCGCTTTTCCGCCGGTGCCTGGCGCGAGTGCGAGGTTACGCTGAACGATGAAGGAGCGCTCCAGCTTGGCGACGGCGCGCCGCTGCCTGCCGTCCCGGCGGCGCTGGCGCGGCTCGGGACTCCGACTGAGGGCGCGGTCTTCGAATTTTCGCCAGAGCGCGATCGCGTGGTGGCGGACCTGTCGCGGCATCTCGTGGCGCATGGCGGCGCCGCTGTTCTGATCGACTACGGTCATGCTTCCACAGGCTTCGGCGACACGCTTCAGGCCCTGCGTCGCCATCGCTTCGCTTCCGTTCTGGAGCGGGCCGGAGAAGCCGATATCACCAGCCATGTGGATTTCGAGCGGGTGCTGGAGGTCGCGCGCGGCACCGGCGTGCGGCACGCCGCCGCGACGACGCAGGGCGCCTTTCTCCTGGCGCTCGGTCTGCTGGAGCGGGCCGGCGCGCTGGGCGCGCCGCTGGACGAGGCCGGGCGCGCGGCCGTGACGCAGGCCGTGCATCGTCTCGCCGGAAACGGACCGAGCGACATGGGCGAACTGTTCAAGGTCGCCGCGCTCTCTACCCTTGCGCTCGAGCTGCCGCCTTTCTTGTCCGAAGGAGAGTTTCGTTGACTCCCGACGCCGCGTCCCCCACCATCCCGCCCATGCCCGATCGAAACCCGGCTTCCTCCCCACACCTGCGGCCCGACGACGTCCTGCAGGTCGAGGCGCTGCGGCGCACCGGCCGAGTAGACCACGCCTTCTTCACGCGCTCCGGCGGCGTTTCCGAAGGGCTTTATCGCGGTCTCAATGTCGGCGCCGGCTCCAGCGACGTGCCGGCGGACGTGGCGGAGAACCGGGCACTCGCGGCGCGCTTTCTCGGCCGGGCGGACGGCGCACTTGCAACGCCCTGGCAGATTCATTCGCCCGACGTCGCCGTCGTGGACGCGCCCTTCGGCGCGGAACGACCCAAGGCCGATGGCGTGGCGACGCGAGTGCGCGGCTTGCCTATCGGGGTGGTGACAGCCGATTGCGGACCAGTCCTGTTCAACGACGCGGAGGCCGGCGTGATCGGCGCCGCCCATGCCGGCTGGCGCGGGGCGCTCGGCGGGGTTCTCGACCGGACGGTGGAGGCGATGGAAGGCCTCGGTGCGCGGCGCGAGCGCATCACGGCCGTTCTCGGCCCCACCATCACCCAGCCGAACTACGAGGTGGACGCCGGGATGATGGAGCCCTTCCTGGTCGAGGACGGCGACAACGCCCGCTTCTTCGCTCCCGGCCGAAGCGAGGGGAAGCGACAGCTCGACCTGCCGGCCTATATCGTGGCCAAGCTCGCGCGGCTCGGCGCGGACGCCTCCTTCGTCGGCGCCTGTACCTATGCCGACGAAGCGCGCTTCTACTCGTTTCGCCGCACGACCCATCGCGGCGAGCCGGACTACGGCCGTCAGCTTTCGGCCATCGTTCTGCTCTGACCGCCGCCGCCAGCCGGAGCGAGACCCATGCTGCATTTTTCACCGGACGAATTCGCGACCCGTCGCGCCCGCCTCCAGGCCGAGATGAGCGAGCGCAAGCTGGACGCGCTGCTCGTCTTCGCCCAGGACTCCATGTACTGGCTGACCGGCTACGACACATTCGGCTTCCACTTCTTCCAGTGTCTGGTGGTGAAGGCCGACGGCGAGATGCGTCTCGTGACGCGCTCGGCCGATCTCCGGCAGGCGCGCCACACGTCCAATATCGAGACGATCGTGCTCTGGCGCGATCGCGGTGGTGCGAACCCCGCCATCGAGCTGCGCGACGTAATGGACGACATGGGCCTGCTCGGCGCGCGGGTCGGCGTGGAATGGGCGACACAGGGGCTGACCGCCGCCAACGGCCGCTTGGTGGAGGAGAAGCTCGGGTCCTTCGCGACGCTGCTCGACGCCTCCGATCTCGTGCCGACGCTGCGGCTGGTGAAGAGCGAAGCGGAAATCGCTTATGTCCGGGAGGCCGCCCGGATGGGCGACGACGCGTTCGAGGCCATGATGCCCCTGGTGCGCGAGGGCGCGGACGAGTCCGAACTGCTCCACGCGCTGCAAGGCTCGATCCTTCGCGCCGGCGGCGACTATCCCGCCAATCCCTTCATCCTCGGCTCGGGCGCGGACGCGCTGCTCTGCCGCTACCGCTCGGGTCGCCGCGCGCTGGCGGCGCAGGACCAGCTAACCGTGGAATGGGCCGGCGTGCGGGCCAACTACCATGCCCCCGCGATGCGCACCGTCATCGTCGGGCGCCCCTTGATGCGGCACGAGGAACTGTTCGAAGCGGCCCGGCAGGGAATGGCGGCGATCGAGGCCGTGATGCGCCCGGGCCATACGTTCGGCGACGTGTTCGACGCCCATGCCCGCGTGGTTGAGGAGCATGACATGGTGCGCCATCGCCTGTCGGCCTGCGGCTACTCGGTCGGCGCCCGCTTCGCGCCCTCCTGGATCGAGCCGCAGATGTTCGTGTCGGGCAATGCCGAGCCGATCCGGCCGGGCATGACGCTGTTCGCGCATATGATCCTGATGGATTCCGACAGCGAGACGGCCATGTCGCTCGGCCAGACCTACCTCACCACCGACGGGGCGCCGGAATCGCTCTCGCGCCTGGCGCTCGACCTTCCCTTCGTCGGATGAGGGCGTCGGCGCCATGCCACGCGGCGTTTGCCATTCCCACCGGATTTATGGGCGGCAAGCTTGAATCTTTCCATGATCTTGTTATGAGCGCCGCAACGGCGGACGGCTTGACGGCGTCTCCAAATTCGCTCAGCGGCGCGACGCGAATCCTCATGCACTGGTGCGGGACACGATGAAACTCTTTGTCGGCAACTCCAATCGCAGCCTCGCCGAAGCCATCGGCAAGTATCTGGAGCTGCCTCTCGGCCTCGCATCGGTGAAGCGTTTCGCGGACCAGGAAATCTTCGTCGAAATCCAGGAGAACGTGCGCGGCGAGGACTGTTTCGTCATTCAGTCCACCTCGTATCCCGCCAACGATCATCTGATGGAACTGCTCATCATGATCGACGCGCTGCGGCGCGCCTCGGCGCGACGCATCACCGCCGTCCTGCCCTATTTCGGCTATGCGCGGCAGGATCGGAAGGCTGGCGGCCGCACCCCGATCTCGGCCAAGCTGGTGGCCAACATCATCACCGAGGCCGGCGCCGACCGCGTGATGACGATGGATCTCCATGCCGGGCAGATCCAGGGCTTCTTCGACATTCCGACCGACAATCTCTTCGCGGTTCCCCTCCTGGCGCGCGACATCAAGGAACATCTGGAGACCGACCATGTCATGGTCGTCTCGCCAGATGTCGGCGGCGTGGTGCGCGCCCGCTCGCTCGCCAAGCGCCTCGACGCGCCGCTGGCCATCGTCGACAAGCGCCGCGAAAAGCCGGGTGAGTCGGAGGTGATGAACATCATCGGCGACGTGAAGGGGCGGCACTGCATCCTGATCGACGACATCATCGATTCCGGCGGCACGCTCTGCAACGCGGCGGACGCGCTGATGGCAGCCGGCGCCAAGGGCGTCCGCGCCTATATCACGCATGGCGTGCTGTCCGGCGGGGCGGTGGCGCGCATCGCCGCCTCCAGCATCGAAGAGCTGGTCATCACCGATTCGATCGAGCCGACCAAGGCGATCCGCGAAGCCCGCAACATCCGCGTCGTCACCACCGCGACGCTGCTGGGCGAAGCCATCTCGCGCACCACGACCGAGCAGTCCGTCTCCTCGCTCTTCGACTGATCCCGGCTCTACCCGCCGATCGACCGGATCAGGGCGGGAAGGTCTGCCAGCCCCTCGATGCGCCGAAATCGCGGCGCTTCCAGCGGTGCCTCGGCGTGTTCGTATTCCCAGGTCAGTTCATGGGGCATGTGGACGCCCCAGCTTCCGGCGGCGAGCGCGGGTAGAACGTCCGAGCGCAGCGAGTTGCCCACCATCATGGCCCGCTCCGGCCCGTCGCCATGCCGGGCGAAGATCCGGGCGTAGGTCGCCTCAGTCTTGTCCGAGACGATCTCCACGGCTTGGAAGAGATCGCCGAGCCTCGAGGCCGCGAGCTTGCGCTCCTGGTCGAACAGATCGCCCTTGGTGATGAGCACGAGGCGGTACTCGCCCGACAGGCTCTCCAGCGTCTCACGCGCATCGGGCAGCGTCTCGACCGGGTGACGCAGCATCTCCCGGCCGAAACCGAGGATCTCCTCGACGAGGCTCGCGGGAGCCCTCCCCTCCGTCAGCTGGATCGCGGTCTCGATCATCGACAGGGTGAAGCCTTTGATGCCGAAGCCGTAAAATTCGAGATTGCGCTTTTCCGTGTCGAGAAGGCGTCGGCCGATCGCCGCGGCGTCACCATGCTCGGCGAGAAGGTCGACGAAGCGCTGCTCCGTCAGCCGAAAGAAGGTTTCGTTCTGCCAAAGCGTGTCGTCGGCATCGAAGCCGATCGTGGTGAGCGTGGACATGCGCCTTCTTTCCTGAGCCACGGGAATCCTAGCCCCGACGCCCCGGAGCTGCAATCGGCGCGCACTTCTTGCGGAAAAGGCGTCTCCGCGCTATAGGCACCCCGTCCGCGCGGACACCCTTGGAGGCAGCGCGGACGAAAAGCGGCCTGCCATGGCCGCTTTTCGTCGTTTCGGTCCGCCGCTGGCGGATACCGCCTCGACAACCTCTGAACGAACCCAAAAGGAATTCATCATGAGCGAGAGCTACACGGTCAAGGCCGAGCTGCGCGAGAAGGTCGGCAAGGGGGCCGCCAGGTATCTGCGCCGCAACAACATGGTTCCGGCCGTCATCTACGGCGATAAGCAGGACGCCCTGCCGATCGCCGTCCCCTACAAGGAAACCTTCCTCAAGCTTCACGCCGGTGGCTTCCTGACCACCGTCGCGACGATCGAGGTCGGCGGCCAGTCGATCCGCGTCCTGCCGAAGGACTACCAGCTCGACGTCGTCAAGGACACCTTGACCCATGTCGACTATCTCCGCGTGTCGGCGCGCACGGTCGTGACCGTCCGCATCCCCGTGCACTTCGAGAACGAAGACGCGGCGCCCGGCATCAAGGGCAAGAACGGCACGCTCAACGTCGTCCACCACGACATCGAAGTGCATTGCTCGGCCGAGTCGATCCCCGAGGGCTTCACGCTCGACGCGGGCCAGCTCGACATCGGTGACGCGCTCCACGCGTCCGACCTGAAGCTGCCGAAGGGCGTTTCGCTGTCGACGGACGAAGACTTCGTGATCGCCACCGTCGTTCCGCCGATGGGCGAAGAGGCGGACGAAGTCGAAGGCGCCGAGACCGCCGTCGCCGGCGAGGCCGAAGACAAGTAAGCCGCACGCGGCTGCTCCTGCTGGCGCGGGCGAGGCTTCCTCGCCCGCGCCCTCTTCAATGCGCGAGAGACGGCACGAAGGATCCCGCGACATGCTGCTGATGGTCGGATTGGGCAATCCTGGCCCGCAATACGAGGGCAACCGGCACAATATCGGTTTCATGGCGGTGGACGAGATCGCCCGCGCCTTCCGGTTCGGCCCCTGGACCCGCAAGTTCCATGGCGAGATCGCGGAAGGTTCGATCGAGGGCGAGAAGGTTCTTCTTCTGAAGCCGCTCACCTTCATGAACGACAGCGGGCGCTCGGTGCAGGCCGCCGTCAGCTTCTACAAGATCGCGCTTGCCGACCTCGTCGTCTTCCATGACGAGCTGGACCTGCCGCCCGGCAAGGTGCGGGTGAAGACCGGCGGCGGCCATGGCGGCCACAACGGACTGCGCTCGATCGACGCCCATTTGGGCAAGGACTATCGCCGCGTGCGGCTCGGCATCGGCCATCCCGGCTCGAAGGAGCGGGTCAACCCGCATGTGCTGGGCGACTTCGCCAAGGTAGATCGCGAATGGCTGGAGATGCTGCTCGGCGAGATCGCCCGCCATGCCGGCGCGCTGGTCAAGGGCGAGGACGCGGTCTTCATGAACCGACTTTCGCTCGCCACCGGCGGCTCGCAGGAACCGGCGGGCGCCAAGGGCGCTGCGCCCAGATCCGCCGCCGCCGCGCCAAAGGGCCAGAGCCATATCCGGCAGGCTCGCGCGGGCGGCAAGCCCGCCCTCCCCGCCACTGGCCCGATGGCCGGAATGCTCAAGAAGCTGTTCGGCGGCGACTGAGTTTCACTTCACCATCGCCCGCCCTCGCGGCGCGGCGCCGGGCGCCTGACGCGCCCTTGAGATCGAGGAACGAGCATGGGCTTTCGCTGCGGTATCGTGGGGCTTCCGAACGTCGGCAAGTCGACCCTCTTCAACGCGCTGACCAAGACGGCGGCGGCGCAGGCCGCGAACTATCCGTTCTGCACGATCGAGCCGAACACCGGCGATGTCGGCGTGCCGGACAAACGCATGGGCGCCATCGCCAAGATCGGCAAGTCGGCACAGATCATCCCCACCCGCATCACCTTCGTGGACATTGCCGGCCTGGTGCGCGGCGCCTCGAAGGGCGAAGGTCTAGGCAACCAGTTCCTCGCCAATATCCGCGAAGTGGACGCCATCGTCCATGTGCTGCGCTGTTTCGAGGACGACGACATCACGCATGTCGAGGGCCGCATCAACCCGGTTGCGGACGCCGAGACGGTCGAGACCGAGCTCATGCTCTCCGACCTCGAAAGCCTGGAGCGCCGCATCACCGGCACCCGCAAGAAGGCGCAGGGCAAGGACAAGGAGGCCATGGCGCAGCTTCCCGTGATGGAAGCGACGCTTGCCCGCCTTCAGAACGGCGAGCCCGCGCGCGTGCTCCTGGCCGGCTTCGACGCCGACGACCGGCGCGAGCTGCGCAATCTCAATCTCTTGACCTCCAAGCCGGTTCTCTATGTCTGCAACGTCGCCGAAGGCGATGCGGCCACCGGCAATGAGCACAGCCGCGCCGTGGACGAGATGGCTCAGCGCCAGGGCGCGCGCTCGGTCGTCATCTCCGCCGCGATCGAGGCCGAGATCGCCCAGCTCGGCGAAGATGAGGTCGGCGAATATCTCGACGCGATGGGTCTTGCCGAGCCCGGCCTCGACCGGCTGATCGCTGAGGGCTACGGGCTTCTCGACCTCATCACCTATTTCACGGTAGGCCCGAAGGAGACGCGTGCCTGGACGGTGAAGCGCGGCGCGAAGGCCCCGCAGGCCGCCGGCGTGATCCACACCGATTTCGAGAAGGGCTTCATCCGCGCCCAGACCATCGGCTACGACGATTTCGTCGCGCTGGGCGGCGAAGTCGCGGCCAAGGAAGCCGGCAAGGCGCGCGACGAAGGCAAGGAATATGTCGTTCAGGACGGCGACATCATGATGTTCAAGTTCAACGTCTGATCCGAGTGAAGGTGCCGGGCCGGATGCAAGTCCGGCCCGTCTGGCGCCCGTTCCCGGCTTCCCTTATCCTGCCCCCGAGCAGCGTTTTGGGAGGCCTTGTTGCGTTATTTCGAAGACTTCACGCCGGGTACGCAGTTCTCGCTCGGCCCCTATACGGTCGAGCGCGAGGCGGTTCTGGACTTCGCCCGATCCTTCGATCCTCAGCCCTTCCATCTCGACGAGGACGCGGCGAACCGGTCGCTGTTGGGCGGCCTCTCGGCCTCGGGCTGGCACACGACGGCGATGATGATGCGCATGATGTGCGACAGCTTCCTGCTCGACTGCGCCTCGCATGGATCGCCCGGCGTGTCGGAGATCAAGTGGCTGCGCCCCGTTCGTCCGGGCTATGTCCTGATCGGCGAGGCGGAGGTGCTGGAAGGCCGCCTCTCGCAGTCCCGCCCCGGCTTCGGCATCTGCCAGATGCGCAACACGCTGCGCGAGCAGGGCTCGGGCGAGACGCTGCTCCTGTGCGACTATGCCGTCTTCCTCCAAAGTCGTCCTGCCGACTCGCCATGAGCGCCTACGAGCGGATCGAGATCGGGCGCCGTGACGATCTCGGCACCTATTGCTTCGAGCCGAGCGGGGTGGACGCTTTCCTCCGGCATTTCGATCCGCTCGCCGCGCGCGAGCCACCGGGCGGCCATGTCTCACCATGGCATGTCGCGGCGGCCTTCATGCGGCTCAATGTCGAATTCCATCGCAAGGGCGCGGAGTTCGCCTTCGGCCCCTCTCCCGGCGTGTCCGATCTCGTCTGGCATCGGGCAGTTCTGGCGGGTGAGACGCTTCGCTACACGCAGACCGTGACGGGCAAGCGTCGCACGGCCCGGCTTGCCGGTTGGGGGCTGCTGACGACCCATATCGAGGCGCATGACGAAACTGGCGATCTCGTCTTCTCGATGACGGGCCGTGTTCTGGTCAGGACCGACTGACGGCCTTCATCCCTTTGGATGGGGCGGCAGGGGGCCCGAACTTGACGTCGGCCCAGTTGGCGACGATCCGGTTGGTGATGCGCACGCGGTTCCGCCCCGCCATCTTAGCGGCATAGAGCGCCTCGTCGGCGTATTCGTGCAGGGCGGTCCAGTCCGCGCCCTGATGCGCACCGAAAGCGATGCCAAAGCTGGCGGTCACGCGCAGCGGCTTCAGCCCTTCGCCGATGGGAACGGCCGTCGCTTCGATCCGCGCCCGCAGCCGTTCCGCCAGCATCTGCGTCTGGACGAGATCCCCGTCCCAAAGAAGGATCGCGAACTCCTCCCCGCCATAACGCCCGACGACGCCCGTCAGCCCTACTTCCGTGTCGAGCACACGGGAGATGGCCTGCAGCACGATGTCCCCTGCCTTATGGCCATAGGTGTCGTTCACCGCCTTGAAGTGATCGATATCCAGCGTCAAGAGCGCGATGTCGCCGGAGAGCGAAAGGCTCGGCGGCGGCCCGCTGTGGCGCGTCGCGTCGAAGCCCCGACGATTGAGAAGACCTGTCAGTTCGTCGGTCACCGACAGAAGCCGCAGCCGCTCCGCCAGAGCCGCGCGCTCGCCATCGAGCGCGATCCGCTCGCGCTCGCGATCCTGCAACGTCTGGAGCGCGCCGAACAGGCTGCGCACCTGAGGCACGGAGCCCGTATAGGGCAAGGTCGTGATCGTCCGCCGTTCGCTGATCGAGAGGATTTGGTCTCGGAAGTCCAGAAGAGGACGAAGCACCTGACGGTATGTGTTCCAGGCCAGAAGCGGCAGGATCGACAGGATGACGCTCGTCAGCACGAGGCTGGCCACCATGCGGATGGTCGCCAGCGCGGAGAAGTCCTTGGCCTCCATGGTCATGCGGCCGAGATAGAGATCGCGCAACTGGGCGATCGGCTCCGTCGTGGGTCGATAGACCTCGAGGATACGGTCGGCCGATGGCATCGTGCGAAAATTGCCGATCGCGGCGCGCTCGATCTGCCGGCTGAGAAACGGCAAGCCCTTGCCGAGATAGTCGGAGCGCAAGCGCTCCAGCGCCGCAGGAAGTTCGCCCGCGTCCTCGCCGAACACGAGTTGGGACGCGCCGACATCCCAGAGGGCATGAATGCGCTGGGTGATCCGCAGCGCTTCCATCTGTGCGTCACGCGGCAGCGCCGTTCCGGCGGCGACGTAGGGCAGCATGACGGAGGGCAACCGCAGGGCGGACTCATGCAGCGAGGCGAGAAGGCGAACCATCCCGACCTTTCCGCCGAGCCCGGGATCGGCCGTCTCGATGCGACGGCAGACGATGGCGAGCATCGGCGCGATCGTCTCCGACGAGGAGATCATGTCGCGGATGACCGAGGTCCGAACGCCGACGGCGTAGGAGGTCGACGTAATATCCAGGAGACCGTCGCCCCGCGCCCGCGTGCTCTTCAGCTGGGCCTTGAGGAAGGCGAAGTTCAAGGTGGAGCCAAGACCGGTCTGTTCGGCCCGCTGCTCGAAGCGGTCCAGTGCCTCGTCGGTGTGTCGCCGCAACTGCACCAGGAGCTCGCGGCGTCCGCGATCCTCGCTTTCGGTATAGGCCAGATCCGCTTCCAGCGGAGCACGTTCCTCGACGATCGCATTGGCCGCATGGAAGGCGAGTTCGAAGGTCTGCAACTCTTCCAGGCTGGCGCTGGCACGGGACTTCATCGCCATCGCGGAGGACAGCGTCATGATGCCGAGGACGGCGGACGCCATCAACAGCACGATCATGCCGGCTTGAAACACCTCCAGGGCATTAGGACGGCGCATTCAGTCCTCCGAACGAACGAAGCGAGGATGGCCACCAAGTCTGAAGGAAGCGTGCAAATACGAAACGATTTAGTCGCGTATAGCAATAAATAAGGGGACCGAAGCCCCCTTATCGCAGTTTCCGTGGTCGAGGCGACGATGCGTCAGTGCGCCGTGCCGGCCCAGATCCGCTTCTTGACCAGCCGCAGCATGATCGCGAAGCCGATCAGGAAGATCATCACCACGAGACCGGTCGCCTTGCGCTCCACGAGATGGGGCTCAGCCGTCCACATGAGGAAGGCCGAAACGTCCCGCGCATACTGATCCAGGGTCTGCGGAGCGCCATCGTCATAGACGACCTGACCGTCGCTCAAGGGCGGGGCCATGGCGAGCGCCGGACCGGAGATGAAATGCGGGTTGTAGTAGGTGCCTGGCTGGACCACCGTGCCTTCGGGCGGCGTCTCGCCATAACCCGTCAGCAGCGAATGGACGTAGTTCGGGCCGCCTTCCGCATATTGCGTGAAGATGTCGAACACGAACGTCGGGAAGCCACGCTCCACCGCGCGAGCCTTGGCGATAAGCGAGAGATCCGGCGGATGGGCCCCGCCCAGCGCCGCCGCTGCGGCTTCTGGGTTCGGGAAGGGCGCGGGCAGACGGTCGGCCGGGATGCCGGGCCGCTGGAACATCTCGCCCTGGGCGTTCGGCGCCGGGTCGGTGATCTGATACTGCGCAGCCAGCGCACGCACCTGCGCCTCGGAATAGCCGAGGGCGGTGAAGTTGCGGAACGACACCAGATTCATCGAGTGGCAGGCCGAGCACACCTCCTTGTAGACCTTAAGGCCACGTTGGAGCTGCCCGATATCCCAATGGCCGAACGGACCGGCGAAGCTCCAGCTGAGCAGCTGAGGCTTCTTGAGAGGGTAGTGCGGCGTGCCGTGCTCGGCCGCACCGCCCTCGGCGTGGGCTGCTTCCGTGCCGCTCCCGGCTTCGGGCGCCGCACCCGGCGGCTGGCCGACCTCCGGCACACTGGCCGGCGGAGTTGCGGCGTCCTGCGCCATGGCCGGCATGGCCACGCCCAGGAGACAGGCCGCGAGAGCGGCTGCAAGACGTCTCTTCATGGCAGTGCTTTCCCCCCGCGCCATCAGCCTTTGGTTTCCGGCGTCGCCGTCGCGCCCGCGGGCACGGAGCGGCTGCCGCCATTCTTGGCGAGCACGGCTTCGGTGATCGAGTTCGGCAGTTTGTACGGCTTCTCGATCAGGCCGAGCACCGGCAGCACGATCAGGAAGTGGCCGAAATAGTAGATCGTGCCGATCAGCGCGAGGATGGGATAGATGCCCTCGGCGGGACGCGAGCCGAGCCAGCCCAGGATCACGGCGTTCACCGCGAAGATCCAGAAGAAGATCTTGTAGATCGGCCGGTAGTTGGTCGAGCGCACCCGGCTCGTGTCCAGCCAAGGCAGGAAGAGCAGGATGATGATCGAGGCGAACATCACCAAGACGCCGCCGAGCTTGGAATCGATCGGCCCGACGTTGAAGGTGATGGCGCGCAGCATGGCGTAGAACGGCAGGAAGTACCATTCGGGCACGATATGCGCCGGCGTCTGCAGCGGGTTGGCGGGGATGTAGTTGTCGGGATGGCCGAGATAGTTCGGGATGTAGAAGACGAAATAGGAGAAGACGGCCAGGAACACGATCATGGCGAGGCCGTCCTTGATCGTCGCATGCGGCGTGAAGGGCACCGTGTCCTTGGACGACTTGATGTCGACGCCGGTCGGGTTGGTCTGGCCAGTCACGTGCAGCGCCCAGATGTGCAGGATCACGAGACCCGCGATCATGAAGGGCAGGAGATAATGCAGGGCGAAGAAGCGGTTCAGCGTCGCGTTGTCGACGGCGAAGCCGCCAAGCAGAAGCGTCTGGATCGCATGGCCGACGCCCGGGAAGGCGGTGAAGAAGCCGGTGATGACGGTGGCGCCCCAGAAGGACATCTGGCCCCAGGGCAGGACGTAGCCCATGAAGGCGGTTGCCATCATGAGAAGGAAGATGATGACGCCGAGAATCCAGAGTACCTCGCGCGGCGCCTTGTAAGAGCCGTAGTAGAGGCCACGGAAGATGTGGATATACACGGCGATGAAGAAGAAGGACGCGCCGTTGGCGTGGAGATAGCGCAGGAGCCAGCCCCAGTTCACGTCGCGCATGATGCTTTCGACGGACTGGAAGGCGATGCCGGAATTGGCGGCGTAATGCATCGCCAGGACGACGCCGGTCAGGATCTGGATGCCCAGGAACAGCGCCAGGATGCCACCGAACGTATAGGCGTAGTTCAGGTTTCGCGGCACCGGAAAGGCCACGAAGGAATCGTAGAGAAGCCGCGGCAGCGGGAGGCGCGCATCAAGCCAGCGCATCACGCCGCTCGACGGCACGTAGGACGAATGACCGCTCATGATCGGTTGCCTCTCCCTTAGCCGATGCGAATGGTGGTGGGTGTCGTGAACTGGTAGAGCGGAATCGCCATGTTCTCCGGCGCAGGTCCCTTACGGACGCGGCCGGCGGTGTCATAGTGCGATCCGTGGCAAGGGCAGAACCAGCCGTCGTAGTCACCCGACTTGCCATTGGGCACGCAACCGAGATGCGTGCACACGCCCACCATGACGAGCCAGTTTTCACGGCCCACCACGGTGCGGTTCACGTCCGTCGCCGGCGAATCGGCCGGGATGTTGGCGTTGCGGGCGATCGGGTCCTTCAACTCGCCAAGCGAGACGGCGCGCGCCTCCTCGACTTCCTTCGCCGTGCGCTGGCGAATGAAGATCGGCTTGCCGCGCCATTTGGCGGTGATGGACTGCCCTTCGGCCACCTGGGACACATCGACATCGACCTGCGCGAGCGCGAGGGCGGCGGCGTCCGGATTCATCTGGTCGATGAACGGCCAGACGGCGGATGCAACGCCCACGACACCGGCCGCGCCCGTGGCGATGAAGAGAAAATCCCGTCGAGTGGGTTCACTGCTGTGGTCGACGCTCACGGGTCCCTCCCCCTAGTTCGAGAACCAAGGGCGTGAGCGCCCCGATCCGATCGTCACTGCCGGCAAGCCCCCCAAAAGACAAACCGGCCAACGGGGCGCGAAGCCCTGTTTTCGGCCATTTTTCTATGCGGCGCATTGGAACTTGTCCAGACTGAGACGGCAACAGAAGCCACTCTGTCGCTGCCCTCGCGAAAGCTTTGCGCGCCTGGCAACGGGTTTTGGCAGGAAAGACCCACCAGCGGGTCCGGCTGGTCTATTCCGCCGCGTCCTCGGCCAAGAAACCGCCTGACTGCCGCCGCCAAAGCGAGGCGTAGAGACCGCCGCGCCGAACCAGCTCGGCATGGCTCCCCTCCTCCACGATCCGCCCACCGTCGATCACCACGAGCCGGTCGAGGCTGGCGATGGTGGAAAGGCGGTGCGCGATGGCGATCACGGTCTTTCCCTCCATCATCGCGCTCAAATTGTCCTGGATGGCGGCCTCGACCTCCGAATCGAGCGCCGAGGTCGCCTCGTCCAGAACGAGGATCGGCGCGTCCTTCAGAAACACGCGCGCGATGGCGATACGCTGGCGCTGGCCGCCCGAGAGCTTGACGCCGCGCTCGCCGACATAGGCGTCCATGCCCGAGCGCCCGTTCGGGTCGCGCACGCGCTGGATGAAGTCCAGCGCGTCGGCCCGGCGCGCGGCGGTCTCCACCTCGGCTTCCAAGGCCTCCGGCCGGCCATAGGCGATGTTGTCGCGAATCGATCGGTGGAACAGCGAGGTATCCTGCGTGACGACGCCGACGGCGCCGCGCAGCGAAGCCTGAGCGACGTCCGCGATGTCCTGCCCGTCCACGAGGATCTGTCCCTTCTCGACGTCGTAGAGACGCAGGAGCAGGTTGACGAGCGTCGTCTTACCGGCGCCCGAACGTCCGACGAGACCGATCTTCTCGCCGGCTCTCACGCGCAGATTGAAGTTTTCGATAATCCCGCCGCCCTTGCCATAATGGAAGGTGACATTGCGGAACTCCACCGCGCCGCCGGAGGGCTGGAGATCGGGAGCCTCCGGCCGGTCGAGAAGGGTCGGCGCGAGGGTCACCGTGCCGACCGCGTCCTGAATCGTGCCGTAGTTGCGTACGAGGCCATTGATGTTGAACATCATCCAGCCGCTCATCTGGTTGAGCCGCAGCACGAGGCCGAGCGCGGCCGCGACATCGCCCGTGCTGGCGCCGCCCGCCGTCCAGGACTGGATCGCCAGCGCACCGATCGCCGTCATCATCGCGCCGTTGAGCAGCGCCACCGCCGTTCGCACGGCAGTTATGGCGCGCGTCATGGAGCGCACCGAATCAACGAAGCGGCGGAACCCGTCGAGCACGAAAGCGTCTTGCCGCCGCGACGTGTCAAAGAGCTTCACGGCGAGGATATTGGTGAAACTGTCGACGATCCGGCCGGACATGACGGAGCGCGCGTCGGCCGTTTCGCGGCCGGAGCGGCGGATGCGCGGCAGAAGATGGCGCACGATCCAACCATAGCCCACCGCCCAGACGAGGAGCACGACGCCCATGCGCCAGTCCATGGCGCCCAGGATGGCGACGGCGAGCACCGCGAAGGTGATGAAGCTCCAGAAGGTCTGGAGCGTGGTGACGATGAAATCGCCCGTCGCCTCGCCGACCTGCTGCACCTTCTGCGCGATGCGGCCGGCGAAGTCGTTCTGATAGAACGTGTAGGACTGGTCCATCAGCCGGCGATAGGCCTGCCAGCGAATGCGATTGTAGAGCGAGGGCACGACGATCTGCTGCTCGAGCACGGAGGCCGCGAACAGGATCGCCGTGCGAAACACCAGCGTCAGCAGCGCCAGACCGACGAGCAGGCCGAAATGGTCGGCGATCAGCGTGGCCGGAGACGAGGAGCCCAGTGCGTCCACCACCCAGCCGACCGCGGCATAAAGCAGCGCATCGACGCCGCCGGTGAGCCCACCTGTGACCAGAAGCGCCAGGAACGGCCCTTTCGCCTCGCGCGCGAAGTGCCAGATGAAGCGGTTGGTCTCGCTCGGCAGCGGCGGCAGGGCGCCGACGCGGCGCGCGCCCGCCCCTTCCGCGCCACCTTCGCCATAAGGATCGATGACGCGCTCGAAACGCTTGAGAACCCGTTCCATCATTCGGCGGCTCGCGTCCGATCGAGGTCTTCTCCCTCGTCGTCCGCATCCAGGAAGCCGCCGACTTGGCGGCGCCAGAGCGAGGCGTAGAGACCGCCGCGCTCCAGAAGCTCGGCATGCGTCCCCTGTTCCACGATGCGACCCTTGTCGAGCACGACGAGCCGGTCGAGCGCGGCGATGGTGGAAAGGCGATGGGCGACGGCGATGACGGTCTTGCCTTCCATCAGACGGTAGAGATTTTCCGCGATCGCCGCTTCGACCTCCGAATCCAGCGCCGAGGTGGCCTCGTCCAGAAGCAGAATCGGCGCGTCCTTCAGCATGACGCGGGCGATCGCGATCCGCTGGCGCTGACCGCCCGAGAGCTTGACGCCGCGCTCGCCCACTTCCGCGTCGAGCCCCTTGCGCCCGTCATTGTCGGAAAGAGCCGCGATGAACTCACCGGCCTCCGCCCGCTCGATGGCGCGGGCGAGATCGTCCGGCGTCGCGTCCGGCCGTCCATAGAGAATATTGTCGCCGATCGTGCGGTGGAGGAGCGAGGTGTCCTGCGTGACCACGCCGATCTGCGAACGCAGCGAGTTCTGCGTGACCTTCGAAATGTCCTGCCCGTCGATCAGGATGCGCCCGCTTTCCACGTCGTAGAAGCGCAGGAGAAGATTGAGCAGCGTCGACTTGCCCGCGCCCGAGCGGCCGACGAGGCCGATCTTCTCGCCGGGGCGGATCGTCAGGGTAAAATCCTGCAGAACCGGGCCGGCCGCGCGATGCGACACGGCGGAGCGGTAGGAGAAGCCGACCTTCTCGAACCGCACCTCGCCCTCGCGCACGGCCAGCGCCTTCGCGCCCGGCGCGTCGAGCAGCGCGACGGGCTGGGTGAAGGTCGAGATGCCGTCACGGATCGTACCGATATTCTCGAAGAGTTCGGACACCTCCCACATGATCCATTGGCTCATGCCGTTGAGGCGCAGAACGAGGCCGAGGCCGACCGCGATGGCGCCGACGCTGAGAAGCTCGTTCACCCAAAGCGCGATGCCGACCGTGCCGACCGAGAAGAGCAGAACCGAGTTCAGGAAATAGAGCGTCGAGAAGAAGAGATTGATGAGCCGCGCCTGCCCGCGCACCGTGACCAGGAACCCTTCCATGGAGCGGCGAGCATGCACCGCCTCGCGCTCGGTATGGGCGAAGAGCTTCACGGTGCCGATGTTGGAATAGGCGTCGACCACCCGGCCCGTCATCGCCGCGCGCGCGCCGGCCTGCTCGGAAGCAACGCGCATCAGACGCGGAATGAAGAAGCGCAGGAGCATGATGTAGAAGCCGAGCCAGACCACGAAGGGCAGCACGAGACGCCAGTCGGCGGAGGCGATCATTACCAGGATGCCGGTGAAGTAAACGAAGACGTAGAGCATCACGCCGATCGACTTCATCACCGTTTCGCGCACGGCAAGCGCGGTCTGCATCAGCTTGGTGGAGATGCGCCCGGCGAACTCGTCCTGAAAGAAGCCGAGCGACTGGTTGAGGAGCCAGTTGTGGACGCTCCAGCGAAAGCGCATCGGAAAATTGGCGAAGATCGCCTGGAACGAGATGAGCGAGGAAGCGAAGGTAAGGAGCGGCAAAGCCAGGAGCACCACGCCGCCGATCAGCGCCAGACGCCAGCCCTCGGTCTGCAGGAAGGTCTCGCGCGGGGTCGAGGACAGCCAGTCGACGATCTGCCCGAGAAAGCCGAAAAGCGAGACTTCGATCGCCGAGACGAGCGCGGTGCCGATGGCATAGAGCAGAAGCAGCGGCCAGATCGGACGCGCGTAGTGCCAGATGAAGCCGAAGAGGGTCGAGGGCGGGCTCGCCCGCTCCTGCGGAAAGGCGTCGACGAGGCGTTCGAAATAGGAAAACATGAGGCCGGTCCGATACAGCAAGGCACGCGCCCGCGCCGGAGCCTGAGCGGTTCCGAAACAGGATCATGACGCTCATATAGGCAGTCCCGCCGCGCTTTCATGACAATGACACGTGCCCGGGCGCCGACTTCCCGCCGATTTCTCCATGAGACGATGCCGCCATGCCCCTTTCGATCGCCCTTTATCAGCCCGACATCGCCGGCAACACGGGCACGCTGCTGCGTCTCGGCGCCTGCCTCGGGCTCGACATCGAGATCATCGAGCCGGCAGGGTTCGACCTGTCGGACCGCAATCTGAAACGCGCGGGCATGGACTATCTGGAAATGGCGCGGCTGGTGCGGCATGTGGATTTCGAGGCTTTCCAGGAGGCGCGGCGGCAATCCGGCCGCCGGCTCGTGCTCTCCACGACGCGCGGCGCGACGGACTATCGCGACGTGGCCTTCACCAGCGACGATATCCTGCTCTTCGGGCGGGAAAGCGCGGGCGTGCCCGAGACCGTGCATGCCTTGGCCGACATTCGCGTGACAATCCCCATGCAGCCCGGCGCCCGTTCGCTGAATCTGGCGGTCAGCGCCGCCATGGTGGCGGGCGAGGCGCTGCGGCAGCTTCGGGTGTGAGAGAATTTAGTCGGCGGTCGGCAGTCGGCGCATGGTGAACTCCACCTCGCCGCCGGGCAGGAGCCGCCAGCTTTCGACCTGCGTCCAATAGGCGGCCTTCGGAAAACGCTCGAACCATTCGCGCGCCTTGGTTCGCGCTTCCTCGCGCGGCAGGGTAAACGTCTCGCGCAGGAACGGATCGCTCGGCTGGCCCGCGCGCGGCGCCCTGCCCCGGCGCAGCTGCCGCCGGAGACCGTCCAGGGGAGGCTTGTGATGGCGTCCAGAGGTCACGTTCAGGCTTGGCCCCAGTCTAACCGCACTCCTTATATGGAGAGCGCGCGCGCCTTGAGGAGTCGGCCGGGCTTGAAACCGTGGATCGTCTGGCAGTGCGGAAGAACCCGGCTTTTCCATGTCAGGACTTGCTGTTAGAGCATTTCCAGGCAAAGCGGCCACGCCTTGCCAGGGATAACGCGGCAAAATCTGAGAAAGAGCCAGAGCGTCGCGGGTCAACCGCGAAGGCAAAGGGCCGCGAAGGCAAAGGAAAGACGCGCAGGATGGATCGCCCCGAACTGCCCCAAGGCCTTCCCGCCGAGATCGACCAGAAAAAGGAACTGGCCCGCGTCTGGTTCGAGGCCCTTCGGGACCGGATCTGCCAGAGTTTCGAGCAGCTCGAGGACGAGTTCGGCGAGGAGACGGGCCTGCCCGCCGGCCGTTTCGAACGCACGCCCTGGAACCGCGACAAGGAAGGCGGCGGCGGCGTCATGTCGATGATGCATGGCCGCGTCTTCGAGAAGGTGGGCGTGCACACGTCCACGGTGTTCGGCGAATTGTCGGAGGATTTTTCCAAGCAGATTCCCGGTGCCACCAGCGATCGCAGCTTCTGGGCCTCGGGCATCTCGCTGATCGCGCATATGCGCAATCCCAACGTGCCTGCGGTGCACATGAACACGCGCATGGTGGTCACGACCAGCCAGTGGTTCGGCGGCGGGGCCGATCTGACGCCGACCCTGGACCGGCGCCGCACGCAGGAAGACCCCGACACCCAGGCCTTCCACAAGGCGCTTCGCTTCGTCTGCGAGCGGCATTCCGACGTGGCGGACTATGGTCGGTTCAAGGACTGGTGCGACGAGTACTTCTTTCTTCCGCATCGCAACGAGGCGCGCGGCGTCGGCGGCATCTTCTACGACTGGCTGCATGCGCCGGAGGAAAAGGGCGGCTGGGAAGCGGACTTCGCCTTCACCAAGGATGTCGGCAAGGCCTTCCTCGTGGTCTACCCCCATCTCGTGCGGCAGAACGTGACCAAACCTTTCACCGAAGCCGATCGCGACGAGCAGCTGGTGCGCCGTGGGCGCTATGTCGAGTACAACCTCCTGTACGACCGGGGCACGCTGTTCGGCCTGCGCACGGGCGGAAACGTCAACTCGATCCTCTCCTCTTTGCCGCCCCTGGTGAAATGGCCGTAAGCGACTAGTCTTGGAACGATTATAACGGACACTCTCTCGACAAAGATATTGTACGAGTAATTCAGTCTTTCCGGTTTGGACCGAGAGCCAGTTAAGAAAAAATTGATGGACAATGCCCGCTTCTGCTCAATGGGGTGGTTCACAATTCGTCGAAGCCTGTTAACATCAGTTTACCCAGGACAACCTGTGGGCAGTGCGTGCGGCTTTTGGGATATACCGTGCGTCGAGCCGATCCCGAGCCGACTCGTCAAACCGTCAGCGCGACCTTTCATCGGTCCTGCCTGACCATTCCGACCAGGGAGGCTTCGCATGTTCGAACTCAATTGTTCCGGTGTCATTCCAGGCTGCGATCGTGTCATTCGTGCGGAGTCCCAGGCGGAAGTCATCCGCCGCGCGGTGGAGCAGGCCAAACAACTCGGCGTTCCCACCATCACGCCCCGAATGATGGACGCGTTCCGCCAAGGCCTTCACGAAACCGCCCATTGAGGCGACACTCTCGTTAGCCACATGTCGGCGGGCCGCAAGCGGCCCGCTTTTTTGTTGCCGCGTGTCATATCTAATCCGGCGAGACAGACGCCAGAAGCGCCTCGCGCTTCAGCGTGAAGCCGCTTTCCGCCCAGCGCCGCTTCAGCGCGTCGAGATGGCGGCCGAGATCGGGGCCGGGCCGGATGCCGCGCTCCGCCAGATCATGGCCCGACACGGGAAATTCCGGCGGATCGAACCGTTCGGCCTCGGCCAGCCGCGTCGACAGGCGCGCCAGGACCTCCAGCCCCGAACTGTCCGATCCCGCCTTGGCCCGCGCGCTGGCAAGGCGCAGGCGCAGCCGGTCCACGATCGCCGCGCGGTTGCCAAACAGGAGACGAGCGCGAAACGCGCCGTCGGACTCGTCGGCGCGCGGCTCTTCCGCCATGGCCCAGGCGGTCATCCGATCGCGATCGATATTCGACAGGCGCAGGCGCTTGGCGAGCGCGGCCATGCGCTCAGGGTCGGGCGGCACGATGGCCTGCAGCCGGCGCAGCGCGTCTGGCGCCCAGCCGAGCGCACGTTCGGTCTCGGCCAGCGCCGGCAGCGCATCGATGCCCCATTTCTCGCTTTCCGGCAGGACGCGGCTGAGCACGCCCGACTGGCGCATCCAAAGCAGCGCGCGGCCGGGGTCAGGGGCGCCCAGAAGCTTGCGCAGCTCGGCCCAGACCCGCTCGGCAGATAGTTGGTCGAGCCCGTCCTTCAGCCGCGTGGAGGCGCGGATGCCGTCGGCGTCCGGCCGACCCTGCCCGTACCAGGCGAAGAACCGGTAGAAGCGCAGGATGCGGAGGTAGTCCTCCTCGATCCGCTGCCCGGCGTCGCCGATGAAGCGCAGCGTGCCGGACCCAAGATCGGCGACCCCGCCGACGAGGTCCACCACCTCGCCGTCCGCCCGTGCGTAAAGAGCGTTGATGGTGAAGTCGCGCCGCTCGGCGTCGCTGCGCCAGTCCTTGCCAAAGCGGACCTTGGCACGCCGCCCGTCGGTCTCGACGTCCTGGCGAAGCGTCGTCACCTCGAAGGGGCGCCCCTGCGCCACGGCCGTCACCGTGCCGTGCTCGATGCCGGTCGGCACTGCCTTGAACCCGGCGGCCTCGATGCGGCGCACCGTCTCCGCGGGCTCGCTGGTCGTCGCGATATCGATATCGGTGATGTCGCGGCCCATCAGCTCGTTGCGCACCGCGCCGCCGACCACCCGCGCCTCGTCCCCCTCGACCGACAGGCAGGCCAGAAGCCGCTGGAGCGTCTCGTCGCGGAGCCATTCGGCGTCGATGCGTGTCATGATCTGTAGAGCCTTTCGTAGAGCGTGCGCAGGATGCCCGCCGTCACGCCCCAGATCATCCGGTCCCCGAAGGGCATGGAGTAGAAAAACCTCATATGGCCCGCCCACTCCCGGCTGTCACGCCGATGGTTGGCCTCGTCCATGAGAAAGCGCAGCGGCACTTCGAAGATGTCGGCGACCTCGGCCGGGTCAGGCCGCAGCGCGAAGCCCGGCCGCACGATGGCCAGAACCGGCGTGATGCGAAAGCCCGTCGTGGTGCGATAGCGCGGCAGGCGGCCGAGCGTCTCGACGAAGCTCTCCTCCAGCGCGATCTCCTCGCGCGCCTCTCGCAAGGCGGCGGCTTCGACGCTCGCGTCCTCCGGGTCCACCGAACCGCCGGGAAAGGCGATCTGGCCGGAATGCTTGCGAAGCCCGGTGGCGCGCGTGGTCAGGATGACGGTGGCGCCCTCCGGCCGGTCCACGATGGGAACCAGAACGGCCGCCTCGCGCGCCGCAGCGCGCTCCACCAATTGTTCGAGATCAGGGTTCAGGACATGGTCGCCGCTGTCATGTTCGAGATCGGCCGTGCCCCGCGCCAGGACGCGGCGCCGCACATCGGCCGCGCTCCAATTGTCCGCCGTCTCAGACATGGTCCGGCATGTCCGGTAGCGGGAAGAACGCCCCGCCCGAGGCGATGCCCCATTGGCCGTCCCGCTCCTCGGCCAGCCCCGCGAGGTCGAAGGCGAGCGAGCGCGTCAGCCGCGCTTCGAGGCCGCCGCGCACGAGAAGATAGGGCCGAAACCCGTCCGCATCCGAAGCGAAGCGAAGCGAGTGCTCCGCTCCCGCTTCCACGAGATCCCCGACATTGGTGCGAAAGGCGAGATGGCGCGCGCCGTCGCGGCTCTCTGCGCTCATCTCGACGGCTAGGAAGGGTGCGTCCTCGACCTCGATCGTCAGTTTCTCCACAGGCGTGACGAGCACGAAGCGACCGTCCGCCTCTCGCCGCAGGATGGTGGCGAAAAGGCGCACCAGCGCTTCGCGATGGATGGGTTGCCCCTCGTGAACCCAGGTTCCGTCCTGCCGGATGCGCAGGTCCATCGCCCCGCAATCGGACGGATTCCATTGCTCCACCGGCGGCGCGGAGAGCCCGGCGCGCTCTGCACGCGCGGCCAGGGCCTCCAGACTGATCTCACTCGCTTGCGACATGCTGTCCCCTGTCCTATGCCGCTGGACGTCTCGGGTTCGCGCCCGGATCACATCCGCGGGACCGGTCTTATTTTGGTCGGGCTTCCCCGTCACGAAATAGTTGCGCGCCAGGTGCTTGCCAGCGCACGATCGCGCCATTCCTTAAGTCTGAGGGAAAGGCGCCTCGGCCCCGGTCGACGAGCGAGAAGGGACCCCCACCATCATGACGATCCTTGCACCGGAGAGCGCCGCTCTCGATCCCAAGGCCATGGTCGAGCAGGCTGAAGCCGCGCTGGCCGATATCGCGCGGGCGCGCGAGGCGGTGGGGCGCGTCATCTTCGGCCAGGAAAGCGTGGTGGAACAGACGCTGACGGCGATTCTGGCCGGCGGCCACGCGCTGCTGGTCGGCGTGCCGGGTCTTGCGAAGACCAAGCTCGTGGAAACGCTCGGCACCGTGCTCGGCCTCGACGCGCGGCGCGTCCAGTTCACGCCCGACCTCATGCCCTCCGACATCGTCGGCACGGAGGTGATGGACCAAGACGAGACCGGCCGGCGCTCCTTCCGCTTCGTGCGCGGCCCTGTCTTCGCCCAGCTCCTGATGGCCGACGAGATCAACCGCGCCAGCCCGCGCACCCAGTCCGCCCTTCTGCAAGCCATGCAGGAATATCACGTGACGGTGGCCGGCGAGCGGCACGACCTGCCCGCTCCGTTCCACGTCCTCGCCACGCAGAACCCGCTGGAGCAGGAGGGCACCTATCCCCTGCCCGAAGCGCAGCTCGACCGCTTCCTCTGCCAGATCGACGTCCATTATCCCTCGCTCGACGCCGAGCGGCGCATCTTGATGGCGACGACCGGGGTGGAGGAGGAGCGCGCCGGCGCCGTGATGACGGCCGAGCGCCTGCGCGAGATCCAGGCCTTGGTGCGCCGCATGCCGGTGCCCGACACGGTGGTGGACGCGATTCTCAACCTCGTGCGCTCGGCCCGCCCAGGCCACGGCTCGACGGAAGCCGACGCGCATATCGCCTGGGGCCCCGGCCCGCGCGCCTCGCAGTCGCTTATGACCTGCGTGCGTGCCCGCGCGCTTTACGAGGGTCGTCTCGCCCCGTCGATCGACGACGTGCGGGCGCTGGCCGAGCCGATCTTGCAGCACCGCATGGCGCTGAACTTCGCGGCGCGTGCCGAGGGCATGGGCGTGCGCGACGTGGTGAGGGTCCTCGTGCGCGGGCTCGGCTGACCTTATGGCGTCGATCGGGCGGATCGCCGAGGCGACACAGGGCGACGAGGCGTTGCTTCGCGCCCGCCAGCGCGCCGCGCTGCTGCCGGACCTCCTGGTGGAGGCGCGCCGCGTCGTCGCCACGGTGACGAGCGGCTGGCATGGGCGGCGGCGGCGCGGCACGGGCGAGAACTTCTGGCAGTTCCGACCCTTCGTCGACGGCGAGCCCGTGTCGCGGATCGACTGGCGACGCTCGGCGCGCGACGACAATGTCTACCTGCGCGACCGCGAATGGGAGGCGGCGCAGACGGTCTGGCTCTGGGCCGACCCCTCGCCCTCCATGCTCTACCAGTCGCAGGCCGGCCTCGTGTCCAAGGAAAGTCGGGCGCTGGTGCTGGTTCTCGCCTTGGCCGAACTTCTGTCGCGCTCGGGCGAGCGGATCGGCTTTCCCGACGTGATGGACCCGATCTCCGCGCGCAACGCCGCCGAGCGCATCGCCGGCGCGCTCGTGAGTCATCGGCCCGATACGGGCTTTCCCGCCGGCGAGCGCTTCAAGCGCTTCAGCGAGGTCGTGCTCGTCAGCGATTTTCTCGACCCGATGGATGAGTTGGTGGCGCGGATCGACCTCTTGTCGCGGCGCGGCGTGCGCGGGCATCTCGTGCAGATCGCCGATCCCGCCGAAGTCGCCTTTCCCTATAGCGGGCGCACCGAGTTCCGCGACCCCGAGACCGGCGCCAAGCTGACGGCCGGCCGGGCCGAAACCCTGCGCGAGGAGTATCGCACCCTGTTCGACGCGCGCAGAACGCATCTGGCCGAGCACTGCCGGCATATCGGCTGGAGCCATGTCTTCCACCTGACCGACCGTCTTGCCTCCGAACCGCTTCTGGCCCTGCATGGTCGCTTGAGCGGACAGTTCCAACCGCCGAGCGGGCAGCGCGCCTGATGGGGGGTCTGTCGCTGTCCTTCGGCGCGCCGCTGGTGCTGGCCGGACTTCTCGCCCTTCCCGTAATCTGGTGGCTGCTGCGCCTCACCCCGCCTCGTCCGCAGACCGAAGCCTTTCCGCCGCTGCGCATTCTGGAGCGCGTCGCCAAGCGCGAGGAGACGCCTTCGAAGAGCCCGTGGTGGCTGACGCTGCTGCGCCTTGCGCTCGCCGCTTTCGTGATCCTGGCACTCGCCGCGCCCATCCTCAATCCGCGCCAAAGCGCGCTGACCGGCGAAGGGCCGGTCGTGGTGCTTCTCGACAATGGCTGGGCCAGCGCGCGCGACTGGGACACGCGCCGCTCGGCCGCCGAGGCGCTGATCCGCGAGGCGGGCGAAGCGGGGCGGCCGGTGTCGCTGGCGCTGACCGCCGAGGGCCCGTCCAACGACGTGGCGCCCGTGGAAGCCGCGACGGCGCTGGAGCACCTCGGAGCCGCCGAGCCCCGCCCCATCCCGGTCGACCGCCGGGCGGCCGCCGCGCGGCTTGCCAGCGTGCTGAACGGCCAGGGCGGGATCAGCCTTGCGCTTCTGACCGACGGGCTCGACGCCCCAGGCACGGTCGAAGCGGCCGATGCTCTGCGCGCGCTAGCACCCGTTCAGTCCCTGGTCTATCGCCCCTCGCTCGCCGGCCTGGTCGGCCTGACGGCGGCCGACAATGCCACCGAGGCGCTGCGCGTCGCGGGCCTTCGCCCCGATGGGGAAAGCGCCGCGCCCGCCGAAGTGACCTTACGCGCGCTGGACGCGCAGGAGCGCGAGATCGGCCGCGCGCCGCTCGCCTTCGCCGCCGGTTCGGCCACGGGCGAGGCGCGCTTCGAAGTGCCCGTGGAACTGCGCAACGACATCGCCCGGATCGAGCGTGAGGGCGTGGGGGACGCCGCAGCCGTGCGGCTGGTGGACGACAGTTTCCAGCGCCGCAAGGTCGGGCTCGTGTCCGGCGAAGCGGCCGATCTCGCCCAGCCGCTGCTTTCGCCGCTCTATTACATCACGCGGGCTCTGGAGCCCTTCGCCGATCTCGTGCGCGCCGAAAGCGCCGATCTCGGGATGGCCGTTCCCGCGCTGGTGCGCCAGAACCCCTCGATCATCGTGCTCGCCGACATTGGCGTCCTGCCTGAGCCGGCGCGCGAGGCCCTGACCGGCTTCGTCGAGAAGGGCGGCGTGCTTCTGCGCTTCGCGGGCCCGCGTCTCGCCGCCTCCACCGCCGAGGACGATCTCGTGCCGGTGCGCCTGCGCGGTGGCGAGCGCCAGCTCGGCGGCGCCCTGTCCTGGTCCGAGCCACAGCGCTTGGCACCCATCCCGCCCGAGAGCCCGCTTGCCGGCATCGTGATCCCAGACGACGTGACCGTGTCGCGCCAGATCCTGGCCGAGCCTTCGGCGGAGCTGGCCGGGCGCACCTGGGCAAGCCTTGCCGACGGCACCCCGATCATCACCGCCAGCGCGCGCGGCGCCGGCAGCATCATCCTCGTCCACACGACGGCGGAAGCGACTTGGTCGAACCTGCCGATCTCCGGCGCCTTCGTGGACGTCCTGCGCCGCGTCGTCACTCTGTCGCGCGGCACCAGCGCCGCGGGCGGCGAAGGCGGGGCGCAGGTCCTGCCGCCCTATCGTGTCATGAACGGCGAAGGCCGCCTCGTGCAGCCAGGGCCGGACGTTCGGCCGCTGACGGTTCGTGCCGGCGAGGCGCCCGTTCCCTCGGCCGACCATCCGCCTGGCCTCTACGGCACCTCGGAAGGCTACCGTGCGCTGAACCTCCTGGCGGCCGATGCGCGGCTCTCCGCTCTGCCCGAACTCGATCTCGGCGCGCCGCTCACAACGCGCGCCTATGGCACGGAGGATGCCACCGACTTGACCCCCTGGCTCTTTGCCGGCGCGCTGGCCCTGTTCGCGCTCGACGCCTTCGCGCTGCTCTGGCTGAACGGGGGCCTGTCCCGCCTCGGCCGCCGCTTGCCCGGCGCGCGCCGCCCCTCCTCCGCCCTGCCCTTGCTGCTGCTGGGTGCCGCGCTCCTCGCCTGGCCGGCCGATCCGGCTCGCGCGCAGACACGCGCGCCCAACGAGGCGACGCAGGGCCTCGACGGGATCGACGCGCAGAAGGCGATCGAGGCGACGGAAGCCACCCATCTCGCCTATGTCGAAACCGGCGACGCGGAGACCGACCGCATCTCTCGCCAGGGCCTTTCGGGCCTGTCCCAGTTCGTCGCGTCCAAGACGGCGCTGGAGCCCGGCGAGCCCGAGGCGGTGGATATCGAACGGGACGAGCTTTCCTTCTTTCCCATCCTCTACTGGCCCGTCCACGCCAACGCCCCCATGCCGACGCAGGCCGCGATCAGCCGCGTCGACGCCTATATGAAGCAGGGCGGCACGGTCCTGTTCGACGTGGAGGGCGACGCGGCGGGTGATCTGTCCGGCGCCGCCGTTTCGCCCGGCCAGCGCCGCCTGCGCGACATCCTGGCCGATCTCGACGTGCCGCCGCTCGAGCCGGTCCCCGCCGACCACGTGCTGACCAAGGCCTTCTACATCCTGGACAGTTTTCCCGGCCGGCACACCGGCTCGGACCTTTGGGTGGAGTCGCTGACGCGAAACCCTGACGCGCAGGCCCGTCCGGCCAGCGCCGGCGACGGCGTATCCTCCATCATGATCACGTCCAACGATTTCGCCAGCGCCTGGGCGGTGGACGACAGCGGCCTCTTCGTGCGCCCGACCGATTCCGCCGACCCGGCCCAGCGCGACTATGCCTACCGGGCGGGGGTCAACATCGTGATGTATGTGCTGACCGGCAACTACAAGGCCGATCAGGTTCATGTGCCCGCGCTTCTCGAACGGTTGGGGCAGTAGCGCATGAGCTGGTCGATCACCTTCGCGCCCTTCTTTTCCTGGACGGTTCTCGCCCTCCTTTGCGTGCCCGCGCTGTTTCTCGCCGCCGCGCTGGTCTTCGCTGGCCTTCGCGGCGCGGTGCTGCGCGTTCTCGCCATCGCGGCGCTGCTCCTGGCGCTTCTCAACCCCGTCGTCCTGCGCGAGCAGCGCGATCCCCTGAAGAGCGTCGTCGCCCTCATAGTGGACCGCTCGCAGAGCCAATCGATCGGCGAGCGCACGGCGCAGACAGACGAGGCCGTGGCCGCGCTGCGCCAGCGGCTGGAAGCTTTCCCGGAATTCGAGGTCCGCACGGTCGATGCCCGCTCGGAAGGGACCGGCGACGCGACCACGGCTCTCTTCGGGGCACTGCGCTCCGCGCTCAGCGACGTCTCGCCGGGCCGGGTCGGCGGCGCCATCATGGTGACCGACGGGCAGGTCCACGACATTCCCGCCAATGCCGGCGCGCTCGGCTTCGACGCGCCGCTCCACGCGCTGGTGACGGGCCGTCCCGACGAGTTCGACCGCCGGCTCGACCTCGTCACCGCCCCCCGCTTCGGCCTCGTGGAGCAGCCGCAGACCCTGACCTATCGCGTCGTGGAAGAAGGGCCGCGCGCCTCGCGCAATCCGGTCGAGGTTCAGGTCTTCCTGAATGGCGACCTCGTGCAGCGCCAGAGCGCGGTGCCGGGCGAGCCGACCTCGGTACAGATCACCCTGCCGCGCGCGGGCAAGAACATCGTGGAGCTTTCGGCGGCGCGCGATCCGCAGGAGATCACCGCCGTCAACAACCGGGCGATCGCCGTCATCGATGGCATTCGCGAGAACCTGCGCGTTCTCCTCGTCTCGGGCGAGCCGCATGCCGGCGAGCGTACGTGGCGCAACCTCCTGAAGTCGGACGCGGCGGTGGACCTCGTCCACTTCACCATCCTGCGCCCGCCGGAAAAGCAGGACGGCACGCCGATCAACGAATTGTCGCTGATCGCGTTTCCGACCCGTGAACTCTTCGTCGAGAAGATCGAGGATTTCGACCTCATCATCTTCGACCGGTACCAGCGCCGGGGCGTACTGCCGACGCTCTACTACGACTACATCGCCCAATATGTCGAAAACGGCGGCGCCATGCTGATCGCCTCCGGCCCGGAATATGCCGGCCCGGACTCGGTCGCCAATTCGCCGCTCGCCTCCATCCTGCCGGCTCTGCCGACGGGCCAGGTGGATCTGCGCGCCTATCGCCCTGTTCTTTCGGAGCTCGGTCGCAAGCATCCCGTGACGCGCGGCCTGCCGGGCTCGGAAGTCTCGCCGCCGAACTGGAGCCCCTGGTTCCGCACGATCGACGTGGGTGAGACCAAGGGCGAAACGGTCATGACCGGCCCGGACAACAAGCCGCTCCTGGTGCTGAACCGCGCCGGCCAAGGCCGCGTCGCTCTGCTTCTGTCGGATCAGGGCTGGCTCTGGTCGCGCGGCTACGAGGGCGGCGGCCCGCATGTCGCCTTGTTCCGCCGGCTGGCGCACTGGCTGATGAAGGAGCCCGAACTGGAGGAAGAGGCGCTAGACGCCGAAGGCTCCGACTCCGACCTTCTCATCACCCGCCACACGATCGGCGGCGATCCCGGCCCGGCGACAGTGGTGACGCCCACCGGTCAGGCGCTTCAGGTCACGCTGACCGATGGTGGCAACGGCGAATGGCAGGGGCGGTTGCAGACCGGCGAGCTCGGTCTCTATCAGGTCGCCAACGGCGACTTGCGAGCGCTGGCCAATCTCGGTCCGGTGAACCCGCGCGAGTATCGCGAGGCGATCTCGACCACCGCCAAGCTTCAGCCGATCGCGTCCGAAACGCGCGGCAGCGTCCGGCGGCTGGCGGAGGCGCAAGGCGGCATCACCGTTCCCCGCATCGTGCCCATGGCCGGGCGCGCGGACGCCGAAGGGCGGGACTGGATCGGCCTTCGCACCACGCAGGAAACGGTTCTGCGCGGGGTCGATCGCACGCCGCTCTTCGCCGGTTTCCTCGGCCTCGCCGTCCTGCTTCTGGCGCTTTCGGCCACGTGGTATCGCGAAGGGCGCTGAGGCTCCCTCGCGACCCTCACGGGGAACCATTTCGCATCTGCGAACGTCTCGCTTCCCACGAACAGACGCGACGGTGAAGCGGAGAGCGTGCCGGTATGACAGCAGTTTGTCTTGCCCTGCAAGGAGGCGGCGCGCACGGCGCCTTCACATGGGGCGTGCTCGACCGGCTTCTGGAGGACGGCCGTTTTCAGCCGGCGGCGATCAGCGGCACGAGCGCCGGCGCGTTGAACGCCGCCGCCCTGGCGACCGGACTGAGTGAGGGCCCCGACGCGGCGCGCCAGACGCTCGAGGCGCTATGGCAGGAGGTCTCGCGCCGCTCGCCACTGGGCGCGGCCGAAAACCGCCTCCCCTTCTTCCCGTTCAGCCGCTCCATGGTGCATGAAGCGATCGAACGCATGAAGCTCTTCGGGCAACTTGTTTCGCCCTATAGTTTCGGCCTGCCGGCCGACAACGCGCTGCGCCCGGTCTTGGAAGCGGTGATCGATTTTCCGCTGCTGCAAAGCGAGCGCGTCGTGCCGACCTTCGTCTCTGCCACAGATGTGGAAAGCGGCAATGTGCGGGTCTTCTCGGGCGAGGAGCTGACGGCCGACGCGCTTCTGGCCTCGGCCTGCCTGCCGGACGTGTTTCGCGCGGTGGAGATCGACGGGCGTCCCTATTGGGACGGTGGCTATGTCGGCAATCCGATGCTGACGCCCTTCTTCGCGGAGGATCGCGGCGCCTGCGACATTCTCATCATCCAGGTGACGCCCTTCCACCGCGCCGGCTCGCCGGAAACGCCGGGCGACATCATGGGCCGGGTGCAGGAGATCACCTTCAACACCTCGCTGATCCGCGACCTGCGCATGCTCACCGAGGTGCAGCGGCTGGTGAAGGGCGCGGATCTCGAAAACCCGGTGATGCAGCGGATCGCGGGTCTGCGCCTTCACATGATCGAGGCGGGCGAGGCCATGTCGCGCCGGGGCAGCGCTGGCAAGATGGACACGCGCTGGTCCGAACTCACGGACCTGCGCGACCTCGGCCGCGAAGCCGCCGACGACTGGCTCTCCGAGAACGGCGCCGATGTCGGTCGGCGCTCGACCCTCAAGGGTGAGTTCGGCATTCTGACGGTATGATGGCCTGGCGACGGCGCGGGGAAACGACCCCGTCAGCGGCGGGGCAGAACTTGGCCGCTCACCCCATCCAGCGCGCCGGGCACGAGTTCCAGACCCAGAAGCCGTGTCTCGTCCACCGGGCCGGGCATTGTCACCGAGCCGACCGGCAGCGGCTGATAGCCGAGCGGCATGTAATAGGCGCGGTCGCCCACGAGAAAAATCGCCCGCTCGCCGGCCGCGCGCGCCGCATCGGCGCTCAGCGCCAGCAGCATCCGGCCGATGCCCCGCTTCTTGAAGGCGGGCCGCACCGCGAGCGGCCCCAGCATGAGGACAGGGCTCTCGCCGATACGCACCGGCGTCAACCGCACCGAGCCGACCACCTCGCCACGCAGGACGGCGACGCGCGACAGCGCGAGATCGTGCGAACTGTGCTCGCGCACGCGCTCCGCCGCCCGGGTGAACCGGCCGGGGCCGAAGGCTTCGGCGTTGATGGCTTCGATCGTGTTCGCATGCGCGAACTGCTCCGCCTCGAAGGCGAGGTCGAGATCCTGAAGAAGGGACAGCATGGCAAGGTCCGACAATGGGGGGCAAATTTGCCCGCGCCCGGACCTTGGAGAAAGGTCAGGCGGCGGCGTCGAAGGCAGCGGCACAGGCCGCTTCGTCTCGTCGTCGTCGCAATTGCATCGAACCCATTCCTCGTGGCCGAGCCCTGTCGCTCGGCCGGGCTTCCTAGCACCGCGCGAAGAGAAAATCCATTCCCCTTTTTTCCGTCGCATCCCATGCCGGGCGTGACGCTCTGTTGCCGCCTTTTGGGGGGAACGCCCGTCACGTCCTTCGTTTATGCTAGCGGGCGGCAACGAGACGGAGCGAGACGATGGGACTTCTGGTGGACGGCCAGTGGCAGGACAAGTGGTACGACACGAAGGCGACGGGCGGGCGCTTCCAGCGCACGACGACGAGCTTCCGACGCTGGGTCACGCCCGATGGCGCGCCGGGGCCGGATGGTCAGGACGCCGTTCCCGCCGAGGCCGGGCGCTACCATCTCTATGTCTCGCTCGCCTGCCCCTGGGCGCATCGCACGCTGATCCTTCGCAAGCTCAAGAAGCTGGAGGACGTGATCTCCGTCTCTGTCGTGGACTGGCACATGGCGGAAGAAGGCTGGGTCTTCTCCGATCGCCAGGGCGCGATCCCCGACAGCGTGAACGGCGCCAAGCGGCTCTATGAGGTCTATCTCCAGGCCGACCCGCATTACACCGGCCGCGTCACCGTTCCGGTTTTGTGGGACAAGCGGGACGGCACGATCGTCAACAACGAGTCGGCCGAAATCCTTCGCATGTTCAATTCGAGCTTCGACGCGTTCGGCGACCGCAGCGTCGATGTCTGCCCGGCGGATCTGATGCCCGAGATCGAGGCGATCAATTCCGTCGTCTACGACAAGGTGAACAACGGCGTCTATAAATGCGGTTTCGCAACCGCGCAGGACGCCTATGAGGATGCCTTCCATGCGCTGTTCGACACGCTGGACGAGTTGGAAGCGCGGCTCGGCCGCCAGCGTTATCTGACCGGCCCCCGCATCACCGAAGCCGACTGGCGCCTCTTCACCACGCTGATCCGCTTCGACCCCGTCTATGTCGGCCACTTCAAGTGCAACAAGCGCCGGATCGCGGACTACCCCAGTCTCTTCCAATACATGCTGGAACTCTACCAGTGGCCGGGCGTCGCCGAGACGGTCGACTTCCACCATATCAAGCATCACTATTACGAGAGCCACGGGACGATCAATCCGACCGGCATCGTGCCGCTCGGGCCGGAGCAGGACCTCGACCAGCCGCACGACCGAGGCCGATTGCCGGCGGTCTGAAGCCTACCAGTCTTCCGGCCGAGGGACGCCGAGCTGGAAGTCCTCCTCAATGCGCCGGCGCGTCGCGGGCGTCGTGCCTTCGGGCAGGGCGTCCGGCGCGAAGAAGCCGGTCTCGGCGATCTCGCGATCCGGCAAGCGCGGCCTGGTCTGGCGGACACGGTCGCAGCGATAGAGCAGAACATGGTCCCGGCCCTCGCGCCGGTTATAGAAGGCGGCGACGAGCCGGGGCGCGGTCTCGCAGACGAGATGGCCCTCCTCCTCCGCCTCGCGGCACACCGCCGTCAGCGCGGACTCGCCGGGGTCCACCGCGCCGCCGGGCAGATACCAGCCCTCACGGTAGGCATGGCGCACGAGAAAGACCCGGCCCGCCTCGTCGGTCGCGTGCAGCCGCACGCCAAGCGTCATCGGCCGGGACAAAAGCGCCCAGCGGCGGAGCCCCCTGCCGAGCAGGCGTTGCGCCAGCGCCTTCATGGGGAGCCCCTTTCCATTCCAGCCGGAGCGGCTACTTCCAGACCCATGTTTCGACTCGCCCATCTCTCCGACATCCACCTGGGTCCCCTGCCCGAGCTTTCCTACCGGGAACTCGCGTCGAAGCGGATCACGGGCTATATCAATTGGCAGCGCAACCGGAAACGGGCGATGTTCGGCGACACGCTTCTGCGTCTCGTCGCCGACATGAAGGCGCAGCGGCCCGACCATGTCGCGGTGACGGGCGACCTCGTCAATCTCGCCTCCAAGCAGGAAATCATCGGCGCGCGCCTCTGGCTGGAGGATCTGGGAAAGCCGGACTTCGTTTCGGTCGTTCCCGGCAATCACGACGCCTATGTGCCCGGCGCCCTCAAGCGCGCCTATCGCGAATGGCATCCCTACATGCTGGGCGACCATGGACTCGGGGCAGAGGCCAAGCATTTCCCCTATCTGCGCGTTCGCGGCCCCGTCGCGATCATCGGCACATCCAGCGCCGAGGCGACGGCACCATTCTTTGCCACCGGCTCGTTCAAGCGCGGTCAGGCGCTGCGCACCGCGAAACTGCTCACCGAGGCCAAGGCGCGCGGTCTGTTTCGTGTGGTGATGATCCACCATCCGCCGATTTCGGGCGCGGCCGCCTGGTCGAAACGCCTCATCGGCAAGCAGTTCTTCTCCAAGGTCATCCACGATGCCGGCGCGGAACTGGTTCTGCATGGGCATACGCATCTCGACACGATCTACTGGCTGACGGGCCCAGACGGCGAGAAGGTGCCGGTGGTCGGCGTGCCGTCGGCCAGCCAGAACGCGGGAAGCGACAAGCCGCCCTCGCGCTACAACCTCTTTGAGATCGAAGGCGGACCCGGCCATTGGTCGCTGACGCAGCGCGAACGCGGCCTGAAGCTCGACGGATCGGGGATCGACTGGATTCGCGAGCGCCAGCTCCTTTCCGACGGCACGGCGGTGAACGCGCATCCGCGCGAGGACGCCAAACCTGCCGGCGAGGCGTCGCTGGACGAAACCGGCCACCTGTCGGGCTGAAGCACCTCGGAGGATTGAGGCGAAGTCGCTTCGCATCCGAACGAGGCGGGGAAACTGGGAGTCAAAGCGTCTCGGCGACAATGACCTTGCGGCGGGCGCCGGAAGGGTCGTAAGCCGCGCTGGCGCCCTGCCCGCCTCTCTCGCGAAAGCCTGATATGCGCCTGCCTCCTCTTGCCGCCCTTTCGGCCGGCCTTCTCGCCGCCTTCGTGGGCTTCGCCAGTTCCTTCTCCGTCGTGCTACAAGGGCTGGTCGGCGTCGGCGCGACGGCGGAGCAGGCGGCGTCCGGCATCATGGCGCTGTCGGTCGGCATGGGCGTCTGCGGGCTGCTGGTGTCGCTGCGAACGCGCATGCCGATCTCCATTGCTTGGTCGACGCCGGGCGCGGCGCTTCTGGCCGGCGCCGGGCTGCCGGAGGGCGGTTTCACCTCGGCGGTCGGCGCCTTTTTGTTCGCGGCGACGCTGGTAATCCTGGCGGGTCTGGTGAAGCCGATCGGCCGGACCATTGCGGCCATTCCCCTTTCGCTCGCCAACGCCATGCTGGCCGGCATCCTCCTGCCCCTCTGCCTCGCGCCCGTGAAGGCCGTCGCCGCGGCGCCGCTGGAGGGTCTCGCCATCGTCGCCGTGTGGTTCCTGGTCGGGCGGTGGAACCGTGTCCTTGCCGTGCCATCGGCGGCAGTCGCCACGTTTCTTCTGATCTATCTCCTTCATGCTGGGCCGAGCGGCGGGGCGCCGATCGTGCCCGATCCGATCCTCGTCATACCCCATTGGTCGCTCTCGGCCATCGTGGGGCTCGGTCTGCCGCTCTTCCTCATCACCATGGCCTCGCAAAACATTCCGGGGCTCGCGGTGCTGAAGGTCAACGGATACGCGCCCGAGCCCGGCCCGCTCTTCACCGCGACAGGCATCTTCAGCCTGTTCTGCGCGCCTTTCGGCGGCCATGCGGTCAATCTGGCGGCGATCACGGCGGCAATCTGCGCGGGCGACGAAGCCGGGCCGGATCGCGCCCGGCGCTGGTGGGCCGGCATCGTCTCGGGGCTCGCCTATATCGTCTTCGGACTGGCGGCAGGCTGGGCCACGGCCTTCGCCGCACAGGCGCCCGTCCTGATCCAGGCCATGGCGGGGCTGGCGCTGGTCGGCGCCTTCACCGGCGCGCTAACGGGAACGATCGCGGAAGCACGAGATCGCGAAGCCGCCATCCTCTGCTTCCTGGTGACGGCGTCGGGCACCGCCTTCTTCGGCATCAGCGCCCCATTCTGGGGCTTGACGGTTGGAGGCATCGCGCTTGTGGCGACGCGGTTGCGGGCCTGACGGGTCGATGCCCACGGCCTCGGATCAGGCCGTGAGGGTCGAATTTTAGAAAAGCGGCGAGCCGCGCGATGCGGCGATGGCCATGAGAAGGCCGACGCCCACCACGATACCGATCATCAGCCAGGACAGGGCGATCACGAAATCCGTGGACGGCGGGCGGGCCGGCAGTCGCAGCGGATCGTCGGAGGAAATGCTGACCGGCGCGGTCAGCGTCGGCTGCGGGCGCTCGGCCTGCGCGAGGCGCGTGCCCAGCCCGTCGAAGGCGGCGAGCGCCTTGTCCCGCTCCACGATCCGCTCGGCGATATAGTCCGTCACTCGATCGACGATGAAGCGCAGCTCGGGGGATTCGGCGAGGGTCAGCCGGCCAAGGCGGGTTTCGCGCACGAAGCGATAAGTGCGCCGGTCCCGCCCCATCATCACATGGGCCGTCGCGTCGATCCAGAAACGCGGCTGGTTGCCGCTGCTCAAGGTGAAGTCGAACAGGTCGTCGTCGCTCGGCACGGCGTCGACGATGGGCTGGAGTTCGTCCACGAACATTTCCAGACGAGCGCGATCGGCCTCGCGAATGTCCACCACGATGTCGGTGCGCTGAGCGGCGGCGATCTTGGCGGCGCGCACGGCGTCGGCCAGTCGCTTCGTTCCGTTCGTCACCGCCACAGCGGATTTGGCCTCGGCCATCTTGCCACCTCGACTGATCGGGCGACGGACCTTCATGGTCCGCCTCACACGACCCACCACCCCTAGCCGAGCAGGCTTTCGCGAAACCTGTCCCGAGCCGGGCCCGCCGGAAGGCAGGCCCGGCCCGCAGGCATCAGAGCGCGAGGACGCGATTGGCGGCCGATACGATCGCCTTCAGCGAGGCGGTCGTGGCGTTCTGGTCGATCCCGGCGCCGAAGACCCGGCCGTTTTCGTGCTCGATCTCCATATAGGCGATCGCGCTCGCGTTCGAGCCGCGCTGCAGCGAATGTTCGGAATAGTCCGCGACGCTGAGATCAACGCCGAGATGGCGGTTCAACGCATCGATGAACCCATCGATGGCGCCCGTACCCCGACCTTCGATGCGGATCTCCTTGCCGCCGTCGAGGATGGTCGCCTCCACCACACGGCTCGTGCGGTCACCCTCCACCCGCGTGAAGTGATCGACATAGCGCAGGCGCATGCCGGGCTGGTCGACGTAGCGCTCGATGAAGCGGTCGTAGATGCGCTTGACCGGCAGCTCGCGCCCTTCCTCGTCGGTGATCCGCTGAATGTCCTCACGGAACTCAATCTGCAGGTTGCGCGGCAGGTTCAAGCCGTAGTCGGCCTGCAGGACATAGGCGATGCCGCCCTTGCCTGACTGCGAGTTGATGCGGATGATCGCCTCGTAGGAGCGACCGACATCCTGCGGATCGATCGGCAGATAGGGCACTTCCCAGATCGGCGTATTGGCGACCTTATGGGCCTTCATGCCCTTGTTGATCGCGTCCTGATGCGAGCCGGAGAAGGCGGTGTAGACGAGTTCGCCGACATAAGGATGCCGCTCGGGAATCGTCAGCTGGTTGCAGTACTCGTAGACGTCCTTGATCCGGTTGATGTCGGAGACGTCGAGTTCCGGGTCCACCCCTTGCGTGAACATGTTCAGCGCCAGGGTAACGAGATCGACATTGCCGGTGCGCTCGCCGTTGCCGAACAAAGTGCCCTCGACGCGGTCGGCACCGGCGAGCAGGCCCATTTCGGTGGCGGCGACGGCCGTGCCCCGGTCGTTGTGCGGATGCAAGGACAGGAGGATCGTGTCGCGATTGTCGAGATTGCGGCTCATCCACTCGATCTGGTCGGCATGGATGTTGGGCGTCGACATTTCGACGGTCGCCGGCAGATTGAGGATCAACTGGTTCTCGGCGGTCGGCTTCACCACCTCGGCGACGGCGTTGCAGATTTCCAACGCGAAATCCAACTCGGTGCCGGTGAAGCTTTCAGGCGAATATTCGAAGCGGAAGTCGCCCCCGGCCTTGGCCGCCATGTCGGTGATCATCTTGGCCGCGTCCACCGCGATCTGGCGGATGCCGGCGCGGTCCTTGCCGAACACGACGCGGCGCTGCAACTCGCTGGTGGAATTATAGAAATGGACGATCGGGCGGCGTGCGCCCTCCAGGCTCTCAAAGGTGCGCGAGATCAGCTCGGGCCGGCATTGGACGAGAACCTGCAAGGACACGTCGTCGGCCACGCCCCCCTCTTCCACGCACCAGCGCACGAAGTCGAAATCGGTCTGCGAGGCCGAGGGGAAGCCGATCTCGATCTCCTTGAAGCGCATCGCCTTCAGAAGCACGAACATGCGCGACTTGCGGTCGTGGCCCATTGGATCGACCAGGGCCTGGTTGCCGTCGCGCAGGTCCACCGAGCACCAGATCGGCGCCTTCTCGATGCGACGCGTCGGCCACTGCCGATCCGGCAGATCGACGGCGGGATAGGGTTGGTACTTGGTTGCGGCCTTCGCCATGACGGGAGAAGAAACGGACATCGGGATCACCTTGCTCGTTCGGCAAAGACGGGCGGCCGGAAGGCACGCAGAGCCGTCTTTCAAAGTTTCAGGAGGATGTAAAGCCGAAGAGACGGTGGGCGCTGGGCGCCGGCTCGACCGCCGGGCGCCCCTTCGTTAACGGGCCCGACGATCGCCAGTAAGCGCGAGAAGGCCCGGAAGAAGACGCGAGAATCCCTTGGCGGCGATGGCCGCGCTGGCGCCCTTGAAGGCGAAGGGGGATTCGATTCCGCTCATGCGCAGATGTGTGACGCCTCCAGCGGGGAAAAGCAAGACACATCCCAAGGCGCATCCCGTTCCCAAACGCAAAAAGCCCGGCTCGAAAGCCGGGCTTTGGCGGGGCTGGTTGGCCCGATGGTCGGATTAGAAGCTGTCCGAACCCGGGACCAGGATCCGCGAGACGGCGGAAGCCGGGGTCGCGCCGTTGTTGTAGACGCCCTTCGACACTGCGTTCAGATCGCGGGCCTCGTCGGCGTGCGTCGAAGCGCGCGAGCCGGGGATGATGCCCTCGTTGGCGCTGACGCCGGCGGGATAACCGAAGGAACGGGTCTCGACCGTGGAAACAGTCGCGCCGCGAGCGGCGGCCTGACCGACGATCACCGAGTTAGTGGCGTGGTCGGCCTGAACTTCCTCGTAGAAATCGGAGCCCGGGACCAGGCCGGCGGCCGAAGAAGCGCTCGAAAACGCAACAAGAGAAAGCACGGCAGCGGAGGCAAACGTGAAGATTTTCATAACTTTATTCCCCATAAAGGTTTCAACGACTGGCGGGGCTGACTTTTGTATTTCCAAGTCAGTCGCTTTATTTCCGCGTCGTTCGATGACCCTGATGTAGGCGGTTCCTGTCGCGGCTACGAGTAGCGGATTGCGAACAGTCCGTTCCAAAAGTAAGTTGCGCTTGCTATTGACCTTCCAATCGCACTGCACCAATCCCCGGCAAATTGCTTCGCAACCGCAAAAAGAAGGGGCAGCGAATGTCGCTGCCCCTTCAAAGCTTTAGGCTTTTTTGCGCTTTGTGACGCCTAAATGACGGGCACTCCGACCTGCTTGGCCTCCGCCTCAGGTTCGACATGAATGAGAACGCGGGCGTTCGCGAATTCGCCCTGGAGTGCGTCTTCGATCCGGTCGCAGATGACATGCGCGTCGCCGACGCTCATCGCGCTGGGCACCACCATGTGGAATTCGATGAAGATCGCCCGGCCTGCGATGCGCGTTCGCACGTCGTGGACCTCCAGCGCGCCGATTCCGTTGGTCGAGATGATATCGCGCACGCGCGTGTCGTCAGGTCCGTCCAACGCCTGGTCCATTAGACCCGAAAGCGATGCGGCGACGACCTTCCAGCCTTCGCGCAGGATGTTCAGCGCGACCAACGCGGCCAGCAGCGGATCGAGGAAGAGCCAGCCGGTGGCCTGCGCGACGAGAAGACCGGCCAGCACGCCGACCGAAGTCACGACATCGGCCATGATGTGACGACCATCGGCATCGAGCGCTGGCGAGCGATGCTCCCGCCCCTTGCGGATCAGAACCGAGGCCCAGAAGGCGTTGATCACCGTCGCGACGCCATTGATGCCGATGCCAAGCAGCGGCGCCTCGATGGCGCGGGGCTCGACATACGCGCCCCAGGCCTCGCGCAGAATCAGAAGCGCGGCGAGAACGATCAGCACGCCCTCTACCACGGCGGAGAAATACTCCGCCTTGGTGTGGCCGAACGGGTGGTCGGCATCGGCCGGCTTGTAGGAGACCGTCACCGCCCAAAGGGCAATGAGGCCGGCCACGACGTTGACGATCGATTCCAGCGCGTCCGAGAACAGCGCGACGGAGCCCGTCACGAGATAGGCGAGATATTTGATCCCGAGCACGAGGCAGGCGATCGCGACGGTGATCGTCGCGGTGCGCTTGACCAGACGACCGCTGTCGTCGTCGCTCATGGTGACAGCCGCCGCGTTCATCGCGTCAAGCCGCCGGGCCGCGGTTGCGCCGGGGCAGCTTGGCCACGACGTTCTCGATCATCTTCATGCCGGCATCTCCTCCGAGGCTCATGATGCTTTCGGGGTGGAACTGCACAGCCGCGACCGGCTCGTGCTTGTGTTCGAAGGCCATGACGACGCCGTCCTCGGTTTCGGCCGTCACCTCGAACTCGCGCGGCAGGCGCACGGGATCGGCGAAGATCGAATGGTAGCGCCCGACCGTCACCTCCGACGGCAGCCCGGCGAAGATCGTGCCCGGCGAGGACACGCGAATGCGCGAGGGCTTGCCGTGAACGGGCACATGCAGCGTGCGCAGCGTGCCGCCATAGCTTTCCGTCAGCGCCTGCAGCCCGAGACAGACACCGAAGATCGGCGCGTTCCGCTTGCGGGCGAGCGCGATCGTGCCTCGGCAGTCGAAATCGTCGGGCTTGCCGGGTCCGGGCGAGAGAACCACGAGATCGGGCGCGACGCGGTCGAAGATTTCCTCCGGCACGGGCGTGCGCACCGTCGTCACCTCGGCGCCGGTCTGGCGGAAGTAATTGGCGAGCGTGTGGACGAAACTGTCCTCGTGATCCACCAGGAGAATGCGAACACCCTCCCCGACCTTCGGGCGTTCTCCCGTGATCCCGGCGGCCTGCGGCGTGCCGGCCTCGCGAATGGCGGAGATCAGCGCCGAGGCCTTGAGCTCGGTCTCGGCCTCCTCCTCCTCCGGGTTGGAATCGTAGAGAAGCGTCGCGCCGGCCCGCACCTCCGCGATGCCGCCGTTGAGGCGAATGGTGCGCAGCGTCAGGCCAGTGTTCATGTCGCCGTTGAAATGCAGCATGCCGACTGCTCCGCCGTACCAGGCACGGGCGCTCTTCTCGTTCTCCTCGATGAAGCGCATGGCCCAGAGCTTGGGCGCGCCCGTCACCGTCACCGCCCAGGCATGGCTCATGAAAGCATCCATCGCGTCCATGCCCTCACGCAGACGACCCTCGATATGGTCCACAGTGTGGATCAGGCGCGAGTACATCTCGATCTGACGCCGGCCGATGACACGCACCGAGCCAGGCTCGCAGACGCGGCTCTTGTCGTTGCGATCGACGTCGGAGCACATGGTCAGCTCCGACTCGTCCTTCTTGGAATTCAAGAGCTTCAGGATCTGCTCGGAATCCGAGATCGCGTCCTCGCCGCGCCGGATCGTGCCGGAGATCGGGCAGGTCTCGACCCGGCGCCCCGACACACGCACGAACATTTCCGGGCTCGCGCCGATCAGGAATTCGTTGCCGCCGAGATTGATGAAGAAGGAATAGGGCGAGGGATTGATCGCCTTCAACCGCCGCGAAATGGCGGAGGGGCGACTGTCCACACGCTCGTAGAAGGTCTGGCCCGGCACGACCTCGAACAGGTCGCCGCGCATGAACTTGTCCTTGGCACGGCGCACGAGCGAGGCGTATTCGCCCGGCTTGTGATCGCCCCGCTCGGGCGTGTGGTTGGCCGGCAGGAAGGGCGCAGGCGCGCCGCCGCCTTCGAGCCCTTCGGTGGAGTGCCCGTCCTTCTCGAACTCGTAGGCCTCGACATAGGCCCGGGCGGAATAATGATCCACCATCAGGATTTCGTCCGGCAGATAGAGAACGAGATCGCGCCTGCTATCGCCACGCGCCAGCGTTTCCTTCACCGGGTCGAACTGGAAGGCCAGGTCGTAGCCGAAGGCGCCGTAGAGGCCGAGATCGCTGTCGGCATCCGACTTGAACAGCGCGGTAATGGCACGCAGCACGGAGAAGACCGTGGGCATGCGCGAGCGCTCTTCCTCGGTAAAGGCGCGCGAGGGCAGCGCCACCACGAGGTCGAGCCGATCTTCGCCGGGGGTCGTCTCGGCAATGTCCTCGTGACCCTTCAGGGCCTCGGCGACGAAGCCGAGGATCACGCGCCCGCGCGGGTTGAGCGCCTCGATGCGCACGTTTCGGCCGGACGAGGTCAGCGCCAGCGGCGGATCGATGATCGCCGTGTCCCAGCGCGTGTAGCGGCCGGGATACTCGTAATTGGAGGAGAAGACCGCGCCCCGGCTGTTGTCGAGCCGGTCGACATAGGGCTCGATGGCCCCGGCGTAATCGACGTCGCGGCGACGTCGCGTCACCGTCACCCCGCCTTCGGTCTCGTATCGGAACGCGCCGTCGGCGGCGGTTTCGAGGGTCATGACTCCACTCCTTGTTAGAAGCACCGGCCCTCGCGGCCCTTTTTCAAGCAAAAAGGCCGCCGGGGGTCCCGGGGCGGCCTTTGTTTTCGAACAGACGCACGTGTTCGCAAGCCGCCTAGGAGCGGGTCTGCCACCACTTGCCGATGTTGAGCGCGTTCGTCATGAGCAAAGACCTAGCTCAGAGCCCGGCCGATCGCAACGGAAAATCGGCTCAAACCCTTATTTGCCAGTGCTTCGCAATTGCGCGGCTTCGCCCGAAGCCTCAAGCCTTGGCCGCCGCCAGAAGCGCGTCGTCGATCTGGCCGGCGCGGGCGTAGGCGGGGCGCTCGGTAAGGCGCGCGGCATAGGCCTCGAAGGCCGGCCGCTTGTCGATCGAGCCAAAGCGCAGCCCCCAAAGGACGTGGCTGCCGACATAGACGTCGGCGGCGGAGAAGCGATCGCCGGCGATGTAGTCGCCGCCATTCGACACGGCGTATTCCAGCGCGTCCATCACCGTCTCGTAGCGGCCATAGCCGACCATGCGGGTCTGCTCGTCCGACACCGCGACGCCGAGCGCGCGGTTGACGACCGCGGCTTCCAGCGGGCCGGCGGCGAAGAACATCCAGCGGTAATAGGCAGCGCGCGCCCGACCGCGCTGCGGCACGAGGGCGACTTCGGGAAACGTGTCGGCGAGATAGCAGCAGATCGCCGCGACTTCGGTCACCACGGCCTCGCCATGCACGATGGCGGGCACCTTGCCCATCGGGTTGATGGCGAGATAATCCGCCGACTTCATGTCGCCGCCGTAGCCGAGGAGGCGCGTCTCATAGGAAGCGCCGACCTCCTCCAGCATCCAGCGGACCATGCGGCCGCGCGACATCGGGTTGGTGTAGAAGATGAGGTCCTCGGCCATGGGGCATCCTTCGCGTTGACGACATGCCGGCCCTGCCGGCCGGCCCCAACCCCATAGCCCGAACTTGCAACGTCCGCGCGGCAGAACATCGCCCGGCGCAATACGGGAGCGCCCCGCCAACGGGAGCGCCCCCTTGGCCCACTGTCAGAGATTGGGCAGTCCGTGCGTGCGCGGATCGTTGACCATCGGCGAATAGAGCGCGCCGTCGGAGGCGGAGAAGACGTCGTTGAGGCTGGGATTGGCAACCGGCTTTTCCGACATGACCTGCACGGGTCGGGTCGCCTGCGTCGGCGTGCGCTCCACCACCGGATGGACAGCGCGATGGAGCGGATGGTGGGTCGTCTGGGTTGCCGCCATGGCGCCCGAGGCGCCGAGGACGGAGGTGGCCAGCACGAGGGCGGCGGATAGTTTGGGGGACATGATCTCAGCTCCTTGATCTCGTTCGGCGCGCACGAGAGTCCCAGGCGGCACGAGGGCCGGATCGTATCGAACCCGGCGGTCGGAGGCATCGAGGGTTGCGCCGGTGGACAGGTTGCACCTGCGACAAACCGTCCACCAGTTACAAGAGTGTCATGAAACCGAATTCATCTTTCGGCTCGCGCCGCCCTAGAACAGCCCCTCCACGCGCCCTTCCCGGTCGAGAAAGATGCGCTCGGCAGCGGGGTGGCGGGGCAGGCCGGGCATGGTGAGGATGTCGCCGCAGATCGCGACGACGAAGCCTGCGCCGGCGGCCAGACGCACCTCGCGGACATGGACGATGTGGTCGCTCGGCGCGCCGAGCAGCGCGGGGTCGGTAGAGAAGGAATACTGCGTCTTCGCCATGCAGACGGGCAACCGGCCATAGCCATCCGCCTCGAAGCTTTCCAGCATGCGAAGCACCGCCGGCTCGGCCGTCACCGCCGCGCCGTGATAGATGTCCTTCACCACGGTTTCGATCTTGCCGAGAAGGCTGGTCTCGTCGGTGTAGATCGGCTTGAAACGCGCGCGGCCGGAATCGGCCAGCAGCGCCACCTTCTCCGCCAGCTCCTCCGCGCCGGCCGAACCTTGCGCCCAATGGCGGCAGAGCACGGCCTCGACGCCTGCCTCAGCGGCGGCCACGCGAACTGCCTCGATCTCGGCCTCCGTGTCCGTGCCGAAATGGTTGATCGCGACGATCGCCGGCACGCCGAAGGAAATGCAGTTGCCGACATGGCGCTTTAGGTTGACCGCGCCGCGCCGCACGGCCTCGACATTCTCGGCCGAGAGGTCTGCCTTGGCGACGCCGCCATTCATTTTCAGCGCCCGCACGGTGGCGACGATCACGGTTGCGGCCGGCTTCAGGCCCGCCTGCCGGCATTTGATGTCGAAGAACTTCTCGGCGCCGAGATCGGCCCCGAAGCCGGCCTCCGTCACGACATAGTCGGCGAGCTTCAGCGCGGCGCGCGTCGCCACGACCGAGTTGCAGCCATGGGCGATGTTGGCGAAGGGCCCGCCATGGACGAAGGCGGGATTGTTCTCCACCGTCTGCACGAGATTGGGCAGCATCGCGTCCTTGAGCAGCGCCGCCATGGCGCCATCGGCCTGAAGATCCCGCGCCGTGACGCGCGACTTGTCGGGGCGGTAGCCCACGACGATCCGCCCGAGCCGCTCCTGCAGATCGTCGACATCGGCCGCGAGGCAGACGATGGCCATGATCTCGGAGGCGACGGTGATGTCGAAGCCCGATTCGCGCGGCAGGCCGTTGGCCGGGCCGCCCAGCGACTGCACCATGTCGCGCAGCGCCCGGTCGTTCATGTCCAGCACGCGGCGCCAGACGATGCGGCGCGGGTCGAGCCCTAGCGCGTTGCCCCAGTGGAGATGATTGTCGACCATGGCGGCGAGCAGGTTGTGCGCCGTGGTGATGGCGTGGAAATCGCCGGTGAAATGGAGGTTGATGTCCTCCATCGGGATGACTTGCGCATACCCGCCGCCCGCCGCTCCGCCCTTCTGCCCGAAGCAGGGGCCGAGCGAGGGCTCGCGCAGGCAGATCGCGGCGCGCTTGCCGATGCGGTTCAGCCCGTCGCCGAGGCCGACGGTCGTCGTGGTCTTGCCCTCGCCGGCCGGCGTCGGGTTGATCGCGGTGACGAGAATGAGCTTGCCGTCCGGACGATCGCCCAAGGTCTTGAGAAAGTCGCCGTCGAGCTTGGCCTTGTCGCGGCCGTAGGGAATGATCGCCTCGGCGGGAATGGCGAGCCGCGCCGCGATCTCGGCGATCGGCTTCTTGTGGGCGGCGCGGGCGATGGCGATGTCGGACAGAGGCTCGGCCACGAGAATAGGCTCCATGCTGGCACGGCCCCGCTCAGAAGGGCCGGCGCCACCATACGAAGGGCGGCGCCGGGCGCAAGCTGGGGAGGATACTATCCCCGGGAGTTCAATCGCCGCCGGACGCGATCAGGCTGGCATTGCCGCCGGCCGCCGCCGTGTTGGTGGAGACGACCTGCTCGCGCACGAAGCGCGCGAGATAGTTCGGCCCACCCGCTTTCGGGCCGGTGCCCGACAGGCCCGAGCCGCCGAAGGGCTGCGAGCCGACGATGGCGCCGATCATGTTGCGATTGACGTAAACATTTCCGACCGTCAGCCGCTCCTTGACGAAGCGGATCGTCTCGTCGATGCGCGAATGAACGCCAAGCGTCAGGCCGAAGCCGGTCGTGTCCACGGCGTCGCAGACCTTCTCCAGCTCGCCCGCCTTCCAGCGCACGACATGCAGGATCGGGCCGAACACCTCTTGGGTCAGCGACTCCGCCCGGTCGAGCTCCACGATGGTCGGCGCGAACCAATGGCCGCTTGCGGCAAGCCCGGCGGGCAACTTGCCCTCGAAGCGAACATTCTGCCTCGCTCGCATCTCCGCGACATGGGCGGTCAGCATGTCCCTCTGCGCGCCGTCGATCACCGGGCCGACATCGGTTTCGAGATCGGCGGGATCGCCGACATGCAGCTCCGCCGCCGCGCCCTCGATCATCGCCAGCATCCGGTCCGCGACATCGGCTTGCACGAAGAGAAGCCGCAGCGCGGAGCAGCGCTGGCCGGCGGATCGGAAGGCGGAGCGCACGACATCGTCCGCCACCTGCTCGGGCAGAGCGGTCGCGTCGACGATCATGGCGTTCATGCCGCCGGTCTCGGCGATCAGCGGCGCGATCGGCGCGTTGCGGGCGGCAAGCGCCCGGTTGATGGCGAAGGCCGTCTCGGTGGAGCCGGTGAAGGCGACGAGCGCCGTCGCGGGATGGGCCACCAGCGCCGCGCCGGCCTCGCCGTCGCCCGGCGCCAGATGCACGATGTCCTTGCCGAAACCAGCCTCGTGCAAGAGATCGACCGCGCGCTTGGCGATGAGCGGCGTCTGCTCGGCGGGCTTGGCGATCACCACATTGCCGCCGGCCAGCGCCGCCGCGACCTGCCCGAGGAAGATCGCCAGCGGGAAGTTCCAGGGCGAGATACAGACGGCGACGCCGCGCGAGCGGTAGATCAGCCGGTTCTCCTCACCGGTCGGCCCCGGCAGGGCGACGGGCTGGGCCAGAAGCCGCTCGGCCTCGGCGGCGTAGAAGCGGCAGAAATCCACGGCCTCGCGAATTTCGGCAATGCCGTCGTCCAGCGTCTTGCCGGCCTCGCGGGTGAGAAGGGCCAGGAACTCCCCTTCCCGCGCTTCCAAAAGATCGGCGGCACGGCGAAGCTGTGCGGCGCGCGTCGTCGCGGGCACGGCCTCGGCCGCGCGCACGGCAGCCTTCGCGCGCTCCACCAGGGCGGTCGCGCCCTTGGCGGTGAGGAAACGGCTCGTGCCGATGGCCGCGCCGTCCACCGGCGAACGGATGTCGGCGGGCTCGCGCGTCTCCAGTCCGCCGGCGGGATCGGCCGCGAGACCGGCGAGCTTGGCGCAGTCGCGCGCCTTGACGAGGGCCGCCAGCGCCCAGCGGTCGCCAAACTCGGTGCCCTTGGAATTTCGGCGCGCGCCGAACAGATCGTTCGGCAGGACGACGCCGCCATGGCTCACACGCCCGTTCCGCAGCATGTCGGCGGGGTGGGTCAGGAGTTCGTCCACCGGCACCTTCACGTCGCCGACTTTGGCGACGAAGGAGGAATTGGCGCCGTTCTCCAGAAGGCGGCGCACGAGATAGGCCAGAAGATCGCTATAGCCGCCGACCGGCGCGTAGATGCGGCAGGAAATCTCGCCCTTCGTATCCTCGCGCAGCGCCTCGTAGAGCGACTCGCCCATGCCATGCAGACGCTGGAACTCGAAGCCCGAACGGTCCGGCCCTGCCATTTCCAGAATGTTGGCGACGGTCAGCGCGTTGTGCGTGGCGAACTGCGGATAAAGGCGAGCCCGACGCTGCAGAAGCTCGTTGGCGCTGGCGAGATAGGACAGGTCGGTCGCGGGCTTAACCGTATGGACGGGAAAGCCCGCAAGCCCCTTTTCCTGCGACTGCTTGATCTCCGAATCCCAATAAGCGCCCTTCACGAGGCGCACCATCATGCGGATTCCGGCCTTCTCCGCCACGGCGTCGAGATGCCGGATCAGCGGCAGCACACGCTTACCATAGGCTTGGATCGCAAGACCGAAGCCGATCCAGCCGTCGAACTGGACCTTCTCGACCACGGCCTCGATCACGTCGACCGAGAGTTCCAGCCGCTCGGCCTCCTCCGCGTCGATCGTGAAGTTCAGGTCGTAGGACCGGGCGCGATTGGCGAGATCAACCACGAGCGGTACGAGCTCGCGCATCACGGTCTCGCGGTGCGTCGGGTGATAGCGCGGATGCAACGCCGAAAGCTTGACCGAGATGCCGGGGCGATCGGGCAGCGCCTTATTGCCGGCGCGCCGGCCGATCGCCTCGATCGCATCGGCATAGGATTTGAAGTAGCGCTCGGCGTCGCGCTGGGTCCGCGCGCCCTCGCCGAGCATGTCGTAGGAATAGCGATAGCCCTTCTTCTCGAAGCCGCGCGCGCGCTCCAGCGCGTCCTCGATCGTCTCGCCCAGAACGAACTGCCGGCCGAGGAAGCGCATGGCCTGGCGCGTCGCGGTACGAACCGCCGGGGCGCCGACGCGCTTGACCAGCGACTGGACGATGCCCGACGGAGTTTCGTGCGGGCGGATGATGCGGGCCGAGAGGCCGAGCGCCCAGGCGGAGGCCGCCATCATCTTCTGGTCGACGATCGGCTCGCGATTGGCCCAGTCGCCCGCGCCGATCTTGTCCTCGATCAGCCGATCCTGCGTCTCGGTGTCGGGCACGCGCAGCAGCGCTTCGGCCAGCACCATGAGTGCCAAGCCCTCGCGGGTGGACAGGCCGAACTCGCGCATGAAGTCTTCCACCGCGCCGATGCCGCCGGTGCGCGAGCGAATGCTCTCGATATAGCGGCGCGCCCGCGCCTTCACTGCGGCGTCGTCTACCGGGAAGGTCTCACAGGCCTTCAGGAGGGCGGCGACGGCATCGCGGTCGCTCGGGGAATAGGGGGCGGAAAAGGGCGCGAGGCTCATGAAAACCGGGGCTCCGTCGGCGGGGATGATCGCGGCGGACACTATCAAATCACCGGCTTTCTTTCCCGTCGTTTATAGCCTCCAATACTGAGAGATTCGAAGCGATCGGGGCATTAGACGATGGAAAACATGGCGCTGGACGAGAAGGACCGAAATATCCTCCGCGCGCTCCAAACCGATGCGCGCCTTTCCACGGTGGATCTGGCGGCGCACGTCCACCTCTCGGCGACGGCGGTGGCGGCGCGCGTCAAGCGGCTGACCGAGGACGGGTTCATTCTCGGCCATCACGCCCGGCTGTCGCCCGACAAGCTGGATCGCGGCCTAGTGGTGTTCGTCGAGGTGAAGCTGGACCGAACGAGCGAGGACGTGTTCACCGAGTTCGGCCGCGCCGCCAAGGCCAATGCCGACATCATGGAATGCCACATGGTGGCGGGCGGCTTCGACTATCTCCTGAAGGCGCGGGTGAAGGACATGGCGGCCTATCGCGCCTTCCTCGCCAAGGCGCTGCTGGAGCTTCCCGGCATTCGGGAAACCCACACCTATGCGGTGATGGAGGAGATCAAGAGCACCACCGCCCTGCCCGTGTGAAAGAGCCGCCGCCCGTTGGGGCGGCGGCCTCGAATGTCAGGCGGCGGAGGCGGCGCGTGCCGCCATGCGGGCGCGGATGCTTTCGATGTCGGCGCGCGGCGTCGAGGCGAAGAGCTTGCGCGTGTACTCGTGGCTCGGCGCGGCGAAGACCTCGTCGCGCGTTCCGTATTCCACCACCTCGCCGTAATACATCACCATCACCTTGTCGGCGATGTAGCGCACCACCGACAGGTCGTGGCTGATGAAGACGTAAGTGAGGCCAAGCTCGTCCTGCAGATCAGCCAGAAGGTTCAGGATCTGCGCCTGCACCGAAAGGTCGAGAGCCGAGACCGGCTCGTCCAGAACGAGAAGGCTGGGGTTCAGCATCAGCGCGCGCGCGATGGCAATGCGCTGGCGCTGGCCGCCGGAGAACATGTGAGGGTAGCGGTTGAAGTGCTCGGGGCCGAGGCCGACCTTGACCAGCATGGCCATGGCCTTCTCGCGGCGCTGGGCCGCCGACATCTTGGTGTTGAGCAACAGCGGCTCGGTTAAGACGTCGCCGATCTTCTGGCGCGGATTGAGCGAACCGTAGGGATTCTGGAAGACGATCTGCACCTTGCGGCGCATCTCGGCCGTCACGCCCTTGGCGACATCCATCGGCTGACCGTCGATCTGCAGCGAGCCGGCGGTCGGCGCGTCGATCAGGGTCAGCATCCGCGCCAGGGTGGACTTGCCGCAGCCCGATTCGCCGACGATCGCCAGCGTCTGGCCGCGATCCACCGAGAAGCTGACGCCCTTCACGGCGTGAACGGTCTTGGCCGGGGCGAAGAGCCCGCGCGCCACGTGATAGTCGCGCTTGAGGCCGCGCGCTTCGAGAACCGCGCTCATCGCATTCCCTCCAGTGCCATGACATCGCCCACGGTCGGCAAGCGGTCGCCCGTCGCGTTTTCCGGCAGGGCCGAGAGCAGCGCGCGCGTATAGGGGTGTTTCGGCGCCTCGAACAAGGAGAGCACGTCGGCCTCTTCCATCTTGCGGCCCTTGTACTGCACGACGACGCGGTGCGCCGTTTCGGCGACGACGCCCATGTCGTGGGTGATCATGATGAGACCCATGCCGTGCTCCCGCTGGAGACCGACGAGCAGATCGAGGATCTGCTTCTGGATCGTCACGTCCAACGCCGTGGTCGGCTCGTCCGCGATCAGAAGCTTGGGGTTGCAGGCGATGGCCATGGCGATCATCACGCGCTGGCACTGGCCGCCCGACATCTGGTGCGGATAGGCCGACAGACGCGAGACAGGATCGGGAATGCCGACCGCTTCCAGAAGCTCGATCGCCCGCTTCCGGCGCTCCGACCGGCCGAGGCCGAGATGAAAGCGCAGCGTCTCGGTCAGCTGGAAGCCGACCGTGAAGCACGGGTTGAGGCTCGCCATCGGCTCCTGGAAGATCATCGAGATGTCGCGGCCGATGAGTTGGCGCCGCTCGCGGCTCGAAAGCGTGCGCATGTCGCGCCCGTCGAACTGCATGCGGTCCGCCGTAACGGTCGCCGTCTTGGGCAGGAGGCCCATGGTCGCCAACATGCCGACCGACTTGCCGGAGCCGGACTCGCCGACGATGGCGAGCACTTCGCCCTTCTCGACATGGATGTCGATCCCGTCCACGGCCTTGAACGGCCCGCTGGCGGTGTCGAAGCTGACGGTGAGATTTCGGATTTCGAGAAGCGACATGGGCTCAGCTCCGGCGCATCTTGGGGTCGAGCGCATCGCGCAGACCGTCGCCGACGAGATTGATGGCGAGAACCGTGACGAGGATGGCAAGACCCGGCAGGGTCACCACCCACCATGCGCGCAGGACGAACTCGCGCGCTTCGGCCAGCATCGTGCCCCATTCCGGCGTCGGAGGCTGGGCACCGAGCCCGAGGAAGCCGAGCGCCGCCGCATCCAGAATGGCGCTGGAGAAGGACAGCGTCGCCTGCACGATCAGCGGACCCAGGCAGTTGGGCAGGATCGTCTTGAACATGAGCCTCAGCGGGCCGGCGCCGACCACCCGCGCCGCCACGACATATTCCCGCTCCTTCTCAGCCATGACCGAGGCGCGCGTCAGGCGCACGAAATGCGGCTGGAGCACGAGGGCGATGGCGATCATCGCGTTGGTGAGGCCGGGTCCGAGGATCGCGACGAGCACGAGAGCGAGAAGCAGCGACGGGAAGGCCAGGATCACGTCCATGACGCGCATGATGACCGTGTCGACCCAGCCCCGGAAATAACCGGCGACGAGGCCGACCACGACGCCGGTCGACACGGCGAGGATCACCACGACCACGCCGATGAAGAGCGAATATTGCGCGCCGAAGAGAAGGCGCGAGAGCACGTCGCGGCCGACCGCGTCGGTGCCGAGCAGGAAGGCCGCCTGTCCGCCCTGCTGCCAGACCGGGGGCACGAGCAGCGCCGCGCGGTTCTGCGCCGTCGGGTCGTAGGGCGCGATCAGCGGGGCCAGAATGGCGAGAAGAACGATCAAGGCGAAGACGACGAGACCCGCCACCGCGCCGCGATTGACCGAGAAATAATACCAGAACTCGCGCAGCATCTGCCGGCGACCGCTCGAAGGCGGCGCATGGTCCGGCATGTTGGACCCGACACCCGCTTCGGCCTGTTGGGCTTCGATATGAGACATCCGAGCCTCTCCTTATCGCGCGCGGACGCGGGGGTTGATGAGGCCGTAGAGGAGATCGACCGCGAGATTGACGACCATCACGACCAGCGCGATCAGGAGCAGGCCGCCCTGCACCACGGGATAGTCGCGCCGGAACACGCTATCGACCATCCATTTGCCGATGCCGGGCCAGGAGAAGATCGTCTCCGTCAGGATCGCGCCCGCCATCATGACGCCGATCTGAAGGCCGATCGTGGTGATGACCGGGATCAGCGCGTTGCGCAGAGCGTGGATGCCGATGACGCGGTTCGGCTTCAGGCCCTTGGCGCGCGCGGTGCGGACATAGTCCTCGCTCAAGACTTCCAGCATGGCCGAGCGGGTCTGGCGCGCGATGACGGCCAGCGGGATCGTCGCCAGCACGATGCTCGGCAGGATGAGATGGCTGAAGGCCGAGGCGAAGGCGCCTTTCTGGCCGGACAGAAGACTGTCCACCAGCATGAAGCCGGTCACTTGCGGGAAGAAGTACATCAGCGAGATGCGGCCCGAAACGGGCGTCCAGCCGAGTGTTCCCGAAAAGAAGATGATGAGGAGCAGGCCCCACCAGAAGATCGGCATGGAATAGCCGACCAGCGCCGTGCCCATGATGCTCTGGTCGATCCACGAGCCGCGCTTCACCGCGGCGAAGACGCCGGCGGGAACGCCGATCAGGACGGCGAGCAGGATCGCGACGAGCGACAGTTCGACGGTGGCCGGAAACAGCGTCAGGAACTCGGTGAGCACGGGACGCCGGGTGACGAGCGAGGTGCCGAAGTCTCCGTGCAGGAGCCGAACGACATAGTCCATGAACTGGATCGGCAGCGGCTGGTCGTAGCCGAGAGCCGCCGTCAGCTGCGCGTGGCGCTCGGGCGTGATGCCGCGCTCGCCCGCCATGAGCGTGACGGGATCGCCCGGCAGAAGCCGGATGAAGGAAAAGGCGACGAGAGCGACGCCCACGAAGGTCGGCACGAGAATGCCGAAACGAGCCATAAGAAATCGGAACATTTGGGGCGCTCTATACGGTTCTGCAGCCGCGCGTCAAAGCATCGGTTTGAATCGGCGGCATAAAACAGACTTTTGACCAAAAGGAAAAGGGGCGGCTTCTGCCGCCCCTTCCCTCCCGCGCGGTGAATCGCGCTTAGTCCTTCAGATCGACGCCGTCGAACGTGTAGTCGCCGAGCGGGCTCTGCACGAAACCCGTGACGTTGGAGCGCATCGGGACATAGACCACCGAGTTGGCGATCGTGGCCCAGGGCGCCTGCTGCTTGAAGACGACCTGCGCCTGCTCGTAGAGCTTGGCGCGGTCTTCCTGCTTGGGAGCGCGCTTGGCAGCCTGCACCAGCTTCTCGTACTCCTCGTTGCAGAAGGCCGCAGCGTTGCTCGACGTGCCGACGGAGTCGCAGCTGAGCAGTGTGGCGAGGAAGTTGTCGGGATCGCCATTGTCGCCGGTCCAGCCGAGCAGGATGGCGCCGTCATGGTTCACGTCGGCGGCGCGCTTGAGATACTCGCCCCACTCGTAGGTGACGATCTCGATCTTCACACCGATCTTGGCGAGGTCGGACTGCATGAGTTCGGCCATGCGCGAGGCGTTCGGGTTGTAGGGGCGCGACACGGGCATGGCCCAGATCTTCATCGAAAGATCCTTCACGCCGGCCGCTTCCAGAGCCTTCTTGGCGCCTTCCGGATCGTAGGCGTCGTCCTTCAGCGAGTCGTCGTAGCTCCACATGGTCGGCGGGATCGGCGACGTCGCCTTCTGGCCGGCACCCTGGTAGACGGCCTCGATGATGGCGTCCTTGTTGATCGCCATGTTCAGCGCGCGGCGGACTTCCGGCTTGTCGAAGGGCGCCTGCTTGGTGTTGTAGGCGAGATAGCCGATGTTGAGGCCTTCCTGCTCGGAGACCGTCAGCTCGGAATTGGCCTGGAGCGCCGGCACGTCGGCCGGGTTGGGATAGGCCATCAGCTGGCATTCGTTCGCCAGAAGGCGCTGCTGGCGAACCGAAGCGTCCTTGGTGATGGCGAAGATGAGATCGTCGATCGGCTGCTTGCCGCCCCAATAGTCGGCGAAGGCCTGGTAGCGGATCACCGCGTCCGGCTGGTAGGCGACGAAGCGGAACGGACCGGTGCCGATCGGCGCCTGGTTGAACTGCGCCTGGTTGCCGGTCTCTGCCAGCTTGTCGGCATATTCCTTCGAGACGATCGACGCGAAGGGCATGGCGATGTTGGCGATGAACGGCGCGTAGGGCTGGTTCAGCGTGAAGCGGACGGTCAGATCGTCCACCTTCTCGATCGACTTCACGAAGTCGGGCATCGACATGGACGTGTAGTATTCCCAGGACGCGCCGGGAACATACTGATTCCAAGGATTGCTCTTGTTGCCCTGGCGGTCGAACGAGAACACGACGTCGTCGGCGTTCAGGTCGCGCGTCGGCGTGAACGTGTCGTTCGAATGGAACTTGACGCCCGGGCGCAGCTTGAACGTGTACTGCAGGCCGTCGGGCGAGACTTCCCAGCTCTCGGCGAGGCCCGGCTCGGTCTCGGTCGTGCCCTTCTTGAATTCGGCCAAGCGGTTGTAGACCGGATGGGCCGAGGCGTCGAAGGTCTGACCGGCAGTGTAGAGGCCGGGGTCGAAGCCCTCGGGCGAGCCTTCCGAACAGAAGACGAAGGTCTTGGCCGAAGCGGCCGAACCGAGCGCAAGAACGATCGCTGTCGCGGCCAACAGCTTCTTCGCCAGTTTCATCAGTGCGTTCTCCCATGAACGTCGAGGTGGCAGCATTGCCACCGGAAGACGGCATGGAGACCGCAAATCAATTTATGTGCAAGGTCACAATTTGACCATTCACTCAAAAACTATCGTGGGCGCCTGCGGGACCGACGCCGAAACGCCCTCGATCGAGGCCAGGACGCGCGCGGCGATGTCGCGATAGACCTGCGCATGCGGCCCGTCCGGCTCACCGGCCACCACCGGGCACCCGGCATCGGAGCTTTCGCGAATCGCCATCTCCAACGGAACCTCGCCCAGGAACGGCACGCCGAGGCGTTCGGCTTCCGCCTTCGCGCCGCCATGGCCGAAAATGTCGTAGCGCCGGCCCGTGTCGGGGGCGACGAAGTAGCTCATGTTCTCGACGATGCCGAGCACGGGCACCTCGACCTTGCGGAACATGGCCAGGCCCTTTCGCGCGTCGATGAGCGCGAGATCCTGCGGCGTCGAGACAATGACCGCGCCGGCCAGCGGCACGGACTGCGCCATGGTCAGCTGCGCGTCGCCCGTGCCGGGCGGCATGTCGACAACCAGCATGTCGAGCTCGCCCCAATCGACCTCGCGCAGCATCTGCGTCAGCGCCGACATGACCATCGGGCCGCGCCAGATCATCGGCGTCTCCTCCTCCACGAGGAAGCCCATCGACATAGCTTTCAGCCCATAGGCCTCCAACGGCACCATGGTCCGCCCGTTGCGCGTTTCCGGCTTGCCAGACAGGTGCAGGAGACGCGGCACGGAGGGGCCGTAGATGTCGGCGTCGAGCAGACCGACCTTCATGCCCAGTGCCGAGAAGGCCAGCGCCAGATTGACCGCCGTGGTGGACTTGCCGACGCCGCCCTTTCCGCTCGCCACCGCGATGATGCGGCGGATGCCGGGAATGTCGGGCCGCACCGGGCGCGGCGGAGCGGGAGGCGCGGGCATCGCGGCACCACCAGGGCGCGGGCGCGGATGATGACGGGGCTGCGGCGCTGTCGGTTGCGGTCGGGCCGCGGGCGCCGGGCGTGCGGCGATGCCCGCGCCCTTGCGTTCGGCCGTCAGCGCGATCATCGCCGTGTCGATCCCTTCGATCTCGGTGACGCGACGCTCGGCTTCCTGCCGGAAGCCCTCGAAGCGCTCCGCCTCGCTGGCCGCGACGCTCAAGGAGAAGAAGGCCTTCCGGTCGGCGACGAAGATCTCTGACACCATGCCGCGCGTCACCACGTCCTCTCCCCCATCCGGCACCGGGATCAAGCGCAGGACGTCGAGAATGTCGGTCTTCAGGGCGTCGGACATGGAAACTCCGTCGGGGGTGAGCGGCTCTGCGCCGTTCCGCTTCCTTTGCCGTTGAGATAGTTCATTCTCTCCCGATTGGGGAGGCCATACGGGCCGAGCGAGGGGAAAATGACCGGGACTCCAGAACGCGAGGCGCGGGCGACCGAGCCCTATCTCACCGCCGACGATGAGGCGCGCGCCATGGCGCGAAGGCTCGCGGCGGAGGCTCGGACCGGCGCGCTTGCCACGCTGGATGCGGCGGACGGGTTGCCGCTTGCGACGCGGATCGGCGTGGCGCGCGAGGCCGGCGGCGACATGCTGATGCTTCTGTCCGATCTGTCGGACCATACGAAGGCCCTTGGCGCCCATCCTGCCGCCTCCATCCTTCTGGGTTCGGTCGGCAAGGGCGATCCGCTGGCGCAGCCGCGCCTCACCCTTCGAGGCGAGGTCTTACGGATCAGGCCCGAGGCGATGGACCACGCGGCCGCCCGCGCGCGTTATCTCGCCCGCCACCCGAAGGCTGCGCTCTATTCGGATTTCGCGGATTTCGGGTTCTATCGCTTGCGCATTCGCAGCGCGCTTTTGAATGGCGGTTTCGCCCGCGCCTATCGGATGGAGCGCACTGATCTCTACCGCGAGGTGCCGGCCGATCTTCTGTCGCGCGAACGAGCTGTGATCGACCACATGAACGCGGACCACGCAGACAGCCTTCAGGCGATGATCCACCACCAGCGCGGCGTCGCGGGAGAGGCATGGCGGATCGTCGCGCTCGATCCGCTCGGGTTCGAGGTGCAGCTAGGCGACGATGTCGTAAGGCTGGAGTTTGCGCTGCCGGTCGAGACGGCGTCCGGCTATCGTGATGCCTTCGTCACGCTGGCCCGCGCAACGCAGGATTCAACCTGAGAGAGAACGGCTCAGGCGATCAGGGCTTGTAGCCCTGCGGGCAATCAGCGCGGAAGCGTCGGCCCACGGCGTTCTCGTAGATGCAGCGACCCGTTTCGCTGGCGGACTGGCCAAGCAGCTTGTCACCGTCATGGGCGACGATCTCCGGCAGGGTGCCCGGCGAGTAGCCGGCGATGCCTCCTTCCCCAAGCCCGAACACAGCCGGCAGAACATCGGACTGGCAGCCACCGAGGGCGAGCAGCCCTGTCAACGCCGCTGCGGACAAGCCGAGGCGTCGGAGTCGAGAGCCACAGCCGGCACGGGCTTCGGATCGGATCATGTCGGCCCCTCGAACGAGACGAGGCCGCCGCGATGGGCGACGGCCTCCCGAAGTCACTGGTACTGGATATCAGTAGCCGTTCGGGCAGTCGGCGTAGTAGCGCTGACCGCGACCGTCGCGATACACGCACTGGCCGGGACGGTTGGTGGCCGCGCCGATCAAGGCGCCGCCTGCGCCGCCCACTGCCGCGCCGATCAGCGCGCCGCGTGCGTTGCCGGTGATGCCTGCACCCACCGCCGCGCCGCCGAGCGCACCGATGCCGGCCGGAATCGCGACGTTGCGATCCACCGACTGGCAGCCGCTCAGGGCCAAAGTGCTAGCCGCAACGGCGGCGAGAATCATGGACTTCATAGGAAAGCCTTCTCCATTCAAACGTCCCAGATGCCGTTATAGCACCCGAACCTCCCCCGGCGAGTCCAGTTCGTCAGCGCGTGGCGACGAGATTGGGGGAATCGCCGAGTTCGACGGTCAGTTGCCCACCCCGTGTCAGCGCCCAGGCCAGCGACACGGATTGCTGCGCTTTCGCGGAATCCATCGGCACGCAGGTCGAAAACAGCTTGCTCTCACCGGCCCCGGCAAGCCGCACCGCGAGCGGCCGGGCCGCTTCGCATGAAGCAATGCTGACTTGGACAGGTTGGGGAAGGGGAATTTCGCGGCAGGTGGAAAGCTCGGCATTGCAGCCGACGAGAAGGAGGACGGCAGCGATCTGTTCCATGGCGAAATTCCTTTCGCCAAGTTAACCGTTTCGCAGCGCCCCGGTTCCGCCGCGAGGGCGTATTCGGCAATCGCCGATCCCCAAGTTGCTAAATTACCTCGAACTGGTTGGATGGGATGCGAAGGCGGTATTGCAGACCGTCCGGCTGATAATCGAGTTCAGCCTCGCCCCCGACGCTATTGGGCACAATCCGCTCCAACGTCGACGTTCCAAAACGCGGGTCGTGATCGACGCGCACGCGTGGGCCTTTCGACTCCGCCCATTCCAGCACCAGCTGCGGCAAGCCGCTGCGCGACTCCAATCGGGAGCGGATGGCGACGCGGCCGCCCGGCACCGAGAGCGACCCATAGGAGGCCGCATTCACCGCGAGCTCGTGCAGGGCCAATCCGACATGCAGCGCGGCGGTCGGCGAGAGATAGACATCGACGCCTTCGAACTGGATCTGCTCCATCCCGTCCGGCGCATAGCGCTCGACCTGCAGGGTGATAAGGCCGAAGAGATCGGCCCCGCGCCAGTCCGTATCGGTCACGATATCCTGCGAAGAAGAAAGAGACTGGATGCGGCCGCGAAAGCGCACGAGAAATTCGGGCACGGTCAAAGAATGGCGCGCCGTCTGGCTTGCCAGGCTCTGGATGATCGCGAGAAGATTCTTGGAGCGGTGCGAGACCTCGCGAAGCAGGGTCTTCAACGTCTCCTCGCGCCGCTTCTGCTCGGTGATCTCGAGCGAAGTGCCGATGATGCCGATGACTTCACCGGCATCGTTGCGATCCACATCGACGCGAATGTCGAACCAACGGATCGCCTCCCCGCTCAAAATCGGCAGTTCGAAGCGCGCGGGCGTTTGGGTCCGCAGAATATCCTGCTTGATCGAAACGGACTTCTCCGCCGCTGTGCCGGGCATGAAGTCGTAGTCCGTGTCGCCGTTGTGCGCCGTGGCGAGCCAGGAGCTTTCGGCGTTGAAAAGCCAGAGGTAGCGCAAGTCCAGGTCCTGGGCGAACAGGGCCATTTCCGTGTTCGCCAGTGCTTTCAGCGCCTTGTAGGCTACCATCTTGCGTCGCTCTTTCCCGTGGACCCAAGCGCCGGACCCACTGCGGAGACTACATCACCAAACTTGCGGAAATCCTCATGGGGCGGAAGCGGGACGCCCCGCGAAGCCGCCGAGGATGGACTGCCGGCCCAAACATGGACTGTCGAGAGATGTTGCGAGGCACACGATTCGACTTTCCCGCCGCCTCGCCTGCCTCGATCGTCCCGTCGCCTGCCTCGATCGTCCCGACGGCCTCGCCCTATCGCGGGGCCACACCCCGCAGACAGCAAGCGCTCTCGCGTCTCGCTCAAACGTTCCGGCCTCGCCACCATGACACAAGACCTCACCCTTACCATCGCCACCACTCGCGGACCGGACGCCGGTCCGCGAAGCATGAACTCGAACCATCGCGAAACGTTCGCTTCGATGATGGTTCGATTGGCTTTTGCCCTAAAGGCTCAGGCCGCCTCGCGCTCGGTCTCGAAGAACAGAGCCTGGCTGATGAGCGCCTTGACCATGTCGGGATTGAACGGCTTCGTGACGAGGAATGTCGGCTCCGGCCGCTCGCCCGTGAGCAGGCGCTCGGGGAAGGCGGTGATGAAGATCACCGGCACCGAGACCTTGGACAGGATCTCGTTGACGGCGTCGATGCCGGACGAACCGTCGGCGAGCTGGATGTCGGCCAGGACCATGCCCGGCTTCTGCTGCTCGAACAGAGTGATGGCTTCCTTGTGGGTGCGGGCGATGCCCGTCACGCCATGGCCAAGGCTTTCCACCATCTGTTCGATATCCATCGCGATCAGAGGCTCGTCCTCGATGATCATAATATTGGTGGACACCTGACGGCCGATATCGGAACTGGCCTGATCGATCAGCTCGGAGAAGTCGCTGTCGCCGACGCCGAGGATCGTTGCAGCCTCTTCGGTGGTGAAGCCTTCGACTGCCACCAAGAGGAAGGCCTGACGCGGCAGGGGAGAGATGCCGCGCAGATTGCGCGAGGCTTTTTCTTCCCAGGCTGAAACCGGCGCGTCCTCGCGCACGTTCACCTCAACGGACTGCCAAAGCGACGAGAACAGCTTGTAGAGCGAGATGCGGGGGCTTTCCTGCGTGTCGAACAGGCTCGGTTCCGCGATCAACGCCTCCAAAACGGCGGCAACATAGGCATCGCCGGACGTCTGCGAACCGCTGAGCGCGCGAGCGTACCGCCGGAGGTAAGGAATGTGCGGCGCTATGCGCGAGGACATCGACATGGAATTCCCCTCGTAACTCTATGAACCGGCCCTGGGGCCGGCGGATCTGACTGCCCTCTCCGCGTAATCGAAGATAGGCGCAATCGACGGTTCGGTGGAACCCGATCGGCAACCCGCAGCTTCGGTCTAGTTAAGGCATGGATCGGGAAGCGCCAGTGCGCCTCCAGAATATTTGACGCCTATCCGCGCACCGGACTTGAGAAAGAGGGACACTCCCACATGTACCTGACATGACGACGTGAAGGCGGCGGCCCAGACGAGCATGACAAGGGTACAGGAACGAATGGAAGATCGCGACAACAGAGAGGGTGCGCAGCCGCAGCCGGACACTATGCCCGCGCCTGGCGGCTCGACCGATCTCGGCTCGAGTTCGGCCATCGGCAAGCGCCTCAAGGCCTATTACGACGATGTGGCGAGCGAGCCGGTGCCGGATCGGTTCCTGTCGCTTCTCGACGCCTTGGATGCTGCCGAATCCGCCACCAAAACCCCGAAGCAGGGTTGATTCTCTATGGCACAGGAGCCGGACTTCCGCCGTGAATTGATCGCCATCATTCCCAACCTGCGCGCCTTCGCCGCCTCGCTGGCCGGCTCGTTCGACCGCGCCGACGATCTCGTGCAGGAAACGCTGGTCAAGGCGTGGGACAAGCAGCACACGTTCCAGCCGGGCACCAATCTCAAGGCTTGGCTTTTCACGATCCTTCGCAACGAGTTCTATACGCAGATGCGCAAGAAGGGCCGCGAGGTCCAAGACGTGGACGGCATTCATGCCATGCAGCTTGCGGGTCATCCCGAGCAGCAAGGCCATCTCGACCTGCAGGACTTCCGCAAAGCGCTGGACCAACTGCCGGACGACCAGCGCGAAGCGCTGATCCTGATCGGCGCCTCTGGCTTTTCCTACGAGGAAGCGGCCGAGATTTGCAAATGCGCGGTCGGCACGATCAAGAGTCGCGTGTCGCGCGCCCGTACCCGCATGTCCGATCTTCTCGGCATCGAGGGGGACGGCGAGTTCGGGCCGGACTCGATTTCTTCCCAAATCATCGGCGTCGCGCCGGCGGCTTGATACGCATGCCGTGTTTTAGGGTCCCGTTTCCCGCGACGCAGGTTTTTGCACTGCACAAGGGAACAACCCGTTCGGACCACCATTCTAAAGACTGGCCATTGGAGAGCGATGGCCCTCTATCGTTCCGTCGATCTCGACCAGCCTATTCAAGGAGTTCTCCATGTCCGACAGCACGCCTTCCGATTTCTCCCAGTCCAACGATTCCGAGACGCGTCAGGCGGAAGGTGATCTGGAGTCTCAGGTCGCCAAGCTGCGCGAGGACGTGGCCCAGGTGGTGGAGACGCTGAAGACGATCGCCGGTGGTCGCGCCGACGACGCGCGTTCGCAGGCCTTCGCGCTGCGCGACGAAGTTCGCGACCGGGGCGAGCGCTATTTCCGCCATGCGCAGGAAACCGCCGGCGAGTTCGAGGAGCAGGTCAGCGAGCGCGTGCGCGCCGAGCCGATCAAGAGCGTTCTGATCGCCGCCGCCGTCGGCTATCTCTACGCGCGTCTCTTCAAAAACTGATCAATGCTCGGTCAGCTCATCACCAAAGTCTTCACCGGCGAGGCGTCGATCTATATCGCGCGCCTTCGCACGGCGCTGGTCCTCTACATCGTCATGGCCCTTTTGGGTCTTGCCGCGATCGCCTTCCTACTCAACGCGCTCTTCACATGGCTCGCGTTCCGCTACGGCCACGTTCAGACGTCCATCGGTTTCGGCGTCGTGTGCCTGATAGGCGTCGCCATCATGTATGTCGTGCTGATGGTGGCCCGCCGGCCCCCTCGCCAGCGCGCGCGTGACCGGGTGCAGCGGGACGTCGCCTCGATCGCCAGCGTCGCGGCCGTGTCCAACCTGCCGTTGATCTTCAGGATGCTGCGTCGGCGCAAGGGCCTTCTCCTCGTGCCAGTCGGGCTCGCCTCGGTCTGGGGCCTGTTCATGGCTCTTCGAGGGTACCGCGACCACGACTGACCGGGACGGCGACGGACCAGGATCGATCCGTTGAAAGGGTGAGACGCCAAACGCGCCTCACCCTTTTGTATGTCGGAATTCCGGTTCGCTCATGGATCGTTTTGCGCGTCCAGGAATTGACCGCTCATATGGCCCGATCACAGGAGTGGATGATGGCGGAGCTCAACACAAATAAGGCCCGCCAGGGTCGGTCCGGTCGCCCGGTTCTTTACGTTCTTCTGGGCGGACTTGCGCTGGCCCTGATCGTCTTCGCGGGACTTGGCATCTATGGCAGCGCGCTGCCGGATCAAAATATCGGCGGCGCCGCCAATTCCGGCGTCAGTTCGGCTCCCGCCACGCCGACCCCGAGCAGCGGCACGACCGTCACACCGTCGCAGTCCAACAGCAACACGGGTCAGGCGTCCGGCACGTCCGGCCAGCAGTAGACTCAATTTTCGACTCGACGAACCCGACCCGGCCAGCCTTCGCGCTTCGGCCGGGTTTTTCGTGTCCTCGCTCTGTTGCCCATGTGGGGCGCAACCACCCTCCCCGTCCGGCGTTTGACCCAAGAGAATGGGAGACGCATCATGAGCGACACGCAACGCTTCGACCGCAGCCTGACCGGACAGACCACTGAAGTCGGGGCCGACGACGATACCCCGGGCATCGCCCAGCCGGTCACGCAGGACGAGATCGACGACATCTTGAACAATCCCGCCATGACGATCGAGGAGAAGCAGTCTCGTCTTGCAGCTCTTGCTGGGCAGTTCGAAGATCGCTCCGACATCGACAGGGGCAGCGAGTTCGAGCCGATCGAGATGCAAATCCGCGACGCCATTACCATGCTGGCCGAAGGCGGCCATGCCTATGGGACGCTGGAATCGGTCGGCATGGACCCGGACAGCCGCAGCGATGCCCGGGCGCCGGACGATTTCGACAACGAAGTCCGGTAACGCACCGCCGCCATAAGACCTTCCGCCCCTCGCACCGTCGTCAAAGGACGGTGCGAGGGGTTTTCGGTTCAATCGATCGTCGCGCTTTCCGGCACAAGCACTTTCAGCCCCCGGCGATGGATCGTGACGTCGGAGACGCGGTCGAGATTCTTGAGCTCGCCATCCATCACGGCGCGGCTATGGGTCTTGCGACCGCCATAGACGATGCGGATCGAGTCAGCCTCGGTGACCGTCAGGTCCTTGTTCGCCTTCCAGGCTCCGCGCATCATGTCCATGGTCATCTTGAGCATGGCCGCCCGGTCGTGCGAGCGCATGAGGTAGATGCCGAGCCGGCCAGCCTGCGGATCGTCCGCGAAGGGCATATGGCCGTCGCCATAAAGATTGTTGGAGATGGCGACCGCCGGGGTGCGGATGGATTCACGCTTGCCGTCGATCTCTATTTCGAGATCCACTAGCGGCAGGCTGCGAACGGCCGAGACCACCGCCTTGACGCTGGCCCACATCTTTCCGACCTTCGAGCCATAGTCGATCTTGTCGCGCGTGCGCACCATACGGGCATGGAGGCCGACGGCGAACTGGTGGATGAAGAACTCGTCGTTGACGCTGGCGATATCCACCTCGACGATCCGCCCCGTCGACAGGGCGCGAATGGCCTGTTCGAGTTCGAGCGGGATTTGCAGCGAGCGCGCGAAGAGGTTCATCGTGCCCGCCGGGAGCACGCCGAGCGCGACCGGCGAATGGGCGACGGCCGCCGCCGCTGCGGACACCGTTCCGTCTCCCCCGCCCACCATCAGCACGTCGAGATCGCTGCGCTCAGAATGCTCGCGGATGCTGCCGATCAGCTCCTCGCCAGAAAGAAGATCCACCTCGATCTCGTGGCCGTGCATGCGGAACTCGTCGCAGATCAAGGCGCTGAGGATGTCGAGATCCAGGGTCCGCAGCGTCCCGCCGCCACGGTTGAGGAGGGCATGAACCTTCATGACGCCGATAGGCCTCGCTGCTTGAGCCGGTTTCGAGCCCTCATATGGGGCGCCCTCACGAAAGCAGGAGAGCGGGCGGATACGTGGCCGCGAGCCGGGGAACTCCCGCCGGGAGCAGGCCGTTTGAAGTGACTGAACCGCGGCAGGCGCGGCGCTCACAAAAGGGAAAGGCCCTTTCCATGCTTGAATGGATCGTCATTCTTCTGGTCGTTGCCGCGATCGCGAGTCTCCTCGGCTTTCGGGGCGTCGCGGGCGCCTCCGCCGGCATTGCCAAGGTGCTGATCCTGATCGTGCTGATCGGCTTTCTCTTGCTTCTCTTCTTCGGCGTGATCGCCTTCGCGTGAACGATGCAAGGGGTGCTCGTCACGAAGGCGTTTTCGCCCCGTGTCGGAACCCGGGCATTCCCTTGCGGTTAACCCCCTCGAAAGGCGACGCGGTTCGCGGCGCCGGATCTTCCCCGCATGGGGACATTTCTTAAAGGGAGAACTCGAATGGTTCGCAAGCTCCTCGCGACAACCGCCCTCGCAACGGTCCTCGCCACCGGCGCCTTCGCCCAGAGCGCCGCCCCGACGACCGCCACCGAGCCCGCAATGACGACCCAGGGTGCAGGCACAGGCGCCATGTCCGGCACCACTGCTGCTGCTCCGACTGACGCCGCCTCGACCGCCGACATCGCCTACATCGAGCGTCTGGGCGAGAACCAGTATCTTGCCGACGATTTCATGGACATGAATGTCTACGCCTCGGCGGACGCCAATTCCGACGAAGCCGGCGAGATCGAGAACCTGATCGTCGCCGCCGACGGCACGGTGAAGGCTGTGGTGATCGACACCGGCGCCTATCTTGGCGACCAGTCCAAGACGATCGCCGTGCCCTTCAATCAGATCAATTGGACGATGGGCGCGAACAACGAGCCCCGCGCCGTGCTGACCGCCTCGCGCGAGCAGCTGACCTCGGCCCCGGTTTTCACCACACCGGCCGAGACCAACGCGGCGATGGGCACGGGCACGACGGCTACGGCCACCGCGCCGGGTATGGCGACCACCGCCACGCCGGACGCAACCGGCACGATGGCCTCCGGCACCACGGCCGCTGGTACGGCGACGACCGGCGCCATAGCCCCGCAGACCGATATGGCCGCCAGCACGACCCAGCCGGCCACCACCGGAATGGCGACCGCTTCGGCTGAAGGCGGCTACCTCGCGACGCTGGGTGCTGAGGACTATCTCGCTTCCAACCTCGTGGGCGACAATGTCTATGCCGGCGCGAACACCAGCTCCGAGCGCATCGGTGATATCAACAACCTGATCGTCTCCTCGGCGGGCCGGGTCGATGGTTTCGTGGTCGGCGTCGGCGGCTTCCTCGGCATCGGCCAAAAGGATGTCGGCGTTCCCTTCGACAATATCTCGATGACGCGCGGCGAGAACAACGAGCCGCATGCCATGCTGGCGGCGACCAAGGATCAGTTGAAGAACGCTCCTTCCTTCGCCGATGAAAAGCCGAGCGAGATGGCGGCCAACACCACGGCGACGACCGGCGTGACGACAGGCACCACGGGCATGGCAGCCGGCACAGCGGCAGGTACGGCCGGAATGGCTGCGGGCACGGCGACGACCGGCATGGCCACCGACACGACCGATGCCACGTCCACGGCCTCGACCGGCGGCACGCAGCCCATGGCGAACGGCTCGCCGATCACCGGCGCCGAACTTTCGGCCGACAATCTGATGGGCACCACGGTCTACGGGCCGGACAATCAGACGATCGGCTCGATCGGCGATCTCGCTCTGACCCCGCAGGGTCAGGTCGATGCGGTGATCGTGGATGTCGGCGGCTTCCTCGGCATCGGCGCCAAGCCGGTGGCGGTCGCGATGGACAATCTGCAGTTCCTGCGCGACTCCAGCGGCCGCGTGACGCTGACCACGCAGTTCACGCAGGATCAGCTGCGCAACGCGCCGGAATACAAGCGCGACAGCTACGCCCAGAACCGCGACTCCATGCGTGTCGCCAACCCGGGCGACATTCCGGCCACCACTCAGGCTCAGTAACGAAAGCGTGTCGGCTTCGTGAGGAGCCGGCCTGACAAGGGAAAGGCCCGCGAACACGCGGGCCTTTCGCCGTTCTGCCATTCCATTCACATCCCATTAAGCCAGCCTTACCAAAAATTATGACATGGCCTGGGGCTTCCTCCCCTAGGTTCCCCGCGAAGAGTGGCCCTATCCGCCGCTCCCGATCCGACAAAGGCAGACATGGCTTTTCTCCGGCAGATCGTCGTCACGGTCCTCGTTCTCCTGGTGGCACTGGGGGTCTGGATGATGCTGTCGCCGCTTCCCGGCCGGTTGGTTCTGGAAAGCGGCCTCCCCCTTCCGCAGCAGGCGAAGGAGCTAATCGCGCGTCTGTCCCCCGAAGATGCCGAGAAGGTGGGCGCAACTCCGGCCGGACGGGACGGCAATCAGGCCGCGCCGCTCGTGGTGGTGGACCCCGCTCTGCCGGCGGTGACGCGAGACAGGCTACGGGCGCTTGGCACGGGCGAAGCCGTTCGGTCCGTCGCCATCCGGGCCGATGCGACGGGCATCGTCGCGGGCATCGGCTTTGCCTCGGGCGAGGTGGTGAAGGCCGGCGCGACACTGGCCGTGCTGCAGAACGACGCCGAGCGCGTGGCGGTGGACCGGGCCAAGCTGGCGCTGACCGCCGCCGAAGACCAGCTCAAGCGCTACCAGTCGCTTTCGGCCGGCGCCGCCATCACGGCCGTACAGCTCGACGAGGTGGCCCGCGCGCGGGACGCCGCCGCGCTCGACCTTCAGACCGCCGAGATCGCGCTGCGCAAGCGCGACGTGACCTCGCCGATCGCCGGCCGAGTCGGTCTTCTCGATCTCGACATCGGCGACCTCGTGGACAGCTCCACCCAGATCGCGGTGGTGGACGACCGCTCGCAGCTGAAGATCCTCTTCAACGTGCCGGAAGCCTATGCGGCGGAATTGGCGATCGGCCAAACCGTGACGGCCGAGCCGACCACGCGGACGGGCCGCGTCTTCCAGGGCCGTCTGACGGCGCTGGACAGCCGCATCGACGAGGCCAGCCGCACCTTGCGCGCCGAAGCGGTGGTGGACAATGCGGAGGATCTTCTTCGCCCCGGCATGTCCTTCGGCATTTCCATGGAATTTCCCGGCCAGACCTATGTCTCGGTCGATCCGCTCGCCATCCAGTGGGAGCGCGCGGGGTCATATGTCTGGACCGTCGAGGCCGGCAAGGCGGTGAAGAAGCCCGTCGGCATCATCGAGCGCAATGTGGACCGCATCCTCGTCGCCTCCGATACGCTGAAGGCCAACGAACCCGTGGTGCGCGAGGGTCTACAGCAGCTGCGCGAGGGCTTGAACGTGCGGGTGCGCGAACCGGTGCAGGCGCCCGTCCCGGCCGACGCCACAGACGCGCCCGCGCCCGTTCCCTCCGCCGCCGCCGATCCGGCGAACGGACGCCGGGCGGAGCTTGCCCGATGAGCGGCGCGCCGGACAAGGGTGGGGAAGGACGTATCGACGGGCTCACCGCGCTCACCTCCCTGTTCGTCCGTCGCCCCGTTCTAACCATCGTCCTGAATCTTCTCCTGATCGTCGCCGGGCTTGCGGCCTTCAACGCGGTGGAAATCCGCGAACTGCCCAATGTGGACCGGCCCGTCATCACCGTTTCCACCAGCTTCGAGGGCGCCTCGCCCGAAGTGGTGGATCGCCAGTTGACGGACGAGATCGAAAGCGCCGTCGCCCGCGTGCCGGGCATCGCCTCGATCTCCTCCTCCTCGCGCTTCGGCCAGAGCCGCGTCACCATCGAGTTCACCGACTCCACCGACCTCAACGTGGCGGCGAGCGACGTGCGAGACGCGGTGGCCGGCATCGCCAACTCGCTGCCCGACGATGCGGACGAGGCGCGCATCGTCAAGGCGGACGCCGATGCCGACGCGATCATGCGCCTTGCCGTTCTTTCCTCGACGCTGAAGATCGAGGACCTGACCACGCTGGTGAACGACCGGATCGCGGACCGGGTGGCCGCCGTCGAAGGCGTCGCCAATGTCGATCCGTCGGGCGATCGCGAGAAGCTCGTCTATATCGATATAAGGCCGGACGATCTGGCGACGCGCGGCCTGACGCTGGCCGACGTCTCCACCGCGCTCGCCAATGCCTCCTTCGACCAACCGGCCGGCTCGCTGGAATCGCCGACGCAGAATCTCGTGGTGCGCGCCAGCGCCAGCCTGACGACGCCCGAGGAATTCGGCGCCGTCCTCCTCAATCCCAACACGCGGCTGCGCGATGTCGCGACTGTGCGCTTCGGGCCGGACGAGGCGGCCTCGCTCCTGCGCGTCAACGGCCAGACCGGCATCGGCCTCGACGTCGTGCGCCAGGCCGGCTCGTCCACCATCGCGATTTCCGAAGGCGTGCGCGCCGCCGTGGCGGAGCTCAACGCCAGCCTGCCGGAGGGCACGCGCATCGTCGTCACGTCGGACGAGGCGACCTTCATCAACGGCTCGCTGCACGAGGTCGAGCTGACGCTGATCCTCGCCATCATCATCGTGGTCGGCGTCATCTACGCCTTCCTGATGAACGCGCGAGCGACGCTGATCCCAACGCTCACCATTCCGATCGCCTTGATCGGCGTCGTCGCGGGCATCTATCTCGTTGGCTTCTCCGTCAACATCATCACCCTTCTGGCGCTGGTTCTGGCGACGGGCATGGTGGTGGACGACGCCATCATCGTTCTGGAAAACATCATCCGCCAGCGCGATCTCGGCATGAGCGTGCGCGCGGCGGCGGTCATCGGCACGCGAGAGGTCTTCTTCGCCGTCGTCTCCACCACGGCGACGCTCGCCGCCGTCTTCATCCCGATCTCCTTCCTGCCCGGTGTCGCGGGCGGTCTGTTTCGCGAGTTCGGCTTCGTGCTCGCGATCTCGGTCACGCTCTCAGCCTTCATCGCGCTGACGCTCTGCCCCATGCTGGCCGCCTCGATGCTCAGCGACAAGGAGCCGGAGGCCGGCCCGCTGAAGCGTGGCGTCACGCGGCTCGGCGGCGTCTTTGCGGCCGGCTACGCCAAGCTCCTGCGCCTCTGCCTCGGCTATCCCCTGCCGGTTCTGGCGGCCTCGATCGTCTTCGCGGTCGGCGCGATCGGTGTCTTCGCCGGCCTGCCGCAGCAGTTGACCCCCGCAGAAGATCGCGGCTCGGTTCTTATGAGCATTTCCGCGCCCCAAAGCGCCAGCCTCGCCTACACCAACGAGCAGATGCGGCAGGTGGAGGAGATCGTGCTGCGCTATGTCGAGAGCGGCGAGGCCACCAGCGTCTACGCCCGGATCGGCACAGGCACGGGCAACGGCGCCTTCATGGTGATGACGCTGACCGACTGGGGCGCCCGCGAGCGCACGCAGCAGGAGATCGCAAGCGAACTCAACCGCGCCTTCCGCGACATTCCCGGCGTTCAGGCGCGCGCCATCCAGCCGAACTCGCTCGGCATTCGCGGCGGCGGCCGGGGCCTCCAGTTCGCGCTGGCCGGACCGAGCTATGCCGGCCTTTCCGACACGGCTGAGGCGCTGGAAGCGGCGATGAACGAGGACGGACGCTGGGGCCGCGTGCAACTCGCCTTCGACACGACCCAGCCGCAGCTTTCCGTCGCCATCGACCGGCAGAAGGCCTCCGATCTCGGCATCGACATCAACGCCCTGTCGGCGGCCATGCAGTCGCTGCTCGACGGGCGCGAGATCGGCACGACCTATGTCGAGGATCGCTCGGTGCCGATCCACATCATCTCCACCGCGCAGCCGATCAACGACCCGTCCGACCTCGCCAACATCTTCATCCGGAGCACGGACGGGCGCTTCATTCCCATGTCCTCCATCGCGACCGTGAAGGAGGAGGCCATCGCGCCCTCGCTGGCACGCGAAAACCAGTCGCGTTCCGTCGCGCTTTCGGCCGATCTTCGCCCTGGGTATTCGATCGGCGAAGGCTGGGCGGACCTCCAGTCCTTCGCGGCCGAGCGGCTGGGGGACGACATGCGGCTGGTGCCGCTGGCGGAAGCGGCGACCTTGCAGGAGACGTCGAGCGGACTGGCGCTGGTCTTCGGCTTCGCCATCGTCGTGGTGTTCCTGGTTCTCGCCGCGCAGTTCGAAAGCTTCGTGTCGGCGCTCATCATCATCGCCACCGTGCCCTTCGGCGTCGCCTGCGCGATCTATTCCATGGGCTTCTTCGGCGAGAGCCTGAACCTCTATTCGCAGATCGGCCTGGTGCTGCTCGTCGGCATCATGGCCAAGAACGGCATCCTCATCGTGGAGTTCGCCAATCAGCTTCGCGAAACGGGCCTTTCGGTTCGAGAGGCGGTGGAGCAAGCCTCGATCATCCGCCTGCGCCCTGTGCTGATGACGATGATCGCCACCATCGTCGGCGGTGTGCCACTGATCTTTTCGGCCGGCGCGGGCGCGGAAGCGCGCGTGACGCTGGGCTATGTCATCGTCGGCGGCCTCGGCCTCGCCACGGTCGCGACCCTGTTCCTGACCCCCGTCGCCTACCTGCTTCTCGCCCGCTTCTCTAAGCCGGCGGGCGAGCGCGCGGCGGAAATCCGGCGCGATGTCCTCGCCGCGGAGCGCCTGCAGCTTGGCGGTGAAGCCTCGCGGAGCTGACGGCTAGGAGGCGGGCGGCCGTTGCCCTCGCCTCCTCTGCACCAACGCCCTGGTTCAAACGCCGGCGGGGATGCCGGAACGCTCGACCTTGCGCGGCGCGGTGAGTTCCTTCCAGGTCGAAAGCGCCTTGGCAACAGGCGCGTTGGCGGGGCGCTGGACGAAGCGTCCCTCCCCCGTCTCGGCGCGGATCTCGCCGTTGCGATAGGCGATTTGCCCGCGCGACAGCGTGACGGCCGGCAGGCCGGTCAGCTCGAAGCCTTCGAAGACGTTGTAGTCGATCGCCGAATGCTGTGCGGCGGCCGAGACGGTCTTGGTTGCCGCCGGGTCCCAGATCACGAGATCGGCGTCGGCGCCGACCAGAATGGTACCCTTGCGCGGGTAGATGTTGAGAATCTTGGCGATGTTGGTGGAGGTCGCGGCGACGAACTCGTTCATCGTCAGGCGCCCGGTATTGACGCCGCGCGTCCAGAGCACCGCCATCCTGTCCTCCAACCCGCCCGTGCCGTTCGGAATCTTGGTGAAGTCGCCAAGCCCGAAGCGCTTCTGCGCCGAGGTGAAGGCGCAATGGTCGGTGGCGACCACCTGCAGCGAGCCGGACTGAAGGCCCGCCCAGAGCGAATCCTGGTGCTTTCGGTTGCGGAAGGGCGGACTCATGACGCGGCGAGCGGCATAGTCCCAGTCGGGATGGGCGTATTCGCTCTCGTCGAGAGTCAGGTGCTGGATCAGCGGCTCGCCGAAGACGCGCATGCCTTTGGCCCGCGCCCGGCGGATCGCCTCGTGCGCCTCCTCGCAGGACACATGCACGACATAGAGAGGCACGCCGGCCTGATCGGCGATCATGATGGCGCGATTGGTCGCCTCGCCCTCCACCTCCGGCGGGCGGGAGTAAGCATGGGCCTCCGGCCCGTTGTTGCCCTCGCCCAGCAGCTTCTGCTGGAGAAAAGCCACCACGTCGCCGTTCTCCGCATGCACCAGCGGCATGGCGCCGATCTCGGCGCAGCGCGAGAAGGAGGCGAACATCTCGTCGTCGTTCACCATCAATGCGCCCTTGTAGGCCATGAAGTGCTTGAACGTGTTGATGCCCTCCGCCACCACCTTCGGCATGTCGGCGAAGACCTCCTCGCCCCACCAGGTGATGGCCATGTGGAAGGAATAATCGGTCCGCGCCTTGCCGGCCTTCTGGTGCCACTCGCCCAGCGCGTCGATCAGCCCCTGGCCCGGCGCGGGCAGACAGAAATCGACCACCATGGTCGTGCCTCCGGCCAAAGCGGCGGCCGTGCCCGTGTCGAAATCATCGGAGGAATGCGTGCCCATGAAGGGCATTTCGAGATGGGTGTGAGGGTCGATCCCACCCGGCATGACATAGGCGCCGGAGGCGTCGATCACCTCGTCGCCCGAAAGGTCCGGCCCGATCGCGGCGATGCGCCCACCCTCCACCAGAAGATCGGCGCGGTAGGTCAGATCGGCGGTAACGATCGTGCCGCCCTTGATCGCGATGCTCATGCTTCGAACTCCCGGGTTTCTTTGGGCTTAGGCCGCGATTCCGGCGGTTTCGACCACCGCGCCGAGCAAGACGTCGACGCCCTGCTTGGCCCAGTCCTTGGTGATGGCCTCCGCCTCGTTGTGGCTGAGCCCGCCTTCGCAGGGGCAGAAGATCATGGCCGTGGGCGCGACGCGGTTGATCCAGCAGGCGTCGTGGCCGGCGCCGGAGACGATGTCGCGGTGGCTGTAGCCGAGCCGGCCGGCCGCCGCGCGCACGGCTTCGACGCAGCCCTCGTCGAAGACGACGGGGTCGAAATGGCCGACCTCCTCCACCTTCGCCTCCAAGCCGAGGTCGGAAGCGATCGTCGCGATCCCCGCCTCGATCTCCTCGCGCATGGCGTAGAGCACCATCTTGTCCGGCGAGCGGATGTCGACCGTGAAGGTGACCCGGCCGGCGATGATGTTGCGGGAGTTGGGATAGACCTCGATATGGCCGATCGCCCCCACCGCGCCCGGCTGGCGTGCCATGGCCGCTGCGTGGACGAGTTCGGTGACGCGCGCGAGGCCCAGCCCGGCATTGCGGCGCTTGAGCATGGGCGTCGAGCCGGTGTGGCTCTCCCGGCCGGTCAGCGTCACCTCCAGCCAGAACAGGCCCTGGCCGTGTGTCACCACCCCGATCTGGACGCCCTCGTCCTCCAGGATCGGCCCCTGCTCGATATGCAGCTCGAACAAGGCGTGGATCCGGCGGTCGCCGACGGGTTCCGTGCCCTCCCAGCCGATGCGGGCCAGTTCGTCGCCGAAGCGCTTGCCCTTGGCATCCACCCGGCTCTTGGCCCAGGCCTCGTCATGCAGCCCGGCGAACACGCCGGAGGCCAGCATGGCCGGGGCGAAGCGCGTTCCCTCCTCGTTGGTCCAGTTCACGATCACCAAGGGCCGCTTGGTTCGGATACCGAGATCGTCGAGCGTGCGAGCGACTTCCAGCGCTCCGAGCACGCCCAAGACGCCGTCATAGCGCCCGCCCGTCGGCTGCGTGTCGAGATGCGAGCCCATATAGACGGGGTCGAGATCGGGCTCGGCGCCCTCGCGGCGCAGGAACATGTTGCCCATCGTATCGACCGCCAGGGTCAGGCCGGCCTCTTTCGCCCAATGGGCCAGGAGGTGGCGCCCCTTGCCGTCGGCATCGGTCAGGGCTTGGCGATCGTTGCCGCCGGCGATCCCCGGCCCGATCTTCGCCATCTCCTCCAGCGTGGTCCACAGCCGGTCGCTATTGCACTGGAGATTGGAAAGAAGGCTCATACGATCCACGATCCCTGCTTGCTGCCAGGCGCGATGTTCGGACCCAACATCCCCGCCGCTCCGCCGAGGCGCCGCCAGACGAGGCAGGCCTCGACATCAGCCGTTTCCCGATTGTTGACTATATGGTCAAAAGGGAGGCTAGAAGCTCGGCGGAAGACGGTCAAGGCGAATTTGCATGATTCGAGAGCAGGCCATCGCTGCGCAAAAAGATAAGGCAAGGAAGGCTTGACCATGGATCAGCCGCTTCGCCCTGAACGCCCGGCGACACGCATCCAGACCGCCAATCGCGAGGCCATCCTGGCCGCCGCCCTCCCGATCTTCGCGACCTATGGCTATCGCGGCACGACGATCGACCAGATCGCCAAGCGCGCCGGTATGTCGAAGCCCAATCTGCTTTACTACTTCCGGCGCAAGGAGGAGATCTATGAGGCGTTGCTCCAGCGCACGCTTGCCGAATGGCTGGCGCCCTTGCGTATGCTGGAGCGAGACGGCGACCCGGAAACGGAGCTGCGCCAGTATATCGGCGCTAAGCTGCGCATGTCCTTCGAGCAGCCCGAGGCCTCGCGGCTCTTCGCCAACGAAGTGCTGAACGGCGCGCCCGTAATCCGCCCCTTCCTCGAGACCGATCTGCGGGCGCTGGTCGAGGCGAAGGCCGAGGTGATCGCGCATTGGGTGGAGCGGGGGCGGATCGCGACCGTCGACCCCGTGCATCTGATCTTCCTGATCTGGGCGACCACCCAGCACTATGCCGATTTCGCGGCCCAAATCAAAGCGGTTCTGGGCGATCGGGCCAAGAGTCCCAACTTCTTGACCGAGACAACCGAGGCAATCCTCTCCATCGTCCTCAACGGCGTTTCCCGCGCCGAGGCAAGGAGTTAGGGCCTCGCCGTCAGCCCTTGCAATCAGGCCCGCAGGGCGGCTGAGGGCGCGTCCAGCGGCGTGGAGGGTCCGAAGCGACCGTCTTGGAAGCCCTCCCGAACTTCCACCAGGATCTTGGCAAGGTCGCTCGCCGGGCGGGGGGGCGAGAAGAGATAGCCTTGCATCTCCTCGCAGCCTTCGCTCTCCAGAACGCGCATCTGCTCCACGGTTTCGACTCCCTCGGCGATGACCGAAAGCTTCATGGACGCGCCGAGGCCCAGAACCGCGCGAACGATCGCCATGTTCTCCCGGCGCGTGAGATCGCGCACGAAGGACTGGTCGATCTTGATCTTGTCGAAGGGGAAGCGGCTGAGATAGCCGAGCGAGGAATAGCCGGTTCCGAAATCGTCCATCGAGATCGTGATTCCCATCCGACGAAGCGCATTGAGAATGTCCAGAACCTTATCGGCGTCGGAGAGGAAGAGCGACTCCGTCACTTCCAATTGAAGACGCTTGGGGTCGAGCTTGGTCTCCGCCAGGATGTCGCGAACGTCGGCCACGATGTTGCCGGAGTCGAACTGTCGGGGCGAAAGGTTGATCGACAGGCTTAAGCCCTCGGGCCAGCGGGCGGCCTGCCGGCAGGCGTCGCGCAGCACGAACTGCCCGAGCGAGACGATCAGCCCGGTTTCCTCCATGATCGGAATGAAGACGCCGGGCGAGACGCGGCCGCGCGTCGGCGAGTTCCAGCGCACCAGCGCCTCGAAGCCCGACACGCGCCGACGCTTGGAGTCCACGAAGGGCTGGAAATGCAGCTCGAACTCGCTCCGCGTCAGCGCCTCGCGCAGATCGCGCTCCATATCCTGGCGCCGCTGGTGCTCCTTCTGGATCTCCGGCGCATAGACGCAGAACGGGTCAGTGCTGCGCTTCTTGGCGGTTTCCAGCGCGATCTCGCAGTCCCGCATCACGGTGCGCGCATCCATGCCGCCGCCGGGGGCGATGTCGGGAACCACGCCGACGGCGAGACGGATCGTCAGCGGACGCCCCGCCACGGCGATCGGCCGCCGGGCGAAGTCCTGCACGATGCCACGGCCGAAGCGCTCCGGCCCCATCGCCTCGCCGGCGCCGGGCAGGATGAGGCCGAACTCGTCGCCCGCCAGACGCGCGGTGATGCTGTCCGGCCCGGCGAGGGTGCGAAGGCGCTCGCCGACCTGACGCAGGAGGTCGTCGCCGGCGATCAGGCCCAGGGTCGTGTTGATGTTCTTGAAGGCCACGACGTCGATCACGAAGACCGAGATCGGGTCGGCTCCGGTGTGAAGCGCCTTTTGCAGCGCGTTGTAGAAGGCGTCCCGATTGGGCAGGCCGGTCAGGGAGTCCTGCAGCGTCAGCCGTTCCAACTCGCGCTGGGCGCTCTCTTCCCCGGCCAGTTCGTCGAACACGGCGATGATGCCATTGTCGATCGGGTTGGAATGGCAGCGAATCCGGCAGCTCGACCCGTCTTCCAGTTCCAGGACCTCGTCTTCGGTGCCGGCCAGCAGCGCCGCCGCCAGCCCCGGATGCTCGGACCAGGAGGCCACCGCCGTTCCCGCCCGAAGGCCCGGGAAGAGGCGAAGAAACTCTTGGTTCGCGTCCGTCAGCCGGCCCTTGTCGTCCACGAGGCAGAGCGGCTTGCGCAGGGCGTCCAGCGCCACGCGCAGGCGCTTCTGCTGGCGCTCGACCGTCGCCAGGAGATGGGCGGCCGAGCTGTTCTTCTGCAGGCGGGACGAACGATCCTTGTTCTCGATCACCGTTTCCACGAAGCGGATGGCCGCTTCCAGATCCACCATCATGTCGCCCGGCAGAGCGCCTTTTCCCGCCATCGCGCCGCCGCCGACCATGCGCAGCGCCGACGCGGCGTTTCGGATGGGGCGCGAAATGCTGCGGGAGAGATAAGCCAGAAGGAGGAGACCGATGACGAGGCCGGATGCGCCGCCGGCTAGCACCGCTCGGTCGATGGCCTGGCGCTCCCGCAGGGACAAGTCGCGCATCGCGATCAGATCCCTGCGGATCACGTTGATCGCGCCTTCCACGTCTCGCACGATGTCGGCCAGCTCTCGCTTGACGAAGCGATGCGTGACATCGCCGTCGGCGGTGCGAAGGCGGTTGATGGAGTAGAGCAGCGTGTCGAGCTGGTGGGTCAGGTCACCGTCGGGCAGCGAGCCGATGGCGCCGCGCACGCTGCCGACGATATCGGTCAGCCCCGTCAGAAGCGCCGCGCCGTCATCGCTCTGCAGTGCACCGGAATGGGTCAGGGCCGTCGGCGTGTCGACGAAGCGCTTCTCCAGATCGTTCAAAGCGCGAGACGCCTGTTCGAGCCGGTCGAGCGGATCGATGCCATGGTCGAACATGGCCGTCGCGATGTCCGCCGCGTCGCGATTGCTGCGAAGCACCAACATTCCGACGAACCCTGCCAGAAGCGCGATGAGGAGCGCGCTGACAAGAAGTTTGGCGTTTATCGATTTCACAACACCAACTCATGCTCCTGCCGACGATCGACCAATCGATGGCCGACCATCTTCGACTTTCACCCCGAGCTTCGCATCATGACATTAGTGTTCCGTTACAGCCGGGCTGCTTGGGATCGTCGCATCGACGGGAAGACACCGGAAATTGATAGAGAAAAGGCCGCCGTACCCGGCGCGCCGAGAGTCTGACCACACGCCATGCGCTCATACGAACGACGAGGCTTCCGTCCGTCATTCCGCCGCGTCGGGCAGCACCATCGGCTCGGGCGCGAACTGAATCGTCTCTCGTTTCAACGGGTTGTTCGGATGCACCGTCCAGTTGGAATAGTCCGGCGGGATGGGCAGGCCGGTGCGTGGATCATGGCCGGTGATCTGCTCCATCGTGATGCAGCTTTCAATCGGGCAGACATTGACGCAGAGGTTGCATCCGACGCAGTCGGCGTCGATCACCTCGAAATGGCGCAGTCCGTCCACCTGATTCGTGATCGCCTGATGCGACGTGTCCTCGCAGGCGATGTGGCATCGCCCGCACTTGATGCAGAGGTCCTGGTCGATGCGGGCCTTGGTGACGTAATTCAGGTTGAGATACTGCCAGTCCGTGACGTTGGGCACGGCACGGCCGCGAAAATCCTCGATGGTGCGATAGCCCTTCGTGTCCATCCAGTCCGACAGGCCGGCCGTCATTTCCTGCACGACCTTGAAACCATAGGTCATAGCTGCGGTGCAGACCTGCACGTTGCCGCAGCCGAGCGCGATGAACTCCGCCGCATCCCGCCAGGTGGTGATGCCGCCGATGCCGGACATCGGCAGGCCGTATGTTTCGCGGTCCCTGGCGATCTCGGCCACCATGTTGAGCGCGATGGGCTTCACCGCCGGTCCGCAATAGCCGCCATGGCTGCCGCGCCCGTCGATCGTCGGCGTCGGCGCGAAATTGTCGAGGTCGATCGAGACGATGGAGGAGATCGTGTTGATGAGCGAGACCGCGTCGGCCCCGCCCCGCTTGGCCGCGCGGGCGGGATAACGGATGTCGGTGATGTTGGGCGTCAGCTTGACGATGACCGGCAGGCTGGAATGCTGTTTGCACCAGGCGGCGACCATCTCGATATACTCGGGCACCTGGCCCACGGCCGAGCCCATGCCGCGCTCGGACATGCCGTGCGGGCAGCCGAAATTGAGTTCCACCCCGTCGCAGCCCGTATCGGCGACGCGTGCGAGGATCGCCTGCCAGCTCCGCTCCTCGCAGGGCACCATGAGCGAGACGACCACGGCGCGGTCAGGCCAGTTGCGCTTGACTCGGGCGATCTCCTCGAGATTGAGGTCCAGCGAGCGGTCGGTGATGAGCTCGATATTGTTGAAGCCGAGCAGGCGGCGGTCCGGCCCGTGGATCGCGCCATAGCGCGGCCCGTTGACGTTGACGACAGGGTCGCCCTCGCCCAGCGTCTTCCAGACGACGCCGCCCCAGCCGGCCTCGAAGGCCCGCTGGACATTGTATTCCTTATCGGTCGGCGGCGCGGAGGCCAGCCAGAAAGGGTTGGGCGAGCGGATGCCGATGAAGTCGGTCGCGAGGTCGGCCATGATCTTGGGTTCCCAATCGTCCGGGGTGAGGCTCAGCGCGCGGCGGCGGCGAAGGCCGGCGGGGATGCGGCTTGCTCAGGGGTCGTGAGGGCCGCGTTTCGCAATGCCGCGTCGATCGAAAGCGCGGCGCGCTTGCCGTCCTCGACCGCGACGACGGTCAGATCCTCGCCGCCGGCCACGCAGTCCCCTCCGGCCCAGACGCCGGGCAGGCTGGTGCGCCGCTCGGCATCGACGCGGATGCGCCCGCCTTCCAGCACCAGCCCCGCCGCCTCGGGCTCCAGCCCTTCCAGGCGGAACTGCTGGCCGATCGCCTTGAACACCTGATCGGCCTCGATCGTCACCGTCTCGCCGATCAGCTCCAGGCGCCCATTCACGAGGCGCGTTCGCTCCATCTCGATGCCCCGCACATGGCCGTTTTCGGCGAGGATGCGGCGGGGCGCGAGATGGCAACGGATCTGCACGCCGCGCGTCTGCGCGATCTGCTGCTCGTAGAGCGAGGCGTTCATGCTCTCGCGGCCACGCCGATAGGCGAGCGTCACCTCTTCCGCGCCCAGCGCCTTGGCCTGCACGGCTGCGTCCACCGCCGTCATGCCGCCGCCGATCACCACGACGCGCCGCCCGACCGGCAGATCCGACAGGTCCCGCGTCTGGCGCAGCTCGGCGATCCAGGCGACCGCATCGTGCGCGCCGGCGCTCGCCTCGCTCTCGAGGCCGAGCGCGTTGACGCCGGCGAGGCCGAACCCCAGAAACACCGCGTCGAAACTTTCGCGCAGCTCGTCCAGATGCAGGTCGCGCCCGAGTGCACGCCCGTTGACCAGCGTGATGCCGCCGATCGCCAGAATGAAGTCCACTTCGGCCTGGGCGAAGCCGTCGGTCGCCTTATAGGCGGCGATGCCGTACTCGTTGAGGCCGCCCGGCTTCTCCCGCGCGTCGTAAAGGGTGACGTCATGGCCGAGTTGGGCCAGTCGATGGGCGCAGGACAGGCCCGCCGGCCCGGCGCCGACCACGGCGATGCGGCGGCCCGTCGATGCTGCGCGTTCGAACGGATGCCGCCCCGCCTCGATCAGGTGATCGGTGGCGAAGCGCTGAAGCAGGCCGATGCGCACCGGCTTGCCCTCCGCCGCCTCGCGCACGCAGGCTTCCTCGCAGAGCGTTTCCGTCGGGCAGACGCGGGCGCACATGCCGCCCAGAATATTGGCCTGGAAGATCGTCTTGGCCGCGCCGACCGGGTTGCCCGCCTGGATCTCGCGGATGAACAGCGGCACGTCGATCGAGGTCGGGCAGGCCTGCATGCAGGGCGCATCGAAGCAGAAGTAGCAGCGATCCGCCTCCACCAGCGCCTCGTGCGCCTCCAGCGGCGGATGAATGTCGGAGAAGCCCTGGGCGAGCAGATCGGGGCCGAGCCGACCGGCGGCGATGTCGGGAGAGGTCATGCGGATTTCGGACATGGGAAACCCTTCTGGACGAGATGGCACGGCGCTTTCGACAGCGCCGGAGGCGGCGGTCCGAAAGGCGATGGCGGCATGACGGCGGAAGGCTTCGGCGCCCCGTCGGCCCCGAGTTTCGAACCGTTCCAGATCAGAATGCTTCGAAGATTCAAGGTCGTCAAAAGTTTTTATCGTTTGGTCAAAAATAAAGAAATGACTGCCTTTCCTTGCGGCAATGCATCTAATTTTCATGCTCGATCGATAAGCGTCCGTCCTGAAATTTACGCAATCGCGCCGCATGGGCTTGCTCAAGCGGTGCGACGGGGTAAATGCCCATCGCTCCGGTATGGCCGGACAATGCGGGACCATTGGGAATCGACATGACCACCGAGGCCAAAGCCGAACGTCATTCCGCTCGCGCCTGGCGCAGATATGTCCCCGCCGCGTTGGGGCTCGCCATCACAGTGGCGGCCTTCGCGGCGCTCGGCAGCATGGTCCACACGCTGACGCTCGATCAGGTTCGCGGCGCGGTGAACGCGGTGTCGGGTCTGGACCTGATCCTGGCTCTTGTCTTCACGGTGATCTCCTTCGCCGCCGTCTCGCTCTACGACGTGGTGGCGGTGGAGACGATCGCGCCGGGGCGCGTGTCGAAGCCCGTCGCCGCGACGGTCGGTGCGGCCGGCTACGCCATTTCCAACGCGCTCGGCTTTCCGCTGCTGACCGGCGGCGCGCTGCGCTACCACGTGTACAAGTCGGGCGGTATCGAGCTTGCCGATATCGGCCGCATCGTCGGTACGTCCTGGTTCGCGCTCTGGTTCGCGCTCGCCATCATGCTCGGCGTCGCGCTGATCGTCGATCCGCAGGGCGTTCCCGTGTTCCGCGACGCTGGCCCGGTGGTGGACGCGGCGATCGGCATCATTCTCGTGGCGCTGGTCGCCGGCTTCGTGGTCTGGCTGTCGGGCGGCGAGCGCACGGCCCGCTTCGGCAAGTTCACGCTGCCCCTGCCCTCGCACAAGGGCGCCATCGTCCAGCTCGTCGCCGGCATCATCGATGTCGGCGCGGCCGCCGCGACGCTGTACGTGCTCATGCCGGCCGACACGGTCGACAGCTTCATTCTCTTCGCTCTGGTCTTCTCGGTGGCCGTGGTGGTGGGCGTCGCCTCCAGCGCGCCCGGCGGCCTCGGCGCCTTCGAGGCGACCATCATCGCCAGCCTCGGCCTGTCGCAGCGCGCCGATGTCGTGGCCGCGCTCCTGGTCTATCGCCTGATCTACACGCTGCTGCCGCTTCTGGTGACGGTCGCCGGCCTTCTCGTGGTGGAGGCGGTGCGCCGGCGCGGCGTGATGAAGGGGCCGATGAAGGAACTTTCTCGCGCGCTGGAGCCTATGGTCCCGCCGGCCACGGCGGTCTTGGCTTTCGGCGGCGGTCTCGTTCTCCTCTTCTCGGGCGCGACGCCCGGCCAGGCGACGCGCCTCGATCTTCTCAGCGATTTCGTCCCCCTGCCCTTCATCGAGATGTCGCATCTGGCGGCGAGCTTCGTCGGCGTCGCGCTTCTGGTGGTCTCGCGCGGTCTCGCCAAGCGCCTCTGGCGCGCCTGGGTCGTGGCCTTCGGGCTGCTCGTGGCCGGCGCCGTCTTCTCGATCTCGAAGGGTCTGGACTGGGAAGAGGCCTTCGTCCTCGTTCTCGTCGCCGGCCTTCTGATCGGCTTCCGCCACGCCTTCTACCGTCGATCCATGCGCGGCCTCTTCGCCGTCAACTGGAGCTGGCTGGCGGCGGTTTCGGCAACCGTGATCGCCAGCGTCTGGCTCGGCTTCTTCGCCTATCGCCATGTCGAATACGCCAACACGATGTGGTGGGACTTCGCCCTCTCGGCGGACGCGCCGCGCTTCCTGCGCGCCAGCGTCGTCGCCTTCGTGGTGATCGCCTTCGTCGGGCTTGACGTCGCCATCCACCGCCGGACGGACCGCATCCAGCGCCGCAGCCGCATTCCCGACGACGTGTCGCCCATCGTCGACGCCTCGCCCAACACCAACGCGGCGCTCGCGCTCCTGGGCGACAAGCGCTTCCTCTTCTCGCCGGACAAGCGCGGCTTCGTCATGTACGCGCGCTCGGGCGGCAGCCTGATCGCGCTGGGTGAGCCGATCGGCCCCCCCGAGGTCGTGCACGATCTGGCCTGGGCCTTCCGCGACTTGGCGGATGCGCAGGCCGAGCGTCCGGTCTTCTACGAAGTCTCGCCCGAAAGCCTGCCGCTGTTTCTCGACATGGGCCTCGTCGCCCTGAAGCTCGGCGAGGTCGCCCGCGTCGATCTCACCACCTTCTCCGTGGAAGGTGCCAAGAAGCAGGACCTTCGCACCGCGACGCGCCGGGCCGAGCGCGAAGGCCTCGTCTTCTCGGTGATCTCGCGCGAGGAGGTCGTCGCCAGCATGGATGAGTTGCGCGCCGTGTCCGACGCGTGGCTCGAGATGAAGTCCGGCACTGAAAAGGGCTTCTCGCTCGGCTATTTCGACCGAGCCTACCTCTCGCATTTCGACATGGCTGTCCTGAAGAAGGACGGGGCCATTGTCGCCTTCGCCAATATCTGGCGCGGCGCGAACAAGGAAGAAATTTCGATCGACCTGATGCGCTTCCTGCCCAATGTCTCGAAAGTGATCATGGACGCGCTCTTCGCAAAGCTCATGCTCTATGCGAAGGACGAGGGATACAAGTGGTTCAACCTGGGCGCCGCGCCCCTGTCGGGCCTGGTGGACCGGCGCGGCGCCTCGCGCTGGAACCGTTTCGGCTCCTTCCTTTATCGGCGCGGCGGTTCCTTCTATCGATTTGACGGGCTGAAATCCTTCAAGCAGAAATTCGCGCCCGTCTGGACGCCGCATTACCTCGTCTGTCCCGGCGGCTTCGACACAGCCAAGGTTCTGGTAGACGTGACGACCCTTATCTCCGGCCGACCCAAGCAGGATTCATGAAGCGAGCCCCTCTTCTTCTTGCCGCACTTCTCACACCGATCCTTCTGGGTGGGGTGGGGGCCGGCGTTCTTCTGTCGCGCGTCAAGAGCAACGCGGCCGCCGCCGTGCCGGCCGCCGTCGTCACCTACGAAAACATGGCCGGGGTTCCCGTCTTCGAGCCGGACAGCGATCCGGTCGGCCTGACCGTGCTCCTGTCTGACGAGGGCGGGATCGCGCGCGAGGACCGCGAGCTGGCGGCCAAGCTCGTGGACGGCGGACAGATCGTCGTGCAGATCGATCTCGTTCGCTGGCGCGCCGCGCTGGAGGAAGGGATCGAGGACGGCGACGACTGCATCTATCTCGGCTCGGACATCGAGGGCATCGCTAAGGAAGCCCTGCGCGCCCTGGAGCTTCAGACCTATTTCCACCCCGTCGTGGTCGGGCGCGGCGTGGGCGGCACGGTCGCGTATGCGGCGGTGGCCGACACGCCGGCGGCGACCATGGCCGGCGGCGTCGCGCTGAACGCCGCCCCTTCGGCCCGCTCGACGCTTCCGGTCTGCGCCGGCGCCAAGGCGACGCCCGCCGGGCGCGGCGGCTTCGCCTACGATCGCACAGCCGACCTGATTCAGCCCTTCGTCTTCATCGAGCCCGAGGGCCATTCGACCGACCTTGCCCCAACCGCGCCCTACAAGGCCGCGACCGTCGTGGCGAAGGACCCGGCGACCGCCCTGGACGCCGTGGTCGCGGCGGCCGACAACATCAGCCAAGCCGACAATTCGGCCCTGCCGATCATCGTCACCAAGCCCAAGGGCGAGCCGATCGCGGTGGCGCTCTTCTTCTCCGGCGACGGCGGTTGGCGCGATCTCGACAAGACGATCGGCGATTGGCTGAGCGAGCATGGCGTCGAGGTCATCGGCGTCGACGCGCTGCGCTATTTCTGGTCGGAAAAGACGCCGGAGCAGATGGCGACCGACATGGAAACTATGCTCGGCAAGGCCAATCCGAAGCCGGGCGTCCCGGTAGCGCTGCTCGGCTATTCCTTCGGCGCCGACACGCTGCCCTTCGCCTATCCCAAGCTACCGCAGATCTGGACCGACCGGATCGACCTGATCGGCCTTCTCGCGCCCTCGCAGAAGACGGGCTTCGAGATTTCCGTCGGTGGCTGGCTCGGCATGTCGACGGGCGCGAGCGACGTGGTGAACGCACTGAAAGCCGTTCCCGTCTCCAAGCTGCTCTGCATCTACGGCACCGAGGACGAAGCGGACACCGCCTGCCTCGCGCCGCAGCTGGCCGATGCGGCCAAACTCTCGATCGAGGGCGGGCACCATTTCGACGGCAATTACGAAGCGCTCGCCGAACGCCTGCTGAACGCGATCAAGAGCGGTCCGGCCGCCGCCCTTGCCGCCCCCACGGAGGCGGCCGCCGCCACACCGGCGACGCCGGCGCGCTGACCCCAACGCCTTCGCCGCCCATCACGAGTCGGCGGCGAAGCGCTTACGCGATCAAAGTTTCCCGCCACGCGCGGGAAGCAGGGCGAGAACGCCGAGCAGCAGCCAGGACAGGATCAGCACCGTGCCGCCGGTCGGCGCGGCCATGGCGAAGAGCCGGCCTCCGGTTGCCAATCGCATCGCCAAATCTCCCGAAAACAGAAGCACGCCCGCGATCAGGCCGAGGATCGGCAGAGCCGCACCGCGCAGCCGCTCGCCGGCAAGGCCGAGCGCCAGGAGCGTCGGCGCGTGGACGAAGGCGATGGCGGCGGCGATTGCGGCGAGGCTCGCATCCCCTCCCCCATGTGCGGCATAGGCCGCACCTGCGGTTCCTGCCGCGCCGAACAGGCCGGCAAAGCCGAGGGCGGTTCGGAAGGGCCATCGCATCATAAATGTTTTTCCAGTCTGCCGGGATTAGAGCGTTTCCGCCCTTCTCAGCCCGAAATAGCCGGCGAGGCAAGCAGCCTTTCCTACCCGACCACCACCAATCGGAGCTTGGGCTGTCGGTTGGAAAACGATCGGCGATCAGCGACGGTTGGGATCGGCCGGCCAGGAGGCCGTTTCCCTGTCGTCGCCCTGCGTCAGGGCGCTGGGCGGCGCTTCCAAGTCCTCGTCCATCTCGTCCAGCACCGAGCCCGACCACATGCGATATCCCGCCGAATAGGCAGCCTTGCCCAGAAGATGGGCCGAGATCGGCGCGGTGAGGAAGAAGAAGACGATGGCGGCGATGGCGCGCAGCACTTCGGCCGTTTGCACGGAGACGATGGCGAGCGCGACAAGCGCCAGGACGGAGCCGACCGTTCCCGCCTTCGAGGCGGCATGGATGCGGGTGTAGAAGTCGGGCAGGCGCAGGATGCCGATCGAGGCGACCAGCGCGAAGAGCGCGCCCATGACGACGAAGATGCCCGCCAGAATATTACCGATCGCCGCCGTCATGGCATCTGGTCCTTCTCGCCGAGAAGCTTCAGGTCCGCTTCCGGTTCCGTCGCGGCGGCGACGGGCGAGCGCTCTGTGTCGCCGCGCGCCATGATGAAACGCGCAAACGAGATCGTGGCGAGGAAGCCGACGAGGCCGAGCGCGATAGCGATGTCGACATAAAGCGTGAAGCCGGTGTCGATGCCGATCACGGCGATGAAGCCGATCGAGGACGAGGTCAGCACGTCGAGGCCGAGCACACGATCCGGCAAGGTCGGGCCTCTCCAGATGCGGATCACCGTGCAGAGGAAGGAAACGCAGAGCAAGAACAATGCCACGGTGAGCGCGATATCGAGAAAGCGTTCGGAGAACTGCGCGAAGCTCATCGGAACGCCTCCAGAATGCGCCGCTCGAAGCCCTCCGCGATCTCGCGTCGCCGCTCGTCCGGATCGGAACAGTCGAGCGCGTGGACGAAGAGCGTCGAACCGTCCTCCGACAGGTCAAAGATCAGCGTGCCCGGGGTCAGCCCCACGAGATTGGACAGGAGGGCGATCTCGAAGTCGGTCTCCACCCGGTGCTTGTAGAGGAAGACGCCGGGGCGCACGTCGAGCTTGGGCGCCAGAACCACGTTGGCGACGCGCCAGGCCGACACGGCGAGATCGTAGATCAGGAAGAGAATGAGCCCGAGAACCTTGCGGCCGCGCTGGAAATAGCCCTGAGCGCCGATCTGCTCGCGGATCAGAAAGAGCGATCCGGCACCGAGAAAGAAGCCGAACATGAGATTGCCGAGGCTGAAGCCACCGGTGATGACCAGCCAGACCAAGGCCAGGAGAAGGTTGGCGACGAAGGGATTCATTACGGCGTTCCCCCCAGAACCACGGCGAGATAGGCGCTCGGCTTGAGGATCTGATGCGCGGCCTCATAGGTGAGTTCGGCCAGCGGCTCCGGCCAGACGCCGACCACGACGACGAAGAGGCACAGCGCCACCAGCGGAATGAGCGCCAAGGGGCGGCCGGGCTGCGGTGCGCGGAACACCTCTTCCGGAGGATGCCCCTCGCCCGCCTCCGCCAGCGCCGGAAGAGGCCGCCAGAAGGCCAGCGAGAAGACGCGGATGCAGGCGATGGTCAGAAGGAAGCCGGAGACGAGCACCGAGGCCGCAAGCCAAGGAAGATCGGCCGAGATGGCCGCGCGCACGAGCAGCATCTTAGGCCAGAAGCCCGAAAAGGGTGGCAGACCGGAGACGCCGAGCAGCAGCACGAGGAACATGGCCGAGAACAGGGGATGGCGCTTCCAGAGGCCACCCATCTCATGCAGCGAGGACGAGCCGTTTCGAAAGGCCGCGACGCCCGCTGCGAGATAGAGCGCCGTCATGACCACGACGGAATGGAGGGCGTAGAACACCGCGCCCGACAGGCCGGTGGCGAGCGGCCCGTCGAGCGACACGCCGTTGTTGAAACCCGCCCCTTCCGCCGCCTCACGCAGCACGCCGGCAGCGCCTGTGGTGATGGCGACCGTGCGAGATTCCATGACCGGGGGAATGGCGAGGCCGGCGAGGATCGTGCCGATACCGGCGATCACGACATAGTTCAACATGCGCCGAAGGTCGGTCTGCGACAGGGCGCCGAGCGCGCCGATCAGCATGGTGAGCGCAGCCATCCAGGCGATGACGAAGCCGAGCCCGCCGCGCTCGGGCGGAAACAGCATGAGCACGACGCGGATCAGCGCGTAGATGCCGACCTTGGTCAAAAGGCCCGCGAACAACGCCGACACGACGAAGCGTGGCGTGTGATAGGAGGCCGGCAACCAGAAATTCAGCGGGAAGGCCGCCGCTTTCATGGAGAAGGCGACGAGGAAGAGCGAGGCGATGGTGAGAAGGACGCCGTTGCCCTCCAGCGCCGCCGACTTCACCGCAATATCGGCCATGTTGAGCGTGCCGAACACGCCGTAGAGATAGCCGATGGTCAGCAGGAAGAGCGTCGCACCGATGAGGTTCAGGAAGCAGTATTTGGTCGCGCCGTCGAGCTGCTCGCGCTCCGAACCGAGGATCAGGAGCCCGAAGGAGCCGATCAGCATCACCTCGAACCAGACATAGAGATTGAAGATGTCGCCGGTCAGGAAGGCGCCGGAGACGCCCGCCATGACCATGAACAGGAAGGGATAGAAGCCGTAGCGCCGCCCCTCCGCATCGATCGAGGCGCCGGCATAGATGCCGCAGGCAAGGCCCGCGAAGCCCGCCACCGACAGGAACAAGGCGCTGAGAAGATCGGCCGTGAAGGAAATGCCGTAGGGCGGCTTCCACCCGCCCATGGCCATGGAGATCGGCCCGCCCTCGGCGATGCGCACGAGCAGCGCGAGGTCGCAGACGAGCAGAAGAACCAGTCCGGCGATGGCGACAATGGGATGGCGGTCCATGCGCCGGCGCATCATCAGGAGCCCCGCCGCGAAGACGAAGCAGATCAGCACGGGCAAGATCAGGAGATACTGGTCGGGCCGAAAGGTGCCGAACACCATGGCCTCGGCGATGTAGTCGCGGGTCTCGTCCATGGCGGCCTCCTAGAGCATTTCCCGGCAAGGCGAATAAGCCTTGCCGTCGGACGATGCGGCAAGATCGGAACCCTGGATCATTTGCGATGAATTGGTCTTCATCGGAAATGCCTCAGTAGCCGAGGGGCGGCAGCCCCTCGTTCTCGGGTTCGGCGACGCGCATGTCGTTGGTGTCGTCGGTCTCCAGGTCCTGATAGGCGCGATAGGTGAGCACGAGCAGAAAGACGAAGAAGGAAAACGAAATGACGATTGCCGTCAGGATCAGCGCCTGAGGCAGCGGATTGGCGATCGCCTGCGGCGGCACTTCCAGATGGTTGGGAATGAGCGGCGGCGCGATCGGCCCGATCCGCCCGACCACGAAGACCGAGAGATTGACCGACGTGCCGAGCAGCACCACGCCCAGCAGCATGCGGATGATGTAAGTCGAGATCAGGAGGTAGATCGAGATCGAGAAGAGAATGCCGACGAGGCCGGCCAGGGCGACTTCCATGGGGCTCTCTCCTCAGTCCGAATAGCGTTCTTCGAGCGACAGGGCGATCGCGCTGATCGCACCGACGATCACCAGAAACACGCCGACATCGAACAGAAGCGTGGTCGATAGGGCCAGCTCGCTTCCGGCGATGTCAACGAAGACCCAGAGCCCGGTCATGAACTGCGCCCGTCCGAACAGCGGCAGAAAGCCGGCCAGGACGGCGGCGATGAGGCCGAAGGCGGCATAAGCGATCGGGTGGAAATGCAGCGCGCGGCGCACCGCGTCGACGCCGCAGGCCATGCCGTAGACCGCAATGGCGGAGGAGGCGATCAACCCGCCGATGAAGCCTCCGCCCGGCTCATTGTGCCCGCGAAGCAGGACGAAAAGCGAGAAGAGCAGCATCAGCGCGGTGAGATAGGGGGCCGTGACACGAAAGATGAGGGTTCTCATGGCTGCAACTCCCCTGCCCGGCGGCGTCGCTTGCGCGAGAAGCGCGTGTCGCTCGTCTTCACGGCGCGGATGCGCACCAGCGCCAGGATGGCGGCGCCCGTGGTCAGCACCACGGCGATCTCGCCCATCGTGTCGACACCGCGAAAGTCCACCAGGATGACGTTCACGATGTTGCGGCCGTGCGCGATGACGTAGCTGTAGCGGGTGTAGAAGTCGCCGATCACCGTGTCGAAGGGGCGCTGCGTGATGTGCAGAAGGAAGAGCGCGAAGCCGAGGCCGCCGGCGATCGCCAGGGCCGCTTCCGGCACGATGTTGCGCCAGGGCCGCCGGTCGGCCGGCATCAGCCGCAGCCGCGTCATCACCAGCGCGAGGATGGCGACCGACAGTATTTCCACCATGAACTGGGTGAAGGACAGGTCCGGCGCGCCGAGCAGCATGAAGAGAAGCGCGACGGCAAGGCCCTGAATGCCGAGCGAGACGATCGCCGTCAGGCGGTTGTTGGCGAGAACCACCACGACCGCGCCGAGCACGACGAGGCCGATCACGCCCCATTCGTAGAAATAGAGATCGGGCATGGCCGGGCGCGTCGGCAGCGAGCCGGCCCAGATCATGGTGATCCAGAGCGTCGCCACGATCACCGCGATCGTCACCTTCATGTAGATGTCGAGCCGGCCGGGCTGGAGCTTGACGGTGAGATGGAAGGCCCCGACGACCAGCGCGCGCATCAACTGATCGAAGCCTTTGTCCGGCCCCCAGCCGATGCGCCCGAGCGCATCGGCGATCAGCGAGCGCATCTGACTGGCGCGCAGGAACAGGACGACGCCCGCCGCGACCGTGACGATGGAGAGGATCAGTGCCGGGCCGAAATGGAAGCCGAGCGCGATGTCCACCGCCACCGCCCCGTCGAGCCCTGGCGGCGACATGGGATTAGAAATGAACTGGTGCGTGGTCTGCGAGAAGATCGCAGCGAGCAGGCCGACGACGCCGAGCACGATCGGCCCGATCCAGATCAGCGGCGTCGATTCATGTGCCTTGCGCAGCCCGCTCGGCATCGTGCCGGCAAATGGCTTGATCGCGACCACCAGCGCCACGGCGAACATCAGCGCGTTGCCCGAAACAGCGGCGATCGTGGTCAACACGCCCTTCAGGTCCAGCGTCGCGGTCGCGGCATAGACCTCCTCCTTGGCGAGGAAGCCGAAGAGCGGCGGCAGGCCGCCCATGGCGGCGGCACCGAGAACGGCGGCGGCGAAGGTCAGCGGCATCTTGCGGGCAAGACCGCCGAGGGCGCGAATGTCGCGCGTGCCGGCGCTGTGGTCGATCGACCCCGCCACCATGAAGAGGCAGGCCTTGGCCAGCGAATGGGCGAAGAGATAGAGGACGGCCGCCTCGATCGCGAGCTCCGTCCCGATGCCGATCAGCATGACGAGAAGGCCGAGCGAGGCGACCGTCGTATAGGCCAGCATGAGCTTGATGTCGCTCTGGCGCATGGCGAGGATCGCCGCGATCACCAGCGTCACGCCGCCGAAGAGCGGCAGGATCAGCTCCCAGGCCAGCGTTCCGCCCATGACCGGGAACAGCCGCATGAGAAGGTAGATGCCGGCCTTCACCATCGTCGCGGAATGAAGGTAGGACGAGACAGGCGTCGGCGCTTCCATGGCGTTGGGAAGCCAGACGTGGAACGGCATCTGGGCCGACTTGGTGAAGGCGCCGATCAGGATCAGCACCAGCGCCGGGCCATAGATCGACAAGGCTTTCACCGCCTCCGGCTGCTCCAGAAGCGCCGTCAGGCTGGTGAGGCCCGTCGCCTCGCGGATGAGAAGCAGGCCGGCCAGCAGCGCCAGGCCGCCGCCGCCGGTGATGACCAACGCCTGCATGGCGCCACGCCGCGCCGCCTCCTTCTCGAAATTGAAGCCGATCAGGAGGAAGGAGGTGATCGAGGTCAGCTCCCAGAAGACGAAGAACGTGATGAGGTCGTCCGACAGGACGAGGCCGAGCATCGCGCCCATGAACATCAGGATATAGGCGAAGAACCGGCCGCGCTTGGAGCCCTTGGGCATGTAGCCGCCGGAATAAAGCACAACCAGCGCGCCGATCGACAGGATCAGGAAGGCGAAGCCGAAGGACAGGCCGTCGAGCCGAAAGGCGAAGCGCACGCCGAAGCTCGGAATCCAGTCGAAGCCGAAGAGGATCGGCACGCGGCTCTGCACCTGCGCGCTCTGCTGAAACAGAATCGCCAGCGCCCCAACGGGGAAGCACGCCAGAACCAGGGAACCGAAACGACCAAGAGCGATCAGCGAGAGAGGGGCTACGAGGGCGCCGATGAACGGCAGGGCGAGCACGAGATAAAGAAGTCCACTCGACAGGCTGTTCATACCGGCTCAGCGTTTCCTCGATGCACCGCCCTCTGGGCCGCTTCCAACGACCGCAACATTAGGTCGCGCCGGGCTTCGATCAAGTCGAAAGCGGCCTAGAAAATGCTCCGCAGGGTGGTAGCGGGGCGATCTGACCGGCTTGTGATCGGCCGTCCGCAGCCCTACCTCCTCCCGCAACGAGACGGAGGAGGCCCGGTCCATGGCCAGCGCGAGCGAACATTCCCTGAAGGTCGAGAAGACCGACGCCGAGTGGCAGGAGATCCTGACACCCGAACAATACAAGGTCGCGCGCGGTCACGGGACGGAGCGCCCCTTCACCGGCCCGAACTGGGACCAGAAGGCGCCCGGCCTTTATCGCTGCGTGTGCTGCGAGAAGCCGCTGTTCCGCTCGGAGACCAAGTTCGAATCCGGCACGGGCTGGCCGAGCTTCTACGAGCCGGTCGAGCGCGAGTCGGTGAGCGAGCATGTCGACCGCTCTTTCCTCATGACACGAACCGAAGTGCGCTGCGCCGATTGCGACGCCCATCTCGGCCATGTCTTCGAGGACGGGCCGCGCCCGACGGGCCTGCGCTACTGCATGAACGGCTACGCGCTGCAGTTCGACCAGGACTGAAGCCTCGTCGATCTAGCCCTTTCGGCTTGCCTTTGCCGCCCGCCGGACGAAAGCTCCGGCGGCTTGATTCTGTCCGCGTCCTACGGTGTGTTCATGTCCTCAGTCTTCCGTGCCGACCTTCCCGCCCCGCCCCGCGCGCCGCAGCGCCCGGTGGACCTTTCCGCGCATGGCCGCACGCGAACCGACGAATACAGCTGGATGCGCGTCGCCAACTGGCAGGAGATGTTCAAGGACACGACCCTGCTCGACCCCATGATCCGCGCCCATCTGGAGGCGGAGAACCGCTATGCCGACGCCGCGCTCGCCGATGTCGAGGGGCTGAAGGCCAAGCTCGTGGCCGAGATGCGCGGGCGCATCAAGGAGGACGACAGTTCCGTCCCCTCCCCCGATGGTCCCTATAGCTACGGCGTCGCCTACGAGGCTGGCGCCGAATATCCCCGCTTCTTCCGCGTGAAGCGCGAAGGCGGGTCGGAGCAGGTGACGCTCGACGCGAATAAAGAGGCGGACGGCATCGAGTATTTCTCGATCGGCGGCGTCGAGCATTCGCCCGACCACTCAAGGCTCGCCTGGAGCTTCGACGACAAGGGCTCGGAATTCTACGAGATCGCCCTGCGCGATCTGGAGACCGGCGCCGACCTGCCCGACCGCATCAGCGACACGAGCGGCGATGCGACCTGGGACGCGCGCTCGCACGGCTTCTTCTACACCAGACTCGACGCCAACCACCGGCCGAGCCGCGTCTTCTACCATGCCCTGGGAAGCGAAACGGCCGCCGATCCGCTGGTCTACGAGGAAACCGACACCGGCTTCTTCATGGGCGTCGGCAAGACGCAGAGCGGCGACTATGTCGTGATCGACATTCACGACCACGAGACGTCGGAAGCCTGGCTCATCCCCGCCGCCAACCCGGCCGCCGAGCCGCGCCTCGTGTCGCGCCGCGAGAAGGGGCTGGAATACGACGTGGACGAGGGCAACGGCACGCTCTTCATCCTGACCAATGCCGACGACGCGCGGGACTTCAAGATCGTCACCGCCCCGGCCGACGCGCCGAGCCGCGAGAACTGGACCGATCTCGTGCCGCACGAGGACGGGCGCTTGATCCTGTCGCATCTCGTCCTCAAACGCCATCTCGTCTGGCTGGAGCGGCGCGACGGCCTGCCGCGCATCGTCGTGCGCCGCTTGGCCGACGGGGCCGAGCATTCCGTCGCCTTCGAGGAAGAGGCCTATTCGCTGGGCCTCGGCGGCACCTACGAATATGACACGACTTCGATCCGCTTCTCCTATTCCTCGCCGACCACGCCAAACCAGACCTTCGACTACGACGTGGAAACCCGCGAGCGCCGCCTCCTGAAGACGCAGGAAGTGCCGTCCGGCCACGACCCTGCCCTCTATGTCGCGCGGCGCATCTTCGCCCCCGCGCCGGACGGCGAGACCGTGCCGGTGTCGTTAGTCTATCGCCGCGACGTCGCGCTCGACGGCTCGGCGCCGCTGATGCTCTACGGCTATGGCTCCTACGGCCATTCCATCCCGGCCTCATTCAGCACCAATGTGCTGAGCCTTGTGGATCGCGGCTTCGTCTACGCCATCGCCCATATTCGCGGGGGCAAGGACAAGGGCTTTCGCTGGTACGAGGCGGGTCGGCGCGAGCACAAGCGCAACACGTTCACCGACTTCATCGCGGCGGCCGATCATCTCGTCTCCGAGGGCTTCACGCGCCATGACCGGATCGTGGCGCAGGGCGGCTCGGCGGGCGGCCTGCTGATGGGCGCGGTCGCCAACATGGCGCCGGAGAAGTTCGGTGGCATCATCGCCGTCGTGCCCTTCGTCGACGTGCTCAACACGATCCTCGACGACACGTTGCCGCTCACGCCGCCGGAATGGCCGGAATGGGGCAATCCGATCCTGTCGGAGGCCGATTACGAGGTGATCGCGAGCTACAGCCCCTATGACAATGTGGAGGCCAAGGCCTATCCGCCCATCCTGGCGCTCGCCGGCCTTACCGACCCGCGCGTGACCTATTGGGAACCGGCCAAGTGGGTGGCGCGCTTGCGCGCCCGCAAGACCGACGCCAACCCCGTGATCCTGCGCACCAATATGGGCGCCGGCCATGGCGGCGCCTCGGGCCGCTTCGCCAAGCTGGACGAGATCGCCATGATCTACAGCTTCGCGCTGAAGCTCATGGGCAAGGCCGGGCTCTGAGGCTGGAAGTCGGAGGCGGCTGCGGCCGCCTCCGAAGCGCTTCGCCTCGCTACTGAGCGTCGCTTTCGATCGCCGGCACCGCCTTAAGATAGGCGGCGATGGCCTGGAGATCCTCCTTCGGCAGACGCGCCAGATTGTGCTGCACCTCGACCATCGAGCCGCCGACGCTGTCGAAATCAGGCGTGAAGCCGGTCTCGAAATAATTGACGAGATCGTCCTCGCTCCAGTCGGCGATCTCGCCGCCCGGCGTGATGTTGGGAATTCGCCCGTCGCCTTCCGGCGCCGGACCGCCCGCCAGCCAGAGAGAGGTGTCCAGCCCGCCTGCGCCACTGAGACGGCGCGGCGTGTGGCACTCCCCGCAATGGCCCGGCCCTTCCACGAGATATTGCCCGCGCCGTACCGCGTCGGACGCATCGGCGGCCAGGGTTACGACCGGCTCGGGGTTGAGGAACAGCGCCTTCCACAGGCCGAGCGAGATGCGCAAGTTGAAGGGGAACGGCAGGTCGTTGGGCGGCGCATCCGCCTGCGAGGGCGGCAACGTGCGCAGGAAAGCGTAGAGATCGGCCACGTCCGCCGGCGTCATGCGAGAATAGGACGTGTAGGGAAAGGCGGGGTAGAGATGGCGCCCCGCCGGATCGACCCCGCGCTGGAGGGCATTGGCGAAGTCGGCCAAGCTCCAGCGGCCGATCCCATGCTCAGGATCGGGCGAGATGTTGGGGCCGTGAAACGTGCCGAAGGGCGTCACCAGCGGAGGGCCGCCGGAGAGAACCGGGCGATCTGTCGCCTCGGCGCCCGGCGCTACGCTCGCTGCATGGCAGGACACGCAGCCGCCGGCCCAGAACACGCGTTCGCCCCGCCCGGCGTCGCCCGAGCCTTCCTGCGCGATGGCGGCGGGTTCGAGCCGCACGGGACGCAGGAGACTATACGCGCCGGCCACGACCACCGCGACGACGCCGGCCAAGAGCGCGAAGACCGGTCGGCGCCGCAAGAGGCGCTCCGCTCAGCGCTGCCGGAACTGCTGGTGGCAGCCCTGGCAATTGGCGGCGACCTTGGTGAAGGCCACCTTGAAACTTTCTAGATCGGCGGGCTTGGCGTCGATCGCGGCCTGCGTCTCGGTAATGAACTTGTCGTTCGCCGCCTTGAACTCGGCCGGCTTCTCCCAGATCGCGGGCGAGGCCTCGGTCTTGCCGCCGGTCTTGGAATCCTCGGGGAAGAGCGTTGCGAATTTCTTCGCGTCGTCGTTCAGCGTCTGGAACACGCCCGCCGCCACGGCGGCGTCGAAGGGCTGGCTGCCCTTGATGAGCTCGGACGCGGTGCGCGAGGCCTTGCCGTTGTTCTTCATCAACTGCTGGCGCTCGCGGATGACGCTTTCGTTCTGCGCCAATGCCGGCAGGGCGGCCGAGGCGGCGACGCAAAGTCCCACGATCAGGGCGGACAGGCGCATGGCAATCACTCCGGGCTCTCGGCCAAATGGAATCGTTCCAATTGGATGAAAGCCCGTTTTTCACCCGCCGTCCATGTGAAAGGGCGGGAGAAGGCGGAAATTTCGTCGCAACCTTCCCAGGGCAAAAGCCCCGCCTTCCAAAGGAAGACGGGGCTCGAAGCTTGGCGTATGCGGCGCTAAGCGCGGATCAGGCGGTAGCGGCCTCGTAGCGCTCCAGCACGTAATCCCAGTTCACGAGGCTGTCGACGAAGGCCTCGAGATATTTCGGGCGGGCGTTGCGGTAGTCGATGTAGTAGGAATGCTCCCAGACGTCGACGCCGAGGATCGGCTCCGCGCCGTGCACCAGCGGGTTCTCGCCGTTCGGCGTCTTGACGATCTGAAGCTTGCCGTCCTTCACCGCGACCCAGGCCCAGCCCGAACCGAACTGGCCCTTGCCCGCTTCGACGAAGTCGGTGCGGAACTTGTCGTAGCCGCCGAGATCGGAATCGAAGGCCGTCTGCAGCTTGCCCGGCAGGGACTTGCCGCCGCCGTTCGGCTTCATCCACTTCCAGAAATGGATGTGGTTGTAGTGCTGGCCGGCATTGTTGAAGAGCGGCTGGTTCTTGCCGAAGGACTGCTTCACGATCTCTTCGAGCGAGGCGTCGGCGAGGCCCGCCTCGGCGGCGAGCTTGTTGCCCATGTCGACATAGGCCTGGTGGTGCTTGTCGTGATGGTACTCCAGCGTCTCCTTCGACATGAAGGGCTGCAGCGCGTCATAGGCGTAAGGCAGTTCGGGAAGCGTGAAGGCCATGTCCGTCTCCTTGGTTGGGCCCGCGGCCACAAGTCGCGAATCGCGGGCCGCCGGGCTTACGAGCCGGGTCCTTAGCTAGGGCCTCTCGGCGCCGATGTCAGCCGCCTTGCGTTCCAAAACTCATGCTCGCGCCGCCTTTCCGTTCTCCCGGGCGAAGCGCCAGTAGAGTTCGCGTGCCCGCGCGGCGACCGGCCCCGCCTCGAAGCGGCGCTCCTCCAGCCCGACGACGGGCACGACCTTGGAATGATTGCCGGTCGAGAAGACCTCGTCCGCCGACAGGAAGTCCTCCACCGAGAGGCTGGCTTCCACCACCTCCATGCCGTCAGTGCGCAGCAACTGGATGACGCGCTGGCGCGTGATGCCGTTGAGGAACGAGCCGTTGGGAACGGGGGTGAACACCGCGCCGTCGCGCACCATGAAGATGTTGGACGTGCCGGTTTCCGCGACATTGCCGATCGTGTCGCGCACCAGCGCGTTGTCGAAGCCGCGCCGCTTGGCTTCCAAGATCGCTCGTGCGTTGTTGGGATAAAGGCAGCCGGCCTTGGCAAGCGTCGGCATGGTCTCGGGCGTCGGGCGGCGAAACGGCGAGACGCCCAGCGAAAACCCGGCCGGCGCGATCATGGGCGATTCGTAGAGGCAAAGGCAGAAGCGCGTCGTCTCGGGGTCGGCGGGCACGCCCATGTAGCCGCCGTCCTCGGCCCAGTACATCGGACGGATGTAGACCGCCGTCTCGCCGCTGAAATTTCCCAGCCCTTCATGCGTCAGCCGGACGATCTCGGCCGGCGCCATCTTCGGGCTGAGGCCCAGCGCCTCGGCCGAGCGGTTGACCCGCGCGGCGTGCAGATCGAGATCAGGCGCCAGCCCCTCGAACCAGCGCGCCCCGTCGAAAACCGACGAGCCAAGCCAAAGCACGTGCGAGCGCGGCCCGACCAGACCGGGATTGCCTTCCAGCCACTGGCCGTCGAAAAAGGTGAAGGTGCGCGAAAAACCGTCTGCCATGGGTCTGCCTTTCACTCGGGGCCCGGCGTCGGCGCGCCGTCAATCCTGCCGGCCGTTTTCTACAACCCGAACCGTCCCCTGTCACACCGCTCCCCTGTTACATGGAAGCCGCACTCGAAGCCCGCACGTAGCCCCGCCTCGTCCACGCCGCGGGCTTGCCGCAATGCCGGTCGCAATTGGCTTCAGGCGCGTTTCATGGAACGAACCGCCCGGTTCGACGTTGATGCGCAACGACAACAACCAGGGCCGGAGGCCCGAAGGCTTCATAGAAAGCCGACCTCCGTCCCCCTTCCCGGCTGGACGATGACACAAAATCCCTTTTCCCGCCCCGTGCCTCGCCGCGCGGTTCTCTCTGGCCTTGGCCTCGGCGCCCTTGCGACGCTGACAGGCTGCGTGAGTTCGCCCCGCGCGCAGATCGCCGACCTTTCCGCCTTTGGCGGCCTTCCCGGCAACATCCCCCCGGAATACGCGACGGCCTATGGCCCGATCTCCGACGGCGGCTACGAGATCCCGCCGATCGACCTGAAGCGGATGAACGTTCAGTTCCTGCGCCGGCAGGTCGCTTATACCGGGCCGGAAGCGCCGGGCACCATCATCATCGATACGCCGACGCGCTACGCCTATCTGATCCAGCCGGGCGGCACGGCCATGCGATACGGCGTCGGCATCGGCCGCGAGGGCTTCGCCTGGGAAGGGCGCGCCCGCGTACAGTTCAAGCGCGAATGGCCGCGCTGGACGCCCCCCAACGAGATGATCGACCGCCAGCCCGAGCTCGAGATGTATCGCGGGGTGGGCATGGACCCCGGCCTCAAGAACCCGCTGGGCGCCCGCGCGCTCTACCTTTTCCAGAACGGGCAGGACACGCTCTACCGCCTGCACGGCACGCCGGAATGGTGGACGATCGGCAAGGCCGTCTCGTCTGGCTGCGTGCGCTTCATGAACCACGACATCATCGATCTCTACAATCGCGCCGACCAGGGCGCGACGGTGATCGTGAACCAGCCGGGCGGCGCGACGGTCTGATCTCGGGCTCCTGACGATCGCTATTTTCGCGAGGCTGCGCCGAAACGCGCGGCCTCGTTCCCCGTTGCACCGCGCTCCGCGCGCTGACACTGTGGCGCGCCGACCGGCCCGTCCAACCCGTTCAGAGTTTTCCCATGTCCGACCTTTACGACCGCCTTAGCGCATCGGCCTCCCTCACGCCCGAAACGGCGCGCGAGGCCGTTGGCAACATCCTTGCCTTCCTGCGCTCGCAGAGCGACGACCCCGCCGTCGAGACCATGATCGCTGAGACGCCCGGCGCCGATGAGGCGATCGGCGCGGCCGGCGACACGGAGTTCGGCGGCGGCATCATGGCGCTCGGCGCCAAGCTCATGGGCCTCGGCCTGGACATGGGCCAGATCCGCACCGTCGGAGAAGAGCTCGTGGCCTTCTCCAAGGCACACACGGATGAGGCGACGGTCTCGCGCGCCATCGCTTCGGTCCCCGCGCTCGCGCCATTCATCTGATACAATTGCGTCGTATCGGAAGGCGGCGGCTTGCGCGAAGCCGCCGCCTTCCGAGGCTCGCCGAGAAAGTCGGTGGCGCATGGACGCGCCGCGGAGCTATATCGCCGTCGCGAAGCGCGCCGTTCCGCCGTGGCGGCGGCGCTCACGCCGTCTCGGACCACCCGACGAAATGCGTGCGATGCAAGGATAGTGGCTCATGATCGATGCCTACACGGTGTTCGGCTCTCAGGTTCGCCGCCATGGAGCCGTGCGGGCCGACGAGATTCCGCCCGAAGCCGTGTGGCTGGACATGCGCAACCCGACGCCTGAAGAGGAAAAGGCGATCGAGGAACTGTGTGGCCTCGAAGTTCCAACGCGCGAGGAGATGCGCGAGATCGAGGTGTCGAGCCGTCTTTATTCCGAGGACGGCGGAGACTTCATGACCGCGTCGATCGTCTACGGGCTGGACGAGGGCAAGCCCGATTTCGGCCCCGTCACGTTCATTCTGGCTGGCCCCCGCCTTCTGACGCTGCGCTACACCAACCCTCGCTCCTTCCAGATTTTCTCGACCAAGCTCTGCCGCGAAGGCAATGCCGATGGCGGCAAGAGCGGCCATCTGCCGAGCCCCGACCATTACGGCCCGCCGCCGGCGCCCCCCAAGCCCTCGCGCACCAAGGGACCGACCGCCGATTCGATCGCCGTCGGCCTTCTGGAAACCGTGGTGGACCGCATGGCCGACATGCTGGAGCAGATCGCGACCGATCTCGATCGGATTGGCACCGACATCTTCCGCTCCTCCGACACCAACACGCCGACCGCGACCGCCGACTTCAAGCAGCTTCTGAAGCGCCTCGGCGCGGCGGGCGACCTGTCGTCGCGCACGCGGGAAAGCTTGGCCACGATGGACCGGCTCCTGCCCTTCCTGTCGCTGGTGATGGACCGCCGCAAGCCGCAGAAGGAGCTGAAGCTGCGGGTGAAGGCCATGGCGCGCGACGTCGCCTCGCTCAACGACTTCGTGTCCTTCCTGTCCAACAAGACGACCTTCCTGCTCGACACCACGGTCGGCATGATCTCGATCGAGCAGAACGCGATCATCAAGATTTTCTCGGTCGCCGCCGTGGGCTTCATGCCGCCGACCCTCGTCGCTTCGATCTACGGCATGAACTTCGAGCATATGCCCGAGCTGAAATGGGCGCTGGGCTACCCGATGGCGCTGCTCATCATGGTGCTCTCGGCGCTGCTGCCTCTGATGTATTTCCGCCATAAGAAGTGGCTCTGAAGGCGGGGCCGTGCCGGGGAAGATGCGCAGGACGATCGATCCAAACCGCCACGACTTTCCGTAAGGAATACGAAGCATATTGCGCAGCGACCTTAGCATAGTTTTGGAAGCTGGAAGTGACGGCGAACGGCTATCTGTCGCTCGTTTCTCCTCTCGATGTCAAAACCTTGACGAGCGCGTATAGGACTCTTTCAACGATCCTGTCGCATGCTTCCCTTAGTAGGGGAAAGACATGCGGCTTCTCACCGTCCTGGCAGACGACCATACGTTCGGATCTTTTCTCGTCGGTGCGGCCCTTTGTGCCTTCGGATCGACGATTGCCATATCGCTTGCGCAGCATGCCTATGAAGCCAAGCAGTGCGCGCGCTCGGGATGGCTGTCCCTGGCCTCGCTCTATGCCGGGGCGATGATCTGGGCGACCTACTTCATCGTCACCCTCGGCGTTCGGCCGGAGATGGGCCTCACGCTCAATCCTCTTTCCACCATAGGCTCCGCAGCGGTCGCGATTGTCGGAACAGCACTCGGGCTTGGCGTGACGATCCGCTCCCGGAGCCTGGGCCCGGCCTTTATCGGCGCGACGCTTCTGGGGCTGTCGATCCCGGCCATGCATCACACCAGCTTGATCGGGCATCAGGTCGGGGGCTTGGTGATCTGGCATAAAGGCCAGCTTCTTCTTTCGATCGCGCTTCCCATCCTGTTCTGGTTTCTGGCCATCATGGCCCTGCGCACTTGGCGCAAGACGCGCATTCCATCGATCCTCTGCGCGATCCTCGCCATCTTGGCCTCTCATGCCGCCTTGGTTTCGGCTTTGGAGGTCGTGCCCTTGGCAGGTGCTACGGCGCCCGACGAGGTCGTGCGTCTGGCGACAACGATGGCCGTCGCCATGGTCGCCTTACTGCTCGTCGCAACCGGGATCGCCTGCTATCTCATCGACGAGCGCTTGGCGCAAAGATTCAACCGGCGGCTGTTCAACCCGGCGTTCCGGGACGCGCTGACCGGCCTGCCGAACCGCTACGTTTTGATGGCGCACCTGTCGGAGGCTTTCGCCAGCGATCGCTGGTTCAAGCTGCTCCTTGTCGATCTCGACCATTTCAAGCTCGTCAATTCGAACCACGGCAAGAGGGTCGGGGACGCGGTTCTGATCGAGGTCGCGAACCGGTTGCGGCACTTGGCGGGCTCCGATGCCCTGGTGTTCCGTGTCGGCGGGGACGAGATGGCGATGCTCGTCTTCGGGAAGCGAGACAACGCGCTGCAGATGGGCGACGACGTGGTGATCGCCCTGCGCTCGCCCTATGCCATCAAGGGCCAGGTGCTGACCCTCGGATGCAATGTCGGCCATTGCGCATCGGACAATGCGCGAACGCCCGATGAACTCATGCAATTGGCCGACGCGGCCCTGCGCGATTCCAAACGTCGCGGCAGCAATCAGGTGTCCCGCTACACCAAGGGACTGATCGAGGCCCTGGCGGACCGCACCCAGCGTGAACTCGACCTCAAGACTGCCCTGGACGAGCGCCAGTTCGTTCTCGCCTATCAGCCGCTGGTGGACATCCACACGCGGTCGCCCATCGGCAACGAGGCGCTGATCCGCTGGAACCATCCTCAGCATGGCCCGATCTCACCGGCCGAGTTCATTCCGCTGGCCGAGGAAACCGGCATGATCCTGCCGATCGGAAAATGGGTGCTGGAAGAGGCGTGCCGCGCGGCGGCGGGCTGGCCGATCCATCAGCATGTCGCCGTCAACGTCTCGGCGCTGCAGTTCCGCTCGCCCATGTTCATGACCCATGTCGCCCAGGCCCTCGCGGACAGCGGCCTCCCGGCGGCGCGGCTCGAGGTCGAACTCACGGAAACTGCCATCGTCTCGGATGAGAAACAGCTCGCCCATGTTCTGAAAGACCTGCGCGCGCTCGGCGTAAAAATCTCGATGGACGATTTCGGGACCGGCTATTCCTCGCTGTCGCATTTGCGCGATCTGCCGCTCGACCGAGTCAAGATCGACCGCAGCTTCGTCGCCGCCGCTTCGAGCGACCGCAATTCCATGGCCGTGCTGCGCGCAGTGACTCAGCTCGGGCGGGACATGGGCATCGCGACGCTCGGCGAGGGCGTCGAGACGGAGGAGCAGTTTCACATTCTGAAGGAACTCGGCTGCGACGCGGTGCAGGGCTATCTCACGGGCCGGCCCGAGGTGCCAAAGACATGGAGAGCCAACGTCGCGGCCTGACCTTGCCCGCCAGCCGCTCGCTAGGCTGTTCACCTCAAGGGCGGATTGCGCTATCGGCAGGAGCGGCTTTCCGCAAGGGATGCCCTCCCCCGCAGCGCGAGGACGACGACGTGAGCCAGGCCCCCATCAAGCTCGACCGGATCGACATGAAGATCCTGATCGAGCTGCAGAAGAACGGTCGCATGACGAACGTGACGCTGGCGGACGCGGTGGGCCTGTCGGCAAGCCCCTGCCTGTTCCGCGTCAAGCGGCTGGAGCAGAGCGGCTACATCACCGGCTATGGAGCCCATGTCGCCCTGCCCAAGCTCGGCGAAACGGTGACCGTGTTCACCGAAATCACGCTGACCGGCCACACGCGCGAGTATTTCCAGCGCTTCGAGCAGACGTTGCGCGGCGTCGAGGAAGCGATGGAGTGCCATCTCGTGTCGGGCGGCTACGACTATCTCGTGAAATTCGTCACGCGCGGCCTGCCGCATTATCAGGACGTGATCGAAGCGCTTCTGGAGCGCAACATCGGCATCGCGAAATATTTCAGCTACATCGTCCTGCGCACGCCGATCAGCCGGAGCGAACTGCCGCTGGACACGCTGTTCGGCGAGGCCGTGCGCCCCAACTGAAAGAGGCGGGGTCTCCCCCGCCTTCCCGATCCTCGCTGCATGAGCCGCGATGTCGCCTCAGCCCAGCGCCTGATTGGTCAGCGTGAAGAGCCGCGCCGGCCCGGTCTGGGGCGCGGGGCCGCGTGTCATCTGCACGACGCGGTCGACCTGCGCGAGGCCGCAGCCTTCCACGAAATCCACGAAGGCGCCTTCGCGCTCGGGCGTGTCCATGCGCAGGAAGGCGCCGTCATGCGTCTTCACATGCGGGCTGGCGAGCGCGATCGCATCCTCCACCGACTGGGCGACCAGCGGGCCGACCACATGGCCGCGCCCGAAGGGCCGGCACACGGCATAGCCCCGGATCGCGCCGCCTTCCTCGATCACCGTGGCCTCGCCGACGCGTCGAAGGGCGGCCAGCATGCGGTTGCGATCGCCGCCATAGGCCTCGGCGTCCAGGGCCACGATGGCATCCCAATCACCCTCCCGAGTCGGGCGAACGCTGGCATTCTCCACCGCCGGGCCGGCCGAGGCCGTGCCCTGGTACTGCGTAATCGTGGCCGTCGGGCGAAAACCCTCCGACTCGTAGAGGCGCTGGCCGGCGGCGGTGGCGACGAGGCGGATGGTCCGCTCGCCTGCCGCCTCGAAAAGCTGGCGCATCATGCGCCGGCCTGTGCCCTTGCCCTGAAGACGGGGCGAAACGATCACCATGCCGATGGTCGCGAGCTTGTCGCCGAAGGGCCACCACATGGCCGAGCCCATGACGCGGCCGCCCTCGTCGGTGGCCACGAGACCGTGGCCGACCTCGTGCGCCAGCCGCCAGTCATCCGGGCGGTGCGGCCAGCGGACCTCGACCGACAAGCCGTGGGCGGCTTCGATGTCGCCGGGCTCCATCGGCCTGATTTCGGATAGGTCGATCATCGACTTGGTCATGGCGTGTCCGCTCATAGCTGGGACGGCGGGCTCAGAACCCGCCCATGTGAAACGACTTCATCTCGAGATATTCGTCGATCCCGTAGGCCGAGCCTTCGCGGCCGAGGCCCGACTGCTTGACGCCGCCGAAGGGCGCGGCGTCCATGCCGACGGCGCCGGTGTTGAGGCCGACCATGCCGAACTCCAGCGCCTCGCCGACGCGCCATGCCCGGCCGATGTCGCTCGTGTAGAAATACGAGGCGAGGCCGAAGGGCGTGGCGTTGGCGATCTCGACCGCCTCCTCTTCCCGCTCGAAGCGCATCAGCGGCGCGAGCGGGCCGAAGGTCTCCTCGCTGGCGAGCAGCATCGACGTGTCCGCCCCGGTTAGGACCACAGGCGCGACGAAGCGCCCCTTGGTCGACACCGCGCCTTCGTTGGCGATGCGCGCGCCCTTGGCGAGCGCGTCTTCCAGATGGCGGGTGACCTTCTCTGCGGCCGCATCGTTGATCAGCGGGCCGATGGTGACGCCCGCCTCGAAGCCGTTGCCGAGGCGAAGCTTCGCCGCGGCTTCCGAGAGGCGCGCGGCGAAGCGATCGTAGATCCCGTCCTGCACCAGGATGCGGTTGGCGCAGACGCAGGTCTGGCCGGCATTGCGGAATTTCGAGGCCATGGCACCGGCGACGGCCAGTTCCAGATCGGCGTCGTCGAAGACGATGAAGGGGGCGTTGCCGCCGAGCTCCAGCGACAGGCGCTTGAGGGTCGGGGCCGACTGTTCCATGAGAAGCCGCCCGACCGGGGTTGAGCCGGTGAAGGAGAGCTTGCGCACGGTCTCGTTGCCGGTCATCTCGCCGCCGATCGGCCGGGCCTGGCCGGTGACGACGCTGAACACACCCTTGGGCACGCCCGCCCGCTCGGCCAGCACGGCCAGGGCCAGCGCCGAATAGGGCGTCAGATCGGACGGCTTCACCACGATCGGGCAGCCGGCGGCGAAGGCCGGGGCGGCCTTGCGGGTGATCATCGCGATCGGGAAGTTCCAGGGCGTGACGGCAGCGCAGACGCCGACCGGCTCGCGCAGAACCAGGATGCGCCGGTCTCCCGTCGGGCCGACGAAGACATCGCCATAGATGCGCCGGGCTTCCTCGGAGAACCATTTGGCGAAGCTCGCGCCATAGGCGACCTCGCCCTTGGCCTCGGCGAGCGGCTTGCCCTGCTCGGCCGTCATGATGGCGGCGAGATCGTCCGCATGGGCGAGCATCAGGTCGTTCCAGCGCTCCAGAATGGCGGCGCGCTCGTTGGGCGAGGTGCGGCGCCAGGCGGGGAACGCGGCTTCCGCCGCTTCGATCGCGGCGCGCGTTTCGGCCGCGCCGCAGTCGGGCACGGTGCCGATCACCTCGCCGGTGGCGGGGTCGGTGACCTCGATCGTCGCGCCGCTCGCCGCGCCCGCCCATTCGCCGGCGATGAAGGCCTCCTGGCGCAGAAGCGACGGGTCGGAGAGCTGGTCCTTAGTGAACATCGGAAACCTCCTCAGAATTCGATCAGCACGCTCTTGTGCCGCTGGTTGGCCTCGAAGGCCGCGCGGCCCAAATCCTTGCCGATGCCGGAGCGCTTAAAGCCGCCGGTCGGAATGGCGAAGTCGGCGGTGCGTCCGTATCGGTTGATCCAGACGGTGCCGGCGGGAATGCCTCGCATGGCGCGCATGGCCTTGCCAAGATCGCAGGTGTGGACACCGGCAGCCAGACCGTAGTCGGGATGGTCGGCGAGCGCGATGCCCTCCGCCTCGGTCTCGAAGCTCTGCACGGTCAGAACCGGTCCGAAGACCTCCTCGCGCACGGCCGGCATGTCGGGCGTGACGTCGGTCAGGATGGTCGGCTGATAGAAGGCGCCTTCGTTGCGGTCCGCCATCGGCGCGCCGCCGACGAGCGCGGTCGCGCCGGCCTCCAGCGTGCGGCGCACGATGTCGTCGACGCGCTCCATCTGCCGGCGCGAGATGAGGGGCGCGAAGCTCGTTTCAGCCTCCCAGGTCGGGCCGGGGCGGATGTCGCGGAAGCGCCGCGCCAGGGCCTCCAGCATCGGCGCCTCCACGCCGCGCTGCACGATGAGGCGCGATCCGGCGACACAGACCTGGCCGCCATTGTAGAGGATAGAGCCGGAGACATGCCCGGCCGTGCGCTCGATATCGGCAATGTCGGCGAAGACGAGCTGCGGGCTCTTGCCGCCGAGTTCCAGCGTCACCGGCTTGGTGCCGCTTTCGGCGCTGGCGCGCATGATGGCGGCGCCCGTCGCGGTGGAGCCGGTGAAGGAGATCTTGGCGATCAGGGGATGGCGGCAGAGCGCGTCGCCCGTGCGCCGTCCGTCGCCCTGCACGACATTGAAGATGCCGGCCGGAATACCGGCCTCGATCGCGAGCTCGGCGAGGCGAACGGTGGAGAAGGGCGTCATCTCCGAGGGCTTCACCACCACGGCATTGCCCGCTGCCATGGCAGCGCCGGCCTTCCAGGACACCATGGAGAGCGGGAAGTTCCACGGCGTGATGGCCGCGACGACGCCGTAGGGCTCGGCGATGATGAGGCCGAGATGATCGGCGCGCGTGGCCGCGACCTCGCCGCCCGACTTGTCGGCATATTCGGCGAAGAAGCGAAACGCCTCCGCCGTCGCCGGCACATCATAGGCCATGGCGGCGGTGATCGGGCGTGTCGAGGACACCGCCTCCAGGCGGCCGAGTTCCTCGCCCTTGGCCTCGATCAGGTCGGCGAAGCGGCGCAGAAGGCGGGCGCGATCGCGCGGTGCCATCGTGCCCCAGCCCGAGGCGCGCTGCGCCCGATGCGCGTTCTCGACGGCGCGCGCCACGATCGCGGCATCGGCCACCGGCAGGTCGGCCACCACCCGCTCGTCGGACGGGCGCACGAAGGGCAGCGTATCGACGCCCTCGCTCACCAGCTCGCCGCCGATGAAATGGCCGTTGGGAAGGCGAACGGAGGCGGGATCGAAGGACAGGCTCATCTCAGTATCCCGCCGCCCAATGCTTCAGCGACTCGGCGCTTTCGGCACCGTCGAACATGCCGGCGACGCGCTCCCCCACCAGTGGGCCGAACTTGAACATCTGCCCGTCGCAATCGGTGATGACGAGCCCCTTGCCCGCCGCCTCGAAGCGGAAGCGCCGGTCGGGCGAGAGCACGTAATAGCCGAGCTGCAGGCGCAGCGGCCGATAGGCCTCGGCCTTGCGCAGATAAGGCACGAACGGCTGGAAGATGGCCTGCGACTCCGCCTCGAAGTCGGACGCGAAGCCCTCGACATCGGGCCGGGCGCGGCGGCGGTGGTTGCTGTAGCCGATCTTGAGGCCGGCGCCGCGCCGGTCGGGAAGCGTGTAGCCGGTGTGGTCGCCGAGCGTGACGATGGGCGGCGCGTCGCGCCAAGCCTCGGCATAGTCCTGCGGCGGGTCGATATAGAGCAGCGCCTGGCGATAGGCCGGGGCCTCGCCAAACTGCTCGGGCATCAGGCCGGGAAGCCAGGCGCCGGCCGCCACCACCAGCCGGTCACCATTGATCTCGCTGCCGTCCTCGCGCCAGGCGCGCGCCGCGTCCGGCTCGACGCGGGCGATGCGGCAGTTCTCCTCCAGCGTCGCGCCGTTGCAGCGCAGCCAATCGGCAAGGCCCGCCACGATGCGGTCGGCAAAGAGCGGCCCGGCCGGCTCGGCCACGACGCCCCAGGCGGCCTCGGGAAGGATCAGCTGCGGGCAGCGCTCCTCGACGCCGGCCTTGTCCAGCACCTCATGCGGAATGCCGGCTTCGCGAAAGCTCGCCAGAGTCTTGGCAGCATAGTCGCCGGGCTCCAGCGAGATCGAGATCGCGCCGGTGTTCTCGAAATGCGTTTCGCCGAGATCGGCCCAGAGCCGGTCCCAGGCCTCGAAGGCCGGGGCCACCATGCGGGCATAGCCGGTGGCCGCGCCATAGTGCGGCCGAATCATGCGATGGCGATCGACCGAAGCGCCCTCGGGATTCGGGATCGGCCCCTGGTCGATCACGTGCACCTCGTGGCCGCGCTTCAGAAGCGCGCGGGCGATCGAGAGACCGACGATCCCTCCCCCGATGATGACGGCACGACTCATGGGACACTCCAGGCTCTGGCGCCGCCATGGCGAAGCCCGGCGGCAGAAGGGGAGAGAGCCGGGCGGCGACGGGAGGACGCCGTCCGGTCGATGGTCGGCGCGGTCAGGCCGGGCGATGGATGGCGTAGACCTTAGAGACATGCTCGCGGCTGTCCCAGGAGCAGGACGCGCCGGCTTCGACCAGGAAGATGTCGCCCTTGCGGAACGTCCCTTCCCGCCCGGCCTCGTCCACGAAGGTCACGGAGCCGGCCAGGAGATGCATCAGTTCGTAATGGCGGTAGACCATGGGCAGGCGGTGATAGGGCGTGGAATCCCAGGTGCCGCAGACGAACTCGCCGTCGCCGGAGCGATAGTCCGTGTGGTTGCGGCAGCTCGGCGTTTCGCCGACCAGCAGCGCGGCGAGCGGCGGGTTCGACGCCTCGAGCTTGGCCGTCTCGTCGATCGGCACGATGCCGTTCACTGAGCCACCGCCATTGGAGTAGGTCACGGCGAGAAGCGATGCCCCGCTGCCGGTGCTCCAGCGAAAGCGCGCGCCCTTGGCGAGAACGAGGCTGCGCCCTTCGGCGAGGTCCACCGTGCGTCCGTCCGCGTCGGTGAAGCTCACCTCGCCCTCGGCGGCGATGACGAACTCGTCCGCCGCAAGGGAGGCCACCTCGCCCGAGCCGGCCGGCAGGTCGATCGCGGCGACGGTGACGGCGCCCTTCTCGATCGGCAGCAGGCGGCGGGCGGACAGGAAGGCGTCGCCATCCGGCGCCACGGCGGTGCCGGCCTTGCGATCGCCCGCGAAGGCGCGAAGGTCGTGGAACGTGCGCTGGCTCGCGCTCTGAGCCAGCGCGCTCACAGGCCCAGAAGCCCAGGCAGGCCGCGAATGTCGGCGATCTCGTGCGTGGAGTATTTCGGGTTGGACGGTTCGTGGCCGCGATTGACGAAGACCCGCGCGCCGAAATGCATGTCATGGGCGGTCATCAGGTCGTAGCGGAACGAGGAGGAGCAGTGCATTACCTCCTCCGGGCGGGCGCCGAGCTTGTCGAGCATATACTCGAAGCCTTTCATCTGCGGCTTGTAGGCGCCGGTCTCCTCCGCCGTGATGACGGCGTGGAAGGGCGCGCCGATCTTCTCGATCGAGGGCGGGATGAGATCCACCATGGAATTGGTGAGGCCGACGATCGGGAACTCCTTGGCGACGCGGGCGAGCGCTTCGGGCACGTCGGGATGCGGGCCCCAGGTCGGCACAGCGGCATAGACCGCGTCCGTGTCGGAATCGCTATAGGCGACGCCGTTCAGCTTGCAGGTGCGCTGCAGGGCATTGGCGACCACATCCTTGTAGGGCTTCCAGGCGCCCAGGACCTCGTCCAGACGGAAGGAGGAGAAGTCCGCGATAAAGCGGTCCATCGCTTCGGGGGCGACGCGGTCGGCATAGAGCGCGCGGGCGACGGGGGCCATCTCGAAATAGATGAGCGTGCCGTAGCAGTCGAAGGTGATGAACTTGGGGGCGAAGCGGGCCATCTGATCTCTCTTCGGAAGGCGGCGGGGCGGATGGGAAGAGCATAGGCCTGCCCGCAGCGGATCGCGCCGGGCAGCCCGCGCCTTTTCGCGCCGTTCCTATCGTTCTCCGCCGCGCGCTCAGCATGTCCTGCTGCCACGCCACCCGTTTCACCCGAAATCCGGCCTCCAGAGAGGGGTCTCGCGGCGGGTTCGCAGCATGATTTGCCGCCGGCCTCCCTGGCTTCGCATGAACGTGCCGTCGCGGGGCGCCCGCCCCATCCCCTTGGGCGGCGCATTCGCCTAGAATGACTCCATGTTCCAGACAAGGAGATGCGGGTGATGGTGCCGCGCTTCCGCCGGGTCGCCGAGACCGGCCGGCGATCGATCGAAATCGAGGTGGACGGCCAGCCCGTGTCCGCTCTGGAGGGCGACAGCGTCATGGCCGCCGTGCTCCTGTCGCGCGGCACGCTGCGCCAGTCGGAGTTCGGCGACGGGCCGCGCGCCGGCTTCTGCCTCATGGGCGCCTGCCAGGACTGCTGGGTCTGGACGCCGGACGGCGACCGCCTGCGCGCCTGCACCACGCCGGCCGAACCAGGCCTGCGCATCGTCACCAGCTTTCCCTCGGAGGACGCATGGCCACTCCCCGCAAAATCGTCGTCGGCGCCGGCCCGGCGGGCATCCGCGCCGCCGAGCGGCTGGTGGCAGCGGGCCTCAAGCCCATCGTGGTGGACGAGGCGCCCCGCGCCGGCGGGCAGATCTACCGCCGCCCGCCGCTCACCCACGGCCGCACGCACAAGGCGCTCTACGGCTTCGACGCCGGGCGGGCCAAGGCGCTGCATGACGTGTTCGAGGCGCTTCAACCCCGTATCGACTACCACCCCGAAACGCTCGCCTGGAACCTGCGCGAGCAAACGCTGCATCTCGTCTCGAACGGCGTGGCGCGGGCGGAGCGTTTCGACGCGCTGATTCTCGCGACCGGCGCGACGGACCGGCTTCTGCCGGTCGAGGGTTGGACCAAGCCGGGCTGCTATTCGCTCGGCGGTTCGCAGATCGCGCTGAAGGCGCAGGGCTGCACGATCGGCAGCCGCGTCGTCTTCCTCGGCACGGGGCCGCTTCTCTATCTCGTGGCCTATCAATACGCCAAGGCCGGCGCCGTGGTGGCAGCGGTGCTCGACACCTCGCCCGCCTCGGCTCAAGCGCGCGCCCTGCCCAAGCTTGCCGTGCGGCCGGAATTCCTGGCGCGCGGGCTCTATTTCCGCGCCGTGCTCGCAGCCAAGGGCGTTCCCGTCCACAACGGCGTGACGCCGCTCGCCATCGAGGGCGAGGGCAGCGTGGCGGGTGTCCTGTGGCGGGACGCCAAGGGCGCGGAGCATCGCACATTGGCGGACGCGGTCGGCATGGGCTTTCACCTGCGCTCCGAAACGCAGCTTGCCGATCTCGCCGGTTGCCCCTTCACCTTCGACGAGACGACGCAGAGCTTCCGCCCGGAGATCGATACGGACGGACGCTCGCCGCGCGCGAGCGTCTATTTCGCGGGCGACGGCATTCGCGTTCTGGGCGCGGACGCGGCCGAGACGGCTGGGCGCCTCGCCGCGCTGGCCGTGCTCGGCGATCTCGGCCTGCCGGTGGACGAGGCCGAGCGCGACAAGCTTCGCCGCACCATGAGTGTGATGGAGCGCTTTCGAGACGGGCTGGCCGAGGCCTTTCCCTGGCCGGCGCATCTGGCGCGGCGCGTCGAGGACAAGACGATCCTCTGCCGCTGCGAGGCGATCACGGCCGGCGACCTGCGCGAGGCGGCCAAGGCCAAGGGCGCGCCGGAGCTCAACCGGGCAAAGGCCCTGTCGCGCGTCGGCATGGGCCGCTGTCAGGGCCGCTTCTGCGGCTCGGCCGCGGCCGAAATCCTCGCCGAGGCGACGGGCTCCAGCCTCCGCGAGGCCGGACGTCTGCGCGGACAGGCGCCGGTGAAGCCGCTCTCGGTCGCCACTCTTACGGAGGAAAGCGCGTGAACCAGTCCGACGTCATCGTGGTCGGCGGCGGCATCATGGGGTGCTCGGCCGCCTTCTTCCTGCGCCGGCGCGGCCTGTCGGTCACGCTTCTGGAGCGCGGGCTCACCGGCCAGCAGGCCAGCGGCACGAATTTCGGCAATGTGCGCCGGCAGGGCCGCTATCTCCACCAGCTGCCGCTCGCCAACCGGGCGCGCGACATCTGGGGCCGGCTGCCGGAGCTGATCGGCGAGGATTGCGAGTTCGTCGCCTCCGGTCATCTGCGCATCTGCTACACGCCGGAACAAGCCGCCAAGCTCGAAGCCTATGCCAACGACGCGCGCCCCTATGGGCTCGCTCTCGAAATGATCAGCAGCAACGCGCTGCGCGCGCGCTTTCCCTATCTCGGGCGGGATGCGATCGCCGGCTGCTTCGCGCCGATCGACGGCCACGCCAATCCGCGCCTCACCGCGCCCGCCTTCGGCCGGGCGGCGGCGCGCGCCGGCGCGCGGGTCGAGGAAGGCACCGAGGTCCTGTCGATCGGCAAGACCGGCGCGGACTTCACCGTGGAAACATGGGAGAAAGGCACGTTCCGCGCACCGATCGTCTTGGTGACGGCCGGCGCCTGGGGCAACAAGCTCTCCTCGCAGTTCGGCGAAAGCGTGCCGCTCGCCGTGCACGGGCCGCAGATGGCGGTGACCGAACCCCTGCCCTATCGGCTGGGGCCGACCTTCGGTGTCTCGACGCCGCATGTGAAGGAGACCGTCTATTTCCGGCAGGTGAAGCGCGGCAACGTCGTCTATGGCGGCTCGACGCGCGGCCCCGCCTCCAACGAGACGAACCGGGCGAGCGTCCTGCCGGAGAACATTCTCGGCCAGTTCGAGCAGATGCGCCGAGTGATCCCCGGGCTTGCCCGCGTCAACATCATCCGCACCTGGAGCGGCGTCGAGAGCTACCTGCCGGACGACGTGCCGATCATGGGGCCGAGCGCCACGACGCCGGGCCTCTTCTACGCCTTCGGCTTCTGCGGCGCGGGCTTCCAGATTGGGCCGGGCGTCGGCGACGTGATGGCCGAGCTGATTGCGACGGGCGCGACCACGACCCCGATCGAGCCCTATTCCATCGCCCGCTTCAGCGGCGCGGCTGCTTGAGAATGGAAAACGCGATGGACCCGATCCTCGTCGCCTACAAGTCCGATCCGGTGCGCGGCGCCGTGTGGCACGACGTGTTCCGCACCGAGGCGCCTGACATGAAACTGGTGGACTGGGACCCGGCGGGGGAAGCGGCGAGTGCGCCCTATCTCGTCGCCTGGACGCCGCCCGAGAATCTCGCTGCCGCCATGCCGAAGGTCGAGGCCTTCTTCTGCATCGGCGCGGGCATCGACCATCTGCCGATTGCCGCCTTTCCGCCGGGGATGGACGTGGTGCGTATGGTCGATCCCGACCTCACCGCCTCCATGGTGGAATATGTCGTGATGGCCGTGCTCGCCTTGCACCGCGACCTGCCCTTCTATGTCGAGGATGCGCGCGCCGGGCGCTGGCAGGCGCGCCCGCTTCGCCGCGCGGCGGATCGGCGCGTCGGCATTCTCGGCCTCGGCGTCATGGGCCAAGCGGTCGCCGCCGGGTTGCAGGCCTTCGGTTTTCCCGTGCGCGGCTGGAGCGCCTCGCGCAAGTCGCTTGCCGGTGTCGAGTGTTTCGCGGGGGGCGAGGAGCGCGAGGCGTTTCTGGCTGGCACCGATAGTCTGGTGTGCCTCCTGCCGCTGACGGAGGCGACGCGTGGCATCCTGAACGCGGACCTCTTCGCCCAGCTTCCGAAGGGTGCGGCACTGGTGAATGTCGGGCGCGGCGGGCATCTGGTGGAAGCCGATCTCCTCGCCGCGCTCGAAACCGGTCAGATGTCCGGCGCGGTGCTGGACGTGCTCGCCGCCGAGCCGCCGGCCGCCGATGACCCGCTCCTGAGGCATCCCGAGGTCTGGATCACCCCGCATATCGCCAGCGCGACCCATCCGGCCGGCGCGGCGCGTCAGGTGATCCGGGGCATTCGGGCTTTGCGCAGCGGGCAGAAGGCCGAGAATACGGTGGATCGCAGCCGGGCCTATTGAGATGTCGAAGCGGAGGCGGCGTCAGGCCGCTTCCGCGTCGAGCTTCTCCTTGTTGCGCAGGGCGTTGGCGCGCTCCAGCGTGCGCACCGGATCGCCGAAATGGCGCTCCAGCTCGGCGAGCGCCGGGTCCACCTTGCCCTCGTCGATCAGCCGGGCGAGGCATTCGTGCTCCTCGACCAGAAGCGCGTTTTCCTTGTAGCCGCCCATCAGCATCTGCAGGCAGAGCCGCGTTTCGGCCTGGAGCGTGGCGAAGGAGCGGCTGAGCCGGTCGCTGCGCGCCTCGTCCACCATGCGCCGGTGGAACTGCATGTCGAGATCGGCGATGCGCAGCCAGTCCTCGCGCTTCAGCGCGTCCTTCATCTGCTCGGTGATGGCGCTGAGATCGGCCACCACGGCGCGACGATCCTGCTTCTCCATGATGCGGCGCATGGCGACAAGCTCCAGCGAGCGGCGTACGAAATAGATGTCGAGGAGGTCGGCCGGCGAAAGCTCGGGCACGAACACGCCGCGATGGGGCTCGGAACGCAGCAGCCCTTCCTGGATCAAACGCTGCAAGGCCTCGCGCACCGGCCCACGGCTGACGCCGAAGGTGGAGGCCAGCTCCATCTCGTTGAGTTGCGAGCCGAGCGCGAAGGTGCCGTCGAGGATCGAGGCGCGGATGCCCTCCGCGATCTGTCCCGAAAGCGTGGTGCGCACCAGGCGCTTGGGGGCACGCTTCTCTGCTCCGGCACTCATCGCATCATCCCGTTCGAACTCGTTCGACCCGCAGTCTTTCTAGTGCAGAACATCCTGAAGGCGGTAGTAGGCGCCGACGAAAGGCAGGAACCACGGCGGCCCGAAATGGCCCGGCACGGCCTTCCAGTCGAGCCCGGCGAAGGGGTTGCGCTCGCCCCGCCCTTCCAGCACCTCGGCCATGACGCCGCCCATATGGGTCGCCATCTGCGTTCCGTGGCCGCTATAGCCCATCGAATAGAACAGCCCGTCCTTCACCCCCGCGCGCGGCAGGCGGTCGGAGGTCATGTCCACCACGCCGCCCCAGCAATAGTCGATGCGGGTGCCCGCCAGTTCGGGGAAGACGCGGTCGAGCGTGCGGCGCAGGACGCGTCCGCTCTTCTCGTCCTGCGCTGGGTTGGACACGGCAAAGCGTGCGCGCCCGCCGAACAGGAGCCGGTTGTCCGGCGTGATGCGGAAATAGGTGCCGACATTCTTGGAGTCGGTCGCCATGCGCCGGGTCGGCATGAGGCGGTCGATCAGGTCCGGCGCCAGCGGCTCGGTCGCAATGATGAAGGAGCCGATCGGCACGATGCGGCGGCGAAACCAGCCGAGCGGGCCGATGGTCGAGGTGCCTGTGGCGAGCAGAACCTGCTCGGCGCGCAGGGTGCCGCGCGCGGTCTCCACCTCGTGCGCCGTGCCCTGAAGGCGCTTGAGGCCGCGCACGGGCGCGTGTTCGTAGACGCCGGCGCCATGGCGCACGGCGGCCGAGGCGAGGCCGCGTGCGAACTTGCCGACATGCATGCCAGCGCTCTTCTTATAGACGAGCCCGCCATGAAAGGCGTCGGAGCCGACCTCGGAGCGGATGTCGCCGGGCGCGACCAGCATCGTGTCGGGGTCGGCCCGCTTCGACAGGGCCTCGAACGTGCGCTGCAGCTTGTCGAAATGCTCGGGCTTGGCGGCGAGCTTCAGCTTTCCGCCCCGGCGGAAATCGCAGTCGATCCCCTCCTCGCGCACCAGCCGCTCCACCGTGTCCACGGCCGCGTCATAGGAATGGTAGAGCGCGACGGCGCGCTCCTCGCCCAGCATCGCCGAGGCCGAGCGGAAGTCGAGCGCGAAGCCGTTGTTGCACTGGCCACCATTGCGGCCCGAGGCCGCGCCTCCCACCTCGCCCGCTTCCAGCACCGCGACGCTCGCGCCGCGCTTGGCCAGCGCGAGGGCGGCCGAAAGGCCGGTGAAGCCGCCGCCGACCACCGCCACGTCCACCCGGCCGGGCACGGGCCCTTCAGCGCCCAGCGTGAAGGCCGGCGCCGTATCGAGCCAATAGGATGCGAGCTTCATGGCCAAATCACCTGTGGGGGAAGCGGCTGCGAGGTTCGTCCTTGCAGATCCAGCCCCATCTTCATCTATATCGTATGATTGTCAACAATTATAACGTAAGTCGTCCGACCCTTTGGACGCAGCGTCAGGTCAGCTCCGCGAAGAGGCGGCGAAGGGCCGCGCGGCAGCTTTCCAAATCGTCCAGGCCGATGGATTCGTTCGGGCGATGCGCCTCGCGGATGCTGCCGGGGCCGCAGATGATGGACGGCACGCCCGCCGCCTGGAACAGGCCGGCCTCGGTGCCGTAGCTGACCGCGCCGAGTGCGGCATGGCCGGAGATGCGCTCGGCGAGCCCGCGCAGCGGCGCGTCGTCGGGAAGATCCAGCGCGGGATAGGCCGAGAGGATCTCGCTCTCCACCCGCAGGCTGCGCCCCGCCACTTGCAGCGGGCGCAGCAGCACGGCGATGCACCGGTCGAGTTCAGTGGCGATCGCCATGGGATCGACGCCCGGCACGGCCCGCGCCTCCCATTCGACGCGGCAGAGATCGGGCACGATGTTGACGCCCGTTCCCCCGCCGACGACGCCCACCTGGAGCGTCGAGGCTGCGGGCTCGAACTGCGGATGGAACGGGCCTTTCGCCGCATATTCCTCGTGCAGAGCGCGAACGAGGGCGATCACGTCCGCCGCCAGATGCACGGCGTTGTCGGCAAGGTCCGGCCGCGAGGAATGGCCGGCGCGCCCGTGGATCGTGACGCGACCCGCGACCTTGCCCTTGTGGCGCAGCACGGGGCGCATGTCGGAGGGCTCGCCCACGATGCAGGCCTCCGGCGGCGCGCAAAGCTGGGGAAGCCGCTCGATCATGTGGCGCACGCCGACGCAGCCGATCTCCTCGTCATAGGACAGGGCGACATGCACGGGGCGGCTGAGATTTTCGGGCAGTTCGGGAAGCATGGAAAGGACGGCGGCGACGAACCCCTTCATATCGGCCGCGCCGCGCCCGATCAGCCGATCGCCCTCGCGCCGCAGCCGGAACGGATCGCCGCCCCAGCCCTCCGCCGGAGCCGGCACCACGTCGAGATGCGCGGAGAGAATGACGCCCGGCACGTCGCGCGGCCCGAAGCTGGCGAAGAGATTGACCCGGTCGCCCTCCGGGCCAGTCATCATCGTCACCTCGCCGCCGGCGGCCGCGAGCCTGTCGCGGGCAAAACCTGCGATCTCGCCGTTCGGCGTGCGGCAGACGGAGGGGAAGCCGACGAGGCGCTCGAGAAGCGGAAGGAGTTCGGACATGCGGATCTGCCTCTGGGCGATGCCGAGGGCGCGTGCCGGGTCGGCGTCGATGGGATGCCTGGAGGCGCCCGCAAGAGGGGCGCCCTCACAAAAAGCGTTACCACGCCGTTCTGATTGTTGACAATCCTACGAGGATGATGCTGTTTGTTTGTGCCGACGCGAGACTGCGCAAAAATGCGGCGCTGCAACAAGGACGCCGATAGCCCTCCGTCACCGCCATCATTTCAGCCACCAACAGCCATGCCGGAAGGAAAGACGACGATGTCGAAGCTCGACGCAGACGCATTCGAAGCCATGTCGCCGAAGGACCGCACTCTGGTTCTCGACACCGTCCGCAGGGGCGCCAACCGGCGCGAAGTGCTCGCCATGCTCGGCCTCGCCGGCATGGGCCTCGCCATGGGCGGCTCGGTTTTCGCCGGCGCGACCCGTGCTTTCGCCGCCGAGCCAAAGCGCGGCGGCTCCATCCGCGTCGCCAGCTACGCCGCCTCGACGGCCGACACGCTGGACCCGGCCAAGGCGTCCAACGCCTCCGACTACACGCGCTGCAACTTCTTCTACAACGGCCTGACCACGATCGACGAAAGCGGCGCGCCCCAGCCGGCGCTGGCGGAAAGCTTCGAGACCAAGGACGCCAAGGTCTGGGTCTTCAAGCTGCGCAAGGGCGTGACCTTCCACGACGGCAAGAGCTTCACCTCCAAGGACGTGCTCTACTCGCTGAAGCGCCATCTCGACCCGGCGATCGGCTCCAAGGCGCAGAAGCTCGCCGCTCAGATGGCCGAAATCTCGGCCAATGGTGACGCGGAAGTCCAGATCACGCTGACCGGCGCCAATGCCGATTTCCCCACGATCCTCGGCACCAGCCAGTTCCTGATCGTGCCGGACGGCACGACCGACTTCTCCAAGGGTGTCGGCACCGGCCCGTTCAAGCTGGGCGAGTTCCAGCCGGGCGTGCGCACGATCGCGTTGCGCAACGAGAACTACTGGCGCCCCAATGCGCCCTATCTCGACCAGATCGAGTTCTTCGGCCTCGCCGACGAGCAGGCCCGCGTCAACGCGCTGATGTCGGGCGACGTGCAGCTCGCCTCCACGATCAACCCGCGCTCGCTGGCGGTGATCGAGGGCGCCGGCGCCTTCGACGTTCTGCGCACGGACGCCGGCAACTACACCAATCTCATCATCCGCCTCGACGAGGGTCCGGGCCAGAACCCCGACTTCGTGATGGGCATGAAGTATCTGACCAATCGCGAGCAGATCCAGAAGGCGATCTTCCGCGGCTATGCCGAGGTCGCCAACGACCAGCCGATCCCCAAGTCCAACCGCTTCCACGCCGACCTGCCGCAGCGCGCCTTCGACCCGGACAAGGCGAAGTTCCACTTCGAGAAGGCCGGCGTCCTTGGCCAGACGATCCCGATCGTCGCCTCGCCCGCCGCCGACAATTCGGTGGAGATGGCAACCCTCCTGCAGCAGGAAGCCAAGAAGGTCGGCTTCACGCTGGACATCCAGCGCGTGCCCTCGGACGGCTTCTGGTCGAACTACTGGATGAAGTCGCCGGTCGGCTTCGGCAACATCAACCCGCGCCCGACCGCCGATCTCCTGCTCAGCCTCTTCTATCTCTCGGACGCCGACTGGAACGAGTCGCGCTGGAAGAACCCCAAGTTCGACCAGCTGGTCGTCGGCGCCCGCGCCGAGACGGACGACGCCAAGCGCAAGCAGATGTACCACGACGCGCAGGCTCTCATCCACGACGAGTCCGGCGTCATCATCCCGGCCTTCACCTCCAATCTCGACGTCCATTCCAAGACGCTGAAGGGAATGAAGCCGATGACCACCGGCCCCATGATGGGCTTTGCCTTCGGCGAGCACGTCTGGCTCGACGCCTGATCCGAACAAAGGTCCCGGCCGGCGCTCCAAACGGGGCGCCGGCGGTTTCTTGAAAGGCCAAGCGCATGAACAGCCGCATCGGAAAACTCGTCGCCGGGCGCCTCGCGGTGGCGCTGGGGACTCTGTTCTTCGTGTCCTTCGTCGTGTTCGGCGCGACGCAGCTCCTGCCGGGCGACGTGGCGCAGGCCATTCTGGGCCAGAGCGCAACGCCGGACGCCGTCGCGGGCCTGCGCACCGCGCTCGGCCTCGACGAGCCGGCGCTCCTGCGCTTCGTGCATTGGCTGGGTGGCCTGGTGACAGGCGACGCCGGCCTCTCGCTGGTCAGCCGCCAGCCGGTCAGCGACCTGATCTGGACGCGGCTGACCTCCTCGCTGACGCTGGCCGGCATCGTAGCGGCCATCTCCGTGCCGCTCGCGCTATTTCTGGGCATCACCACCGCCGTCTGGCGCGGCTCGGCCTATGACCGCACGGTCGGCATCCTCACCATCTCGGTCGTGTCGGTTCCCGAATTCCTGGTCGCGACGCTGGCAGTGCTGATCTTCGCCGTGCATCTGCACTGGCTGCCGGCCCTCTCCTTCCTGCCGCCCTCGGCGACGCCGCTTCAGTTCCTGCGCGCCGTCGCCATGCCGGTGGTCAGCCTGTCCTTCGTGGTCGTCGCGCAGATGGTGCGCATGACCCGCGCCGCGATGATCGAGGCGCTGAAGGCGCCCTATGTCGAGATGGCGATCCTCAAGGGCGCGAGCCCGCTTCGCGTCGTCCTGCGCCATGCGCTGCCCAACACGGTGGGCGCGGTTGCCAACGCCGTCGCGCTCAGCCTTTCCTATCTGCTCGGCGGCGTCATCATCGTCGAGACGATCTTCAACTATCCCGGCATCGCCAAGCTGATGGTAGACAGCGTGTCCATGCGCGACATGCCCGTCGTGCAGGCCTGCGCCATCGTCTTCTGCGCCGTCTATCTCCTCCTCGTGACCATGGCCGACATCATCGCCATCGTCTCCAATCCGAGGCTGCGTCATCGATGAGCCCCTTTGCCCGCTCCACTCCCCTCGTGTCCGTGAGCCAGCCCATGCCGGAGACCCGTCCCAAACGCCGGCTTCATCTCAACGCCATGACGGTGATCGGCGGGGTTCTCATTCTTCTCGCCGTGCTGACCGCCCTGTTCGGCACCACGCTGGCCCCGCATGACGCCGGCGAGATCGTAGATTTCGACGTGTTCGGCCCGATGAGCGCCACCTATCCGCTCGGCACCGACTATCTCGGCCGCGACATGCTGAGCCGTGTCCTGCTCGGCGCTCGCTACACTGTGGGCATCGCCTTCGTCGCCACCGCGCTCGCCTGCTCCTGCGGCATCGCGCTCGGCCTGTTCGCGGCCGTCATCGGCGGCCTTGCCGACAGCGCCCTGGCGCGCACGTTGGACGCAATCACCTCCATCCCGTCCAAGATGCTGGCGCTGGTCCTGGTGGCCGGTCTCGGCTCGTCGCTTCCCGTGCTGACGCTGACGCTCGCCTTCATCTACGTGCCGGGCTGCTTCCGCATCACGCGCGCGCTCGCAGTCAACATCGCGCAGGAAGACTTCGTGCTCGCCGCCCGGGCGCGCGGCGAAGGGCGCGGCTACATCATGATGCGCGAAATCATGCCCAACATGCTGGGGCCGCTTCTGGCGGATTTCGGCCTGCGCTTCGTCTTCGTCGTTCTGCTCCTGTCCAGCCTCTCCTTTCTCGGGCTCGGCGTGCAGCCGCCGGAAGCCGACTGGGGCTCGCTGGTGCGCGAAAACATCGCCGGCCTTCCCTATGGCGCGCCGGCCGTCATCGTCCCGGCGATCGCGATCGCCATCCTCACCATCGGCGTCAATCTCTTCATCGACAATCTGCCCGGCCGCCGCCGGGCCGGCGCGGGGAAAGCCTGACATGACGGATCTCAAGGCAAGCGGGCTTCGCACCTCCGGCCAGGTCGTGGTCAAGGGCCTTCGCGTCGTGGCGCGCGAGCGGCGCGAGGAAACCGTGATCGTCGAGAATATCGACTTCACCATCCAGCGCGGCGAGGTCCTGGCGCTGATCGGCGAGTCCGGCTCGGGCAAGACCACGATCGCGCTCGCCACGATGGGCTATGCCCGCAAGGGCTGCCACATCCATTCCGGCCATGTCGAAGTGTTCGGCACCGACATCACGGCGGCGGGCGAGAAGGCGCTACGCCAGATCCGGGGCAACCGCATCGCCTATATCGCGCAGAGCGCGGCGGCCTCGTTCAATCCCAGCCGCACGATCATGGCGCAGGTCATCGAAAGCGCTGTGATTCACGGCTCGATGGGCGCGGACGAGGCGCGAACCAAGGCCAAGGCGCTGTTTCGCGAACTCGCCCTGCCGCATCCCGACACGATCGGCGACCGCTATCCGCATCAGGTCTCGGGCGGACAGTTGCAGCGGCTCCTCGCCGCCATGGCGCTGTTGAACGACCCCGACCTCGTGATCTTCGACGAGCCGACGACCGCGCTCGACGTCACCACGCAGATCGAGGTTCTCTGCTCGTTCAAGAAGGCGGTGCGCGATCGCGGCATCACCGGCATCTATGTCAGCCACGACCTTGCCGTGGTGGCACAGATCGCCGATCGCATCGCCGTGCTGCGCGACGGCCGCCTGAAGGAAGTGGCGCCGACGCAGGAGATCATCACCGACGCCAAGGACCCTTATACCCGCCAGCTCCTGGCCGCCGCCGAGCCCGCCAGCCGGCGCGAGGGCGCGCCCGGACCGGACCATGCCGCAGCGCCCATTCTGGAAGCCAAGGGAATTCTGGCCGGCTATGGCCAGCGCGAGCGCGACGGCAGCCCCAAGGTGCGCATTCTAGACGATGTCGGATTCCGTCTGCCCAAGGGCGGCACGCTGGGCGTCATCGGAGAGTCCGGGTCGGGCAAGTCGACGCTCGCGCGCGTCGTCGCCGGCATCCTGCCGGCGTCGCGGGGCGAGGTGCGGCTCGCCGGCAAGGTCCTGGCGCCGTCCCTAAACGAGCGCCCGCGCGACGAGCTTCGCCGCGTGCAGATCGTCTTCCAGAACGCCGACACGGCGCTGAACCCGGCGCAGACGATCGGCGAGATCCTCGGCCGCCCCCTCGCCTTCTATCATGGCCTCGGTGCCGCCGAACGACAGAAGCGCACGTTGAGGCTGCTCGATCTCGTGCGCCTGCCCGCCGGCGTTCTCGACCGTCTGCCGTCCGAAATGTCGGGCGGGCAGAAGCAGCGCGCCAATCTCGCCCGGGCGCTCGCCGCCGATCCCGACGTGATCCTTTGCGACGAGGTCACCTCGGCGCTCGACACGGTGGTGGCCGAGGCGATCCTCGACCTTCTGGCCGAGCTGAAGCGCGAACTCGCCGTGTCCTATGTCTTCATCAGCCACGATCTCGGCGTGGTGCGCGCCATCAGCGACGAGGTCCTGGTGCTCCAGAACGGGCGCATCGTGGAAAGCGGGCCGACCGAAACGCTGCTCGCCAACCCGCGCGAGGACTACACCAAGCTGCTCCTTTCCTCCGTGCCGGAACTGCGCACCGGCTGGCTGGACGAGGTGAACGCCAAGCGCCAGCAGGCGGCCTGACGGGGGGCGGCTTCAGCCGCGATCTTCTGCCGGAACGCCGCCCGCAAACGCTTCGAAATGGGCCGCGCACGCGCCGGCCCCGGCACCATCTTCCGCGCGAACGGGATCAATCTCGGGCTCCAGCCTTTCCACCGGAGCCCGTCCCATGCGCGCCAACTCCCTGATCGAACTCGATCGCGAGCACCTGATCCACCCCGTCGTGTCCTGGAGCGGGCACGAGAAGCGCGGTGCCACCGTGCTTCAGTCGGCCAAGGGCGTGATGCTGACCGACAGCGAGGGGCGCGAGTTGATCGACGGCTTCTCCGGCCTCTGGTGCGTCAATGTCGGCTACGGGCACGAGTCGATCGTGGAAGCGGCGGCCGAGCAGATGCGCCGCCTGCCCTATGCCACCGGCTATTTCCACTTCTCCTCCGAGCCCGCCATCCGGCTGGCCGCCGGCATCGCAGAGCTGGCGCCGGGTGATCTCAACCATGTCTACTTCACGCTCGGCGGCTCGGACGCTGTGGATTCGGCCGTGCGCTTCATCCGCTATTTCTACAATGTGACGGGCCGCCCGACCAAGAAGCACATGATCGCCCTCCAGCGCGGCTATCATGGCTCTTCCACGGTCGGCGCGGGCCTCACCGCGCTCCCCGTCTTCCATGACGGGTTCGACGCGCCGATGCCGATCCAGCACCACATCGCCTCGCCCTATCCCTATCGCAACCCGAACGGATCGGACGATGCCAGCGTCATCGCCTCCTCCGTCGCGGCGCTGCGCGCCAAGGTCGAGGAACTGGGGGCGGAGAATGTCGCGGCCTTCTTCGTCGAGCCGGTGCAGGGTTCGGGCGGCGTGATCGTGCCGCCCGACGGCTGGCTGAAGGCGATGCGCGAGGCCTGCCGCGAACTCGACATTCTCTTTGTCGCCGACGAGGTCATCACCGGCTTCGGGCGCACCGGCCCGCTCTTCGGCTGCGAGCATGACGGCGTGGTGCCCGATCTGATGACGGTCGCCAAGGGCCTCACATCCGGCTATTCGCCGATGGGCGCGGTGCTCCTGTCCGACACGATCTACCGGGCGATCGCCGACAACGCGCCGGCCGGCAAGCCGATCGGCCACGGCTTCACCTATTCCGCCCATCCGGTTTCGGCCGCCGTCGGCCTCGAAGTGCTGCGCCTCTACACCGAGGGCGGCATCCTGGCGAACGGCCAGCGCTCGGGCGCCCATTTCACGCAGCGCCTGCAGGCGCTGGAAAGCCATCCGCTGGTCGGCGACGTCAGAGTGCGCGGCCTGCTCGCGGGCGTCGAGCTGGTGACCGACAAGCAGAAGCGCCTGAAGCCCACGGCCGACCTCAAGGTCGCCGAGTATCTCAGCCGCCTCGGCTACGAGAAGGGGCTGATCTTCCGCGCCTTCGCAGACGACATCGTCGGCTTCGCCCCGCCGCTGGTCTGCACGATCGAGGAGATCGACCTGCTCGTCGACCGGTTCGAGGCGGTGCTGGACGGGCTGCTCGAGATCCCCGACATTCGCGGCGCCCTGGCGGCTTGAGGGAGAGGGTCGATATGAGCGAGACCAGACATTACACGATCGCCGTGATCCCGGGGGACGGGATCGGCCTCGAAGTCATGCCCGAGGGCGTCAAGCTCTTGGAGGCGGCGGCGCGTCGCTTCGGCTTCACGCTGGACCTCCGGCACCACGAATTTGCCTCCTGCGATTATTATCTCCAGCACGGCAAGATGCTGCCGGACGACTGGAAGGCGATCCTTTCGCCGATGGACGCGATCTTCTTCGGCGCCGTCGGCTGGCCGCAGAAAGTGCCCGACCACATCTCGCTCTGGGGCTCGCTCCTGCAGTTCCGCCGCGAGTTCGACCAGTATGTGAATCTTCGCCCGGTGCGCCTCATGCCGGGCGTGCCCTGCCCGCTGAAGGGCCGCGAGCCCGGCGACATCGACTTCATGGTGGTGCGCGAGAACACGGAAGGCGAATATTCCGCCGTCGGCGGCACCATGTTCCCTGGCACCGAGCGCGAGGTGGTGATCCAGGAAACGGTGATGAGCCGCCACGGAACGGACCGCATCCTGCGCTTCGCCTTCGATCTGGCAAAGGCCCGGCCGAAGAAGCACCTGACCTCGGCCACCAAGTCCAACGGCATCGCCATCACCATGCCCTGGTGGGATTCGCGGGTCGAGGCCGTGGGCGCGGACTATCCCGACGTGCGGCGGGACAAGTACCATATCGACATTCTCACCGCGCATTTCGTCCTGAACCCGGACCGGTTCGACGTGGTGGTGGGCTCCAACCTCTTCGGTGACATCCTCTCCGATCTCGGTCCGGCCTGCACGGGCACGATCGGCATCGCGCCCTCGGCCAACATCAACCCGGAAGGGCGCTTCCCCTCCTTGTTCGAGCCGGTCCACGGCTCGGCGCCCGACATCGCGGGCCAGGCCATCGCCAATCCGATCGGCCAGATCTGGACGGCGGCGATGATGCTGGAGCATCTCGGCGAGACGGAAGCCGCAGCGGCCCTCGTCGCGGCGATCGAAACCGCGCTTCAGACGCCGGAGGGACGCACGCGCGATCTCAAGGGCGAGGCCTCGACCGGCCAGGCTGGCGATGCCGTGCTGCGCGTCTTCGAGGGCTGATCTCGGCGCGATCCCCTGACATAATAAAGCCCGCGCCGAGCGATCGACGGGGGCCTTTTTGCCTGTTCGGCGGGAGACTATTGGGCGGCGACGCCCGCCCTCTCGCCTTCTTCGAGCGCATCGCGCAGGAGCGCGGCCGTCCCTGCATGGATGGCATAGGCGCCGTCCGCGTGCTGGCCGATCTCGACCTCCAGCCCCAGTTCGCGGCAGATCGCGGCGCCGCCGGCGATGTCCCACATCGTCGTCACCGGCTGGATGTGCCCGTCGAAACGACCGAGCGCGGCAAACAGCATGGAGACCGACGTGCAGTGAAAGGATTCCACGATCCAGTTCCGCTCGCGCAGGCGGCGCTGCAGCGCGATCGCGGCCTCCAAATCCTCGCCGGGACTGTCTCCAAGCGACACCAGACCCAGCCCTTCGACCGTGACCCGGCGCTCGAACGGAACGCCGTTGCGCAGGACGCCGGCCCCCTTGGCCCCGGCCATGAGCTCGCCGAGGCACGGCGCGGCGATGGCGCCGACGGTGGGCTCGCCCTCCTCCACGAAGCCGAGCGACACGCCCCAGAGCGGCGAGCCGGCGAGGAAGTTCGACGTGCCGTCGATGGGATCGACGATCCAGTAGCGCGCGGCGGTCTCTCCGCCCGCTTCCTCGCCGACCACGGCCTCGCCTGGGAAGCGCTCGGCCAGCAGGGCGCGCACGCGCGTCTCGATCGTGCGATCGGCGTCGGACACGAAATCGCGCGGACCGGCCTTGGTCTCGACCGCCAGCCCCGCGCGCTGCGAGAAGAAGCCGAGCGCGTCGTTCGCTGCGGCCTTCACGATCTCGCTCGCCGCGTCGCGGCGCGCCATGCGCGCGAGCGTCACGGACGGGCGCTCTTAAGACCGCGCCCGGCGAGATAGGCGACGAGAGCCTGCGACTCGTCGGTCTGCATCGCGCCGACGCCGAGATCGAGCAACCGCCCCCAGATGGCGTCGGGGTCGGCCATGGCCGCCGTGTCGTTGAAGTCGGTCATGTGAGCCACGTCCAGCGTGTTGAGCCAAATCCGCGCGCCGATCGTGCGCGCCACTTCCATGCCCGTTTCCAGATCGGCGACGCAATGGGGCTTGCACTCGATCATGAACGGCGACAGCGGCGCCAGCGCGGCGAGATCGCCGGCAAAGCCCTGCGGCGCCGAGACGACGACTGGCATGAAGGGCAGCGGGCCGAAGGCGGGATGATCGGTCGGCAGCTGCGCCAGCTCGCCGGATTTCAGCTCGGCCTTTACGACCACGCCGGCGCCGAAGCCGCCGCTGAGGATTTCGGCCGAGACCGCCGGCAGCTCGCTCACCGACTTGGTGTCGATATTGACGAGCACGCGCCCGCGCGCCTCTTCCAGCGCCTCGAAGAGCGAAGGCACCCGCTTCTCCGTCAGTGCCGCGCCCTTGCCGCCGCCCCGCTCACGAAGCCGCATCCGGCGGATGGCCTCGCCCGTCTCAGCGCGGACGGGGCCGGTTCCTTCCGTGGTGCGGTCCAGCGTGTCGTCGTGGATCACCACCATCGCGCCGTCGGCGGCTTGGCGCACGTCGATCTCCACCATGCCGACGCCGAGCGCGATGGCGTCGCGAATGGCTTGGATAGAGTTTTCGGGCGCCCGCGCCCAGGAGCCGCGATGGGCGATCACCAGGATATCGGCCGGGTCGAAATCCAGAACGGGAGAGCGCAGCGACAGCGGCTCGGCGGCGGGAGCGGCGAAACGGGAGGTCATGGGGGCTCGGACGATTTGTGAAGGGGAAAGGCTGATCTCACGGCGAGAAGCGGTGGACGCCGAGCCGGGCGCTAGCACGGACCTCATGTCACCTCGGTGACAGTCTCGTCATGGATTTTTGACGGATGTGAAACAAAACCGCGAATGTCTGTTTCACGGACCGTCATCCAAACTTCATTGTACTCGCCGTCCGCCATTACCTAGTAGAGCGCCGCGACGAACAACAAGAGTTCGGCAACAATTTTTCGGATCGATGGGGCTAAGATGCTGACGAAAATCTTCGGCGCGGCGAGCGCGCTTGCGCTTTTGGCAGGTCTGTCGGGCACGGCGCAGGCCGCCCCGGTCAAGTTCGAGTTCTGGCACGGCCTTTCTGGCGATCTCGGCGAGCGGGTGCAGGAAGCCTGCACCAAGTTCAATGCCTCGCAGACGGACTACGAAATCAACTGCGTCAGCCAGGGCGCCTACGACACCAACCTGCAGAACACGATCGCCGCCTATCGCGCCAAGAAGCACCCGGCGATCACCCAGGTCTACGACGCCGGCACGCTCGACCTCATGATGTCGAACGCCTTCGTCCCCGCCAAGAAGCTGATGGCCGACAGCGGCTACAAGATCGACTGGGACAACTACTTCCCCGGCATTGCCAACTACTTCGCCACGGCGAAGGGCGAGCTGCAGTCCTTCCCCTTCAATTCCTCGACCGCCGTCTTCTACTACAATGCCGACGCCTTCAAGAAGGCCGGCATCACGGACGCGCCGAAGACCTGGGAACAGGTCGCGACTGACGCCCGCAAGCTGAAGGACGCGGGCTTCGAATGCCCGATGGCCATCAATTTCGACCCTTGGTTCTCGCTGGACCAGTTCTCCGCCATCCACAACCAGCCGATCGCCACCCAGGCCAACGGCTATAAGGGCCTCGACGCGGAAGTCGTCTTCAATAAGACGAAGGTCGTGGACGAGATCAAGTTCTGGAAGAAGCAGGCGGACGAGAAGCTCTTCGTCGTGAAGACCAAGGCGCTCGGCATGGACCCGATCCCGGCCTTCTCGTCGCAGACCTGCCAAATGGCCATGAGCTCGATCGCCGATCACGGCACGGTCGGCAAGACCATTCCCGCCGGCGTCGAGTGGCATGTCGCCATGCTGCCGGTCTTCGAGGGCACCGAGCGCCAGAAGTCGCTCGTCGGCGGCGCATCGCTCTGGGTCATGAAGGATCGCCCCGAGGCCGAATACAAGGGCGCGGCCGCCTTCCTGAACTTCATCGCCCAGCCCGACATGGTGGAATGGTGGTCCACCGTCACCGGCTACATCCCGGTGACCAAGACCGGTTTCCAGGCGATGAAGGCCAACGGCTTCTACGACAAGCCGCAGTTCAAGGGCCGCGAACTCGCCATCGAGAGCCTGAGCTTCACCGAGCCCTCCGACAACACGCGCGGCATCCGCCTCGGCAACTACACGCAGATCCGCAAGGAGTTCTCGACCGCGCTGGAGGCGATCTTCATGCAGAACGCCGACGTCCAGACGAGCCTCGACGAAGCCGCCGCGCGCTCCAACACGCTGCTGCGCCGCTTCGAGAAGACCTATGCCGGCCAGACGCTGAACTGAGCCGACCTGCCTTCAACCCGCGCCGCCGGTCTCCGTCAGGGGCCGGCGGCGCGCCTCATAGCGGATATCTCCCATGAAGCGCGTCGTCTTCAAGAGCCGCTGGGTTCCGGCCGTCGCCGCCCTGCCACAGCTCCTGCTCATCTTCCTTTTCTTCTACTGGCCGGCCGTTTCGGTCATGAATTGGGCCTTCACGCTGGAGCCGGCCTTCGGCGGCGCGGGCGAGCGCATCTTCGTCGGCTGGGAGAACTTCACCTCCGTCTTCGCCGACACCCAATATTGGAACTCGGTGCGCGTCAGCCTGATCTTCGCCTGTTCCAGCACTTTCATCACGCTCGCCCTCGCCCTGGTCCTGGCTCTCGCCGTTGACCGGCAGCTCAAGGGCTCGAAGTTCTTCCGCTTCTTCTACATCTGGCCCTATGCCCTGGCCGGACCGGCGGTCGGCACCGCCTTTCTCTTCATCCTCTCGCCCGAACGTGGGCTGATGGCGATCGTCAACGCGGCGCATCCCGACTTTTGGAACCCGGCGAAATACGGCAGCCACGCGATGATCCTGATCATCACCTGCTTCGTCTGGAAATGGGTCGGCTACTGCTTCATCTTCCTTTTGGCGGGCCTTCAGTCGATCCCGCGCTCGCTGACCGAGGCCGCCGCCATGGATGGGTCCGGCCCGCTGCGCCGCGCCATCGACATCCAGATCCCGATGCTGACGCCGACGCTGTTCCTCCTCTTGATTCTGATCGCGACGGAAAGCTTCGTCGGCAAGGACACCTACGGCATCGTCGACCGCACCACCTATGGCGGCCCCAACAACGCCACCAACGTCATGGTCTTCAACATCGTGGCGAAAGCCTTCGAAGGGCTCGACTATTCCGGCGCTGCCGCGCAGAGCCTCATGGTCATCGCCATCATCATGGTCTTCACCTTCGTCCAGTTCCGCTTCGTCGAGCGGCGCGTGCATTATCGCTGAGGGGCTGGCCGTGATCGAGAAAACCCCCTTCGCCAACATCGTCACCTACGCGATCCTGTTCGTCGCGCTGACGCTGGTGCTGGTTCCCTTCTGGATCGTGATCTGCGCCTCCACGCAGTCGGTCGCCCAGGTCAACGCCGTGCCCTTCAGCTTCGTGCCGGGCGGCGAGATGCTGAAGAACTACGCCGCCGCCTGGCAGCGCGCCGACCTTGGCCTGGCCCTCTTCAACAGCTTCGTCATGGCGGGGCTGGTGACGTCAGGCAAGATCGCCGTGTCGGCGCTCAGCGCCTTCGCCATCGTCTATTTCCGCTCGCGCTGGGGCATGGTCTTCTTCTGGCTCGTCTTCATGACGCTGATGCTGCCGCTCGAAGTGCGCGTCGTGCCGACCTACAATATCGCCGCCGACGCATTTCAGCCCTTCCGCCTCCTGATCCAGACGCTGACCGGCATCGAGGTCGGCATCGACTGGAACCTCCTCAACACCTATTCCGGCCTCACCCTGCCGCTGGTCGCCACCGCCACGGGCACGTTCCTGTTCCGCCAGTTCTTCATGACCGTGCCGGACGAGTTGGCGGAGGCGGCGCGCATGGACGGGTCCGGCCCCTGGCGCTTCTTCGTCGACATCCTTCTGCCGCTGTCGCGCACCAACATGCTGGCGCTCGCCACCATCCTCTTCGCCGACACGTGGAACCAGTATCTCTGGCCGCGTCTGATGGTGACCGACCCCTCCTACTCCACGGCCATGACGGCGCTGCGCGCGCTCCGCCCCTCCGAGAACGGGCTGCCGGACTGGAACGTCACCAATGCGGGCGCGCTGATCATCGTGCTTCCGCCGCTCATCGTCGTCGCCGTGCTGCAACGCTGGTTCGTGCGCGGCCTCATCGCAACCGAGAAATAAGGAGGGGGCCATGGCGCAGATCGACATTCGGAACCTTCGGAAATCCTATGGCGGCGCCAAGGCGACGCTGCACGGCATCGACCTCGCCTTCGCCTCCGGCGAGTTCGTGGTGATCCTCGGGCCTTCGGGCTGCGGCAAGTCCACGCTGCTTCGCATGATCGCCGGGCTGGAAGACATCACGGGCGGCGAGATCGCCATCGACGGGCGCGTCGTCAACAAGCTGGAGCCGCGCGAGCGCGGCTGCGCCATGGTGTTCCAGAACTACGCGCTCTACCCCCATATGTCGGTGGCCGAGAATATCGGCTACGCGCTGAAGGTCGCGGGTGTGCCCAAGGCGGAGCGCGAGCGGCGGGTGCGCGAGACGGCGGCGGTGGTCGGCCTTGCCGAGTTTCTCGACCGCAAGCCGGCGCAGCTTTCAGGCGGGCAGCGCCAGCGCGTCGCCATGGGCCGCGCCATCGTGCGCGAGCCCAGCGTCTTCCTGTTCGACGAGCCGCTGTCCAATCTCGACGCCAAGCTGCGCGTCACCATGCGCGCGGAAATCCGCAAGCTGCATCGCCGCCTTTCGGCCACCTCGATCTTCGTGACGCACGACCAGGTCGAGGCCATGACGCTGGCCGACCGGCTGGTGGTCATGAACGCCGGCCATGTCGAGCAGGTCGGCTCGCCGGCCGAGATCTACGAGCGGCCCGCGACGCGCTTCGTGGCGAGCTTCATCGGCTCGCCGCCCATGACGCTCCTGTCCGGCGAGCTCGAGGCCGACGACGCCATCCGCCTCAAGGACGGCCACCGCATCGCGCTTCCCGTCGGCTCGCGCGTCGGCCTCGGCGCGCGCCGCGTCGAGATCGGCATCCGCCCCGAACACGCCATCCTGACGCGGGTCGGCGCGCCCGGCAGCGCCGAGGCGGTGGTGGACTTCATCGAAGAACTCGGCGCCTCGCGCGTCGTCTATGCCGAACTCGGCGGCACGCTCTTCGCCGTCACGGTGACAGACGCCATGCCCATCGGCAGCGGCGACCGGATCGGCCTGCAACTGCCGGCCGATCGGCTCCATGCCTTCGACGCCGAAACCGGCCTGCGGCTGGACCTTCATCGCGAACGCGTGCCGGAGCCGGTCTGAGCCGGGCGGCGACGGCGGGTGTCAGGGCCTGTCCGGACGCGCGGGAGCGCTTTCGCCGTTCGCGCGTCACGGAGCGCAAGGCCGGGCGCGGCCGCGCTTTCAGGCGGGCTCGCGCTTCCTCTCGCCCTCGATCAGGGGCCTCTCGTGCGCCACGCCCTCGGCCAGATGGTCGAGAAGCGCGCGCACGCGCGGCACTTGGCGCAGGTCCGCGTGGGTGAGCAGCCAGAGATCGGTGGCGAAACGCTCGTCCGGCTCCGCCAGCCGCTTGAGGCCCAGGCGGCGATCGCCGACGAAGCAGGGGAGATAGCCGACGCCGAGCCCCGCCTCCACGGCCTCGGCCATGCCGAGAACGGAATTGACGCGGTAGCCGACGCCCTCCGCCCCCGCTTCGCTCATGACATGGCGCACCACGCGCATGCCGCCCATGGCATCGCCCAGCGTCACCCAGCGGCGCGGCCCCTCCCCCTCCTCCCCCGCGCCGTAGAGCGCCCAGGCGATGCGCGCCGCCTTGCGCCCCACGAGGTTGGGCGGCGGGTTGTCGGTCGCGCGGATCGCGACGTCGGCGTCCCGCTTCGACAGGTTCAGCGCGGAATTGCCGAGCGCGATGTCGAGCCGCACGGCCGGGCAGGCCGCGAGAAAGCTCGCGAAGATCGGCGTCAGGAGATGAATCAGCAGCGAGTCGTTGGTGGTCACCCGCACCTCGCCGGAGGGCAGCGGCTCGCGCCCGGCCAGCCGCACCGCGACGGCATCGACCTCCTCGCCCATCCGCACCGCCAGCGCGGCGATCTCCTCGCCCGCCACGGTCGGGGCCAACTGCGCCTTGTTGCGCTCGAACAGGGCGCAGCCGAGCGCCGTCTCGATCGAGCGCAGCCGGCGGAACACGGTGGAATGGGCCGTGCCCAGCTTCTCGGCGGCGGCGGGAAGCGTGCGCGTTTCCGCCACGGCTCGGATCAGCCGAAAGTCATCCCAACTCAATGTCTCGAACCCGGCCAAGACCCTGCTCCGCAATCTCATCATTGCATTAACGCAATGGATAGAGGGGTTATAGCCGAAAATCACTGCGACTATGTTTCAGCCAAGACATCAAGCCTTGGAGATCCATCATGAGCCAGCACGGTATCCATCACGTCACGGCCATCGCCGGCCCGGCCAGCCGCAATGTCGGCTTCTATACGCGCACGCTCGGCCTGCGGCTGGTGAAGCGCACGGTGAATTTCGACGATCCCGGCACGTGGCACCTCTACTACGGGGACGAGGCCGGCGCGCCGGGCACGATCCTCACCTTCTTTCCGTGGGAGCACGCCGCGCCCGGGCGGCTTGGCGTCGGCGAAACGCAGGAGACCGTCTTCCGCGTGCCGGAAGGCGCGATCGGCTATTGGACGCATCGCTTCCTGGAAAAGGGCGTGGCCTTCGATCCGATCGACAAGCGCTTCGGCGAGACGGTGCTCGCGTTCCGTGATCCCGACGGGATGCGTCTGGCGCTGGTTGCCGTTCCCGGGGCGGAGGCCGAGCCGGGCTGGAGCGCGGGTGAGGTGCCGGCCGAGCATGCCATTCGTGGCTTCCACTCCGTCAGCCTCCTCCTCGAGGAAGCGGCGCCCACCGGCGCCGTGCTGACCGACGTGCTCGGCTTTGCGCAAGGCGCGACGGAGGGCTCGGTGACGCGCTTCCAGGTGCCGGGCACGGCCATGGGCGGCATCGTGGACATTCGCGCCGTCGGCGGTTTCCTGAAGCCCCGCCCGGGCGCGGGCACGGTGCATCACGTCGCGTTTCGCGCGGCGGACGACGCCGAGGAAGCGGCGATGGCGCAGAAGCTGCGGGAGAACCATCGCATCGCGACGACCGAGCAGAAGGACCGCAACTACTTCCGCTCGATCTACTTCCGCGAGCCCGGCCACGTCCTGTTCGAGATCGCGACGGACCAGCCCGGCTTCGCCGTGGACGAAGCGCCCGCCGCGCTCGGCCAGGCGCTGAAGCTGCCGGACTTTCTGGAAGGGCATCGCTCGCGCATCGAAGGGCACCTGCCTTCGCTGGGCGAGCCGGCCTGAGACCCATCCTTGCCCGGGGCGCCCAAAGGCGCCCCGGCACCCCCTCCTCTCCCGTTCGGAGCCCTGCCATGGACCTTCCCAGCAACGATCTTTCCATGATCCACCGCTTCTCTCCCGCAAGCGCGGAGGGGCTGGCGCCGCTGCTTCTCCTGCATGGCACCGGCGGGGACGAGACCGATCTCCTGCCGCTCGGCGGGCTCCTGTCGCCGGGCGCGGCGCTGCTGTCGCCGCGCGGGCGCATCCTGGAAAACGGCATGCCGCGCTTCTTCCGCCGCCTGGCCGAGGGCGTGTTCGACGAGGCGGACCTCCGGCTGCGGGCGCGCGAACTGGGGGCCTTCATCGAAGAAGCGCGCGAGCATCACGGTTTGGACCGGCCGATCGCGGTGGGCTTCTCCAACGGCGCCAATATCGCGAGCGCGCTGATGATGCTGGCGCCCGAGACCCTGGCCGGCGCCGTCCTGATCCGCGCCATGGTGCCTTTCGCCGAGCCGCCGGAATTCGACCTCCAGGGCAAGCCCGTGCTGCTCCTGTCGGGCGGCATGGACCCGATCGTGCCGGCCGAGAACGCCGCGCGCCTCGCCCGCCAGTTCCAGGCCGGCGGCGCCACGCTGACGCACGAGACCCTGCCGACCGGCCACGGGCTCGGCCAGATGGATCTCGCCATCGCGCGGGAATGGCTGGCCGCGTCCTTCGCCTGAGAAAAGCCGGCTGCCGCCCTATCGCGTCAGTTCCGGCGACAACGGCTGGATGGCGACCGCGCCGCCAGCGCGCGAGCTTTCCAACGCGGCCAGGCCGCAGAGCACCGACATGGCGCCGGCGCGCGATCCCGCGCGCTGGCGCAGCCGGTCGTTGGAGCCGGGTTTGAAGATCATGTCGCGCATCCGGTTGTCGCCGCCGTAATGGCCGCCCGGCTCGTGCGGCACCCAGATCCGCTCCGTGCCGCCGCCGAAGCTCTTCATCACCACGATCTCGTCCGCCGGCGGCACGCTCCAGGGCTGGCGCTCGTATTGGCGCAGTTCGATCCGGCCGCGATGGCCGTTGAAGGCGATGTGGTGCCCCTCGATCGGCATGTAGGTGTTGAGCGAATAGGAGACCTGAACCCCGCTGCGATAGCGAATTGCCGCCGTCATCGTGTCGGGAATGTCGATTTCCTCGCGAAACACGCAGGCATCCCGGACATAGCCATCGACGCCGGACGGCTCTTCGTAGAGCGCGTCGAGAAACGGATCGGCCGACAGGTCGAAATAATAGTCGCACTCGCTCTTGTGCGGGCAGGTGCGGCAGCGCTCGCCCCGGAAGGGGCCGTTGCGCCCGTAGTGCAGAAGCTGGCCGAAGCCCTTCACCTCCACCGGATCGGAATCGAGATACCAGTTCAGAAGGTCGAAATGGTGGGTCGCCTTGTGGACGAAGAGCGAGCCGGAATGTTTCGTGAAGGCGTGCCAGCGGCGGAAGTAGTCGGCGCCATGCTGGTTGTCGAGATACCAGTGGAAGTCGACCGAGGTCACCTCCCCGATTGCGCCTTCCTCGATCAGTTCCTTGATCCGCGCCGAGGTTGGGGAGAAGCGGTAGTTGAAGGACACGTCCACCCGCCGGCCGGTGCGCGCCTCCGCCTCGCGGATGCGGGCGACCTTTTCGGGCGTCGTGGTCATCGGCTTTTCGCTGATGACGTCGGCGCCGCTTTCCAGCGCCCGGACGATCAGGTCGTCATGCGTATCGTCCGGTGTGCAGACCACGACAAGCGCGGGCTTCAGCTCCGCCAGCATAGCGTCGAAATCGGCATAGAGCGGCGCGTCGGAGCCGATCATCGCCCGCGCCCGCTCGGCCCGCATCAGGTTGAGATCGCAGATGCCGACGAGATCGACGAACTCGCTCCAGCCCGCCAGAAGCTCACGGCCCCACATGGTGGTGCCGCGATTGCCGGTGCCGACCAGCGCATAGCGGATGCGTTTGATACCCTGTGCCATCACCCCTCCCGTCCGCTTTCGGCGGATCGACGTTTCCGAAGGGCCGGCGGCGTCCCGCCCGGCCTCTTCGCCTGTCAGCAAACCGCGCGGAAGCGCTCCACGCAGGTCGCCAGAACCTCGTCCAACGGCCGCGCGCCCCAATGGTGCGAGAAGATCTCCACCTCCTGCGGCCCGTGGAACCCCGCCGCCTCGATCAGCGCGCGGAAGCGCTTGAGGTCGATCACTCCGTCGCCCATCATGCCGCGATCGTTGAGCGGGTCCTTTGTCGGCACCAGCCAGTCGCAGATGTGGTAGGCGAGAATTTGCCCGTTCCGGCCGGCACGCGCGATCTGCGTCTCCAAGTCCGGGTCCCACCAGACATGGTAGACGTCGATCGCGACGCCCACGCCTTTGCCCAGCGTATCGGCGAGGTCGAGCGCCTGTTTCAGCGTGTTGATGCAGGCGCGGTCGGCGGCGTAGCTGGGATGCAGCGGCTCGATCGCCAGCGGCACGCCGGCTGCCCGCGCATAGGGCAGAAGCTCGGCCATGCCCTCCGCCACCATGGCGCGCGCGCCCGGCAGATCGCGCGAGCCCGCCGGCAGGCCGCCGACCACCAGGACGAGACAGGCCGCGCCAAGCGCTGCCGCCTCGTCCACCGCGCGCTTGTTGGCGTCGATCGCCGCGCGCCGCCCCGCTTCGTCGGCGGCGGGAAAGAACCCGCCCCGGCAATGGCCGGACACGCGCAGGCCGTTGTCGCGGACGATCCGCGCCGCCTCGCCGAGCCCCGCCGCCTCCACATGCTCGCGCCAGGGCGAGATGGCGGTGATGCCGTGGCGAAGGCAGGCGTCGACGATGGCGCCGAACGAGCCGCCCTGGCGCACGGTGGCGAAATTGATGGAAAGCCCTTCGACGTTCTCGTTGACGCTCATTGGGCCACGCCCCGCACCGCCAGGAAATGCCCCATGCGCCGTGCCGCCTCGTCCGGGTCGGCCAGCCCATTGGCCTTGTCGGCCAGGCGAAACAGTTCAGTGAAATGCAGGGTCGAGCGCGCGCTCTCCTGCCCGCCCACCATGGTGAAATGATCCTGCAGCCCGTTAAGCCAGGCGAGGAACACGACGCCCGTCTTGTAGAAGCGCGTCGGTGCCCGGAAGATGTGGCGCGACAGGGCGACGGTCGGCTCCAGAATGTCGTGGAACTCGTTGGTGCTGCCGCGCTCCAGGCTCGCCAGGGCGGCGGAAGCTGCCGGGGCGATGGCGTCGAAAATGCCGAGCAGCGCGTCGGAATGGCCGTGCTCGTCGCCGGCGATCAGTTCGGCATAGTTGAAGTCGTCGCCCGTATACATGCGCACGCCCGCCGGCAGCCGACGGCGCATAGCGATTTCCTTCTCCTTCGACAGGAGCGAGATCTTGATGCCGTCGATCTTCGCCGCGTTCGCCTCGATCATCTGGAGGCAGGTGTCCATCGCGGCGGCGTGGTCGGCCGCGCCCCAATAGCCGTCCAGCGCCGGATCGAACATTTCGCCCAGCCAATGGATGATGACGGGCCGGTGCGCGCCCGACAGCACGCGGCCATAGACGTCGAGATAATCGTCCGGCCCCTTGGCGCCGGCGGCGAGCGCCCGGCTCGCCATGAGGATGACGCGCCCGCCCTCGCCTTCCACGAAGCCGACCTGCTCCTCGTAGGCCGAGACGATGTCGTCGAGCGACAGGCCGGGCCGGGGCGAGAGGTGATCGGTGCCCGCGCCGCAGGCGATGAGAGCGTCGTCGCGCGTGCGCGCCTCCCGCAAGGAGCGGCGGATCAGCTCTTGCGCCTGCGGCCAGCCGAGGCCCATGCCGCGTTGCGCGGTGTCCATCGCCTCCGCCACGCCGAGGCCGAGATCCCAGAGCCGGTGGCGGAAGCGCAGGGTGGCATCCCAATCGATCGCCGGCTCCAGCCAAGGATCGGACTCACCCAACGCATCGGCCACGACATGCGCCGCCGCATAGGCGACGCGGTTGAAATCCTGCGACCGGCGGCGCTCGAGCGCGATGGGCGTGCCGGTCAGGCGATAGGTCTCGCCCCCTCGCGCCCCGGTCGGAAGGCGGATCTGCGTCATGTCTCGAGCCCTCACGCCGCCAGGGAGCGCGCACCCAGCGAGGGCACGTCGAGCCAGCGGCGCTCGCGCCAGGATTGCAGCCCGAGCTCGGCCAGCTGCACGCCCTTCACACCCTCCATCAGCCCGTAGGGCCAGGGGCCGTCTTCCGCGATATGGCGGATGAACTGCTCCCACTGCGCCTTGAAGCCGTTGTCGTAGCTGATGTTGTCGGGCACCTCGTCCCAGGTGCGATAGAAGTCGATCCCCTGCGGTTGGTCAGGGTTCCAGACGGGTTTGGGCGTGTTGACGCGGTGCTGCGTCCAGCATTTCGTCAGTCCCGCGACGGCCGAGCCGTGGGTGCCGTCCACCTGGAAGGTGACGAGATCGTCGCGCCGCACGCGCACCGCCCAGGACGAGTTGATCTGCGCGATGACACCGCCTTCCAGCTCGAACGTGGCATAGGCCGCGTCGTCGGCATCGGCCGCGTAGGGCTGGCCGCGCTCGTCCACGCGGCGCGGAATGTGGGTGGCGCCGAGGCAGGAGACCGCCCGCACCTCGCCGAACAGATTGTCGAGCACGTAGCGCCAGTGGCAGAGCATATCGAGAATGATGCCGCCGCCGTCCTTCGAGCGGTAGTTCCAGGAGGGGCGCTGGGCCGGCTGCCAGTCGCCCTCGAAGACCCAGTAACCGAACTCCCCGCGCACCGAGAGGATCTGGCCGAAGAAGCCGGAATCGCGCAGCATGGCGAGCTTGCGAAGACCGGGCAGGAAGAGCTTGTCCTGCACCACGCCGTGCTTGACGCCCGAGCGCCGGGCGAGGTCCGCCACCTCCATCGCCTCGGCCATCGTGTCGGCGATCGGCTTCTCGCAATAGACGTTCTTGCCCGCCTTGATCGCCTTGGTCAGCAGCTGTCCGCGCATCTGTGTCGTGCCGGCGTCGAAGAACAGCGTGTCCTCCGGGTTGGCGAGCGCGGCGTCGAGATCGGTGGTCCAGCGCTCGATGCCGTGGCGGCGCGCGATCTCCTCGATCTTGGCGCCGTTGCGCCCGACCAGGATCGGGTCGAGCATCACCGTCTCGCCGTTCGAAAGCGTCACGCCCCCTTGGGCCCGGATCGCCACCACCGAGCGAACCAGATGCTGGTTGTAGCCCATGCGCCCGGTGACGCCGTGCATGATCACGCCGATACGTTTCATCCGATGTCCTCCCCACGCGGCCCTCCCGGCCGCCGGCCTGTCGCACTCACGAATGGAGCACTTGTAACCGTTTGGTTATTTGTGAGGATGGTTCGGCCGTCTTGTCAACCGCCTTCGAAAGCAGCCCCTCGTTTTTGCAGCGCAACCAAGGTTAGATGCGAACGGAGGCCAGGACCGTCGCCACGATATGCTCGCCCCAGTCCTCCAGTTCGCCGCGCGCCTGCAGGTCGCGCCGGAAGATGGTGGAGAGCGTGTAGCGGTTGGAGAGGTAGAAGAAGCCGAGCGAGGCGATGGTGAGATAGACCTTCACCGGATCGAGCGCCGCCTTGAAGACGCCCTTTTCCGCGCCGCGCCGCAGCACATCGGCAAGCTCGCTCAGAAAGTTGGAGTGCATTTCGGCAATGCCCGGCGCCTGCCGGAGATAGCGGGCGTGGTTGAGATTCTCGGTGGCGAGAATGCTCAGGAATTCCGGGTGGTCGAGATAATAGTGCCAGGTGAAAAGCGCGAGTTCGGCCAGCCCCTCCTCCGGCTCGCGGCGCGCGAGATCGAGCCTTCGCTCGGCCTGCCGGATGTGATGGTAGGTCTCTTCCAGGACGGCGAGGTAGAGCGCGTCCTTATCGCCGAAGTAATGGTAGATCATACGCTTGTTGGTGCCGGCCCGGCGGGCCACGACATCCACCCGTGCCCCGGCCAGCCCCTTTTCCGCGATCTCGCGCCGCGCCGCCTCCAGGATCGCGGCCCGCGTGCGCTCGGGGTTGCGGGTCGGGCGCTCCGCCCCGGCCTTTGAAGGCGGCGCGCCCTCACCCTCAACTTCGGCGTGTTCCAGGGATGGATCGTCCATTCCCCCTCCTGCTTGACAAGGTCCGGGATCAATGGTCACTCTTGTAACCAAACGGTTATAAATCGGCAACCAGCCGATCGTCGCCCCGCTTGGGAGAGCGGGTTTCTGGGGAGGAATGCGATGACGTTTTCGGTGACGCGGCGGAGCCTTTTGCAAGGCGGCGCGGCCGCCCTGGCCCTCGGCACGCTGGGCGGCGGGCGGGCCTTCGCACAGGCCCAGCGCCTCCGCTTCCTCTGGTGGGGCAGCCAGGAGCGGGCCGATCGGACACAGGCGGCGATCTCGGCCTACAAGGGCGTGGCGCCGCAGACCGACATCGTGGGCGAGTTCGCAGGCTGGTCCGACTACTGGCCGCGTCTCGCCACCCAGGTCGCGGGCCGCAACGCGCCCGATCTCATCCAGATGGATTACCGTTACATCTTCGAATATGCGCGGCGCGGCGCGCTCATGCCGATGGACGACCAGATCGGCAAGGCGCTGAAGATCGAGGATTTCGGCCAGGCCAACATCGATTCCGGCCGGGTGGACGGCAAGCTCTACGGCATCAATCTCGGCGTCAATTCCTCCTCCATGGTCTACGATGCGGCGGTCTGGGAAAAGGCCAAGACCGAGCCGCCCAAAGCGGGCATGACCTGGGAGGAGCTCGGCGAACGCGCGGCCGCCTTCGCCAAGAACCGCGCTCGCCCCGGCATCTTCGCGCTGGCGGACGCCGGCGGCGTGGAGCCGAGCTTCGAGCTCTGGCTGCGCCAGAACGGCAAGTCGCTCTACACCGCCGAGGGGGCGCTGGGCTACGAGCCGGCCGACGCCGAGAAATGGTTCGCGCTCTGGGCCGACCTGCGTGAGCGCAAGGCCTGCGTGCCGGCCGACATCCAGGCGCTGGACCAGCTCAATATCGAGACCAACGCCATCACCACCGGCAAGGCGGCCACCGCCTTCATGCATTCCAACCAGTTCGTGGGCTATCAGAAGCTGAACAAGGGCAAGCTGGCGCTGGCGCCCTATCCCCGCGTTTCGGCCGGGGCGCCGTCGGGCCACTACCTCAAGCCCTCCATGCTCATCAGCCTTTCGGCCAACGCGCCGGCCGAGCCCGCGCTCGCCTTCGCCAATTTTCTGGTGGCAAGCCCCGAGGGCATCAAGGCGCTGGGCACCGAGCGCGGCGTGCCGGCGTCCGAATCCATGCGCGCGCTGCTGACCCCGCAGCTTGCCGACGTGGAAAAGGCGATGGTCGACTATATCGCCCTCATCACCCCCGATGTCGGCCCGCTGCCGCCCTCCCCGCCGCCGGGCGCGGGCGAGGTCGCCTTCGTGCAGAAGCGCATCAACGAGGAGGTCGGCTTCGGTCGCAAGACGGCCAAGCAGGCCGGCGAGGATCTCGTCAAGGAAGCGAGCGCCATTCTCAAGCGAGGCTGAGCCATGAGCATCCACACCGAGGTCGCAGGGCTGCCGAGCGCGAAGGCGCCGGCGGCCAGCGCGCCCGGCGCGGCGCGGCGCTCCTGGGCGCGCAACGGGCCGGCTTATCTCTTTCTCCTGCCCTGGCTGATCGGCTTCTTCGGCCTGACGCTCGGGCCGGCCCTCGCCTCGCTCTATCTCTCCTTCACCGACTACGATCTGATCCGCTCGCCCAACTGGGTCGGCGCGGCCAACTACGTGCGCATCGCGACGGCCGATCCGAAATTCGCATCGGCCATGTCGGTGACCTTTCTCTATGTCGCCCTCTCGGTTCCGCTGAAGCTCGCCTTCGCGCTTCTCGTGGCGCTGGCCTTCAACCGGGGTCTGAGGGCGCTGCCGGTCTATCGCGCGATCTTCTACCTGCCCTCGCTTCTGGGTTCCTCGGTCGCCATCGCGGTTCTCTGGCGCCAGCTTTTCGCCTCCGACGGGCTCGTCAACATGGCGCTCTGGCAGTTCTTCGGCATCGAAGGGCCGAGCTGGATCTCCAATCCCGACTATTCGCTCTATACGCTGGTGGTGCTGGCCGTCTGGCAGTTCGGCTCGCCGATGATCATCTTCCTCGCGGGCCTTCGGCAGATCCCGGCCGACATGTACGAGGCCGCCGAGATCGACGGCGCCTCGAAGGCGCGGCAGTTCTTCCGCATTACGCTGGCGCTGCTGACCCCGGTGATCTTCTTCAACGCGGTGATCCAGACGATTGACGCCTTCAAGGCCTTCACGCCGGCCTTCATCATCTCGGAAGGCACGGGCGGCCCGATCAATTCGACCCTCTTCTACACGCTCTATCTCTATCAGGAGGCCTTCGGATTCCTGCGCATGGGCTATGCCTCGGCGCTTGCCTGGATCCTCGTCGTGATCGTCGCCGCCTTCACCGCCTTCTCGTTCCTGTCGGCTCGCTATTGGGTGCATTATGACGACTGAGGCCCTGCCCCCGCCCCGGCGCCACGACCATCGCTCTCCGGTTCGCTCCGTCCTCACCCACGCGGCGCTGATCGCCGCCTCGCTCCTGATGCTCTATCCCATCCTCTGGATGATCTCGGGTTCGGTGCGGCCGGAGGAGGAACTCTTCGGCACGTCGTCGCTGATCCCCTCGGCGGTGGACTTTTCCGCCTATGTCCGGGGCTGGACGGGGCTGCAGGTGAGCTTCGGCCAGTTCTTCTGGAACTCGCTGACCATCTCGGTGCTGGCGACGATCGGCAATGTGCTGGGCTGCTCGCTCGCCGCCTTCGCCTTCGCGCGGCTACGCTTTGCCGGACGCAACTTCTGGTTCGCGCTGATGCTGGGCACGCTCATGCTGCCCTATCACGTCGTGCTCATTCCCCAGTACATCATGTTCCTGGAAATGGGCTGGGTGAACACGCCGCTGCCGCTCATCGTGCCGAAATACCTCGCAACCGACGCGTTCTTCATCTTCCTGATGGTGCAGTTCTTTCGCGGCATCCCGCGCGAGCTGGACGAGGCGGCGATCATGGACGGCTGCTCTCCCTGGCGCATCTACATCCGCATCATGCTGCCGCTCTCGCTGCCGGTTCTGGCGACGGCGGCGATCTTCTCCTTCATCTGGACGTGGGACGATTTCTTCGGCCCGCTGATCTACCTCAACGACATCGACACCTACACGGTGCAGCTCGGCCTGCGCTCCTTCGTGGATTCCACCGGCTCGTCGGACTGGAGTTCGCTCTTCGCCATGTCGAACCTCTCCCTCCTGCCGGTCTTCCTGTTCTTCCTCTTCTTCCAGCGCCTCTTAATCGAGGGCATCGCCACGACCGGCATGAAGCGCTGATGGACCCTGACCCGATGAACGTCACGCTCCCCGCCCAAGCCATCGCCACGCCCACCCGGCGCCTTCGCGTCGCCGTGGTCGGTTGCGGCATCGGCCGCTCGCATATCGTCGAAGGCTACCAGCCGGCGCCCGAATGCTTTGATCTCGCCGCGCTCTGCGATCTCGACCCGGCCCGCCTCGCCTCGGTGGGCGAGGAGTTCGGCGTTCGCGATCGCGTGACTGATTTCGACGCGCTGCTAGGGCGGGACGACATCGACGTGATCGACATCTGCACGCCGCCCGGTCTGCACAAGTCGATGATTCTGAAGGCTCTGGCGGCCGGCAAGCATGTGGTGTGCGAGAAGCCGCTGGTCGGCTCCCTCAAGGAGGTGGACGAGATCATCGAGGCCGAGGCGCGGGCGCGGGGGCGGCTCATGCCGATCTTCCAGTATCGCTTCGGCGACGGCGCCATGCAGGCTCGGCGCATCATCGACGCGGGCCTTGCCGGCAAGCCCTATGTCGGCGTCGCCGAGACTTTCTGGAAGCGCACCGCCGACTATTACGACAATCCCTGGCGCGGGCGCTGGAAGACCGAGCTCGGCGGCGTCCTGATGACCCACGCCATCCATATCCACGATCTCGCAACCTTCCTCTTCGGCCCGATCGACCGCGTCTTCGCGCGTACGGCGACGCGCGTGAACGCAATCGAGGTGGAGGACTGCGTCTCGGCCTCCTGGCGCATGCAGAGCGGCGCGTTCCTCTCCTCCACCGCGACGCTCGGCAGTCAGGACGAGATCAGCCGGCTGCGCCTCCATTTCGAGAACGTGACCATCGAGAGCACGCACGAGCCCTATTCGCCCGGCGACGGGCCTTGGACGATCCTGCCGGCGAACGACGAGGTGGCTGCGGCGATCGAGGAGGCGTTGAGCGATTTCGAGCCGGTGGGGCGCCGGTTCCGGGGGCAGATGGCCGCCTTCCACAAGGCGCTGATGGCGAGCGAGCCGCCGCCGGTGACGAGCCGCGACGCCCGGCGCTCGCTGGAACTCGTGACCGCCGTCTATGCCTCGGCGGATTCAGGCACCGACGTCGAACTGCCGATCGGGCCGGACCATCCGAAATACGCGAGCTGGCAGCCGCAGGACTGAACGACAATCGGGAGAGTGCTCAATGGCGACCAGCATCCAGCTCGGCGGCGTCGAGAAGACTTATGGCGGCCTTCGGGTCATCCACGGCATCGACCTTGCGATCGACCCCGGGGACTTCACCGTCTTCGTCGGCCCCTCCGGCTGCGGCAAGTCCACGCTTCTGCGCATGATCGCGGGGCTGGAGGAGATTTCGGGCGGCGATCTCCTGATCGACGGCGCCCGCATGAACGACGTGCCGGCCTCCAAGCGCGGCATCGCCATGGTGTTCCAGTCCTACGCGCTCTACCCGCATATGAGCGTCTACAAGAACCTCGCCTTCGGGCTGGAAACGGCGGGCATGAAGAAGCCGGAGATCGAGCGCCGCGTGAAGGAGGCGGCCGATGTCCTGCAGATCGGCCCGCTCCTCCAGCGCAAGCCGAAGGCCCTGTCGGGCGGCCAGCGCCAGCGCGTCGCCATCGGCCGCGCCATCGTGCGCGAGCCCAAGATCTTTCTGTTCGACGAGCCGCTGTCCAATCTCGACGCGGAGCTGCGCGTGCAGATGCGCGTGGAGCTGACGCGGCTGCACCAGCAACTCGGCAACACGATGATCTACGTCACGCACGACCAGGTCGAGGCCATGACCATGGCCGACAAGATCGTGGTGCTGAAGGAAGGCCGCGTCATGCAGGCGGGCCGGCCGCTCGATCTCTACAACCACCCGGCCAACCGCTTCGTCGCCGGCTTCATCGGCTCGCCGAAGATGAATTTCCTTAAGGCGCGCATGGCCGAGGGCGACCCGTCGCGGCGCACGATCGACATCGGCGGATTGCGGGTCGAGTTCGAACGGCCGCTGGAGGCGCGCGCCGGCGAGGAACTGACCTTCGGTGTGCGGCCCGAGCATCTGCGGGCCGGAGACGCGCGCGCCGGGCTCGGCGAAGCCTCGGTGCAGCTGGTCGAACATCTCGGCGGCTCCACGGTGGTCTACACCAACACGAAAGCCGGCGAGGCGACCACGGTGCTGCTCGACGGCCAGCAGCCGATCCGCCCCGGCGAGACCATCCCGCTCGGCTTCGATCCCGCTCAGGCGCATCTCTTCGGGGCCGACGGTCGACGGGTCTGATTCCCGCTGTTCCCGCCGGGTGACCGGCCTATCGCCCTCGGCGATAGGCTGACATGTCCACCTCGACCCGGCGCAGCGCGACGTCTTCCGGATGGCGGCTTTGGACGAAGCCGAGGTCCTCGGCCATGGCGAGCATGGCGCGGTTCTCGGCCAGGACCTCGCCATAGACACGGGCGAGGCCCCGTCGACTGGCATGGTCGAGGATCGTCTCCATCAGGAGCCAGCCAAGCCCCCGGCCCTTCTGGTCGGAGCGCACCATGATGCCGAACTCGGCCTTTTCCTCGTCCGGGTCCGACACGATTCGGGCGACACCCAGGATGTCGCCATGCGGCTCGCCCGCCCTTGTGGCCACGAAGGCCATCTCGCGGCGATAGTCGATCTGAGTCAGTCGCGCGGCGAAGGCATGACCGATCCGTTTCATCGGCGCGAAGAAGCGCAGGCGCACGTCCTCGGAGTCGGATCGCGCGATCATCTCCACGATGCCAGGCTCGTCCTCCGGGCGGATCGGGCGCAGGAAGAAGCTCGACCCGGAGCGGGAATGGGCGACCTGCTCCAACTCGTTGGGATAGGGCCGGATGGCAAAGCGCGAACGCGGCTCGCCGGACGACGCGCGCAGAACGACGCGCGCGTCGAGCGCGATGACGCCGGCCTCGTCCGCCAGAAGCGGATTGATGTCGAGTTCGGCGATCTCGTCGAAATCGGCGATCATCTGCGAGAGCTTGACGAGCGTCGCGGCGACCGCGTCCGTGTCGGCGGGCGGGCGGTCTCGATAGCCCTTCAGGAGGCGCGAAACGCGCGTGCGGCCGATCATGTCGTGGGCGAGCGGCAGGTTCAGCGGCGGCAGACCGATGGCGCGGTCGGCGATCACCTCCACCGCCGTGCCGCCTCGGCCGAACAGGAGCACGGGGCCGAACACGGCGTCGGTGTCTACGCCGAGGATCAGCTCGTGCGCGCGCGGGCGCTGGATCATGGCCTGCACCGTGAAGCCCTCGATACGAGCGTCGGCGCGGCGCTCGGCCACGAGTTTCAGCATATGCGCGGCCGCCTCGCGCACCATTTCGGGGCTGTCGAGTTCCAGCCGCACGCCGCCGACATCCGACTTGTGAGTGATGTCCGGCGACAGGATCTTCAAAGCCACGGGGTAGCCGATCGCCTCCGACACGCGCGCGGCCTCCTCCGGGCTGCGGGCGATCCGGGTCTGCGCCACGGGAATGCCGTAGGCGGCCAGCAGCGCCTTGGCCTCAGGCTCCGTCAAGACGGCGCGCCCCTCGTCCCCGGCGCGCGCGAGAATGGCTCGGGCCGCTTCCCCATCCGCCACGCCGGGCTGAATGGCTGGCGGCGTCTGCATCAGAAGCTCCTGGTTGCGGCGGTAATCCACGAGCTGCATGAAGGCGCGCACGGATTCGTCGGGCGTCTGGTAGGTCGGCATGCCCCGCGCGGCGAAGAGGCGACGCGATTCGCGCGCCGCGCGCTCCCCCAACCAGCAGGTCAGCACCGCAGCGCCGCGCCGCTGCGCGGCGCTGGCCACCGTGGCGCGCGCGGCATCCAGCCCGTCCGCCACGGCCTGCGGGCAGTGCATCACCAGCACCGCGTCCTGCGCGGGGTCTTCGAGAAGCGCGTCGAGCGCGCGGCCGTAGAGCGCTCCAGGCGCATCGCCCAGAATGTCCACCGGATTGGCATGCGACCAGTCGCGCGGCAGCATCGCCTCCAGCCGTTCCATCGTCTCGGCCGACAGCGCCGCAAGCTGTCCGCCGGCTTCGCTGAGCGTGTCGGCCGCCAGCACGCCGGCCCCGCCGCCATTGGTGAGAATGGCGAGCCGGTTGCCCTTGGGTCGAATGCCGGAAGCGAGCGTGCCCACCGCCTCGAAGAGCTCGCGCAGCGAGCCGACGCGCAACATGCCGGCGCGGCGGAAGGCCGCGTCATAGACCGCGTCGCGCCCCGCCAGCGCCCCGGTATGCGAGGCGGCTGCCTTGGCGCCCGCGCCCGAGCGACCCGCCTTGATGACCACCACCGGCTTGGTGCGCGCCGCGATGCGCGCGGCGGTCATGAACTTCTGCGCATTCGTGATGCTTTCGACGTAAAGGAGGATGGCGCGGGTCTTGGTGTCCAGCGCGAGATAGTCGAGGAGATCGCCGATATCGACATCGCTCATGTCGCCGATCGAGACGACATGCGAGAAGCCGATCTCGCGCACGTCGGCCCAGTCGAGCACGGCCGTGGCGATGGCGCCGGACTGGCTGACGAAGGCGAGATCCCCTGCGCGCGGCGTGAGATGAGCAAAGCTCGCGTTGACGCCGATGCCGGGCGAGATGATGCCGATGCAGTTCGGCCCGACGATGCGCAGGAGATGCGGCCGCGCGGCCTCGAGGAGGGCCTGACGCAGGCCCTTGTCGGCAAAGCCGGTCGAGATCACCACCGCCGCGCGGCAGCCGCGCTCTCCAAGCTCCGAGATCAGCCCCGGCACGCTGTGGGCGGGCGTCGCGATCACGGCGAGATCGGGCACCTCGGGAAGCTCGGCGACGGAGCGGAAGTTCACCGAGGAGCGGATCGCCCGCTCGTGCGGGTTCACCGGCATGACCGGCCCGGCGAAGCCCGAACCGAAGAGATTGCGCGCCAGAACCGCGCCGACCGAACCTTCCCGGTTGCTCGCGCCGATCAGCGCAATGGCCTTGGGTTCGAACACGGCGTCGAGATTGCGGATGGTCATGCTCGTCCTCGTTCACGGCGCCGGCTTTCAGTCCCGCCCTCGTTTCAGCACGGGGCGAGGCGGCGGGCCTTGATCGCGATCAACGCCCACACGCTCATTCAACGCGTGATGATGCCGAAGAAAAGCCCCCCGAAGAGGATGAAGGCGGACAGCACCACCATGAGGCGCGTCATGCCCAACGCTTCGCTGCCCCCGAAAAAGAGGCGCCAGATCCGCAGGAGCGGGTCGGATTGGCCGTTTTGACTGTCCATTCTGTCGAATTTCCCATGAGGTGAAAGCGGTTTCGGGCGGCGTCAGGCCGGCTTAGGCGCCGTGCCCGGCTTTCAGCGCCGGCGGGCTCGTGGCCTCGATCGCGGTGAAGCGCTCCAGGATACGATAGGTGTGCTCGGCGCCTTTTGGCACCAACCAGGAATCGCCGGGCTCCAGCGGGATCGTCTCACCGTTCACCAGCAGTTCGGCGCGGCCGGACAGGACATAGCCGACCGTCTCGTAGTCGTTGGTCCGGAGCGGCTTATCCTCGTTCGGCTCCTCGTCCTTCCACATGCGCATGGACAGGCTCTCGCCCGCCGCCAGACGGATTTCGCCGTCGTCTCCCTGCGGCGCACTGTCGCCGGCTCGCGTCTTCAGTTGCGTCTTGCTCATCGCATCCGTCCCAATTGCTGTTTGCGATCAACGGCGCCCGCCGCGCGCCGTTCCGGCCGGTCTTGCGACTCACCGGTTGCAAACGAGCGAAAGGGCTAGCCGACACGCTTTCGTGAACTAGACTTTAGAACGGTTCGAGCGGGGTGGCTTGAAGGGGATGCGGCATGGCGGGACGGGAAGCGGGACTGCGCCGGGCGCGAGATCGAGCGGCCGTGCCGAGGAAAGTGCCGTGCTGGCGCGTCCGATAGCCCGCCCCGCAGCGCATGGCCCAGATCTTCTCCCCCGGCGCGACGACGATCGCCCGCCTCGCGCTGGTGGCGATCCCGGTCCTGCCGGTCGTGTCCATCCTCCTGGCCTATGCCCTGATGAACTCCAACCATGTGACGGGCCAGTCGCTGACGCTGCACCAGAACCCGCCCTTCAGCCATGAGCATCACGTGCGCGAACTCGGCATCGGCTGCGCCATGTGCCACTCGCAGGTGGAAAAGACCGCCTTTGCCGGCATGCCCAAGACCGAGGTCTGCATGAGTTGCCATTCGCAGATCTGGACATCGGCCGAGATGCTGGCGCCTGTGCGCCGCAGCTTGGCGGAGAACAAGCCGTTGGTCTGGCAGCGCGTCCACAACCTGCCGGACTATGTCTATTTCGACCACAGCGTCCACGTCACCAATGGCGTCGGCTGCTCCTCCTGCCATGGCGACGTGCCGACCATGCCCTTGATGCGCCAAGCCGCGCCGCTGACCATGGGCTGGTGCCTCGACTGCCACAAGGCGCCCGAGCGCCAATTGCGGCCGCAGGATCGCATCTACGATTTCGAATGGACCCCGCCAGCCGACCAGGAGGCGCGCGGCCACGCGCTGATCGCCGAGCATGGCATCGACGTGAAACATCTCACCGACTGCTCGGTGTGCCACCGATGAGCGGCGCTTTCGATCTCGCCCCGCTCAATCGCCGCGACGCTCTGCGCCTTCTGGCCGGGGGCATGGCCGCGACGCTTGCCGGCTGCAAGCCCGCCGCCCAGATCGTTCCGGCCGTCGCCGGCCCCGGCGGCTGGGCGGACGGATTGCCCGTCGGCGAGCCGCTGCGCTTCGCCACCGCCCTGCCCCTCGGCGGCTATGGGCGCGGCGTGCTCGCTACTTCCGTCGACGGGCGGCCGATCAAGATATCCGGCAACGAGCGGCACCCGGCGAGCCTCGGGGCCACCGACATTTTCAGCGAGGCCGACGTGCTCGGCCTCTACGACCCCGGCCGCTCGCGAACCGTCTTGAAGCAAGGGCAGATCGCGACGCTGGACGGGCTCTTGGCGGAACTCGCGCCGCGCCTCGACGCGCTGCGGGCCAGTGGCGGCGCGGGTCTTGCGATCCTCACCGGCCGGATCACCTCGCCAACGCTCCTGCGCCAGATGGCGGCGCTGCAGGCGGCCTTTCCCGCCATGGCGCATTACCGCCACGAGGCGGTGCATGACGATCAGGCACAGGCGGGGGCCGAGATCGCCTTCGGCCGGCGGCTCGACCTTCTGCCGCAATGGGAGCGGGCCGACCTCGTTCTTTGCCTTAGCGCCGATCCGCTCGGCTTCGGCCCGGCGCAGCTTCGCAATGCGGCGGGCTATGCCGCGCGGCGCGCCCGCCGGGAGCCCGGCCTGCGGCTCTACGCCGTCGAGTCCGCGCTGTCGCTGACCGGCAGCGTGGCCGACCACAGGCAGGCGCTGGCGCCCGACGCTATCGCGCGTTTCGCGGACACGCTGATGCGGCGCTTTCAGACCCCCCTTGCCCAAGCCGGCGACGATCCGATCATCGAGGCCCTGGTGCGGGATCTCGTGGCCGCCGGCCCGCGCGCCTTGGTCCTCGTGGGCGAAGACCAGCCGCCGGAGCTTCACGCGCTCGGCCTCTGGCTGAACGGGGCGCTCGGCAGCTTCGGCACGGCGCTGGACCTGATCGAGCCGGTGGACCCGCATCCGCGCGGCCACGGAGAAGACATCGCGACCCTCGCGGGCGAACTCGACGCCGGGCGGGTCGATACGCTGCTGATCCTCGGCGCCAACCCGGCCTACGACGCGCCGGCCGATCTCGATTTTGCGCAGAAGATCCACAAGGCCGGCTTTTCGCTTCATCTCGGACTCCAGGCGGACGAGACGGCGGCAGAGGTCCTCTGGCATGTGCCGGAAAGCCATCCGCTGGAACATTGGTCGGACCTTCGCGCCGTGGACGGCACGGCGGCGATCGCGCAGCCGCTGATCCGCCCTCTCTACGAGACCCTGGACCGGCACCGCTTCATAGCGCTGCTCCTGGGCGAACGGGACGCCGCCTCGCGCGATCTCGTGCGCGCGACATGGGCGGAGCGGCAGGGCTCGGAGGAGTTAGAGCGCTGGTGGCTGCGCGTGGTGGAGGACGGCGTGATCCCCGGCACGGCCGCGACGCCCCTCAAACTTAGCGCGCCCGCCGTGCCGCCGCCTTGGTCCCCGCCCGCCATTGCAAGCGAACTCGCACTGACGCTGCGCCCCGACAGCGGCGTGTGGGACGGGCGCTATGCCAACAATGCCTGGCTGCAGGAATGCCCCCGTCCGGTGACGCACGAGGTCTGGACCAACGCCCTGCGCATCCACCCGGAGGACGCGGCCTCGCGCAACCTGGCCGAGACCGACGCGGTTCGGATCGAGGCGAATGGACGCGCCGTCGAGGCGCCGCTTCTCTTCGATCCGGCCCAGGCGCGCGGCGCGCTGACCCTGACGCTGGGCTATGGCCGCACCCGTGCTGGCGCCATCGGCAATGGGCTCGGCACGGACGCCTACCGGCTGCGCACGACCGCCAGCCCATGGCAGATCGGCGGCGTCCGGCTTACCGTTGCGGGCGAAGCCGACGCCATGCCGCGCACGCCTTGGACGCTGGACGAGCACGGGCCGGACGTCGCGCCCGCGATGGCGCTGCGTGATCTTCTGGCCGGCCAGCGCCTGCGGCCCGCCGCGCCTCCCCCTCAGAGTTTCTATCCCACTGAGAGCTACGAGACTGCGGCGCAGCCGCCGGGCGAGACCTATGCTTGGGGCATGGTGATCGACACCGATCTCTGCATCGGCTGCAATGCCTGCGTGGTCGCTTGCCAGTCCGAGAACAACGTGCCCGTGGTCGGGCCGGACGAGATCCGCCGTGGCCGCGACATGCATTGGCTGCGCATCGACAGCTATCGCGAGCCCGAGGGCGAAGCGCGCGCCCGCTTCCAGCCCGTGCCCTGCATGCATTGCGAGAAGGCACCCTGCGAGCCGGTCTGCCCGGTCGGCGCCTCCGTCCACGATCACGAGGGGCTGAACAACCAGGTCTACAATCGCTGCGTCGGCACACGCTTCTGCCAGGCCAACTGCCCCTACAAGGTGCGACGGTTCAACTTCTTCGGCTATGGCAACGGCCAGGAATACGCCAATCTCGGCAAGGACCCGCTGCCCGCGCATCTCAATCCCGACGTCACCGTTCGGGGGCGCGGCGTCATGGAGAAATGCACCTACTGCGTCCAGCGCATTTCCGGCGCGCGGCGGGACGCGGAGGCGGAAGGCCGGCGCATCCGGGAGGGCGAAGTGACCACGGCCTGCGCCTCGGCCTGCCCGACCAAGGCGATCCGCTTCGGGGACCTGAACGGCGAGGCTTCCGCAATCCGGGCGCTGCGCGACGACCCCCGCCATTACACGCTTCTGGAAGAGCTCGGCACGCGGCCGCGCACCACTTATCTCGCCGCCGTCAGCAATCCGGCCGGGCCGGAGGAGGCTGCGGGATGAGCGGCGCCGCCCTTCTGCCGAAAGGCGCCAGCTATGCCTCCGTCACCGCCGCGGTATCGGACCCGCTCCTGGAACAGCGCGCCGGGCGTGGCTGGTGGATCGCCTTCGCCATCGGCTGCGCCGGCACGCTGCTGATGGGCGGCAGCATCTTCTGGCTTCTGTTTCGGGGCATCGGCATCTTCGGCAACAATTCCACTGTGGTCTGGGGTTTTCCGATCGCCAACTACGTCTGGTGGATCGGCATCGGCAATGCCGGCACGCTGATCTCCTGCATGCTGCTTTTGACGCGCCAGCACTGGCGCTCCTCGATCAACCGCTTCGCCGAGGCGATGACACTGATCGCCGCCTCGATCGCCGGCCTGTTTCCGATCCTGCATCTCGGCCGGCCGATCTATTTCTACTGGGTGGCGCCCTATCCCAACACGATGGGCGCCTGGCCGCAGTGGAAGAGCCCGTTGGTCTGGGACTTCTTCGCCATCCTCTCCTATCTCGTCTTCTCCCTTCTCTTCTGGTTCGTCGGCGCCCTGCCGGACTTCGCCACCTTGCGCGACAGGGCGCGCACGCGCCGAGCGCAGGTGTTCTACGGCGTGTTGGCGCTCGGCTGGCGCGGATCGGCGCGGCACTGGGCGCGCTACGAGAGCTTCTACCGGATCATGGCCGCGCTCGGCGTGCCGCTGGTCGTCTCCGTACACAGCGTGGTGGGCATGGATTTTGCGGCCAGCACCATGCCGGGTTGGGCTGAGTCGATCTTCCCGCCCTATTTCGTGGTGGGCGCCATGTTTTCCGGCTTCGCCATGGTGCTGGTTCTCGCCGCCGCCGTGCGCAGCTTTCTCCGGGTCGAAGGGCTAGTGACGCTGGATCATTTCGACGCCATGGCCAAGATCCTCCTTGCCGGCTCGATCGTCATGGGCTTGTCCTATGCGACGGAATCCTTCCAAGCCCTGGTGGCCGGGAGCGAGACGGACCGCACGCTCGTCGCCTTCGAGTTCACAGGCGCCTATGCCTGGCTCTACTGGACGCAGCTTCTCTGCAACGTCGCCCTGCCGCAGCTTCTCTGGTTCCCCGCGATGCGCCGAAGCATCCCGGCGCTGATCGCCATCGGGCTTTTGGTCAATGTCGGCATGTATCTCGAGCGCATCCTCCTCATCATCAACACGCTTTCGCGCCCGCCTGTCTCCTCCACTTGGCAGATCTACGCGCCGACACTCTGGGACGGGCTGCTGCTGGCCGGCTCGATCGGATTCTTCGTCTTTCTCTTTTGCCTCTTCCTGCGGCTGATGCCGGCGGTCTCCATGCACGAGGTCCGCCAGCTTGTGCCGGAGGGCGAGCGATGAGCGCGCCCCGCCTCCTCGGCGAGTTCGACGGCCCCCGGCAGCTGCTCCACGCCGCGCGCCTGACGCGCCAGACCAGCCCGCACCGCGTCACCGACGCCTATTCGCCCCTGCCCGTCGAGGGGCTGCTCGCCGAGATCGAGGACATCCGTCCGTCGCGCCTGCCGTTGGCGCTTCTGTTCGGCGGTCTTGGCGGCGCGGCTCTTGGCGTCGCGCTGCAATGGGTCTCGGCCACCCAGATCCTGCCGGTCCTCGCCGGCGGGCGGCCCTTCGCCAGTTGGCCGGATTTCGGCTTCGCGATCTTCGAGCTCGCCATTCTCGGCGCGGCCGTCTCGGGCTTCGTCGCTCTTCTCGTCGGCTGCGGCCTGCCACGGCTCCACCATCCCCTCTTCGGCGTGCCGGACTTCACCCGCGCCACGCAGGACCGCTTCTTCCTGGAGATCGAACCGGCGGACGAGGCGGAAGGGCGGGCGCATCTCGGCGCGCTCGGGGCAATCGCCGTTCACGAGGTGCCGCCCGTATGAGGCGCGCGATCCCCCTTCTCGCGGCTGTCGCGCTCGCCGGCTGTTCAGGCCAGGACATGCAAAAGCAGCCCTCCTTGCGCCCCTACGAGGCCAGCACCCTTTGGCACAGCGGCACGAGCTGGCAACCGCTGCCCGAGGGGGTCGTGGCGCGCGGTGCGGGCGCGCGGCTGCTCGCCATCGCCGAGCCGCCGCCGCTGGACCGGCCGCTGGTGGAGCGAGGCGAGCGGATGTATCGCGACCTCTGCGCGCCCTGCCATGGACTGGCGGGCGATGGCGACGGCATCGTCGTGCAGCGCGGCTTCTCGCCGCCGCCCTCCTATCATTCGGCCCGGCTGCGCGCCGCGCCCGCCAGCCATTTCGTCGAGGTCATCGGAAAGGGCTACGGCGCCATGCTGCCCTATGGAGACCGCGTCGAGCCACGCGATCGCTGGGCGATCGCCGCCTATATCCGCGCCCTGCAACTGTCGCGAGACGCCCCGGCGGCGGACGTGCCCGATCTGGCGGAGGCGCTGCGATGAGCCTGTCGCCATCCTTTGTCGCGCACCGGCGCGGCTGGGTCCTGCCCGCTGCGGCGCTCGCCCTCCTTCTGGCGGTCTCGCTCTTGGTCGCGCCCGTCGCCGCGCCTCGCCTCGCCCATGCCGCGCTCCTCGCCTTCCTGCCGGCGCCGATGGGCTGCGTCCTGCTTCTTCTCGTCCATGCCCTGACCGGGGGCGAATGGGGCCGCAGCGCCCGGCCGGCGCTGCTTGCCGGCGCGGGCTACCTCCCCTTCGTCTGCTGCCTCGCCCTGCCGCCGCTCCTTTTCATGCCCTCCGTCTTCCTTTGGGCCGGCGCGCCGGAGCTGATCGTTAAGGCCGACGCGGCGCGCTTCTACTTCAGCGCGCCGGCGCTCGTGCTTCGCACGCTGATCACGCTCGGCTTGTGGAACGGGCTGGCGATCTTCGTCATCCGACGCGAGCGTCCCTCGCCTGCGCTCGCGGGTCTCGGCCTCCTCCTTTTCGGCGTGAGCGTCAGCACAGCCGGCGTGGATTGGGTTCTGGCGCTGGCCGAGCCGCTGCGCTCCACCGCCTTTCCCATGAGCCTTGCCATCTCGTTCCTGCTGGCCAGCGCGGCTTTTGCGGGCGGAAGCGCAACGGGAGAGCGGGCGGAGGACTGGGCCAAGCTCACCGCCACTTTCGCGCTCGGCCTCACCTATCTCGACGCCATGCAGTTTCTGGTGGCCTATGACGGCAACCTGCCGGAGCAGGCGCGCTGGTATGGCGCGCGGGGCGGCTGGGTCCTTTCCCTTCTCGGCCTCGCCTTCCTGCTGGCGGCGCTCATGCCGGTGCTGACGGTATTTCGCAAAAGCTGGCGCCGCGCCACCGAAGTGCGCCGAGCGCTCGCAGTGGCCGTGCCGGTCGGGGTCGGGCTGCGCGCCCTCTGGTTCGCTGTGCCGAGTTGGGAGCCCGGTGCTCTATTCTGGCTGGTGCTGCTCGTGCTCTTGGGTGCCACGGCCGCGATCCCGACCCTGGCTGGGGAGCGAAGGGCATGAGCCGCGGAGCGTCCTCCGACCATCGGCAGAGCCTCGCCGCCCGCCCCGTGTTCGCGGCGCTGCGCCGGCTCGCCGCCCTGCCCCGACGCTGGCTGCACCGGGCCGAGCCGGAGGGCCACGATCCCGAACCGCCCGGCGTGCGCAGCGGCCTGATCCTTACGATCCTCGCGGGCTGGGTCGTGTTTCTCGCCGCCGCGCTGACAGGTCTTTATTGGATGGCGGCGGAGGTCGTTCGTCCCATGCCGGCGTCGCAGACGGTGAGCGACTTTCCCGAGCCGAGGCTTCAGATCGACGCGCGGTCCGATCTCGAGAAGCTCAGCGCTGCCCAGAGCGAACGGTTGAACCGGACGGGCTGGGTGGACCGAACCACAGGACGCGTCGAAATCCCGATCGGCCGGGCCATGGATCTCGTGGCCGGGATGGGCGCGCGGGCCTGGCAGCCGCTCGAAGCCGGCGCGCCGGACGACGCCCGTGCGCGCGCCGTGAACGCCGCCGAGCAGGCGCAGGGACGAAACCCATGATGCGCCGGCTTCTCCCGATTCTCCTCCTGCTCCTTGCTGGCCCAGCCTCGGCCGCGCTGGCGCCGGCCGCACTCGACGGCGTGGCGCTGGAGCCGCCGCCCGGCGCCGCGCTGCCGCTAAACACCTCGCTGCAAGTCGGGGAGCAGAATGCGTCCCTTCGCGCGATCCTCGCCGCGCGGCCGGCTTGGCTTCTGGTCTTTGCCGACTACACCTGCGCCGGCGTCTGTGGCCCGGCACTTGGCATCGCCGCCTCCGCCTTCTCTAGCCCCGACATGCAGGATCTCGACGCAGGCCTCCTAGTCATCGGGCTGGACCCGAAGGACACAGCCGCCGACGCCGCGCGCATGCGGGCCGAAACCTGGGGGAACGCAGCCGACCCGCGCGCCGTCTTCGCCCGCACCGACAAAGCCAGCGTCGCCAAGCTCACCGAGGCGGTCGGCTATCGCTACCGGTACGACAGCGAAACCGACCAATTCGCCCACCCTGCCGCCGCTCTCTCCATTACCAGAGAGGGCCGGGTGGTGCGCCCGCTCGGCGCGCTTGCGCTAATGCCCAACACTTTGCGGAAAGCCCTGGTGGAGGCGAGCGGAGGCCATGCCGGGGGCTTGTTCGAGCGCATCTCGCTGCGCTGCTATAGTTTCGACCCCGCGCGCGGAGTCTACACCGCCGACATCGTGCTCGTGTTGCGCGCGCTGGGCGTCGCGACGCTGCTCGGCCTCGCCCTGCTGCTGGCCCTGCTAATGCGCCGCACGGCAGGCAAGGAGGCGGTGTGATGGACAAGCCGATCTTCTGGCTTCCCGCAGCCTCGACGCAGGGCGTCGTGGTGGATCGCCTGTTCTTCGCGCTTCTCGCCCTGTCGGGCGCCGTGCTGCTCCTGGTTCTCGTGCTGCTCGTCACCTTCGCCGTGCGCTATCGCCACGGCTCCAAGGCGAAGCGCGGCGCCCTGCCCCGGCTCGCGCGGCGCGAGTTCGAGATCGGCTGGACGGCAGCGACCTTCTTTCTCTTTCTCTTCGTCTTCTGGTGGGCGGGCTCGGCCAATCTGTCCGAGTTCCAGCCCCCGAGCGACGCCATGGAGATCCACGTCACGGCCAAGCAGTGGATGTTCAAGACGCAGCATCCCAATGGCGCGCGGGAGATAAACGCGCTGCACATGCCGGTGGACACGCCGATCCGCCTTGCCATGACCTCGGAAGACGTGATCCATTCCTTCTGGGTGCCCGCCTTCCGCTTCAAGCGGGACATCCTGCCCGGACGGCTGACGCAGGGCTGGTTCCAGGCCAACCGCACCGGCACGTTCCATCTCTTCTGCGCGGAATATTGCGGCACCGACCACTCGCTGATGGGCGGGTCGATCGTCGTGATGGAGAAGGACGCCTATGCGCGCTGGCTGGCCGAGCAGCCGGAGGGCGACGATCTCGGCAAGAAAGGCGAGGCGCTCTTCGTTCAGCTGGGCTGCGCCGGCTGCCATGCCGGCCGCTCCGCCGTCCACGCGCCCGACCTCGCCGGCCTCTACGGGCGCGAAATCCCTTTGAGCGACGGGACCAAGGTCCTGGCCGACGAGCGCTATATCCGGGACTCCATCCTCCAGCCCCGACGCGAGATCGCCGCCGGCTTCGAGCCGATCATGCCGAGCTTCGTAGGCACCGTTTCGGAAAGCGATCTGGCCAAGCTCGTCGCCTATATCCGATCGCTTGCCTCCTCCTCTTTGGCCCCCCAGCGGAGCGCCGCCCCATGACGCGATCCCTGCAGACGCCCGCGCTCGGCGGACACGAACTGCCCTCCTATCTCGAAGACGGGCACTCGCTGCGCTCCTGGCTCCTCTCGACCGACCACAAGCGCATCGCACTTCTCTATTTCGGCTCGATCACGCTATTCTTCTTCGTCGGCGGCGCGGCGGCGACGCTGATGCGCCTGGAGCTGATCTCGCCGTCGGGCCGCTTCTTCTCCAACGACGGCTACAACCGGCTGTTCACGCTGCATGGCGTGGTCATGGTCTGGTTCTTCCTCGTGCCCTCGATCCCCACCACCTTCGGCAATTTCCTCCTGCCGTTGATGATCGGGGCGAAGGACATGGCCTTTCCCAGGCTGAACCTCTTCTCCTGGTATCTCAACACGGTCGGCGGGCTCCTGGTGATCGCCTGCCTCGTGCTCGGCGGGGTGGACACGGGCTGGACCTTCTACACGCCCTTTTCCTCGCTCTTCGCCAATGGCTACGTCATCCTCGCGGCCATGGCCGTCTTCGTCGCCGGCTTCTCGACCATCGCGACGGGCATCAACTTCATCGTCACCATCCACACGCTGCGCGCGCCGGGCATGCGCTGGATGCGCCTGCCGCTCTTCGTCTGGACGCAATATGCCACCGCTTTGGTGATCGTGCTGGCGACGCCGGTTCTGGCCATCACGCTCCTCCTCCTGATGGCCGAGCGCCTGTTCGGGCTGCCGATCTTCGACCCCGCGCAAGGGGGCGATCCCGTCCTGTTCCAACACCTGTTCTGGTTCTATAGCCATCCCGCCGTCTACATCATGATCCTGCCGGCCTTCGGCGTGATCTCCGAGCTCGTCGCCTGTTTCTCGCGTCGGCGCGTCTTCGGCTACACCGCGATGATCTACGCCATCCTCGGCATCGCTGTGATCGGCTTCTTCGTCTGGGGCCACCACATGTTCGTGGCCGGCATGTCGCCGCTCGCCGCCCTGGTCTTCTCGTTCCTGTCCTTCGTGGTGGCGGTGCCCTCGGCCATCAAGGTCTTCAACTGGACCTTCACGCTCTATCGCGGTCAGATCTATTTCGAGGCGCCGATGATCTACGCGCTCGGCTTCATCGGCCTGTTCACGACGGGCGGCCTGTCCGGCCTCTTCACCGCCTCGCTGCCGGTCGACGTGCATGTGACCGACAGCTATTTCGTCGTGGCGCATTTCCACTACATCATGGTGGGCGGCGCGGTTTCGGCCTTTTTCGGCGCGCTGCATTTCTGGTGGCCGAAGATCACCGGCCGCATGGCGCCGGACGGATGGGCGCGTTTTGCCGCCATCCTCATGTATTTCGGCTTCAACTTCACCTTCTTCCCGCAATTCCTCATGGGCTATCTCGGGATGAACCGGCGCTATCACCAATATGCGCCGGAGTTTCAGATCTACCATGTCGCCTCCTCCACCGGGGCGGCGGTGCTGGCGGCGGCCTATGCGCTGCCGATGTTCTATCTCGGCTGGTCGCTGATCTGGGGCCGGCGCGCCGAGGCCAACCCTTGGGGCGCGACGGGGCTGGAATGGCAGACCAGTTCGCCGCCGCCGCGCGAGAACTTCCTCAAGACGCCCCAGGTGCGCGAGCAGGCCTACGACTACCACCCCGAAACCGAGGCGCCGCTGCACGAGGCGCCCGAGGGCCGGCGGCCTCATAACCCGCAAGGCGCCGGGGCATGAGCGGGCAGGCCCTGCACGAGCCCTTCGAGGACTTGGAGCGCCAGCGACTGGCGGCCGCCTTCGGCATGTGGATCTTCCTGGCCACCGAGATCCTGTTCTTCGGCTCGGCGTTCCTTGCCTTCAGCGTCTACCGGCAACTGCACCCGGAGGGCATGCTGGCCGCCGCGCGGGAAACCAACATCGTGCTCGGCAGCGTCAACACCGCCATTCTCCTGGCCTCCAGCGTCACCATGGCCGTGGCGGACAAGGCGGCCGAGCAGATGCGCAAGCGCGAGACGATCCTCTGCCTCGCTCTCACCGCCGCCTTCGGCCTCGGCTTTCTGGTGGTGAAGCTCTTTGAATATCGCGAGGACATCGCCGAACGCCTCGTGCCGGGGCCGCATTTTGCCCTGACCGAGCCCGGCGCCCAGCTCTTCTTCGGCTTCTACTGGGTGATGACGGGCATCCATGCGATCCACCTGACGATCGGCATCGTGATCGTGCTCATCACGATCTGGCGCATTCGGCGGGGCTCGCTCGCCTATGGCCGATCAGGCTTCCTGCCCTCGCTCGGCCTCTACTGGCATCTCGTGGACGTCGTCTGGATCTTCCTGTTTCCGCTGCTTTACCTCGGCGGCCGAGCGTGAGCGCGGCGCGCGAGGGCGGCCTCTGGCGGCAGGGCTTGCTGATGGGCGCGGCGCTGATGGCGCTTCTGGCGCTCACCATCGCGCTCGCCTTCGTCCCGCTTGGGCAGCTGAACGGCGTCGCGAGCTACGGCATCGCGCTGGCGAAGGCCGGTCTCGTGGCGCTCGTCTTCATGAAACTGGGGCGCTCGCCGGCTTTGATTCGGTTGGCCGCTTTCGCGGGCGTGTTCTGGCTGGCGGCGCTGTGCGCACTCACCTTCACCGACTACCCGTTTCGCCAGCCGATCGAGCAGCGGCAGACGAGACCCGGCGGCCAACCCGCCGACGCGCCGCTTCTCCTGCGGAAGTAGCAGATCAGACCGAAAGCTGGCCGCGCAGGCGATAAACGACGCCGGTCGGCTGGAAGTCGGTCTGCGCCTGACCGTTGAAATAGCCCGGCACGACCCGTTCGGTGAGGCGCGTGCCGAAGCCCTTGCGGCTGGCGGGCTTCACCTCGGGGCCGTTCTCCTCGCGCCATTCGAACTGGAACGAGCCGTCCTCGGCCTGCCCCCAGCTGAGGTGAATCCGCCCCTCGTCCACCGACAGCGCGCCGTATTTCACCGCGTTGGTCGCCAGCTCGTGCAGCGCCAGGGCGATGCCCATGGCCTGCTGCGCCGAGAGATCGAGCGTCTGCCCTTGGAGCACGAAGCGCCCTTCCCGGTCGACATGCGGCTGGATCGCGGCTTCCACGGCGGCGCGGAGGTCGGCGATGGTCCAGTCGGTTTCCGTCAGCATGTCCTGCGCGCGGCCGAGCGCCTGGATGCGCGAGGAGGCCACCACCGTCGCTTCCTCGATCGAGGTCGCGTGGCGCAGGCTCTGCGTCACAACGGCCTGCACCATGGCCAGCGTGTTCTTCATGCGGTGCGAGAGTTCGCGCTGGAGAACGCGGCGCTGGCGCTCGCCCTCCTCCTGGCGCGCGAGGCTTTCGGACAGGCTGCGGTTCAGCGCTTCCAGTTCCTGTCGCTCGCGCATCAGCCGCGTGGTTTCGGTCACGACATTGAGTACGCCGGCGATCCGCCCGACATCGTCGAAGAGCGGGCTATAGGAGAAGGACCAGAAGGTCTCCTCGGGATAGCCGTTGCGCATCATGGTCAGCGGCAGGTCCTCGACCCAGGTGCCGCGCCCGGCCAGCGCTTCCTTGAGATAGGGCAGAACGCCGTCGAGCACGTCGCTCCACAGAACCTCGAAGGGCTGGCCCACCGACTTGTCGGCGCGCGCGCCGAGCATGGGCAGATAGGCTTCGTTGTGGAACTGCAGGAGATCAGGCCCCCACCACAGGCACATGGGCTGCTTCGACAGGAGGAGGCTTCGCAGGAGGGCGCGCAGCGTGAAGGGCCAGGCGTCCATCGGACCCAGCGACGTCTTCTCCCAGGCGACCGACCGAATGGCGTCCCAGATCACCCCATCCTCGTGCATCGAGTTCGTTTCTACCCGCATTGCCCTGATCGGCTCGTTCGGCGCCATCTGTGCCCGCCTCCCCTCGCCCCTATCCGTCATTCCACGCAACATGCCTTGCCGAAGGCTTTCATAGCAGCCTTCGGTCGGGCCTATGGCGACTGTTTCGGCAAAGCCGGAAGACTTCAAGTCTTTCGGCTAACGATGAAACCTATACGTGTAAATCCCCGTCGCGTCACGCCACCCCGATCCGCAGGAGATCATGCAGGTGGAGGATGCCCACGGGGTGCTCGTGTTCCACCACCATCAATGCGGTAATGTTGGAGGAATTAAGGATTTCCAGCGCCTTCACCGCCAGCATGTCGGGGCGGATCGTCTTGGGCGCGCGGGTCATCACCTCGTCCACCGTGCGGCTGAGGAGATCGGGCGCAAGATGGCGGCGCAGGTCGCCGTCGGTGATGATGCCGAGCAGCCGGTCCTCCGCGCCGATCACGGCGACGCAGCCGAAACCTTTGCGCGAAATCGCCAGGATAGCCTCCGACATGGAGCTGCCGCTCGCCACGAGCGGCATGGCCTCGCCGCGATGCATGATGTCGCCGACATGGGTGAGGATGGCGCCGAGCTTGCCGCCGGGGTGGAAGACGCGAAAATCGCTCGGCGAGAAGCCCCGCGCTTCCAGGAGCGCCACTGCGAGCGCATCGCCTAGCGCCAGTTGCATCAGCGTCGACGTGGTCGGCGCCAGCCCGTGCGGACAGGCCTCCTCGACCGGCGGCAGGAGGAGCACGAGATCGGCCTCCCGCCCAAGCGTGGAGTCGCCGGCGGCAGTGATGGCCACGAGCGGGATGGAAAAGCGGCGGGTATAGGCGATGATGCTTTTCAGCTCCGCGCTTTCTCCCCCCTTCGACAGTGCCAGCACCACGTCCCCCGAGGCGATCATACCGAGATCGCCGTGATTGGCCTCCGCCGCGTGGACGAAGGAGGCCGGCGTGCCGGTGGAGGCGAAGGTGGCGGCGATCTTGGCGCCGATATGGCCGCTCTTGCCGATGCCGGTGACGATCACCCGTCCGGGCACGGCGGCGATGCGCGCCACCGCCTGTTCGAAGGCGGGCCCGAGCGGCCCCTGCAAGGCCAGAGCCAGTTCGCGCAGACCTTCGGCCTCGGTCGCCACCGTGCGAAGCGCCGATGCGATGCCGGCGGAGGGGGTAAGCTCGGACATGAGGAACGCCATTTCGGATTGCCGATGCGCGTGTCCTACCCGCCGGAGGCCGGGAATGCCACCGCCGAAGCGCTTGCCGTACCGCCGCGCGCTTTCCTCGACCTACACCGCCGCAAGGTTGGTTTAACCATGCTGGTTTACCTTTTGGTGAGATTTGGTTTGGCCGGACAATCCGGCGCGAAGGCTAAGGACACCGACCGAGCATGGCCGTCTGGGTTCGACACCGCGCTGTCGCTTGCGGAATTCTGGCCGCCTGCGGCCTGGCTCTCCTGTCCGGCACGAGCCTCGGCCAGCAGGGATCGACCTCGGCCGCCTCCAGCGCAGCCGCGGGCACGGACGATTCCGATGCAGCAAGCGGCACGCCAAGCTCGCTCGCAAACGGCGACGGCCGTCTGTCGGACCAGCGGCTCGTGGCGCCCTTGCGCTCGCAAAGCCCCTCTCTCGCCCCGCCCATGGACCCCGGCAGCCTGGATCTTTCCACCGGGCGCGGCGCGCGCCTCGGCTCGGAGCGGCCGGACAGCGGCCCCTCCACCCGTCTGCCGGACGCCGCGCCCAGCCTTCTGGACAATCCCGGCGTTTCGCAGCGGGAAAACCGGCGCGATCCGGCGGCGGCACGCGCGGCGGAAGCGGAAGATGTCGAGGCGCCGCCCCGCCGCACCGCGCCCGTGCGGGATGAGGCGGCGGAGGCCAGCGCGCCCAGCCTCTTTCAGGCGATCGGCCCGGTTCGCAGCCCGACGCTCGACGAAATCGGCAATCGGCGCCTGACCGACGGGCTCACCAGCCTGCGCCGCATCGTGCCCGGCGCCCGCACGGCTGAGCCCTTCGCGCCGCTCGGCACGCGCATCGGCTCGTTCCTCGGCTATCTCACGCTCGACCAGAGCCTCGGCGTGTCGGACAATCTCACCGTATCGCGCGACGGCGTGAAGGGCGCGTTCAGCCAGACCACGCTCGCGGCCCGACTGATCTCGGACTGGTCCCGCCACGAGGCCGAGCTGAACGCCGCCGCGACCTACCGGCGCAACTTCGCCGGCCCGCTGGAGGAGGAACCACAGATCGACGCGGACGGCCGGCTGCGGCTGGATCTCACGCGCGACACGACGGCGGTGCTGCGCGGCGCCGTGTCCTTCAGCCGGCAGGACGATCTGACGGCGGGCGTGGCGCAGGACGCCACTTCGCGCGCCGATGTTCTGCGCTATTCCTTCGGGGCTGAACTCGACAAGCGCTTCGGCCAGCTCGACACGACCGCCTCGCTGCAGGCCGTGCGCGACGACCTGTCGGACCGGGCCGGCGGCAACCGCTCGCTGGACGACAGCTTCACGACCTACACGGCGGGCCTCAAGGCGACGCTGAGCGAGCGCGCCGCGCTGCATCCGTTTCTTGCAGCCAGCCTCGGCCGCCGCGTCTTCGACCGCGCGACGACGGGCGGGCTCAGCCGGGACAGCCTCATCCCCGCGCTGCGCGGCGGTCTCGGCTTCGATCGCGGCGAGAAGTTTTCGGGCGAACTCGCGCTCGGCTATGCCTGGAACCTGCCGGACGACGACAGCCTGCCGACCATCGGCAGCCCGACGATCGACGCGCTTCTCAACTGGTCGCCCCGGCGCGGAACCGACGTGACCCTGCGCGGCGCGACCTTCTTCGAGCCCGAGACCACGGGGCTCGACACGGCGACGCTTTATCAGATCAGCCTCGGCCTTCGTCACCGCGCCACCGCGCGGCTGGACCTCAACGGCACGCTCATCGCCGGGCTTCGCGACCGCGAGCGATTGGCCAACGAATATGTCTATAGCAGCGAAGCGGGGTTCACCTACTGGCTGAACCGGCATCTCGCGCTGACCGGCCTTTATCGCTACGACCGGTTCGAAGCCGCCTTTGCCGGCAACAGCTACGACGCCAATTCCGTGCGCCTTGGCGTGCGCCTCCAGAACTGAGGCGCCCAGCCCCGAACGAAAACCGGCCCGAATGAAAAAGGGGCGCCGACGGCGCCCCTTTCGATAAGGATGGAGGGGGACGTTACTCCGCCGCCTTGCGCTCCGTGGCGCGGCGCTCCTGCGGCTCCACCGTCGCCATCAGCTCGTGCAGATTGTCGAAGACCTTGCCGCGAATGTCGGGACGCCACAGGGCGAAGGCGACGTTCGCCTGGATGAAGCCTTCCTTGGAGCCGCAGTCGAAGGTGCGGCCGGTGAAGGGATAGGCGAAGAAGTCCTGGTTCTGGGCGAGCTTCAGCATGCCGTCGGTCAGCTGGATCTCGTTGCCGGCGCCCTTTTCCTGCGTCGACAGAATGTCGAAGATTTCCGGCTGCAGGATGTAGCGGCCCGAGATGAAGTAGTTCGAGGGGGCTTCCTCGTTCTTCGGCTTCTCGACCATGCCGTCGACCTTGAAGCCGGAACCGACTTCGCCGCCCTTGCCGACGATGCCGTATTTGTGGGCCTCGGCCGGGTCGCACTGCTCGACGGAAATGACGTTGCCGCCCGTCTGCTCGTAGAGCTCGACCATCTTCTTCAGGCAGCCTTCCTCGGACTGCATGATCATGTCGGGCAAGAGAAGCGCGAAGGGCTCGGGGCCGACGAGATCGCGCGCGCACCAGACGGCGTGGCCGAGGCCGAGCGGCGCCTGCTGGCGCGTGAAGCTCGCCGTGCCGGCCTTGGGCTGGATGCTGTCCAGCAGTTGCAGCTCGATCTGCTTGTTGCGCTCGGTCAGCGTATTCTGCAGCTCGACCTGAATATCGAAGTAATCCTCGATGACGCCCTTGTTGCGTCCCGTCACGAAGATCAGATGCTCGATCCCCGCCTGGCGGGCCTCATCGACGACATACTGAATAACCGGCCGGTCGACGACCGTCAGCATTTCCTTCGGAATGGCCTTTGTGGCGGGGAGAAACCGCGTTCCCAAACCTGCGACTGGGAATACGGCCTTTCTGACCTTGCGCATACACTCATCCTTCCAACGGGTGGACCCGACCTAACCCATAAATCACGAAAGCATAACCTGTCGACGGGCATGGCGCGATGCCCCGTTTTAGCCCAAGAAAACTGGAAGGTGTGGTCGCTGCCAGACCGACTTCAGATTATCGTGTCCAGACGTGGTAAACGAAGCGTTTACATCCTGTCCGTAAGCTCCGAGGTCAAAGCCCCGACCAGTCCGACGAAGGATCCGCCTATGCCTGGACCGATCACCGCCCGCCTCGCCCGCATTGGCGCCGCCACGCTCGTTCTAGCGAGTCTGGCCGCCAGCCCCGCACTTGCCGATCAGGGCTTTCGCAACTGGATCGTGGGCTTCCAGAAGACGGCGGTCGCCAGCGGCATCAGCCGGCGCGTCTACGAGCGGGTCTTCGACGGCGTGTCCGAGCCCGATCCCGACGTCATTCAGAAGGCGCGCTTCCAGCCCGAGTTTCAGGACCGGATCTGGGACTATCTCGACAACCGCGTGAACGAGGAATCCGTCGCCGAAGGTCGGCGCATGCTGGTAAAGTACAAGCCCTGGCTCGACCGGATCGAGCAGCGCTTCGGCGTCGACCGGCACATTCTCCTCGCCATCTGGTCGATGGAATCCAACTACGGCCGCATCCTGGAGCGGCAGGACGTGATGAAGAGCGTGCCGCGCGCCCTGGCGACGCTCGCCTATCTCGACCCCAAGCGCGCCAAGTTCGCGCGCCAGCAGCTTCTGGCCGCGCTCAAGATCGTGCAGGACGGCCATGTCACGCCCGAGGGGCTGACCGGCTCCTGGGCCGGTGCCATGGGCCACACGCAGTTCATCCCGACAAGCTACCAGGCCTATGCCGTGGACATGGACGGCAACGGCCATCCCGACATCTGGCGCTCTGTGCCGGACGCACTCGCCACCGCCGCCAATCTCCTGCGCAAGAACGGCTGGCAGAGCGGCAAGACCTGGGGTTACGAGGTCGTCGCCCCGGCCGGCGCGGCCAAGCAGGAGCGCGCCGCCAAGACCCTGTCGCAATGGCAGCAGCTCGGCTACAAGCGCGTCAGCAACCGCGCCTTCCCGACGCCCGGAGACCGCGCCAATCTGCTGTTGCCAGCAGGCGCCAACGGCCCGGCCTTCCTGATGACCAAGAATTTCTTCGTCATCAAGCGCTACAACAATGCCGACAAATACGCCCTTGCCGTCGGCCATCTGGCCGACCGGATCGCCGGCTACGGCGCCTTCGCGCAGCCCTGGCCGCGCGGCTACGTTCCCTTGAGCATGGAAGAGCGCTACGAAGTGCAGCAGCGTCTGACCCAGCATGGGCTCTACGACGGAAAGATCGACGGCAAGATCGGCGAAAGCTCGAAATCCGCCATCACCGCCTACCAGCGCCGGGCCGGCATGGAAGAGGACGGCAACGCCTCGAAGGCGCTCTTGGAGCTTCTGCGGAGACAATGATCGCATGACGGACCGCACGCCGCACAAAGCCAAGCACAAGGGCCGTCCAAGGCTGGCCCCGGTTCTCGCGCTGGCCGTGGCGGTGGTTCTTCTGCCTTGGGAGGCTCTGGCGCAGGACCGCCCGCGCTCGCTTCTCGACATGCTGTTCGGCGGCCCGCCGCGCAACAGCCGGCCGTCCTACCGCGTCTACGAGGCTCCGCCACCACCCCAACGCGTGATCCGCAAGCAGCAGCCGCGCAAGAAGGCGCCCGCCGAGCAGCAGACCCGGCGCAGCCCCTCGCGCGCGGCCCCGGCCGCAGCGGCGGCGGCCGCCGCGTCAGGCCCGGTGGAGAAGAGCGAGACGGCGCGAAACGTCCTGGTGATTGGCGACTTCATGGCCGGCTCGCTCGCCAAGGGGCTCGACAACGCCTTTGCCGACAACCGCGACATCCGCGTCACCAGTCGCGTCGACGGCTCCTCCGGCCTCGTGCGCGACGACCATCGCGACTGGCCGGCCACCATCAGCGCCCTGATCGACGAGACCAAGCCCGCCGCCGTGGTGGTGATGCTGGGCGCCAACGACCGGCAGGCGATCCGCGCGCCGGACGGCGCCCTGCCACTCCGCAGCCAGGAATGGGCCGATCTCTACGCCAAGCGCGCCAAGGCGTTGGCCGAGGCCGTGCGGGACCACAAGGTGCCGCTGCTTTGGGTCGGCATGCCCGCCTTCCAGGCCGACCGCGCGACCGAGGACATGGTCTATTTCAACGACGTGTTCCGCACCGTGGCGCTGATGGCGGGCGGCGAATATGTCGATATCTGGAACGGCTTCACCGACGCCAATGGGAGCTTCGTGTCGTCCGGCCCCGACACGGCCGGCCAGAGCGTGCGCCTGCGCAATTCCGACGGCATCACGCTGACCGGCGCGGGCCAGGAGAAGCTCGCCTTCTTCGTGGAAAAGCCGGTGACCAAGGCGCTCGGTCTGAATGTCGAGGATTTCGTGGCGAGCCTCGGCACCCAGCAGCTCTCCGCCAAGGATCTGCCGACCGCCGCCGACGCCGCGCTCGCCATCGCCACGCCCCCCGTTTCCTTCGCCGACCCCCGACTCGATGGCGGCGACCAGTTGCTGGGCGGACCGCAGCAGGCGGCCGGCGGGGCCGGTTCGCCGCGCGACAAGCTGGTGCGCGAGGGCGTCGTCACCTCGGCCATGGCCGGCCGGGCCGACCAGTTCAACTGGACCGGGCGCGACACGGCGGTCTCCCCGGTCACGCGCGACAATGCCATCGTCTTTCGCGGCACGACGAGCCTGGAGGAGCTCCGCCTCCCCGCGCCCGGCCCCACCGCCACGCCCCAGCCCAAGGACCCCGCGCCGGCCCCTGCCCCCGGAAAGGCGGGAACGCCAGACACGTCCGTCGTCAACTGACGGGATCGGCGCAGGCCCGGAGCTTCCGTCAAAAAAAAGGCCCGCCCCGGCGTGGAGGCGAGCCTTTCCGATCGGTTTGACGTCTCGCTGGTTCAGCGCGGCAGCGTGGTCGAGCCCATGAGGTCGAGGTCGATCGCGCGCGCGGCTTGGCGCCCCTCGCGGATGGCCCAGACCACCAGCGACTGCCCGCGCCGCACGTCGCCTGCCGTGTAGAGCTTGTCGACCGAGGTGAGATAGCGCTGGTCGTCGGCGAGCACCGAGACATTGCCGCGGCTGTCCGCCTTGGTCTTCAGCGCCTCGCCCGCATCCGCCATGAACCCGTCCATGAATGGGCCGGCGAAGCCGATGGCGATGAAGGCGAGGTCGGCCTTGATGACGAACTCGGTGCCGGGGATCGGCTTGCGCTTCTCGTCCACCTGGGCGCACTTGACGCCGGTGAGCTGGCCGTCCTCGCCGACGAATTCGAGCGTGGCGACCTGGAACTCGCGCACCGCACCCTCGGCCTGGGACGAGGACACGCGCATCTTGGTGGCCCAGTAGGGCCAGACTTCGAGCTTGTTCTCGGTCTTGGGCGGCTGCGGGCGGATGTCGAGCTGCGTGACCTTCACCGCGCCTTGGCGGAAGGCGGTGCCGACACAGTCGGACGCCGTGTCGCCGCCGCCGACCACCACGACATGCTTGGCGCCGGCCCAGATCTCGCCCGCGTTCCAGCCCGAGCTCTCGACCTTTTCGCCTCCGACGCGCCGGTTCTGCTGCACGAGATAGGGCATCGCGTCATAGATGCCTTCCAGCCCGTGCGTCGGGATGCCGGCATCGCGCGGGCGCTCGGCGCCGCCGCAATAAAGGATCGCGTCGAACTCGGCCTGAAGCTCGGCCAGCGTCTTGTCGCGCCCGACATCGACGCCGCAATGGAAGGTGACGCCCTCGCCTTCCATCTGCTCCACGCGCTTGTCGATCCAGTGCTTTTCCATCTTGAAGTCGGGGATGCCGTAGCGCAGCAGACCGCCCGGGCGGGACTCGCGCTCGAACAGATGCACGTCGTGGCCGGCGCGGCCGAGCTGCTGCGCGGCGGCCATGCCGGCGGGGCCGGAGCCGATCACGGCGACGCGCTTGCCGGTCGGCTTCTCCGCCGGCTGCGGCTTGATGAGGCCGAGCTTATAGGCCTTGTCGGCCAGCGCCTGTTCCACCGTCTTGATGGCGACCGGCGAATCCTCGAGGTTCAGCGTGCAGGCTTCCTCGCAAGGCGCGGGGCAGATGCGGCCGGTGAACTCGGGGAAATTGTTGGTGGAGTGAAGATTGCGGATCGCCGTTTCCCAGTCGCCGGAATAGACGAGGTCGTTCCAGTCCGGGATTTGGTTGTGGACGGGGCAGCCCGTCGGGCCGTGGCAGAAGGGAATGCCGCAATCCATGCAGCGCGCCGCCTGCTTGCCGACTTCCTCGTCCGACATGGGCAGGGTGAATTCGCGGAAATGGCGAATGCGGTCGGACGCCGGCTGGTATTTCGCCGTCTGGCGGTCGATCTCGAGAAAGCCCGTCACCTTGCCCATAATGCCCCTCCGTCTCCAGTTCCGCCGCATGAGCCATGCGGCGGCAGACCGCAGCGCGACGCCCGCTGGCCCGAACCACCGGGCCGCGTCGACGTGCGTCGCATTACACCAAATTCCGCGAGAATAGAACGCGTCCAGACTTCGCGAGCGATTGTCGGGGTCCCGCCGGGGCGTCTCCCCTTCTCCGACCGTGAGTCGATCGAGAAAAGGTCAGACGCCTCGAAGCGACCACCAAGCCCAATTTGAAAAACCCAGCGTGGCGCCGAGCAGTTTGGCGGGCAGCGGCAGAAAGCCGTTCACCCACCAGACCCCGAGGGGAGTGGCGGCGGCGATCGCGATCGCCACCACCTGACGGAACCGGCCCTAAAGCCGCATCGCCTTATTCGGCGGCGACGCCCATGCGCGCCCGCTCCATTTCGAGAAGGGCACGGCGGTACTCGACCGGCATGACCTTCACGAATTTCGGGCGGTAGCTCTCCCAATTGTCCAGCATCTCCTTGGCGCGGGTCGAGCCCGTGTAGTGGAGATGGCTGGAGATCAGCTTGTAGAGCCGCTCGTCGTCATGGCCGGTCATGTTCGAGGACACGTCGACCCGGCCCTTGTGCTGAAGATCGCCGCCGTGATGGTGCAGCTTCTCCAGGAGGTCGTCCTCCTCCGGCACCGGCTCCAACTCGACCATGGCCATGTTGCAGCGGTTGGCGAAGTTGCCCTCGGGATCGTAGACATAGGCGATGCCGCCCGACATGCCGGCCGCGAAGTTGCGGCCCGTATGCCCGAGGATCACCACCACGCCGCCGGTCATGTACTCGCAGCCATGGTCGCCCACGCCCTCGACCACCGCGATGGCGCCCGAGTTGCGCACGGCGAAGCGCTCGCCCGCCACGCCCCGGAAGTAGCACTCGCCGGCGATGGCACCGTAGAGCACCGTGTTGCCGACGATGATCGACTCTTCGGGCACGATACGGGTGTTCTCGCGCGGCCGAACGATGATCTTGCCGCCCGACAAGCCCTTGCCGACATAGTCGTTGCCGTCGCCCACGAGATCGAAGGTGATGCCGCGCGCCAGGAAGGCCGCGAAGCTCTGGCCGGCCGTGCCGGTCAGCTTCACGGAGATCGTGTCGTCGGCGAGCCCCTTATGGCCGAAACGCTTGGCGACCTCGCCCGCCAGCATGGCGCCGGCCGAGCGATCGACGTTTGAGATCGCGGTCTCGATGCGCACCTGCTGGCGTGTTTCCAGCGCGACCTTGGCCTGTTCGATCAGCTTGCGATCGAGCACGTCCGCGATCGGATGCTCCTGACGGCGCGTCCAAAGCGTCTCCTCCACCGGCGCGTCCGGCTTGTGGAACAGGCGCGTGAAGTCGAGCCCCTTGGCCTTCCAGTGATCGACCAGCTCGCGCTTGTCGAGCCGCTCGGAACGGCCGATCAGCTCGGCCATCGAGCGAACGCCCATGGCGGCCAGGATCTCGCGCACTTCTTCCGCCACGAAGAAGAAGAAGTTGATGACGTGCTCTGGCGTGCCCTTGAAGCGCTTGCGCAGCACAGGGTCCTGCGTCGCCACGCCCACAGGGCAGGTGTTCAGATGGCACTTGCGCATCATGATGCAGCCGGCCGCGATCAGCGGGCCGGTGGAGAAGCCGAACTCGTCGGCGCCCAGAAGCGCGCCGATGACGACGTCGCGTCCGGTGCGAAGACCGCCGTCGACCTGCAGCGCGATGCGCGAGCGAAGCCCGTTGAGCACCAGCGTCTGCTGCGTTTCGGCCAGACCCATCTCCCAGGGGGAGCCGGCGTGCTTGATCGAGGTCAGCGGCGAAGCGCCGGTGCCGCCGTCATAGCCAGAGACGATGATGTGGTCGGCGCGCGCCTTGGCGACGCCAGCAGCCACCGTGCCGACGCCGACTTCCGAGACGAGCTTCACCGAGATGTCGGCCGCCGGGTTGACGTTCTTCAGGTCGAAGATCAGCTGCGCCAGATCCTCGATCGAGTAGATGTCGTGATGGGGCGGTGGCGAGATCAGGCCGACGCCCGGCGTCGAGTGGCGCGTCTTGGCGATCGTCGCGTCTACCTTGTGGCCGGGCAGCTGACCGCCCTCGCCGGGCTTGGCGCCCTGCGCGACCTTGATCTGCAGCATGTCGGCATTGACGAGATAGTCGGTCGTCACGCCGAAGCGACCGGACGCGATCTGCTTGATGGCCGAGCGCTCCGGGTTCACCTCGCCGTTCGGCAGAACGGCGTAGCGATCGGGCTCCTCGCCACCCTCGCCCGTGTTCGACTTGCCGCCGATCCGGTTCATGGCGACGGCAAGCGTCGAATGCGCCTCGCGCGAGATCGAGCCGAAGCTCATCGCGCCGGTGGAGAAGCGGCGCACGATGTCGGCCGCCGATTCGACCTCCTCGATCGGCACAGGCTGGAGACCCAAGTCCTCGGCGAGCTGGATCTTGAACAAGCCGCGAATGGTCTGGTTGGCGACGGCCGAGCCGTTCACCATCGCGGCATATTCCTTATAGGTCGCGTAGCTATCGAGGCGCACGGCATGCTGCAGCGCGGCCACGGCGTCGGGCGACCAGATATGGGCCTCGCCGCGCATGCGGTAGGCGTATTCGCCGCCGATCTCGAGCGAACGGGCGAGCACCGGATCGGCCGAGAAGGCGCGCGTGTGCCGCTCCACCGTCTCGCGGGCGATCTCCTCCAGGCCCACGCCCTCGATCGTCGTCGAGGTGCCGAAGAAGTAGCGCTTCACGAAATCGGACTTGAGGCCGATCGCGTCGAAAATCTGCGCGCCGCAATAGCTCTGATAGGTCGAGATGCCCATCTTGGACATGACCTTGAGCAGGCCCTTGCCGACCGACTTGATGTAACGGCCGACCACTTCCTTGACGTCGACTTCCGGCGGGAAGTCGCCGCGCGCATGCATGGCCAGCAGCGTGTCGAAGGCGAGATAGGGGTTGATTGCCTCCGCGCCGTAGCCGGCGAGACAGGCGAAGTGATGCACCTCGCGCGGCTCGCCCGATTCCACGACGAGGCCGGCGGCGGTGCGCAGGCCCTTGCGGATCAGGTGATGATGCACGGCGGCCGTCGCGAGCAGCGCCGGGATCGGAATGCGATCGGGGCCCATCTGTCGGTCGGACAGGACGATGATGTTGTAGCCGCCGACGACCGCCGCCTCGGCCCGCTCGCACAGACGCTCCAGCGCGCCGACCATGCCGGCCGCGCCCTGCTCGGTCGGATAGGTCGTGTCGAGCGTCTTGGTGTCGAACCGGTCCTCGGTGTGGCCGATCGTGCGGATCTTTTCCAGGTCGCCATTGGTCAGGATCGGCTGGCGCACTTCCAGCCGCTTGCGGCGCGAGGTGCCTTCCAGGTCGAAGATGTTGGGCCGCGGTCCGATGAAGGACACGAGGCTCATCACCAGTTCCTCGCGGATCGGGTCGATCGGCGGATTGGTGACCTGCGCGAAGTTCTGCTTGAAATAAGTGTAAAGGAGCTTCGACATCTCGGACATGGCCGAGATCGGCGTGTCCGTGCCCATGGAGCCGATGGCCTCCTGGCCGGTCGTGGCCATGGGCGCCATCAGGATCTTCGTGTCTTCCTGTGTGTAGCCGAAGGCCTGCTGACGGTCGAGCAGCGACACGTCGGCGCGCGAGTCGCGCGGCTGCACGGGCTTCAGGTCTTCCAGGATAAGCTGCGTCGACTTCAGCCAGTCCCGGTAGGGATTGGCCGTGGCGATCTCGCCCTTCACTTCCTCGTCGGAGACGATGCGGCCCTTCTCGAGATCGATCAGAAGCATGCGACCCGGCTGGAGGCGCCACTTGCGGACGATGCGCTCCTCGGCGACTTCCAGCGTGCCGGCCTCGGAGGCGAGGATCACGAGATCGTCGTCGGTCACGACATAGCGTGCCGGCCGCAGTCCGTTGCGGTCCAGCGTCGCGCCGATCTGGCGCCCGTCGGTGAAGCACACGGCGGCCGGACCGTCCCACGGCTCCATGAGTGCGGCGTGATACTCGTAGAAAGCCTTGCGCTCGGGCGCCATTTCCTTGTTGCCGGCCCAGGCCTCGGGGATCAGCATCATCATCGCATGGGCGAGCGTGTAGCCGCCCTGCGTCAGGAGTTCGAGCGCGTTGTCGAAGCAGGCCGTGTCGGACTGGCCCTCGTAGGAGATCGGCCAGAGCTTGGAAATGTCGTTGCCGAAGAGCTCGGAATCCACCGAGGCCTGACGCGCCGCCATCCAGTTGACGTTGCCGCGCAGCGTGTTGATCTCGCCATTGTGCGCGACCATCCGGTACGGGTGAGCGAGGCGCCAGGACGGGAACGTGTTGGTGGAGAAGCGCTGATGCACGAGGGCGAGCGCGGACTCGAAACGCTCGTCCTTCAGGTCGCGGTAATAGGCGCCGACCTGATAGCTCAGGAACATGCCCTTATAGACCACGGTGCGCGAGGACAGCGACACGACGTAGAAGTCGGTGTCGACCGACTGCGCCTCGGCATAGACGCGGTTCGATACGACCTTGCGGATGATGTAGAGCTTGCGCTCGAACTCGTCGTCCGTCTGCGCCGAGGCGGGGCGGCCGATGAAGATCTGGCGATGGGCCGGCTCGGTGGCGGCGATATCGGGCGCCTTGGACAGCGAGGAATTGTCGACCGGCACTTCGCGCCAGCCGAGCACGACGCAGCCCTCTTCCTGCACGGCCTGCTCGAACAGGTCCTTGAAGTGCAGGCGGCGCTCTTCTTCCTTGGGCATGAAGACGAAGCCGACGCCGTACTGGCCGGCCTCGGGCAGTTCGACGCCCTGGGTCGCCATCTCGGCCTTGAAGAAGGTATGCGGGATCTGCACCAGCATGCCCGCGCCGTCGCCCATCAGCGGATCGGCGCCCACAGCGCCGCGATGCTCCAGATTGTGAAGGATCTTCAGACCCTTCTCGACGATCGAGTGGGACTTCTGATTCTTCATGTGCGCGATGAAGCCGACGCCGCAGGCGTCATGCTCGCGGGCGGGATCGTAGAGACCCTGGGCCGCCGGCAAGGTGCGGGGTTTGACGGTGGCGACACGCGGGGTCGTAGCCTGTGCGGCCTCGATCTCGAGAATGGATGGCGTCTTCGTCATCGCGTCACGTCTCCCTTTCACGAGCCGCGCCTCGAGGCGGGCTCAACCTGCGGGCAGGCCACGAGGCGCAGTCGGTACTGAGAACCGCCACGCCCGAAACCGATCCCGTTTCGACAGGGGCCAATCCTGGCCCCGAACTCCAAGGCCCCGTTTGTCTGCGGGGTTCGATGTTGCGGCTTCGCGCCGACAATTAGGTCAGCATTGCTGCCATATTTCCGAGCTTATCGCAGGTTCCCTGGATTTTTTCAAGAGTGTTTCTAACTCGTTGACGGCCCGGTTTGAAGCGCGCAAGGGCTGGTTCGAACCTGTTTGATAGGTCTGCGGCGAAAGGTCGGCGAGCGATCTCTCAAAGCTCGCAAGGCGCCGATCCTCGCCGATGCTGGCGGCATCGGCGAGGATCGGCGACGAAGCCTCGGCGCAAAAGAGCCGCAGGGCCGGACCGGCAGACTTATCAAACAGGCTCTCAAGCGGTTTCTGCGGGAAAGGTTCTCATGATCTTCGCATCCGACAATTGGTCCGGCGCCCATCCGGCCATCTCCACCGCCCTGTCCACCCATGGTGCCGGCATGGCCGCCGCCTATGGCGCCAGCGAACTCGACAAGGCCGTGGAGCGGCGCTTCAACGAAATCTTCGAGCGCGAGGTGGCAGTGTTCTTCGTCGGCACGGGAACGGCGGCCAACTCCCTGAGCTTCGCCGCCGTCAACCGGCCGGGCGGTGTGGTGATGTGCCACCGCGAGGCGCATGTGGTGGAGGACGAGTGCGGCGCGCCGGAATTCTTCACCCATGGCGCCCGCATGGCGCCGGTGGACGGCGCGCTCGGTCGGATCGACGCGGATCATCTCCGCCACGAGCTTGCGCGCTTCCGCCCCGGCTTCATCCATGCCGGCCAGCCCATGGCGGTGACGATCAGCCAGGCAAGCGAGGTCGGCACGCTTTACGGCCTGGACGAGATTGCGGCCATCGCCGCCATCGCCCACGAGCAGGACCTCGCCTTCCATATGGACGGGGCGCGCTTCGCCAACGCGCTGGCGGCCACCAACCTCTCGCCCGCCGACATGACCTGGCGGGCGGGCATCGACATCCTGTCCTTCGGCGCCACCAAGAACGGCTGCTGGTGCGCCGAAGCGGTAGTCTTCTTCGACCCCGACAAAGCCCGGCAATTCCCCTATATCCGCAAGCGCGGCGCGCAGCTCTTTTCCAAGACGCGCTTCATGGCGGCGCAGTTCATGGCCTATCTCGAAAACGGGCTCTGGCTGGAACTCGCATCCCACGCCAACGCGATGGCCCACCGGCTGCGCGCCGGCATCGATGCTTCCAGCCACGCGCGCCAAGCCTGGGAAACGCGCTCCAACGAGGTCTTCGCGATCCTGGAGCGGCCTACTGCCGAGGCGCTGCGAGCCGAGGGCGCCGTGTTCTACGATTGGAACATGCCCCATGGCAGCGCGGGGCGGCTCGGCGAAAACGAGCAGCTCGTCCGGCTCGTCACCAGCTGGTCGACGGAAGCGGCGGATGTCGACCGGTTCGGATCGCTGATCGCCTGAGGTTGCGAGATTCGCTTCGCTGAAAATCAGGGAACGGAGGCCGGCTTCGCGAGTTTTCTCCTGACGTCAGTCAACGAGGAGGAACTCATGGCGACCGACGCATTTCATCAAGGCAAACTGGCCTTCCAGAACAACCATCCGATGTCGTCCTGCGAATATCCCGTCGGGTCGAGCCTTCGGGCGGAATGGATGGCAGGCTGGACCGAGAGCCGCAACACCGATCCCGGCCATTTCCGGTCGAGCACGGCGGGCGACTCCACGGCTGGCGCGACAGGCACGGCCTCCGAGGCGCGGCACTGACGCCTTGAGCCTCTGAACTCCAAAGGGCCGGATGCGTGAATCGCGCACCCGGCCCTTTTTTGTCTTTAAGCCGAGCGCGGCAACGAAAACGGCGCCCCGAAGGACGCCGTTCTCATGCTCAGAAAGTAACAGGCCGATCAGGCTGCGTTGGCCTCGATCGTCTTCGCATTGGCGTTGGCGTTCGAGATCTCGATGCGGCGCGGCTTCATCGCCTCGGGAATCACCCGCAGAAGGTCGATGTGCAGAAGGCCGTTCTTCAGGCTGGCACCCTTTACCTCGACATGCTCGGCCAGCTGGAAGCGGCGCTCGAAGGTGCGGCCGGCAATGCCGCGATACAGGAATTCGGCCTTCTCGCCCTCGGCTTCCGCCTTCTCGCCCTTGACGGTCAGCGTGTTCTCACGCGACTCGATCGAAAGCTCGCCGTCGCCGAAGCCGGCCACGGCCATGGTGATGCGGTAGGCGTTCTCGCCGGTGCGCTCGATATTGTAGGGCGGGTAGCTCTGGGCGGCCTCGTTCGAGCCCAACGTGTCGAGCATCGAGAACAGGCGGTCGAAGCCGACGGTGGAGCGATAGAGGGGTGCGAAATCAACATGACGCATGGTCGTTCTCCATAAGGAAGCAACAGGTTTGCGACTTTGACGCGAAGCGATTGTCCTCCCCGTTTCGGCGGAGGGCTTCGGGTCAGTGGCCCCGTTCGGCGGCCACGAGTTGGAGATGGTAAGCTCCAAATCGGCCTTCAAGCCTGCCTCCGAATTTTTCGTGCGGATTTTTTCAACCATTTGGAACAAGAGCTTGCGGCTCGCGCACCGGATGAACGCCGCCTGAACGGGCTCTTCCGCCTCCGTTCATCCGCCATGTCGCAATCTCCGGGCTCCGCTGGGTCGAAAGGCCTGGGGGGACACAGTCCTGGCGTCCCGTCCCTTCCGCCAGGGTTGCGCGGAGCCGGCCTCGTCCACAATGCGAGGTCGGCTCCCTTTCGCGCTTGCGCACCCGCGCCTGAGCGGCCCCGAGGAGATCGCTCCACCCTCACGCCCTCGCCTTTCCCCCTTCGGCCTGGCTATAAGCTTCGGGCGTCCCGCCTGGTTGCGGCGGGCGGCATGGCCGTTCGAAGGGAGTGTCATCTCGTGTCCGAAACCTCCGCTCCCTTGGCCGCGCCCTTCGTCGGCTCGCCGGACAATCCGCCGCCCACGGATGTCGAATTCGGGTTCCTGGATCTCGGCCGGGAGCGCCGCCTGCGCTATGCGCTGGCGCTCGGAGCGGAGGGCGGTCCAAGCCGTGGCACGGTGATCCTGCTTCAGGGGCGCAACGAGGCGAGCGAGAAATATTTCGAGACGATGCGGGATCTCAACCGCCTCGGCTTTTGCGTCGCGACCTTCGACTGGCGCGGCCAGGGCCGCTCCTTCCGCAGCACGCGCAGCCCGACGGTCGGCCACGTCACGCGCGTTGGGCATTACGCCGACGATCTCCTACGCGTCTTTTCGGAGGTCGTGCTGGCGCGCTGCCCAGGCCCTTACGCGATCCTTGCTCATTCCATGGGCGGGCTGGTGGCGCTCGCAGCGATGGAACGGCTGGAGCCGCGCGTGGAGCGCATGGTGCTGCTCGCGCCCTTCGTCGGCCTGCCCGGCTCGGCTTTCAAGACGCGGCTGATCGGCTTCCTCGCCGGCTCGCTGCACTGGGCGGGGCTCGGCCGGGTGCCGCTGCGCCGCGCCCGCCGCATCGAGCCGGGCGCCAGCCTCGCCGACAATCCGCTGACCTCCGACCGCGCTCGCGTCGAGCGCAATCTCGCGCTTCAGATCGCGGCGCCCGATCTCTTCGTCGATTCGCTTTCGGCTTCGTGGCTACGGGCCGTCCTGAAAGCGCAGCGGCGCCTCGACGATTCCGATCGTATCGCCCGGATGCGCATCCCGACGCTCTTTATCGCGGCCGGGGCCGATCGCATCGTCTCCAAACGCACCGCCGAGCGGCTGGCCTGGCGCATGCGCTCGGGGCATTTCCTGCGCGTGCCGGGCGCCCGCCACGAATTGCTGCAGGAGGCCGACCGCTTTCGCGAGCCGACCCTCTCCGCCTTCGAGGCCTTTCTCGACTCCGCCCTGCCGCGGGTGCGGCCTCCCGAGCCGGCCGTGGATACGGCGCTGGTGGAAGAAGCGCTGGTGGCAGCGCTTCCCGCCGGAGCCAACTGAGGCTGGGAGCGAAGGCGGCTCAGCCGTTCAGGATGCGCAGCGCCGCTTCATGCAGCTTGGGCGTCGCGGCGGCGATGACGTCGCCGCCCTCTTCCGGCCGATCTCCGCTGAACGTGGTGATGACGCCGCCCGCCTTCTCTACCAGAGGGGTCAGCGCGACAATGTCGTAGGGCTGCAGGCCGGGCTCGACGCAGATGTCGACATGGCCGGAGGCGAGCATGGCGAAGGCATAGCAATCGGCGCCGAATCGCGTCAGCTGCACCTGATCCACCAGGGACTGAAAGCGCGCCTTCAACGGGTTCTTGAACAGTTCGGGCGCCGACGAAAACAGCGTGGCACTTTCCAGGCCGCCGACATCGCGCACCTGCAACGTTCGCTGGCCGAGCGGTCCGTCGCTCCACGCGCCCTCCGGCGTCGCCCAGAAGCGCTCGCCCGTATAGGGCTGGCTCATGATCCCGAACTGCGCGACGCCTCGGACCGTCAGCCCGATCAACGTGCCCCAGACCGGCACGCCGCAGATGAAGGGCCGGGTCCCGTCAACGGGATCGATCACCCAGAGAAGATCGCCCTCGCCCGTGCGCCCGAACTCCTCGCCCAGAATGGCATGGGTAGGGAAGCTTTCCTCGATCACACGGCGAATCGCCTTCTCGGCCTCGCGGTCAGCCTCAGTCACGGGATCGAACGTGTAGCCCTCGCGCGGCTTGTTATGGACGAGAAGCGGCTGGCGGAAACGGGGCAAGGTTTCCTTGGCCGCCACGTCGGCGAGGCGGAACAGGAAGTCGGCATCGGGAAGCTGCATGGACGAATCCTTCGGCTGAGGCGCCGCCCATATGACTCAGCTTGCCCCGCAAGGCCAAGGGGGCTGCCGGACGCGCGGAACGCGCTGAGAGCGGCGAACGCGCCCGCAGCCCTGCGCCGCCCTACTCCGCGGCGGCCGCCGCCTCGCCCTGCCAGCCGGCTTCCACCTCGTCCGCGAAGCAGGTGACGAGGCTCCAGAGATCGCGCCGCAGCGCCGCGAACCCCTCATGTGGCAGGAAGGCCGCCTCGTCGGCATAGAGCGCCCGGTTGATCTCGATCTGGATCGCATGGACGCCGCGCCTGGGCCGGCCGTAGCGCTCGGTGATGAAGCCGCCGGCATAGGGCTTGTTGCGCGTCACCTCGTAACCCATCGCGCCGAGGCGCTGGGTGATCATGGCGACATAGGCGTGCAGCGCGCTGGTTCCGAACCGGTCGCCCACCACCATGTCCGCCCGCCGCCCGCCCGGCATCAGCCGCACCGAGGAGGGCATGGAATGGCAGTCCACCAGGATGGCGAAGCCGAAGCGGCGGCGCGTGCGCTCGATCAGCCCTTCCAGCGCCTCGTGAAAGGGAAAGTAGATACCGTCGACGCGCCGCTCGATCTCGGCGAGCGGCAGCTTGGCGCGGTAGATCTCCTCGCGCTCGGCGACGATGCGCGGAATGGTGCCGAGCCCCCCGGCGACGCGCACGGAGGCCGAGTTGGCGAAGTCGGGCAAGGCGCCGGCGAACATGCCGGGGTCGAGCTCGTAGGGCTCGCGGTTCACGTCGAGATAGGCGCGCGGAAACCGCGCCAGAAGAAAGGGCGCGCCGAGCGCGGGCACGAAGTCGAAGAGCTGGTCTACGAACAGATCCTCGGAGCGGCGGATCGCGTCCGGCCCGAGCCGGCTCTGCGCCACGAAATCGCTGGGATAGGCCCGCCCGCTATGGGGCGAGCAGAAGACGAAGGGAAGCGTCTGATCGACAGGTTCGACGATCTCGAAGGCTGGGCACGGGCCGGCCGCCGTTTCAAAGCTCGGTATGGCGGTCTGCAACGTCGCTCCTTCCCCTTTCTTAAGCCTTCCTGGTCGAATATAAGGTCTCAAAGCCTCCTGAACATTCCATTTAGCCCTTGTTTAAGCAATCTGCTAAAAGGATCGTCGGATACGGGCTTCCATCCGGGCTCACCCGGCAGACGGACATGGACGAATGTACAAAATCCTTTTGGCCGAAGACGACAACGACATGCGCCGCTTCCTCGCCAAGGCCTTGGAAAAGGCGGGCTACGAGGTCACGGCCTACGACAATGGCGGATCGGCCTACGAGCGGCTGCGCGAGGAGCCCTTCTCGCTGCTCCTGACCGACATCGTCATGCCGGAAATGGACGGGATCGAACTGGCGCGCCGCGCCACGGAGCTCGACCCGGACCTGAAAGTCATGTTCATCACGGGCTTTGCCGCCGTGGCGCTGAACCCCGACTCCAAGGCCCCCAAGGACGCCAAGATCCTGTCCAAGCCCTTCCACCTGCGCGAGCTGGTCGAGGAGGTCGGCAAGATGCTGCAGGACGCTGCCTGAGGCATCGGCAAGGCGGCGGGAATCACTTGACCTCGCCGCCGCAAGATGGCCTAAGCGCGTCATCGAATGGGCGTGTAGCTCAGCGGGAGAGCACTACGTTGACATCGTAGGGGTCACAGGTTCAATCCCTGTCACGCCCACCATTCGAGCCTTCCCAATCCGGTCGACGTGAAGCCTCTTTCAGGCTTACGTAGCACTATGGTAGCGAAGCGAACCGCGCGTTGCAGCATCGGTGACGGGCGCGTTTCGCGCCTTCTCCTTCTTCCCTTTTCCGTCCATTCCCATTCTTGACGACGCAGGCCGAACATGGTCTATCCGCCTCGTCGAATGGGCGTGTAGCTCAGCGGGAGAGCACTACGTTGACATCGTAGGGGTCACAGGTTCAATCCCTGTCACGCCCACCATTCGACGCTTCCCACCAGCCTTCAAAAATCCGACATGCGTTTCGTCTAAAAACGATCCGAGCGGCTGTTTTCGCCTCTCCGCATTCTTGACGACAGGCCAAGAACATGGTCTATGCGCTCCATCGAATGGGCGTGTAGCTCAGCGGGAGAGCACTACGTTGACATCGTAGGGGTCACAGGTTCAATCCCTGTCACGCCCACCATTCGAGCCAACTCCCTTATCTCTGAATTTGGTCTCTGAACCGATTTCGGTTTGCCCTGGGATGCCGTTATGGCGCGGCTGAGATGAACATCCTCTCCCCGTTCGCAGGGCCTGGCAGGTCGGATCAGTGAGCTGACAAGCTATTCTTACCCGTCAGAAGAACGAGATCCGCACGGACTGACGCTCGCCACGGAAAACTCGCTTTCAAGAACGCCATCGCCCCTGCGATACCGGCGCCTCTTCCAGACGCGGCCGACAAAGGCGATGACGACGCGGCTATCCCGCTCTTCGAATGTGGCTCTCAGGTCAGATCGATCACGATCTTGCCGAAGGCGCCTCGGTCGAGATGCCGAAGCGCGTCCGGCAGATCGGCAAGCGCATAGGTCCTGTCGATCACAGGCTTGAGGCCGGTGCGATCGACCGCCGCGACCAGATCCTCCAGGGCACGGCGGTGGCCGACGCCGATGCCTTGAATCGTCACGCCCTTCAGCATGAGCGGACCAGCCGGGGCCGAGACCTCGAACCCATCGATAACCCCGATCTGGTAGATGCGCCCGCCGACGGCCGCCGCCTGAACGGCCTTGCCGAGATGGGCGCCGCCGACGAGTTCCAGGATATGATCGGCGCCCGTGTCATCGGAGGCGCGATAGACCGCCTCCACCCAATCCTCGGCAGACCGGTCGATGCCGATATCGGCCCCCAGCGCCTTGGCGCGGGCCAGTTTCTCCGCGCTGCCGGACACGACGATCGTGCGCGCCCCATGCGCCTTAGCGATCTGCAGGCCGAACAGGCCGACGCCGCCCGTGCCTTCGATCAGGACGGTCTCGCCGGCCTGCACCCGGCCCCGCTCCACCAGCGCGAACCAGGCCGTGAGGCCGGCGCAGGGCAAGGTGCTGGCCTCGGCGTCGCTCAGCGTTTCCGGCGCGCGCACGAACCAGTCTTCGGGGAAGGCGACATATTGCGACAAGACCCCGGGATAGACGCCGCCAAGCGTCCGGTAGGGCGGCACGCGCGCATTGCCGAGCGGCGCCGCGTCGATCCAACCCGGAGCGAAGGTCGAGATCACCCTGTCGCCAGCAGCAAAGCGTGTTGCCCCCTGCCCCACCGCCTGCACGGTTCCCGCCAGATCGGAGCCTGGCGTGAACGGAAAGGCGAGCGACAGTCCCATGCCGCTCTCGACCACCAATTTGTCGCGGTAGTTCAGAGAAACCGCCGCCACCTTGACCAACACTTCACCCGGACCGGCTTCGGGTCTCGGCGCCTCCTTCAACACCAGCCGCTCCGGCCCGATCCCATCCATTTCCCAACGCTGCATCATCGCCGTCATCGCTCCGTTCCTTTGTCGCGATTCCACAAGCGGTATCTTATCGTTGACGCGTCGTCCCCAGCGCGGATATCTCGTCTTCCTATCGGTTCCGAATGGGCGACAATCATGAGCGAGATGACGAACGGACTGGATGCCTTCGTGGCGGCGGTGGAGACCGGCAGTTTCGCCGCCGCCGCCGAGCGTCTGCATCTGACCCGCTCCGCCGTCGCCAAGACGATCGGTCGGATCGAGGCCCGGTTGAACGTTCGCCTGTTTCATCGCACGACGCGCAGCCTCGGCCTCACGGAAGACGGGCAGATCTACTACGAGCGCTGCGTGCGCGCCCTGGACGAGCTGCGCGCTGGTGAGGCCGCCCTGGATTCAGGGCGGCGCGAGGCGGCCGGGCGCTTGCGCGTGTCCGTGCCAGTTCTGTTCGGGCGGCGCTGCGTGGCGCCCGTTCTAGCCCAGCTGGCGGCCGAGCATCCCCGGCTCGAACTCGAGCTCTCTTTCAGCGACCGGAAGGTGGATCTGATCGTGGACGGCTTCGATCTGGCGATCCGCAATGGCGAGATCGGCGACGGCAACGGCCTCATGTCGCGCACCGTCAGCCTGCAGCGCATGACGATCTGCGCCTCGCCGGCCTATCTCACGCGTTGCGGACGGCCCGAAAGCCTCACCGATCTCGCCGGCCATCAGGCGATCGTCTACGGCCGCGCTGGCCGGATCAAGGCTTGGCAGTTTCCCCTAGCGGACGGTCTACGCGAGCTGACCCCTCCGAACCGACTGCGATTCGACGATCTGGAGGCGATCGCCGATGCGGCGGAAGCGAGCTATGGCCTCGCCTGGCTTCCCTGCTGGCTGATCCGGGATCGGGTGCGAAGCGGTGCGCTCGTCGCGCTTCTGGAAAGCGTGCCACGCTCCGTGTTCGCGACCCATGCGCTCTGGCCGGAAACGCCGCATCTGCCCCTGCGCGTGCGCTTCGCGATCGACGCCCTCGCGCAAGCGCTGCCGGGAAGCGCGGAACTCTAGCCGATAGGCGATATTCGCGCGGACGTGTCCCCGCGACATCCGCAGGGCCGACGATCCGATCGCACTTGGCGGTAAGAACGTCGCGAGGCAGCGAGCCGTCGTTGAAACCAGGACGCGCCAGAGGTTTCAATGCGAATCGATCCTCCTTATCGTAGTTTTGATGGAGAGGACGCTACGCCGCCCTGATGCCAGTTTTCGGCAGCGGCCTCTGAACCGGCCTGCCAAGCCACTCGTCAGGCGACGAATGGCTCAACTCCTCTCAGCCCACAAGGCCCGCGCGGACGGGAATCATTCCCACTCGATCGTGCCGGGCGGCTTCGACGTCACGTCGTAGACGACGCGGTTGATGCCCTTGACCTCGTTGATGATACGGGTCGCGGCGTTGCCGAGAAATTCCATGTCGAAGGCGTAGAAGTCCGCCGTCATGCCGTCGACCGAGGTGACCGCGCGCAGGGCGCAGACGAACTCGTAGGTGCGCCCGTCGCCCATCACGCCCACCGTCTGCACGGGGAGAAGGACGGCGAAGGCCTGCCAGATCGCGTCGTAGAGGCCGGCCTTGCGGATCTCATCGAGATAGATCGCGTCGGCCTGACGCAGGATGTCGAGCTTCTCGCGCGTCACGCCGCCGGGGCAGCGGATGGCGAGGCCCGGACCGGGGAACGGGTGGCGGCCGACGAACTGCTCGGGCAGGCCGAGCTCGCGGCCGAGCTCGCGCACCTCGTCCTTGAAGAGCTCGCGCAGCGGCTCCACCAGCTTCATGTTCATGCGCTCGGGCAGGCCGCCGACATTGTGGTGCGACTTGATCGTCACCGACGGGCCGCCGGTGAAGGAGACGCTTTCGATCACGTCGGGATAGAGCGTGCCCTGCGCCAGGAAGTCGGCGCCGCCGATCGTCTTGGCTTCGGCCTCGAAGGTCTCGATAAACAGGCGGCCGATCGTCTTGCGCTTGACCTCGGGGTCCATCTCGCCTTCCAGCGCGCCGATGAAGAGGTCCTGCGCCTGAACGTGGACGAGCGGGATGTTGTAATGGTCGCGGAACATGCCGACCACCTGCTCGGCCTCGCCCATGCGAAGCAGGCCGTGGTCGACGAAGATGCAGGTGAGCTGATCGCCGATCGCCTCGTGGATCAGCACGGCCGCGACCGAGGAATCGACGCCGCCCGACAGGCCGCAGATGACGCGAGCGGAGCCGACCTTGGCGCGAATTTCCTCGACCGCCTTTTCGCGGAACGCGGCCATGGTCCAGTCGCCCTTCAGGCCGGCGATGCGGTGGACGAAGTTGGAAATGAGCTTGGCGCCGTCCGGCGTGTGGACGACTTCGGGGTGGAACTGGACGCCGTAGAAGCGCCGCGCCTCGTCGGCGATGGCAGCGAAGGGGGCGCCCGGCGACGCCGCGATGATCTCGAAGCCCTTGGGTAGCGCGGTGACGCGGTCGCCATGGCTCATCCAGACCTGATGGCGCGTGCCCTCGGCCCAGATCCCGTCGAAGAGCGGCGAGGACTTCTGCACTTCGAGGAACGCGCGGCCGAACTCGCGGTGCAGCCCGCCCTCGATCTTGCCGCCCAATTGGGCGCACATGGTCTGCTGCCCGTAGCAGATGCCGAGCACCGGCACGCCGGAGGAGAAGATGACGTCCGGCGCGCGCGGGGCGTTCTCCTCGGTGGTCGAGGCCGGCGAACCCGACAGGATCACGGCCTTGGGGTTCAACCGGCGAAAGCCGTCTTCCGCCGACTGGAAGGGCACGATCTCGGAATAGACGCCGGCCTCGCGCACGCGGCGCGCGATGAGCTGCGTGACCTGGGAACCGAAATCGACGATGAGGATGGTATCGAGGTGCTGGGTCATGGCGGACTTCTAGATAAGGCGCGGCAAAAGGCAAGCCCTTCCGCCCCGACGCGGGTGCGGGACCGTTTTTGTCATGCAAGCGTCGCCGTTTCGTAGCCGAGCCGTCACCCTCCGGCGCTGTTCTCCCGGCAGTCCTGCTGCCATCGGAGATGCTTCATGAAATCGATTCTCACCGCCGTCGCCGCGCTCGTTGCGCTGGCGCCGTTGCCCGCCATGGCCGACGAGTCGCTGGAAGGTCGCGCCTTCCCGGCGACGCTGGAAGCCCAGGCGATCCTGCCGGCCGCTTCGCTGGTCCCCGCCCCGGCGGATGCGCCCGAGCATCTGCGTCAGGCCGGCAAGTTCACGACGCCCGACCGAAAGCGCACCACCCAGCTCGGCAGCGTGCCCGGCATGGACGGCGTGCGCCCGACCGGCGGCGCGCTGCCGGTGGATGGACAGGCCTTGCAGGGATTCTCGGGCATCAAGGCCATGCCGGACGGCACGTTCTGGAGCCTGTCCGACAACGGGTTCGGCACCAAGGCCAATTCCAGCGACGCCGCGCTGATGCTGCACAAGCTTCGGATCGACTGGGACAAGGGCGGCGTGGAGCGGTTGGAGACGATCTTCCTTTCCGACCCCGACCATGTCGCGCCCTTCCCGATCGTGCTGGAAGGCGCGGAGAAGCGCTATCTCACGGGCGCCGATTTCGACGTCGAGTCGATCCAGCCGACCGAGGACGGGTTCTGGATCGGCGAGGAGTTCGGTCCCTATCTCATCCATGTCGACAAGACCGGCAAGCTGCTTTCGGTCCACGAGACGAAGATGGGCGACGTCGCGGTCCGCTCGCCCGACCATCCCGCTTTGAGCCTGCCGGGCGACCCGACCAAGCCCCTCCCCGCCTTCAACCTCAAGCGCTCCGGCGGCTTCGAGGGTCTGGCCATGGCCAAGGACGGCTCGCGCCTCTACGGCCTTCTGGAAGGCCCACTCTATAAGGAGGGCGCGAGCGAGAAGACCGAGGACGGGCGCACCGCGCTGCGAATCGGCGAGTTCGATTCGAAGTCGGGCGAGTGGACCGGCCGGTTCTGGCTCTATCCGCTGAGCCCCGGCGGCGCGGCGATCGGCGACTTCAACATGCTGGACGAGACCACCGCGCTGGTGATCGAGCGCGACAACGGCGCGGGCCGCGCGTCGCAGGCCTGCAAGGGCGACCCGAAGCCCGATTGTTTCGCGACGCCCGCCAAGCTGAAGCGCATCACCAAGATCGAGATGACAGAGGCCAATCTCGGGAAGGCCGTGCGCAAGATCGGCTATATCGATCTCCTCGACATCAAGGACCCGAAAGGGGTCGCCAAACAAGGCACGCTCGAAGGCGTCTACGACATGCCCTTCGTGACGATCGAGAATGTCGACCGGCTGGACGAGACGCACATCATCGTCGCGAACGACAACAACTACCCCTTCTCCGCCGGACGCGCGCTCGACAAGGCGGACGACAACGAGTTCGTGAAGCTCGAGGTCGGGGATTTCCTCAAGGCCAAGTGAGACTTGTCGCCGGAAGTGCACAGCCTCCGGCGACTTAAAATTCCAGAGAGCCGTCTTCGAGGCCGGCCCGCAAAGCGTCGATCGCGAGCGCCAGTTCGCGGTCGAGCTGCGGCAGGAGGGCGGCCCAGTCGCCATAATGGCGCAGCTCTTCGGCGCCGTCCGAAATGCCGCGCAGCGCCAGGAGCGGCACGCCGAAGCGATGCGCCGCGCGCCAGACCGCGAAGGTCTCCATGTCCACCATGTCGGCGTCGATCGTGTCGTAGCCGAGGCCGGAGACGACATTGCCACCGGTCGACAGCCGCGCCGAGGGCCAGCCGGGCAGCGGGGTCGCCAGGGGCACGGCGACGGGATGGTCGACCAGCGGTGTCACGCCCTTGGTGAAGCCGAGCGGCGAGGCGTCGATATCGCGCCATGAGACGCTCGACGCCTGATAGACGCGGCCCTGCTCCAGCAGCCGCGAGCCGGCCGAGCCGAGCGAGACTACGAGATGCGGCAGACCATCGGCATCGGCCAGACCCTGCAGCGCGATGCCCGTTTCCAGCGCCGCCTCGATCGGGCCGATGCCGGTCATGAGCGGGCGGATACGGCTTTGAAGCTCGGGGCCGTATTCAGGCGGAGCCGCCATGACGAAAAGGACGCGCCGCCCGCCCCAGGTCTCGACGGCGTGGTTGAGAGTGCCTAACGAAATCTCGTGGGGTCGGCTGGTCGGGTCTTTCCGTCGAGGGCGTCGTCGCGAATGCTCGCCGATGCCGCCGGCATCGACTGCGCTTCGCTCCTCGTCCTCGGCCGAAAATCCATCGACCATCCTCCACCCAGAGGTTTCGTTAGGCACTCTAAGCGCCGCGCTCATCCGTTCATCCGCCAGATCGCGGCGTTGAGAAGCGTGGCGTAGCTCACCCACATGGCATAGGGGACGAAGCACCAGAAGGCGACGCGATCGCGCGTGCCGACCCGCGCCAGGAAGATCAGGATTGCGGCGAGAAGGCCGAGGATCACGATCAGCGCCGGCAGCGTCGCATGGGCGTTGAAGAAGAGCGGCGGCCAAAGGAAATTCAGCGCCATCTGGATGATCCAGGCCGTCAGCGCCTTGCCGTTGCCCGCTCGGAACGCGCGCCAGCCGGCGACAGCGATCAAAACGTAGAGCACGCTCCAGACCGGCGCGAAGAGCCAGTCGGGCGGGTTGAACCAGGGCTTTGCGAGATGGCGGAACCAGCCGTCCGGCCGGGCGATCTGGCCGATCCAGAAACCGCCGCCGAGCGAGACGAGGAGGAAGCCGATCAGGCTCGCCAGCGCCTTCACGCCGTACGCTCCAGCATGGCGAAGAAGAACCCGTCTGTCCCTGAGCGAAGCGGCGTCAGCGTCAGGACGGCGCCTTCGCCAATCCGCTCGGCCTGATAGGCGGCAGCGGCTTCGGGCAGTCGCTCGCGCCAGATCGCCTCGGCGTCGGCCAGCCGGAAGCCGGGCTCGCGCGAGAGGAAGGCTTCGACGCGCGCGGCGTTCTCCTCGCGCAGCACCGAGCAGGTGACATAGGCCAACCGCCCGCCGGCCTTAACGAAGCGCGCGGCGTTGCTCAGCACCTTGTCCTGTTCTTCGGTTCGCTTCTGCAGCTGGCTTTCGGACAGGCGCCACTTGGCGTCGGGCCGGCGGCGCCACGTGCCCGCGCCCGTGCAGGGCGCATCCACAAGGACGAGGTCCATGCCATCGTGAAGGGGCGAGAGATCGTCGCGCGGGGCATGAACCGTCACCCCTTCCGTGCCGGCGCGCGCCAGACGATCCCAGATCGGAGCGAGGCGTTGCCGGTCGGCGTCGAAGGCGTGGATCTCCGCCGCGTTGCCCGTCGCGGCCGCGAGCGCCAGCGTCTTGCCGCCCGCCCCGGCGCAATAGTCGAGAATGCGGCTGCCGGGCGCCGCACCGGCGAGCAGCACCGCGATCTGCGAACCCTCGTCCTGGATTTCGAACAGGCCCGTCTGGAAGCCGCGCTCGACCTGAACGTTGGGGTGGCGCCCCTCCCCCTCGATCGGCGCGATGCGAAGCCCCCAAGGCGATAGCGGCGTCGGCGCGGCCGCGAAGGGCGCGAGTTCGGACAGCACCTCGTCACGCGTGCTTTTCAGGAGATTGGCGCGCATGTCGAGCGGCGGGCGGTCCGACAGGGCGCGCGCTTCCGCGACCCAATCCGTCCCGAGCGAGGCGGCAAGCGGCGCGGCGAGCCAATCCGGCACGTCGGCAGCCACGGCCTCCGGCGCGCCTTCGAGACTTTCGGGCGACAGGAAGCGCGCGAGCACCTCTTCCGAGGGGAGCGGAGGCGCGAACCGGTCGCCCTCCAGCGCGGAACGCAGCTGCTCGGGCGCCACGCCGGCATCCAGCACGGCGCCGAAGACCAGCGCCGCCGGCGCCTCGCTGCCCATGCGGTGGGCCAAGGAGCGGCGTCGGCGCAGGACGTCGTAGACCATGTTGCCGATAGCCGAGCGATCGCCCGAACCGGCGAAGCGATGGGCGAGGCCCCAGTCCTTCAGCGCATCGGCCACGGGACGGCGGCGTGCCGTCATGTCCTCGATCACCTCGACCGCCGCCGCGATCCGCCCGCCAAGCCGCATGATGGCTCCTTCCTTCTCCGTCAGACATGCTTGGTAGTTTCGCCGGCGCACGATCACAAGCCGCAAAGGGTTTCGGTGCGCAGACCCACGCACGCAAAAAGGGCCGGGATCGCTCCCGGCCCTCCTGTCGTCTCACGCTGGCGAAGCGGTTTACTCGGCCGCGGCGCTATGGCTCGTGGTCAGGCTCGCCTGCTCGTCGTCGCGGCCCTGCTCGGACAAGGCCTTGCGAACGCCCGCCCCATAGGCCGGATCGACCTTGTCGAAATGGGCGAGCTGCCGGTTCACGATGAACTGCGGAACGCCCTGCATGGCGCCGGCCAGCGTCTTGAACAGGCGCTGCTTGTGCGCGTCGTCGAACATATTGAACAGCGCGCGCGGCTGCGAATAGTGGTCGGCCTCGGCGCGGAACTCGTAGCGCCCGACCTGGCCGCTATAGCGGTGCGGCGGCTCTTCCACGCTCGGGTCTTCCACCGGGCCGCCGAACGAGTTCGGCTCGTAATAGGCGTCCGGGTTGGTCATGATGCCGAAGGGCATCGAGCCGTCGCGATTGTAGTGGTTCACTGGCGAGCGCGGCTTGTTGACGGGCAGCGACTCGTAGTGGACGCCGATCCGGTAGCGATGCGCGTCGGGATAGGAGAACAGGCGACCCTGCAGCATCTTGTCCGGCGAAAAGCCGATGCCCGGCACCACGTTGGACGGGTTGAAGGCGGACTGCTCGATATCGGTGAAGTAGTTGTCCGGGTTGCGGTTCAGCTCGAACTCGCCGACCTTGATCAGCGGATACATGCCGTGCGGCCAGACCTTGGTCAGGTCGAACGCGCTCCAGCCGGTCTTCCGCTCGAACTCGTCCGCTTCCAGCTCGGGCATGACCTGGATGAACATGGTCCATTTCGGGAAGCGGCCTTCCTCGATCATGGAATAGAGCGCTTCCTGATAGGATTCGCGCGACTTGGCGATGACCTTCTCCGCCTCTTCGTTGGTGAAGGTCTTATGGCCCTGCTGGGTCTTGAAGTGGAACTTCACCCAGAAGCGTTCGCCCTGATCGTTCCACAGCGAGAACGTGTGCGAGCCGTAGCCGTTCATGCGCGAGGGATCGACCGGGATGCCGCGATCCGACATCAGGATCGTCACCTGATGCAGCGATTCCGGGCAGAGCGACCAGAAGTCCCACATGGCCGTCGCCGAGCGCAGATTGGTGCGCGGATGGCGCTTCTGCGTGTGGATGAAGTCGGGGAACTTGTAGGGGTCGGCGACGAAGAAGACCGGCGTGTTGTTGCCGACCAGATCCCAGTTGCCTTCCTCGGTGTAGAACTTCAGCGAGAAGCCGCGCACGTCGCGCTCGGCATCCGCCGCGCCCTGCTCGCCGGCCACCGTCGAGAAGCGGGCCAGCATCTCGGTCTTCTTGCCGACCTGGCTGAACAGCTTGGCGCGGGTGTAGCGCGAGATGTCCTCGGTCACGGTCAGCGTGCCGTGGGCGCCCCAGCCCTTGGCGTGCACGACGCGCTCGGGAACGCGCTCGCGGTTCTGGTGCGCCAGCTTCTCGATGAGCTGGTAGTCCTCCAGAAGCACGGGGCCGTTGCGGCCGACGGTCTTGGAATTCTGGTTGGACGAAAGGGGCGCGCCGGCGGTGGTCGTCAGCCGAGGTCTGTCGGTCATCGTAAACTCCATAGGAAGTTGAGAACCATTCCAACCGATTCTCTCGATAATTTCCAATCGTATTTCCAATCCCCGCCGATCAGTTTATCTGATCGGCATGCTCACCCTGCGCCAGCTCCGCTATTTCGAATCGCTCAGCGAAACCCTGCATTTCGGGCAGGCGGCGCGGCGGCTCAACATCTCGCAGCCGGCGCTCTCGGCGCAGATCGCGCAGCTCGAAGAGCATTTCGGCACGGCCCTGTTCGAGCGCCGCTCCAGCGGCATTTCGCTGACGCCGGAGGGCGAGCGGGTGAAGCGGCGCGTGCGACGCATTCTCGCCGAGGTGCGCGATCTCGAAGCCTTGAGCGAGGGCCAGGGCGAACTTCTGGTCGGGCAATTGCGCATCGGCATCATCGCCTCGCTCGCCCCCTATCTCCTGCCCGGCCTTCTGGCGGAACTCGCCCGCTCTTATCCCCGCCTGTCGGTCGGCGTGCGCGAGAACGTCACCGCGATCCTGGCGGACGAGCTGGCGCGGGGCGATCTCGACTGCGTGGTCCAGGCGCTGCCGGTGGAGCGCAAGGGCGTCTCGACCATCCCGCTCTGCGAGGACCCGTTCTTTCTGGCGGTGCCGGACGCGGAAGCCGGGCGCATCCCCTCGCCCGTCGCACCGAGCCAGTTGGAGAGCGAGCGACTGATCCTGCTCGAAGAGGGCCATTGCCTGCGCGATCAGGCGCTGGACGTCTGTCGCATCGTGGAGCAGCGCGATCTGGCAACGCTCGGCGCGACCAGCCTCACCACGCTGATGCGCATGGTGGCGGGCGGCCTCGGCGTGACGCTGGTGCCGCAAAGCGCGGTGGAGACCGAAGCGCGCGGCGGCGGTATCCGCTTTCTGCCCTTCGAGGCCCCCGTCCCCTCCCGCCGCCTCGCCCTCGCCTTCCGTTCTTCCTCGGGCCGGCGGTCGGACTTCGAGCGGCTGGCGGAAATGATCCGGGCGTGCCTGGGTCTCTCGGAGACTGCGGCCGGACATGAAAAGGCCGGCGACGCCTCCGCGACGCCGGCCTCCGACTGACGATACCGATGCTCGGGGCTTACGCGCCGAAGCCGGGATAGTTCGGGCTTTCGCGGGTGATGGTGACGTCATGCGCGTGGCTCTCGCGCAGGCCCGCGTTGGAGATACGCACGAAGGTCGCCTTGGTGCGGAAGTCTTCCAGATTGGCGGCGCCCGTGTAGCCCATGGCGGCGCGCAGGCCGCCGGTCAGCTGGTGGATCACCGCGCCGACCGGGCCCTTGTAGGGAACCTGCCCCTCGATGCCTTCCGGCACGAGCTTCAGCGTGTCGCGCACCTCGGCCTGGAAGTAGCGGTCCGCCGAGCCGCGCGCCATGGCGCCGACCGAGCCCATGCCGCGATAGGCTTTGAAGGAGCGGCCCTGGTGCAGGTAGACCTCGCCGGGGCTTTCCTCGGTGCCGGCGAGCAGCGAGCCGACCATGGCGGCGGAAGCGCCGGCCGCCAGCGCCTTGGCGAGATCGCCGGAATACTTGATGCCGCCGTCGGCGATCACCGGGACGCCCGCCTTGTCGGCGACGTTGACGGCATCCATGATGGCGGAGAGCTGCGGCACGCCGACGCCGGCCACGATGCGCGTGGTGCAGATCGAGCCCGGCCCGATGCCGACCTTGACGCCGTCGGCGCCCGCGTCGATCAGCGCCTGCGTGCCCGAGGGCGTCGCGACGTTGCCGGCGATCACCTGCACTTCGTTGGACATTTTCTTGACGCGGGCCACGGCGTCCAACACGCGCTGCGAATGGCCGTGGGCCGTGTCCACCACGATCAGGTCGATGCCGGCGTCGATCAGGCGTTCGGCGCGCTCGAACCCGTCCTCGCCGACGCTGGTTGCGGCAGCGGCCAGAAGGCGACCCTGCGCGTCCTTGGCCGCGTTGGGGTTCAGTTGCGACTTCTCGATATCCTTGACCGTGATGAGGCCGATGCAATGGCCTTCGCCGTCCACCACGAGGAGCTTCTCGATCCGGTGCTTGTGGAGGAGCCGCTTGGCCTCGTCCTGGTCCACCGTCTCACGCACGGTGATGAGATTCTCGCGCGTCATCAGCTCGAAGATCTTCTGCCGATCGTCCGAGGCGAAGCGCACGTCGCGATTGGTCAGGATGCCGACGAGACGGCCCTTGGTCTGGCCGCCCCGGCCGCCGCTTTCCACCACCGGGATGCCGGAAATGCGGTGCGCCTGCATCAGCGCGCGGGCGTCGCCCAGCGTCGCGTCCGGGCCGATCGTGACGGGGTTCACGACCATGCCGGATTCGAACTTCTTGACCTGGCGCACCTGCTCGGCCTGCTCGGCGGGCGTCAGGTTGCGGTGGATGACGCCGATGCCGCCGGCCTGCGCCATGGCGATGGCGAGGCGCGATTCCGTCACCGTGTCCATCGCGGCCGAAAGCATGGGAATGTTGAGGAAGAGGCTGCGCGTGATGCGGGTGCGAACGTCCACCTGCCCCGGCATGACCTCCGAATGGCCCGGCTGAAGCAGCACGTCGTCGAAGGTGAGCGCGAGCGCACCGGTGGCGGTTTCGATGATGCGAGCCATGGACCAGTCCTTAAATGAAACGCGGCGCCCTGGAGGGGCGCCGGATTGTCGAGGATTGGCACGGGCTCGTAGCACGCGGCCCGCCGGTTGGAAAGGCCGGCGGCTCAGCCCTCAGCGAGGGTCTGGTATGTCTCCGGCACGAAGCGGAACGACTCGCCTTCAGTCGCGACATAGCCGAGGCCCGGAAACGGCAGGTGATAGCCGAGAAGCGGCATGCCGGATTCGGCAAGCTGGCGCGCGAAGCGTTTGCGCGTCTCGGCCGCCGCCGGCTTGTCCTGGTCGAAACGGACCTGCCAGTCCGGCTTCTGGAACGAGACCACGAACTGCGAGAAGATGTCGGCCGTCAGCATCACGCCCTTGCCGCCGGACGTCACCTCGAAGGCCAGCATGCCCGGCGTGTGGCCGAAGGCGGCGCGCGCCACCATACCCGGCACGATCGCCTCGCCGTCCTCGATCAGCCGGACCTTGTCCTTGATTCCCGCGAACTGCTTCTCCACGGCCTTGGCGTTCTCGGCACGCGGGCCGTTCTTGGCCTCGTCCGAGGTCCAGAAGGCCATCTCCGCGCGGCCGACGACATAGCTCGCCTTCGGGAAGGCCGGCGCGCCGCCCTCGGTGAGGCCGCCGATATGGTCGCCATGCAGATGGGTCAGCGCGACCAGCGTGATGTCGTCCGGCGAAAGGCCTGCCGCCGCCAGGCGCTCGCGCAGGAGGCCCATGCCGTTGGCCCGGCCGCCTTCGCCGAAGCCGGTGTCCACCAGGATGCGCTGGTCGCCAAGCTTCACCACGACGACGTTGAAGAAATTGACGAACCGCGCGCGCGGCAGATGGTTGGCCGCCATGAGGTCGCCTACGGCATCGGCGCTCTGGTCCTCGCCGAACGTGGGATGCGGCCCCTCGCCCGGCCGAATGCCGTCGAGAACCACGGTGATCTCCGCCTCGCCGATGCGGAACCGGTGCCAGCCCGGCGCCAGGGGTTGGGTGTCGGCGCTCGTCATGCTCGTCTCCGTGCTCTGCGCGTTGGCGGGGCCGAACCCCAGGCCGGTCGCGGCCAAGCCGCCCGCAGCCAACATCATCGCGTGTCGGCGGTTGATACAAATCGTGTCGGACATTGGCGTTCTCCCCTGACGCCCCAGACTGCTATCCCTAGCGCCTGGTGCTGGCGCTTGGGAACGAGCCATGCGCCGGCCGCTTCGGGCCTTAGATGCGAAGGGAGAGCCGCGCGGCAAGACGCTCCGCGTTTCGTAAAATTCGCGTAAGGGGGTCTGGAGGCGCAACGCTTCCATTTTCCCGCCGTTGTTGAAGCTGACATGAAGTGCCTGACGCGCCTCGCGCGGAGGCTGGTCAAGGGTTTTCGCCCAAGGACAGGACGCGAGAAGCGAGCGATGCGAGGGCGCATGGCAAAGGCCTCGCGACGGCGTTCATGGCGAGAAAACGAGACCGGACGTTCCGCTGAGGTTTGCCGGGTGTCGTCGACCCCATCCCGTCGCAGGCGGCGATTCGCGTCGGCTTCGTTCGCGGTCCGTCCGAAGGAGGAGCCCTCCTCTCCCCTCCGGGCAGCGGGCCACGAAGGAAGCTGGAAGGCGGTTCGCACCAGCGCCGGTCCCGCCTCTGGACGGGTCTGGACATCGCGCCGCCCTTGAGGCGGCCTCCGAGCTCCAGCCTCCGCCCGGGTTCCGTTCTATCCTGCCGGATCTTTCGCTCGTGAAACGCATCGTCCCGGTCGTCCTTGCCGTCGCCCTGTTCATGGAGAACATCGACTCGACGGTCATCGCGACATCCCTCGCCACCATCGCCCGCGACATCGGCACCAGCCCGATCGCGCTCAAGCTGGCGCTGACCAGCTATTATGTCTCTCTGGCCGTGTTTATTCCGATTTCGGGGCGCATGGCCGATCGGTTCGGCGCCCGCGCCGTGTTTCAATGCGCCATCGGCGTGTTCATGGCGGGTTCGCTCGCCTGCGGCTTCGCCAATTCGCTGGAGGGCTTCGTCGCGGCGCGCTTCCTGCAAGGCATCGGCGGGGCCATGATGACCCCGGTCGGCCGCCTCCTTCTGGTGCGCGCCGTGCCGCGCTCCGATCTGGTGGGGGCCATGGCGTGGTTCACCATCCCCGCCCTTGTCGGCCCGCTGATCGGACCGCCGCTCGGCGGCGCGATCTCGACCTATGCCGACTGGCGTTGGATCTTCTTCATCAACCTGCCGATCGGCGTCCTTGGCATGATGCTCGCCCAGCGCTTCCTCCCCTTCATCGCGCCGATCCGCGATGTCGAGTTCGACTGGCCGGGCTTCGCCATGTCGGGCCTTGCCTGCGCCGGAATCGTGTTCGGCCTGTCGGTGGTTTCGCTGCCGGCCCTGCCGCCGTGGGTGGGCGTCGCCACGACGCTGCTCGGCCTCGTCTTCGCGCTTCTCTACATTCGCCATGCCCGCCGGCACGAGCGGCCCGTGGTGGAGCTTCGCCTGTTCCGCATTCCGACGCTGCGGGCGGCCGTCGTCGGCGGCGGCCTGTTTCGCATCGGCGCGGGCGCGGTGCCCTTCCTCTTTCCGCTGATGCTGCAGCTCGGCTTCGGCTATTCGCCCTTCCAGTCCGGTCTTATCAGCGCCGTGTCGATCGGCGGCGCGATGATGATGAAGACGCTGGTGAAGCCGATCCTGAAGCAGTTCGGCTTCCGCACGACGCTGGTCGGCGCGGCCCTGGTCGGCGGCGTCCTGATGGGCTCGATCGGCTTCTACAGGCCGGAAACCCCGATCCTGGTTCTGGTCCTGCTTCTACTCATCGGCGGCTTCTTCCGCTCGCTGCTCTTCACCGGCGTCAACACGCTGGCCTTCGCCGACGTCCCGCAGGCCAAGACGGGCGACGCGACGGCGTTGCTCGCGGCGTTTCAGCAGGTCGCCATCGCCGGTGGCGTTGCGACAGCGGGCGCCGTTCTGGAAGCGGGCATGGTGCTGGGCGGGCGCACCACGGCCTCGCTCGCCGACTTCTCGGTTGCCTTCTTCGTGGTGGGCGTGGTCACCGTTCTCTCGGCGCTCGTCTTCTTGCGCCTTCCCGCAGAAGCGGGCGCGGAGGTCGCGGGCCGGCGCGTTCCCGCCGAATAGCCCAGACGAAAAAAGGGCGGCCCTCCCAAGGGGCCGCCCTCGTCATGCTAGCGGGGGAGAAGGACTCAGCCCTCCTCGCCCGGCTCGTCGTCGCTCTCGTCGGCTTCCGCGTCCTCCGGCTTGCGACGGCCGCGAAAATCCTTGGCCAGCACGTAGAGCTCCACCGATCCGTCGCGCGAGGCCGGCGGCTTCACATGGTGGACCGAGCGGAAATTCTTCTTCAGGAGCGCCAGAAGCTCGCCCTCGGTGCCCCCCTGGAAGGTCTTCGTGAGGAAGTGCCCACCGGGCCGCAGGGTGCGAATGGCGAAGTCGGCCGCGACCTCGCACAGATGCAGCGTGCGCAGATGGTCGGTCCGACGATGGCCCGTGGTCGGCGCCGCCATGTCGGACAGAACGATATCGGGATCGCCGCCCAGCGCCTCGATCAGCCGCTGCGGCGCGCTGTCGTCGAGAAAGTCGAGCTCCAGGATCGTCGCGCCGGGGATCGGGTCCACCGGCAGATAGTCGATGCCGACCACCTTCGCTTCTTCCGGCTTGCCGGCCGTGCGCTCCACCGCCACCTGACACCAGCCGCCCGGCGCCGCGCCGAGATCGACGATGCGCATGCCCTTCTTCAGAAGCTTGTAGCGGTCGTCCATCTCGATCAGCTTGTAGGCCGCGCGCGAGCGATACCCGTCCGCCTTGGCGCGGCGCACATAGGGATCATTGAGCTGGCGCTCCAGCCAGCGGCGGGAAGACACTTTCAGCCCGCGCTTCTTCTTGACGCGGACCGTCAGCCCGCGATCGTCGCCTCGTCCCGAACTCGTCACGCGCCCGACCCTGCCTGTCCTGTTCCTGTGTGGCTCGGTGCCGGGCGGCGCCACACGCCGTCCGCCACCATCATTTCCGTCAGCAATCCTTCGCGCAGGCCCCGGTCGGCCACGCGCAGCACCTTGGCCGGCCAGATGCGGCGGATGGCCTGAAGGATGGCGCAGCCCGCCAGAACGAGATCGGCGCGGTCCGAGCCGATGCAGGGATTGGCGACCCGCTCCTCGAAGCTCCAGCCGAGAAGCTGGGCGACCAGCCGGTCGACATCCCCGTCGCTGAGCCAGAGCCCGTCCACCTGCCGCCGGTCGTAGCGCTCCAGCTCCAGCTGGATGCCAGCCAGCGTCGTAACCGTGCCCGAGGTGCCCAGAAGATGGAACCCGTCCCGACCGACGATGTCGGCCAGCCGGTTGCGCCCGGGAAAGGCGAGGATCATCGCCTCGACCTCGCTCACCATGCGCTCGAAGAGTTCGGGCGTCACGTTGCGCCCGCCATGACGCTCGGCCAGCGATACCACGCCGACCGGGAGCGAGGTCCAGGCGACGATGTTGTTGGCCAGTCGCCGGCTGGTGCCGCGCCGGAGATCGAGCAGCGCGATCTCCGAGGAGCCGCCGCCGATGTCGAACAGCACCGCGCCGCGCGCCGTGCGGTCGATCAGGGAGCCGCAACCGGACACGGCCAGCCGCGCCTCCGTCTCGCGGCTGACGATCTCCAGCCGGAGTCCCGTCTCGCGAAACACGCGGTTGATGAACTCACGCCCGTTGGCGGCCGAACGGCACGCTTCCGTCGCGATCAGCCGCGCCCCGCGAATCTCGCGCGCCGAGAGCTTCTGGCTGCAGATTTCCAGCGCCGCCACGGCCCGGTCCATCGCCGTTCCGGCCAAGCTCCCCGTGCGCCCCAGCCCTTCGCCGAGGCGAACGATTCGCGAAAACGCGTCGATCACCCGGAACTGGCCAGGCCGCGTCGGCACAGCGATCAGGAGCCGGCAATTGTTGGTGCCGAGATCGAGCGCGGCATAGGCAGGAACGCGGTGGGCGCCGTTGGAACCATGGGCGCCGTTCGGCGCGGCGGCTCGGGCGATCGCCGGGGCCTGCGCACTCGGCGCCACGGCGGGCCGTGGAGCGGGGGCATTGCCGCCGTTGGCGGGAGCCGGCGGAAAGCCGCTGCGCCCCTTGCGCCGCCGGCGATTCTTGACCGGGGCCGGGCGAGGCGCGTTGCCGTTCTTTCGCTCGCGCAGCGCGCGCTCCGCCTCGGCCACCTTGGCGCCGAGGGCGGGGGGCAGTTCGCGCATGGCTCCGCCCCCGGCGGGCGGAGCCGCCGGAGCGTTGTTCTTGCGGCGGCGGCGCTTCTGGCGCTTGGACGGCTTGCCGACGGCCTCGCCGGCCTTGGCGTCGGACGAGCCGGCGGGCGGGCGCGGCGGCCGGCTTTCGCCTGCCTCGCCGCCCCGTCGCTCGCCCCCGGCGGACGCGCCGGAAAACCCGTCTGCCCCGAAGCCGTTTGCGTCCTTTACCCTCGCCGCCGCTCGCCCTTGTCTCGTGTCATGGATCACTTCAAATCTCCGGAGCGGCGCAAGGCGCGCTCCCTCGACCCGCTTAGGGCCGCTTTCGTTGAATCGAAGTGTAGTCATCCGCCATTTTTACACAAGGCACCCTCTTCGCCCCTTGCCCGTGCGCCCCGCGATATCCACCACGGCCGGAGCCTCGCCGCTCGCCCGCTACGCTGGCCACATGACGATCCGGCGACGAATGCGAATCCAAACGAAGACGGTTGACACCCCCGCTCGACTCGACTAAATGCCCCTTCATCGCCGCAGCGGACAGCCAAGCTGACCGAAACGAGCGAAGACGCTTCGAAAAGAAGCGTTCTCCTGCTGGGGAATAGTTTAAGGGTAGAACAGCGGACTCTGACTCCGCTAGTCTTGGTTCGAATCCAGGTTCCCCAGCCACTGTTTTTTCTAATCTTTCTCTGCTTTGTTATTGGACCCGCCCTATTGGTCGGGTGATTGATCGGGTTTTTTTTGGGTCGCTTCAAGCTTGGTGATGCTTGATAGTGCCAGCGAATAATCCCCACTGAGATAGTTCTGATCGAAAGTCGAGCGGACTTCCGAAAGCGAGTGGCCCGTGATGGTCGCAATCTCCGCTTCCGAGCATCCCGCGATTGCAGGCGTGTTGCAGCCGTTCCGTGCAGGTCGCGAAAGGTGACGCCTTCCACACCTGCCCTCGCGCAGGCTTTGCGCCATGACGACCGGAAGCCATCTGCGGTCCACGCCTCGCCATCGCGGTTCGTGAGGATCACGCCCGGCGGCTGCAGCACAGCGTCAAGCGCGGCTTTGAGCTCAGCCGTTACAGGCACTCGCACTCGCGCGCCCGTTTTGCCCTGCTTGAGGCGGATTGATTCCCCGTCATAGGCACGCCAGGGCATGCTCAGGAGATTGCCTTGCCGCTGCCCGGTGTGGAGCGCCAGCAAGAATGCGAGGCGAATGCCACCCGTCGAGTGAGCTAAGAAACGCCCGCTCCTGCTCGCGCGACCATGTGATTGCGCGTCGCGCGCCGCACCTGCAGAGCCGCCCGCCCGTCTTGCAGGGGGTGGCCTTGATCATCCGACGCTTGATTGCCTAGCAGGATGGGGTGGCGAATGCGTAGAATGTCCGCATCGTTCTTGCGTCGCGACGGGTGATGTCCAGTATCCCTTGCGCTCTAAGCGCATGGATCTCGCGCAGCACCAGGGCATGGGCAATACCAAGACCATTGGAGACGCTGCGACTGTCGCTGGCCAAACCCTCGGCGCAAGCCGCGACGATGGCGGCTCCAATCGGCGATAGAGCCGGGTCGAGACCCATGAGTACTGCTATGAGCGCCTCAAGACGCTCAGCGTCCGGGGCTGCCTCGTGAGTCACGCGCCCTCGCGGCGGCGGAACGAGACCAGGATCGATTTCGAAGTCGGGGTATCGCTTTCCCGTCCGGCTGAAGCAAGGGGAACGAGAACATTCAGCTCGGGGTAATAGCCTGCGACGCTGCCGCGCGGGATGTCATAGGGCACGAAGCGAAACGACGGGGCGACGCGCTCCATCCCATCGTCGAACGCTCCCACCACATCCGCGAGATCGCCGGCCTTGGCGCCCAACGCGGTCAGGTCGTCCGGGTGGATGAAGATCATGTTGCGCTCGCCATAGACACCGCGATAGCGGTCGTCGAGGCCGTAGATCGTCGTGTTGTACTGATCGTGCGAGCGAAAGGTCTGCAGGGCGAAGCGGCTCGCATCCCGGCGCGCCCGCTGATGCACCGTCTCGGACGGCAGGGGGGCATCGGAGAGGATTGCCCGGCCTTTCGGCGTCTTCCATTCGCGGTTCGCCGCCGCATTGCGCAGGTGGAAGCCGCGCGGAACGCGCAATCGCTCATTGTAGCGCTCGAAGCCGGGAATCGTGTCCTCGATGAGGTCGCGAATGCGATCGTAGTCCGCCGCAAGCGCCGCCCAGTCCACGGTGGCGCTGCCGACCGTCGCCTCGGCCATGCCCGCCACGATCGCGACCTCCGACAGGAGATGGGGCGAGACTGGCGGGTTGATGCCTGCCGACCCGTGGACCATGCTCATGGAGTCTTCGACGCTGACGAGCTGGGTGCCGCCGCCCGGGCGGCTGTCGATCTCCGTGCGCCCGAGGCAGGGCAGGATGAAGCTCACCTCCCCCGGCATCAGGTGCGAGTGGTTGGGCTTGGTGGCGATGTGGACGGTGAGCTTCTGGCGGCGGAGCGCGTCGGCGATCAGGGCGCTGTCGGGCGTTGCCCTTGCGAAATTGCCACCAAGCCCGACAAAAGCCTGGGCGGTCCCGTCCAGCATCGCGCCAATGGCGGCGAGCACGTTGTGGCCGGGCTCGCGCGGGGGCGCGAAGCCGAAGCGCGCCTCCAGCGCGTCGAGGAAGGCAGAGCCTGGCCTCTCGTTGATGCCGACCGTTCGGTCCCCTTGCACGTTGGAGTGGCCACGCACCGGGCAAAGGCCGGCGCCTGGCTTTCCCAACTGCCCGCGCAGGAGCATGAAGCTTGCGATTTCGCGGATCGTGTCCACCGAATGAAGGTGCTGTGTCACCCCCATTGCCCAGGTGCAGATCACGCGCTCGGCGGACATATAGATCGCCGCCGCTTCCTCGATCTGGCGTCGGCCGAGGCCCGACTGGTCCTCGATCGCCTCCCAGCTTGTCGCCTCCACCATAGCGCGGTACGCGGCTAGGCCCTCGCAGTGTTCGGCAAGGAAGGCGTGGTCGAGCACCGGCGGGCGGCCATCGAGAAGAGCCGCGTCCTCTGCGGCGAAGACAGCTTTCGCCATGCCGCGCACGGCCGCCATGTCGCCGCCGAGCCGGGGTTGATAGTAATGGCTGGAGATAGCTTGGCTGCCGCCGCGCAGCATCTCGATCTTGTCCTGAGGATCGGCGAAGCGCTCCAGTCCCTTCTCGCGCACAGGATTGAAGACCACGATGCCCGCCCCCCGCATGGCCGCGCGTCGAAGATCCCCGAGCATACGGGGATGGTTGGTGCCAGGGTTCTGCCCGATCACGAAGATCGCGTCGGCCTTCTCGAAATCCTCGAGCAGCACCGTGCCCTTGCCGACGCCGATCGCCTGGCGCAGCGCGACGCCGCTCGCCTCGTGGCACATGTTGGAGCAGTCGGGGAAATTGTTGGTGCCGTAAAGGCGCACAAAGAGCTGGTAGAGATAGGCCGCCTCGTTGGAGGTGCGCCCCGAAGTGTAGAACTCGGCCCGGTTCGGGCTGTCGAGACCTTGGAGGATCACCCCGATCTCGGCGAAGGCGTCGGCCCACGCGACCGGGAGATAGCGGTCGCTCGCGCGGTCGTAGCGCATCGGGTGCGTTAGGCGCCCGTTCAGCTCAAGTTCGTAGTCCGATAGTTTGGACAGTTCGCTTACCGTGTGCCGAGCGAAGAACTCGGGCGTCGCACGCTTGTCCGTCGCCTCCCAGGCCACGGCCTTCACGCCGTTCTCGCAGAACTCGAAGGAGGAGCCGTGCTCGGGGTCGCCCCAGGCGCAGCCCGGACAGTCGAACCCGTCGGGCTGGTTGGCCTTCAGCATGGCGCGTGCGCCGGCGATGGGCGAGCCGCTTGCGAGCAGCCGCTTGCCGCAGCTCTTGAGCGCGCCCCAGCCTCCAGCGGCCGCCGACTTCTTGCCGATGAACTCTGTCGTCATGGTGCGACCTGTCGTTATCGTCGAGGGATAGGGGCCGGGCGCCTCGGCGGCCCGCCTTGCTCCAGCCGTTTCCGGCCGTCGCCTACTGTTGGCCGGCGTCCTCGGCGGGCCCTGCTTCGGTCTCTGGCAGGGTCTCGGAATCGGGCGCCTTCACCAAGGCGCCATTGACCGAGACGGAGCCGTCGGCGGCAACGTCCACCACCCATTCCCAGTCGCCGTCCGCGGTCTTGCGGCCGAGACCCTGCGCCATCTGGGCCATGCCGACGACCTGCTGGAGGTCGGGCTCGCGCTCGGCCGCGCGTTTGAGGCTGGCGATCGTCTGGTCCAGCCCAACAGCGCGCGCCGTCAGCGTGCCTGTGGGCTTCTCGTCCACGAAGCCCATCTCGCCGGACAGATGCAGATCGAGGTCGGTGGAGCGAATCACGCTCGGCTTAAGGGTGATCTTGATCCGCGCGGGGTCGAGCGCCTCGACGATCTCGGCCTTCGCTTCCTCCGGGAACGGTTCGTCGGCGGTGAAATCGATATGCCGGATCGCGAGATCGGCGGGCGCTTTGAGATCCACGCCTGACACGACGACGCCGAGCTGCGCCGCCTTCGGCACGAAGCGGGCGGCCCAGGTCGGCACGACCGCGCCGTCCACCGAGAAGCCATCGAAGGAGATGTCGGTCTCCAGGCGCGCATCCTCGGCGAGCCCCGTCATCCTCGTGGCTTGGCTCGCCTCGCCGAACCGCAGCGTACCGAGCATGGACTGGAAGGACGCCTCGCGCGCCGTCACCGCGACGTCGAGGGAGGTCCAGAACGGCATGGTTTTCTGGAGCGCCGCGCGCAGATCTTCGCCCAACGGGCCAGCGAGGGCTTTCCTGTGGTCGGCCTCCAGCGCCTCTGTATGAGCTAGCAGGAGGGTGTAGAGATCGCGCCCCTCGACGTTGCGCGCGCCCTTCACCGAGGCGGTGCTTTCCACCTCCCCCGCCTTGAGGCCAAAGCTCATGAAGAGCGAGGCGGCGAGTTCCCTTTGGCTCCGCGCCTCGGGCGTCTCGCCCTCCACCGGGGGAGGCGCCTTGACGCCGACGGTCTGGCCGTAATTGGTCAAGGTCTGCTGGAAGTCGAGATCGACGCCGCCCGCGTCGCCCGGCCCCGCGCTCATCGAGAGCTTGGTGCCCGCTATGGTCGTGCTGGAGTCTGTGGCCCCCTCGTTCTGAATATTGACCGTGTCGCGCACGAAGCCTTCGACCGCGCGATAGGCGAAGAGGTTGGGCGCGAAGACGCCCTTGAAGGCCTGCTCCCCTTGCGAATACTCGAAGGCATGGACCTGCTCGCCGACCTTGGTGTCGAAGGTGACGCGAATCGGGTCGTTCGTGAAGACATTCCAGTCTCCGTCCGCGCGCGGGCTGACTAGGAACGACAGGGGCGCGACCTTCGCCTCGAGGCCGAAATAATCCTTCAGGAAGGGTGCGCCGTTGAGCGTGACGCGCTGCCCCGCCGGATCGGGCTCGACGCTGAGAATGCCCTTCTCGAAGGGAACCTGTGTGACATATTCGGCGAGCGAGGCACGCAGCGCGGCCGCTTCTTCGCTGGTCCCGGCGGACGCCGGCTCGGGCGAGAGGGGCTCGGCATAGGCAGGCAGGGCGAGCAAGGCGACCAGAGCGGTCGTCGCGAGAAGACGGCGAACCATTGGAAATCCTATGTCTGTGTGGATGCTACGAGCGGGAGACGTGGGCTCGCGACCTCGACGACCGTGTCCGCGATCGGGGTGGGCGGTTTCGCTGCGAACGTGGAAGCTTCATTTTGCACGCCGGCTCGCGGCTATCTTCCCCAGCGAAATGTGCACCTTGTACTGTCCGCAGACTTCGGCGATATCGACGTCGTAAGCCGCCGCCATCTCTTGGATCGACTGCTCCTCGCCTTGCAGATAAGCGATGCCGTCGCGCCCCTTTCGCTCGTGCAGGTCGCCTTCCGGTGTGTTCGTACGAGGTCCGAAAATCTCGTCCACACCGGCCTTGAAGAAGCGGTAGCCGTCGTCCGGCAGCATGCCATGTGCGCTGCAATAGGCGACGAGGCCGAGATCGTTCCGCTTCTCCAAGTAGAACGGGTCGCTGTCCTGGGCGATGGCCTGCGCGATCGGGAGTAGAAGGAACGATGCCAATAAAACCCGCAAACGCATAACCCTACGCTTCCCATTTCGCCTTATGATCCAGCCGATGACGGACCGCTCGGCGCCGCAGGCCCTGACCCACGACGGACCATCGGATCGCGCGGCGGCGTGATGCCTGAGTCTGCTTGACGATGGGCGCGAGGACGCGCGCGGCGAGCCAGTTAGCACCCTTGCCTTTATCACCACACGATGGCTGAGGTCGTGAGGGCGCGAAGAGCGTAGATAAGTGCCGCTGAACGGAACAGACGTTCCGTCACCGATCGTCGAATCAGGAAACAGTCGCTAATCGACCACCTGTATGGCTAGCCGGCCACACATCCGTCAAGTTGCTGCGCATGAAAATTTCATGGAACATGATCGTAGGGAATTTATCGGCTTTAACATTCGTATTTTACTATTGTATTTGAATATATCAGATGTAAACATCTGATTTTTGCGCTTAAACATCAGATGATTAATAATATATATGGATTTTTATTTTGTTTTCACGTCCAAAAATCACAGATAATCGCCATATTACCATATCTCTATATAGCCTGAACTATTTTTGTGTCGATAATATCGAGCGCCAACCAATCCTGCGCTTGATTTTCTTCACTTCGAATCCGTCTTGCCTAACAATCGAAAATTTGATAGCCGGCAATATGTGCAAGATTTTTGGGCAATTTGCCTGGTATAGGGCAGATATGGCGGTCCAGTCGAGGCATCCTAGCCTTGTTTTCAAGGGAGACGCGAATGAGAGGAGCACAACCGACGACAGAGCGGCACGAAATCTATCGATCAACGCCTAAGCTCCTTGTCATGTCGGCCATCATACTGGGTTTTGCTGCCGTTCTAGTGTTTCTGGCATCCGGTCGCTACATCGATCGCGCCGCCGTCCCCCTGGATCACACGTTCTACTGGCTCGCCGGCTTGGCCGGTTTCGCCGTGCTTCTGTTTCTGATCCGGGTCCTGCCGTTGTGGCGCGAAACCAGCCGCCCCGCCGTCGTCTTGTCCGGCGATGGCGTCAGCATTCGCGGCAAGCCGCCGATCGCTTGGACCGACATCACAACGAACAACTGGAACACTCTGTCCGTCGCCTTCATCCCCGCCGGTGCGACGTTGGTCGTCAAGGGTCACCGCGGCGGCGCGACCTGTGAGGCGGCGACGCTTCGATGCAAGGCGGACGACTATTTCGCGGCATGCGAACGCTTCCAGGGCGCGAGCGGCGAATGACGAGCCCCGCCCTGTCGGAGCAGAGTCTGGTAGGAGCCTTCGCTCTTTTGCTCATCGCCATCAGCCTCATCTACGGGATTTTGTCTTTCGTCGTGGCATCCCTCGTCGGCTTCGAGATGCCGGCTCATGCCGTGAACGTCCTGGCTTTGATGGGCGCCGCCATGATGGTCGGCAACCAAGACTCCAAGCGTTCGGGGCGATGTCCCGGCAAGGCGCTCTCCTGGCGTCTGGCGATCTAGTTTACCCTGATGAACACGCTTCTCGCTCTCATCGCGCTGGCATTCTACGCCGGCGTTGCGCAGTGGCTGAACAGACCAGGCGAAAGCGGCGTGGATCTCGGACTCGTCGGCGACACGGACATGGCGGCCGTCGTGCAGGATCACCGGTGGCTGCTTCCTGCCTTGATCGCCGTTCTGACGCTGCTTTGGCTCTTCGTTGGGCGTTTCGCCCTGTATCTGGGCGCGCGCTCGACCGAAAAGCACGGCGAGAAACAGGCGGCGAACGCGGCTCGCCGCTCCCGCTGACTGCTACGCGCGGGATCACCCGCGCCGCGATGTCCGACACCGTCTTTCCCAACAGCAGGAGAATTGCGTTGAGATTTGTGTGCCGCCTTGCCCGCTTTCTGATCACGGCCCCGATGGTGTTGGCCACTTGCGCTTCCGTGCTGGCAATCCAGACGAGCGCGGCCCAGGCGCCTGATCCCGACAGCCTGTATCGTCAGATAAGCAACCAGCTTGGCGTTCTCCAATACTGCATTGGCAAAGGCTTCCCCTCACAGGGTGCCGCAGTCATCTACGAGAGCTTCCTCGCTTCGCTGCCCGCGCCCGCCGACCCGGCGACAGCGGCTCACTATCGAAAGAAGGGGACGGAAGGCGTCATCTACAATGGCGAGGACAGTCAGATCGCCGTCGAGCAGATGGCGGAAGGCGTGAGTCAGACGCTGCCGGAGTACTGCAAGTCTTATGACGAGAACGCCGAGGCTCTGAAGGCCGCGCAGTAGCGCCGTCGGCCTGCGCACCCGTCAACATTCACAAAACGGATAGGCGCGCCTTCGAGGCGTCCCCGTTCTCTCGATGAGACCACAAGAGGATTCCTTATGTCGCTCGTCCGTCCCGTTCTCCTCGCTTCGACCCTGCTCGTCCTGCCGATGTCCAACGCCTTGGCGCAGGGCGACGGCGGACTGGCCGAGCGCCGGGCCATCGCGGCCTATTCCAAAGATGTCTGGCCGCCTCTCGAACGGGCGATCCAGGACGCTGCCGGCTTTTCCGTGCCCGTGACGCTGGACCTGAAAAGTCTGGCTCTGCCCGGCTCAGCGGAAAACTACGCAAACGACGACTACCTGCGCAAGCCGATCATCGATCCGTTGATCAGAGCTCTGTCCGCCATCTCCTCTGACGACATCGGCAAGCAGGCTTTGAAGGACAGACTGACATCAATTGTCATCACCTATGATGAGGCGAGTGCGCCGAGCTCGAACTATCAGGAGGGCGTCGGCTTCTCGGCTGGTGTGCTGACGCTGAACTGGAAGCCGTTCACGAACGTGGACGACCTCGACCCGCGCGTGAAGGCCATCACCACGGTTCTCGAAGCGAATCTCTGATCCGCGTCCAGCCGGGGCATTCCGTTCGGCGAGCCATGCCATGCCCATCCTGAAACAGGTCGCTAAGATCGTCCTGGCCCTGATCGTCCTGGCCATCGTCTTCGTGGCGAAAGGCGGCGATGTGCCCTCGCTGCTGCGCGACATTGGCCTGCCGGAAGCGGCTCGGTCGGGCGCCGAACCCTCGGCTGATAACGTGGACGACCTTGCGACCAAGCTTGGCGCCTTCGTCACCTGCATCAATCGCGTCGATGCCGCGATGCGAGCGAACTACGATCGGTATCGCCAAAGCTTTCCGGCGGCCTTCGAAGGCGGGCCGATCCTGCATCGCAGCTTCAAGATCGCGCCCTATGAGGTCGACAACGGTTTTTCTCGCGACTGCGCTGCAGGCCTCAGGGCGGCAGGTCGAGCGGCCCCGCACGATCCCGCGCTCGACGACCTGGGGCTCCTTTATGCCGATGCGCTGGAAGCGCTTGTACCGGTCCTGAACCGGACCGACGATTATCTCGGGCAGGAGACCTACCGCGACGACGATTGGCACGAGATGCGTGCGGACCTGCATCCCAGGCTCTTGCCCCTGTTCGGGCGGTTTCTCGATGTCTCCGACCGGATGCGCGAGGTCGTTGCCGCCGCGAACCTTGCGAGCACGCGCCTCGAACTCGTCGAGATCGAGCGTCGCGAGGGGCGCGCGTATCGATGGCACGCGCTGAACCTGATCCACCAAGCCCGACTGAGCTTCGACGAGACGCGGCAGGCCATTCGGGACGGAAAGGTCCGTGTCCCGGACGTCGTCAAGGCCGAACGCGCCTTGGAGGACGCGCTTCAGGACGCCCGCACCTACATGTCCGCGCACTCGTCGGTGACGACCTCTCTTGGGAACAAGCCCGTCCTGTTCCATATCGGGCCGCGCGCCGCAGACCTTCTCGCGGCGATCAAGACGGTGCGGCGCAACACAGCTCATGGCGATCCGGGAACGGCCGAGGCGGACCTGGACAATATGACGGAGGCCTTGAACGGCCTCGTGGACGATTTCAACATGCGCGCCGGCAATGGCCAATAAGCCGCTGCATCCTGCCCGAAGCGTTGCGTTCACAGCTCCATTCCCGCCGGCGAGCTTCGACCATTCGAGACGGGTCTTGTCTATCGCCACACCAGAGAGGCATTGTTGAGCATCGTCAGGAAGGTTCTTTCAATCCTTGGTGGCCGCACCGGGAGGGAGGATAAGCCGCCCTCCCTGCGCTTCGACGACGGCTCCGACTTCGAGGACGGGAACACGATCGGCCGGGCCGAGAACCTCGCGGTTTGCCGCGCGATGGATGACGTCATCGAGGCGGAAGGGGAAAAGGAGATCGACCTCACGGCCGACAGACGGTCGCAGGCCCTTCCCGCGATCAGCGCTCGTGCGGCGATGAGCGTGACGGGCGGAATGGTGGCGACGCCCACCTTGATGAAACTGTAGGACGCGCCCCAGAGCGTGGCGAGGGCGAGCAGCATCAGGAGGCTGACCAGAAGGCGTGGCTGGTGATCCGCCATGTAGGGACTTTCGAAAAGGAGATAACGATGCCGAGAAGCCTTGGAGCGCCTGGTAAAACCACTTGGCGTCGGCTGGTCAGGTTATTCCTCCGCTGATTTCGTCGCGAATTCTAAAGCCTGCGCCCTCGCGTCGCTTTAGCTTCGGTCCCCATCCTCGGACGAAACTCCCTCGACCGTCCTCCGGCCCAATGGTCTTGCCTAGGCTCTTAGCCCGGCGCCCGTGCCGGATGCTTCGGTCTTGGCCGAAGCGTTGCGGCCTGACAAGCCGGCCCGTGCCGCCTATCATCCCCGCCCATGATCGATCCTCCGACCGGCAACACGATCGCGAAAGCGGCCTTTCTGATGGGCGACCCCGCCCGCGCCAACATGGCTGGCGGCGCTGATGTCCGGCGAAGCGCTGACGGCGGGCGAACTGGCCGCCCATGCCGGCGTCACCGCGCAGACCGCGAGCGGCCATCTCGCCAAGCTGACGGAGGGCGGCCTCGTCGCCACCCTGCGGCAAGGCCGGCACCGCTATGTCAGCCTCGCCTCCCCCGCCGTCGCGCAAGCGCTGGAAGGGCTGATGGCGCTCTCGGGGCACATCGCCGTCAAGCCGCAGCGGGTGCGGGGGCCTCGCGATGCGGCGATGCGGCTGGCTCGGTCCTGCTACGACCATATCGCGGGCCGTCTCGGCGTCGCGATCGCCGATGCGCTCCAGCTGCGGGATTTCGTCCGGGTGGAGGATGGCGTCGGACTGGTCACCGACGAAGGGGCGTGCTTCCTTGCGGCGTGTGGTGTCGACGTCGCGTCGCTGTCAGGGGGCAAGCGCCCGCTCTGCCGTTCGTGCCTCGACTGGAGCGAGCGCCGTCCGCATCTGGCGGGCAAGCTCGGCACCGCCCTTCTCGACCGCTCGGTGGAACTGGGCTGGCTCGTGCGCACACTGAAGAGCCGAACGCTGCGGATCAGCCCGGCCGGCGAGCGCGGCTTCGCGGAGACGTTCCGTTGCGAGCAGGTCTGGAGCAGCCCGTCCTCGCGGGAGATGAAGGAGCCCCTGCCTTTTGCGGGAGATTCTGTCGAGGCGCCTGCGGAACCCGCTAAGCAGCGGACCGGCGCGCCCTCGGCCTGATCGGCCGGGGGTCAGCATTTCGAGACCGTCGGAGCACCCGCCGATTCGCCCGATGGCGAGATGCCTTTTCACCATCCGCGATGCAAAACACGACGGGCGAACGAGGCGAGAGCGCGATCCCGAGTATGTTCCGTCACGGCTCCCCCGGGAAAACCCCGCAAGCGCGCGCGAAACACTTACGTTCTCGCGATGTTCCCCTATATGTACACGACCTTACTTTTGAGAGAGGCACACGGATGCGGGCACCGAACTACAATTTCGAGCGTCAGGAGCGCAGTAAGGCCAAGGCCGCCAAGAAGGCCGAAAAGGCCGAGTTGAAGGCCTCCAAGCGCCAGACCGAGACCCGCACGAAGGAAGAGGCCGATGAGCGGCCCGAACCTCAATCCGATGCGGCGGACTAGCTAGCCCCAGAAGGGGGAACCCCATGGTCGATTCCAAGACACAGAGCCCGAGCGCGCCGAAGAAGGCGACCGAAGAGCCCTACGATCCAGAGTCCTTCGCGCGCAAATACGGCATTCCGCCGGGCGAAGCGAAGACGATCATCAAGCGATACGGGCCCTCGCGCAAGAAGCTCGACTCCTACATGGCCGCACGCCAAGCATGAGGCTTCAGCCCAGCCCTGCCGCGAGCCGGGGCTGGGCTTTTTCTTTTCCCACGCAGCCTCCTTTGCGCGAAAAATCCGGCCGGGATCGAACCAATGGCCACCCAATCGCTTTACCGGACAGGGCCAGCGAGCGCCCGTCAGCAAGGAGGCCTCAAGTCTTGGACAAGAACCGTATCGAAGGCGCCGCGAAGAACTGGGGCGGAAAGCTGCAGGGTTCGTTCGGGGACGCCGTGGGCTCCGACCGAAACGCGGCCGAGGGCCGGTTGCGCCAGGCCGAGGGCACCGCGCAGAACCTTTATGGCGAAGGCCGCGACGCCCTGCGCGAGGCCACGCACGAAGCGTCCAAATACGCCGCGAGCCTTTACGAGAACGCCGGCTCCTACGCTCAGGAGGGCCAGAAGGTCATGCGCCGCAAGGTCCATGACAATCCGCTGTCGGCCCTGCTCGTCGCCGGCCTTGTTGGCCTGTTTCTCGGGCTGACGCTGCGCGACCGCCACTAACGAATTTCCGATCCGATGCCAAAAGGCGCGCTCGTTCGAGCGCGCCTTTCTGTTTGCGGTCTACCCACTGTCAGGCGCTCAGGCGCTCGAAGTCGCTTTCGAGGTCGAGTTCGATGCCCTTGGCCGGCCGAACCGGGGCAGCCTTGGCCGCAGACTTAGCGGGCGCCGGCTTGAGGGCGGTGACGTTCTCTACCCCGGTGGCTGCGGCGGCAGGCGCGTTGGCCGCGCTCCGATGGCCATGGTCATGGCCGTCGAGCTTGAAGAAGCTCGCGCGCTCCTGCAGCCGCTGCGCTTCCGCCGAGAGCTGTTCGGCCGTCGCGGCCATCTCGTTGGACGCGCCGGCATTGCCCTGCGTGACCTGATCGAGCTGCGTGATCGCCTGGTTGATCTGCTCGACGCCGATCGACTGCTCGCGGCAGGCCGCCGAGATTTCCGAGACGAGCTCGGCCGTCTTGCGAATGTCCGGCACGAGGGTTCCCAGCATCTGCCCGGCCTCCTCCGACACTTGCAGCGTTTCGGTGGACAGCGTGCCGATCTCGGCCGCCGCCTTCTGCGAGCGCTCGGCAAGCTTTCTCACTTCGGAGGCGACCACCGCGAAGCCCTTGCCGTGCTGGCCGGCGCGCGCCGCCTCGATCGCCGCGTTCAAGGCCAGGAGATCGGTCTGCCGGGCGATTTCCTGCACCATCGCGATCTTCTCGGCGATCGTGCGCATGGCGTCGACCGAACGGGTGACGGCCATGCCGCTGCGTCCGGCCCGCTCCGCCGCCTGCACCGCGATCTTTTCGGTGGTTGTCGCGTTCTCGGCGGTGTGGCGGACATTGGCGGCCATCTGCTCGATCGCGGCCGAGGCCTGCTCGGAAGCCGCCGCCTGTTCGGTGGCGCCCGACGAGAGCTGCTCGGCGGCCTGCGCCGACTGGGCCGAGCCGGAAGAAACCTGCGCAGCCGAGTTCACCACGTCGCCCACGATCTCGCGGAGCCGCAGCGTCATCGCCGTGGTGGCGCGGTAGAGGTCCCCGAACTCGTCGCGGTCCCGCACGTTCTCGACCTCGGTCAAGTCGCCCGAGCCGATCGTCTCCGCCATGGCGAGGGAACGCTTCAGGCCGCGCGACAGGGACCAGGCCATCCAGAGCGCCGCCATCACGCCGACCAGGACGGCCAGAACGCCGAAGCCGATCAGGAGAAGACGGGTAGAGGCGAAGGCCTCGGCGTCGCGAGCCGACACCGCCTCGGCGCCCGCCTTCTCGGCCGCGGTGAAGCGGGTCAGCTCGTCCTGAAGCTGAGTCAGAACCGGGGCGATGTCGTTGCGCAGGATCTGGCCGGCATGGAAGGTCGAGTTCGCGACGCCGTGCGCCAGCAGGGCTTCGGTCTGGGGCTTGAACTCGGCCCAGAGCGTCTTGACGCGAACGAACGCGGGCGGATCGATCTTGGCGACGTCGAGCGCCTTGGCGAGGCGCGCCAGCTTCTGGTCGATCATCTGCGTGAAGGCGCGGGCGTTGTCCGCGAGCTTGGCCAGCTCCGCGTCGTCGGTTTCCGACAGGCTGCGGATCAGGATGCGGCGGAAGGTCGGCACGTCGGCGCGCAGCTGGCCGGCGGTGGTGATCGCCGCTTCCGGTCCGTTCAGGAGAACGATCTCGTCGCGCAGGCTTCCCATGGACAGATCGAGCCGGCCGCCGATCGGCTGGATCGCGGACCGGTCGAGCTCCGATGCGCGCGTCGCGTCGTTCTGCATGGCGAGGTCGGAGGCCTTGCGGGCCAGCGCATCGAAGCGTTCCAGATTAACCTTGAACGCGTCGATCTGCGCGGCCTGAACCGGCGACCCGCTGGCGCGGAAGGCTTCGATCTGACCGAGCGCCGACTTGTAAAGCGCGTCGTATCGCGCCCGGCCGTTGGCGATGTCGGCGTCGACATGGGAGAGGATCGTGTCGCCCGCCACCTGCTGGGCCTGGGCGACGGTTTCGCGCAGTTCGGAGAGCTTGGCGCTCCGGTCGAAAGGGCCGGCCACGAAGGCGTTCATGCGCTCGTTGCCCTCCGACAGCTTTTGGATACCAAGCGTGCCGGAGACGGCCGCCAGAACGAGCACGGCGCCGAAGGATATGAAAAGACGGGTGCGGATACGCATGGGGATCGTTCCTGAAAAAGGCGGCTAGCGGGCGGCGCGCGAGGCGAGAAGGGCGGGAACGTCGTCCGGTCGCACCAGAACGAAGGGAATCCAATTCAGCGGCTCGACGGCTTCGCCGGCCATCATCTTGCGCGCGATCTGAACGCTGAGAGCGCCTTGGGCCGGGCCGTCCTGAAGGATGGTCGCGGAGAGATCGCCGTCCTTCATGGCCGCCAGACCGCTGTCCGTCGCGTCGATGCCGGTGATCACGGCCTTGACGCCGGTCGGCTTCAGCGCGTCGATGGCGCCGAGCGCCATGTCGTCATTGTTGGCGATCACGCCGCCGGGATGCAGTCCGCCATCGAGGAAGGACTTGACCAACGCCTGCGCTTCCGCCCGGTCCCAGTTGGCGCCCTGCTCTTCCAGAAGTTCGATGCCGCGGCATTCCGGCTTGGCCAGGACCTCGTGAACGTAGCGCGTCCGCGCCCTGGCGGCGGGATGGGTCAGCTCGCCCAGGAGCACGACCACGGAGCCCTTGCCGTTCATGAGCCGGCAGGTTTCCTCGGCCTGCAAGGTTCCCGCCACGCGCTCCTCGGAACCGACATAGGCCACGCCGTCGCCCAGAAGCGCATGGTCCGGCTCGTGGTTGACGAAGACGATCGGGATCTTGGCGCTGCGGGCCATCGCCGTCGTTTCGGCTTCCACCCTGGCGCTGATGCCGAGCACGATCAAGGCGGAGACGCCATCGGCGATCTGCTGTTTCACATTAGCGATCTGCAGCGTCTCGTCGTTTTGGGCGTCGGTCTTGGAGATCTGCAGCCCGGCGGCCTTGGCGGCGTCCTCGATCCCCTTGCCGATGGTGATGCGGAACGTGTCCGTGGTGACCGGCATCGCAAGGCCGATCGTCTGCGCCAGGACCGGCGAAACGAAGGCCGCCTGAAGCAGAAACGCTGCCAAGAGGCGTGGCACGGGCCGCGTTCGGGCGAGAGAAAGCAACCGCATGGCGAAGTATCCCTTGTGCTTGCATCGGACAGACGAAAACTGTCTGTTTCGATACAAACACTAGCCGCCTTAGCATTCTCCTCCCTCGTTCCCGCACTTTACGGTTAAAACGAGAGTATCCCTTCCAGAGTATAAAGGTGCAGGCTTCGAGCCCCGCCAGACATCCGATAGGACGACAGCGGAGCCTGGCGGACGCCCGCTTGCTCGCGCGCCTACCAGAGCGCGGCGTGGCGGTTGACGTCCTTGTAAAGGAGGTAGCGGAAGGGGCCGGGGCCGCCGGCGTAGCAGGCCTGCGGGCAGAAGGCGCGCAGCCACATGAAGTCGCCCGCTTCGACTTCCACCCAGTCGGCGTTCAGCCGGTAGACCGCCTTGCCCTCCAGCACATAGAGCCCGTGCTCCATGACATGGGTTTCCATGAAGGGGATCGTGCCGCCCGGCTGGAAGGTGACGATGGTGACATGCATGTCGTGGCGCAGATCCGCCGGGTCGACGAAGCGCGTCGTCGCCCATGCGCCGTCGGTCTTGGGCATCGGCGTTGGGGTGATCAGCTTCTCGTTGGTGAAGATCGGCTCCGGCGCCTCCAGGCCCTCCGCCGCTTCGTAGCGCTTGCGGATCCAGTGGAAGGTCGCGGCCGTCTGGCCCTCGTTCTTCACGGTCCAGGCGCGGCCCGCCGGCAGATAGGCGAAGCCCCCCTCCTCCAGCCGATGCGCCTCGCCGTCGAGCTCGACAGTGATCTCACCGGAGACAACGAAGAGCGCGCCCTGCGCTTCCGCGTCGGGCTCGGGCCGCGTGCTGCCGCCGCCCGGCTGCACTTCCATGATGTATTGCGAGAAGGTCTCGGAGAAGCCGGTCATCGGCCGGGCGATGATCCAGAGCCGCGTCTTCTCCCAATGCGGCAGGAAGCTCGTGACGATGTCGCTGTAGACGCCGCGCGGGATCACGGCATAGGCCGTGGTGGACACGGCCTTGCCCGATAGGAGCTGGTCCTGCCCAGGCAGGCCGCCGGGCGGGGAGAAATAGGTGCGCTGGGTCATGGCCGATCTGCCGCCTTGGTTTCGATGACGCCCGCCGGGGCGGTCTGAGCCGAGCCGCCCCGTTCGGGTTTCGCAACCCTTATAGCGCGCCGGGTTCGATTCGCCCGCTGGCTGGCCGAGAAGGGGGCGACCTCTTTCTTGCCGCTTGCACCTGCTTAAGGCTATGCCTCGCGCCGCTAGAGGAGACGCATTGCCATGGCCAGTCCGCGCCCGCCGATCGACCACATCATCGCCAGCGAGATCGGCGCGCGGCCCGAGCAGGTCGCGGCCGCCGTCGCGTTGCTGGACGGCGGCGCCACGGTGCCCTTCGTCGCACGCTACCGCAAGGAAGCGACAGGGGGCCTGGACGACACGCAGCTGCGCACGCTGGAAACGCGGCTCGCCTATCTCAGGGAGCTGGAATCGCGGCGCGACACGGTGCTGCGCTCGATCCGCGACCAGGGCAAGCTGACGCGCGAACTGGAGGGCGCGATCTCCGCCGCGACGACCCGCGCGACGCTGGAGGATCTCTACCTCCCCTTCCGCCCCAAGCGCCGCACGCGGGCCGACGCCGCGCGCGAGAAGGGTCTGGCGCCGCTGGCCGAGCGCATCCTGGCCGATCGTTCGCTCGACCCGGCAAAGCTCGCCACGGCCTTCCTCTCCGACCAGGTGCCGGATGCTAAGGCGGCGCTGGAGGGCGCGCGCGACATCGTGGCGGAGACGATGAGCGAAACGCCCGTGCTGGTCGGCGCGATCCGCCGCCATCTCGTGGACAAGGCGCGCATCCGCGCCCGCGTCGCCAAGGGCAAGGAAGAGGCCGGCGCCAAGTTCTCCGACTATTTCGACCATGAGGAGAAATGGGCGAGCGCGCCGAGCCACCGCGTTCTGGCGCTGCTGCGCGCCGCCAAGGAAGGCGTCGTCTCGCTCGACATCGAGGTGGACGCGGACGATCCCTCTCCGGTGAAGCCGGTGGAGGCGATGATCGCGCGCGAGTTCCGCGTCAAAACCTCCGGCGGCACGCCCGGCGACGATTGGCTCATGGGTGTCGCCCGCTGGGCGTGGCGGCAGAAGATCCACGGCTCTCTCTCGACCGAGATGATGGCGACCATGAAGGAAGGCGCCGACGCCGAGGCAATCCGTGTCTTCTCACGCAATCTGAAGGACATTCTCCTGGCCGCGCCGGCGGGGCCGAAGGCGACGATGGGCCTCGACCCCGGCATTCGCACCGGCGTCAAGGTCGCCGTGGTGGACCCGACCGGCCGACTGGTGGAGACCGCCACCGTCTATCCCTTCCAGCCGCGCAACGACGTGCAGGGCGCCATGGCGGTGCTGGCCGGCCTGATCGGCAAGCACAAGGTCGAGCTCGTCGCCATCGGCAACGGCACAGCGAGCCGCGAGACCGAGAAGTTGGCCGCCGACGTGATCGCCGCCCTGCCCGGCGCCAAGCCGACCAAGGTCGTGGTGTCGGAGGCCGGCGCGTCGGTCTATTCCGCCTCCGAGATCGCCTCGCGCGAATTGCCGGGCGTCGACGTGTCGCTGCGCGGCGCGGCCTCCATCGCGCGCCGGCTGCAGGACCCGCTGGCCGAGATCGTGAAGGTGGACCCCAAGGCCATCGGCGTCGGCCAGTATCAGCACGATGTCGATCAACCCGCCCTGTCCCGCGCGCTGGAAACAGTGGTGGAGGATGCGGTGAACGCGGTCGGCGTGGACGTGAATACGGCCTCGCCCGCGCTGCTGTCGCATGTCTCGGGCATCGGCCCGACGTTGGCCGAGGCCATCGTCGCCCATCGCGACAAGGAGGGTCCCTTCAAGACCCGCCGCGCCCTCCTCAAGGTGCCGCGCCTCGGTCCGAAGGCCTTCGAGCAATGCGCCGGCTTTCTGCGCATCCAGGGCGGCACGGAGCCGCTGGACGCCTCGGCCGTTCACCCCGAAGCCTATCCCGTGGCGCGTAAGATCGTGGAAGCCTGCGGGCGGGACTTGCGCTCGCTGATGGGCGATGGCGCGACCTTGAAGGGGCTCGATCCCCAGCGCTTCGTAGGAGACGGGTTCGGCCTGCCGACCGTGCGCGACATCCTGGCCGAGCTGGAAAAGCCCGGCCGCGATCCCCGCCCCGCCTTCCGCACGGCGACCTTCACGGACGGCGTCAATGAAATCGCCGATCTCCGGCCCGGCATGATGCTGGAGGGCACGGTGACGAATGTCGCGGCGTTCGGCGCCTTCGTGGATATCGGCGTGCATCAGGACGGTCTCGTCCATGTCTCGCAGATCGCCGACCGTTTCGTGAAGGACCCGGCCGACGTGGTGAAGGCGGGTCAGGTGGTGCGGGTGCGGGTGCTGGAGGTCGATGCCAAGCGCAAGCGCATTTCGCTGTCCATGAAGACGCAGGTCGAGGCCGGCGCGCCGCCCCCGCGCCGCGAGGCCGAAGCGGGGACCAAGCCCGGCCAGCGGCCGGAGCGGCGCGAGGCGAAATCCGCCCCAGCCCCGCAAGGCGGCGCGCTCGGCGCGGCGCTGGCGGAAGCCTTCAGGCGCCGCTGACGCCATTCCCTGCCTTCCGTCTGGAGCCGGTTCTCCAGAGACCAACCCATTGTCAGATGGCGAATCGGAGCCGCTTCGCCTGCAAATGCTCTCAAGCGAGGTCGCCGCGTGGCGAACGCCTATCCCAATCCCGACCCCGCGCTCTGGCCGCGCTTCGGCGCTCTTTCGCCCTGGCATCGCCTGTCGCTGCTTCTGCGCGACCGGCGCTATCGCCGCCGCGCCGCTTCGGGCGACGGGATTGAATTGACCGAGGCCAAGCCCATGGCCGCCCCGCCCGGCCCCGGCGACATGGTGCTGCTCGCGACGGTGAAGGACGGCATGGCGACCCTTCCCTCCTTTCTCGCGCATTACCGCGCTCTGGGGCTGCGTCATTTCGCAATCGTGGACGATGGCTCGGCGGACGGCAGCCGCGCCTTTCTGGACGCTCAGGCCGATGTCGCCGTCTTCACCTCCAATGTCGGCTTTCGCCAGGCCGAGGGCGGGCTTCTCTGGCGCGATCGGCTGGTGGAGCGTTTTGGCCGGGGCCGCTGGTACGTCTCGATCGACAGCGACGAATATCTCGTCTTTCCCGGCTGCGAGACGCGCAAGCTTTCCGCCTTCGTGGCCGATCTGGAGCGGGCGGGGCTGAAGCGCGCTCTGGCGCCCATGCTCGATCTCTATCCCGAGGGGCCGATCGGCGCGCTGGAGGCGCCCGAGAACCCTGCCGCCGCGCCGACCGACATCTGCCCGCTCTTCGACGGGTCGCATTACAGCGTGAACGACGAGAAGTTCTGCACCTCGATCCGGGGCGGACCGCGCAACCGGCTGTTCGGCATCACGATGCGGATGACCAAGTTCCCGCTGGTCTTCGCCGATGACGCGCTTGCCTTCGCCGGCGGGAGCCATCACGGCCCGCTGCCGATCACCCGCAATTTCGTCCCGCCCGACGCGGTGCTGCTGCACCACAAGTTCGCGCCGGGAGCGGTGGAAACCTTCCGCACGATCGCGGAACGCGGCACGCATTTCAACGGATCGCAGTTCTACAAGACGATCCTGGACAGCGGCGATTTCGGGCCCCAGACGGATTTTCGCTACGAGGGCTCGGTGCGCTTCAGCGGCTCGGAAGACCTCGTCCGGCGCGGCTTCATGCGCGATATCCGAAACTGATAGGGCGGCCCGAAGGCCGCCCACTCAATCTTTAAGTTGGCCGTCAGGCCGCGAAGACGACCAGCAGGTCCTTGGCGTCGATCTGGTCGCCCGAGCGCACATGCACGAGCGAGACCGTGCCGTCGCGCTCGGCATGGAGCGCCGTTTCCATCTTCATCGCCTCGATGGACAGGAGAATGTCCCCGGCCTTCACCACCTGGCCCGCCTGCACGGCGAGCGTCGAGACGACGCCGGGCATGGGCGCCGCGACATGGGCGGGATTGCCGGCCTCGGCTTTGGGGCGCGAGGCTCCAGCGCCGCCGGCCTTGGAGCGATCGGGCACCTTCACCCGGCGCGGCTGGCCGTTCAGCTCGAAGAAGACTGTGCGCCGGCCCTTCTCGTCCGTGTCGGCGGTGCCGAGACACCGGATCACCAGCGTCTTGCCGGGTTCGAGATCGACCAGGATCTCCTCTTCCGTGCCGATGCCGTAGAAATAGTTCGGCGTCGGCAGGGTCGAGACCGGCCCGTAGGTGTCGGCGGCAACAGCGAAGTCGGTGAAGACCTTGGGATACATGAGATAGGAGGCGAACTCTTGGGTCGTCACCTTGCGGCCGAGCTTCTCCTCGATCTTGGCGCGCTCGGCGGCGAGATCGGCCTCAGGGATCAGCGAGCCGGGGCGCACGTCGATCGGCGCCTCGCCCTTCAGCGCCTTGCGCTGAAGCCCTTCCGGCCAGCCGCCGGGGGGCTGGCCGAGATCGCCATGCAGCATGGCGACGACGGAATCGGGGAAGGCGATGTCGCGCGCGGGGTTCTCGACATCGGCGACCGTCAGGTCCTGCGCCACCATCATCAGCGCCATGTCGCCCACGACCTTGGAAGAGGGCGTGACCTTCACGATGTCGCCGAACATGGCGTTGGCGTCGGCATAGGCCTGCGCCACCTCGTGCCAGCGGGTCTCAAGGCCGAGCGAGCGCGCCTGTTCTTTCAGGTTGGTGAACTGACCGCCCGGCATTTCGTGGAGATAGACTTCCGAGGCCGGCCCCTTCAGGTCGCTCTCGAAAGCGGCATACTGGTTGCGCACGGCTTCCCAGTAGAAGCTGATGCGGCGGATGGCTTCCTGGTCGAGGCCGGGGTCGCGCTCCGAGCCGCGCAGCGCCTCGTTCAGCGAGCCGAGGCAGGCCTGCGAGGTGTTGCCGGACAAAGCGTCCATCGCCGCGTCGACCGCGTCGACGCCCGCTTCCACGGCGGCGAGGATCGTGGCGGCCGCAATGCCGGACGTGTCATGCGTGTGGAAGTGGATGGGAATCCCCACCTCTTCCTTCAGCGCCTTGACCAGAACCCGCGCGGCCTGCGGCTTCAGGAGGCCCGCCATGTCCTTGAGGCCGAGGATATGGGCTCCGGCGCGCTCCATCTCCTTGGCGAGCGAGACGTAGTATTTGAGATCGTATTTCGAGCGCGCGGGGTCGAACAGGTCGCCCGTGTAGCAGATCGCGCCCTCGCAGAGCTTGCCGGACTCCAGCACCGCGTCGATCGAGACGCGCATGTTCTCGACCCAGTTCAGGCAGTCGAACACCCGGAACAAATCGACGCCGCCGCTCGCGGCCTCCTGCACGAACTGCTTCACGACATTGTCGGGATAATTGGTGTAGCCGACGCCGTTCGAGCCGCGCAGCAGCATCTGGAGAAGGATGTTGGGCGCCTTTTCGCGGATGGCGACCAAGCGCTCCCAAGGGTCTTCGGTCAGGAAGCGCATGGCGACGTCGAAGGTCGCCCCGCCCCAGCACTCAAGACTTAGAAGCTGCGGCAACGCCCTCGCATAGGCCTCAGTGATGCCGACGATGTCATGCGTGCGCACGCGCGTGGCAAGCAGCGACTGGTGCCCGTCGCGCATCGTCGTGTCGGTGACGAGAACCTGACGCTGGGCCAGCATCCAGTCGGCGAAGCCCTTGGCGCCCAGCTCTTCCAGCTTCTGGCGCGTGCCGGGCCGGATGTCGCCTCGGAAGGTCGGGGCGACGGGCAGGCGCGCGTCGGCTGCCGGGCGCGGGCGGCTCTTGGTCTCGGGATGGCCGTTGACGGTCACATCGGCGAGATAGGTCAGGAGCTTGGTGGCGCGGTCACGCCGCTTCACCTGCGCGAAGAGCTCCGGCGTCGTATCGATGAAACGCGTCGTGTAAGAGTTATCGGCGAAGGCCGGGTGCGTGATGATCGCTTCGAGGAAGGTGAGGTTGGTCGCCACGCCCCGGATGCGGAACTCGCGAAGCGCGCGGTGCATGCGCGCGATCGCCTCCTGCGGCGTCGGCGCCCAGGCCGTCACCTTTTCCAGAAGCGGGTCGTAGAAGCGGGTGATGATGGCACCGGAATAGGCCGTGCCGCCGTCGAGCCGGATGCCGAAGCCCGTCGCGCCGCGATAGGCGGTGATGCGACCGTAATCGGGAATGAAGTTGTGCTCGGGGTCCTCGGTCGTGATGCGGCACTGGAGGGCGTGGCCGTTGAGGCGAATGTCCTCCTGGCGCGGCACGCCCGATTCCGGCGTGCCGATCGCGGCACCGTCGAGGATGTGGATCTGCGCCTTCACGATGTCGATGCCGGTGACGACCTCGGTCACCGTGTGCTCGACTTGGATGCGCGGATTGACTTCGATGAAGTAGAAGGCGCCGGTGTCGGCGTCCATCAGGAACTCCACCGTGCCGGCGCCGACATAGTCGGTCGCGGAGCAGATGGTGCGGGCATAGGCGGCGAGCTCGCGCCGCCGAGCGTCGTCGAGATAGGGCGCGGGCGCGCGCTCCACGACCTTCTGGTTGCGGCGCTGGATCGAGCAGTCGCGCTCGAACAGGTCGACCACGTTGCCATGCGTGTCGCCGAGGATCTGCACCTCGACATGCCGGGCGCGCTCCACAAGCTTTTCGAGATAGACCTCGTCCTTGCCGAAGGCGGCCTTGGCCTCGCGCTTGGCCTCCAGCACCTCGCGCGCCAGATCCTTGGCCTCGCGAATGGCGCGCATGCCGCGCCCGCCGCCGCCCCAGGACGCCTTGAGCATCACGGGATAGCCGATCTCCTCGGCAAGGCGCGCCACCTCCGCCATGTCGTCGGGCAAGGGGTCAGTGGCCGGCACGACGGGCACGCCGACTTCGATGGCGAGATTGCGCGCGGCGACCTTGTTGCCGAGCCGGCGCATGGTCTCCGGGCTCGGGCCGATGAAGGTGATGCCGTTCTCGCGGCAGGCGTCGGCGAATTCGGGGCTTTCCGACAGGAGGCCGTAGCCTGGATGGATCGCGTCGGCGCCAGACAGCTTGGCGACGCGGATCACCTCCTCGATCGACAGATAGCTCTCGATCGGCCCGAGATCACGCGGCAGATGCGGCCCTCGGCCGACCTGATAGCTCTCGTCGGCCTTGAAGCGGTGAAGAGCGTATTTGTCCTCCTCCGCCCAGATCGCAACGGTCTTCAAGCCCAGCTCGTTCGCCGCCCGGAACACCCGGATCGCGATCTCCGACCGGTTCGCCACGAGAATCTTCGCTATCGCCAACTGTCCACTCCCCAACGCGACGCAATGGATGGGGAGCTAACGCCAAGTGCCATCGGGTTGCAATGCAACAGAGAGGCCTCAGCGCCCTCCAGCGGCAAATTCTCGCCTCCGATCGGCTCGATCGGGCACTCGCCCGGCTCCCGGCTTCGCTAGCGAAACCGCCAGCTGCGCTCCAGAACCTCGATCTTGTAGCCGTCGGGGTCCTCGATGAAGAAGAAGCGCGCGGTGTGTCCGTCCGGCGTCGCGAGGGCTTTGATGTCCTTGGGCGCGAGGCCGATTTCGGCGAGCCGCGCATGCTCGCCCTCCAGCACCTCGACCGACACGGCGAGATGTCCGTAGCCGTTGCCGAGATCGTAGGGGGCCGACTGGTCCTTGTTGATGGTCAGTTCCAGCTCGAAATCGCTCTCGCCGTTCTTGAGATAGATCAGCGTGAAAGCGTCGAAGTCGATTCGCTCCGCGATCTCGAGACCGAAGGCAGCCTTATAGAACGCCACGGAGCGCGATTCATCGCGCACGCGGATCATGGAATGGATGAGCTTGGCCACGTTCGTGCGATCCTGACTGAGACTACGGCTCGGGCTCTGCGAGCCGCGCCTTGACAATGGCGAAGAGAGTAAGGCGCGGTGGCGCCGCCGCCAGTGTCCAGCCCGGAACGAACTCGCCGGGCCGGTTGGCCGACTCGTCTGCGCTCATATCGACGCGAATGAGCATCTTCTCCCATTCATAGGCGGTCTGCGAAACTCGGCCGAAGTGGTCGGCCTCCCCTCTTGTTCGACGGCGCGGAAGCGTTCACATGCCCCTCATGACGAAAACGGACCTTTCGATCGAGATCGCCATTGTCGGCGGCGGCCCAGCCGGCTTGGCGGCGGCCGAGATTCTTGCTGCGCGCGGGCGGCGCGTCGCGGTCTTCGATGCCATGCCGACCTTCGGTCGCAAGTTTCTCCTGGCCGGCAAGTCCGGGCTGAACCTCACCCATTCCGAACCCTATGAGCGCTTCGCGACGCGCTTCGGCGCGGCGAGCGAACATCTGGCGCCGCCGCTGGCCGCGTTCGCGCCCGAGGCGGTGCGCGAATGGGCCGAGGCGCTGGGCTCGCCGACCTTCGTCGGTTCCTCGGGGCGGGTGTTCCCCACCGCGATGAAGGCCTCCCCCCTCCTGCGCGCCTGGCTTCGGCGCCTCGGCGAGGCCGGCGTCACCTTCCATCCCCGGCATCGCTGGCTCGGTTTCAATGGAGCGAACCTACGCTTCGCGACGCCGGAGGGAGAGCTGACCGTCGCGCCGAAGGCGACGCTTCTGGCGCTTGGCGGGGCGAGCTGGCCCAAGCTTGGTTCGGACGGCGCCTGGGTGCCGCTCCTCCGGGAGATCGGCGCCGAAATCGCCCCCTTGCGCCCCGCCAATTGTGGCTTCGACGTAGATTGGAGCGAAAGCCTCGTGGAGCGTTTCGCCGGCGCGCCGGTCAAGGCGGTGGTCGCGCGGTCAGTCGCCAGTAGCCTTCAGGGCGAATTCGTCCTGACCCGCACCGGCGTCGAAGGCAGCCTGATCTACGCCCATGCCAGCGCCTTGCGGGATGCGATCGAGCGCGACGGCTCGGCCCTTCTCCATCTCGACCTCGCCCCCGGACGCGCGCAGGAGCACTTGCTCGCCGCCCTCGCGCGCCAGCCGGCCAAGGCGAGCCTCTCCACCCGCCTGCGCAAGGCGGCGGGTCTCGATCCGGTGAAATCGGCTTTGCTCCGCGAGGTCGCGAGCGAGGAGGACCGGCGCGACCCGGCGCGACTCGCCGCTGCCATCAAGGCCCTCCCGCTGCGCTTGAAGGCGCCCCGTCCCATCGCGGAGGCGATCTCGACGGCCGGCGGGCTGGCCCTGTCGGAGTTCGACGCGCATTTCATGCTGACCCGCCGCCCCGGCCTGTTCGCGGCAGGCGAGATGCTGGACTGGGAAGCGCCGACCGGCGGCTATCTCCTCACCGCCTGCCTTGCCACCGGGCGGGCCGCCGCTCTCGGTATCGACCGCTGGCTCGGTGGCGCGGACGAGGCTTGAGAGCACCGCGCGGCCCCATGGGGAGCCAACCGCGTTAGCCTTCTCCCGCCGCCGTCAGACCACAGCCGAAAGACCGACGACGCGAACCTCGCCGACCTCGATCCCCTCCCAGTTGCGCAGCGCCGTGCGTGACTGTTCGCCGTAGACCTCGGACAAAGTCGGATCGCTGTCCGAGAACAGCTGCGCCAGACAGGCCGCGACGGTGGCTTCCGCCGCCCGCGTCGTGCCATCCTCCGCCTTCAAGGCCAATCCGACGCCAAGCTCGGGGACCGCGCCGCAGAACACGCCCTCCGCGCCCGTCTTGGCGAAGACCCGGCCGGGCGCGGCCTCCATGAGGCGAGCGCAGGCGCGTTTCGTGCCCGACATCATCCAGGGCTCGGCCATGCAGGCCGCCATCAGACGGCGCCCAGCCTCGGCCCGTGCCAGATCCAGGCCGTTGCCGCTCACAAGGCGCGCGAAGCCGGCGGCGAAGGAACGCAGCGGGGCGGCGAAGGTCGGGATGGAACAGCCGTCGATGCCCATCGGCAGGTCGCCCGCCGGCTGGCCCGTGAGATCGCCCATGACCTCGCGCACGCGCCGCTGCACGGGATGCTCCGCCCCGACATAGGCCTTGGGATCTTCGCCGAGATGAGCGGCCGTGCAGAGAAAGCCGGCATGTTTGCCCGAGCAGTTGTTGTGAAGCTGCGTCGGCGCGGCCCCGCCGCGCGCCATCTCGCGCGAGACGGCGGGGTCGAAGGGCCAATGGCAGCCGCATTCGAGATCGCTCTCGCCGAGACCGGCGCGGGACAGGATATCCGATGCCAGAGCCACATGCCCCGCCTCGCCCGAATGCGAGGCGCAGCAGAGGGACAGCTCGCGGTCACCCAGGCCGAACCGATCGGCCGCGCCGCTTTCGATCAATGGGATGGCCTGGAAAACCTTCACCGCCGATCGCGGAAAGACGAAGCGGTCGACATCGCCCGCCGCGATCACGTCCCGCCCTTCGGCGTCGACCACAGACAAGATGACGCGATGGCGGCTCTCGACCAGACCGCCCCTCGTCACTTCAACCGCGAGTTCCTGCATCCCAGCCCTCTTCCCATGTTCGCGCTGTCCTCGGAAAAGAAAGGCACTGGCGGCTTATCGATTGTGCGGCAGGGCGGACCCATATGCGAATGGCGCCCCTCGGATCGACTGGTTCGAAGGGTGCCGACTTTGCCCCATGCCGGGGGCGCCATACACCCCCTGTCGTCCCGGTCCGCCCTTACCATGCCGAACCCCTGCCCTGCCACCGAAGCCGAGCCATGCCCGTCCTGCGATTCCTCCTGATCGGCTTCGCGCTGGTCTATCTCCTTCCCACCGCGCTCGCCGCCATCCTCTGGTGGAGCGGCAATCATCCCGCCTCCTATCGCGACGCGGACTGGACGTCGGCCGCGCTGTTGCCGAAACCCGACGCCAGCCCAGAGGCGGCGATCTATGTGCTCGCGGCCCGCACCGGTGGGCTTAAAGGCGCGCTCTCCGAACACTCCTGGATCGTGACCAAGGCACGGGACGCCCGGCGTTACGAGCGCTACGACAAGGTTGGCTGGGGCGCGCCTATTCGCCGAAACGCCTATGCCGCCGATGGCCGCTGGTACTCCAACGAGCCTCGCCTCGTCGCGACACTGAAGGGCGAGGCAGCGGAGCGCGCCCTTCCGGACATCGAAAAGGCCATCGCGAGCTACCCCTTCGCGGCGCAGGGCGGCTATCGCCTCTTCCCCGGGCCGAACTCCAACAGTTTCATTGCCTATGTCCTGCGCGAAGTGCCGGCGCTCGGCGCCGTGCTGCCGCCGGCTGCGGTCGGGCGGGACTATCCGACCGACGGACATCTTCTGCGCCTCGACACGGAGGCTGGCGAATTCCAGGCGTCCCTATTCGGCTATGCCGGCGTAGCGGTCGGCCTTCGGAGCGGGTTCGAACTCAATCTCCTGGGGCTGGTCGCGGGCGTCGATCCGTTCCGCTGGCAGATCAAGATCCCCGCCTTCGGCGCCTATTCCTTCTCTTCGGGCCGTGTTTGAGCATCAAGCACCGGCTCTGCGCATTTGCACGCTGGCGCAATTTTGCTAGCGAGCGTGGGTACATGATGCTCACTCTGGGGGAAGCGGATGTTTCTGAGCTGCGGCGATGCCTTGTTCGACCTATTTGCCGGCGGCGAGGAAGCGGATGTCGCCTCCATCGCCCTGTCCGGCCGCATCGGCGGCTCGCCGCTGAACGTGGCTTTGGGCCTGGCACGGCTCGGCCATTCCACCGCCTATTTCACCAAGGTCTCGGGTGATCTGTTCGGCCGGCGTATCCGCGCCTTCATGGAGTGCGAGGGGATCGATCAGCAGTTTCTGATCAACACGGACCGCAACACGACGCTCGCCATGGTGTCGCTGTCGAGCGCCGGCACGCCGCGCTACGACTTCTATATCGAGGGGACGGCTGACCGCTCCATCGAGCCGAACGAAGTGCCCTCCGCCTTTCCCGACGCCGTCGAGGCCATCCACTTCGCCTCCTATTCGACGGTGACGGAGCCGACGGCCAGCGCACTGTCGCGCCTCGCCGCGCAGGAGCATTCCCGGCGCTTCATTTCCTACGATCCCAACATTCGCGCCAGCATCGAGCCCGATCTCGACATCTGGCGCTCGCGCATCGGCGCGACCGTTCCGCTCGCCTCGCTGGTCAAGGCCAGCGAAGAGGATCTCGAACAGGTTTATCCCGGCCGCACGGTGGAGTCGGTGCTGGCCGATTGGATTTCGGCGGGTGCCGCGCTCGCCGTCGTCACGCTCGGCGAGCACGGCGCGATCGCGGCGACGCGCTCCGGCGTCAGCGTCCGCGTGCCGGGCCGCTCCATCACCGTGGCAGACACGGTGGGCGCTGGTGATACGTTCCAGGCGGCCCTGCTGGCCGGGCTGAAAGAGGCCGGGCATTTGAGCGCGGAAGCCGCCGGGTCGCTGAACGAGGAAGCGCTGGGCGATCTTCTCGGCTTCGCTGTGCGCGCCGCCGCGATCACCTGCTCGCGCTGCGGCGCCGATCTGCCCCGGCGCGCCGATCTCGACCTGCCTCCCCTCGCCTGACAGGCCCCTCTCCCGCATTCGCAAAAAGGCCGCGTGGTTTGCCCACGCGGCCTTTTTCGTTGTGTGACTTCTGGCATCAACAAAAAACCCGCCGCGACTTGCGTCGCAGCGGGCTGGATAGAGGCGCCGGCCTCCGAGGAAGCCGGTCCGCCGCTTCTTAGTTGAAGCGGAACGAAGCCTTGGCCCACACGGTGTGGAAGTCCAGGTCGCTCGACGAGTTGGCGTTGAACGAGGTCTGGGTGATGCCGTTGGTGTAGGTGATCTTCGTGTCGGTCTCGCCGAGGTTGGTGTAGAGGTACTCGAGGCCGAGCGAGAGGTTCGGCGTGACGAGGTAGTCGACACCGGCGCCGACGGCGTAGCCGACGTCGTCCGAGTTGCTGTTGACGGTCGGCACGAAGCCGTTCGTCGCGCGCAGCGTGCCCGGAGCGAAGTACTTCGTCTCGGTGTCGGCGTAGGCGAGACCGCCCGTGGCGTACACGGCGAAGCGGTCAGCGGTGACGCCGAGCTTGGCGCGGACCGTGCCGACGAAGTTGATGTCGTTGGTCAGGCCGAACGAGTCGACGACGCCCGGAGCCGACGTGATCGTGTAGGTCGAGGTCGACGACGCGTCGATGTAGTTGATGTCGGCGACGGCGCCCACCAGGAAGTTGTTGATCTGGTAGTCGTAGCCGATGTGCACGCCGCCGATGAAGGCTGCGTCGTCGCTGTTGTCCGAGCCGCCCGAGAAAGCGGTCGTCGAGAACACGCCGGTGCCGGGGGTGTAGCGAACGTCGCCGGCGTCACGGTTGAAGGCCACACCGGCCTGACCACCGATGTAGAAGCCGGTCCAGCTGTAAGCCGGAGCGAGAGCGACAACCGGAGCCGCGGGCTCTTCGTACACGACGTCGGCGGCGAGAGCCGGCGAGACGAAAGCGGCCGAAGCGAGAAGAAGGGCAAAGCGTTTCATGTTCGATACTCCACTGTCGCCGGGGCGACGTTAGTGCTGCCGAGCCTTCTGGCCCGGAAGTTTTGACCCGATTGCCTCGGGGTTGCGATGATTTATGGTTCGACACCGTGCCCGAACAATGGCACCAATTTCGATACCGACCGCTGTGTGGCAGGTGGGCAACATGGCCTCAGACCGTCATCAGCGTTCGGTAAGAGAAATACCGCGACTATCTTAAGCCTTGCTTAACTCAGCCGGATCGCCCCATTCCGGTCAAACCTCTGACACAGAAAGGCTTTCCGCTGATTTTGGGAGGCCGATCACGCTTGTCGGCAGATGTAATGAAGAGTTGAAGCTCGCAATTGCGAAAGAGAGCGGGATTCTAAAATCGGCGGCTTGCCCGAAGCCGATTTCGGTCCCTTCGCCCGTCGCGTCGGCTAGACGCTAGGCGCGACGAAGACCCTGTTTGCCCCGATCACGCCCGAATCCTGCCACGATGTCGAGGCGGTCAGGAGGCCTGCTTGGCCTCGCGCCCCGATTCCACACAGGCGCTGCACAAGCCGCGCATCTCGACCGCGGCATCCCGCAGTGCAAAACCTTCGCGCCGGGCCAGATTGGCCAGCGCCTCGTCCAGGGCCGGGTCCGTCGCCTCGCTGACGCGCCCGCAGGCCTGACAGATCGAGAAGACCGCCGCGTGGTGATGGTCGCCATGATGGTGGTTGCAGGCGACAAAGGCGTTGAGGCTCTCGAGCCGGTGCACGAGATGCCGGTCCGACAAGGAGCGCAAGGCGCGGTAGACCTGAAGCGGCGCTTTCAACCCATCGCCGCGCAGCCGGTCGAGGATCTGATAGGCGGTCTGGGGACCGCAATCCTCCCGCAGCACGGTAAGGACCAGGGTCTCGTTGCGGGTCAGGCGATGTTCGTCTTTCATGCCAGGACCGGCTCCCTCGACTTCGAAGGACGGACGCCGACCGCCTAGTCCCCGAACCTGAAAAGGCGGAGGGACGCATCGTCCCCCCGCCCCTGCAGGTAGCGGTCCGCCCGCGCGAGTACAAGCACTTGCGGCGCAAGCCGCTCGAAAGCCGGAACAAAAGCCCGACGGGTCGATCGGCCGGCTGTCGCCCGCGCGCAGATGTCGTCGCGGGTCCTTAGGCGTAGGCGTCCATGACCTCGGCCAGGAGCTTAAGAGCGTCCTCGCGCGAGCGCTGGAAGGAGTTGCGGCCGATGATCGAGCCGTTGCCGCCGCCTTCGCGAATGGCGCGAACTTCGTCCATCAGCTCGTCCGTGTTCTTGGCGGCCCCGCCGGAGAAGACCACGATACGCTTGCCGGCGAAGGAGGCCTGCATGATGTGTCGCACGCGATCGGCGGCGGTCGCGATCGGGATGGCATTCTTCTCGTAGGTCGACTTGGCTTCGGCCAGATCGACATTGTCGGACGGTAGCTTGACCTTGATGATCGTGGCGCCGAGCAGCGCGGCCATGTGAGCGGCATAGGCGATGATGTCGACGCCGGTCTCGCCGGCCTTCGACACCTTGCCGCCCCGCGGATAGGACCAGACCACCGTCATCAGCCCGCGCGACTTGGCCTGCAGGGTGATCTCGCGGAGCTCCTCCATCATGCCGTAGGATTCGTCGGCGCCGGGATAGATGGTGAAGCCGACGCCGACGCAGCCGAGCCGCAGCGCGTCCTCGACCGTGCCGGTCAGCGCCTGGTCCTGCTTGGTCACCAGCGAGTTGCCGCTGTTGAGCTTGAGGATCAACGGCACCTCGCCAGCGAACGTGTCGGCGCCCTGCTCCAGGAGGCCGAGCGGCGCGGCATAGCCCGAAACGCCTGACTCGATCGCGAGCTGGTAGAGATAATGCGGGTCGTAGGCAGCCGGGTTGGGCGCGAAGGAGCGCGCGGGGCCGTGCTCGAAGCCCTGATCGACGGGCAGGATCACCACACGACCGGTGCCGGCAAGACGTCCATGCATGAGCAGACGGGACAGATTGGACTTCAGGCCCGGCGTTTCGCCCTCGTACCAGGACAGGATCTTGCGGACGGTGTCGGTTCTCAGCATCGATTTCCCCATTTTCCTTCCGGTCCGCGCGTTCGCCGGCGGCCTGAGACAGCCTTTTGCCGGCTGGGGTGAAGGGCGTAAAGATGGCGCGAGAGAGTGCAAGGTATTAAAATCGTTTGAAATTTTGGAGCTGAGGTTCAAATTCGTTGCAACTGGTTAATGCGTCCCGCGTTTCTCTTCGGACGTGACGGAGAAGACGCTTATGCAAGGGCAGACGAAGTTTCCCGCAGGCTTCGGATGCGACCCGACGCTGCTCAGCGGCGGCGAACTCAAGCTCGGCCGCACGAACGGCAGGGCCGACCTGGCATCACTAGGCGCAGCCCTTCCCGTCTCTGCCACCCGGCCTCTGAGGAGTCACCGGCCGTTGCCGAGCCGTTTGGCGGAGATCGAAGCGCAGCAGCCGCAGGTGAACTATGGCCGCTCCATGTCGGCCCTCTGGCCCTCCGCCGCGCTCGGTATAGCGTTGGCCTCGAGCCTGTATTTCCTGAATTACTTCTGACAGCGCGTCGCGAGAGAGGTCTCGCGTTCACGCTGGCGCTTCAGACAGCGAACATGAAAAAGGCGGGCCAAGCCCGCCTTTTCCTTTGATCCATTTTGACCGCACCGGTCGGAACGATCAGTCCCTGTAGTAGCCGGCGAGACGGTCCGTGCGGCCCAGGACGCCGCCGACGGCGCCGACGACGAGACCGAGCAGCAGGCCGATGAAGGCGACGAAGGCCGTGGTCGACGCCGTGTCTGCTGCTTCCGCTGCCGCCTGGCGCGCCTGCGCCATCGCCTGGTCGTACTGGCCTTGGAACTGGTTCAGGCGCTGTTCGGCTTCCTGCTGGCTGATGCCGGCCTGCGAGGAAATGGCGTTCACTGCGGACTGGCGCTGCTCCGGCGTCGCGTCGCGGCCAAGGCCTTTGAAGATTTCAGAGACGGCCGAGCCGAGATCCTGCGTGCCTGCGGCCTGGCGCGCGTTGTCGGCGGCCTGGTTGGCTTCCGTCTGCGCGGTGTTGGCGGCCTGATCGGCCTGCTGCTGACCGCGTGCCAGAAGCTGGCGTGCCTGATCGCGAAGTTGTGGCGGCAGCGAGTCAATGGAGTTCGGCACGACCGACTGTGCGGCCGAGCCGAGCGTCGAGATGGTCGAGCCCAGCGCGCCGAAGGCGTTGGACACCAGCGCCGAAACGCCGCTCGTCAGAAGATAGATGACCACGAGCGTCGAGGTTGCCCAGGTCGTGATGCCATGAAGGGCCGAGTCGCGGCGCGTGGTGGTGCCGGCGAAGCGGGCCGCCGCATAGCCGCCGACGAAGGTCGCAATCAGAACCGTGAGCGCGGTCCAGAGGCCACCGGCCGAGGAAAAGGTGCTAAGCGAAGGCGACCCATCCGCGGTGGGATCGATCGTCGCCAAGCCGATGCCCAGGCCGAGCAGCGCCAGCATGATCTGAACGACGAGCGTCAGGATCGTGCCCGCGATGATCGCGCCCCATGAGATACGGCGAGCCCCAAAACCCGCGGCTGCGCCACGATCCACAATATCGACCATTTCCTCACTCCATACTCGCGCGGCGCCTCGGGGGCGCCAGCAAAGGGCGGGCCTTCGTCAAAGGCTCCACGCAGAGGTAAATGGTCTGGAGCGCCGGGCTTCCAGATGGCGAAGCGCGTTTTTCTTTCCCGACTACCCTATCGCGCCGTCCGCCGCCTGAATGGCCTCAGATCGCGCGCCGCCCTGCCGCAAGCCGGTTGACGCAAGGCCGGCCTCGCTTCAAGCCATGGCCATGCTGCAAGCCGACCGCCCTTCTACCGGCCTATTTCTGGAACGCGTGCGCGGCCGGATCACCGGCTCCGACCCCGGCCTCGTGCGCCTGCGCATGGCCGCGCGCGTTACCCTGACCATCATCTTCGTCGGCCTGACACTGGCGGTGCTCACGGGCTTTCTGACGCTGTCAGTCGCCAGTTTCTCGGCCGGCCTGACCCTGGCCTTCCAGAATGCCGTCGCGATCAAGGACCGGACGCTGGCCGCCCGCGCACGGACGCGCCTGTTCTGCGCGCTGGCCGGTCTTGGAACGCTCGGGTTCGCTTCCGTGCTGGGAAACCGGCCTTGGCTGATCGACGGCCTGTTTCTCGCCGTCACGTTCCTCGCCGTCTATGCCCGCAAATGGGGCGTGCGGTGGAACGCGGTCGGCATGTTCGCCTTCATGGCCTGCTTCATTGGCGCTTATTTCCGGCCCGCTCTCGCTGACCTGCCCTCCGTCGCGCTGGCGCTCTGCCTTTCCGGCCTCGTCGCCCATGCGGTGCGCGAATATCTGCTGCCGGATCGGCCGGCCTTCGACTTCGCGCAGACCCTGCGCGCGGTGGAGGAGCGAATCGGCAGCATGGTGTCGCGCACTCGAGCCGGCAAGCGCGCGGGCTGGCCGCCCGAGGCGCGGCGCGAGGCGATCGCTGCCGAGCAGGCGGTGAAGAATGCCATCGCCGTCGCCGAAGGCCTGCTGCCGGACGACGCCGAAGGCGCGGCGCGCAACACGCTGGCCTCCAAGCTCGCGATCAAGCTGTTCGACCTTCACCTCGCCACGGAAACGACGCTGGCCGCCGCCCTGGAAGAGCGCGAGGGCGATGCTGATTCGGGGGGCCGTCTCGCCTCGGCCCTCGATCGGCTGGCCAAGTCCCGGCTCGACCTGCGCCGCATGGCCGGCGGGCTGAGCGCCACCGAGCTCGAAGGACCCGCGCTGGCCCTGCCCAAGGCCATGGGGCCGGCTCACGCTTGGCACAGTGAGCCAGCCTTTCGGCTGGCGTTGCAGGTGACGCTGGCCTGCGCGCTGGCCATGGCGGGTGGGCTCTGGGTGTCGGAGCAGCGCTGGTTCTGGGCGGTGCTGACGGCCTTCCTCGTCTTCGTCAACACGCAGTCGCGCGGCGACGCGGTTCTGCGCAGCGTCGATCGCGCCATCGGCACAGCAGCCGGCATCGTGGTGGGCATGGTGGTGGCGACGCTCCTGCACGGAAGCTTCGCGGCCTCCGTCGGCCTCATCGTGGCGTGCATCTTCGCGGCCTTCTATCTCGTCCAGATCTCCTACGGCGCGCTCACCTTCTTCATGACGGTGGGCCTGTCGCTGGTCTACGGACTTCTGGGCAGCTTCTCGCCCGACCTACTCCTGCTCCGGCTGAAGGAGACGCTGGTCGGCGCACTGGCGGGTACGATCGTGTCCTTCTTCGTCTTCCCGCAACGCACGGAGACCATCTCCCGGCGCGCGGTGGATCATTTCCTCGGCGAGCTCGACCGGCTGCTGGAGGTATTCTCGGAGAATCGGCGCGGCAATGCCTCGGCCTGGAAAGTGCTGGCCGTAACGCGAGCGCTCGACCGGCGCCATCTCGACATCGTGGCCGCCGTGCGCCCTCTGGAAAGCGGCTGGATCTCCGCCCCGCGCCGCCGCCTCGTGCGCTTGGGCCTCCTGCGTCTGGCAGCGCTGGCCTATTGGGGCCATCGGCTCGCCAGCACGGCGGCCGAAGCTGGCGCGCCCGAACGCCCGGCCGACGCGCCGGACCCGCTCGATGGGACGATCGCCCAGTGCCGGGCCGACATCGCGGCCCTGCGCTCGGGCGTCGGGCATTTTTTCCGCCAGACGGGCTCGGTCAACCTGTCGCCGTCCGACGCGCTGACCGATAGAAGAGACCCGGCGGCGCAGGATGCGACCCTTGCCTTGCATGCCCTTCGCCATATCCTCCGTCAGGCGCTGGCCGAGCCGGACGGTGGCGGCAAGGGATCTGCGGGCGGCGGACCAAAGAGCCGAGCGGAGGAGCGTTGACGCTCGACAGCGGCTCGACCTTCTGATATGGAAGCCGCCACGATGACGGGAAGACAGCTTCCCGCGGGAGGCGCGGCGTGCACCGCCGTCCCTCCGCGCAACTTTTGAACCCTTGGAAACGGATCATTCTGTGCAGGTACTCGTTCGCGACAACAACGTCGATCAGGCTCTCCGCGCTCTCAAGAAGAAGCTTCAGCGGGAAGGCGTCTTCCGTGAGATGAAGATGCGCAACTTCTACGAGAAGCCCTCGGAGAAGCGCGTTCGCGAGAAGGCCGAGGCGGTTCGTCGCGCTCGCAAGCTGGCTCGCAAGCAGGCTCAGCGCGAAGGCCTCGTGGCCGGCGGCCGCGCCAAGCCGGCCGTTGCGCGCTAATCGCACGGCTCGCGTTTTATAAGCATTGAGAGAGGCGACGCGGCAAAGGGCTGCGTCGCCTCTTCCCGTTTGGGACCGGCCCCGCTCGGCGAATGGAGGCGCGACGCTCACTGCTTGCGTTTTGGCTTGCGCCGACCGAGTTGCCAAACGGCATCGTGATTCCGGGCGCCTTGCCATTCGCGTCGGCCTGTGGCCGGGTCCGCACAAGCTTGTTCCCTTATTCTGGCGCGCCGGCCCGAGGCCCTTGTCCGAGCCAGCCACAAGACCATCTCGCTGGATTCGTCCGGCTTTGATCGCCGTGCCTTGAAGGAAGTCGCCGCGTGTTCAATCTCACGAAGACCTGCTGGACGAAAGCCCGTCCCCTCGCCGCCTTCCTCCGTTCGCCGGGCATCCTGCTCGCCGCCTCCGGCCTCGCCCTTTCGGCCTGCCAGACCGGGCCGGCGCTCCAGTCGATCGCGCTCGATCAGGCGCAGGGTTCCTCGCAGAACCTCTCGTCGCTGACCTCGGCGGTGAACGCCGATCCGAGCAATCCCGAAGCTTACAACGTGCGCGGCATCGCCTATGGCCGCTCGGGCGACAACGATCGGGCGATCAAGGATTTCTCGACCGCGATCCAGCTCGATCCGAAGTTCTACCAAGCCTATGCCAACCGAGCGCTGGTGCTGCGCCAGATGAACAAGAATCCGGAAGCGGTGGCGGACTACAACCGCGCGCTCCAGATCAACCCGAACTACGACACGGCCTATATCGGACGCGGCAACATCTACCGCGTCGCCAATCGCAATCGCGAGGCGCTGGTCGATTTCCAGAAGGCGATCGACCTCAACACGACTGATCCGCGCGCCTACCACAATCGCGGCCTTCTTTATCAGCTCGACGGCCAGCATCGGCAGGCGATCGAGGATTTCTCGACGGCGATCTCGATGGACGCCAATGCGCCCGAGCCCTATTCCGGCCGCGCCATCTCCTATCTCGCGCTGAACAATGTCGAGGACGCGACGGACGACATCAACCGCGCCATCCAGCTCGACGGCAAGCGCGCCGAGTTCTGGGCCAACCAGGGCCTCGTCCTGGAAGCGCGCGGCGATAAGGCCAAGGCCTATCGCTCCTTCGCCCATGCCGCGCAGCTCGACCCCAACTACCAGCCGGCCAAGGACGGCGTTTCGCGCACGCGCGGCTCGGCCCCCGGCGCCTGACGCCAAAGGCTTCCAGCCTCCGCAAAGACCCGACCCGCCGACGCAGCAGCCGCTGCGCCGGCGGGTTTTTCATTAGCCAATCCGGCGACGGTTCGTGACCTCTGTTAATCTTTGTGAACGAAATCTTTCCGCAGCGCGAAACCAGAGAGCGACCTAAGGGGTTGATGCGATATAGTCTTTGTCAGCACGAGTATCGCAGACCATGAAACTCCCCCTCACAGCCGCGCTCGGCGCGCTCGCCCTCGCCGCCTCCATCGCGCCCGCTTCCGCCGGCGCCAAGGTCGGCACCCTCACCTGCCGCAGCCAAGGCACGATCAACCAGATCGTCACGTCCAGCGAGACGGTGCTCTGCACCTATGCCCCGTTCGGCCGCCTCAAGGCGACCGAGACTTATGTCGGGACGCTGGACACCTACGGCATTGATCTCGGCATTACCGGGCGCACCCGCATGGTCTGGTCGGTCCTCGCGGGGAGCTTCACTAGCGGCGAGCCCCAGTCACTGGCCGGCCGCTACTATGGCACCAGCATCGACGCCTCCTTCGCCGCGGGCTTCGGCGGAAAGTCGCTGATCGGCGGGCCGGATCGCGGCTTCACGCTGCAGCCGACCAGCCTGCAGATCCAAGAAGGCGTCAACGCGACGGTGGGTGTCGCCCGACTGACGCTGGAAGACGCAGGGTCGGCGGGCGTCGTCTACAAGCCCTGATCCACCACCAACGAAAAAGCCCCGCCGCGATCGCTCGCGGCGGGGCTTTTTCGTTTGAAGGCCATTGCTTGAGAACGCTACGGCCGGAGCCGCGCACCGTCAGTGCTTCATCGTGACTTCGTCGCCCTTCAGAACGGCGAAATGCAGAACCACCATGGTGATGATAACGCTGAGAACGCTCATGATGACGCCGGCCCCGACAATGAGGCCCATCAACATGCCGATCAGAATGGCGATGATGCCGGCCGTGCCGTATTTCACCAGCCAGAGAAAACCGAGATAGGTCTTCTGATGCTCGCGGTAGTCCATCGGCGCGCTTTTGCCGACCTCGAAACCCGAATGCTCCGCCATGCTTTCCTCCCCCGCGATCGCTCAAAGCTTGTCCCTGAATAGCCAAAAGCGGGAGGCCGGGCAATCGAGCTGACGCATGGATGCGAAAACGGGGCGCCCGAAGACGCCCCGCCATTAGAAATCTTCTGAGACCGTCGTCAGGCGGCCTGACGCTTCTCGTGCCGACCTTCCTCGACCTCCTCGATGATCTTCGCCACGAAGGCGTCGAGATCGCCGGGGTTGCGCGAGGTGATGAGCGCCTGATCCGTCACCACGGTCTCGTCGTGCCAGCGACCGCCCGCGTTTTCGACGTCGGTCTTGATCGACTTGAAGGACGTGACGTCGCGCCCCTTGATGACACCAGCCTCGATCAGAAGCCAGGGCGCATGGCAGATCGCGGCCAGTGTCTTCTTGGAATTGTAGAAATCGCGGATGAAGGAGACCGCCTGCTCTTCGGCGCGCAGCTTGTCAGGGTTGATCTGGCCGCCCGGCAGAACGAGCGCGTCGTAGTCGGACACGCTCACATCCGACAGCACCTTGTCGATTGGCACGCTCTTGCCCCAGTCGGTCTGGTCCCAGCCCTTGATCTCGCCGCTCTTGAGCGAGACGACATGCACGGTAGCACCGGCTGCCTTCAGCTTTTCCAGCGGAACCGTCAGCTCGGACTGCTCGAAACCATCCGTGGCGAGAATCGCGATCTTTGCCTGTTTGATGCTCGGCATGGGAAAATCCTCTTGCGTATTGGCGGCCCTTTCGGATGCTGCGAAGCGCCGCTCGCGGCGCGGCACCACAGGGCCGTTCGGGGAGCTAACGGAGGCGATTCGGGATGGTTCCCCGAAAGTGGCGCAATCGATCGCGCCGCAGTCTCGCTTGCACGATCGAATAATGACCGTTGTTCAGAACGTGTCCGGCTCGGGCTCGGCGTCGATGGCGGCCATGGCGACGGAGTACGAAAAGCCCGCGCGCATGAGAGCGGCGATGTCCTTGTCGCGCCGCTCGGCCCGGCCGCTGGTGCGATGCGGCCCGAGGCGGCGGCGCTTGGCCAAGGCCCTGGCCGCGCCCTCCTCGTCCGTCTCGTCGGCTTCTATCACGCTCGCCACCGTCTCGCGATCTACGCCCTTCTCGCTGAGCTTCATCGCGCTGTGGCGGCGCGAGGCGCCGCGCCGGCGAAGGCTGGCGAGCTTGGCCTCGGCGAAGGCGCGATCGTCGAGCAGCTTCAGCTCCACGAAACGCGCGACCGTCTCGTCCACCAGCCCGGAAAAGGCCGACGCGTCCTCGCCGCGCAGCATAGCGCGCCGCGTCACCTTGCGCGCCAGGACGCGCTTCAGATGCGCCGTGCTGGCGGCATAGCGCTCGAGATAATGGGCGGCGGCTCGAAAAAGCCAGTCGGCCGTGATCGGCTTCGGGGGCTTGGGCTCGTCGGTGGGACTGGGGCGGCGCATGAGCCGATCTATAGGGCCGATGCGGGCCTACACCAAGGGCATAGCCCGACACGAAAAAGGCCGGCGCTCGCGCACCGGCCCATTCCAGAAAGGATCGACATCGACTATCAGGCGGCGCGGGCGTAGCCGCTCTCGATGTGGCCCGTGCCCTGCGAGCCGAAGCGCTCGCCCAGAAGGCCGACCTCATAGGCCAGCATCGTGGCCTCGGTGCGGGCGCGGTCTAGGCCCGAAACATGCTCTTCGGTGAGGTTGAACAGCGTACCGCCATGGAGGAAGGACGCCTCATAGGCGGCGCGCTGCACCAGCCCGGTTTCCAGGCGCGGGGTGGGCGAGCGTTCGATCATCGTCTCGATGGTGCGCGCGATACGGCTCGGAATGGTGGTCACGGCGCTGGCGACGAAGGCCCAGTCGCGGTCGCGTCGGCCCTTGCCCATTTCCATGCGCAGAAGCTGGTCCGTGGCGAGCGCGGCATAGGCCGAGAGCGGCGAGAAGCGCACCGGGATCAACGCCCGGTCGGCAAGGCGGGCACCGGCGCGTAGGAGATCGGCATTGTCGCCGGCATCGATGATCGCGACTTCGCCGCGACGGCGCGCAGCGCGTACCAGACGCTCCAGCGCCATTTCGTCGTCGGCCACCTCGACCGTGCAGCGCTCGGGGCGACCGGGCTTGGTGCCCCATTCCACGAGGTCCTTGTCACGCGCCGCGTCGATGAGCACGACGGGAATGTCCGCCGCCGAGGCAACGCCCGCGAGCGCCAAGGCCAGGGTGGAGGAACCGGAGGTCTTGAGAGATCCGATGGACAGAACGGGGATCATGGCATGCCTTTTCACAAGGCGCGCAAAAGCTCTGCCGCACGGGAGCTGTGGCGTCGCGCTGGGTTGAAACAATCGGTTTGAGGAGATGGCCGGCGGGAGGAACCGGCCGTTAAGCTCCTCGCAGGATTGATTAAAGTTCGGTTAGGGTTAACGAGGTGTTAACGCCGCCCGGCGCCGCCGCCCTGCGGCTGACCCAGGGCTTGCAGGGGCGCCGGGGCGTATGCCATGCGACAGGTTCAGGGCCGAGCGGGCCGATTTTGGCGGGAAAGGTGACAAGTCTCATGAGCGCGAACGGGCTTCTCGTGGCGGTTCCGGCCGATGTCAGGGAGTTCGAGAACTATTCCTGGCACGCCAGCCCCAGCACCTATCTCGCGGCGATCCGGGACGTGGCCGGCGCGCTGCCGGTGATCGTGCCGGCGCTGGCAGAGGAGAGCGATCTCGACCTCCTGTTCGAGCGGATCGACGGCGTGCTCGTCACCGGGTCGGTGTCCAACGTCCATCCCGCGCTTTACGGCGTCGAGCCCAGCCCGGCCCACGAGCCCTTCGACCCCGCGCGCGACCGGCTGTCGCTCGCCATGATCCGCAAGGCGATCGAAGGCGGCGTGCCGCTTCTGGCGATCTGCCGAGGGCATCAGGAGCTGAACGTGGCGCTGGGCGGATCGCTCGCCACCGAGATCCAGGATGCGGCCGGGCGGATGGACCATCGCGCGCCGTCCCATCCCGAGCAGAGCGAGCGCTTCGCGCTTCGCCATCCCGTGAGCCCTGAACCGGGCGGCCGGCTGGCGGGGCTCGTGGGCACGGCGCCCTTCGCCGTCAATTCGCTACATCGGCAGGCGATCGACCGGTTGGCCGACGGGCTTGCGGTCGAGGCGCGGGCCGAGGACGGAACGATCGAGGCCGTGTCGGTGCCCGCCGCCGCAAGCTTCGCGCTCGGCGTTCAGTGGCACCCGGAATATTGGGCAATGAGCGACGCGCCCTCGCGCGCCATTTTCGAAGCCTTCGCCAAGGCCTGCGCCGAGCGCCGCGACGCCCGGCGGCGCTGAATCAGGGCAGCGAGGCCAGGAGCAGTCCGAAGCCGAGAAAGACCAGAAGCAGCGCGCCGGCCAGTTCCAGCGCGGCGCGCAAGGGGCGCAGGCGCGCCGCGCCCTGGCCGAGGCGCAAAACCACGTCCTTCGCCAGGACCGCGAGCGTGGCAAGCGCCGACACGGTGATCGCCGTGCCCAGCGCCATGGCGGCGACCGAGAGCGCGCCGCTGCCGTAGAGGCCGTTGAGCAACGCGAAGGTCAGCACCACGATCGCGCCCGAGCAGGGGCGCAGGCCGATCGCCACCACGGCGGCCAGACCCGAGCGCCAGGAAAAGCCGGCTGCGCTGAGCTCGGCCGGGGCCAGGATATGCGGCCGGCCGCAGTCGCAGGCGTCTCCCGCCGCATCGTCGCAGACATCCGCGCCATAGGCGCCCGAGGCTCGCTGCAGGTGCCGGGGCCGGCGCTGGCTTGCATCGGAGAAGGTGCCTTGCCCGGCGAAGGCCAGCCCCTCCGGCCCCCGTCCCGTCGGACGCAGCAGAAGCGCGAGCGACGGCAGGCGGCGCAGAAGCGCCCGCCCCTTTCGAAGGACCAGCCAAAGGCCGATCAGGCCGACCGAAAGATAGGAGGCGAGTTCCAGACCGAAGGCGACCTTCGTCATCGACATCGACGTGCCGCGCAGCACCACCCAGCCGAAGGCAACGATGAGGCCCGCCGACAGGCCTTGGGCCAGCGCCGAGGCGAAGGACAGTGCGATGCCGCGCTTCAACTCCACCTCGTTGGCGAGCATGTAGGAGGAGATCACAGCCTTGCCGTGGCCCGGCCCGGCGGCGTGGAACACGCCGTAGACGAAGGACAGGCCGACCAGCCAGGACAGCCCGCCCTGCCCGTCCCTGATGCCGACCAGCGCATGGCGCAGATCCACGAAGAAGGCGCGCTGGATGCTGAGGATTTCCATGAAGACCCCGGCCAGCGGTCCGCTCGGCACCGTGGTCACCTCCGCATTGCCGATGCCGAGCGAGGACTGCGCGAGGGCCACCCCGCTGAACAGGCAGAGAAGAACCAGCGTGGGACCGGCAAGGCGCAGGGACGAACGCATGGAGGGGCCTTTCGGGATCGCTCGAAGCAGAAGCCAAGCTTGGGGTTCAGCGCGCTCTCAAGGCGCGCAGGTCACGTCGATGCGCGTCGCCAGAAGCTGCGAGAAGTTCACCCCGTCGTCGGGCAGCTTCTGGTCGGGCTTCAGCATGGAGACCGAGTTCATCCATTCCGACGCGTCGGCGTCCGGGTCCGGCCGCGTGAAGCTCTTCTTGCAGGACTTGGGCAGGTCGAGCAGCTGGTAGCTGTTCTCGTCGGCGAAATCGAAGGCGACGAAATAGCTTTCGTCATAGACCGAGAAGGTGACCTTCTGCTTGGTGAGGTCCACCGGCTCGGCCGGCACCATCTCGAAGAACAGCGTCAGCTGTCCATGGTCGAACAGGCCGCGGATCTGATGCGGCGGCTTCAGCTTGATGTCGCGCCCGCCGATCGACACGAACGTGTAGAACTCCCATTCGGCGATGGAGCCAAGAACGGTCTTGCCGACCTCCTCGAGTTCGGGCGGGTCGAGCTTGCCGTTGCCGTTCTTGTCGAAGTCCACCACGACCGAGGAGGAGAAAAGCTCGTCGAAGCGCCAGATGTTGCGCAGCGAGACGAGCTTGCCCTCCTTGTTCCCGACGATCTCCATCTTCGAATCGGCGAAGACATGGGGGTGGGCGCTCGCCAGACCGGTGGCGGAAAGACATAGAGCCAGCGCGCCAGCGCCCGCCCGCACCATCCGTTTGCGATTCATGCCGCAGTCCCCGTTCGATTCGCTTCGTTGGACGGGCAAAGAACGGCCAAATTGGGGACAAGGCAAGCGGGAGCGCCCCGCTCGCCCCGCCTCGCACCAGCGCTACTGCAGCACCACGACCTGCGCGCCGACATGGACGCGCTCGAACAGGTCTTCCACATCGGCGTTGCGCATGCGGAAGCAGCCGGCGGAGGCGGCCGAGCCGATGGAGTTCGGCGAGTTGGTGCCGTGGATGCGATAGGTGCCCCAGCCCAAATTCATCGCCCGCTTGCCGAGCGGATTGCTGGGTCCCGGGCCGACCGAGACCGGCAGGGTGGGCTTGGCTTCGCGCATGGAGGGCGTCGGCACCCAGATCGGGTTGAGGCGCTTCTTCGACACCCAGCTCGTGCCGAACCACTGCTCGCTCGGCTTGCCCACCGCGATGTCGTATTTCAGCGCCCGCTCGTGGCCGGTGACGAGGAAGAGCTGGCGGGCGCCGGTGAAGACGACGATCGTCCCCGGCTCGTAGTCGCCCAGGAACAGCGTCTCCTGCCGGTCGGCGGTCGGCACGGCGGCAAGAGCCGGCGCAGGGCCGAAGGCGAGGGAAAGGGTGAAAGCGGCGCAAGCGGCAAGTGCGCGGAAGCGGACCATGGACTGACCTCGGATCAAAGCGGCCCCGCCACGACCGAGGCGGTCAAGCGGCGGGCTCGCGACCCGGGCAATTCTTTCGAAACCAGGTTGCCAAGAAGTCAACAAACACGCGCGTTCGCGCCGGCAAATGTCGGCGATGGGGAAAAACCGCGTAGATGCCGGCATCGTGCGGCACGAATTCATCGAGAATCGACACCAGACGCCCGTCGGCGATGTCCTGCCGCACCACGAATTCGGGGATCAGCGCGACGCCGAGGCCGGCCAAGGTCGCGGCGCGAACCGTGTAGGGCGAGTTCGCGGAGAAGCGGCCGGAGACGTTGATGGGAATCGGGTCGCCCGTCTTGGGGTCGCGGAAGGTCCAGTTGTAGAGCGCCTTGGCGTTGGAATCGATCACCGCCGGCATGCGCGAAATTTCGGTGGGATGGGTGGGCACGCCGTGCTCGCGCAGGAATTCCGGCGTCGCGCAGATGGCGAAGTCGAGCTGGCCGAGCCGGCGCGCGATCATCGATGAATCGGTGAGCCGCGTCATGCGGATGGCGACGTCGAAGCCCTCCTCCACCAGATTGACGAAACTGTCGTTGAGATGAAGGTCGAGCGAGATGTCGGGATGGGCGGCCGAGAACTCCACGAGGCTGAGCCCGAGCTCGGCGTCGCCGAACGTGCGCGCGGCGGTCACGCGGAGCGCGCCCTTCGCCTCGCCGGTCGCCTCGCGCGCTTCTTCGTTCAAGGCCGCCAGATCGGCCAGGATGGTGGAGGCGCGCGCCACGTAGATCTCGCCCGCCGCCGTCAGGGCCACCTGCCGCGTGGTGCGGTTGATGAGGAGAACGCCGAGTTCGTCCTCCAGCTCGCGCACGTATTTTGACAGAAGCGCCTTGGAGCGGCCGGTCTTGCGCGCGGCGGCGGAGAAGCCCTCGCTCTCCACCACGGACAAAAAAGCGCGCATCCGGGTCAACGTATCCATCGGCACATGTTCCTTGCCTAAAACCGACCTGTGTTGCCGTCCGACGACACCGGAAGACTGGCTTCCTTAGCAGGTTCACATCCACCGAAGAGGGTGAATTTTTTGCTTGTCTGAGCCGACCGGTGGACTTATATCCGCCTCTGCCCAATGTCGCACGTGCCTGTGGGCGTCCCCCGGTCCTTCGAATGCGAAGATCACCGGGTCGGTCACTGGAGTTTAGTCTCCAGGTCGGTTTCGCTGCTGGCGAAATCGTGGACGCCTTGAAGCAACGACGGTGCGGGCCTTTCTGGTCTCTCCCGGTCTCCATCTCCGGGAATACTGCAGAGGCACACCATCCTTGCCTGAAGTGCGGCGGGTTCAAGCCCTCCAAGCCATGGCACAATCCTCCGTTCCTGCGCGGCCTCCCGGCCGTTCGGACCGGTCGTCTGTCGCGTTTCGCGTTCAGTCCATGAGCGGGGTCTCCACCGGCCGCTCGTGGGGTTGATCGCGTGCGCTCCTCGTCAACCCCCGCGGTTTACCGGAGCTATCCCATGGCCACGCAGCGCATCATCGATTTCCTCGCCACCCGACGTCCCACCGGCCCTTGCCTCGTGGTCGATCTCGACGTGGTGGAAGACAATTACCAGGCCTTCCGTCGCGCGCTGCCCGATTCGGCAATCTACTACGCGGTGAAGGCCAACCCGGCGCCCGAGATCCTGCGCCTCCTCGCCTCGCTCGGCTCCAATTTCGACTGCGCCTCCGTGGCGGAGATCGAGATGGCGCTGAACGCCGGCGCGAGCGCGAACCGCATCTCCTACGGCAACACGATCAAGAAGGAGCGCGATGTCGCGGCCGCCCATGCGCTCGGCGTCTCGCTCTTCGCGGTGGACTGCGTGGAAGAGGTCGAGAAGGTCGCCCGCGCCGCCCCTGGCGCGCGCGTCTTCTGCCGCGTGCTGACCGATGGCGCGGGCGCCGAATGGCCGCTGTCGCGCAAGTTCGGCTGCGTGCCGGCCATGGCGGTGGATGTGCTCACCCATGCCCAGGCGCTCGGCCTGGTCGCCACCGGCGTCTCCTTCCATGTCGGCTCGCAGCAGTGCGACACACAGGCCTGGGACGGCGCGCTGGCGGACGCGGCCTTCGTGTTCAACACGCTGGCCGAGCGCGGCATCACGCTGACGCTCGTCAACATGGGCGGCGGCTTCCCGACCCGCTACCTCAAGGACGTGCCGAGCGCGCAGGCCTATGGCCGCGCCATCTTCGCCAGCCTCTGCCGCCATTTCGGCAACCGCCTGCCCGAGACGATCATCGAGCCGGGCCGGGGTATGGTGGGCGATGCCGGCGTCATCAAGGCCGAGGTCGTGCTCGTGTCGAAGAAGTCGGTGGAAGACGCCAATCGCTGGGTCTTCCTCGACATCGGCAAGTTCGGCGGCCTCGCCGAGACAATGGACGAGGCGATCCGCTATCCCATCGTGACGGCGCGCGACGAGGACCGCAAGGAGCCCTGCGTGCTCGCCGGACCGACCTGCGATTCGGCCGACGTGCTTTACGAGAAGACCCCCTATCCCCTGCCGATCTCGCTGACAGTGGGCGACGAGGTTCTGATCGAGGGCACGGGCGCCTATACGACCACCTATTCGGCGGTCGCCTTCAACGGCTTCGAGCCGCTGCGCTCCTACGTCATCTGATCGTGATGGCGGCGCCGTAAAAGGCGCCGACACCGACTCCAAGAAACCGAGCCCCGCGCCGGTCGCCCTTTCCAGGGCGCAGGTGTTGGGGCCGAACCGATGGCGACGAGGCCGCCCCTGGCCTCGCCTTTTCTTTTGCACGTTTCTGGTCTGGCCGGTGCTCTCAAGCCCCGGCCGGTCGCTTTCGCTCCCGCGCGCGTCGGTCTTCGACTGAGGCGCGAGTTCGTTCGTCCCCCGTTTCGAGGATCGCCCCATGGCCGCGCGTCCCGTTTCCCTGTTCGAACTTCTCCGCGCCCGAGCGGAGGTGCATCTGCGCGCTGAAACGGCGGCGGACCTGACGGCGCGCGAAGCCCTGCTGGACGCGGCCATGGGCACCGGGCGCACGCGCAAATCGTCCGAAGCGATCCGGCGCGGCCGGCTGCCCGCAAGCGGCCTGTCGCTAGTGGCGGAGAGCGAGGACGGCGCGCTGGTCGGCACGGTTCGCCTGTGGAACGTCGCCGCCGGTGTGCGGGACGGCGCGCCCGTCGCCGCGCTTCTGCTCGGCCCGCTGGCGGTCCTGCCTGGTTTCGAAGGATTGGGCATCGGCGCTAGCCTGATGCGCCGCGCCGTGGCGGAGGCCGCCTTTCGCGGTCACAAGGCGATCGTTCTGGTGGGCGATGCGCCCTACTACGAGCGCTTCGGCTTCTGCGCCGAGCACGCCGCCGGCCTCGTCATGCCCGGCCCGTTCGAGCGGCATCGGCTGCTGGGGTTGGAACTCGAACGGGGCGCCCTGCGCCAAGCGGCCGGGCTGATCGTGCCGACGGGGCGGGAGAGCGCGGCCGGCGACCTTGCCGCCGCGGCCTGAGACCAGAGGCCCAGACGCTGCCGGATTAAAGCAAACCCGCCGAGGTCAGCCTCGGCGGGTTTGGCATTAGCCTGCGATGTCGATGACGCCCGCGTCGCCGCTGTCCGAACCGAAAGCGAGAAAGCGGCCCTTCGCGTCCCAGCCGAGCGTTCGCACCACGCCCGAACCGCCGCGCCGCAAGAGCGCTTCCTTCGAGTCGGCGATGCGCACGGCGAGGATCATGCCGTCGGCATAACCGATCGCCACGATGTCGTCGGTCGGGTGGCAGGCGACGGCGGTCACCATCGTGTCGCCGCGCGTGCCGAGTTCCAGCGGCGCCTTGTTCATCGGCCCGTCCTTGGCCGAGAAAGGCCAGAGAATCGCCGCCGGGGCGCCGGAGGTGGCCAGGAACTTCCCCTTGGCGGACCAGGACCAGCTCTTCACCTTGGCTGGATAGCCGGTCATGCGCATGTGCTTGCCGTCTTCCAGCCGCCAGCCATGCAGGGCGTTCTCTTGCATCACGGTGACGAGGAAGCGGCCGTCCGGCGAGAAGAAGACGTCGGAATGCGGCCCCTTCCATTCCAGTTCCTGCGGCTTGGCATCGGTGCCGGCGAAGTAGAGATTGGCGCCGTCATAGCGCGCGGTCGCGAGCCGGAGGCCCTTGGGCGCGAAGGCGACATCCTCCACCGTGCGCGGGTGGGCGAATTCGCGCACCGGCCCCTTGGCCTCGCGCACGAAGGCCGAGCGGCCGGCGGCAAAGCCGAGCGCGCCGCCCGGCCCGCCGGCAACGGCCGTAACCCACTTGCGCCCGGCCGAGCCGAGTTCGGCTTGGCCGGCATCGGGCAGGATGGACACGACGCGCCCGTCCTCCCCGCCCGTCAGCAGGCGGTTGGAGAACGGGTCGAACCGGGCGGTGACGAGGCCGCCCTTGTGCGCCTCCACCACCCGCTCACCGCCGGCGGGAAAGCGCACCGTGCCATCGGACAGGGCGAAGACCGGCGCTTCCCCCAGGAAAAGCGCCGTCTCGACATGATTGTCGAAGCTATAGGGAACGACCTGCGGCATCAGGCGCCGACTGCCTCGCTGGACTTGGCGAGGCACGCCTGGAACTCGCGCTCCAGACGCTTGGCGTCGAGCTCGCGCCCGATGAAGACGAGCCGGCTTTCGCGCGCCTCGCCCTCGCGCCAGGCGCGCTGGTGGTCGCCCTCGATGATCATGTGGACGCCCTGCACGACATAGCGATCGGGATCGCCGGCAAAGGCCATGATGCCCTTGAGGCGCAGGATGTTCGGCCCTTCGGTCTGCGTCAGGTTCTGGATCCAGGGGAAGAACTTGCGCTGGTCCACCTCGCCGCCGCGCAGCGAAACCGAAATCACCGTCACGTCGTGGATCGGCGAAGCCTCGCCATGATGATGATGGTCGTGGTGATCGTGACCATGGTCGTGATGCGCATGGTCGTCATGGCCGTGGGCATGGTGGTCGTGACCATGGCTATGGTCGTGATGATGGTGGTCGTGGTCGCAGTCGGGGCCGCAGACATGGTCGTCATGCGCGTGGGCGGCTTCCTCAAGGAATTCCGGATCCTGATCGAGCACGCGCTTCAGGTCGAAGGCGCCCTGCCCCAGCACGCGGCGCGGGTCGATCGCGGAGCGCTCGCTGCGATGGATCACGGCATGCGGGTTGATGGCGCGAACCGTCGCCTCGACGCGTGCCAGCTCTTCCGGCGTGACGAGGTCGGTCTTGTTGAGAAGCACGACGTCGGCGAAGGCGATCTGATCCTCGGCCTCGCGCGAATCCTTTAGGCGCAGCGGCAGGTGCTTGGCGTCCACCAGCGCCACCACGGCGTCGAGCCGCGTCTTGGCGCGCACGTCCTCGTCCATGAAGAAGGTCTGAGCCACGGGCACGGGGTCGGCGAGGCCCGTCGTCTCCACGATGATCGCGTCGAACCGGCCGGGGCGCTTGGTCAGATTCTCCACCACCCGCACGAGATCGCCGCGCACGGTGCAACAGATGCAGCCGTTGTTCATCTCGTAGATCTCTTCGTCGGTCTCGACGATGAGGTCGTTGTCGATGCCGATCTCGCCGAACTCATTCACGATCACGGCGTAGCGCTGGCCGTGGTTCTCGGAGAGAATCCGGTTGAGCAGCGTCGTCTTGCCGGAGCCGAGATAGCCGGTGAGAACGGTGACGGGAATCTGGTTTTCGGAGCCGCGAGCAGAGTCGGACATCGGGGTCACTCCATGACAGGTCCGCCCGATATAGTCCCGCCTCGTGGCGATTGCACGAGCCCCGCGCCAAGATCGAAGCGGGCGATGTCGCCAAGGAATTCCACGAAGCCCCGCGCCTGATGGTCGGCAATCGCCTCGCCCATCGCCGCCGAGGCCAGCCGGGCGTCGCCCACGGTGCCGACGGGATTGAGATCCTCCGCCAGCCAGCCGAAGCCGAGTCTGCCGTGGGCTCTGAGATGCCGCAGCTCCAGAGCCATATCGCTCTGGCGCGACGGCTGGTCGGCAACGCTTTGCGCCCGCACGAGGTCCGGCCGGAAGGCCAGCATGAGCGCCGTTTCCACCGCGCCGCCGTGAATGCCGACCGCCCGCTCCGCCTCCGGGACGAGCCCGTCCGGCAGACCGAATCGCTGCCAGCCTGCGGTGGCGCAGAGGAGGCCGAAGCGCCGGCGAAGATCCAGTGCGGCCAGTTCCATCACCTGCGTGTTGCCGCCATGCGAGGACACGAAGCACATGCGCTGAAAGCCTGCGCGCGCCAGCCCCTCGCCGATGCGCAGCAGCGTTTCCGCGCCCGTGCGCCAGTCCAAGGACAGCGTACCGGGAAAGCTTCCATGCTCGTGCGAAGTGCCGATCCGCTGCACCGGCAGGACTGTGGCGGCGAGCGTTTCGGGCAGGCGCGCCAGAACCCGCTCCACCATGGCATCGGCGATGATCGCGTCCGTGCCGAGCGGCAGATGCGCCCCGTGCTGCTCGATTGCAGCCAGCGGCACCACGGCGACGGCGCGCGCCAGCGCGGGGCCCAGCGCCGCCAGATCGGCCGTGGTGTTCTCCTCGTAGCGCTGGGCGAGCGTCGGCATGGCGGCCTTCCCTGATTGAACCTCGCCTCGGGTCTTAAGCCCCTTGGGTTTGGCCTGCAAACTGGCGCCGGCTCGGGTTTGCGATGGACTATGACAGGGGCTCCGGTCCATGCTGCCCGTTACACCTGCCAAGCAAGGGAGCGGCATGAGGGGAAAGAAGAACAAGCGGAAACTTCTCAGCCAGTTGACGCTCGCCTCGCGCGCCGCCCGCACCACGCTTTCCGTTCGGCTGGCCGGAGAAGGCCTTCATCCCGGCCAGGACGCCGCGCTTCTCGCCATTGCGGAGGATCGCGGCCTGACCTTGCGCGATCTCGCCGAGAAACTGTCGGTGCGCCCGCCCACCGTCACCAAGACCATCGGCCGCCTCGCCGCGCAGGATCTCGTGGAAAAGCGCGCGGGCACGGCCGAGCGGCGCGGCAGCACGGTGCATCTGACCGAACGGGGCGAATCGCTGGTGGAGGGCGTGCGCCGCGCGCAGGTCGAGACCGAGCGCCAGGCCTTCGCCGGCCTTTCGGCCAAGCAGCGCAAGACCCTGCGCAAGCTCCTGCGCCGCATCGAGCGCAATCTCGGCACGCCGGACGGCGTCGATCTGGCGGAAACCGAGGATTAGCGCGCCCGGCGCATCCGCCCCGCCGCTGCGCAGCTTCCCGCCGGCTCCTGTTGCGCCGGGCTCGGCCAGTCCTTAAACCCTTAGGCCAAGGACAACCGGACGGATGCGGAACGGCGTATAGGTGGCTCAAAAGGTCAAATTATCGACGATCGCCGAAGCGCTCGGCCTTTCAACGGCCACGGTCTCGCTGGCCCTGCGCGACAGCCCGCTCGTGGCGGAAGCGACGCGCGAGCGCATCAAGGAAGAGGCGCGGCAGTCCGGCTATATCTACAACCGACGCGCGGCCAGCCTTCGCACCTCCAAGTCGGGCATCGTCGGCGTCTGCGTCCACGACATCATGAACCCGTTCTACGGCGAGATCCTGAAGTCGGTGGAGGACGAGCTCGGCCGCCATCGCCAGACCTTCATTCTCTGCAACCATTACGACGACCTCGCCAAGCAGCGCGCCTTTCTCGACACGCTGCTGCAGCTCGGCGCCGACGGGCTGATCCTCTCGCCCGCCATCGGCACGCCGCCCTCCGACATTCATCTGGCCGAGACCAACGACCTGCCGGTGACGCTGATCGCCCGCACCGTCGAGGGTTCGGGCGTCACCTCCTTCCGAGGCGACGACACCTACGGCATGTCTCTCGTGGTGCGCCATCTCATCGAGGAAGGGCATCGCAAGATCGCGCTGATCGGCGGCACCGACCAGACCTCGACCGGGCGCGACCGCCAACGCGGCTACCAGAACGCGCTGGAAGAGGCCGGCCTGGAAGTGCGGCCGGAATGGTGGATCAGGGGGCCGCGCTCGCGTCATTCCGGCTTCGACGCGGCGCGGGACTTTCTGGCGCTGCCGGACCGGCCGGACGCCGTGGTCTGCTTTTCCGATCTCGTGGCGCTCGGCCTCATGTACGGCCTGTCGCGCGCCGGCTTGCGGCCGGGGGTCGACATCGCCGTCTGCGGCTATGACGATATCGACGAGGCGGCCATCGCCATGCCTCCGCTCACCACCGTTTCCAACGGCCAGAGCGAGGTCGGCGAGCGGGCCGCGGGCGCCCTCCTCGCCCGGCTGAACGGCGAGCCGGCCGTGGAGCGAGTGGAACTCATCAAGCCCGAGCTCCGTATCCGTCGCTCCAGCCGGCTGTCGCTCGGTACCGATCTCACCAAGTCCTGAAAGGACCCAAGCCTTGCTCTCCGACACGAAGCCTCCCGTTCTCGTCTTCGGCCCCTACAATGCGGATGGTCTGGCCGAACTCGAACGCCGCTTCACGGTCCGCCATCTCAAATCGCGCGATCTGTCGGAGTTGAGCGAGGGCGAGCGCGGCGCGGTGAAGGCCGTGGCCGTCGCCGGCCATCTGCCGAACGAGGCGATGGACGCCCTGCCGGCGCTGGAGATCGTCGGTCATTTCGGCGTCGGCTATGACGGGGTGGACGCCGCCCATGCGGCCAGGCGCGGCATCGCCGTCACCAATACGCCGGATGTTCTGACCGACGAAGTCGCCGACACGGCCGTCGCGCTCCTTCTCATGGTGGTGCGTGAGCTGCCCCAGGCGGAGGCCCATGCCCGCTCCGGCGAATGGGAGCACAAGGGACCCTATCCCCTCACCCGCTTCTCCCTGCGTGGCAAGACGGTCGGCATCATGGGTCTCGGCCGGATCGGCCTTGCCATCGCCAAGCGCCTGGAAGGCTTCGGCGTCGACATTCGCTACCACAACCGCTCGCAGCGGGGCGATGTTGGCTATCCCTACGACGCGAACCTCACGGCGCTGGCGCAGGCCTCCGACATTCTCCTCAACGTTGCGCCGGGCGGGGCCTCGACGGACAAGGCGATCGACGCCGAAATCCTGCGCGCGCTGGGGCCGGACGGCATTCTGGTCAATATCGGGCGCGGCTCGACCGTGGACGAGGCGGCGCTGATCGAGGCACTGGAACAGGGCACGATCGCCGCTGCTGGGCTCGACGTCTTCGCAGACGAGCCCCGGATTCCCGAGCGCTTGCGCCGTCTCTCCAACACCGTGCTCCTGCCCCATGTCGCCTCGGCCTCACGCGACACCCGCATTCTCATGGGCAATCTGGTGGCGGACAATCTGAGCCGATGGTTCGCGGGCGAAGCGCTGGAAACGCCCGTACCGGAAAGCGCCAAGGCGGGCTTGACCCGCCGTCCTTAAGCGAGGGGCGCGGCCGGGTTTCGATGGGTTAACAAAGACTTAAAACCGGCCCGCCCGTGCCGCATGGCTGAGTCCCACGCTTGAGGGTTCCGCGTCTGCCAGCCTTGCGCCATATTGCGCTGCGATAAATACCCTCTATCGAAACGCAAGGGAGCGGTTGATGACCGACACCTTACGCTCGACCGTCTTCGTATCGCCCCGCCGGCTGGCGTACAGCGCGGCCCTCGCCCTCGCAGGCGCTTTGCTTACGGCCTCTCCGAGCTTCGCGGCGCAGACGGTGGAGGGCTCGACAAGCCTTGCCGCCGATCTCGCCTCCGCCACCATCGCGCGCCTGGGCGAGCGGATGGAGGAGGTGCGCGACCCCGAGCAGACCCGCAACACCGATCTCGACCTGACGCTGCGCATCGCGGCGCCGGACGCCGACCGCACGCTGGCGCCCTTTCTGGACGCCGTACCCATGCCGGTCTTGCCGAGCCTTTATCTCGGCGAGGAGTTCAATGCGCGCGAGACGCCAAGCCGCGCGCTGGAAATCCGCCGCAGCGCCGAGAGCCGGACCGCGCTCAATCTCTGGACAACCGGCGAAGTCGAGATGGGGCGCGACGGATCGGGCATGCTCGACGGCGGGCGGAGCCTCGCCGGCCTGTCGGGCGGATTCGACCTGTCGCTGTCCAACCGCACCTCGCTCGGCATGGCGCTGGGGCTCGACCAGCGTATCGGCGATTCCACCGTCAGCGCATTAAGCCTTGCCACCTATGGCAGTTTTCACCCCACCGCCCGCACCTTCGTGGACGTGGTGGCGGGCGCCTCGCGCCTCGCGGAAGCCCGCAGCCTGGACGCGCCCGCCTTTGTCGGCGGGCTGGCCCAGGGCTTCGGCGCCCTCACCTTCGGCTACGAGCACCGTCGCGGCGCCTGGATGATCTCGCCTTATGGCCGCGCGCAGGTCTCGCGCCTCGGCGCCGATCTCCTGCCCGCGCTGAACGGCGCGACGGTCGGCGCCAGCAAGGCGACCGCGATCGCGGGCCTTCGCACGGACTACACGATGAAGGCCTATGGCCTCTCCTTGCGTCCGGGCTTTCGCGTCGAGCTGAACCGCGATCTGTCGCAGGCGCAGATGCGCGGGCAGGACGATGTCTTCGGCCGCTCGGGCTTCGCCAGCCTCACCTTCACGCCCGGCATCCGCGCCGACATCACGCCGGACTGGAGCGCCCGGATCGAGCACAAGACGATCTGGGAGAACGCTTCACCACGTTCGTCCATGGAAATGAAGATCAGCGGCAAGTTCTGAGCCACCCCCTCCATGTCCCTGTCGCTCCATTATCTCCCCGACGCGCAATTCACCGAGACGCATTCGATCGCGATCCAGGCCGAGCCCAGCGGCATTCTGGACGCGGTGGAGCGACTGGCGCCGAGCGACGATCCCCTCGTGGCGCGCCTCATGGGCCTTCGCGAGGTGCCGGCGCGGCTCCTCGGCCTTCTCGACCCGTCCGATCCATTCGGCCTGCACAATTTCGTTCGGCTGGAGCGCACGATAAGCGAACTGGCGTTCGGGCTGGCGGGTCGCTTCTGGCGGCCGGATTTTGGCCTGGTTCGGCTCGACAGCGCCGAGGCCTTCCGCGCCTTCGCGGAGCCGGGCGTTGCCAAACTGGTTCTGTCCTATACGGTGGAACCTGCCTTGCCACAGATCATGCAGCTGACCACGCGCACCCGCGTGTTCTGCCCCGACCTTGCGACGCGGCTGAAGATGATGCCCTATTGGCTGGCGATCCGCCCTGTGAGCGGGCTGATCCGCAAGCGGACCCTTCGCCTCGTGAAGGCCAAAGCCGAACGTCTCCGTCAGGCGTAAAGGCCGATCTCCGATGGCCGAGAGCGGGATCGCACCTTCGCACTTGCGAAAAATGTGTTGCAAATGCGTTTCGTTAACCTTCAGGTAAGATTAATGGAGTGATACTGGCTCTCCAGCGGGCATGGTCAGGACAGCGATCAGCCGCCCGCCTCGATTTTCAGGACACCCGCTTTGGCGAGCCGATGGCTCGCCGCTCGGTGCCTGTGCCGCAGGAGATCGAATATGAGATTCGCCCCCGTCGCTCTCGTCGTCGGATTCGCGGGTACGATTCTGGCTTCCTACCTCCAGGGGCCGGCCGTTGCCTCGACCGACAGTCTCGTGGCCGCCATGTCCCCCTCGCCCGAGATCACGGCGTCGATCGCCGCGGACGCCCAGGGCGCCGACGCCGAGGCGCTCCGCCTCATCGACCTGCGCAACGGCGCAAGCTGCAAGGTCAACGGTCCGGTGGATTCGGACGGTCCGCACCGCCTGCCCATCGGCCCGGCCTGCGCCAAGTCGCCCGATCTCGCCCGCGTCGCCTATTGGGAAACCAAGAATGACGGCTCGCTGGTCATGACCGACCACCAGGGCGAGACCGTCCTGGAATTCATGCCGGGCGATGGCGTTCTCTACGAATCCGTCTATCCCAGCAACGCGCTGATCACGATCGTCCCCGCGCGCAGCTAAGCTTCGCCCAAGTGCAGGAGACGGACGGCGCCTTCGGGCGCCGCGTTCGTTTCAGCCCTCGCGGCACGCTTCGAGGGAGCGGATCTGGTGCCCCTCGCCGTTGAAATTCTCGTCCGCCAGCCAGCGCTCGAACCCGGCCTTCACGCCGGGCCATTCCGTGTCGGTGATCGAGAACCAGGCCGTGTCACGGTTGCGGCCCTTCACCACCATGTGCTGGCGGAACAGGCCCTCGTAGCTGAAGCCGTAGCGCTCGGCCGCGCGGCGCGACGGGGCATTGCCGCTGTTGCATTTCCATTCCAGGCGGCGATAGCCCAGCTCGTCGAAGACGCGGCCATAGAGGAGCGCGAAGGCCTCCGTCGAAGCGCGGGTCTTCTGCAGGCCGGGGCTGAGGCAGATATGGCCGATCTCCGCCACGCCGTTCGCAGGGTCGAGGCGCATCAGCGCTGCGACGCCGGCCGCCTTGCCCGTGTCGGCGGGGATAATCGCGTGAAATTTCGGGTCGGCGCCGAGATAGGTCGCCTCGGCAAAGCGATGGAAGCTCTCGGCTCCGTCGAACGGGCCATAGGCGAGATAGTCCCAAAGCTGGTCTTGACCGCGAAACCCCGCCTCCAGATCGGCGAAATGCCTGGTGTCCACCAAGGGCTCGACCCGCACATGGCGCCCGATCAACGGCGCATCTCCCGGCAGGCGTCTGGGCGTCCAGGTCGCGAGGGGGGCGTCGGTCATCGGGAATGGGCCTTCAGGAAGAGAATCACGCGGTCGCGAAGCGCAGGGTTGCCGAGCGGCAGCGCCGTGGCAAGGGAGCTGACCGCGCCGATATGGTCGAGACCGGGGTAATACTGCGTTTCGACCCGGCCGCCCTTGGCCTCGATCGCCCGTGCCATGGAGCGCGTCTCCTCGGGGTTTACGGTGGTGTCGGCCAGCCCCGCGATCAGCAGCGCGGGGGCCTCGCGTCCGTCGGGAAAGCGAACCGGCTGACTGTCGGCCCGCGTCGCGGGCGGGAAGATCGCCTTGTAGCGCTCTTCCTGGATCGGCAGGAAATCGTAGGGGCCGGCAAGGCCGACGAAGCCGGCGAGATCGTGCGCCTTCAACCCGACGCGGGCGAGATAGCGCTCGTCGAAGGCGAGCAGGCCGGCAATCTGCGCGCCGGCGGAATGGCCCATCAGAAAGAGCGGGTGCCGCCCGGCAGGGATGCCCTGGCCGCCATCGCGCGCGAGCTTGGCGACGACGGCCGTGGCCTTCGCACCATCCTCCACGAAGCCGGGGAAGGTGACTTGCGGATAAAGCCGATAGTTGGGAATGGCCACGACGAAGCCGGCCGAGGCCAGCGACTGTCCGACGAAGGGATAAAGCGCCTTGGAGCCACCGTCCCAGCTTCCGCCATGGATGAAGACGACCACCGGCGTCGTCGCCGTCGTGCCGTTCGGCACGTAGAGATCATAGGTGCCGCGATCCCCCGGCGCGTAGCGGAGATCGCGCACCGTCTCGAACCCGGCCCGGGAGGTGACGGCGTTGAGAAAGGCCGGGGCGGAGCAGCCGGCGAGGACGCAAAGGGAGACGAGACCGAGGAGACGGGGGAGAAAGCGCGACATGACCGATCCGGCTGGAGACGACCGGGCCGAACATGGCGCGGCGACGGCCGAAAGCCAGCGGCAATGCCGCGCGAACGAAAGGGTCGCAGGCGAGCTAGCCAGGGTGCCGGCCTTCGCGTCTCGTCCGTCTGGGTCGAGGCAGGGCCGGCAATGACCGGCCGGAAGCGGAGAGAGACGCCCCCTCCCCGCCGGCACCGCCTCTTGAAGCGTCAGCGCGTGCGCAGCGCCGACGCCTCGCGGGCGAGCTGGGTGATCGTGTCGAAACGGCCCTCGGCGATCATGTCCTTGGGCGCGATCCAGGAGCCGCCGACGCAGACGACGTTCGGCAGCGCCAGATAGTCCGACACATTGCTGGGGGACACGCCGCCGGTCGGGCAGAAGCGGATCGCCTTGAAGACGGGGGCGAGCGACTTGAGGTAGGGAATGCCGCCCAGCTGCTCGGCCGGGAAGAACTTCAGGATCTCGTAGCCCTCCTCGATCATCGCCATGAGCTCGCTCGGCGTCGCCGCGCCCGGCAGAAGCGGCACTTCGGAGGTCTTCGCGGCGTCCAGCACCTCGTGCGTCGTGCCGGGCGAGACGATGAAGCGCGAGCCGGCCTCGACCGCCTCGTCGAACTGGCGCGGCGTCAGGATCGTGCCCGCGCCGCAGATGGCGCCCGGCACGTCGGCCGAGATGGCGCGGATCGCGTCCAGCGCGGCGGGCGTGCGCAGCGTCACCTCGATCGCCGGCAGGCCGCCCTTCACCAAGGCTTCGGCGAGCTTCACGCCGTCGGCCGCGCTTTCCACCGCGACCACGGGCATGACCGGCTGGGCTTCCAGGATTTCAAGCAACGCATGGGTCTTCTGGGTCATGGCTCCGGTCCCTTCGGGCGGCTGTGCGGTGGGTTCCCGCTTCCTTAGACCATCCCCGCCCGTGCCGAAACAGGGCAGTTTCGTCAGCGCGCTGGCGAGCCCCCGAAGCCGAAACGATGCCACCAGGAGCGCGGCTGGAGATCGCGCTCGTGCCCGTCGTCCAGCACCGCCAGGAAGCTCTCGCACCAGTGCTGCGCGGTGTTGGTGAAGACGCGCTCGCGCATCGCCTCGTGGCGCCTGCGCCGCTCGTCCAGCGGCATGGCGACGGCGCGCGACAGGGCCCTAGAAATATCGTCGGTGGAATAGGGATTGACGATCAGGGCTTCCGGCATCTCGGCCCAGGCGCCGGCGAAGCGCGACAGGATCAGGACGCCGGGGTCCTCGGGGTCCTGCGCGGCGATGAACTCCTTGGCGACGAGATTCATGCCGTCTCGCAGCGGCGTTACCATGCAGATCTGCGCGGCGCGGTAGATGCCGGCCAGAGCCCGGCGCGTGAACCCGTTGACCATGATCTGGATCGGGTTCCAGTCGAGCGTCGCGAAGCGGCCGTTGATGTTGCCGGCCAGCCCCTCCAGCTCGACGCGCAGCTCGGCATAGGCTTCCAGTTCGGAGCGCGACAGCGGCGCGACCTGAAGGAACTGCACGTTGCCACGCTGCTCCGGCTCGTCCTCCAACAGCTGCTCGAAGCCGCGAAAGCGCTCCGGCAAGCCCTTGGAATAGTCCATCCGGTCGACGCCGACGATCTGGTGCCGGCCGCGCGAGATCTCGCGCACCATGGCCTCGTGCTCGCGCGCCTCGTCGGACTTGGCGAACTCGGCAAAGCCATGCGCATCGATGCCGATGGGAAAGGCGGAGGCGCGCACGATGCGGCCGTCCTGCGTGCGCACGCGGTCGCCGTCGATATCCTCGGCGCCCAGTTCCTGCACACAGAAGGCCACGAAATTGCGCCGGTCGCCCTCGGTCTGGAAGCCGACGACATCATAGTCGAGCATGGCGCGCACGAGATCCTGGCTGCCCGGCAGGGCGGAAAGGAGGTCGGGCGGGCAGAAAGGAATGTGAAGAAAGAAGCCGAGCCGCCCGTCGTAGCGGCAGCGCCGAAGCTCCGTGCCCATGAAGAAGAAATGATAGTCGTGAATCCAGACGAGATCGTCCGGTGTCAGCAGCGGGCAGAGCCGTTCGGCGAAGCGCCGGTTCACGTCGCGATAAACGCGCGCCGTGGCCCTGTCGAAGGAGGCGATGTCGAGCCGGTAATGCAGGAGCGGCCAGAGCGAGCGGTTGGCATAGCCGTAGTAGAACCCGTCCAGCTCTTCCACGCTCATGTCGATCGTGGTCAGCGAGGTGTGGCCGTGGGTCTCGATGCGATAGTCGCTGCTCGTCCCCTCCTCCGAGGTTTCCCCGCTCCAGCCGAACCACAATCCGCCGCGCCGGCGCAGGGCGTCGGCCAATCCCACCGCGAGCCCTCCGGCCTTGCCCTCGTCGCTCAGCGGACCGACCCGGTTCGATACGACGACGAGCCGCTGGTTGGTGTCGCCCATGGATGTCATTCCCCTTCGAATTCCTCGGAGGCCTCGGGCCTCCCGACGCCCAGCCAGCGATGGACCGAGTCCACCGAGGCCAGGCGATACTCCGCTTCGGTCGCCCCCTCGCCGACCTTCACCGAAATTCCTCCGAGCTTTCGCACGGCATAGAAGCCGAATTCGTCGGTCGTGTCGTCACCGAGATAGATCGGCACACGGCCCTGGAAGGGCGCATGGGCCATCAGGGCCTCGATCGCCTTGCCCTTGTCCATGCCGGCCAGATGCACCTCGACGATGTTGTCGCCCTTCATCACGGCAAAGCCCAGCTGCTCGTCCACGGCGGCCGAGACGAGGCGGATCGCCGCTTCCTGAAGCTCGGGATGGCCGCGATAATGGACGACGAGAGCGGTCTTCTTGTCTTCCAGCCGCAGGCGCGGCTCTTCAACGACGCCGGCCGAAAGCGCCACGCGCAAGGGATCGAGCCCCTCCGGGCCGGCAAGCGGCACGACCGGCTCGCCCGGCCCGTCGCGCCGTTCCAGCCCATGCACACCAGCGGCGGCAAAGCGCAGCGGCCGCAGGAAATGGTCGAGATCAACGATGCGTCGGCCGCTGACCACGGCGAAGGCGCCCTGGCAGGCGTCTTGGATTTCGCCCAGACGCCGAACGGCCTCGGGGGAAAGAACGACCTTCGAGGGGTCGTCCACAAGGTCCACGAGCGTTCCGTCGAAGTCGATGAACAGCGCATGGCGGGCGGGGTCGATCGGAGGCGGAAGGTTCATGCCACCCGAGATAGGCCCTTTTGCCGATTCGGGAACATGGTTCCGCCAGAGAAAGGACGCCGTCTCGCCGCCCTTCGGCTGCCGGTCGCTCAAGCCACAGGCGAAGCCAGCGCGCGCGAGGCCTGCCGCCAGGCGCTGGCGATCTTGCCGTCATAGCCGTTGGCGGCGAAGCCCGGGCCGTTGTAGAGACGCGCGAAGCCAGCCCAGTCCGCGCTCTCAAACCGCTCCACGAAGGGGCCGGTCTTCAAGAAGCGCGCGACGATATCGAACTGGCCCTCGGCCGACTGTCGCGCCCGCTCCGCCATCTCGCCCGCGCCGGCAAAGCCGAGCTTGCGCCAATGCGAGCCCATTACCTGCCCCAGACCCCAGGACGTCGCCTCGAAGGCCGCCTCGGCGTCGATCGCGGCCGCCTGCGACAGGAGACGCCAGCGTGCCTCCTGGCCGGCCGGGTTGCGGATCGCGCCCGCGCGCAGCGAGGACAGGCCCGCCAGCCGCGCGATACGGCGCTTGTCGCCGTCCAGCAGCCGGTCGAAATAGTGCCCCTCGAAGCGGATCAGAGGCTCGCGCCGCTCGCCGACGGGCGCGAAGGCCCGGGCGTTGGTCTCCACCAGAGAAACGGCGACGAGCACAGCGGCGCTGACGCCGCTTCGCGCCTCCACGGCCCGCGCGGCATCCAGAACTTCGCTTGAGATCGACATGAAAATCCCCATCCGTTGAACGGCGGCCAGGATGGGGCCGCGCCAAGGGAGGGGGACAAATCGGGGATAGATCATGCAAAGCCTGCCGCAGGCGCCAAGATCAAAGGCGCCTGCGGCAGGGGTCGGATCAGGCGGCTTCCCGCTCGGCTTCCTTGCGCACGGCGTCCACCGGCTTCAACTCGCCGCGAACGGGCGTGCCGGAGGCCTTGTAGTCGCCCGCGACTTCCGCCGCGATCGTGTCGGCCGTGATGGCCGAGAGCGTCCAGCCGAGATGGCCGTGGCCGGTGTTGTAGTAGACGCCCTTGGCCTTGCCGCGGCCGACGCGGGGCAGCATGTCGGGCATCATGGGCCTGAGGCCCGCCCAGGGCACGACCGAGGCGGTGGACACGCCGGGGAAGCGGTAGCGGCACCAGTCCACCAGCGGCTTGATGCGTGCCATGCGAATGTCGCGGTTCTCGCCGGCGAACTCCGCCGTGCCGGCGATGCGCAGCCGGTCGCGGCCGAGGCGGCTGGTGACGATCTTGGCCTTGTCGTCGAGCAGCGAAACGAAGGGCGCGCCCTCCTGGCTGGCTTCGTCCTCGAGGTTCACGGTGATGGAATAGCCCTTCACGGGATAGACGTTGACCCGGTCGCCCAGCATGGCGGCAAAGCGGCGCGAGGCGACGCCAGCGCAGATCACGGCGCCGTCGAAATCCTGCCGAGCGGGCTCGGCTTCCGTGCCCGCCTTGCGCGAGAACACGGCGACGCCGCCGCCTTCGCGCGTGGAAAGCTGGGTGATGTCGGCCTCGTAGCGGAAGGTGACGCCCTTGCGCGCGCAGGCGTCCGACAGGCGGCGTGTGTATTTGTGGATGTCGCCGGTGAAGTCGCTCTCGGTGAAGAAGCCGCCATGGAACGTGCCGGCGAGGGCCGGCTCGATCTCGTGAATGCCGGCATCGTCGAGGACGCGGCGCTCGAGCCCGCCCTTCTTGTAGAGCTCGTTTACGCGTAGCGCGTTCTTGAACTCGGATTCGGTCTCGTAGACATGCAGGATGCCGCGTTTCACGAGGTCGAACTCGAAGCCCTCGCGCTCGGCCATCTCGATGAGATGGCGGCGGGCGGCGATCGCCATCTTCACGGTCGCGATCGTGTTCTCCTCGTAGGAGCGCGCGGCGAGCACGAACTCGGCCATCCAGGAGAGCTTGTGCCAGGAGGGGCTGGGATGGACGAGCAGCGGCGCGTCCTTCTTCAGCATCCACTTGATACCCTTGAGGAACGTCGCGGGCGAGTTCCAGACCTCGGCATTGGAGGCCGAAAGCTGGCCGCCATTGGCGAAGGAGGTTTCCATGGCTGAATAGGCGTTGCGGTCGAAGACCGTCACGTCGAGGCCCTGGGAAAGGAGCTTATAGGCAGTGGTCACGCCGGTGATGCCGGCGCCGATAACGGCAATAGAGGTCACGATTCTTCCTTCGCCCGAACATTTCGGGTCTGGTCGTGCCCCTCCGTCATTGGCCTGAGAGTTTCACGGAACCGGGATCATCCCCCATTCCGCTTTCTCCTTCGGCGGACGGCCGCGCAAAGGCGCCGTCACTCTCCGGATGTGTTTTCGCGCCGAGCGGTCCTTTTGCCTGAGAGTTTCCGGGGCGGTTGCTCCTTCGGCGCCGACCTTTCGGCCGGTCTCTCCCGCATGCGGCGATATGGACTTTAAGATACGCGACATCCCATGCCGCAGCAAGCACGAAGCGCCGGCATTTCCTGCCTGGGTTCAGGCACTCTGCCTGCAAAAGCGGCAGGCGCGCTATTCCCCGCGCGGGAAGCGCTGCGACTCCTCCAGAATGTTCAGGTCCATGTGGTTGCGCATGTAGCGCTCGGAGGCTTTCTGCAGCGGCTGGAAGTCCCAGGGGTAATAGGCGCCGTTGCGCAGCGCCTCGTAGGTGACGTGGCGGCGCGCCTGGCTCTGGCGCACGTCCCGGTCGAAGCGGTCGAGATCCCAGAGCGACCCGGCGCGAGCGCGAAACGCCTCCAGAACGTCCCTCTGGGCGGGATCGCCCGCGAGATCGCGCAGCTCCTTCGGGTCGGCGTCGAGATCGAAGAGCTGGTCCGGGTCGGCGGCGCAGCGCGTGTATTTCCAGCGCCCCTCTCGGATCGCCACCATGGGCGCGACCGATCCCTCCGCCGCATATTCCATCGGCACCGCCTCGCGCCGCTCACCGCGCGCTACCGTGTCCAGCAGCGAGACGCCGTCGATCCACTCGGCGCCCGAGCCGAGGTCGATGCCGGCGAGATCGGCCAGCGTCGGCAACACGTCGAGGGTGGAGACCGGGGTCGGGAAAGCGCCCGGCGCAAGGCCGGGCGCGGCCACCATGAGAGGCACGCGCGCCGAGCCCTCGAAGAAGTTCATCTTGAACCAGAGGCCGCGCTCGCCCAGCATGTCGCCATGGTCGGAGACGAAGAGGATCGCGGTGCTGTCCAGCATCCGCGTGGCGTCCAGCACCTCGATCAGCTCGCCCACCTTCTCGTCGATATAGGAGATGTTGGCGTAATAGGCCCGGCGCGAGCGGGCGATCATCTCGTCGGTGATGGCATAGTCGGCATCGTTGCAGGCCGTCATCAGGCGCTGCGAATGCGGGTCCTGCTGATCGAAGGGAATGCGCCCGACCTCGGGCAGGAGATGCGGCGCGTCCTCGTAGAGATCGAAGAAGCGGCGGCGCGCGACATAGGGGTCGTGAGGGTGAGTGAAGGAAACGGTGAGACAGAAGGGCCGTTCGTCCTGCGCGCGGCTGAGATCATAGAGCCGCGCCTTGGCGTGATAGGCGACCTCGTCGTCATATTCGAGCTGGTTGGTGATCTCCGCCACGCCCGCGCCCGTCACCGAGCCGAGATTGTGATACCACCAGTCGATGCGCTCGCCGGGCTTGGCGTAGTCCGGCGTCCAGCCGAAATCGGCGGGGTAGACGTCGGTGGTCAGGCGCTCCTCGAACCCGTGCAGCTGGTCCGGCCCGACGAAGTGCATCTTCCCCGAAAGAATGGTGCGATAGCCCGCGCGGCGCAGATAATGCGCGAAGGTCGGGATGTCGGAGGCGAACTCGGCGGCGTTGTCGTAAACGCGCGTCTTGGACGGCAGCTGCGCGCTCATGAACGAGGCACGCGCCGGGGCGCAGAGCGGACTTGCCGTATAGGTGTTGACGAAGCGGGCCGAGCGAGCCGCCAGCGCCTTGAGGTTCGGCGCGTGGAGAAAGGGCGCCGGCCCGTCGGGAAACAGCGTGCCGTTCAGCTGGTCCACCATGATGACGAGGATGTTGGGGCGGCGCGCGGCGGTCATGGCGGGTCTTTCGGGCTTTCAGGACATGAAATCGGCGGCGCCCGGTGTGGGCGCCGCCGGTAGGAATGGCAATGGCGCTCAGGCGCCGATCTTGGCCTTGACGGCGGCAAGGCCCGGCTGGCCGTCCAGCGTCGTGACGCCGGCAAGCCAGGGCTCCAGAACCGCCGGGTTCTTGGCGAGCCAGCTTTTCGCGGCCTTCTGCGGGTCGGTGCCCTCGGCCAGCGCCGCCATCATCTCGTTCTCCATGCCGATCTCGAAGCGCAGTTGCGAGAAGAGCTTGGCGGCGTTGGGGCAATCCGTGGCGTAGCCCGTGCGCGCGAGGGTGAAGACCTCCGCGCCGCCGTAGTTCGGGCCGAAGAACTCGTCGGCGCCGGAGAGATAGGTGATGCCGATATTGTTCATCGGATGGGGCGCCCAGCCCAGGAACACGATCCAGTCCTTGGAGCGGGCGGCGCGCTGAACCTGCGCCAGCATGCCCTGCTCGGAGGAATCCACCAGCTTCCAGCCCTTCAGCGCGTAGGCCGGCGCGTCGATCATCGACTGGATGTTGGTGTTGGCCGGCGCGCCGGGCTCTATGCCGTAGATCTCGGACTTGAACTTGGCTGCATTGGCGGCAAGATCCTTCACGTCCTTGACCCCGCCCTCGGCCACGTAGTTCGGCACGGCGAGCGTGAACTTGGCGCCTTCGAGATTGCGGGTCAGCACGTCGGCCGCCTTCTTGGCCTCCAGCTCATCGCGGAACTTCTTCTGCGCCGGCATCCAGTTGCCGAGGAAGATGTCGGTCTGCTTGTTGGCGAGCGCCTGATAGCCCACCGGCACGCCGAGCGTCTCGACATCGGCCTTGTAGCCGAGCCCATCGAGCACGACGCTGGCCAGGGCGTTGGTGGAGGTGATGTCGCTCCAGCCGGGGTCTGACAGGCGCACGGTCTTGCAAGCGGGCGCATCGGCGGCAAGGGCCGCGCCGGCCAGCGAGGCGGAAGCGCAGAGGGCGGCGAGAAGCGCGCGGGCGGGGCGAATCATGGGCGGTCTCCTTATGGGCCATTCATGGGCCATGTCGCCACGCGGCGACGCTCACCCCGCATCAGGACCGAGTGCGTGACGCCTTTCAAGGTCATTTCGATCGCTTATGACTGGCCGGCGGGGATTTGCCGCTCTTGCGCAAGCGCTTCGTCGCATCCGGAACAGGATCGAATCGAAAGCCGCTCATGTGGCGGAGCCCGCCGCCTTTCTCCCCGCTCCGCGCGAAGCTAGGGTCGCGGCCGGGCGCGGACGGGAGCGGGATAGTGGACGACGCAAGCATCGAGGAGATGTTCGAAGGACTCGGCCCGGTCGGCATTCGCCGCATGTTCGGCGGCAAGGGCATCTACCGCGACGGGTTGATCGTGGCGATTGATCTGGCGGACGAGATCCTGCTGAAGGCCGATGCCGTCAGTGCGCCGCTTTTTGCCGCTGCCGGGGCGCGGCAGTGGAGCTACGAGGGCAAGGCGGGAAAGCCGGTGCTGATGCCCTACTGGTCCATCCCGGACGAGGCGCTGGACGACCCGGAAAGCCTGACGACATGGGTTCGCCTCGCCTTCGAGGCAGCATTGCGCGCAGAGGCCGCCAAGCCCAAGACGCCGCGTCGTCGAAAGCCCGACTCAGGGCTATAGCCTTGACGCTTGATCCAGCGAGGGGTCGTCCGGCGAGCGCGGCAGGAAGCGGCGGGTGCGCCGCTTGAACCCGTCGAGATAGGTCAGCACCACCGGCACGAAGATCAGCGTCAGCACGGTGGACGAGACGAGGCCGCCGATGACGGCATGGGCCATGGGCGCGCGCTGCGCCCCGCCTTCGCCAAGGCCCAGCGCCAAAGGCAGCATGCCGAAGATCATGGCGAGCGTCGTCATCACGATGGGCCGCAGGCGCACCGCGCCCGCCTCCGCCAGACTGTCGCGCAGCGACAGGCCCCTGCCCCGCGCCTGGTTGGAATAGTCCACCAGGAGGATGGCGTTCTTTGTCACGAGGCCCATCAGCATGATGAAGCCGATGATGGAGAAGATGTTGAGCGTCGAGCCCGTGGCGAAGAGGGCCAGCAGCACGCCGATCAGCGAGAGCGGCAGCGACATCATGATCGCCACCGGCTGGAGGAAGGAGCCGAACTGCGAGGCGAGAATGAGATAGATGAAGATCACCGCCAGCCCCAGCGCCTGGACGGCGTAGCCCGTGCTTTCGACCATGTTCTCCGCGTCGCCGCCGAAGGAGACGCGATAGCCCGCCGGCAGCTGCAGCTTGGCAATCTCCTTTTGCAGATCGGCCGTGACCTCGCCCAACGCCCGGCCCGAGACGTTGGCCGAAATGCGCACCTCGCGCTGCAGGTCGCGCCGGTTGATGGAACTGGCGGCCACGCTGTCCACCACGTCGGCCACCTGATCGAGCGCCACGGTGACCGGGCGGTTCTCGGCGTCGCGCCGACCCGTGGCGATGGTCAGCGCGCGAAGCTGCTCAGCGCGGGCGCGCCCTTCTTCGGGCAGGCGCACCATGACATCGTAGGTCTCGCCGTCCGGCGCATTCCAGACCGAGACGGCATCCCCCGCCACCAGCGGGCGCAGCGTGTCGCCGATCTCGGTCAGCGTAATGCCGAGATCGCTCGCCGCCTCGCGCCGCACACGCACGGCCAGCGTCGGCTGCTCGTCCTCGATCGAGGACTCCACCTCGATCGCGCCGGGAATGGCGCGCAGCGCCGTGGTGAGTTGGTCCGACAGCCGCTTCAGCTCGGCCGGGCTTTCGCCAAGCACCGAGAATTGCAGCGGCTTGGACGAAGCCCCGCCACCGCCTCCCCCGCCCATGGAGCTCTGATTGAGCGAGACGGTAAGCCCGGCGATGCGCGACAGGCGAGGGCGCAGCGGCTCGATCAGTTCGGCGGTCGAGCGCGTGCGCTCCGCGATCGGCTTCAGCGTCACGGCGATGCTTGCCGCGTTGTAGCCGCGCGAGCCGCCGGAATTGATCGTGGAATAGGTGGTGGCGACCTCGGGAAGCGTGCGCAGCACGGCCTCGACCTGGCCCACCTTCATCGCGGTGTAGTCGAGCGAGGAACCTTCCGGCGCCTCCAGCGACACGCTGAACTCGCCATTGTCGCCCTCGGGCAGGAACTCCGCGCCGATGCGCGGCACCAGCATGAGGCTTCCCACGAAGATCGCGAGTGTCACTGCCACGGTCACGATGCGATGGCGGAAGCTCCAGCGGATGATGCCGGCATAGGCGCCCGACAGGCGCTCGAAGCCTCGGTCGAAGCGCGCCACCAGACGGCCGACCGGCCCGCGCTTGGCGCCCGCATGGGCGTGCGGATCGTACCAGACGCTGGAAAGCATCGGGTCGAGCGTGAAGGACACGAAGAGCGAGATGAGAACGGCCACCGAGACGGTGACGCCGAACTGGAGGAAGAAGCGCCCGATGATGCCGCCCATGAAGGCGACGGGCAGGAACACGGCGACGATCGAAAGCGTCGTCGCCAGAACTGCAAGGCCGATCTCGTTGGTGCCGTCGAGCGCCGCCTGACGGTGGCTCTTGCCCATGGCGAGATGGCGCGTGATGTTCTCGCGCACCACAATCGCGTCGTCGATCAGGATGCCGATGGCGAGCGAGAGCGCCAGCAGCGTCATCGTGTTCAGCGTGAAGCCGAAGGCATGAACGACCGCGAACGTGCCGATCACCGAGATCGGCAGGGTGAGCCCGGTGATGACCGTGGAGCGCCAGGAATTGAGGAACAGGAAGACGATGGCGACCGTCAGGCAGGCGCCCTCGATCAGCGTGCGCTGCACTTCTGAAACCTGGGCCGAGATGGCGCGGGAATTGTCGCGCGAGATCGCGAGCTCGAAGCCCTGCGGCCCGAGCTCCGCCTGGAGCTTACCGATTTCGGCGCGCAGCGCGTTCGCGACCTCCACCGTGTTGGCGCCCTGCACCTTCACCACATCGACGCCCAGCGCCTGCACGCCGTTGCGCGCCGCGCGGCTGGTCAGCTCCGCCCCGCCCTCGCGCAGGGTGGCGAGGTCGGCGAGATAGATCGGCGCGCCGCCCTCGCTCGCCACGATGATGCGCTCGAAGCCGGCGACATCGGCGATCCGCCCTTCCACCGTCACGGTGCGCTGGTCGATGCCGGAAATGAGCGAGCCAGCGGCGATGTCCTGGTTCTCGCGCCGGATGGCGGTGAGCACCGCCGAGGTGCCGACGCCCAGCGCCTCCATGCGCTCGGGATCGAGCAGGATCTGGATCTGCCGCTTGGCGCCGCCGATAATGGCGGTCTGACCGACGCCGGTGACGACATTCAGCCGCTTGGTGACGATCTGGTCGGCGATCGTGGTGATTTCGGTCAGCGAATGCGTGGCCGAGGACATGGCGAGCGAGAGGATCGGCTGGTCGTCCGGGTTGAAGCGGGTGACCTGCGGCGTGTCCACCGCGTCGGCGAAGCCCGCCTCCAGGCGCGAAACGCGGTCGCGCACCTCCTGCGCCGCGACGCCGGAATTGGTCTCTAGCGTGAACTCGACGATCACGAGCGAGCGGCCCTCGTAGGTCTGCGAGGAGACCGTATCGACGCCGCCGATCGTGTTCACCGCCTGCTCGATCGGCCGCGTCACCTCCGATTCCACCGTCTCGGGCGAGGCGCCGGTATAGGTCGTGGAGACCACCACCACTGGCAGGTCCACTTGCGGGAACTGCTCGACGCCCAGCCGGGAATAGCCGAACAGGCCGATCACGACGATCGCCGCCATCATCATCGTCGCGAAAACGGGATGGCCGACGCTGATGCGGGTGAGGAACATGGGTTAACCCAAATCCGCGATGGAGACTTCCACGTCGGGCTTGAGATCAGGCAGCGGCGCGGTGACGACGACGTCGCCCTCCGCCACGCCGCGCGCCACCTCCACCAGACCCCGGTCGGCGAAGTCCGCGCCGAGTTGCACGGGCTGACGATGGAGTCGGCCGCTCCGCGCGGCGAGAACGAAGGCGCCCTCCTCGTCGCGCCGGATGGCCCCGGCGGGAAGCGCGATCACGTCGGGAAAGGACTCGACCTCGACCTCGCCCGTGGCGAAGAGGCCGCCGCGCAGGAGACCTTCGCCGTTGGGCACGCTGAGATAAACGCGCACGGCGCGCGAGCCGGCGACGGCGACCGGCGCGATGCGCGTAACGCGCGCCTCCACCATCCGGCCGGAAGAGCCCTCGACCCGCATATGGGCGGTCTGGCCGAGGCGCACGTCGGCGATCCGGCTGGTCGGCACCAGCGCCTCGATCTCCATCTCGCTGAGGTCCACGACCTTGAAGAGCTGGGTGTTGACCGGCACGCTCTGCCCCGGCTCCACCGAGCGCTCCGACACGATGCCGGCAAAGGGCGCCTTGACCTCGGCATCGCTCAGCGACTTGCGGGCGTCGGCGACGCCCGCTTCCAGCCCGCGCACCTCGGCCTCCAGCCCCAGAAGCTCGGCCTCGGCCTGCAGCAGCGTCGCCTCGGAGGAGATGCCCGCCGAGCCGAGCCGCCGGCTGCGCTCCAGCGTCGAGGCCGCAAGCCGCCTCTGCGCCTGCTTGGCTTCCAGCGTCGCCTCCTGCGCGGCGAGCGCGGACCGCAGCACCACCGTGTCGAAGCGTGCGATCACCTCGCCGGCCTCGACCTCCTGCCCCACCTCGGCGCCGACTTCGGCCAACTGCCCGGAGACCTGCGCGTTGACGGCGCCGACGCGCCGGGGCTCCGCCGAGCCGGACACGCGCACCGTGCGGGTCAGCGTCTGCGGCGCGACCTTGGCGACCTCCGCACCGGCCAATTCAACGCTCTGCGGCGGCGCCACCGTCGCGGCCGCCGCCTGGGGCGCGGCCGGCGACACCTCGCGCGCGCGGCTCCAGCCGATCGCCCCAGCGACGCCGCCGGCGAGAAGAAGAACGATCAGACCTGTGCGGAGCCTGCCGGCCATGCCAATTCAACCCAAAATTCAAATGTGCAACTTATCGTCTAGCCGGAAAGAACGGCCGTGGCATGACGTGGCGGTTACGAAACATTGCGTCAACGCCCAGCCGGGCAAATCCACTTGCGGCATCATGGCGGCCCGCCTTGCTTCGGATTCTAAGGGGCTACCGATGACGCGGGCGTTCCGCGCGCCATAATCTCCAGAAGCGGAGCCTTTCGGAAACGCCAAGCGTCATGGCGCGACACGGGGCTGGCCTCGGCCGTTCCCGACCATTCGAGACTAGCGGAGAACGAGCGGCGGATGGCATCCCTGGAGGCGGAGATACGCGAGACCGCCCGTGCCCCCGCGCGCGGCCCCGACAGGCTCGGCCTTCTCCTGGTCGGCCTCGGCGCCGTGGCGCTCGCGGTTCTGCCCTTCGCCACCTTTCGCGCCAATCGCATCGTGCCCGGCCAGGGGCGTGGCTTGTTCGAAGCGATCGCGCCCTCCTTCGCCTGGCCCCTCGCTCTGGCGCTCGGCCTCGTCGCCCTTGTGGCGCTCTGGCGCAGCCCGCCGGTTCTTCGCCTCGTGGCGGCGCTGGCGGGTCTCGGTCTGGTGCTGGTCGGGCTGGGCCTCGCGCCGGCGCATCTGACACCCGCCGGCAACACCTATGCCCGCGTCGCGCCCGGTTCGGGCTTCTGGCTGCTCGTCTTCGCCCTGGCTCTGCTGGCGACCGACGCCTTGGCGCGGCTGCGCCCGCCACCGCTTCTGCGCGTCGCTCTGCTCGCCGCCGCCGCGCTCGCGCTTTTCGTTCTGTTCCGGCTCGGCCTGTGGGACGATCTGTCGGTGATGAAGGAGTATCGCCCGCGCGCCGACGCCTTCGCGCGCGAACTCGGCACCCATGCGGTTCTGGCGCTCGGCTCGCTTCTGGCGGCGGTCGCGGTCGGCCTGCCGCTCGGCATTCTCTGCCACCGCGCCGCCGTGCTGCGCGAGCCCGTGCTCGGTCTTCTCAACATCGTTCAGACCATTCCCTCCATCGCCTTGTTCGGCCTCCTGATCGTGCCGCTCGGCTGGGTGGCGTTGAACGTGCCGGGCGCGCGGACGCTCGGCATTGCCGGCATCGGCGCGGCGCCCGCCCTCGTGGCGCTGTTTCTCTATTCCCTCCTGCCGATGGTGGCGAACACCGTCGCGGGCCTCGCCGCCGTGCCCTTCGCCGCGCACGACGCGGCGCGGGGCCTCGGCATGACGGCCGGCCAGCGCCTGTTTCGCGTCGAGCTGCCGCTGGCTCTGCCGGTGATCCTGACGGGCGTGCGGATCACGCTGGTCCAGAACATCGGTCTTGCCACCGTCGCGGCGCTGATCGGCGGCGGCGGTCTCGGCGTGTTCGTGTTCCAGGGCCTCGGCCAGACGGCGATGGACCTCGTCCTTCTCGGCGCGCTGCCCACCGTCGCCCTCGCCTTCTCGGCCGCCGTCTTGCTCGATGCCGCCGTCGAGCTCGTCCAAATCCCCCAGACCCAAGGATCGTCCGCATGATCGAATTTCGCGACGTCTCGAAAGTCTATGACGGCAAGGCGGTGGTGGATCACGTCAGCCTCGTGGTCGAGCCGCGCACGATCTGCACGATCGTCGGCGCCTCCGGCTCGGGCAAGACCACGCTCATGCGCATGGTCAACCGCATGACCGAGCCGAGCTCCGGCCAGGTGCTGATCGACGGCGAGGACAATCGCTCGATCGACGGGCCGGAGCTGCGCCGGCGCATCGGCTACGTCATCCAGAACCACGGGCTGTTTCCGCATCGCACCGTGGCCGAGAACATCGCGACCGTGCCCAACCTCCTAAAATGGGAGCGGCCGCGCGTCGAGGCACGCGTGGAGGAGCTTCTTCATCTCTTCGGGCTGGCGCCCAAGGACTATGCCGCGCGCTATCCGCACCAGCTCTCCGGCGGCCAGCAGCAGCGCGTCGGTGTCGCCCGCGCGCTCGCCGCCAAGCCCGCCATCCTTCTGATGGACGAGCCCTTCGGCGCGCTCGACCCGATCATCCGTGCCCGCGCGCAGGCCGATCTCCTCGCCGTGCAGAAGGCGACCGGCACGACCGTCGTCCTCGTCACCCACGACATGGAAGAGGCCGTCCATCTCGGCCATCGCATCGCCGTGATGGAAGGCGGGCGGTTGCGCCAATGCGCCTCTCCTGCCGAGATCCTGGCCCGCCCGGCCGACAGCTATGTCGAGGAGATGCTGGGCGCCAACGATCGTGCCTTCAAGCTTCTGTCGCTCGGCACGCTCGCCGATCTCGTGGAGCCGGGCGCCGCCTCCGGCGCGCCGCTCAGCACAGACACCAACCGGCGTGATGCGCTGGCCGACCTTCTCTGGTCCAACCGGGGCGCGGCGCCGGTGACCGATGCCTCGGGCCGCCTGCTCGGCATCGTGCGCACCTCGGCGCTGCTTCGCTCCGCCGCGAGGCCCGCTTCGTGACACGTCTTCTGGCGCGGCTCTGGCGCCTCGCCCTCCTGGCCTTGCTTCTGGCCTTTCTCGTGCGGCCCGGTCTCTACGAGCCGTTGCTGCGACCCCTGACAAAGAACGGCGCGCCGGCGATCTACGACAAGGGAGACCTTCTCGCCCTCACCCTGTCGCATCTGAAGATCACGGGCCTCGCGACGCTCGCCGCCGCCTGTCTCGCCGTCTCGATGGCGATCTTCGTCACGCGGCGCGCGGGGGCGGAGTTCCTTCCCCTGTCGCGCTCGGTGGTCAATATCGGCCAGACCTTTCCGCCCGTCGCCGTGCTGGCGCTGGCCGTGCCGGGTATCGGCTTCGGCGAGGCGCCGACCCTCGTCGCCCTTTTCCTCTACGGTCTCCTGCCGATCTTCGAGACCACGATCGCCGGTCTCACCGGCGTGCCCCGGCCGGTGCTGGAAGCGGCGCGCGGCGTCGGCATGACGCCCTGGCAGCGCCTCGTGCGCGTCGAACTCCCCCTCGCCCTGCCGCTCGTCGTCGCCGGCCTGCGCCTTTCGGCGGTGATCGGCCTCGGCACGGCGACCATCGGCTCGACGGTGGGCGCCCGCACGTTGGGCGAAGTGGTGATCGCCGGCCTCCTGTCGGACAATCTCGCCTTTGTCGTGCAGGGGGGCGCGATCGTCGGCGCCCTCGCCGTTCTCCTCAACGACACGCTCGCCTGGCTCGAACGCCGCCTCGCCCGCGCCATCTGAACCCCACTCGCGAGGCCAAGCGAGCCGCGAAGCCCAAGATCGCACCTTGCCTGCCCCGCCGTCCTCCTGTAAGGAGTTTGGCACGTCCCGAGCCAGCCTCGGAACGCGGCCGTCAGGTCAGGCACCCGTAGCTCAGCTGGATAGAGTGTCGCCCTCCGAAGGCGAAGGTCACAGGTTCGAATCCTGTCGGGTGCGCCAACAAAATCGATCGGTTTTGTATAGAGCCGCGAACCAGTACATCATCAACCCATATGGGATTGTTGGGCGGTCCGGGGTCGCTTTCAGCGCTTAGCTGATACGCTTTTAAAGTGTCACAGGCGGTGCCTCTACCAGCTCGTTCGGCCAGTAAAATCTCGTCAGGCCTGATGGGCTCCTCCGAGCGAGCGCGCCGCGATTTCCATCGCCGCGCTCGATCCACGCAGGGTGTGGCGTTTCCCGCAGTTCCCGCGCTTACCGGGTCTAGGTCCCCGTATGGCTTACTCTGCCGCGATCGGTGGGATCGCGAGCGAACTGATCTCAGCGATGGACTGAAGCTCACCCAGGTACTCCTGTCGGTGAAGGCTTAGCCAACGCACGATCCGCGCGTTGCCGAGCAGCTTTGCGACGTAGCCCTTGGCGACGGTGAGGTGCAGGTTGTCGATGCTATAGGTTTCTTCAACCGACTTTACCTGCGTTTGCAGGCTGGCCAGTTCTCGTTCCATCCGTGCGATTTGCCCAGCAGCGGCTGCCGACGCGCCGCCAAGTTTCGGCTTTCGGAGTTGGACGAGCTGCTTTTCAGGCGTCGCGACCAGAAGGGCTTTGGCGAACGCGACGCTGAAGTTGTTCTGTCCGATCATCAGCTCGGCCGCCTCGATCTGACGCGCCGGCATCATGCGCCGCAGTTGATCGAAGACCGCACCAGGACAGATCGTATCCTTCAACAACTCAACCGCTGCCGCACAGATACCGTTCAGCATGCGGAACTTGCGACGAACGGATACGACCTCGATACTCAACGCCTCCGCAATCAACTCTTCAGGCACGCCTCGCTTGACGGCAAGCGCGATCATCTTGTGCTCTTGAACGGCGGCCAAGCGATTGATCCGCTTGTTATAGGTGTAGCCTTCGTCGTCGGTGGATACGAGACATTCGACCTCCGTCTGGCCAAGATCCTTCAGCGCTTCCACGCGAATATGGCCATCGAGCAGGAAGTAGGTACCGGGATGACCTGGATCGGGCGCAATCGCCGGCGGCTCGACGAGACCGATCATCTTCACGGACGCGAGGATCTGAGCGTATTTGCGACTTTCCTTCATACCTGGACGGAAGGTGCGCAACGGTACCAACCTGTCTAGAGGAACGATGATCGTCTCACGTTCGAAACCGAGCCGAACACCGCCATCGTCGTTGACGCTTGGATCGTCTCCGTCTTTCTCCCCGCTCATGCTGCTTCTCCCGCGATGCGTTTCGCCAAAGCACGCGGCATCGTCTCCAAGTGCTCCGCTCGTAGCAGTGTCACGAACCCGTCGTCAGACAGGAGGTCCTTGAGCGCTTCCACCAGGAACAGGAGCTTGGCGTGCGTGAAGTCGGACTTTTTGGCGATCAGACGCTGCTTCTCGGCTTCGCGCTGATAGATCTGCATGAGATCGGCAACGGTCAGACGGCGGGACTTGCCCAGCTTTCCTCCGAGAGGGTTGTCCCGCACCGCTGCCGTTCGCATCCGACGATCGAGCAGCCGACGAAGAATGCCGACCTTCTTGCCTTTGATCTTTCCGGCAGCGCAGGCTTCCGTGAGGATATCCTGCGCCTCCGACGAACCCGCTCTTGCGATGTCGATCGCGAAGCTCACCGGGATCAGGCCGGTCTCGACCGCCGCGACCAGCTTTTCTTCGCCGCGATCGAGCAGCGTGGTGATCATGTTGACCCAACCCGCCGAGACCCCGATCTTGCGGCCAATCTCGACATCGTTGTAACCGCGCTTTTGTAAGCTACCGATCTCGCCCATGAGGTCGACCGGTCGATGCTGCCGCCGTGCGATATTCTCGACAAGGCTCATGACAAGGCATTCGGTCTCGGTTGAGTCGGCAACGAATGCTGGAGCCTCCCTCTCGCCCAGCATGCGAAGGGCTTCCAGGCGGCCCTCACCACAGATCAGGCCATAACGCTCGACCCCGTCCTCGACATAGCGTCTAACCTTGATCGGGCGCTTCAGACCGATCGCCTCGATGTTGTCGACGATCTCCTTGTGCTGGCGCTTGTTGCGCGATCGGGTGTTCAGGACGGTGATACGCGCGATCGGGATCATCTCGATCCGATGGCCTTGCCTCTTTGTCATCAAGCAGCCTCCGCGATTCGGACAGGTTCGGCGATGTCGTAGAGAAGATCGAGTGTCTCGAAGCGGTAGGCATCGAGTGCGAAGCCGTTCTCCTCGGCGAGACGCAGTTTGGGCGATGCGAGATCGATCGCGGGCAGAAGGTAGTAGTCGAGCGGCACGCGGTTGGCCGCATCCATTCGAACGGCGATCGTGATGTCTGGAAGCAATCCTGTGTCGAAGCGAAGCTGCCAGCGCAGCGAGCCAGCTTCCGTCCTTTGGCAGCGCGCGATCGTGACCGAGAGGGTGAACTCTCCGTTGACCTTTATGAGCTCGGTGTTCGAATCCTTGGTTATACGACAGCCGGTTGCTTGCAGCCCTGCCACCACTTCGCCGACGACATCCGGGTGCAAGGCGCGTAGCGCGCGGTTGATCTCGACATAGGCGTAGTCGCGGCGCGGCGTGTAGCCGACGAGCTTGTAGGCGGCATGAGCACGCTGGCGACGAGCTACAAAGCCTGGGTGACCGCAATCCAGCACGTCGAGCATGACGACCCCGATGCCGCCTTTCATCGTGAGGACAGGACAGGCCGCGTTCCCCACCTGCCCCATCTCAAATGGCCGCTTGTCCGCTTTCGCCATGCTTTGCGTGGACCGGAACTCGGCGCATCGCGAGTCCGGCTCGCGCTCGAGCGATCAGAGCACGACGCCGAAGGTCTGACCGCCGCTGAACTTGCCTGTTCGGATGCGTTGCTTTCAAACTATGGAACCGCGCAACCTCAGCTTATGTCGCCGTGCGCAAAGCACCGCACTCCTCCAAGCAGATCGGCGTCGCGAAGAACATTGATCTCGAACAAATAATTACGTATACGTAAGAGGAAAATAAGAAGCGCAGCGATTTCATGACGTTCGTAAGCAGAACGATCGAAATCGACTCGCCAAACTCCATCAATGCTGCACGCCCAGAGGCCGCGATTTCGCGGACCGGGGCGTTGGGAGGATGATGTTATGGGGATGTTCGACTATCGCCGCTTTTCCACCACGCAATCTGCCGAGCTCGCTGAAACGTCGCTGAAGATCGCGACCTTCGGCCAGCTCGATCGCATTTTCGGGATGGATATCGGTAAGATCACCAATGCGTTCGGCGGAAGCCTGCCGGACGGCCTGGCCGCCAACCGCGCCCACATCGCCCTGCCCGAGGGCTGGTCCAAGGTCGGCCCGGCCGCGCTCGGGCTGGGGCCCGAGGCCGTGGATGCCGACGGCTACTACATCATCAAGAGCCCGTTGACCGGGACCACCTATTCCGGCCCGCAGGCGCAGATCCTCGAAGAGCGCGACGCCGCCGGGCATGTCACGCGGGTGTCCATCGCGTTCTCCGGCACCAACTCGCCGGTCGATCTGCCGGATTATACGCAGCTCAACAGCGGCGAGATCGCGCCGAACATGGAGCCCTTGCTCGCCGCAGTTCGTGATTACACGCTGGCCCACGGCCTCACGGCGGACCACGTCATCGTCACCGGCTACTCGTTGGGCGCCGCCTACACCAACGTCATGGCGAAATATGCCGATACGCTGGCGGGCGGCTTCTTCGCCGACAGCAGCTATATCGCGCACGAGGTGCCCTACACCTATGAGGGGCAGGACCGTGTTCTCAACATCGGTTACGAGAACGATGTCGTGCATCGCGCGGCCGGTTCCTTCCCTTCGTTCGGCGAGGCCGTGGCGCATGCGCCGGGCTTGATGGGGCAGGATTACGCGCTCGGCTCCGCGACGGACAATCTGATCCTGTTCAGCGACGATTACGCCTCGCCCGGCTGGCCGTTCGGCCCGTTCGCGCTCTACAACATCGTCGGCGGCTGGAGCGCGCATCTGGCCGGCATCACCTCCGACGCGATCGACCGGATCACGCATTCTGCCTTTTACGACTTCACCGCGCGCGACAGTCTGGTGATCGTCTCCAACCTCAGCGGCGCCGCGCGGCCCGTGACCTGGGTGGAGGACCTGCCCCGGCCATCGGACACGCACGGCCATGTCGGCGACTCCGCCTTTCTGATCGGTTCGCAATATGACGACCGGCTGCGCGGCAATGTCGGCAACGACTATATCGACGCGATGGGCGGCGACGACACGATCCGCCCGGGGCCCGGGCAGAACCGCGTCGAGGGCGGGACGGGCACCGACACGCTGGAACTGAACGGCCGGCCCGGCGACTGGACCGTCTCCAAATTGAGCGACGGCACGCTTGCGTTTTCCTCTCCTTCCCAAGGCCTGAACATCGTCTCGGGTGTCGAGAAAGTCGCGTTCCTGAACGGGCAGCATTACGCGATCGGGGCCGATCATCTCGAGGATCAGACCTGGAGCGGCCTGCTCGACTGGCGGAACCAAGATATCGGCTTCACCTCGGCGCTTCAAGGAACGGCGGGCAACGACACGCTGACGGGATCGCGGGTCTTCGGCCTCGCCGGCAACGACACGATCACCGGGACCGCGCAGGCGGACCTGCTCTACGGAGGCGCCGGGCGCGACTGGCTGGACGGGCGGGGCGGCAACGACGCGATCTATGGCGGCGAGGGCAATGACACGCTGACGGGCGGTGGCGGCGTCGACCTCCTCAACGGCGGCCTGGGCGACGATCTCTTCGTGGTCAACGCGGCGCAGCCCGGCCGCGTCACGGTCGAGGACTTCCGCCTGAGCGACGTCGAGCACGACATGATCCGGATCGTCGGGAGCGCGTACCATACAGCCGCCGAAGTGCTCGATCATGCCGAGCAGACCGAGGACGGCGTGATGATCCATCTCGGCAGCGTGAACCTTCTGGTGGAGCACATGCTGCTGAGCAATCTGTCCTCCGACATGCTGATCGTCGGCTAAGGCCGGGGAAGCCAAGCGAAGGGGGCGCGGACGATAAGGACGCGCCTCTTTTCGGATTGGGCTTCACCGGTCGGCGGAAAGCGCAGTCGGCCGTTGGCAGGGGAAGACGATTATGACGACGACGTCGCGCCAAGGCGGTCGAGGCGGCACCGCCCTTCGGGCAACTCGGCCAGCGAAGAAGCCGTGTGTTCACCAACGGAGAAACTTGGTGGACCGTTGGTCGCTTTCGCTCGATGGGGCCGCGATGCGGACGGGGATCAGCGATTTCGCTTGGTTGTGATCCGGCCTTCTGGGGCCGGTGATCGGGCGACGTGGGTAATCGACAAGTCCTATCCGATCCATCCAGCGAGGCGGACATGAAGAGGTCTTCGGACGCCCAAGACCGAGCGATGCCCTGCTCTCGCCCCCTCCCCGATCGGCGCGCCCGCTGTCACGAGTGAAGCGGACATCGCCTAGGACGAGGCGCATGTCGTGATGGGTCTGAGCTGGCGGTCGCACGACTCGAGAGCGATCCTGCGCAGCGCAGCAGCGGCCTCCTTCGTTGGCGCGCTACACTACGATCCGCTCAACCCGGTGCCGCCCGCATGTCCCGCCGGCGAAAACTCGATCGCGGCGCGGTTCTTCCCCGCGAGGCGAGCGAAGAGGAGGTAGATGATCGGCGTGGTGTAGAGCGTCAGCGCCTGGCTGACGAGCAGCCCGCCGGCGATGGCGATGCCGAGCGGGCGATGGAGATCGGCGCCCGGTCCGGTGGAGACGATCAGCGGCAGCGCTCCGGCGAAGGCGGCGAGCGTCGTCATGGTGATCGGCCGGAAGCGCTGGAGGCAGGCTTCGAAGATCGCCTCCTCCGGAGGCAGGCCGCGCCCGCGCTCCGCCTCCAGGGCGAAGTCCACGAGCATGATGCCGTTCTTCTTCACGATGCCGATCAGAAGGATGATGCCGATAAAGGCGACGAGGGTCAGCTCCGTGCCGCTGACCCACAGAGCCAGAAGCGCGCCGAGCCCAGCGGACGGCAGGGTGGAGAGGATCGTCAGCGGGTGGACGAGACTTTCGTAGAGAATGCCGAGCACGACATAGACGGCGACGAGCGCGGCGAGGATCAGGAACGGCTGGCTGACGCCCGAGGAAGTGGCCGCCGCATCGCCCGCGAACTCGGCATGGAGCGTGTCCGGCAGGTGCATTCCCGCCACCGCCGCCCGCACCGCCGCGTTGGCCTGATCCAGCGTCGCGCCTTCCGCGAGATCGTAGGAGATCGTCACCGCCGGGAATTGGCCCTGATGGTTGACATCGACCGGCGCCTCCGCCCGCTTGATGACGGCAATGGCCGACAGCGGCACGAGCTTGCCCCCCGCGCCGGGCACCTCGATCTTGAGGACATCCTGCGGATCGCTGGCGAAATCCGGCCCCGCTTCCAGGATGACGCGGTACTGGTTCCGCTCGCCATAGATCGTCGTCACTTGCCGCTGCGCGAAGGCGTTGTTCAGCGCCGCGTCCACGGCCGTCATCGCGATGCCGAGCCGGCTGGCGGCCGATCGGTCCACCTCGACGCTGGCCTGCAGCCCGTTCGGCTCCCGGTCGCTGCTGACGTCGGCCAGCACGCCCTCCCCCCGCAGCCGCTCCTCGATGCGCGGCGCCCAGGCGGTGAGCTCGCCGAAATCGGCGTCCCAGAGCGTGAACTGATATTCGGAATCCGCGCTGCGCGCGCCGATGCGAATGTCGCTCGGCGCGTAGACCGAGCTTTCCAGGCCCGGAATGTCGGCCAAGGCCCGGCGCAGCCGGTTCACCACGATCTCGCTCGGCGGCCGCTCGGTGGCGGGCTTGAGCGACACCTGCATGGAGCCGTGATTGGCGGTGCCGAAGGTCCCGCCGCCGACCGAGGCGCCGACATTCTCCACCGCCGGATCGGCCCTCACCACGGCCAGCGCCCGGCGCTCCAGCGCGATCATGGCGGGATAGGCGATGTCGCTGGCCCCTTGCGTGCTGACCACCAGAAAGCCCGTATCCTCGCGCGGGAGCAGACCCTTTGGCACCTGCGCATAGAGCCAGACGGTAAGCCCGACGCAGATGGCGACGCTGCCGACGGCCAGCGCGCGATGATGCAGCACGCCCTTGAGCGAGCGGGCATAGAAACCGGCAAGGCCGTTCCATGCGCGGTCCGTCCCCCGCGACAGCCGGCTGGGCCGATGGCTTACATGGCGCGCGCGCATGTGATGGGCGCAGATCATCGGCGTCAACGTCAGCGACACGAGGGTCGAGACGGCGATGGTGAAGGCCAGCGTCAGCGAGAAGGTGACGAGAAAGCGCCCGGTGACGCCGCCCATGAAGAAGAGCGGGATGAAGGCCGCCATGAGCGAGACGCTGATGGCGATCACCGTGAAGCCGATCTGCCGGGCGCCCCGGCGCGCCGCCTCCATGGGCGAGAGGCCCTTTTCGAGCTGGGCCTGGATGGTCTCGATCATGACGATCGCATCGTCCACCACGAAGCCGCTGGCGACCGCGAGCGCCATGAGCGAGAGATTGTCGAGAGCCAGCCCCGAAAGCCACATGGCCGCGAAGGCGCCGGCAAAGGCGAGCGGCACGGTGACGCCCGCCGCCAGCGTCGGCGCCCCGCCGCGCAGAAAGGCGAAGACCACGGCCATGACCAGCGCGATCGTGACGAGCAGCGTACGCTGCATGTCCTCCACGCTGGCGTGGATCGTACGCGTTCTGTCCTGCAGGATGTCGATGCGGATACCGGCGGGCAGGAGCGCGCCAAGTTCGGGAACCAGCGCCTTCACCGCGTCCACCGTCCGCACCACGTTGGCGTCCGCCGCCTTGGTAATGGCGAGGATCACCGCCGGCTGACCGTTGAACCAGGCCTCGGAGCGGCGGTTGCGCACGCCCGGCTCGACGGTTGCGATGTCGCCGAGGCGCAGCGCCGTGCCGTCGGCGGCGCGAAGGACGATGGCGGCATAGTCCTCCGGCGTCGTCAGCTGCGCGTCGAGCGTGATCGCGTAGCCCGCGCCCGGCGCGTCGATCGAGCCGACCGGGCTTAGCGTATTGGCGTTGACGATAGCGTTGCGCACGTCCGCCGCCGAGAGCCCGGTCGCGGCAAGGCGCTGCGGATCGACGCGAACGCGCACGGCCGGCTGATCCGCGCCGCTGACCGACACGTCGCCGACGCCCTCCACCTGCGCGATGCGCTGGACGAGTACGCTGTCGGCGATGTCGAACACCGCGCTCGCGGTCATCGTGTCGGAGGTGAGCGCCAGGGTGAGGATGGGAGCGGCGGCGGGGTTGGCCTTTCGGAGCGAGGGCAGTCCGGGCATGTCGCTCGGCAGATCCGCGACGGCGGCGTTGATCGCCGCCTGCACGTCGCGCGCCGCGCTGTCGACGCTGCGCGAAAGGTCGAACTGGAGCGAGATGCCGGTGGCGCCGAGCGCGCTGGTGGAGGTCATCTCGGTAAGACCCGCGATGGCGCCGAGATGGCGCTCCAGCGGAGCAGCGACGCTTTCGGCCATGCTCTCGGGATCGGCGCCCGGCCGGCTCGCATTGACCCGGATCGTCGGCAGGTCCACCGCCGGCAGGCTCGCCACCGGCAGGAGATGGTAGGCGACGAGGCCGAGCAGCAGAAGGCCGATCGCCAGGAGCGTGGTGCCGATCGGCCTGTCGATGAACGGATCGGACAGCCTCACGCGGCCTGGCTCCCCGGCTTCTCCAGCGCAGGCGGCGCGAACCGGCGCTTCAAGCCGTCGAGAGCGAGGTAGATCACCGGCGTCGTGTAGAGCGTCAGAAGCTGGCTGAGCAGCAGCCCGCCGATGATGGAGATGCCGAGCGGCACGCGCAGCTCCGCCCCCGCCCCGCTGGCGAAGGCGAGCGGCAGCGCGCCGAAGAGGGCGGCCAGCGTCGTCATCATGATCGGGCGAAAGCGGAGCGTGGCCGCCTTCAGAATCGCCTCGCGCGGCGCCAGCCCCTCGCCGCGCTCCGCTTCCAGCGCGAAGTCGATCATCATGATCGCGTTCTTCTTCACGATGCCCATTAGAAGCACGATGCCGATCAGCGCGATCAGCGACAGGTCCTGCCCCGTCAGCATCAGGGCCAGAAGCGCGCCGACGCCGGCCGACGGCAGGGTGGAGAGGATGGTCAGCGGATGGACGGCGCTCTCATAGAGAAGGCCGAGCACGATATAGATCGTCACCACCGCCGCGAGGATCAGCCATGGCTCGTTGGCCGCCGAGCGGGCGAACTCCTCCGTGTCGCCGCTGGTACGCCGCTGGATGGAATCGGGCAGGCCGATGGTCCGCTCGGCCTCCTTCACGGCGGCGAGCGCGGTGCCGAGCGAGGCGCCGGGCGCGAGGTTGAAGCTGATCGTGGCGGAGGGAAACTGCTCGTCGCGGCTGACCACCAGCGGGCCGGTGCCGTAGGACAGCGAGGCGAAGGCGCCGAGCGGCACCATGGCCCCGCCGCTGCCTGGCAGATGGATCCCTTCCAGCGAGGCGGGGTCGGACTGAAAACGCGGCGCGGCTTCCAGAATGACGCGATACTGGTTGGCCTCGCCATAGATCGTGCTGATCTGGCGCTGGCCGAACGCATCGTAGAGCGTGTCGCTGACCTGCTGCATGGAGATGCCGAGCCGCGACGCCGCCGCGCGGTCGATCGCCACCGCGAGACGGCCGCCGCCCTGCTCGGCGTCGGAGGCGACATCGCTCAGCGCCGGCTCCGAGGAAAGCTGCCGCGCAAGGCGCTCGGCCCAGCCGGCCACCTCGCCCGCCTCGGCGCCCGTCAGCGTATACTGGTAGGCGCCCCGGCTCGCCCGTGTCGAGATGGCGATGTCGCGCTGGCTCTGGAACGTCGCCTGAAGGCCTGGCATGTCGGCAAGGCCAGCGCGCAGCCGCGCGATCACCTCGTCCGCGCCTATGCCCCGCTCGTCGCGGGGCTTCAGCACGAGGCTGTAGACGGCGGTGTTCAGCGTCAGGTTGGAGGCGCTGGTGCCGATCGCCGCCGTGACGCTTTTGACCGCCGGATCGGCTCGCAGCCGATCGCCGACCTTGGCCTCGATCGCCCGCATGGCGTCGAAGGACACGCTCGGCTCGGCCTCCACGGTGGCGGTGACGAGCCCGGTGTCCTGTTCGGGCAGGAAACCCTTGGGGATCGTGACGGCGAGCCAAAGCGTGAGGGCGAGCGTCGCGCCGGTCAGAAGCAGCATCAGCCGCCCGTGGCGCACGGCGAGATCGAGCGAGCGGCGATAGGCTTCGTTCATCGCGTCCATGGCGCGGTCGAGCGGGCCGGTAAGGCCGCGTCCATCGTGCCGGGGCGCACGCAGGAGCCGCGCGCACATCATGGGCGTCAGCGTCAGCGAGACGAGCGCGGAGACAACCACGGCGATGGTCAGCGTCAGCGCGAACTCCCGAAACATGCGCCCGACCAGCCCGCTCATGAACAGGAGCGGAATGAACACGGCAATCAGCGAAGCCGTGAGCGAGACGATGGTGAAGCCGATCTCGCCCGCGCCCTTCAGCGCCGCCGCCATCGGCGTCTCGCCCGCTTCCAAATGGCGGGCGATGTTCTCGATCATCACGATCGCATCGTCCACCACGAAGCCGGTGCCGATGGTGAGCGCCATCAGCGAGAGATTGTCGAGGCTGAAGCCACAGAACCACATGACGGCAAAGCTCGCCACAAGCGACAGCGGCAGGGCGATGCCGGCAATCAGTGTCGCCGAGAGCGTGCGCAGAAACAGGAACACGACGAGGATCACCAGCGCGACGCTGACGGCGAGCGTCCATTGCACATCGTGAATCGAGGCGCGGATCGTCTCGGTCCGGTCGCTCACCACATCCAGCGAAGCGCCGGCCGGCAGCGCCTCGCGCAGGCGCGGCAGCTCGCGGTTGATGTCCGCCACGGTCTCGATCACGTTGGCGCCGGGCTGGCGCATGATCTCGACCACCACCGCCGGGCGCCCCTGGTAGAAGGCGCCGACGCGGCTGTTCTCCAGCCCTTCCACCACGTCGGCGACGTCGCTGAGACGCACCGGCGCGCCGTTGCGATAGGCGACGATCAGCGCGCGATAGGTCGCGGGATCGTGGATCTGGTCGTTGGCGGCGAGCGTGAAGGACTGGCTCGACCCGTCCACCACGCCCTTGGCGCCCGAGACATTGGCGTTGGAAACGGCGTTGCGCAGGTCTTCGAGGCCGAGGCCATAGGCGGCAAGGCGCGTCAGGTCCACCTCGATGCGGATCGCCGGCTTCACCCCGCCCTGGATGCGCACGTCGCCGACGCCGGACACCTCCGCCAGCCGCTGGGCGAGGACCGTGTCGGTGAAGTCGCTGAGATCGCGCAAGGGGTAGGTGTCGGAATGGAGCGCGAGCGTGACGATGGGCGTCGCGGCGGGGTTCACCTTCGCATAGGTCGGAGGATAGGGCAGCGCGCGGGGCAGGCCGCCGGCCGCCGCGTTGATCGCGGCCTGCACATCCTGCGCCGCGCCGTCGATGTCGCGCCCGAGCTGGAATTGCAGCGTGATCTGGCTGATGCCGAAGGCGCTGGCGGAGGTCATGCCGGCCAGCGCCGGGATCTGCCCGAGCGGGCGCTCCAGCGGCGCGGTGACGAGGGCGGCCATCGTGTCGGGGTCGGCGCCCGGCAGCTGCGTGGTGACGCGGATCGTCGGAAACTCGACCTGCGGCAGCGGCGCCACGGGCAGCGAGGCGAAGCCGAGACACCCCGCGATCAGCACCGCGATGGCGAGAAGCGTCGTCGCGACCGGCCGTTGGATGAACGGGGTGGACAGGCTCATCGGGCCGGCGCGCCCGTGCCCGGTTCGGATGCGGGGGCCTGTCCGGGGGCGGAAGCCGGCGCACGCTGAAGAATCGCCTCGGGCGCGCGAGGCGCCGCCTCGCTTCCCGGCGCCGCGCGCTCTCCCGCTTCCGCCGCCTGAACCGCCGGGTCGCCCTGCCCCGGTCCCGAAGCCTCGATAGGCGTGCCGAGATCGGAGGCGCGGGCCGGCGGTGCGTCCGCCTTGGTCTTCGCTTCGGACGCGGTCGGCTTGGCATGGCCCGGTTCGGGGGGCGCCGTGCCGGCCGCCGGCGCGGCAGCGGTCGGGGGCTTGGGCCCATGCTTGCCCTTGTGGTGCTTGCCGCCGCCCGCCTCGGCGATCGGCACGGCGAGCTTGGCGGGGTCGGCCTCCTCGGGCGAGGACACGCGCACGCTCGCTCCGTCCTGCAGCCGCGCGAAGCCGGTGGTGACGACGAGCTCGCCAGCCGAGAGGCCCGCGCCGACGACGCTGGTGCGCTCGTCCTGCAGCGTCACGGTGACGGGGCGCAGCTGCACGTGATTGTCGGCCGAGACGACATAGACATAGGCCCCGGCCGGGCCGTGCTGCACGGCGGCGCTCGGCACGGTCAGGACGTCGCGCCGGGTTTCCACCAGCAGCCGCGTGTTGACGAACGCGCCCGGCCAGAGCGCCAGCGTCTCGTTAGGAAACTCGGCCTTGAGGCGCACCGTGCCGGTGGTCGGGTCCACCTGATTGTCCACCACCGTCAGCTGCCCCTCGGCCAGCACCTCGCTCCCGTCGCTCGACAGCGCGTCCACGTGGAGCGGGCCTTCGCGGCTGGCGGCGTTGACGCGCGCGAGCTGCTGCTGCGGCACGGAGAAGATCACGGCGATCGGCCGGATCTGCGACAGGGTGACGATGCCCGTCGCGTCGCCACTGCTCACCAGATTGCCGACATCCACCGTGCGAAGGCCGGTGCGCCCGCTGATCGGCGCGGTGATCGTGGTGTAGGAAAGCTGCGCCTCGGCGGCCTCGACGGCGGCCTGGTCGGCCGCGACCTGAGCCCGGTTCTGCGCCACAAGCGCCCGCTGGTTGCCGACCAGCTGCTCCGTCATGTTGCCGGACTGGACAAGCCGCTCGTCGCGCTGGAGCTCGCGTTCGGCATTGAGGAGAACCGCCTCGTCCTGCGCCTTCTTGGCGAGGGCCTGATCGCGCTGCGCCTTGTAGAGTGCGTCGTCCAGCCGGGCGATCGGATCGCCCTTCTGGAGGTCCTGCCCTTCGCGAAAATCGATCTCGGCGATCTTACCGGAGACCTGCGCGCGAACCAGCACGGAATTGACCGGCTTGGCGGTGCCGACGCCGCCGACATAGACCGGCCTGTCGGCCGTGACCGCCGGCACCGCCACCACCGGCACGGCGCGATCGCGCGCCGGCTCGGCCGTCGTCTGCGCTCCCAGTCCTGGCAGGCGCGCCAAGGCCGGCGCCAGCCAGCCCTCGCGGCCGGCATAGCCAACGACGGCGGCCGCCAGACCCAGCCCGAGAATGACGATCGTCCTGCCTGCGCTCATGTCGATTTCGGTCCGGCTCTTGTGCGCGATGCCCGTCGGCTCCGGCGCTAGCGGGTCGCCGCGAGTCGCCAGTCCGCCAACAGGCCGATTGAAGCTGAGGACTATGACGGCACGCCCCTCGGCGCATGGGAATCTTCATTAATTCTTCGATAGGAACGGCCTGTTCAGCCCGCCGCCGATCCAGGCGATCGACACGCGAGGAGCGCGCCATCGGGCCACCACCTCCCCGGCAAGCCCATTCTCTCGAACACGGCCAAGGCGGAAGGATGTTTCGGCGCGCCTCGCTGCAACGAAACCACCGGCCTTCAAAATCCACCAATAGAGTAGACAATAAGGCTCAGTGAGGGAGGTCCAGCAGCGGCCTTGCAGGGCCTGGGCTCCCTCGTTCCGTCGCCCGGCCGCGTGCCGGCGCGACGGGGCGCCGCTTCTTGCCCGACGAGGAATGCCATGAGCCGAACCCCCTTCCTGACCGTCACCCGGCGCGGTTTCGGCCTCATGGCCCTGGGTCTCGCGATGGCGTCCTCGGCCGCCTTCGCGCAAGGGGCGCCGAAGGCCGGCGGCACGCTGATCTATCTCGAGCAGCAGCCGCACACGAACCTCTACCCGCCGGCCGGCGGCTTCTATCCCAATGGCGGCATTCTCAACCAGATCACCGACAAACTGACCTATCAGAACCCGCAGACGCTGGAGATCGAGCCCTGGATCGCCACCTCCTGGGAGGTCAATTCGGACTCCACGCAGTACACGTTCCACCTGCGGCCCGGCGTCACCTTCTCGGACGGCACGCCGCTCGACGCCGCCGCCGTGGCTCTGAACTACGACACGTTCGGCCTCGGCGTGAAGGAGCGCAACTTTCCCGTTTCCGAGGTCTCCAACAATTACACCCGGTCCGAGGTGATCGACCCGCAGACGGTGCGGTTCCACTTCAAGGCGCCGAGCCCCGGCTTTCTCCAGGGCACGTCGGTGATCGGCTCGGGCCTCGTGGCGCCGGCGACGCTCCAGCGCGGCTTCGCCGAGTTGGGCGACGCCACGAGGATCATCGGGTCCGGCCCCTTCGTGGTGGCAAGCGAGACGATCGGCACGGAACTCGATCTCAAGGCGCGGCCGGACTATAGCTGGGGTCCGGTCCGGCATCCGCACCAAGGCCGCGCACTTCTGGACGGCATCCGCTACGTGATCGTGCCGGAGGACGGGGTCCGCATCGGCGCGCTGGTCTCCGGCCAAGGCGACGTTGTGCGTCAGATTCAGGCCTATGACGAGGAGCAGGTGACCTCGCAGGGTTTCGCCATCCACGCGCCCTCGACGCGCGGCGTCAACAACAGCATCGTCTTCCGGCCCGATAATCCGCTGGTCTCGGACCTGCGCGTGCGCCAGGCTCTGCTGCACGGCACGGATACGGACGCGATCGTCAAGACGCTCTATTCCAGGAACTATCCCAAGGCCACCTCGATCATCGCCTCGACGGCGACGGGCTATGTCGACCTTTCCGCCAAGCTCGGCTTCGACCCTGCCAAGGCCGCCGCCCTCCTGGACGAGGCGGGCTGGACGCTCGGCGCGTCGGGCCTGCGCGAGAAGGACGGCCAGCCCTTGGCCTTCACCGCCTACGAATCCCTGCCCCAGCCGCAGAACCGGGCCATGCTGCAACTCGTCGCGCAGCAATGGGCGACGCTCGGCGTCAAGCTGACCGTGCTGGGCGGCGATGCGGGCAGCGCGGCCGCCGACAATCTCGACCCCGCCAAGACCGCCGTCTCCCCGGCCATGGTCGGCCGCGCCGATCCCGACGTCATCAAGAGCCAATACTACCCGAAGAACCGCAACGTCCTGCTGCAAACCGGCGGCGTCAGCGACAAGGTGAAGAGCTTCCACGACGACAAGCTGAACGGGCTGCTCGAGGCCATCGCCGCCGAGACCGACCGCGCCAAGCGCCTCGCCCTCGTCGCCGACGTGCAGACCTACGTCGTGGACGAGGCTTATGCGATCCCGATCTTCGAGGAGCCGCAGGTCTACGGCGCCGCGCCCTACGTCAAGGACCTGGGTTTCGAGGCGGTGGGCCGGCCGAGCTTCTACGGCGCGTGGCTCGACAAATGAGCGCGCGCTTCCTCGGTCAGCGCCTCGCCCAGGCGCTCTTCGTGCTTTGGGCAACCTTCACCCTCTCCTTCGTGCTCCTGCAGCTCATGCCGGGCGATGCGATCCTGATCCGCTTCGTCGGTGGCGACATGGGTCTCAGCCCCGAGGCGGTGGCCGGCATCCGCGCTTTCTACGGCGCCGACGCCCCGGTCTGGCAGCAATATGGGCAAACGCTTCTAAGCTTCCTCCGGGGCGAGTTCGGCTTCTCCATCGTCTCCGGCGTCTCGGTCGCGCAGGAGATCGCCGCCAATCTGCCCGCGACGCTCTGGCTCTCGGGACTGGCCTTCGCGGCGGCCCTCGCGCTGGCGGTGGCGATCGCCCTTCTCGCCAGCCTGCCGCCCTTCGCCTTCCTGCGCGAGACCTTCGCCTCGCTGCCGGGGCTGATGGTGTCGATTCCCGTGTTCTGGATCGGCATCGTGCTGATCCAGGTCTTCTCGTTCCGGCTCGGCCTCGTGTCGGTGATCGCGCCCGGACCTTGGGAACGACTGGCGCTGCCGGTCGCCGCCATCGCCGTGCCGATCGCCGCCCACATCGCACAGGTTCTGATCCGCAGTCTGGAAGCGGCCTCCGCCCAGCCCTTCGTCGCTGTGGTCCGCGCCAAGGGCGCCTCGCCCGCGCATGTCCTCTTCTACCACACGGTCCGCAACGCGCTCCTGCCCGTTCTCACCATCGGCGGCCTTCTGGTCGGCGAACTCCTGACCAGCGCCGTGGTGACGGAGGCCGTGTTCGGTCTGAACGGGCTCGGGAGCCTCGCCGTGCGCTCGGTGCGCAACCAGGACACGGCCGTGTTGCAGGCCATCGTCGTGATCTCGGCGCTCGCCTTCGTCACGATCAACCTCCTGGTGGATCTCACCTATCCGATCGTGGACCCGCGCCTGCGGCGCGGCGCCGAGGTGCCGGCATGAGCTCGACCCTGATGGAAGCGCCGCTCACCGTGGATCGTCCGGCGAAGCCGATAGCGAAGCGCCGCCGCCTCCCCCTCGGCCTGGCGCTGGCCTTGGCTGTGCTCGCTCTGGCGGCGGCTTTCGCCCTCGTGCCTTCGCTGTTCACCGATGCGAGCCCGATCGCGGGCATTCCCGGCAACCAACTGAAAGCGCCCGGCGCCCTGCACTGGCTCGGCACGGACGAACTCGGCCGGGACGTTCTGACCCGCCTCGTCTACGGCACCCGCTACTCGCTCTCCGGCGCAGTGATCGCGGTCGCCGTCGGCCTCGGCTTCGGCACACTGATCGGCCTCATCGCCGGCTCGCTGGGCGGGCGGGCGGACGCCGCCCTGATGCGGATCGTGGATGTCATGCTGGCGATCCCGAGCCTGCTTCTCGCCCTTTCCTTCATCGTCATCCTCGGCTTCGGCCATGCCCAGGTCGCGGTCGCCGTCGGCATCACTTCGATCGCGAGCTTCGCGCGCCTGGTGCGCTCGGAAGTGCTCGGCGTCCGGCGCTCGGACTATGTCGAGGCTGCCTTCGGCTCGGGCGGCAGCTTCGCCAAGGTGCTCTGGCGCCACGTGCTGCCCAACTCGCTGACGACCGTCCTCGCCTATGCCGCGCTGCAGCTCGGCTGGTCCATCCTGCAGATTTCCACGCTCGGCTTTCTCGGCTACGGCGCGCCGCCGCCGACGCCGGAATGGGGTCTGATGATCGCCGAAGGGCGCAACTATATGGCGCGCGCCTGGTGGCTCACCGTTTTTCCTGGCCTTGCCACGATCGCGGTCGTGCTCGCCGCCAACCGGCTCGGCCGCGCCCTATCGGGAGGAAGCCGATGAACGCCCCCCTGAACGCTGCTAGAGACGCCGCACCGCCGCTGTTGCGGATCGAAAACCTCACCGTTTCCTATGACGGGCGCCCCACGGTCCGCGATGTCGGCCTCAGCATCGCGCCCGGCGAGGTCGTCGCGCTGGTCGGCGAGTCCGGCTCGGGCAAGACCACGACCGCGCAGGCCGTGATGGGCCTTCTGCCCGCCAACGGCCGGATCGAGGCGGGGCGCATCCTCCTGAACGGCGAGGACATCGCCCGCTGGCCCGACCGGCGCCTCGCGGCGATCCGGGGCCGGGTCGTGAGCTTGGTGCCGCAGGACCCCGGATCGTCGCTCGACCCCATGCAGACGATCGGCGCGCAGCTGACCGAGATCTTCCGCTTGCATGGCAGACGCGACAAGGCAGCCAACCGCGAGGAGGCGCTGGCGCTGCTCGCCCGCGTCGGCCTGTCCGAGCCGGAGCTGCGCTTCCGGCAATATCCGCACGAGCTTTCCGGCGGCATGAAGCAGCGCGTCCTGATCGCCATCGCCCTGGCACTGAAGCCGGCGCTGGTGATCGCGGACGAGCCGACCAGCGCGCTCGACGTCACCGTGCAGAAGCGCATCCTCGATCTGATCGGCGATCTCAGCCGCGAAAACGGCACGGCCGTCCTTCTCGTCACCCACGATCTCGCCGTCGCCGCCGACCGGGCGGATCGGATCGTGGTCATGCGCGGCGGGCGGATCGAGGAAGAAGGGCCGGCACGGACCCTGCTGGCTGAGCCGCGACAGGCCTACACCAAGCGCCTCCTCAACGACGCGCCAGTCTTCTCGCCGTCCCGGCGGCCTCTTCCCGCGCCCGCTCGGCACGCCGATCCCGCCATCGTGGTGGACGGGCTGGTGCATGCGTTCGGCGGGGCGAAGACCGGCTTGCCGGCCGTGGACGGGGTGAGCTTTTCCGTCGCGCGCGGCACGACCCATGCGCTGGTCGGCGAATCCGGCTCGGGCAAGACCACGACGGGACGAGCCGTCGCCGGCTTTCTGAAGCCGACCGCCGGGCGGGTCACGGTGGAGGGCGAGGATGTAACGCGCCTGTCCGGCCAGCGCCTGCGCCAGTTCCGCCGCCGCATCCAGCTCGTCTACCAGAACCCCTTCGCCTCGCTCGATCCGCGCCAAAGCGTGGAGGGCATCGTCGAGGAACCGCTCCTGAATTTCGAGCCGATCGAGAAAGCAGAGCGCCGACGGCGCGTCGCCGCCACGCTGGAGCGGGTGCATCTCCCATTCGAGCTCGCCGCGCGGCGGCCAGCCGCCCTCTCCGGCGGCCAGCGGCAGCGCGTCGCCATCGCCCGCGCGCTGATCCTCTCGCCCTCGATCCTGGTGCTGGACGAGGCCGTCTCGGCGCTCGACGTCACCGTGCAGGCGCAGATCCTGTCGCTGCTCGGCGAACTCCAGCGCGATCTCGGCCTGACCTATCTCTTCATCTCGCATGATCTCGCCGTGGTGCGGGCCATCGCCGACAGCGTCAGCGTCATGAAGGCCGGGCGCATCGTGGAAGCGGGGCCGGTGGAGGCGGTGTTCCGCCATCCTTCCGAGCGCTACACGCGCCAGCTCGTCGAGGCCATTCCGGGCCGGCGACACCAAGTTCCGTCCGCAGAAGGCGCATTCGCATGACCAAACGCATCGGGTTCTTCACGCGGCTTCTGGACGATGCGCCACCCGCCGAGCGCTACCGGCTGGCGCTGGCGCAGGTGGTGGAGGCCGAACGGGTCGGCTTCGACGCGGCCTGGGTGGCGCAGCACCATTTCAATGGCGACGAGGGCGGTCTGCCCTCGCCCTTCGTGTTCCTGGCGTCGGCGGCCGCCGCGACCTCGCGCATCCGGCTGGGAACGGGCATCGTCACCCTGCCCATGGACGAGCCGATCCGCGTCGCGGAGGACGCGGCGGTTCTCGACCATCTGTCGGGCGGGCGGCTGGAGCTTGGGCTCGGCGCGGGCGGCACGCCCTCCTCCTTCGCGCCGTTCGGTCTCGACAGCGAGCAGCGCGGCCCGATCTACGGCGCGAAGGTCGAAACGCTCCGCCGCGCCCTGCGCGGGGAGGATCTCGGCGCCGGCAACCGCCTTTATCCGCCGGCCGGCAATCTCGACGCGCGCGTCTGGCAGGCGACCTTCTCGGCGGCGGGGGGCGAGCGCGCGGGCGCGGCGGGCGACGGTCTGCTTCTTTCGCGCACCCAGCCACGCCCCAAGGACGCGCCAGATGCCTCGCTGGCCGCGTTGCAGCTGCCGATCGTGGAGGCCTATCTCGGCGCGCTGCCCACCGGCATAGCACCCCGCATTCTCGCCTCGCGCAGCGTCTTCGTGGCCGACGATCGCGACGAAGCGCGCCGGCTGGCGGAAACGGGCCTTCGCCGTGTCGCCGCGCATTTCGCCGCGAGCGGCCACATCATCCTGGGCGACACGCTGGACGATCTCCTGCGCACCTTCGACAGCCATGTCGGCACGCCCGAGGAGGTGGCCGAGAGTCTGGCGAGAGACGAGACGCTCCAGCACGCGAGCGAGGTCTCGGTGCAGGTTCATTCGATCGACCCGCCCCATTCCTTCATCCTGCGCTCGATCGAGCTGTTCGCCACGCGCGTCGCGCCGGCACTCGGCTGGCGCGAATCCGCGCGCCTCGCCCTGGCGCGCGCCATCTGACCCTACCCCGGAGGAGAGCGACCCCATGACCGACCAAAGGCGGGACCTGATCGACGAACTGGCCGGCATCGCGCCCGGCTCGGCGCTCGACGCCATCCGCAGCCGCCGCGCGGTGGCGCGAGAGAATGCCCAGGCGAGCTACGCGCTGCTTCTCGACCCGAAGGAGCCCGGCGATTTCGAGGCGGGCGACCGGCGCGCCGTCGCGGCCTTCGTCGCCGCGCTGCACGGCGACGACGCCGTCACCGCCCATTACCGCGCGCTCCTGGGCGACGGCGGCCGGGCGGATGCGATCGAGCGCGAGGCCGAGCGCGCCGGCACGAGCGGCCCCTATGGCGCCTATCCGCCCGGCCCTCTCAGCGCCGAGGACCGCGCCGGGCTTCATTATCGCGCGGACGCGGCAGCCATCGCTGGTCTGGGCGAGCGGCTGGCCGCCGGGCTGGAACACGCCCATCTCCTCGTCTTCCACCCGCGCGACGCCAAGGCGGAAGACTTGGGCCGCCTGCTCTCGGCCGGCTGGACGCCGGACGCGATCGTCACCCTTTCGCAGCTCGTATCCTTTCTCGCCTTCCAGATCCGCGCGGCGATCGGCCTGCGCACGCTGGCCCGCGCCGGAGACGCCGCATGAACGCCCCGCTTCGCCCCTCGCCCGCCGCCGATCTCCTGCATCATCCCGAGAACCGGGAGCCCAACGCCTTCACGCAGGAGGAGTTGGGCTGGCTGCCGGCGCTGGCGCCGCTCGCCGTGGAGGAGCTGACCGAGCGCCATTACGAGGGCCTGACGGAACGCAGCCGCGCGCAGTCGGCCTATTTCCGCCTCCTGGCGCGAGACCCGGAGGTGCTGGGCGCGCGCACCCGCACCGACAAGGACATCTTCTACAACAGTGAAGGCGGACTGCCCCGCGCCGAGCGCGAGCTGGCGGCAACGGCCGTTTCCCGCGTCAACGGCTGCATCTACTGCGCCTCGGTTCACGCCCGCTTCGCCACGCGCCATTCCAAGCGCCAGGCGGATGTGGATCGCCTCCTGAAGGACGGCACGGGTGCTCGGCTGGACCCGCGATGGGACGCAGTGGTGGAAGCGGCCGCCCGGCTGACCGAAACGCCGACGCGCTTCGGCGAGGCCGAGATCGCCAAGCTGCGCGCGGCGGGCCTGGCGGACGACGAGATCGTCGACCTCGTTTTCGCCTGCGCCTTCTTCAACTGGGCCAACCGGCTCATGCTGTCGCTGGGCGAGCCCGAGGCGCCCAGCCGAGTCTGACGCTCCCTGTCAGGAGCCGGCGAAGATGGCGGCGATCTCCGCCTCGCCAAGGCGGCGGACGCCCCCGGCCTCCAGATCGACCGGCAGCGCGAGGCCGCCGACCGACTCGCGGTGCAGCGCCTCGACATGGTTGCCGGTCGCCGCGAACATGCGACGCACCTGATGATAGCGCCCTTCGTGGACCTGCAGGACGGCTTCCCGCTCGCCCACCACGTCCAGCTCGGCAGGGGCGAGCGGCTTGGTCTCGCCTTCCAGCATCATCGTGCCGGAGGCGAAGAGCGCCGCCTCGCCGCCGGCGAGCGGCCGGGCGAGATGGGCGCGGTAGCGCTTGGCGACATGCCGGCTCGGCGAGATGATGCGATGGAGCAGCGCGCCGTCGTCGGTCATCAGAAGAAGGCCCGAGGTTTCCTTGTCGAGCCGGCCCACCGTCGAGATGGCGGGATCGCGCCGCCGCCAGCGCGACGGCAGGAGATCGTAGACCAGCGGCCCCGCTTCCTTATGGGAGCAGGTGACGCCGAGCGGCTTGTTCACCATCAGAATGAAGCCCGGCAGCGGGTCCAGCGCCTCGCCGTCCACCCGAAGCCGGGTTTCGAGATCAGGCGTGAGCGCGATGCGCTCGTCGGCCCTCGCCAGCGGCGCGCCGTCCATGAGGATGCGGCCGTTCTTGGCCAGAAGCTGGATCTCGCGGCGCGAGGCATAGCCCATGTTGGCCAGCAGCTTGTCGAGGCGGGAGGTCGGGGTCTTGGTCATTTGCGCGCTTCGAAGATCTTGTAGCCGGCCTCTTCCACCCGCGTCTCGACGCTGCGGAAACTCGTTCGCAGCACGTCCTCGTAGGGCATGTGCCGGTTGGCGACGAGAAGCAGCGTGCCGGAGCGGCGCAGCATGCGGGCGGCGGCCGTGATGAAGGCTTGGCCGAGGCCGCGATCCTCGATCCCCTCGGCATGGAAGGGCGGGTTCGAGACCACGAAGTCGAGATCGCCGAGGCCCGTTTCGCGCGCGTCGACCCAGAGCACGGCGGCGCGCGGGTCGGCGACGTTGAGCCTCGCCGCCTCCACGGCGCGACGATCGATCTCGACCAGCGTCAAGGCCTCGATCTTGGGCGAGGCGAGCACGGCCTTGGACAGGATTCCGAGCCCCGCGCCGAGATCGGCGCCCCGCCCGGCGAGCGGCGGCAGATGGCGCAGAAGCAGCGCCGAGCCGGGGTCGATGCGGTTCCACGAGAAGATGCCGGGCTGCGAATGGAGTTCGATCGCCTCGACGAAGCTGGGCGAGCCTTCCGCGATGGCTTCCGCCAGCCCCTTCGGCTCGGCGGGCTTCTGCGTACCGCAGATGCGCTGGCGCGCCTTGGAGCGCTCGGCCACCTCGCAGCCGAATGTTTCCAGCTCGGCGCGAAGGCGCTGGCCGCCCTTGTCCTTGGGCGCGAGCACGGTGAGCGCGCCGCCGGGCGCGAGCGTGCGCAGCGCCTGGGCCAGGACATAGCGGCGCTCGATCGAGCCGGGCGGCGCCGCAACCGTCAGCGCGTCCAGCGCGCCGTCGGCCAGGGCCTCGAAGGCGCCGCCGCCGGGCCGCAACGGCGAAAGCTGCAAGGCGCCGTCCGGCACGTCCACGAGGTCGGCGGGCGGCGCGCCATAGACGGCGGCTCGCGGCGAAAGGGGGGAAAGGATCTCGGTCACGCCCGTGCCATAGCAGCTTTGGCGCAGCGGCCGAAACCCCAGTTCGACCGGCGGCAGAGCCGACATGACGGCTCTGCCTCGGCCGAAAAGCCTCAGGCGGACAGCGCCCCCTCCAGATCGGCGATCAGGTCGTCCGCGTCCTCGATGCCGACCGACAGGCGCACGAGCGAATCCGAGATGCCGATCGCGGCGCGCTGCTCAGCCGGGATGCTGCCATGGGTCATGGTGGCGGGATGCTCGATCAGGCTTTCGACGCCGCCAAGACTTTCGGCCAGGGTGAAAAGGCGCGTGCGCTCCAGAAAGCGCTTGGTGCCGGCGAGATCGCGGTCGAGTTCCACCGAGATCATGCCGCCAAAGCCCGCCATCTGGCGCCGCGCGACCTCGTGCTGGGGATGGCTGGCGAGCCCGGGATAGAGCACGCGGCGGACATCGGCGCGCGCTTCCAGCCATTCGGCGACGCGCTGCCCGTTCTGGGAATGGCGCTCCATGCGCAGCGCCAGGGTCTTGATGCCGCGCAGCGCCAGGAAACTGTCGAACGGGCCGGAGATCGCGCCAATGGCGTTCTGAAGGAACTTCAGCCGGTCGGCCAGATCGCGGTTCTCGCCCACCACCGCGCAGCCGCCCACCATGTCGGAATGGCCGTTCAGATATTTCGTGGTGGAATGGACCACGATGTCGATGCCGAGTTCCAGCGGTCGCTGAAGCGCCGGGCTGCAGAACGTGTTGTCGGCGACGGTGATGAGGCCGCGCCGGCGGCCGATCTCCGCGATCGCCTCCAGATCCACGATGCGCAGCAGCGGATTGGTCGGCGTCTCGATCCAGAGAAGCCGCGTTTCGGGTCGGATCGCCGCTTCCACGGCCTTCGGGTCGGTGAAGTCGGCAAAGGTCACCTCGAGCCCGGCCGAGCGTTTGCGCACCCGCTCCAGCAGGCGGAAGGTGCCGCCGTAGATGTCGTCGGTCGCCACGATATGCGCGCCGGAATCGAGAAGCTCCAGCACCGTCGCGATGGCCGCCAGCCCTGATGCGAAGGCGAAGGCCGCGCTGCCGCTTTCGAGATCGGCCACCGCGCGCTCGAAGGCGAAGCGCGTCGGGTTCTGCGAGCGGGCGTATTCGAAGCCCTTGTGGACGCCGGGGCTTTCCTGCGCATAGGTCGAGGTGGCGTAGATCGGCACCATCACCGCCCCCGTGGCCGGGTCGTGCTGCTGCCCGCCATGGATCGTGCGGGTGGCGAAGGCGGGGCGGTTGCGGCTTTGGCTCATGGGGCATGCCTCAGGTGGTTGATGAGATCGATCCGGGTCACGAGGCCGACGAAGCTTTCGCCGTCCATGATGATGGCAACCTCGTTCCGGTCGAAGACGGGCAGCAGCGCGTCCAGCGTCTGCGTCGCCTGCAGTGTGTGGACATCGGCGGTCATGGCGCCGCGCACGGCCGAGTTGAAGCGGTCCCACCGCCCCTCCACCGGCCCTTCGACGCGGGCGAGAATATCGCCCTCGTCGATGATGCCGACGAGCCGCCCCTCGTCGAGAACCGGTAGCTGCGAGACATCGGCCCGGCGCATCCGCCCATAGGCGTCAAGCAGGCTGTCGGCGGGCGAGACGAAGACCGTCTCACCCCGCAGGTGCAGCCGCGCCACGAGATCGCTCAAGTTTCCATGGTGCTCGCGCTCGGTCAGCCCCTGCTCGGCCAGCCAGACATCGTCGAAGACCTTGGAGAGATATTTGTTGCCGGAATCGCAGACGAAGCTGACCACGCGCTTCGGCCGGTCCTGCTCGCGGCAATAGCGCAGCGCCGCCGCCAGCAGCGTGCCCGTGGACGAGCCGCCCAGAATGCCCTCTTTGGCCAGGAGGGCGCGCACCGCCGACATGCTCTGCCGGTCGGTCACGCTATAGGCCTTGGAGACCAGCGAGAGATCGGCATTGTCGGGCACGAAATCCTCGCCGATCCCCTCCACCGTCCAGCTTCCGACCTCCTCCATGTGCCCGGTGCGCACCAGCGGCGCGAGCACGGAGCCGGCGGGGTCGGCCAGTACCATCTCCGTCTTGGGCGAAACGCGCGAGAAGAAGCGGCCGAGCCCGGTCAGCGTGCCGCCCGAGCCAACGCCGACCACCACGGCGTCCACGTCCCCCTCCAGCTGGCGCCAGATCTCGGGCCCCGTCGTGCGCTCATGGGCGCTGGGATTGGCGGGGTTCTGGAACTGGTTGGCGTAGAAGGCGCCGGGCGTCTCGCGCGCGATGCGCTCGGCCATGTCCTGATAATATTCGGGGTGCCCCTTGCCGACATTGGAGCGGGTGAGATGCACCTCGGCGCCGAGCGCCCGGAGATGCTGCACCTTCTCGCGCGACATCTTGTCGGGAACCACCAGCACGATGCGGTAGCCCTTGGGCACGCCGACCTGAGCCAGACCGAGGCCCGTGTTGCCGGCGGTGGCTTCCACGATCGTGCCGCCGGGGCGAAGCAGGCCGCGCGCCTCGGCGTCGAGAATCATCGAGCGGGCGATCCGGTCCTTGATCGAACCGCCCGGGTTCTGGCTTTCCAGCTTCAGGAACAGGCGGCAAGGGCCGGTGTCGAACCGGGTGAGCTCCACCATCGGCGTCTGCCCGATGAGATCGAGCACCGAGCGGAAGGGTGGGGAAAGGCGATCGAACTCCGGTTCGCTCGGGGCGTGAGTCTGGTTCTGGGTCGGGGCGGAATGCGACATGGCTAGGGTCCGAAACGCTTGCGGGGTCAGCCGGGAAAGAACCGGTTCGGCGGCCGTGGCAGGCCGAGATTTTCGCGTAAGGTGGCCCCCTCGTAGGCGCGGCGGAAGATGTCGCGCCGCTGCAATTCCGGCACGACCTTGTCGACGAAGTCGTCGAGCCCTTCCGGCAGGTAGGGGAACATGACGTTGAACCCGTCCGAGCCGCCCGTCTCCAGCCATTCCTGCATGGCGTCGGCGATCGTCCCCGGCGTGCCGACGAAGGACAGGCCACCATAGCCGCCGAGCCGGCGGGCCAGCTGGCGCACGGTGAGGTTTTCGCGCGCCGCCATCTCGACCACCCGCTCGCGCCCGCTCTTGGAGGCGTTGGTGTCGGGAATGGCGGGCAGCGGCCCGTCGGGGTCGAAACGGCGCGCGTCGGTGCCAAGCTGGCTGGAAAGCGCGTCGATGGCGCTTTCGTAATCCACCAGCGCGTCGAGCCGCTCGCGCTTCTCTAGCGCCTCCGCGTCGCTCTCGCCCACCACCACGAAGGCGCCGGGCAGGATCTTCAGATGGTCGGGGTCGCGGCCGATCCGCGCCATGCGCCCCTTCACGTCGGCGTAAAACTCACGTCCGTCCTCCAGCCGGGTCGGCGCGGCGAAGACGAGTTCGGCCGTCTCGGCGGCCAGCTGCCGGCCGGGCTCGGAGGCGCCCGCCTGCACGATCACCGGCCAGCCCTGCACCGGCCGCGCGATGTTGAGCGGCCCGCGCACCTGAAAGAACTCACCCTTGTGCGCGAGCACATGCATCCGCTCCGGGTCGAGATAGGTGCCGATCGCCGCCTCGCGCGGGAAGGCGTCGTCGGCAAACGAGTCCCACAGGCCCGTCACCACATCGAAGAACTCGCGTGCCCTTCGGTAGCGGCTGGCATGGTCGAGATGCTCCTCAAGACCGAAATTGAGGGCAGCGTCCGGGTTCGAGGTCGTCACGATGTTCCAGCCCGCCCGGCCGCCGCTCAGATGGTCGAGCGAGGCGAAGCGGCGGGCGACGTGGAAGGGCTCGTCGAAACTCGTGGACGCGGTGGCGACGAGGCCGATGCGGCTGGTCACGCTCGCCAGCGCCGACAGGAGCGTGAAGGGCTCGAACGAGGTCACCGTGTGCGAGCGCCGCAGCGCCTCGCGCCCGATATTGAGAACGGCGAGATGGTCGGCCATGAAGAAGGCGTCGAAACAGGCGCTTTCCAGCCGCCGGGCGAGATAGTGCAGCCGCTGAAAGTTGAAATTGGCGTCGCGCCACGCCCCGGGATAGCGCCACGCGCCGGCATGGATGCTGACCGGGCGCATGAAGGCCCCGAGCTTCAACTGCTTGGGAGGTGACATCGATGGCTCCATGACGGGGCGAAGGCACGCGTGGAAAGATCGGGCGGACCGGCCTCATGTCCAGCCGGGGCGAAGCCTCGAAAGCGGCAGCTAGAGGCCGACGTCGAAGACCATCTGGTCCATGGTCTTTGAGGGTTCGGCGCAGCCCGCCGTGCCGACAATGCGCGCCGGGACACCGGCGACCGTCGTGTTGGCGGGCACGGACTGGGTGACCACCGAGCCCGCGCCGATGCGCGAGCAATGCCCGATCGCGATCGGCCCGAGCAGTTTGGCGCCGGCGCCGATCAGCACGCCGTGCCCGACGCGAGGATGGCGCCGCCCGTCCACCGTCTCGCCCGGCGCCTCCGAGGCGCCGAGGACGACGCCCTGCAGCATGGAGACATTGTCGCCGATCTCCGCCGTTTCGCCGATCGAGACGCCCGTCGCGTGATCAAGGAACATGCCCCCGCCGATGCGAACGGCGGGATGGATCTCGACCTGAAACATTTCGGCCGATCGATCCGCCAGATAGAGCGCGAGGTCGCGGCGACCCTTCAGCCAGAGCCGATGGGCGATGCGATGCGTCTGCACGGCGTGGAAGCCCTTGAAATAAAGGAGCGCGTCGAGCGCGCTGGCGGTCGCGGGGTCGCGGTCGACCAGCGCCGCGAGGTCGAGCCGCAGCGCGCGGCCGATCTCGGCGCTCTCTTCGGCGGTTTCCAGAAAGATGACGCGCAGAAGATCAATCGGCAGCGTTCCCGCGATGCGGCTCGCCAGGCGCTGCATCAGCGCCCCTTCCAGCGAAGACTGGCCGAGAATGGTGGACAGGACCAGCGAGGCCAGGGCCGGCTCCTTGCCCAGAACCGCCTCCGCCTCGCGCCGCAGCCGTGCCCACCAGAAGTCGGTCGCAGCTAGGCCGTCCACCAGGGCGACTACGCCCTCGACCCGGCTCCAGGGGCTCTGCCCGTTGGTCATCCCGCGCTTCCCCTATCCGCCGACACGCCCGGCCCAGGGCACGAAGCGCCGCTCCAGCCAGCGCAGCGTCGCCTCCAGCGCGAAGGCGACGGCTGCGATCACCAGAATGCCCATGACCACGATGTCGGTCGCCAGATATTGCGAGGCGGACTGGATCATGAAGCCGAGGCCGGCGCGCGCGCCGATCAGCTCGGCCGCGACGACGGTGGACCAGCCGGCGCCGAGCGCGATGCGAAGGCCGGTGAGAATGCCGGGCAGAGCGCTCGGCAGGACGACGTGACGGATCACTTGGCCGCCGCTGGCGCCAAGCGCACGGGCGGCGTTGACGCGCTCTCGCGAAACGGCGCGCACGCCGGTGGCGGTGGAGATGGCGATCGGCGCCAGCATGGCGAGCCCGATCACCAGAAGCTTCGAGGCCTCGCCGATGCCCACCCAGATGACGACGAGCGGGAGATAGGCGAGCGGCGGGATCGGACGCACGAATTCCAGAAGCGGATCGATGACGCCGCGCGCGAAGGGGCTGAGGCCGATCGCAAGGCCCATCGGCACGCCGACGACGGCCGCGCCCGCGAGCGCGCCGAAGACGCGCCCGACGCTGGCCAGGAGATGGCTCGGCAGCGTCGCGTCGACATAGCCCTCGCGCCAAACCGCCACGAACTTGGCCAGCACAGCCTCCGGCGAGGGCAGGAAGAGCGGCGGCACGAGGCGCAGGCTCGCCGCCAGCCACCAGGCCAGGAGCACGAGAAGGATCGTGGCGAGGCTGAGGAAACCCCCGCGCAGCGCGAACGGCGGCCTTGCCGCGCTTACCCTCTTGCCCAGATTGGCGCCCTCGCCCCGATCGGTCGCGGGCAGGTCTGGCACGGTCAGAACGTCGGGCAGCGCTTCGGACGGATCGACAGCGCTCATGCGGCCACCCTTTCATGGATTGCGTCGGCCAGCGCTTCGCGCGCGGCGGCAAAGCGGGGGTCGCGGCGAATGTCGCGCAGCGGCTCGCCCGCCAGCTGCCGGGCGCCGAAATCCACCGCTAGCACGCGGGCAACGCGGCCCGGCCCCGGCGCCAGAACGACGATCCGCGTGCCGAGAACCAGCGCCTCGTCGATCCCGTGCGTGACGAGCAGGACGCCCGCGCCACTGCCGGCCGACGCCTGAAGGAGCAGCCCCTGCATGGCTTCGCGGGTCATGGCGTCGAGCGCGCCGAGCGGCTCGTCCATCAGGAGGAAGTCGGGTTTGCCGGCGAGCGCCCGCGCCAAGCCGACACGCTGGCGCATGCCGCCCGACAATTCCCAGATCCGCCGATCGGCCTGACCCGCAAGGTCCATGCGCTGGAGCAGCGCTTCCGCTTCGCGTCGCCGCGCGTGCGCGGGCACGCCGCGCAGCTTGAGCGCGAAGGCGACATTCTCTCCGACGCTCATCCAGGGAAACAGCGCGTCGTCCTGAAACACCACAGCCCGGTCCGCGCCCGGTTTCGTCACCGGCGCGCCGTCCACCAGAACCCGCCCGGTCGAGGGCGCCTGGAACCCGGCCGCCATGTTCAGCAGCGAAGTCTTGCCGCAGCCCGAGCGCCCGACCAGCACGACGACCTCGCCCGATCCGACCGTCAGCGAGACATCGCGCAGAATCAGCGGCCCCTCGGGCGCGTATCGCAGCGAAACGGACTCGATCGAGAGATGGCGCATGGCCTTGCCTCCGGAAGCGAAAATGAAAAGGGGGACTGCTCCCGCCCCGTGCGGGAACAGTCCCATGAGGGCGCGCCGGGGAGGACAGCGTGCCGCTCTATGGAAGGGCCGCTAGTTTCCGGCTTGGGAGCGCTCGAAGAAGCGCGTGGTGACATAGGGGCCGTAATCGTCCAGCACCGCGTCGATCTTGCCCTGCGCCTTCAGGAAGGCCGAGGTCTTGGCGATCGCCGCCGCCGTGCCGCCGCCGAGCAGATCGGCCGACACCTGCTCGGCCGGACCAGGCAGGACATAGCCCTTCAGAAGCGCGGGCACGTCCTCGACCTTCGCGCCGGACAGGCGGGCGATCTTGGCGGCTTCGGGCGAAGCGGGCCCCCAAGCCTCCGGCTTGGCATTGTAGGTCTCGTAGGCCCGGCTCGTGGTGGCGACGAAGGCGCGCACGGCGTCGGGATGCGCCTGTGCAAAATCCTTGCGGACGATCCAGGCGTCGAAGGTCGGCGCGCCCCAGTTGGCGACCGTGGCGGAGGTCACCACGACCTTGCCGCTGTCCTTGATCTGGCCGAGCGCAGGGTCCCAGACATAGGCGGCGTCGATGTCGCCCCGCGCCCAGGCGGCGGCGATCTCGGGCGGGCGCAGATTGAGGATGTCGACGCTCTTCGGATCGACGCCTTCATGCGCCAGCGCCGCGAGAAGGCTGTAATGCGTGGTGGAGACGAAGGGCACGGCGACCTTCTTGCCGGCGAGATCCTTGATCGACGCGATGCCGGACCCCTCTCGCGCCACGAGCGCTTCGGAGTCGCCGATCAGGCCGACCACGAAGATCGTTTCGATCGGCAGTTCGCGGCTGGCGGCGGCCGCGAGCGGGCTGGACCCGACATAGCCGATATCCACCGCACCGGAGGCGACGGCGGCGATCACCTCCGCGCCGGAATCGAACTTGCGCCAGTCGATCGCGGCCTTTGCGGCCTTCTCGTACGCGCCGTCCGCCTGCGGAACCTTGGAGGGCTCGACCACCGTCTGGTAGGCGACGGTGAAGGACAGGTCCTCCGCCCGGGCCGGGGCCAGCGACAGGAGGCCGAGGGCGACAGCGGAGCCAAGCAGCGTGCGACGGGAGAAGCGGGGCATGACTTCCTTTCCGCGGAGATCAGCCGCGTCGTTGGCCGCCGGAGGCGGTGGAAGTCCCAAAAGGCGGTGGCGGAAAGCCAGCCGATGGGACCGGAGCCCCATCAGTCTACCGTTTCACTTTCCTTTCGCAGCGTCGAACTTTCCCAAATCCGGCGGCCTTGCCGTCTTTTTCGACTAGGGATGCCGGCCCCGCCGCGATGTTCGTTCCCGCGAGGCGGGATGGCGGCCCTTTGAAGCAGCCTGCGCCGGCGGTGCCAGAGGAAGTTCGTCAATCGCCCCGGAATTCGGGCGCGGGTCGCCGGTCGAGCGGAGAAAGGGAGACCCTGCGCCTCGCCGGCCGAGGCCGCGTGGCCTGCCAGGCGACGAGTTGGTCGATCGGCATGGGCTTGGCCAGGAGATAGCCCTGGTAGAGGTCGCAGCCGATCGCCTCCAGGAAGTCGAGCTGGGACGCGTCCTCGACCCCTTCCGCCACGCATTGCATATGCATGGACTTGCAGAAGGCGACCACCGCCGACAGGAGTTCGCGCCCCTCCCCGTCCCCCGCGCCGGCGACGAAGCTCTTGTCGATCTTCACCTTGTCGATGGGAAGCCGGCGCAGGTAGCTCAGGCTCGACTGGCCGGTGCCGAAATCGTCCAGCGCGATGCCGACGCCGAGCGAGCGCAGGAGGCGGATGGAGGTCTCAGCCGCGTCGAAGTCCCGCACCACCGCCGTTTCCGTCAGCTCCATGATGAGCCGAGAGGGTTCGACGCCCGAGCGCCGCACCAGGGCGAGAATGCCCAGCACCGTTTCCTGGCAGGTGATGTCGTGGGCCGACAGGTTGAACGAGAGCTTCACCTCAGGTGGCAGGTGATCCAGGCAGCCCAGCGCCTTTCCCAGCAGCGTCAGCGTCAGACGATGGATGATGCCGGCGCGCTCCGCCAGCGGAATGAACACGTCCGGCCGCACCTTGCCCAGGCGCGGGCTGTCCCAGCGCGCCAGGGCCTCGACGGCGATCGTGGTTCGGTCGGCAAGGCTGCTGATCGGCTGGAGATGGACCTGCATCTCGGCATCGAGATCGGCCGTCTGGAGCGCGCCCTCCACTTCGCGCTCGGAGCGGATGCGGCTGGCATGCTCGGAAGAATAGAGCATGGCGAAGCCGCGCCGCTCGTTCTTGGCCATGTAGAGCGCATAGTCGGCCCCGTCATAGAGGGCGCGGGCCGTGCCCGGCACGTCGCGTGTCGTGGCGATGCCGCAGGACGCGCCGATCGAGACGGTGATCTCTCCCAACCGAAACGGGTTCGACAAGGCTTCGCAGGCCCGCGCGGCAAGCGCCAGGACAGCGGCCTCCTCTCCCTCGGCCACGAAGGCGAACTCGTCGCCCCCAAGGCGTGCCACCATGGCCTTGCCCTCGAAGGTCTCGGCCAGACGGGCGCCGACGGACTCCAGAATCTGGTCGCCCAGGAGATGGCCGAACGTGTCGTTGGCGGCTTTGAAGCGGTCGAGGTCGATGACGCCGATGGCGAGGTCGAGCCCGGCGGCGCGGCACCGCGCGATGTCGCTGTCGGCCTGCGCGAAGAATAGCCGCCGGTTCGGCAGACCGGTCAGCATGTCGGTGTGGGCGAGCTTGGTGACTTCGCGGTTCAGCCGCTCGGTTTCGGCCTGGGTGCGGATAAGCTTGGTGAAGCCGTTGAACGTGTTGAGCAGGACGCGGATCATGACCAGCGTGACGAGCAGGATGTTGAGCGCGATGGCGCTGTAGACGGCGTCACTTGGCGAGACGTAGCAGGCGAGATAAGGCAGCGTCACGATCGCCGTCACCAGCATGGCCGCCTGCGGCAGGTGCATCAGGCAAAAGATGCAGCCGATCACCGTGATGGCGACGAAGATGGCGACATGGGCGTGCAGGTGGTCCGTGCCATATCGGCCAAGCCCCAGCGACCAGCAGATGCAGCCCAGCGCGATGAGCGTGCCCAGAACGGTGGTCCGCCGCAGCGAGCGAAGCGTTTCCTCGCCCGACAAGGGCACGGCGGGCTTGCGCAGCCACTTGACCATGCGAACGACGCTGACCAAAACGAGGAGGCAAGGGATCCACACCGTCATCCAGTCCGGCGCCGTGCCGAAATGAGTATAGGCGACGGCCACGGCGCTTGCGCTGAGCAGGGCATAGAGCAGTGGAATCTGCCGCTGAAGTTCGCCGAATTGCGCTTGCGCGAGGGTAGGATCGACCGAGCGGAGGGTCAGCCACCGAAAAAATCTTTTCGCAACGATCATGGTCACCCCCGCCTGCTCCATAGGATAGAGGAGCGGGGTAAAATCGGCGTTACATCATATGCTTGCTTCGGTAGCTGAATGCAGGTTTTGCCGTAAAGCGATGCGAAACCCCGACCCATACTTGCCTCGCATAGACCCCCACATCGGCTTGAAACCGTCTATCGAAACGATCCGATCGGTGATGATCATCGCGGACCGCCAGGCTGCTTCGCACCCTCGGGTTACAGGTGTATGCCCCTCCGAAGGGTGCAATCCTCGCCCCGGCCCCGGCATGGCGCGGCATCCGCAGCGCCCAGTTGTGCGCCATCGGGGAAGGCTGCCCGCCTTTCCCGCCGGAACTTCGCGGCGACGTCTACGCGCCGTCAGGCGAAGTCGACGTAATAGGCGACGCCTTCATAGCTGTAGCTCGGCAGCGTGTGGATGATGGCGTCCCGTTCCGCCTCGCTGGCGGTGTAGAAATGGGCGTCGGTCTGCTTGTTGTAGAAGCGATAGAGCTCCTCGTGCGCGCCGTTCTCGCCGCTCGCATAGGCCTTGTAGGCGACGCCCTCGTAGTCGAAATTGGCGAGCGTGCGGATCACCTGATCGCGCTCCGCGACGTTGGCCGTGTAGAAATGCGCGCCCGTCGTCTTATTGAAGAAGCGGAACACGTCGATCGTGCCGGCCGCGCCGGCCCCCGCCCCGTCGAAGGCCTCGCCCTCGAAACGATATTGCGGCAGAGTCTTGATAACGGCGTCGCGCTCGGCCGCGCTCGACGTGAAGAAATGCATGCCGTTGTCTTTGTTGAAGAACCGGTAGACCGCGCCCTCGTGATAGGCGGGCGGCTCCACGGAGGCCGGCTTTTCGGCATAGGCGCGGATATAGTCGATCTGGGTCTGCGGCGCCGGGCCGGACGGATCGGCATTGGCCTCGACGGCGAGATTGGCGAGAATGAACATCGGCCCGTGCATGTCGCTCGGCGTCGCCTTGGTGCCGATCAGCTGGCCGTCGTAGTAGAAGCTGATCGTGTCCTTGTTCCAGTCCATCCCGTAGGTGTGTAAGCCCTGCGTCTGGTTGGCATGCTCGCTGTAGACCTGAAGCTCGGCGCTCCGATCGGCGTGGTAATCCGTCGTATGCAGCCAGCTGTAGACCCCTGTCGGGTTGTTGCCGTAGTGCTCGACGACGTTGAGCTCCTGCCAGCCGCCGTTCTTGCCCTCGTTGATCTGCTTGGTCGGAAGCAGCCAGAACGCGTCCCAGGCGCCCTTCGTCTCCGACAGGTCGGCGCGCATCTCGAAATAGCCGTAGGTCTGCTGAAACGAGCCGCGCGTGTGAATGAGGCCGGACTCCCAGCTTCCCGGCATGCCGAAGGGCGTGCGGTCGGGCACGGCGGTGATGGTGAGAATGCCGTTCTCGACCTTGAACGGATCGTAGCCCGAGCCGGGATCGACGAAGGAGGAGCGGCCGAAGCCGATGTCGGACTGGGCGTCGAAGCGCCATTCGGGGCGGATGTCGGCCCAGACGGTTCCCGCGCCGTTCTGCGAGATGCTGCGCGTGTTGAACTCGTCGCTGAAGGTCAGCGTGTAATTCGACAGGTCCTTCATCGCGCATCCCTCGTCCGCCTGAACCCTAAGGGTGGCCGATGAAGCTTAAGGACGGCTTGTGGGAATCGCTCGCAATGCAAGGGATCGGCCGCTCGGCCGAACGTGTCTCAGGACCAGAAGCGCCGAGCACCCCGGCGGCGCGCCTCCCGCCGTTCCCGATGCCGATCCTGTGAAGACTTGCCATGGTCAACGTTTCGGAAACCCACACAGCCTTAGCCTCCCGGCATGAGCTATCATGCCAAGCGCCTGCTTCCGCTTCTCGCCGCCCTCGGTCTGCTGTCCGGCTGCGCCTCGATCCCGCGCAACACCGCCAACACCTGCGCCATCTTCGAGGAGCGCAGCGGCCTGCTGACGGATTGGCGACGCGACGCCGAGCGCGCCTCGGCCGAGTTCGGCGTGCCCGTGTCCGTGTTGATGGCGACGATCCAGGCGGAATCGAACTTCGAAGCCGGCGCCCGCCCGCCGCGCCGCTGGTATCTCGGCTTCATTCCGGGCAAGCGGATTTCCACCGCCTATGGCTATGCGCAGGCGCTGGACGGCACCTGGACGGAATATCAGAAGCGAACCGGCCGCTATGGCGACCGCCGCAACGATTTCGCCGACGCGATCCGCTTCATCGCTTGGTACCATGCCGACAGCAACCGGCGCCTCGGCATCGCCAAGACCGACGCCTATCGCCTCTACCTCGCCTATCATTCTGGCCATGCCGGCTATGGACGGGGCGTCTGGCGCGAGCGCGCCGAAGCCATGCGCGGCGCCAAGCGCGCCCAGGCCATGGAACGCCGCTACGCCGCGCAGCTGAGGACCTGTCGCTAGCGCCGGTTGAGCCGAAGCGACGACGCCTCGGAGCGCGAAAACGCCCTTGAACTCACCGCTCCAGCCGTCCGCGCCATGCGCTGACAGGCACGCCGAACAGCACTTCGCCGGCCTCGGTCTTGCCGATCGCGACGGAAATGCCGGCGAGGCGACCGGCGTCGTCGATCAGCGGGCCGCCGGAATAGCCCTGAACGATCGAGCAGCGCGCCACGATCAACGCGTTGCCGCCCCCGGCCAGGGCGCGGCAGTCGTCGGCCACGGTCAGCGCATAGGCGCGGTCGCGCCCGAAGCCGCCGGCCGTCAGGAGGCTTTCGGCGGGAGGCAGGGCGTCGGCCAGGCCCAAGGGCTCGATGCTCTCCGGCGCGGGGTCGGCGAGTTCCAGAAGCGCCCAATCGCGCGGCGCGGCCGCCAGCGAGCGCGTGCCGTCCTGCGCCGGGTCCATGCGGATCGCGCTCGCCGTCGTCTGGAACGTGTAGCGCCCCCGGTCGTAGCCCAGCACGAAATGCACCGAGCCGGGCGCGAGGAAGCGCCCGTTCGCGCGGTTGAACAGGCAATGAGCCGCAGTCACCGCCAGCCGAGGCGCGATCAGGGCGCCGGTGCAGCGGGAATAGGCCATGGTGTTGACCTGCCCGACCGCGTTCCACGGCTTGGCTGAGATGTCGACGCGGTGGCGCGTCGCGGGGGGCGATGGCTCGGCCCGAGCGCCAGTCGTCGGCAAGAAGGAGAGAAGCGCGAGGGCGGCGGCGAAGAGCCTCGTTCCCGCCCTTCGGCACTCTCGGGCAGCGCTGCGATGCATATCCTGGCTCTCCCTCGAAGCTCGGCTTCCATCGCCTCCCCTCGCCCCGAATGCAAGCGGGGCGGAAAGCTCGAACGGAACCTGACACCCGTCCCAGGCGTCTCCCGCAGCGAGGGATGAGAAGGCATGGAATGACGACGGACGAGATTCAAGGCAGGGACGAATTAAGGGCCATTCTGGACGACGTGGTGGCGAAGGTGCGCGAGGCCGCGCCCGGCCTCTACGAGGAAGCGGTGGAGGCGGCCAAGGCCAAGGATCGGCCGGAGCCGCGCCGCGCCGATTTCGACAGGTTCGGCATCGCCGTCTTCACCCGCGAGGGCGATCTCGTGTCCGCCGGCAATGCCGGGACCGGCTTTCCCATCCAGTCCATCTCCAAGGTCTTCGCGCTGGAATTGGCGCTAGAAGCCTTGAACAACGACCTTTGGAAGCGGCTCGGGCGCGAGCCCTCGGGCGATCCGTTCAACTCCATTATCGATCTGGAGCGGCTGAAGGGCATTCCGCGCAATCCCTTCATTAATGCCGGGGCGCTCGTCGTCTGCGACGTCCTCGTCGGAATGAAGGGTCGATCGGGGCCGAACCGCCATGTCGTGGATTTCGTGGAGAGCCTGATCGAGGGCGAGACGCTGGAGCTCAGCGAGACGGTGATGGAGAGCGACCGCTCGGGCGGCGATCTCAACCGCTCGCTGATGCTGATGGCCCGCCATCACGGCAATCTGAACCATGCCGTCGAGGACGTGATGGAAGCCTATGTCCATCAATGCGCGATCACGCTGACCTGCCGGAGCCTCGCCAAGGCCGGCCGCTTCCTGATGCAGGACGACCCGGGCGAGGAGGCGAGCGGGCGCGGGCTCTCCGCCGCCCGCCGGGCGCGGCGCATCCTGTCGATCATGATGCTCTGCGGCCAATATGACGGGTCGGGAGACTTCGCCTATCGCGTCGGCCTGCCGGCCAAGTCGGGCGTCGGCGGCGGCATTCTGGCGGTCGCGCCGCACAAGGCCTCGATCGGCGTCTGGTCGCCGGCGCTCGATCCGATGGGCAATAGCTGGCTCGGCACGCACGGGCTGGAGCTTCTGTCGCGGCGCACGGACTGGTCGGTCTTCGGCGCCGTGCGCAACTGAGACAACGTGAACGCCCCCGGCAGGAGACCTCCACGCCCATGACGATCGAGCCCGCCCGCATCCGCGTTCTGAAGGAGGGCGACCCCGAGGCGAAGGGGCGCTATGTCCTTTATCTCCTTCAGCAGGCAAACCGCTCCCGCTTCAATCCGGCGCTGGAACTGGCGATCGACGAGGCCAACCGGCGCGGGCTCCCCGTGATCGCCTGCTTCGGCCTGCTCGACGGGTCCAACGGTTTTCCCGAAGCCAATGCGCGGCATTACGCCTTTCTTCTGCAAGGGCTGTCGGACGCGGCGCGGGGCCTTGCCGAGCGCGGCGTCGGCTTCGTGCTGCGCAAGGCCTCGCCGGCCGAGATCGCCATCGACCTCGCCAAGGACGCCGCGCTCCTGGTTCTGGATCGCGGCTATCTCGCGATCCAGAAGCGCTGGTACGGCGAGATCGTGAACGGGGTGGAAACGCGGATCGTGCAGGTGGAGGGCGATGTCGTGGTGCCCGTGGAAGTGGCGTCGAACAAGCACGAGCACGCCGCCCGCACCCTGCGCCCCAAGATCCGCCGCCAACTGGAGGATTTCCTGAACCCGCTGGCCCATCGCAAGGTCAGCCACGCCGCTGGGGACATGCACTGGAAGGGCGCGATCGACCTATCGGACCCGGACAAGGTTCTGGCCGGCATGACGCTGGACCGCTCGGTGCCGCCGGTGAAGCGCTTTCGCGGCGGGGAGAGCGAGGCGCGGAAGAGCCTGAAGGCCTATCTCGCCGGCCCCTTCGCCCAATATGGCGCCGGGCGCGGCAAGCCCGAGGCGGGCGCGGCTTCGCACATGAGCCCCTATCTGCATTTCGGGCAGATCTCACCGGTCGAGATCGCGCTGGCCGTTCGCGCGGCGAAGGCCGGCACGGCGGAGGACAAGGACGCCTATATCGAGGAACTCGTGGTGCGCCGCGAGCTGGCGATGAACCATGTCCACTACACCCGGCATTACGACCGCTACGAGGACGCCGTGCCGGACTGGGCGCGCAAGACCCTGGCCGAACAGGCCGGCGACCGGCGCGATCCCGTCTATACTGAGGAGGACTTGGCAGAGGGGCGCACCCATGACGAGGGCTGGAACGCCGCGATGGCGGAGATGCGCGAGACCGGCTTCATGCACAATCACCTGCGCATGTACTGGGGCAAGAAGATCCTCCACTGGTCGAAGACGCCGGAGGAAGGTTTCGCCCGCACGCTACGCCTGAACAATCGCTATTTCCTCGACGGGCGAGACCCCAATTCCTTCACCAATGTCGCCTGGGTCTACGGGCTGCACGACAGGCCCTGGGCACGCCGGCCGATCTTCGGCACGGTGCGCTACCAGAGCGAGAACTCGCTGCGGAAGATCGATCTCAAGGCCTATATGGCGGATGTCGAACGGCTCTGCAAAGCGGAGAAGAACTGACTGGGGAAGCGGCCGCTCCGCGAACAGCGGTTCACGGAGCGGCGTTTCCGGGTCGCGCTCAGAGCGAGGCGACGGTTTCCTCGATCGTGGTGCGGTAAGGCGTCGTCGGGCGGCCGATCAGCCCGCTGAGCTGGCGGCTCGTGTCATCCAGCGCGCCCTTGGCGGCGCCGGCGTCGGAATCGGCCAGCAGCGCAGCGAAGGCGTCCGGCAGGCCGGCGCCCACGAGCGCGGCCTTGTAGTCGGCCTCCGGCAGATCCTTGTAAGCCACCGGCTTGCCCGAGGCGTTGGCAATGGCGGCCGCGAACTCGGCCAGCGTATAGGCATCGTCGCCGGCGAGTTCGTAGACCTTGCCGCCCTGCCCCTCGGCCGTCAGCACGGCTGCGGCGGCCTCGGCATAGTCGCGGCGCGCGGCCGAGGCGATGCGACCTTCGCCGGCGCTGCCGAGCAGCACGCCATGGGCGAGCGCGGGGGCGATCGAGGCCGCGTAATTCTCGGTGTACCAGCCGTTGCGTAGGATCGCGAAAGGCAGGCCGGACGCCTTCAAGGCCTCTTCCGTCTGCAGATGCTCGTCGGCAAGGCCGAGAGGCGAAGTGTCGGCGTGAAGCAGGCTGGTATAGGCGATCAGCGCGACGCCGGCCTTTTTGGCCGCTTCGATGACGTTGCGATGCTGGGGCACGCGCTGGCCGACCTCGCTGGACGAGACGAGAAGCAGCCGGTCGACGCCAGCGAAGGCCGCGTCCAGCGTTTCGGGCCGGCTGTAGTCGGCGACCCGCAGTTCGACACCCTTGCCCTGAAGGCGCTGCGCCGCTTCGCTCTCGGTAGAGCGAACGCCGGCGACCAGGCGGCCGCCCAGCCCCTTGGCGAGCAGCGCCTCGATCACCAGGCCGCCGAGTTGGCCCGTGGCGCCGGTGACGAAGATCGTGGGTTCGTTGGAATCGGCCATGATGGTTTCCCTTCGGGTTCGGTTATGAGACAAGGGAACTAATCGAGACCGACCCTGATGAAAAGGAGGCACTTTCTTGAGACAAGGGAACAGCGAGGGAACCGAGCTTCCCGCCGGCCGGACCGATCTTGCCTAGCGTTTCGCCTATTGGCAGTCGCAGCTTTTCGACCCGGCGCATTGCCCGGTCCGCAGCGTGCTCGATCAGGTCGGCGACAAATGGTCGATGCTGATCCTGATTGCGCTGGCGGCCGGCCCACGCCGCTTCAGCGCCCTCGCGCGCCTTCTGCCCGACATTTCCAAGCGCATGCTGACCCAGACGCTGCGGGGTCTGGAGCGCGACGGGTTCGTGGAACGGGAGGTCTTCGCCACCAAGCCGCCCAGCGTGGAATACCGGCTGTCGGACTTGGGCAGCACCCTTCTCGACCCGCTCGCGCAACTGGTGCGCTGGGCGGAGCGCAGCCATCCGGCCATTCGATCGGCGCAGACGCGCTTCGATGCGGCTGGGGGCTGACAGGGTTCGGCCCGACTGAAAGCCGGAGCGGTAAAACGAAGGGAGCGCGCCTCAGACCCGCGCGGCGGCCGCGCGGGATTTGCCCGGCGCGGCGCCGATGATGCGCTTGAAGGCGCGGCTGAAAGAGGCCTCGGAATCGTAGCCGAGCCGCTGCGCCGCTTCCGCGATGCGCATCCGGTCACGCGCCAGCCATTGGCGGGCCTGATGCATCCGCACCTCCGCGACGTAGCGGGCCGGGGTGATGCCGACCGTCGCGGTGAACTTCGCCGCGAAGCCCGAGCGCGAGGTGCCCATCAAGGCCGCGAGATCGGACACGCTCCAATCCCGCTCGGGCTCGGCATGGATCGCGGCCAGCACCGTGCCCAGATGCGGATCGCGCAGCGCGGCGATCCAGCCCTTGGAATCCCCGCACTCGTGCTCGACCCAGGAGCGGATGATCTGCGCGGCCATCACGTCCGCCAGCCGGGCGAGAATGCCGCTCGCGCCCACGCGATTCAGCGCGCATTCCGACACCATCGCCGCCAGAAGATGGGGAATGGCCGGCTCGCTCACCATGAGTTCGCGCGCGCGCATCAGGTCGGGCATCATCTTCATCAGCGGATGCAGGGCGTCGAGGTTGAAGCGCATCGAGCCGCAGAACAGGACGCAGACCCCTTCGCTCTCCGCCTCTCCCTCGGCATAGTCGAACATGCTCTCGCAGATGGCCATGCATTCGCGGCGCGGAAACGCGCGGGGCTCGACGCCCGGTCGGCTGGCCAGCGTGTGCGCGGCGCCGCGCGGCACGAGAACGGCGTCGCCCGCCGTCAGCGCGCTCCATTCGCCGTCCGGCGCCTGGAGCCAGCATCCGCTGCCCGCCACGAAGTGGAAATGGGCGTGCTCCTGCGCGGGGTAGTGGAAGCTCCACTCCCCCGACAGGCGGCAGCGGCCATACTCCACGCCGTCGAGGCGCAGGCCCCGCAGCATGTCGGTCAGCGGATCGGATGCAGCGATTTTGGAGGATCGGTCAAGCATAAGAGATTATCTAGCATGGAAACGCCAAGGAGGCGAGCGTAGCGTGCCGACCAACGTGCACTGCACAAACGGGAATGCCCACGATGTCCGACGCAACCCTCCCACGTGACATGGACTTGTCCGCCGCCGGGCCGGAGCCGGCCGAGCGCCCCGTCTGGTCCGCCGTCTTCTCGCTCTCCTTCGGCGTATTCGGTCTGGTCACGGCCGAGTTCCTGCCCGTCAGCCTTCTCACGCCCATGGCCGCCGATCTCGGCGTTTCCAACGGCGCGGTGGGCCAAGCCATCACCGCGACGGCGGTGGTCGCGGCCTTTGCCGGGCCGCTTCTGGTTCTGGCGTCCGGCCGGGTGGATCGGCGCACAATCGTCTGGGCGCTGATGGCCATGCTAGTCGGCTCCAGCATTCTGGCGGCCATGGCCACCAGCCTGGAAGCGCTGCTCGTGGCGCGCGGGGTCCTGGGCTTCGCGCTCGGCGGCTTCTGGGCGATGATGACGGCGTTGGCGCTTCGCCTCGTGCCGCCCGCCCTGGTGCCGCGCGCCATGTCGATCATCATCATGGGCGTGTCGCTGGCGACCGTCTTCGCCGCGCCGCTCGGTTCGGCGTTGGGTGCGCTCTGGGGCTGGCGTACGACCTTCCTCGCCGCCTCGGGGCTCGGCGCGCTGGCGCTTCTCGTCCAACTCCTGGCACTTCCCTCGCTGCCCGCCTCGGGCGCGCCGGGCCTTGCGCTCTTCCGTGCGGCCCTGTCGCGGCGCGCAGTGGTGATCGGCTTCGCCACGGTCATCATCGTCGTGTCCGGCCATTTCGCCGGCTTCACCTTCATCCGCCCCTTCCTGGAGGAGGTGCCGAGGCTCGAGGTCTCGACCCTGTCCATGGCGCTCCTGGCCTTCGGAATCGGCGGCTTCTTCGGCAATATCGGCGGCGGCAAGATCGCCGAGCGCAGTCCGGCCTGGGCCGTCGCCATCGCCTCGTTCCTGATCGCGGTCGCCACGCTGATCCTGGTTCTCGGCGGCTCAAACCCGGCAGTCGCCTTCGCGGCCACCACACTCTGGGGCCTCGCCTTCGGCGCCTTTCCCGTCTCGATCTCGATCTGGAACGCCCGCGTGGCGCCCGATCTCGCCGAAAGCGCGGGCGCCCTTCTGTCCTCGGCTTTTCAGGTGGCGATCGCCAGCGGCGCCCTGGTCGGCGGCGTCTTGATCGACGGGGTCGGCCCGACCGGCGTTCTCGTCTACACCGCGCTGGCCGTGGCGCTGGGCGCCGTTCTGATTCTCGCCGTGGGGCGCCCGCTGGAGCGCCGGCAAGGTTTCTGACACCGGCTCGGCGCCTCGCCCGTACTCATTCGGGCGGGGCGCCGCCGCCCCTCAGTCCGCGATCATCGAGCGGATGCGCCGGGCCAGAACCGTCATGTCGAAGGGCTTGGTGACGACCTGCATTCCGGGGGCGAGATGGCCGTGGCTGAGCACGGCGTTCTCGGCATAGCCAGTGACGAACATCACCTTCAGATCGGGGCGCAGCTCGCGCGCTGCGTCCGCCACCTGCCGGCCGTTCATGCCGTTGGGTAGGCCGACATCGGTGATGAGAAGGTCGATCCGCTGGTCGGACCGCAGGACCTTCAACCCTTCCGGCCCGTCGCCGGCCTCGATCGCGGTGTAGCCGAGGTCTTCCAGGACATCGACCACCAGCATGCGCACCAGGGGCTCGTCGTCGATCACCAGAACGGTTTCCCCCGTCTCGGTGCGCTCCGGCTCCTGCGGCGGCGCCTGCGGCTCGCTCATTTCCTCCACGTGATGGCGGGGGAGATAGACGCAGACCATGGTGCCCTGCCCCACCTCGGAATAGATCTGCACCTGCCCGCCGGACTGGCGCGCGAAGCCGTAGATCATCGACAGGCCGAGCCCCGTGCCGACGCCGATCGGCTTGGTGGTGAAGAACGGGTCGAAAGCCCGCGCCACCACATCCGCCGGCATGCCTGTGCCGTTGTCCGAGACGCACATGGAAATGTACTGGCCGGGCGGAAGGTCCCGCTCGCGGCCGGTGCGATCGTCGATCCAGCGATTGCCCGTCTCGATCGTCAGCTTGCCGCCGTCCGGCATGGCGTCGCGGGCGTTGATGGCGAGGTTGAGCAGCGCGTTCTCCAGCTGGTTTGGGTCCACCAGCGTCGGCCAGAGCCCGCCCACCGCCACCCGCTCCACCGTGATCTGCGGGCCGACCGTGCGCTGGATCAGCTCCTCCATGCCGGCCACCAGCCGGTTCACGTCGGTGGGCTTGGGGTCCAGCGTCTGCCGGCGCGAGAAGGCGAGCAGGCGATGGGTCAGCGCCGCCGCGCGCTTGGTTGCTCCTTGCGCGCCGATCATGTAGCGCTCGATCTCGCCGAGCCGGCCCTGCCGAATGCGCGCCTGCATCATCTCCAGCGAGCCGGAAATGCCGGCGAGCAGATTGTTGAAGTCGTGCGCCAAGCCGCCGGTGAGCTGGCCCACCGCTTCCATCTTCTGGCTCTGGCGCAGCGCCTCTTCCGCCGCCATCAGTTCGGCCGTCTTCTCCTCGACGCGCTTTTCCAGCGTCTCGTTGAGAGTGCGCAGCATCTCGGTCATGCGCTGGCGCTCGGCCTCCACCGCGCGCCGCTCCTCGATGTCGATCAAGACGCCGGGAAAGTTCAGCGGCGTGCCGTCCGGCCCATGCTCGACCCGGCCGTTCGCCTCCAGCCAGTAGTAGTTCCCGTCGGCGCGGCGGGTTCGGTACTGGTGCGCATAGGCGCCGCCGCGCGTGATCGCCTCCCCGATCGCGGCGGCCAAGCCCTCCTGGTCGTCGGGGTGGACGGTGTCCACGACCTGGGCAAGGCTCAAGCCCTCCCGGCCGAGCGCGGGGTCGAGGCCGAAAGCCTTGGCGAAGGCCTCGTCCACGGTGAACCGGTCGCTCGGCAGGTCCCAGAGCCAGGTGCCGATGATGGCGCCCGCCGACAGCGCCAGTTGCACGCGCTGCACGTTTTCGCGCGCCAGCGCCTCGCTTTCGCGTAAAGCGGCTTCGGCGCGCTTGCGATCGGTGATGTCGCGAAACAGAACCGAGACGCGGCGCAGGCTCGGCGGCTCGACCCGCGCCGCGGCCACCTCGATATGGCGCCCCGCCTGCTCGAATTCGCGCTCGAAGCGGATCGGCTGGCCCGTGCGCAGAACGCCGCCATAAAGCGCGACCCAGACATCCGCGTCGCTCGGCGCGAGGTCGCGCACGCGGCGGCCGATAATATCGGGAATGCCGGTGTGGCGCTCGTAGCCGGAATTGGCCTCGACATGGACATAGTCGCTGTCGGGGCCGTTCGGCCCGTCGATGAACTCGATGATGCAGAAGGCGTCGTCGATCGCCTCGAACAGGGCGCGGTAGCGCGCGTCGGCCTCGGCCAGCACCTCGGCGACGGAAGGAGACGCAGGGGACCCGCCGTCAGGGGTGGAAACCGTCGCCGGGCGTTCAATCGTCACGGGATCATTCTCTGCATGAAAGGCGGGAAAGCGAGGCTGCGACGCGCCAACCCGCCGGAACCGGCTGACGCTGCCCCTCCTATCTAGTTCATTTCGGCCGATCGAAAGGGCGTAAGCGGCATGATCCTGCACCCGAAGCAGCGGCGAGAACGGCGAAGGGCCCAGCCCAAAGCACGGTACGGAAAAGCCTGACAGCCGATCGCCGACACGTTTGCGTGAAAGCTGCGTCCCTTTCACGCAGGGCCGCCTGACGCGGAGCGGCCTGTCGGCGGCAGGATCGTCCCCGACGGCACATGGGCGACACGCCGGGAGTGAGGCGGAGGGCCCTGTTCCGCCGGGCGCTGCGTGGCGTCGAAGCGCATAAAAAGCATTGATCGGCGTCAAGCCCGATCGGCTTCATCCGGTGAAGCGACCTCCGACACCAGTCGGGCGCCAGTGGTTTTCGCGGGATCAGTTTAGACCAGTTACAAGTTGAGCCTGCGAACGAGCGTGTTGCCGCTCCCGGCCGATCGGCTGGCCGAGCCCATCGCTTCGCCCTTCACCGGGCGGCGCCGCACCTGCGGCCGCCCCCGGCGGAGCCCCTCACGAAAGGAGTGAGACATGTCGAGATTTCCCGACCTTGCCCTCAATCGCCGCGACCTGATGACATCGGCCACGGCCTGCGCCGCTTTGACGGTGGCGCCCAAGCTGGCCCGCGCCGAGGATGCGCAGACCTCTGCCTCGCCCGCCCCAAGCGTTTCAAAGGTTTCCTTCACGGTGAACGGCCAGCGGCGCGAACTGGACCTGGACCTTCGCACGACGCTGCTCGACGCGCTGCGCGAGCATCTGAAGCTCGCGGGCACCAAGAAGGGCTGCGACCACGGCCAATGCGGCGCCTGCACGGTGATCGCCAATGGCCGGCGGATGAATTCCTGCCTGTCGCTCGCCGTGATGCACGAAGGCGACGAGATCACCACGATCGAGGGCCTGGGCACGCCCGACGCGATGCACCCGATGCAGGAGGCCTTCGTCAAGCACGACGGCTACCAGTGCGGCTACTGCACGCCCGGCCAGATCTGCTCGGCCGTCTCGGTTCTGGCGGAGATCAAGGACGGCATTCCGAGCCATGTCACCGGCGACCTGACGGCCGCGATCGAGCTGAGCGACGCCGAGATGCGCGAGCGCATGAGCGGCAATATCTGCCGCTGCGGCGCCTATTCCAACATCGTGGACGCCATGAACGACGTGGCCGGGAGGCCCGCATGAAACCTTTCACCTTCGAGCGCGCCACCACTCCGGCCGAGGCCGCCAAGGCCGCCAGCGCCCATGCCGGCGCGAAGTTCATCGCGGGCGGCACCAACCTTCTCGACCTGATGAAGCTGCAGATCGAGACGCCGCAGCACCTGATCGACGTCAACGGACTGGCGCTGGACCGGATCGAGGCGACGGATGCCGGCGGCCTGCGGATCGGCGCTCTGGTGCGAAACACCGACATGGCGGCCGACGAGCGGGTGCGCCGCGACTATGGCGTGCTCGCCCGGGCAGTGTTGGCCGGCGCCTCCGGCCAGCTGCGCAACCGCGCCACCACGGCGGGCAATCTCCTGCAGCGCACGCGCTGCCCCTATTTCTACGACACCAACATGGCCTGCAACAAACGCCAGCCCGGCTCGGGCTGCTCGGCGCTGGAGGGCTATTCGCGCCAGCTCGGCGTGGTCGGCGTCAGCGACGCCTGCATCGCCACCAACCCGTCCGACATGAATGTCGCGCTCCGGGTGCTGGACGCCGAGGTCGAGACGGTGAAGCCTGACGGCACCACGCGTGCCATTGCGATCGGCGATTTCCATCGTTTGCCCGGCGACACGCCGGAAATCGAGACGGCGCTGGAGCCCGGCGAGTTCATCACTGCCGTGACGCTGCCCAAGCCCCTTGGCGGCACGCATATGTACCGCAAGGTGCGCGACCGCGCGTCCTACGCCTTCGCGCTGATCTCGGTCGCCGCCGTGGTGCAGCCGGACGGCACGGGCCGGGTCGCCGTGGGCGGCGTCGCACACAAGCCCTGGCGTGTGGAAGCGGCCGATGCCGAGCTTTCCAAAGGCGCCAAGCCGGTAGCGGAAAAGCTCTTCGCCGATGCCAGGACGACCGAGCACAACGCCTTCAAGATCCCGCTCACCGAGCGAACGCTCGGTGCGGTCCTGACCGAAGCGAGGAGCTGACCGCCATGAAGTTTGACACCAAAGCCGGCACCAACCCGATCGACCGGATGACGGTCGTCGGCCAGCCGCACGACCGCATCGAGGGCCGATTCAAGACCACCGGCACCGCGCCCTATGCCTACGAGCACAACGAGGTCGCGGACCGCATCGCCTATGGCTATGCGCTGGGCTCCGGCATCGCCAAGGGGCGCATCACCGCCATCGATACGGCGGAGGCGCGCCGCGCGCCGGGCGTCCTTGCCATCGTCACGTATGAGAATGCCGGCGAACTCGGCCAGGGCGACATGAACACGGTGAAGCTGCTCGCCGGCCCCGAGGTCGACCATTACCATCAGGCCGTCGCCGTGGTGGTGGCGGAAAGCTTCGAGCAGGCGCGCGACGCCGCGCAGCGCATTCGCGTTTCCTACAAGGCGAGCGACGGCGCCTTCGACCTCGCCGCCGCGCGAGACGCGGCGCCGCTGGCGGAGGACGACGGCTCGACGCCGCCCGCCACCTCGGTCGGCGATTTCGACGGGGCCTTCGCCAAGGCTGCGGTGAAGCTGGACGAGACCTACACGACGCCCGACCAGAGCCACGCCATGATGGAGCCGCACGCCTCGCTGGCGCTCTGGGAGGGAGACCGGCTGACGGTCTGGACCTCCAACCAGATGATCGCCTGGGGCGCGTCGGACGTCGCCAAGACGCTGAAGGTCGCGCCCGAGAAGGTCCGTCTCATCTCGCCCTTCGTCGGCGGCGGCTTCGGCGGCAAGCTCTTCGTGCGGGCCGATGCGATCCTCGCCGCGCTCGGCGCCAAGGCCGCTGGCCGGCCGGTGAAGCTGGCGCTGACGCGCCCGATGATGGCCAACAACACGACGCATCGCCCCGCCACGATCCAGCGCATCCGCATCGGCGCCGATCGCGACGGGCGGATCACCGCCATGGGCCATGAGAGCTGGTCGGGCGACCAGCCCGACGGCTCGCCCGAGGCGGCGGTGGCGCAGACGCGGCTCCTCTATGCCGGCGCCAACCGCATGACGGCGATGCGCCTCGCTGTGCTCGACCTGCCGGAAGGCAACGCCATGCGCGCGCCGGGCGAAGCGCCGGGCCTGATGGCGCTCGAAATCGCCATGGACGAGATGGCGGAAAGGCTGGGTCTCGACCCCGTCGAGTTCCGCATCCGCAACGACACGCAGGTCGACCCCGAGGACCCCAAGCGCCCCTTCTCGCAGCGCCAGCTGGTGGAGTGTTTCCGCATCGGGGCCGAGCGCTTCAGCTGGAACGGGCGTCAGGCACAGCCCGGACAGGTGCGCGACGGGCGCTGGCTGGTCGGCCTCGGCGTCGCCGCCGCCTTCCGCAACAACCAGGTGATGGATTCCGGCGCGCGGGTGCGCCTCGGCCGGGACGGCGTGGTGACCGTCGAAACCGACATGACCGATATCGGCACCGGCTCCTACACGATCATCGCCCAGACGGCGGCGGAGATGATGGGCCTGCCGCTCAGCCGGGTACAGGTGCTTCTCGGCGATTCCAGCTTCCCCAAATCCGCCGGCTCGGGCGGCCAGTGGGGCGCGAACTCCTCCACCGCCGGTGTCTATGCCGCCTGCGTCAAGCTGCGCGAGGTGGTGGCGCAGAAGCTCGGCTTCAATTCCGGCGAGGTCGAGTTCACCGACGGGCGGGTGCGGGCCGGCAACCGGGACGCGGCTCTCAGCGACGCGGCCAGGGACGGCGAGCTCGTGGTGGAAGACACGATCGAGTTCGACAAGGCCCTGTCGAAGGGGCACCAGCAATCCACCTTCGGCGCGCATTTCGTGGAGGTCGGCGTCGATATCGCCACGGCAGAGATCCGTGTTCGGCGCATGCTGGCAGTGTGCGCGGCGGGCCGCATCCTCAACCCGATGACGGCGCGCAGCCAGGTGATCGGCGCGATGACCATGGGCGTCGGCGGCGCCTTGATGGAAGAGTTGGCGGTGGACAAGCGCCACGGCTTCTTCGTCAATCACGATCTCGCCGGCTACGAGGTGCCGGTGCATGCCGACATCCCACATCAGGAGGTGGTCTTCCTGCCCGAGACCGACCCGCTGTCCTCGCCGATGAAGGCGAAGGGCGTCGGCGAACTGGGCCTCTGCGGCGTCTCGGCGGCCATCGCGAATGCCGTTCACAACGCCACCGGCGTGCGGGTGCGCAACTATCCTGTGACGCTGGAAAAGCTTCTGGAGGGCATGCCGGAAGTCGCCTGAACGGCTTCCAAGTTGAGAGCGGGGCGGCATCGTCGCCCCGCCATCCCCAGCCTTATTGGCCGGCGACACCTTCTCCGGACCGCACGAAGCCGTCGCTGGCGACCATGAGGGTTCGCGCATAATCCGAGCGCACGTCCCGCCGCGCCAAGCGCCCTTCGTCCAGCGTCTCCACCGCCTCCCCCGCCCGCATTACCAGCAGCCGCTCGCACATGTGATCGACAACGGCGAGATCGTGGCTGACGAAGAGATAGGTGAGGCCTCGCTCGGTCCGCAGCCGCGTCAGGAGGTTCAGCACCTCGGCCTGGATCGAAGCGTCGAGCGCCGATGTCGGCTCGTCCAGAAGCAGGATCGACGGCTCCAGGATCAAGGCGCGGGCGATCGCGATGCGCTGGCGCTGGCCGCCGGACAGCTGGTGCGGCAGGCGGAAGCGGAAGGCGGGGTCGAGCCCGACATCGGCCAGCGCCTGGAGAATGCGCCGGTCGCGATCCTTCAACCCATGGATCGACAGCGGCTCGGCGAGGATGCGGTCGATCGTGTGGCGCGGATGGAGCGAGCCGTAGGGGTCCTGAAACACCATCTGCACCCGGGCGGCGAAGCTCTTGTCGCGCCGCCCCGTCAGCGGCGCTCCATCGATCAGCACCTCCCCCGCGCTGACCGGCGCGAGGCCGCAGAGCGCCCGCAGGATGGTGGACTTGCCCGAACCGGATTCGCCCACCAATCCGAAGGACTCGCCCGGCGCGACCTTGAAGGAAACGCTTTTCACGGCATCGACGCGGCTGCGCCCTTCGCCCAGCGTCACGCCGAGATGGCGGACCTCGATGCGCGGTGTGGTGCTCATGCCCGCTCCCATTCCGGCTGGCGGTCGAGCACGGGCAGCGGCGCGTGGCCGCCGCCGATGCGCGGCAGGCAGGCGAGCAGGCCCCGCGTGTAGGGATGCTTCGCCTCGGCCAGATTTCGCGCCGCGATCTCCTCGACGATGCGGCCGCGATACATGACGAGCACCCGGTCGCAGAAGGTGGAGACGAGGCGCAGATCGTGACTGATGAAGAGGAGGCCCATGCCGCGCCCGCGCACGAGATCGTCCAGAATGCGCAGGATTTCGAGCTGCACGGTGACGTCAAGCGCCGAAGTCGGCTCGTCCGCGATCAGGAGTTCAGGCTCGGGGATCAGCATCATGGCGATCATCACGCGCTGGCCCATGCCGCCGGAAAGCTCGTGCGGATAGGCGCGCAAGACCCGCTCGGGATCGCGGATCTGCACGTCCTCCAGCATGGCGACCATGCGGCGCTTGGCGTCAGCGCCGGAGATGCGGCCGTGCGCGCGCAGCGCCTCGCCGAGTTGCCGGTCGATGCGCATGACCGGGTTCAGCGAATATTTGGGGTCCTGCATCACCATGGCGATGCGCCTGCCGCGCACGGCGCGCATCTCGCGCTCCGACAGGGCACCGAGATCGGTGCCGTGGAAGCGGAGCGTATCGGCCGCGACATGGCCGGGCGGGCGCACGAGACGCAGGATGGCGCGCCCCGTCATGGACTTGCCGGAGCCCGATTCACCGACGATCGCCACGCGCTCGCGCCCGACCGTGAAGCTGACGCCGCGCACGGCTTCCACGAGGCCGCGCCTCGTGTCGAAGCCGACGCGAAGGTTGCGCACCTCTAGGAGAGGCTCGCCGGCGTCGGACGTCGTCTTTCCTTCGACGCGCATGGTCTTCTCGCCCGCGCTCAATGCTTCGCGCATGGTTTCCTCCCCCGCGCTCATTGCTTCGCGCTCCGGGGATCGAGAATGTCGCGCAAGGCGTCGCCGAGCAGGTTGAAGGCGAGGCTCACGAGCAGGATGGCGATGCCGGGAATGGTCGCCACCCACCAATGCGTCAGCAGATATTGCCGCCCCGAGGAGATCATGGCGCCCCATTCGGCGAGCGGCGGCTGCGCGCCGAGGCCGAGAAAGCCGAGGCCGGCGGCGGTGAGGATGATGCCGGCCATGTCGAGCGTGACGCGAACGATCACCGAGGACAGGCACATCGGCATGATATGGCCGGTGATGATGCGCAGGGTGCCGGCGCCCTGGAGTCGGGCGGCCGCGATATAGTCGGAGCGGCGCACGGTCAGCGTCTCGGCCCGGGCGACGCGGGCATAAGGCGGCCAGGCGGTGAGCGCGATGGCAAGAATGGCGTTTTCGATGCCGGGGCCGAGCGCCGCCACGAAGGCGAGCGCCAGGATCAGGCGGGGAAAGGCCAGGAAGATGTCGGTGATCCGCATCAGGACACGGTCGGTCCAGCCGCCCAGCGTCCCCGCCACGGTGCCGATCACGAGGCCGAGCACCGGGGCTGTGAGCGCCACCAGCGCCACGACATAGAGCGTGACGCGCGAGCCGTAGACGAGCCGGCTCCAGACGTCGCGGCCGAGCTCGTCCGTGCCGAGCCAATGGCCGGCGCCGGGCGGCAGAAGCCGCGTGTTGAGGTTCTGGATGTTGGGCGCATGGGTGGCGAGCCAGGGCGCGAAGGCGGCCATAAGCAGGAGAAGGACGATCAGGGCAAGGCCGATCATCGCCAGGGCGTTGCTCCTCAGCGTCAGCCAGCCCTGCCAGAGCGAAACGGCGCGCGCCTGAAAGCGCGAGCGCGGGCTGTCGCTGGTCAGCCAGCCTAGCCACCCGGAAGTCCGTATCATCTCGCTCATCGCGCCCTCGGATCGACCAGCGTGTAGACGACGTCGGAGAGAAGATTCAGCACGATGAAGGCCGCGCCGATCATCAGCGTTCCGCCGAGCACGGCGTTGAAGTCGGCGGCAAACAGCGCCTGCGTGATGTAGAGCCCGAGGCCGGGCCAGGCGAAGACCGTCTCGGTCAGCACCGACCCTTCCAGCAGCGCGGCATAGGACAGCGCGATGACGGTGACGAGCGGCACCATGGCGTTGCCCAGCGCATGGACCCAGACGACGCGCCGCTCCGACACGCCCTTCACCCGCGCGGCGGTGACGTAGTCCTGGCTGAGCTGTTCGAGCATGAAGGAGCGCGTCATCCGCGAGATGTAGGCGAGCGAGAAATAGCCGAGCACCAGGGCCGGTAGAATGAGATGTGATAGGGCGTTGCGGAACACGTCCCAGGCGCCGGAGAGTGCGGAGTCGATCAGGATCGATCCGGTGAGCGGCGTCACGTCGAACTCGTAGGCCAGCTCGAACGAGACATCGAGCCGCCCTGGCCCACCGACCCAGCCGAGCTGGCCGTAAAACACGAGAAGCGCGATCAGGCCGAGCCAGAAGACCGGCATGGAATAGCCAAGCAGCCCGACGACGCGGATCACCTGATCGGGCCAGCGCCCCTGATACACCGCGCCGAAGACCCCGGCGGGCACGCCGAGCAAGACGCCGATCAGCGTGGCGAGCGTGGCGAGTTCCAGCGTCGCGGGAAAGGCGGCGCGGATGTCCTCCACCACGGGGCGCGAGGTGAGGTTCGAGCGGCCGAGATCGCCGGTCAGGACATCGCCGAGATAGCGCACGAACTGCACGGGCAGCGGCTGGTCGAGGCCGAGCGCGATCTTTGCGGCGTCGTACTGCGCCTGCGTCGAGCGATCGCCGACCACGGCCAGCACGGGATCGAGTGGCACGACGCGGGCGATCAGGAAGGTGACGAAGAGGAGGCCGAACAGGGTGATGGCGAGGCTGAACAGAAGGCCCCCGCCGCGCTGGAGGGCGCGGGGGATGCCGAGGCCCCCGCCGGTCGGGGCGCGCGTGGGATCGAGCGCCGGCTCGTCGAGAACGGGCGGGCTCATAAACCCGCCCTCATGCCGATGGGTCGCAAGGGACTACTTCGCCGCCTTGGTCACGGTCCAGTAGAAGGCCGAGGCGACGGCGCCACCGGTCTTGAACCCGTCGACACCCTTGCGCAGCGCCGGCTGCTCGGAGCGCTGGAACAGGACCGCGATGGGCGAAGCCATCTGCTCGTGGCGCTGCATCTCTTCGTAGAGGGCGGCGCGCTTGGCCTCGTCCTTTTCCACCACGGCGGCCGCTACCATGGGCGTCGTTTCCGTGGCGGCATAGGCGTTGCGCCAGGCGAGATTGCCGACCAGGGCGCCCGCGTCCGAATTGTCGGCATTGGCGGCGAAGACCGAGGCGTTGGTCTGCGGATCGGGATAGTCCGGGCCCCAGGTCTGCAGCGTCAGCTTGTGGTTGCGGGCGCGGTAGATCGACAGCGCCTCGGCGCCCGTCACCGAACGGAGCGAAGCCTTGATGCCGGCCTGCGCCAGCGAGCCCTGGATCGCCTGGGCGATGTCGACGCGCTCCTTCTCGTTGCGGATCAGGATCTCGGTCTCGAACCCATCGGGATATCCGGCCTCCGCCAGCAGCGCTTTGGCCTTGGCGACGTCGAGCTTGAAGGGCTTGTCCTCGATCGCACCGAGGAAGCCGGCCGGCAGGAAGGACTGGTGAGTCTGCTCCTGGCCCTTCAGAAGCTGGCTGGTGATGCCGTCATAGTCGATCAGATATTTGATCGCTTCCATGACCTTGGGCTTGGCGAGGATCTCGTCCTTCTGGTTGCCGGAGAGATAGTAGACCTGGCCGCGCAGCTCGGTCTGGATCTTGAGATTGGCGTCCTTCTCCACCGAGGCGATGTCGGTCGGCCCGAGATTGCGGGCGACGTCGACATCGCCCTTCTGCAGGAGAAGAAGCTGCGTCGCGGGCTCCACGACATGGCGCACGAAGACGCGCTTCATCGCGACTTCGTGGCCGAAATTCGGATTGGCGTCGAGCACGACGGACTCGTTCGGCTTCCAGGCGCGAAGGACATAGGCGCCCGAGCCCGCCGAATGCGTGTCGAGCCAGGCGTTGCCGAAATCCTCGGCGGCGTGTTCCATGACCACGGCTTTGTCGACGATCGAGCCGACCTCCGCCGTCAGCGCGTTGTAGAGAAAGGACGGCGCATAGGGCTTGTCGGTGACGATCTGCAGCGTCGAGGCGTCCACCGCCTTTACGCTGGTTTCGATATTGTCCTTGGTCAGGCCGAACTGGGTGAGGATGAAAGCCGGCGTCTGGTCGAGCTTGACGACGCGCTGCAGCGAGAACGCCGCGTCCTCGGCGGTCACCGGATTGCCGGAGGCGAACTTGCGCCCCTCGGCCATCTTGAACGTATAGGTCTTGCCGTCGTCGGCGACCGACCAGCTGGCGGCCAGGCCAGGAACTGGCTTCAGCGTTGCCGGATCGATCTCGACCAGGGTCTCGTAGATGTTGTTGATCTGATCCTGACCCGCGAATTCGAAGCTCTCGGCCGGGTCGAGCGACTTCATGTCGTCGATGCCGTTGGCGATCACCAGCGTGTCGGCCGGCGTCTCGGCCAGGGCCGCGGAGCCGAAGGCCGCCGCGCCAAGCAGCACGGTTCCGGCAAGAAGGCGGCGGGCGAACGGGCGGGAAGACAGAAACGACACGGGCAACCTCGTCGGGTTCGGTGAGCGGATCGGCGCGAAGCACGCATTCCCCGCGCCCGACGAGAGGACGCTATGACATGCTTAATGACTCGGCAAGCGCGTGCAGTGCACAAGCTGTGGACAGGACGTCAGGCCTTCCAAGTGCGCCCGAGCACCGAGAGCCAGTTGCGATGGGCGATCCGCTCCAGCAGCGCATCGCCATAGCCGGCCTTCGACAGATGCTCGAACAGGGCGGGAAGCCCGGCGGCGGAGCCGATCGCGTCGGGGATCGTCGCCCCATCGAAATCGGAGCCGAGCGCGACGCCCTCCTCCCCCAACCGCTCCAGAAGCGCGTCGAGATGCCGGCGCATCGTGTCGAGCGGTGTGTCGGAATCCATGCGCCCGTCCTCCCGCAGGAAGGCGGTGGCGAAGTTCAGCCCGACCACGCCGCGTGAGGCGGCAACGGCATCCAGCTGTGCGTCGGTCAGGTTGCGGCTGACGGTGCAGAGCCGATGCGCATTGGAGTGGGTCGCGACGAGCGGGGCGTCCGAGAGTTCGGCCACGTCCCAGAATCCGCGCTCGTTGAGATGCGACAGGTCGAGAAGAATGCCGAGCTCGTTGCAGCGCTTCACGAGGCGCCTGCCCGGCTCCAGCAGGCCTTCGCCCGTATCGGGCGTCGAGGGAAAGCGCATGGGCACGCCATGCGCGAAATGATTGTCGCGGCTCCAGACCATGCCCACCGAGCGCAAGCCGGCGGCAGACAGAACGTCGAGCATGTGAAGCTCGGGATCGATCGCCTCGGCGCCCTCGATATGGAGAACGGCGGCGAGACTCCCCTTCGCCATGGCCGACTCGATGTCGGCGACGCTACGGCAGACCGTGAGCCCGCCCTTCGACGCCGCTTCCAGGCGGAGAAGAATCGAGGCCATGGCCACCGTCGCGTCGGCGCCGGCTGGGTGCGCCAACGGCGTGGGCAACGGCAGATCGTAGCCTCGCCCGCTCATCCGGTCGCTGAGGTCGCCCGCCATGGGCGAAGGCGGGAAGATGGCGAAGAGCCCGCCCGCGAGCCCGCCGGCCCGTGCCTTGGCGAGGTCGATATGCAGCTGCGAATCACCGTCGAGAAAGGCCTGGAAGGTAGTGGGCGTCGGGTCCTGATAGATACGCAGGAGGGCGTCGTTGTGTCCGTCGAAAACCTTCAAGGCTTAGGTCCTCATGCCAAAGTCGAGCCGCGCGCCTCCCCACGGCCCGTGGGCTAGAATCTGCCGGCGGGATGCGGGGGAAGCGCATGGGCGGGACGTTAGGCCAGCCGACCGCGCGACGCCAGCAGCGCCTTCGCATCCGTAACACGTTGTCTCGTCTTGCGGGGCAGACAGGGTTTCGAGACGGGAAGGCCGGCTTAAAGACTGTTTGGAAACTCGGCGGCGGAGGACCGGCGAGGGATTTTTTGGCGTCGCGAGGCGCCAAACTTGAGTGATGCGAGGGCGCATCGGCGAGGATTGGCAACGAAGCGTCGGCGGAAAAGCGCCGGCAGACCGACCCGACCGAGTTTCCAAACAGTCTCTTATCCGCCCTCCCCCGCACCGCCGGCCGCCTCGGCGCGAATCCAGCGGCGAAAGGCGTCGAGCGGCGGATAGGTCGCGCGCGTCGTGGGCGAGGCCAGATAATAGCGCTCGGCGCTTTCCATCGGCAGGTCGAGCGCGCGCACGAGATCGCCGCGCGCCAACTCGTCCTCGATCAGGAATTCGGGCAGGAGCGCCACGCCGATGCCCGAAATCGCGCCTTGCGCGGCGGTCGCGAACTGGTCGAACAGCATGCCGCGCAACGGGCCGAAGGGCACGCCTTGCAAGGCGAACCAGCGCTCCCAGGCGTCGGGCCGCGACACGAGATGGAGAAGCGGCGCGGCGAGAAGATCGGCCGGCGCGCGAAAGCCGTGGCGCTCGGCCAGCGCCGGGCTGCAGGCCGGCACCACGGTTTCGCTCATCAGGAGATCGAGCTCGGCCCCCGGCCAGTCCGCCGCGCCGAAATGGATGGCCGCGTCCAGCGCCTCCAGCCGGAAGTCGAAGGGCGAGAGCCGCGTCGTCAGGTTCAGCGTGATGCCGGGGTTCCCGCGCAGGAAGCCGGGCAGGCGCGGCGCCAGCCAGCGCGTGCCGAAGGTCGGGAGGATGGCGAGATTGAGCGTGCCGCCCTCCGGGTTGGCTCGAAAGGTCAGGGTCGCGCCCGCGATGCGTTGCAGAGCCTCGCGGATTTCCCTCGCATAGACCTCGCCCGCCACGGTGAGGCGCACCGCCTGACGCTCGCGGATGAAAAGCTCGGCGCCGAGGAGTTCTTCTAGCGCGCGAATCTGACGGCTGACGGCGCTTTGGGTCAGGTTCATCTCGGCCCCGGCCGCCGTGAAGCTCTGCAGCCGCGCCGCCGCCTCGAAGGCGCGCAGCAGCGACATGGAGGGAAGAAAGCGGCGCGCGAGAGCCATGTCATTCCGAAGGCGAATGAAGTCGATCGGCAAACTCGTTGGCAGACCGGCGCGCCGCCGTCAAACCTCATGAGCGGGCCGAATGGCGCCGGCGGGCCTTGGACACGCCGCCAGCGCCGGCGCGTGGTGGGTCAGAGGCCGCCGGGCATTCCGGGCACCGGCGGTGCCGGGCGCGTCGGGTCCGGCTCGCCCGCCGGGTTCGGCTCCACGGGCCTAGTCGGCGTGTCGGGGCCGATGCCCGGTCCGCCGTCCGGCCGCCCGATGGCGTCATCGTCCCCCGTGCCGGGCAGGATCGGCTCGGGCAGGTCCTGCCCCGGTTGATTGATGATGTTCGACATGCGTCGTCCTCCTTTTCTTCTGAGCAGGACGCATGGCCGGCGGCGAGGTTCCCCGCGAGCCAGGCCGGTTCAGTCAGACGCTCGCCGCCGCGCGGGCTCTGTAGCGCGCGTGGCCCAGGGTGAAGAGCCGGCCGACCTGCCCCATCCACCAGCGATCGAAGATCGCGACCGGCACGGCCAGCGCCAGGGTTCCCGCAACTGTGACGAGGAAGGTCGCGCCGATCTGCATCCCCCGGCCCCAGTTCACGGTCGCCTCGAACACAGCGCTGGAAGCGGAACAGATCACGATGATCTGGCAGAGATAGATGCCGAAGGACAGGAAGCCCAAAGTTGAGCCGACCTGGCCCGACATGGCCCGGCGGATCGGCGCGGAGCGCTGGAACAGGAAGAGCGAGAGCACGGCGGCCAGCGTGTGGAGCACGACGCGCAGGCGCAGAGGGTCCAATGCCGCTAGAGGGGCGAGCGGGGCATAGAGCCCTTCCGGGCGAGAGCCGACCATGGCCTCGTGATAGCCGCCGAGCAGCAGGATGGCCACGATGGCCGCCGCCGTGCCGCGCCATGTCCAGTCCCGCCCCGGTCCCGCCTCGTGCCGTGCCGCCAGGGCGACGCCGACGACGAAGGGGCTGAGATAGGGACTGGCAATGAAAGCGGCGAGCCAGAGCGCGATGAGAATCGGCGTTTGAAAGCGGGGAAGCCTCGCCCAGAGCAGTGCCGCTATGAGCACGAGGAAACTTCCCTCGAATTCGTAGCGCATGGTCCAGAGGCTGGAATTGTAGAGACTGTGCGCGGTGAAGAAGGTCGTCGCGCCTTCCCAGATGCTTTGGGGAGTTTCCGCGAAGCCGGCGCTCGGCCAGGTGTAGAACCAGGCCAGCCATTTCGAAGGGACGAGCGGCGCGACGGCGGGGTTGGAGAAGAGGCCAGCCGCCATCGCGCCGCCGGCCATGGCATTGGTGAGGATCACCGGACCGGCCAGACGCGGCCAGCGCTTGAGCGCGGCCAGGGCTGCCACCTCCGCGCTGCCGGTCCGCAGGACCCGAAGCGACAGGACGAAACCTGACAGGACGAAGAACACGACCACGGCCGCCGAGCCGTTCACCAAGGCGAAGGCAGGCGTGCCGAACAGGGACCAGGGCTGGTCGGGATAGGACAGGCCATGCAACCTTGGGGTAAAGCCGAGCATGAAGTGGTGGACCAGCACCGTGATCGCGGCGATACCGCGAAGTGCCTCCAATTCCACCAGTTTCCTGGAAGACGGCATGGGCAGACCCTTCGCACCGATCAAAGCGGGACCCATCCTTTTCACCCGAACAGGCCGCTGACAAGCTATCTCCAGGTGCAAGCTCTACACTGCACTCGCGAAATCGCCTTGGTTTTTCTTGCAGCGCACTCAAGCCGTCCGACGGCGCTGATCGCGCGCCTCTCGCCGATCCGGCGCGATCCCATCTCCGCATCCCGTGGATACGATCGACCGCTCTGCGAGTTGTGGGATCGGTCCACTCGATCCCACCTGGAGATTGTCCGCCTATGCTTCGTTCTCTCCTCATCGGCCTCGTCGCCGGCCAGCGCGCCATGACGCCGCTCGTGCTCCTGTCCGGCGCGGCGCAGCGCGGGACCCTGCCGCGAGGCGGGCCGGCCGTCGAGCTTCTCGCGCATCCGCTGGTTGCCTGGGGTACCGCCGCGCTCGCGGCCGGCGAGATGGCGGGCGACAAGATGCGCTCCGCCCCGGATCGCACCGTGCCGGCCGGCCTGATCGCCCGCAGTCTGACGGCGGCTTTCGCCGGGGCCATGCTCGCGCCGAGGGGGCGGCAGGGCGAAGGCGCCATCCTCGCTGTCGCGACCGCGATCGGCGCGTCCTATCTCGGGCTGGCGCTGCGTCGGCAGGCCATGGCGCGCTACGGCCAGTCCTCCAGCGGCTTCGTCGAAGATGCGATCGTCCTGGCCAGCGGCGCCGCTGTCGTCGGCCTCACCTCGGCCGATCGTCGCGGCTAGAGTTCGAGCGCTTTCAGCGTCTCAAAGCGAGTTCAGCTTCGCCATGCGCAGAAAGAGATGGCGAAGCGCGTCCCTCACCTCGCCATCCTTGATGCGGTTGAGGAGGTCTTCGTAGGCCGGCTCCAGAACTTCCTGCGAATCCGCCTCGCCGTTCGGCGCGGGTTCGCCCTCCATCCCCTCGAAGAAGAAGCTGGGCTGAACGTTCAGAACCCTGGCCAGACGATAGAGCGTGCTGGCACTGATCCGGTTCTCGCCGTTCTCGTATTTGCGGACCTGCTGGTAGGTGATGTCCAGTTCGTTCGCGACGCTTTGGAGGGATTTTCCCTGCGCCAGCCGCAAGGCCTCGAGGCGCTTGCCGAGATGGAGATCGATCGGGTCCTTCACCAGAGCCTGCATCCGTCGTGAACCTTTCGCTCGAACCCATTCCTCCCCATCCCGCCCCTTCGTGCCAAGCACGAATGGAGAATGGTTCGGCACCTCACCGAATGGTGGACATTGCGCTGGAAGCTTCGTAGGACCGTTCTCGTTCCGAGAAAAGAATTTTATGCCGAACAGGCCCAAGGGTTGTCTCAATGAACGATGACTCGAAGGACGGCGCGGGCCTTCTCGACCTGATCGGCATTTGGAACTGGCAAGTCAGCACGAATCTCGTGATCGCCTGCGAGCGTGTCTGCGAATATATCAACGTGCCCCGCGAGCTTGGCCAGCATGGCATCGCCCTCGAGCGCTTCCAGGCCGCCATACATCCCGACGATCGATCCGGCCTTACGCGCGGTATCGCAGCCGCGATGGCGGGCGAGAACTCCATGACGGTCGACTACCGGCTCCGAAGCATCCTTCACGGAACGCGATGGGTGCGCTCGCGCGCTCGGTGCTTCCGCACGGCGGACGGGCGCCTGACCTATATCTCGGGCTATCTTTCCGACATCGCGCCTCCGCTCCGCCCCGTCCCCGACAGGAGCCGGAAAGCCCGCGAGGGATCGCTCGTCGACCATCTCACGCAAGCGCGCGATCTCGCCGCATCGCTCGACTACGACCTGCTGCGAGCGCTGATCGACGCGACTCTTCTGGAAACCGGCTATCAGATCGCTGCGCGTCTGGAGCCCAAGAACGACGCCTGACCGGGCTTCGCGACTGGCTTCGCGCGCCTGGCTACTCGGACCATCTTGGGGTGCCATCATAACTATCGATTGCAGGATGCGCTGATCTCCATTCGGTCGCCCGCCTTGCGTGCAACTTTCATCAACACATTGCGTCATTGCCAAACATCCCGTGATCGTGTCACCCTCCCGGTCAGGTCGCGGGATCCATGCGACCGCAACGAACGGAGCCTGTTAGTCCGAACAACCACGACGGCAATGCTATCGAAGAGAGAAGGAGATAGACCATGGACACTCTCACCTCGCAGAACGCATTCGCGGACACGTCACGGGACGAAGACGAAGTCGGTTCCCCGCTGGTGATGCGCAGCCCATCGTCTTCCGAGGTCGAAACCGACCCCACTGAGGGCGATGAAAAAGAGGCGTTCCTGAAGCTCGCCCACGCGATGTAGCGCACCCCGGACGCGGGCTGTCGCGAGGCACCAGGGGCCCGCTCCCATTCGGCCCCCTTCAAGCCCATCGCTCGAAGGGGGTTTTGGGGTTACGGGCGGTTTGGAGACAGAAGCGACCGCCGCCGTCCCTCACCGAGCGACTTTTCCCCTTCCGACCTTTGCCCATCCGCTCATCGACGATGTCGGAACAGATGATTTCCATGCCGAGATAGAGCAGGACCTCGCCAAAGCTTGGTGCTTCATCTCCTATGGCGCCGTTCCGGCAGCCAGCTCTGTCTAGGCCGGAAGGGCTTGATCCCTCCTCGCGGAGGCTGCGATGGTGTCTTCGAGACACCTCCGCCGCCCTCCGGCCTGCGGCAATAATCAGGCGCTCAACTTCTCGAACCCGTCCAGATTCAGATCGAAGCCGTCGGACGCAGGACCGGCCGACGACGTCCGGCCTGTCGGCCGGGCGCTGTTGGCCACCTCCAACCGCCGAACCTTCGCCTGCAGATCTTGGCCGGTCGTCTCGCTCGCTGCCGCAGTGGCCGCAGGCTTGAGAGCCTGCGCCAGCGTGAAGAAGCTGGCCCGCTCCTCCAGACGTCGCGCTTCGGCCGACAATTGGTTGGCCGTCGCCGACATTTCATTGGCCGATCCGGCGTTGCTCTGCGTCACCTGATCGAGCTGCTGGATGGCTTGGTTGATCTGCTCGATACCGACCGACTGTTCGCGGCAGGCGGCCGAAATTTCGGACACGAGCTCGGCAGTCTTCCGGATGTCCGGCACCAGCGCATCGAGCATCCGCCCAGCCTCCTCGGAGGTGACCAGCGTCTGCGCCGACAACTGCCCGATCTCCTGCGCGGCCGACTGCGAGCGTTCGGCGAGCTTTCGAACCTCAGAGGCGACCACCGCGAAGCCCTTGCCGTGGCTACCGGCGCGGGCCGCCTCGATGGCGGCGTTCAGCGCCAGCAGGTCGGTCTGGCGCGCAATCTCCTGCACGACGGCGATCTTCTCCGCGATGGTGCGCATGGCGTCGACGGCGCTCGCGACGGCCACTCCGCTTCTCTCGGCATGATGCGAAGCCTGGGCGGCAATCTTCTCGGTCTGCGTGGCGTTGTCGGAGTTTTGTCGCACGTTCGCCGTCATCTGCTCCACTGCGGCGGACGCCTGCTCGGAGGCGGCGGCCTGCTCCGTCGAGCCGGACGAAAGCGCCTCGGCCGTCGCGGCCGATTGCGTGGACCCGCTCGCCACCTGCGCAGCCGACCCCGTGACATCGGTGGCAATGGCGGAAAGCTGGGCGCTCATCGCATTCATCGAGACGAGAAGTTCGGCGACCTCGTCGCTCCCACGCACCTCGACCTGCTGCGAAACATCGCCCGTGCCGATATCGTTGGAGAGACGAACGGCTTTTCGAAGCCCACGGCCGATCGAGGCCGCAAGCCAGATCGCGGCCCCCGCCCCGATCGCAAGAGCCGCACCCAGAAACGCGATGAGGATGTTCCGCGTCGCGAGGTAGTTGTCCTGCGCTTCATCGAGATAGGCGGTCGCAACGGCGGCGCTTCGCTCCGTCAGCTTGTCGGCGCGGTCGTCAAGCGCTTCGGCGAGCGGCGTCAGCGTCTCGTTGTTGAGTTGGAGTGCGCGGCCGAAATGGTTGTTCAGACCGAACTCGACGATCGACTCCTCCGCAGTCCGAAGGTCCGTCCAGGAGGCCTTGGTCTTGGCGACGAGCTCCTGATGCCCGGCACCCGCCGGCACTGCCAGCAGCGCTGTGAAAAGCTGGTCAACATTCGCGTAGACGGCCGTCAGATCCTTCTTGATGCGCTGAAGCTGGGCCGGGTCGGTCCGCACCACGGCCGCGATCGCCGAGGTTCGGCTGCGAAGCACCTCAACCTGGATGTCCGAAAGAAGACTGAGCGCCGCCAGGGCTGCTTTGTCGTCGGACTGAAGAACGGCCTTCTTGAGTTCGGCCGAGCTTGCCAGAAATGCGTCGGACAAAGGCTTGGTCTCGTTCATCGCCCTGTTGCCGGCCGTCGGCTCCGCGAATTCGGCGACCGAGGCGGTCTCGTTGGCGGCCGCCCGGACCTTGTCGGTCAGTGCTCGAAGATCGGTATTCGACGCTTGGTCGGCGGGAGACATCGCGCCCAGAAGCTTCGTCAAATCTTCGTCCAGCATCTGCCAGTCATTGGCGAGATCCTGCTTGGCCATGGCTTTCGCGTCGGTGTCGGGCGCCAATATCAATCTCAGCGTCGCGCGTTGAATATCGGTGACAACAGCCTGTATGCCCCCGGCGCGCTCCGTCTGGACATAGGGGCCACTGGCAAATCCAGTCATCATCGCGTTGGTGAGCGAGAGGCTATTGATGCCGACATAGCCGGTTCCAGCCATCATCAAAAGGACAGCCGAGAACGATACGCCCAGCTTGGTCTTAATCGTCCAGCGCATGCACTGCCCTCCCGAACATCAGCTATCGCGGGAGGATTGATTTAATTCGCTCAACGAACGATTACCGAAAGCACGTTCCGAGCCAGCTGAATTTTTAGCCGCGAAAATGTGTTTATTGGCCGCGACCTAAATTCCGCGAAGAACAGCGAACGCGCGCCGACGCTGATGCGACGGTGAAGCAGTCGATGCCAGCCTGGAATCGAGAGGGAAGAGAGGTCTTAGCGGCAGAGACCGCGGAGACAGGCGAAGCAGACAATCGTCTCAGCCATCAGCCTTCGCAAGTGCAGCAAAAAACCGCCACCGGGACGAATCCGACCCGGAGACCATACGACATCCTACGAGCACGAAGCGTAAACCACCAAGCAAACGCCAGCACCAAACCCATAGATAATCGTTTGAAGGGATTGAGATATCTGGTGCTGCGAGAGAGGATTGAACTCTCGACCTCTCCATTACCAATGGAGTGCTCTACCACTGAGCTACCGCAGCGCTTCGATGGCGGCTGTTTGCCATATGGTTCCCGGGTTGGCAAGCCGGATCGTCGGATCTTTTTCATCTCGCCGACATGCAAAAAGGCTAGACAGGATTTTTCGCGCCACCTATAAGGCCCTCACCAACGCAGCGATGCTTCGAACGAAGCGAAACTGCTTGCCCAAGTAGCTCAGTTGGTAGAGCATGCGACTGAAAATCGCAGTGTCGGTGGTTCGATTCCGCCCTTGGGCACCATTTATCTTCCTGAAAACAGGCTTATTGAACTTCGCTGCAAGCTTAAGTTTTTGCTGCCTCGCTACCTTTGCGAGTCCGGCATTGGTCAGTGTCATTCTGCGCCTTTGAAGCAGCGGATGCTAAGCGGGCGTTAGAATCGAAGCCGGCGAGCAACACTTTCCAGGGACGAGCGAGCTGGCACTACCTTGTCTTCCCCTCGTTTGAGAAACCGACCGACTCTCGAATTATAAACTGCGTGGCGCACGCGAGGGTTCGGTCTGTCGCGTTGCTGACTGTCACGCCTGATCCCAGCTCGCAGTAAGACGCAAGACGGAGAACTCGCTTCGGGCTCTGCTCGGCGGGACGCAGGATATTATCGATCGCGAGTCGGAAATGATCGAGCCGGATTGGCGAGGTAGGGGCGAGCGCCATAGGACTCGCCCCTACCTCACCCTCCGACTGCGAATGCGCCCCCCCTACAGCGCGCCGGCGATGGCCTTCAGCCAGATCGAGATCGCGACCGCGCCGCCGTCCGGTATGCCGAGGGCACGGGCGCCGAGATAGCTGGCGCGGCCGAGGCGCGGGGCCATGGTCTGTGTCGCCTCGGCGCCGGAAGCCGCCGCCTTCGCTGCCTCGGCCCATGCGATGGCAGGCGTCTCGCCGCGCTCGGTGGCGGCTTTCAGGGCGCGGGCGGCCGGCAGGAGAGCGTCCAGCATGGTGCGGTCGCCCTCGCCAGCGCCGCCGAGCTCGCCGATGGCACGCGCGGCGGCCGCGAAGGCTGGGGCCGCTTCGCGCGGGTTGGCGGGATGGGTCTGTAGATGGCGCGCGGCGCGCATCAATGCCGTGGCATAGAAGGGGCCGGAGCTTCCGGCGATCGCCCGGCGCAGCGCTTCGGCCATGGCTGTCAGGGCGCGGTCCGGGCTGGTCCAGACGCTGTCCGGCAAGGCCCGAAGGGCTTCCGCGCCGCGCGACAGGCTGGCGCCGAGATCGCCATCGCCCGCGCGGGCGTCGAGATCGGTGAGTTCGCCTTCGGCCTGTTCGATGGCGGCAGCTGCCGCCAGGATGGCCCGGCGCATCGCCTCCATTCCCGGTTGCGGCGCGGCGCGGCCCGAGGCTTCCGTGGGCACCGCCGTGGACGGGGCGGAGGGAAGGTGGATGGTCGGGTTGAGGTGGCCGCCGCCCGGCCAGGCAGGCGCGCGCGTCGGCGCGTCGAGCAACGCCAGACGCGCGTCATCGACCCGCAGGAGCGAAAGCGAGCAGCCGCGCATGTCGAGCGCCGACAGAAGCGTGCCGCACCAGGCGCGCTCGACTTGGAGGCCTCGCGCCGCCAACTGGCGCAGCGCTTCGCCCGCAACGATGTCGAGTTCCATCGGCGGAGTGCCGCCCAGGCCATTGACCAGCAGCACGCAGCGCTCGCCCTTGGTCAGGCCGAGATCGTCGATGATGGCGGCGAGGAGCGTTTCCACCAGCGCGCGCACTGGCTGCAGGGGTGCACGGCGCACACCCGGCTCGCCGTGAATGCCAAGACCAAGCTCGATCTCGTCCTCGCCCAGCGTGAAGCCGGCCTTGCCGGCGGCGGGAACGGTGCAGGATTCCAGTGCCAGCCCCATGGAGCCGAGATCGGCGGCGGCTTCATTGGCGAGGGCTGCAACCGTTTCGAGATCGTCGCCGCGCTCGGCCGCGGCGCCCGCGATCTTGTGGATCAGGACGGTGCCAGCGATGCCGCGCCGGCGCTCTTTGGGCACGGTGCCGCGCAAGGCGACGTCGTCGGCCACAACGACCGTCTCGACCCGACCGCCCCGGCCGCGCAAGATCTCCGCCGCGAGGCCGAAGTTCAGCCTGTCGCCCGTGTAGTTCTTGACGATGAGCAGCGCGCCAGCCGCGCCCGTCGCGGCCTCCAGCCCGGCGAGCACGGCGTCGGTGGAGGGTGAGGTGAAGATGTCGCCGGCGATCGCGCCGGTCAGCATGCCCTCGCCGACATAGCCGGCATGGGCGGGCTCGTGTCCACTGCCGCCGCCAGACAGGACGGCGACACCGCGCGCATTCGGCTCGGCCAAGGGATGGCGCAACACCACCGTCTCGCCGGCCAGCAGGGCCTGACCCGGCGCGAGAGACACCGACCCTTCCAGCATTTCCGGCACGATCGCCTTCGGATCGTTGATCAGCTTCTTCACGCGCGTTCCCCTCTGCCCCAATCGCTGCTGAAGAAGGTGACGGATTGTAGGTTGGAGGCAAGGCGTTCGGAGAGAACGGGCCAGCGATTTCGGCGGCGTGAGTGACGGGATAGCGCTGGCGGCGGAGGAAAAAGGCTGGGCTGCGCTTTCCGAGAAAACTTCAAAAGAGCCGGGAGGCCAAGGACGCCGGGTCGATTGGCGATTTTGCGGAGGTCGGGAACCGCCGATCGCGATGCGGCGGGATAGAGATCGCCAGCGACATGGAACTACCGACGAACCGCTACGCGGAAGAAACAGAGGATTTGTCGGAGATGGAAAGCGCCTAGCGAAGGTCGGCGGCAGACATTCGCCTCGAGAACCGATTGCGCGACCAAAGCACTTCGAATTTCTATCGGGGACATGGGCGAGGATCGTTCAGTGCGAGCGCTGCTCAGGCACATAGACGAGAACGACCCGCCCTTCGGGCGAAGATTGGTAACGACGGGCGGTGGAGAAGCGCCGACGGACCGACTCGACCGAGTCGTCAAACACTCTTCAAGAATGCCTAACGAAACCTCTGGCCGGCGGATGGGCGAGGGTTTTCGGCGGGTGCAAGGAGCGAAGCTTAAGTGATGCTGGCGGCAGGACCAAGCATTCGCCACGAAGTCCATGGCGGAATGACCCGACCAGCCGACCCAACGAGGTTTTGTTAGGCGCTGCAAGCGGGCCCCCGGCGCACCCATGCGAAACCGGCCGCAGCGCCTGTTCAAAGCATTTCCTGCACCCGCTCCCAGGCCTTGGTCAGATGGCGTGTGAGAACTTCGGCCAAGCGGTCGGCGTCTCGCGCCTCCAGGGCCTCGATCATCTCGCCATGTTCGGCCACCGCCGCCGCCCAGCGCTCAGGCCCCTCGTGGCCGATGAAGCGCACACGCTTCAAACGCATCTGCAGGCCGGAATGCACCTGCGCCAGCGACTGGTTGTCGGCGAGATCCACGATCATGGAATGGATCTGCTGGTTGAGCTTGTAATAGGCCAGCCGGTCTCCCGCCTCGTAGCGCGCGATCATCTCGTCATGGACGCGCCGCACCGCCGCGATGGCGCCGTCGCTCGCCGCCGCGCAGGCAAGCCGCCCGGCCAGGTCCTCCAGCGTGCGGATGACGAGCATCATGTCCTGCACGTCCTTGCGGCCGAAGCGGCGCACCACCGCACCCCGGCTGGGCACGAGTTCGACCAGACCTTCGCTGGCGAGATATTTGATGGCCTCGCGAAGCGGCGTGCGCGAGATGCCGAGCTGCTCGCCGAGCTGACCTTCGTGCAGGCGCGTGCCCGGTTCCAGCGCGCCTTCGATGATCATATCGCGCAGGCGGTTGACGATCGTGTCGTGCAGCGAGGTGCGCGCGATGCGCCCGGCTCCCGCAGGCTCCGCAGCTTGGTCCGCCGGACGGGCCGTCCCGATCGTCTCGCTCATCGAATGCTCCTGCCCTGTGCGCCCGATGGGACATCGGCGCGCGTGACATTCATCACGCGGGCGGGAAGGCGTCAATTTAAAATGCTGTATGCAGAATACAAAAGGCTTGATGACGGAATGCAAGATCGTTATGCCTGCTGACGAGTTTCCTGGGAGGAGCTATCATGGCGAACGCAACCAACCCTTCGAGCCGGCCCGTGATCGCGCTTGCGATGGGTGATCCCGCCGGCATCAGCCCGGAACTGACCGCCATGCTCCTGACGCTGCCGGAGGCGAAGGACGACGCGCGCATCGTCACCTTCGGCGACCGGCGCATCCTGGAGCGCGGCGCCATCGAGGCCGGGGTGACGCTGGATCTCGACGTCGTGGCTAGCGAGGCGGAGATCGCGCCCGGCGCGCGGCACGTGCTGGTGGATCTCGGCCATCTCTCGGTCGAGGAGGTCGAGCGCGGTCAGGCGACGCTGCCAGGGGGCCTTTTCGCCACGCGCAATTTTCGCTCGGCCCTGGAAATGGCCCACCGCGGCGAGGCGGATGCGGTGTGCTTCACCCCCTTCAACAAGCAGGCGATGCGGCTGGCCTATCCCGGCTATGACGACGAAATCCGCTTCGTGGTGGATGTCACCGGCTTTCGCGGCAAGGTCCGCGAGTTCAACGTTCTGGAAAAGGTCTGGAACGCCCGCGTCACCTCGCACATCCCCTTGAAGGACGTGTCGGCGCATCTCTCGGTGGACGCGATCCTAGCCGAGGTGAAGCTGACGCATGACTGCCTGAAGCAGTCCGGTATCGAGCGCCCGCGCATCGCGATCAACGGCCTGAACCCGCATGCCGGCGACGGCGGCGCCTTCGGCACCGAGGAGATCGAGATCATCGAGCCGGCCGTGCAGGCGGCCAAGGACCTGGGCTACGAAGTGGACGGCCCGTTCCCGGCCGACACGGTGTTCCTTCGCGCCCTCAAGGAGGGCTGGCACGCGGTCCTCACCATGTATCACGACCAGGGCCAGATCGCGATGAAGCTCATGGGCTTCGACAAGGGCGTCACCATGATGGGCGGCCTGCCCTTCCCGCTCTGCACCCCAGCCCACGGCACGGCCTACGACATCGCCGGCAAGGGCGTCGCCGATATCGGCGCGACGCGCGAGGCCTTCCGGCTCGCCGTGCGCATGGCCAACCAGCAGCGTGCGCGGGCGGTGGCGGCCGAATAGGCCGGGCCGCCCATCCGGTCACGCGCGGCGAGGAAGCGCATGTCCCATACAGACGAACCGAAACTCGATCGCACCAACTGGCCCATCGCCGCGGCGATGATCCAATATCCAGCCCTGCTGCTGGACGGGCGCTCCACGCAGGACCAGTCCGCCGAGGACTGGTTCGAGACGCTGGCCGACGTCGCGGACGCCGGCTTCAGCGAGTTCGACCCGACCGACAGCTGGCTGCGCGTCGCCGATCTGGAGCCCTCGCGGCTGGACGAGTTCATGAGCGTGGTCGGCGCCCATGGGCTGACCATTCCCGGCATTTCCACCGCGCGGCGCAACCTGATCGACCCCAAGCACGGGGAGGCGCATGTCGCCTATGGCCACCGCGTTCTCGACACGGCGGCCCGGATCGGCGCGGCGGCCGTGTCCTTCGGCTTCTTTTCGCCCCTGACAGACGCGCAGCGCAAGGCGCTGTGGTTCTGGACCGTCGACGGCGTGAAGAACCCCGATGATCCCGAGACCTTCCGCCTCGCCGTGGAGCGGGTGCGCGATCTCGGCCGGCACGCGGGCGACCTCGGCCTCGAAGTCGCGCTGGAAATGTACGAGGACACGCTGCTGGGCACGGCCGACGGCGCGGTTCGCCTCGTCACCGAAATCGACCTGCCCAACGTGAAGATCAATGCCGATCTCGGCAATCTCGTCCGCCTCCATCGCGAGGTCGAGCCTTGGCAGGCGATGATGGAAAAGCTCGCGCCCTTTTGCGGCTATTGGCACATCAAGAACTACACACGAATGGAGGACGCCTCGAGCGGCCTCGTCATGACCGCGCCCGCCCCGCTGGAATTCGGGACGATCAACTACCGCGCGGCCATCCGCATGGCGCTGGCCCACGGCTTCCGGTCGCCCTTCCTGGTCGAGCATTACGGCGGCGACGGCCTCAGCGTCAGCGCCGCCAATCGCGACTATCTCAGGAAAATCCTGCCAAGACCCGGAGTTCAAGCATGACGTCGATCTTCGACGCGCCGGAGCGCTTCGCCGCCAGCGCCCTTGCCGGCTTCTGCGACGTTTACAGTCATCTCGTCCACGCCACGCGCGGCGGCGCGCTGCGGGCCACCGTGACGCCTGAGGGCAAGGTCGCCCTGGTGATCGGCGGCGGCTCGGGCCACTATCCCGCCTTTCTCGGCTATGTCGGCGCGGGCTTGGCCGACGCGGCCGTGGCGGGCGACGTCTTCGCCTCGCCCTCGACGGAAAGCGTCGCGCGGCTCTGCCGGCAGGCCCATCGCGGCGGTGGCATCCTGCTCGGCTTCGGCAACTATGCCGGCGACGTCCTGAACTTCGGCGCGGCGGCGGAGCGGCTGCGCGGCGAAGGGATCGACGTGCGCGTGCTCGCCGTCACCGACGATGTCGCGAGCGCGGGCGCCGACGAGAAACCCAAGCGCCGGGGCGTCGCGGGCGACGTGCCGGTGTTCAAGATTGCGGGCGCGGCGGCCGAGGCCGGCCTGTCGCTGGACGAGGTGGAGCGCCTGGCGCGGCTCGCCAACGCGCGCACCGTTTCGCTCGGCATCGCCTATTCCGGCTGCACGCTGCCGGGCGCGGACGGCCCGCTCTTTTCCGTCGATCCGTCGCAGGTCGCGATCGGCCTCGGCATCCATGGCGAGCCGAGCATTCGCGACGAGCCGCGCATGGTCGCCGCCGAGCTGGCCGGGCTGCTGGTCGAGCCGCTGCTGGCCGAGCGCCCGGAGGGCGCCAACGGCCGCGTCGCCGCGATCCTGAACGGGCTCGGCTCCACCAAATACGAAGAGCTCTTCGTTCTCTGGACCCATGTCGCCGAGCGCCTGCGCGCGAGCGGCCTCGAGCTCGTCGCGCCGGAGGTCGGCGAGTTCGTCACCAGCCTCGACATGGCCGGCTGCTCGCTGACGCTGACCTGGCTCGACGCCGAGCTGGAGCCGCTCTGGCTGGCGCCTGCTGAGACCGCCGCCTTCCGGCGCGGCCATGGGACGCCGCGCGAGCGGGCCGAGAAGCCCATCGAGAGCCAGGCAGAAACCTTGCGCTTCACCGCAGCCTCCGAGGCTTCGCACCGAAGCGCGGCCCGCGTCCAGTCGGCGCTGGAAGCCATCGCGAAGGTCCTGGCCAAGGCCGAGGAGGAACTCGGTCGCATCGACGCCATTGCCGGCGACGGCGACCATGGCCAGGGCATGCGGCGCGGCTCCGCCTCAGCGGCGGAGGGCGGGCGCAAGGCGCTTGACGCCGGCGCCGGCGCGGGCTCGCTTCTCGCCCATGCCGGGGACCGCTGGGCCGACACGGCGGGCGGCACGTCGGGCGCCATCTGGGGCCTGTTCCTGCGCGCCTTCGGCACCGCGCTGGGCGACGGCGAAGCGCCGGACGCGCCCCGCGTGGCGGCGGGCGCGAAAGCCGGGCTCGAAGCCGTCACCACGCTCGGCCGCGCCCGGCCGGGCGACAAGACGCTGGTCGACGCGCTGGTGCCCTTTGCCGAGACGCTGGAGCGCGAAGTCGCCGCCGGCCGCGATCTACGCTCGGCCTGGGCCGCCGCCGCCGAGGCCGCGACGGTGGCGGCACAGGAGACCCGGGATCTGACGCCGCGTCTTGGCCGCGCCCGGCCGCTGGCGGCCAAAAGCCTCGGCCATCCCGACGCCGGCGCCGTCTCGCTCGCGCTTGTCGCGCGAACGGTCTCGGAGGTTCTCGCCGCCGCCGAGACGGCGGAGCCCCTGCCCGCCTGACGCATCCCTAGAACACGCCGCCCCCGGGCTGAGGAGAGCCCAGGGGCGGCGAGGACCCATCAGGGGGCGCAGGACGCGCCCCGACCAGACCAACCGGGAGGAACCGACATGAAGACACTAGCCCTGACCAGCCTCGTCGCCATTGCCGCCGCCTTCGCCAGTGCGCCGGCCTCGGCCCAATGGGCGCCGACGAAGCCGATCGAATTCGTCGCGGCCGGCGGCGCGGGCGGCGGCACGGACCAGTTCGCCCGCCAGCTTCAGGCCGCGATCGCCAAGAACGATCTGGCGCCGGAGAACGTCGTGGTCGCCAACAAGGGCGGCGGCTCGGGCGCGGAGGCCTTCATCTACGGCACCGGCTCGGCCGGCGACGCGCACAAGCTGATCTTCGGCACCTCCAACGAGTGGCAGCTGCCGCTTGTCACCAAGATCGGCTACAAGCCCGACAGTCTGACGCCGGTGGCGACGCTCGCGGTGGACGAGTTCATCGTCTGGGTGCAAGCCGACAGCCCCTACAACACGATCATGGACCTCGTGAACGCCGGCAAGGAAAAGCCCGGCGCGATCAAGTTCGGTGGCTCGCAGTCCAAGGACGTGGACCAGACGCTGCTGCGCCAGATCGAGGCGGCGACCGGCGCGAAGTTCCTCTACATTCCCTTCAAGTCGGGTTCGGAAGCGGCCGTGCAACTTGCCGGCAACCATATCGACGCCAACACCAACAACCCGGCCGAAAATGTCGGCCAGTGGCGCGCGGGACAGGCCAAGGCGCTTTGCGTCGTCGCGCCCCAGCGCATGGCCTACAAGGACAAGGTGACCGAGACCCAGTCCTGGAACGACATCCCCACCTGCAAGGAGCAGGGGTTGCCGATCGAGAGCTACCAGATGCCGCGCACCGTCTTCGCCCCGGCGGACGTGCCGGCCGAGGCCGTCGCCTACTACACCGACATGCTGCGCAAGGCCTCCGAGACGCCGGAGTTCCAGGCCTATCTGAAGACGACCTCGCAGACCCCGCGCTTCCTCGCGGGCGAGGAGTTCAAGAGCTACATCGCCGACAATGCCGAGACCTCGCGCAAGCAGTTCGAGGCCGACGGCTGGCTGGTGAAGTAACCCCAGGCTCCCCGAGGCGGCCCGCCGGGCCGCCTTTTTCCACGCTTCCACCCGGAGGACATCATGGTGACTCGGCGTCATGTCGAAGTGGTCACGGGTCTGGCGCTTGCCCTGGTCGGGGCGGTTACGGCCTATGGCGCACGGGAGAACGGCATCGGCTGGACCGATTTCGGCCCGGCAGCCGGCTATTTTCCCTTCCGCATCGGCATTCTCGTGCTGCTTCTCGGATTGGCAATCGCGCTGCGCTACGGGCTGACCGGGCGTCGGCGCGTGCGCCCGGCGGCGGAAGCGGAGGTCGCCGGCCCGGCGGCGATGCATCCGGCAAACGGGCTGGACGAGCGGTTTCTTGAAGACGGCGCGCTCGGGCGCATCGCCTCGGTCTTCGTGCCGACGGCGGTCTCGGCCGCGCTTATTCCCTGGCTCGGCGTCTACTTCGCCTGCGGCCTGTTTCTCGTCTTCTCCATCGTCACGCTCAACAAGTCGAGCCTCCTCAAGGCGCTCGCCATCGCGGTCTGCACGATGGGGGCCTTCTTCGTCCTGTTCGAGTTCTGGTTTCAGGTCCCGCTCGCCAAGGGCGTGCTGATGCCGCTTCTCGGCATCCACTGAGCCTTTCCGATGACATCCGAAATGCTCAAGGCTTCTGATTTCACCGCATTATCCGACGGCAAGGCGTGTCCGCCTTGCCTGGAAATGCTCTAGGAGACACACGATGGCCGACTTCGCCAATCTCCTGCACGGCTTCTCCGTCGCCCTGTCCTTCTACCATGTCGCGCTTATCGTCATGGGCGTGCTGCTCGGCATTCTGGTCGGCGTTCTGCCGGGCCTCGGCGCGCCGAACGGGGTGACGCTGCTCCTGCCGCTGACCTTCACCATGGACCCGGTGTCGGCGATCATCCTTCTCTCCTCCATGTATTGGGGCGCGCTGTTCGGCGGATCGACCACCTCGATCCTGTTCAACATTCCGGGCGAGCCCTCCTCCGTCGCCACGACCTTCGACGGCTATCCCATGGCCAAGCAGGGCCGCGCGACGGAAGCGCTCGCCACCGCCTTCTTCTCGGCCGGCATCGGCGCGCTGGTGGGCGTGCTCGTCATCACGGTTCTCGCCGGCTGGATCGCCTCCTTCGCGCTGCGGTTCTCCTCACCGGAATTCTTCGCGATCTATCTCCTGGCCTTCTGCTCCTTCATCGGGCTCGGCGGCGCCGATCCCATGAAGACCGCCGTGTCGCTCCTGGCGGGACTCGCCTTCGCGACGGTGGGCATGGACACGGTGTCGGGCGAGCTGCGCCTCACCTTCGGCTTCACCGATCTTCTGCGCGGCATTTCCTTCCTGGTCGCCGTGATCGGCCTGTTCGGCATCGGCGAGCTTCTTCTCACCGTTCAGGAGGAGCTGAAGTTCAAGGGCGTCTCCTCGCGCATCGAAATCCGCGAGATCTTCCGGGCGCTCGCGCGCCTGCCCCACTACTGGGTGACTTTCCTGCGCTCGGCGGCGGTCGGCGTGTGGATGGGCATCACGCCGGGCGGGCCGACGGCCGCCTCCTTCATGAGCTACGGGCTCGGCCGCCGCTTCGGCAAATACGGCTCCAATTTCGGCAAGGGCGAGCCGGAAGGCGTCATCGCGCCGGAAGTCGCCGACCATTCGGCCGGCACCTCGGCGCTCCTGCCCATGCTGGCGCTCGGCGTGCCGGGCTCGGCCACCGCCGCCGTCATGATGGGTGGCCTGATGATCTGGGGCCTCCAGCCCGGCCCCCTCCTCTTCACCGAGCAGCCGGACTTCGTCTGGGGTCTCATCGCCTCCATGTATCTCTCCAACATCATCGCCGTGGTGCTGGTGCTCGCCACCGTGCCGCTCTTCGCCTCGATCCTGCGCATTCCCTTCGGCATCATCGGCCCGATCATCATCGTGGTCTGCCTGATCGGCGCCTACACCGTGGCCAATGCCGAGTTCGACGTGATGATGGCGGTCGCCTTCGGCGTCATGGGCTATGTCTTCAAGCGGCTGGACTATCCCATCGCGCCGCTGGTGCTCGCCATGGTGCTGGGCGACAAGGCCGAGGACGCCTTCCGCCAGTCCATGCTCTATTCCGGCGGCTCGATCTCGATCTTCTGGTCGAACCCGCTGGTGGCGACGCTGATGGGCCTCGCCATGCTGCTGCTCTTCTGGCCGCTCCTGTCCAGGCTCGTCGGCCTTGTCGGTGGGGGACGGACCGAGGCCAGCGCGCCGGGCGGCTGATCCTCCTCGAATGCGCCACTCGAAACGGCCGCGACGGCATCTCCGTCGCGGCCGTTTCGCGTCCGGCTGGAACCGCAGGTGGCATCGCGCTATCGAAACCACCAGCCAAACCCGGAGACGTCTTCTTGAAGCCTCAGCCCCTCACCCAAGCGCCGGGCGACGCCGCCCACCGACGGTCTATCGCTCCCGTGATCTGCTATCCCGTGGAAACCCTGCCGAAGCCCGACCTCGCGGCCTACCGCGCCGTGCGGGAGGACTGGTCGCTGGTGGAGCGGGTCACCGTACCGGCGCGCGACGCCGCCTGCTTCCGCGCCCCGGCGGGCCATTTCTTCCGCATCCTCTCGGTCGAGGGGCCGCAGGTCGGCGATCTCAACCTCTTCAACGCGGCCGATCTCACCGAGCGCTTCTACAGCGGCAAGACGCGGGCGCTGTTCGGCACGCATGTCGGCCTCGGCGACCAGCTCTTTTCCAGCTTTCCGACGCTTCGCCCGATGGCGACGATCACCCATGATACGCTGGACTGGTACGGGTTCGACGCGTTCGGCGGCTCGGTCCACGACGTGATCGGCACGCGCTGCGATCCCTACACGCACGCGCTGCTGAGCGGCGGCGGCCAGTATCACCATTGCTGCCATTCCAACCTGACGCGGGCGCTGGCCGCCGAGACAGGGCTGCCGCTGCACGAGGCCGAGCGGCATGTGCATGACGTGCTCAACGTCTTCATGTGCACCGGCTTCACGCGGGATACAGGTCAGTATTTCATGAAGGCGAGCCCGGTGCGGCCGGGGGACTATCTCGAGTTCTTCGCCGAGATCGACCTTCTCGGTTGTCTCTCCGCCTGCCCCGGCGGCGACTGTTCGACGGTCCATTCCTCGGATGTCGCAGCCTGCCATCCGCTCGTGGTGGAGGTCTACAAGCCTGCCCGCCTGCCGGAAGGCTGGGCGCCGCCACCAGTAAACGCCTACGACCGCAGCCACGGCACCAAAGGCTGAAAACGGAAAAGGCAGGGCACGCCGGCCCTGCCTTTTCCCGCTTCGCTCCGGCCCGTCCCCGCTCGGACCGGAGCGCCCCCCGCCTGGCTAGCGCCTGCCGCCCATGGCGCCCTTGCGGCCGAAGGCGACCGCCAGCACGATCAGCGCGCCGGCCACCATGTTCTGCTCGCTGACATCGAGGCCCATGATGATGAGGCCGTTGTTGATCGTTCCGATCAGAAGCGCGCCAACGAAGGTGCCGATGATCGTCGCCTTGCCGCCGAACAGACTGGTGCCGCCCAGGATCACCGCCGCGATGGCGGCAAGCTCGGCGCCGGTGCCGAAGGAATAGCGCGCCGTCTGCATCATGCCGGAATAGAGCATGCCAGCCACCGCGCCCGCCGCGCCGCTGATGAGAAAGCAATAGAGCTTGATGCGCTTGGTCGGCACGCCGGAATATTGCGCGGCGACGCGGTTGCCGCCCGTCGCCAGCACCTGCCGGCCGAAAGGCGTATAGCGCAGGACGACATGGCCGATCGCCGCCACCGCCAGCGACCAGACGAAGAGCGAGGGCAGCGGGCCGAGGCTGCCTGAGCCGAACAGGCCGGTGAAGGTCTGGTCCGAGATCGGCACGGGCTTGGTGTAGGTCAGGCGCATGTCGAGGCCGCGCACGAACTGCATCATGCCGAGCGTCACCAGGAAGGACGGGATGTTGACGACGGTGACGAAGAAGCCGTTCACCGCGCCGACCAGAAGCCCGCTCGCCAGCGCCGCGACCACGCCGCCCGCCACGCCGTAGCCCGCCTGCATGGCGAGCGCGGAGGCGAGCGCGGCCAAAGCCGCCGTGGAGCCGACAGAGAGATCGAGCTCGCCCGCCGCGATGACGAAGGTCATGGCGACAGCGATGACGGCGATCATCGAGGTCGTGCGCGTGATGTTGAAGAGGTTCGCCATCGACAGGAAGCCCTTGTCGCCGATGGTGAAGGCGAAGAAGACGAGCACGGCGGCAAAGAAGATGTAGACCACGAAGTCGCGCCACTGAAATCCGGCGTGGAAGGCCGGCCGGGCGGGCACAGCAGCGGCGCCGACGGTCTTGGTTGGGCTAGCCTTGGACTGCATGATGCAGGACCTCCTCCGATGCGATGTCGCGTCTTTCCAGGGTTTTGACGACCCGCCCGTCGTGCAGCACGACCAGCCTGTCGCTGAGGGCGAGCAGTTCCTCGAACTCGGACGAGATGACGAGAACCGCCGTGCCCCGGTCGGCGATCTCGCGCACGATCTCGACGATGTCGGTCTTGGCGCCGATGTCGACGCCGACCGTCGGCTCGTCGAGGATCAGGAGCTTGGGGTGGCGGGCCAGCCATTTGGCGAGCACCACCTTCTGCTGGTTGCCGCCCGACAGGAGCTGGACCACTTTGCCCGGCCCGTCGGTGCGGATCTTCAGGTCGCGGATCGACTGGCGCGCCTCGTTCGCTGCCGCGCGGTCCCGCACGAACAGCCCTTTACTGAAGCGCTTGAGGCTCGGCAGGGCGAAATTGCTCTGGACGGAATGATCGAGCACCAGGCCCTGCCGGCGCCGGTCCTCCGGCACCAGCGCGACGCCCGCCGCCATGGCCTCGTCGGTGGAACGAACCGGCTTGCCCTCGATGCGGATTTCGCCGCCAGTGGCGGCCCGCACGCCGAAGATGGCCTCGGCGATCTCGGTGCGGCCCGAGCCCATGAGACCCGCGAGCCCGACGATCTCACCGGCGCGGATCGAGAAGGACACGTCGTGGACGCGGCCCGCGACATCGAGGTTGCGCACCTCCAGCACGGCCCCCGTATCGGCCGAGGGCGGGCGCTCGCGCCATTGCAGCGAGCCGACCGATCCGCCGCCGAGCATGGCCTCGATCAGCCGTTCCATGGAGACGTTCGCGCAGTCGTCGGTCAGAACGGTCGCGCCGTCGCGCATCACCGTCACCCGGTCGCAGATCTCGAAGATCTCCGACATGCGATGAGAGATGTAGACGATGGCGACGCCGCGCTCCTTCAGCCGGCGCGCGATACGAAACAGCGACTGCGTTTCCGTGTCGGAAAGCGAGGAGGTCGGCTCGTCCATGATGAGGACGCGCGCCTTCTTGGACAGGGCCTTGGCGATCTCCACCATCTGCCGCGCGCCGGTGCTGAGCAGTTCCACCGGCATGCGCGGGTCGATGGCCTCGCCGAGATCGTCGAGGATCGCCTGCGCCTGCCGGCAGGCCTCGCGATCGTCCACAAAGGCGCCGCGACGCGGCTCGCGATGGAGGAAGATGTTCTGCGCGACGGTGAGCGTCGGCACGAGGCTGAGCTCCTGGAAGATCATCGCGACGCCCGCGCCTTCCGCCTCGGCGGGTGTGGCGAAGGTCTCGGCCTTGCCGTCGAGTGTCAGTGTGCCGGCGTCGCGCAGATACACGCCGGTCAGGATCTTCATCAGCGTCGACTTGCCCGCGCCGTTGCCGCCCATCAGCGCGTGGATCTCGCCGCGACGCAGCTCGAAGCGCGCCTTCTTCAGGACGGGAATGCCGTTGAAGGCCTTTTCCATGCCCTGCATGTCGAGAATGTCGTCTTGCATCCCATGCCATCCCGACCAGCGAGCGCGGGAGACCCAAAGCGCTCAGGGAAGATGCGGGGCGGCGAACCCGCCGCCCCGCCGCGAAGCGGGGATCAGTTGGACAGGTCGGCCGACATCTCGGCCGGTAGGTCCTTGCGGTAGATCGTCTTGTAGGACGCCGGGAGATTGCTCCGATCCACCGCCAGCGGCGGCACGACGACATAGGGCGGGGTCGCTTCGCCGATCAGCGCCAGCGCGCCGACCTTGGCCTCGGCCGTGCCCTGGTCGTAGGGACGCTGCGAGGAGATGCCGGCGATGAAGCCCTTCTTGGCCATGTTGGCGGCGACGATCTGGTCGAAGTTCTCGCAGACGATCTTGAAGTTCTCGGGCGACATGCCGGCGACCTGCGCGGCCGTGGCGGCGCCCATGGCCGGGATACTCCAGGAGCCGTACAGCCCGTTCAGCGTGGGATAGCGGGCAAGCAGCGCCTGCGCCACTTCCTGGCCCTTGTCCGGGTCGTCATGGCCGGCGGTGGCGACGAGCTTCACGTCGGGATATTTGGCCATGAGCCGAGCGACGAAGCCCTCGTAGCGCAGATTGGTAACGTAGAAGTCGTTGGCGAAATAGAGGGCGGCGACATCGCCCTTGCCGCCGATCGCCTTGGCCAGCTCGTCGGCCACATACATGCCGAGCGCCAGATTGTCCGAGGAGATGATCGAGACATAGTCCTTGCCGGGCTCCATGCCGTCCACCGCCTGATCGATGAAGACGACCTTGGTGCCGGCCTCGGCGATGCGCTTGTAGGCGGCCGCCGTGGTCTGGCCGTTCAGCGGGATGGAGACGAGAAGGTCGGGCTTCAGGACGGCGATGGAGTCGAGATCGGAGATCTGCTTGGCGTCGTCCCAATTGGCATTGGTCTCGGCCACGACCTTGATGCCCATGGACTCGAAGTTTTCCTTGAGGCCCGTCAGCTGCTCGGAGGCCCAGTCGTCTCCCAGCCAGCCCATGGCAATGGCGACCGTGAAATTGCCGGCCTTGATCTTGGCGGCCTGCTCCGGGGTGATGGCGATCGAGGAGCCCAGGACGCCCTTCTCGCCGCGCTGGCCGTCGCTGACCACGGTCGAGGAGAGATCGTCGATCTTGGCGAGTTCCAGCGTCTTGGCGCTCGGCGCCTGATACCAGAGCGGCTGGTTGAGATCGGCGGCGATGTTGTCGGCCGCGAACACGGCGCTCGGGGAGACCGAGACCGAAAGCAGAGTGAGGGCCGCGGCGAGAGCGGCGGGCTTGAAGTGACGCATGGGATCCTCCCGGATGTTGAGCGAGCAGCGCTGCCCGGCCCCGTCCTCCCAGACGATGCGCGGGTCTCATCGCTCCGGCGCGAAGCTGTCGCGCCGGGCGAACCTCGTCGTCGCGAGGCTTTCAGGTCGTGTCAGGCGCGGTTCAGCATGAACTCGCGCAGCATGAGGGCGAGGCGATCCTCGGCCTCCCAGGCAAGGCTATGGCCACATTCCTCGAAGACCTCGGAACGCTCGACGCCTTCCGAAACCTTCAGCATCTGGTCGCGCACCAGCGGGCCGAAGAATTCCGGCGCGCCCACCGTCATGATCGGCAGCGAGAGCTTCTTCTGCTTCAACTCGCCATTGATGCGCGCGTTCTTGAGGCCGGCGCGGTAGGTCTCCAGGCAGCCGCGCAGGCCCCCGGGGGCGGACAGGCGGGCGATCCATTCCGAGATCGCCTCGTCGCTGATCGCGGTCGGGTTCCAGGTCTCGGCCTTGATCCAGAACTCCCAGAACTCGCGCTCGCGGCCGGTGATGAGCATTTCCGGCAGATGCGGAATCCAGAAGAAGGGAATGTGCCAAACCCAGACGCCCTGCTGGCGATACTGGGCGGAGATGTTGTCCGGCGTGAAGTTGGACCATTCCTCCAGCCCCTCGCCCGAAAGCAGCATCTCGCAGAAGGAAAGCGTCTTGACCCGGTCGCGCTGCGTGGCGGCCAGCGCATAGGCGAATTCCGCGCCCCGGTCCTCGCCATGCAGGTGGAACCGCTCGTGCCCAAGCTGCGTCATCAGCTCGGCCATGTCGTTGGCGTTGGTGAGGGAGTCGTAACCCTCCTCCGCCGGCGGCTTGTCAGTGTAGCCGAAGCCGCGCAGATCGGGCGCGACGACGGTGAAATGCTCCGTCAGGAGGGGCAGGAGCTTGGCCCAGTAGTAATGCGTCTTGGGCGTGCCATGCAGGAGCAGGAGCGGCTCGCCCTGCCCGGCCGTCACGTAATGCATCCGGATGCCATTGACCCGCGCGCGCCCGTGCTTCACGGGGGCCCCCGCGTGATCGACGATCTCAACCATGTTTCCTCCCGAACGAAGCGAAGTCCGGGAGAGCGCGGCCTCAAGCCTTCAGGCGCTCGTCGCCCGCGCCTCCCAGCGCGGCGGACTTCGATCGCTTGCAACATAAATCACGAAGGAACATTTGGTCAATACAAAAAACATCTGTTCATGCGCAGGCCGCAAAACTCCCGCAGGAAGCTCGCCGGATGGCTATCGAACGAGGTGAAAGCGTCAGGTCGGAAACGTGAGGGGCTAATCGCGCACGCACAATAGTATCGACGCCAGCGCGTCGGTGCGCCTCGCAGCCCGAGCGTCGATGTCAGTTCGAGGTGAGCCGCCGATCCGCCCCGAGGAAGTGACCCTGCAGGGCGGAGCGGAAACGCGCGGCGGTGGGGTAGTCCCAATTGGGATCGCCGCCGAGGAAGAGGTCCAGGAACGGGATGGCGAGATTGGGATCGTCCTGCACATTCTCGCGGAAGGACTGCCAGGAGCGCAGCTCCACCGCCTGCGGCGCGAGATGGATGCCTTCGAGCGACTGCTCCGCCAGAACCTTGTCGAGCACCGTGATGCAGAATTCGAAGTAGAAGACGCCTTCCGGCCAGAAGGCGATCAGCCGTTCCTCCGGGCGCAGGGCCGAGGTGCCGGCGAGCTCATTGGCCGCCCCCTGCCCGGCAGCCGACTGCACCGGCCGGTTGCGGATGAAGCTGCTGAACAGGAGCCCGGCGGCGAAATGGCTGAAGTCGCGCCGATCCCGATCGGCCAGTTCGCGCTGCGCGTCGAAGCGGCGGACCCATTCCAGAAAGGCGCGGGTCAGCTGGCGCGAGGAAACGGTGAGATCGGTGCCGTAGCGCCGGTTGAACTGGGCGAGCCCATGGTCCACCAGATGCGAGAAGGCCGCCAGGCGCCGGATCGAGCGCTTGATGGGCGAACGCCCCTCCGCCTCGGGCGGAAAGTCGATGCTGAGCTTCATCGCGCTGTCGGTCAATTCGGCACTCTTTCTCGGGGCTTTTCGTCGGGTCTCCGGCGGCTTTCCTCGCTCGACGCCGGGAGCCGGCAGTTCCTTCAAGACAGATAAGGTACGGCCTTCAAGGCAGATAGGGCACGGTCTGGCGCCAAAGCGCGGCGAGGTCCTCGAGCTTGCGCTCGTTCAGCAGCGTCCGCCATTCGGCCTCTTCCGCCTCCGTCGCCCAGCGCGCGCTGGCGAGAATAACGCGGGCGTCCTCGCGCGTCTGGAGCCGGACGAGCACGGCGAGCCAGGCGGTCAGCGCGACGCGCGCGTTCAGCGCTTTCGTCTCCTCGCGGCCGGCGGAGGCGAGAACGGTGCCGAGGCACGGGCGTACGATGTCGAGCGCGGCCATGCGCGCGGCGATGCGCGCGGCCGCCAGCGCCGGGTCCCCCTCGCCCGACAGGGGCCGGTCGAGATTGCGGCTGGAAAGCTTGAGCTCCGACACCACGGCGCCGGACGGGCCGTCGAGATCGCAGATCGCCTGACACACGGCATAGACATCGCCCGTGCGCTCGGTCACATGTCCCTCAGCAAGACCGGCGCCGAGCCGATCCAGCCGCGCGCCGAGATCGACGGCGTCGCGCGACAGGACCTTGCCGGCGAAACGCTCGGCCCGCGTCAGCATGCCGTCGGCCAGCCGCGCCAGCCGGCGGGTCGGCTCGGGGGTTCCGAACAGTTGGTTGGACACGGCGCCCGCCCGCGCTTCATGGCGGATCGAGGATCTCAAGTCCCGGATTCCCTCCTTCAGCGGCAGGGCCAGACTATCAGGATAAGGCAACATGGACGCTCTCCAACTTGCAGCCGAACGCTATCATAGGCCCCGCCGAATCATGAGGGATTTTCTGCTTGAAGCCCGCCCGGCGCGGCCAAGCCGCAGCCCCTCGCCCCTGCGAAGCGCCTGAGCGCCGGAAAGGAAGCCGAGATGTCGGATCAAGCCTCCCTCGCCGGCACGCGCGCCGACCGGATGCGCGTGCGCGCGGCCTGGATGTACTATGTCGAGCAGATGACGCAGAACGACATCGCCAGCGCGCTCGGCATCGGGCGCGTCAGCGTGGTGCGCCTGCTTGCCGAAGCGCGCAACCGCTCGGAGGTGCGCATCTCCGTGGCCGGCCCGCTGGCCGAACTCACCGCGACCGAGCGCGCGCTGGAGCGGCGCTTCGGGCTGGAAAGCGCCATCGTCGTGCCGGCGCCCGGCGCCGGCGAGGACCCCGCCCCCGTCATCAGCGCGGCCATCGGCAGCTATCTCTCGCAGACCGTGGCGGAGGGCATGACGATCGGCCTCGGCTGGGGCCGGACGCTTCTGGAATCGCTGCCTTATGTCGAGGCGCGCGCCTTGGAGGAGATGCGCGTCGTGTCGCTGCTCGGCGGCATCGCCGAGGCGCATCGCTTCAACCCAGCCGAGTTCGCCTGGCGCTTCGCCCAGATCTTCAATGGCGACGCCTTTCTTCTCACCGCGCCGGCCATCGTCGACAGCGTCGAGACAAAGACCGCCCTGATTGAGCGCTGCGGCCTCAGCTCGGTTCTGGGCATGGCCGATCATCTCGACATGGTGGTGCTGAGCGTCGGCGGCATCGAGTGCGGCGCCACGACCTATCGCACCGGCTACATCGCCGAAAGCGACCGGCAGTCGCTGCAGAAGGCCGGGGCCGTCGGCGATCTTCTCTTCCACTTTCTGGACAGAGCCGGCGAACTGGTGGATCATCCCATCAATTCCCGCATCATGTCGGCCGACATGTCGGCGATCCGCCGGGCGGGAAAGCGCGTCATCGCCTCGGGCGGGGCGGACAAGATCGACATTCTGCGCGCCTCCCTCGCTTTCGTGCGGCCGACCGTACTCGTCACCGACGAGTTGACGGCCGCAAGCCTCCTCGAAGACCCCACGTCCTAACAACTCTACGCCAAGCGAACGAACATCTTGACACCATAGAAGTCAAATGTTCATGATCGGTCAACGATGCAAGGGAGAGCGTCGTCGGGAGGTTTTCGAATGTGGGGTTGGCAAGGCGTGCTGGCGCTTCTGGCGTTGGCTTGGCTTCTCCAGTGCTGGGGAACGCTCGTCCAGATCCGCCGCTACCGCGCGGCGTTCCAGCAATTGTCGAGCGAATGGTCGGACGGCTGGATGGGCGTCGGCAAGGGCGGCGGCGGGCTGAAGCGCGGCGCGATCGTGCTACTGGTGGTCGCCCCGGACGAGACGCTGCGCCGCGTCGTCACCATCGAGGGCCGAACGGTCTTCGCCAAGGCGCGCCGGGTGGAAAGGCTGGAGGGCCTCAGCCCAGGCGAAGCGCGCAGCCAAGCCGCGTTGCGGCCGAAAGACCCGTTCTCGCAGGCGCTGCTGACAGCCCTCGCCCAGGTCGAGACGGTGCGCCGGGGCGGCGGCGCGGCGTCCGCTTCGCCCAAAGCCACGGCGCGCCTGCGCCCCGCCGCCGTCTGAGCTTTTCCTCGACTATCCATCGCCGGGAGCCCTGACGCGCGGGAGTGGCGCGCCGGGTTTCCGCCAGCCGAGACATGACATGCCCTTTTGGGCGAACAAGGCCGGGAGGGGCCAATGATGCTGACCATGATGATGGCGCAAGGAGTGGCCGATCTCGCCGCTCACGGCGCCGCCTACGCCCATGCCTTGAGCGACCCCGCCATGCTGGCCCCGGTCCATGATCTTGCGGCCCATCACGCCGTTGCCGGCAGCGTTGGCGACAGCGCCCATCACGGCGCGACGCTGCTCGCGCAGGCCACCGATCCCGGCGCCGCCGGCACCGCGCAGGCCACCGTTCCCGCCACGGCCGGCGGCCCGATCTCGGCGGAAGAATATGCCAAGCGCGTTCAGCAGCTCTCCACCAGCAACAAGGAGGAGCAGCTCGGCTGGCTGGCGACGATCGGGCGCCACTTCATCGGCGTCTTCCAGAAGGGCGGCGAGGTGTTTCTCGGCTTCGTCACCGGCATTATCCCGACGCTGGTGGTGCTGATGACCGCCTTCTACGCGCTGACCGGCATGATCGGCGAGGAGCGGGTTCACGGGCTCGCCCGCAAGGCGGGGCGCATCGCGCTGACGCGCTACACCGTCCTGCCGGTGCTCGCCATGTTCTTCCTCACCAACCCGATGGCCTACACGTTCGGCACGTTCCTGGAAGAGAAGCACAAGCCGGCCTTCTACGACTCGGCCGTGTCCTTCTGCCACCCGATCCTCGGCCTGTTTCCCCATGCCAATGCCGGCGAATACTTCGTCTGGGGCGGCGTTCTGGTGGCGCTTCTGGAGCTGGAAAACCGGGGCGTTGTGCCGCCCGGCTACCACATCAATCTCGCCATCTACTACTTCATCGTCGGCATCGTCGTGATCCTTCTCAAGGGCATCGTCACCGAACGCGTCACGCGCTTTCTAGCGCAGCGCGAAGGCGTGACGCTCTAGGGCCGGGCGAGGAAAGGATCGGATCATGGCCAAGAGTTTCAATGCCATTCGCGTTTCGCAGGGCAAGGGTGGCTGGGGCGGCCCGCTGGTGATCCAGCCGACGCCCGAGCGCGACAAGATCGTCGCCGTCACCGGCGGCGGCATCCCCGCCGTCGCGCAGCGGCTCGCCGAACTGACCGGCGCCACCGTGGTGGACGGGTTCCGCAACCCGCCGCTGGAAAGCGAGATGGCGGCCGTCGTTATCGACTGCGGCGGCACGGCGCGCTGCGGCGTCTATGCCCGCAAGCGCATCCCAACCATCAACATCATGCCGGTCGGCCAGAGCGGGCCGCTCGCGCAGTTCATCACCGAGGACATCTACGTCTCGGGCGTGACCACCGACGACATGGCGCCGGCCGATAGCGCCGCCGCCGCGCCAAGCGGCCAAGGCGCGGCTTCGCCCGCCGGCATGGGCCAGCCGGCCGCCGCGCCGCGCTCCTTCTCCTCGCCGGCCGAGGCGACCGCGGCGCTCGGCAGCGCGATGCCCGCCTCGAACCAGGGCGGGCTGATCGGCGCCATCACCAGCGTCGGCCGCGTCATGGGCCGGGCCGTCGGCATCTTCTTCAATGCCGGTCGGCGCACCATCGACATGGTGATCCGCAACGTCCTGCCCTTCATGGCCTTCGTGACCATGCTGATCGGCATCATCCTCTATACCGGCGTCGGCGATCTTCTGGCCGCGCCCATGGGGCCGCTCGCCAACAACATCCTCGGCCTCATCGTTCTATCCGCGATCTGCGGCCTGCCCTTCCTGTCGCCGATCCTCGGTCCCGGCGCGGTGATCGCGCAGGTGATCGGCGTCGCCATCATCGGACCGCAGATCGCCAACGGCACGATCGCCCCTGCCATGGCCCTGCCGGCGCTGTTTGCCTACAACACGCAGGTCGGCTGCGACTTCGTGCCGGTGGGCCTGGCCCTCGGCGAGGCCAAGCCCAAGACGATCGAGATCGGCGTGCCCGCCGTTTTGATCAGCCGCCAGATCATGGGGCCGGTCTCGGTTCTCATCGCCTGGGGCGCGAGCTTCCTGCTCTGACGCGCTAGCGCGACTCTGATGCCAAGCCTTGCGGGCCGGCGCCCAAGCGCCCCGGCCCGCCCCCTTTCGGAGCCGGCGCGAATGAGACGGCGCCCGGCCTCCCCTCCTTCGGAGAGCCCTTCATGACCACACGCTTTCGCACGCTCGTCACCGCCATCGGCCCGGACGTGGCCGACCTTCTGGAAGGCGGCGTCCTGATCCTGTTCGCGGACGGCGCCCCGCCCGAACTCGCCGAAGTCTCTGTGACGCATCGCGTCGCGGAGGAGCCGAGCGTCGAGGCCCCCTCGCCGGGCGCGGCGATCCGCGTCGGCTCGGTGGAAGCCACGCTGACCGGCATCGGCCCGCTCGCCTGGGCCAAGGTGCGCGACATCGGCCATGTCGTCATCAATTTCAACGGCGCGGAGGCACCCGAGCGGCCCGGCGAGATCGCCGCCAGCGCGGTGGACGGCGCGGCGCTCGCCAGCGCTCTCCAGCCCGGCGCCGAGATCGCCATCACCGGCTGAGCGCCGCCCTTCTTTCCGCCTGCAAGGACGTGAGACCCATGATCGAGCGATCCGTCGTCGTGCGCGTGCACGAGGGGCTGCACGCCCGCCCGGCCACGCAATTCGTCAAGCTCGCCAAGAGCTTTTCCAGCGACATCGAAATCCGCTGCAACGGCCGGGGCGCCAGCGCCAAGAGCGCGGTGAAGCTCATGCTGCTCGGCGTGAAGGAAAACGACGAGGCGACCCTGCGCGCCGACGGCGAGGACGCCGCCGACGCCGTCTCGGCGCTCTCGACCTTTCTCCAGACGCCCGATGCCGGCGACGTCGCCTTGCCCGCTCGCGACGCCGGGCAGGCGTCGACGGCGCCCGCTCCCGCCGCGAAACCCGCCCCCTCCGGCTCTCGCGGCATCGCCGCCAGCGAGGGCACCGCGATCGGCCCGGCCTTCGCCTTTTTTCCCGCCGCGCTCGACATCCAGCCGCGCGACGTGCCGGCCGGGGAGCGCGAGGCCGAGCGCGCCAGATACAGCGCGGCCCTCGCCGCCACCGTCCAGTCCTTCCGCGAGGCCAAGGCGCGGCCGGGCCTGAAACGCGACGACGCGGCGATCATCGACGCGCTGGTGGACGTGGCGGAGGACGCCGAGTTCATCGGGAGCGTCGAGACCGCGATCGGCCAGGGGCGCGACGCGCCGAGCGCCGTGGTGGAGGCGGGCCGCGCGATCGCCGCGAGCTTCGAAGCGCTGGCGGACCCCTACCTTCGCGCCCGTGCCGAGGACATTCGCAGCGTGACGCGCGGCATTGCGCTGACGCTGATCGGCGCCAAGGACCTGACGCTGGCCGACATGCCGAAGGGCTCGGTGATCTTGGCGGACGAGATCGCCGCGCTGGATCTGGCTAAGGCTACGCTCGCCGACATTGCCGGCATCGTCTGCCGCAAGGGCGCGGCGACCAGCCATGTCGCGATCATGGCGCGCGCCCACGGCATTCCCGCCGTGCTCGGCTTTTCCGCGTCCGAGGAGCAGTTGAAGGCGGCGCGCACGGTCGGCCTCGACGGGGCCAGCGGCGAGGTCGTGCTCGATCCCGACGCCGAGAGCGCCGCGCGCCTGCAATCGGCCATCGCGCGCGAGGCGGAGGAGCGCCGGAGTCTCGAGGCCTATCGCACCGTGGAGCCCCGCACCCGCGACGGACGGCGGGTGGAGATCGCCGCCAATCTCGGCTCGCTGGCCGAGATCGACGGCGCGCGACAGGCGGGCGCCATGGGCGTCGGCCTGTTCCGCACCGAGTTCCTGTTCATGGAGCGGCGCACGCTGCCCGGCGAGGACGAGCAGGCCGAGACCTACACCAAGCTGGCCGAGGCTTTCGCGCCCTATCCCGTGGTGATCCGCACGCTCGATATCGGCGGCGACAAGCCGGTGGCCGGTATCGATTTCGAGCACGAGGACAACCCCTTCCTCGGCTGGCGCGGCGTGCGCATGTGCCTGGAGCGGCCGGACGTGTTCAAGCCGCAGCTGCGCGCGCTTCTGCGCGCCTCGCCGGTCGGCAACGTCAAAATCCTGTTGCCGATGATCGCCGATGTCGGCGAGGTCCGGGCCGTCCGGGCGCTGATCGAGGAGTGCCGGGCGGAGCTGGATGCGGCCGGCAACGCGCATGGGCCCTTCGAGCTCGGTGTGATGGTGGAAACGCCGGCGGCCGTGTTCCTGGCGGCCGAGATCGCGCGGGAGGTCGACTTCTTCTCCGTCGGCACGAATGATCTCACCCAATATGTCATGGCCGCAGACCGGCTCAATCCGCGCGTCGCCAAGCTCAACCGCGCCGAGCACCCTGCCGTTCTCGCCGCCATCCGCCAGGCAGCGCAGGCCGCGCGCGAGGCCGGCATTTGGATCGGCGTCTGCGGCGAGGCGGCGGCCCGGCCCGACCTCATTCCCTTCTTCGTGGAAAACGGCGTGACTGAACTGTCCATGAGCCCCGCCTCCATCCCACGCGCCAAGAAATGCGTGACGGAGATTTGAAAGGGGCTTCGCCTCCTCGAACGCAAGAGCCCGGCGGGTTCGCTCCCGCCGGGCTCTTGCGTTTGGAAATGAAAGTAAGAGTCAGCCCGCCATGAAGGCGGCGATCTCTTCGTAGCTGCGGGCGACGAAATCGGCGCCGGCCTCGCGCAGGGCGTCGCCGGAATTGGCGAGGAGATGCGCGCCGCCGAGAAAGCCATAGGCCGCCATGCCGGCTGCCTTGGCGCCCATCACCCCAAAGCGGGAATCCTCGATCACCAGGCAGCGCGCGGGGTCGGCGCCCATGGTGCGGGCCGCGTGGAGAACGAGGTCGGGCTCGGGCTTGCCCCGCGTCACGTCATGCGACGAGAAGATGGCGCCCGGCTCGAAAAACTCCGCGAGCCCAGTCACCCCCAGGCTGTGGCGGATGCGCTCGTGGTCCGAGGACGAGGCGACGCAGCGCTGGATGGTAGACCCCTCCAGAAACGCCACCACCCCCGGCACGGGCCGGAGGTGATCGGTGAAGAGGGCCTTGGTCTCCGTCCAGAAGCGGGGATGGTCGTCGTCCGCGATGCGCTGCCCCGTGCGCGCCTCGATGCCGTTCAGGATGTCGGCGAATTTCATGCCGACGAAACTGTCGACCATCTCCGCCGTCACCTCGATCCCGGCCTGCCGGAACACCGACTGCATGGCGCGGCGGGCCAGGATTTCGCTGTCGACCAGGACGCCGTCGCAGTCGAAGATGATGCAATCGAACTCGGCCATCGGCATCCTTCTGGAGATCAGCGTGTCAACTCCTGCAAGAGGCGCGCCACCGCCGCCCGCTGCTCGAATTGCGGCATATGGCCGGTGCGGGGGAAGACATGCAAGGCAAGTGTGCCGGGGAGCCCGGTGAAGTGGCGCACCGGCACGACGCGGTCCTCGGCGCCCGCCACGATCTTCACCGGCATGGCGAGCGAGTCGACGAGGTCGCGCACCGTGAAATGCTGCGCGCCGTTGGAGAAGAGTGAGCCGACGAGCCGCGTCTGCGCCTCGGCCTGCACGCCGTCCGCCCGGCCGCGCGCCGTGGCGCGCACGAACCCGTCCGAGATCGCGGCGGGATCGGACACGAGATGCCGCAGCCAGGAGCGGATCGGCGCCTCGTCCACTGCTCGGGCGAAGCCTTCGGCAAAGGCGGTGTCGATATCCGGTCCGAAGCCGGCGGGCGCCAGCAGCATCAGCGAGCGCGTATCGACCGAAAGCCCGGCCGCGACGGCGGTGGCGACCGCGCCGCCCAGCGAATGGCCGACGAGGTGGCAGGACGCGAGGCCGAGCGCGACCAGCGTTTCCTCCACGCCCGACACAAGCGCGTCGAACCCCGCCGCGCCCCGCGCCACCGAGCCGCCATGGGCGGGAAGGTCGAGGCCCAGAACCGGATTGCCGCCCGCGAACTCGGCGAGCAGCGGCCGCCAGCTGGCGCTTTCCGAGCCGAAGCCATGGAGGAGCACGATCGGCGTGCCCTCCCCTTCGCGCAACCGCGCCACATGGAGCGGCGTGTGGGCGGTGGTCGTCGCGCGCAAAGGCGCGGCGGGCTGAATCTGCGGCGCGGGCGCGCGAGCCATGGCGGGTGCAGGCGCCTCGGCCCTCCCCTCCGCCAGCCCCTCGACCGGCTTCGCCTGGGCCTTCGCGGCGGCCGCTTCCACATCCTCGCGCCCGATGCGGCCGAGCGGGCCTTGGCCGGCGATGGCAGTGAGATCGAGGCCGAACTGGCGCGCCAGACGCCGGGCGAGCGGCGTAGCGCGAACGCCCCGGCGCTCGCCGTCCGCCGGCCGGTCCTTGGCGCAGCAGGTCTTGGCCGTCTCGCCCGAGCCATTCACCAAGGCGCGGGCTTCGCTTGCAGCGACGGGCTTGGAGTCGGTCTCGACATCGGGATCGGGGCCGACCGTCTTCGGCGTGCCGGCATCGGCGACAGGCGCGGCCGGCTCGGCTGCCTCGCCCTCGGCATAGATCCAGGCGACGGGCGAGCCGACGGCGATGTCCACGCCCTCCGCGCCCGTGACGTTGCGCAGCGTGCCGGAGGCCGGCGCGTCCACTTCCATCGCTGCCTTGTCGGTCTCGATCTCGAAAAGCGGCTCGCCCTTCTTGATGGCGTCGCCTTCCTTGTAGAACCAGCGCGAGATCTGGCCGGTCGCCATGTCCATGTCGACCTTGGGCAGGATCACTTCGGTCGGCATGGCGTCAGCGCTCCCGGCGGGCCAGCGCGCGCACCGCCTGAACGATGTCCGGCACCTGCGGCACGACCGCCTTTTCGAGTTCGGGATTGTAGGGGATCGGCGATTCCGCGCCGCCCAGCCGGATCACCGGCGCGTCGAGATAGTCGAAGGCCTCGCTTTCCGCGATCATGGCGGAAATCTCGGCGCCGATGCCGAGCGTCTTGACGCCCTCGTAGACGCAGACGAGACGGCCCGTCTTCATGACGCTGGCGATGATCGTCTCACGGTCCATCGGCCGGATCGTGCGAAGGTCCACGACCTCGACGTCGATCCCGTCCTTGGCCAGTTCCTCGGCGGCCGTCAGCGCCTTATGCACCATGATGGCGGAGGCGACGACCGTTACGTCCCCCCCCTCGCGGCGAACCAGCGCCTTGCCGATCGGCACGGTGTAGCGCCCTTCCGGCACCACGCCCTTCATCTTGTAGAGGATCTTGTGCTCGAAGATCATGACCGGGTCGGGATCGTCGATCGCGGCGAGCAGCATGCCCTTGGCGTCGTGCGGGGTCGCCGGCTGGAGAACTTTGAGCCCCGGCACATGGCCGAGCCAGGCCTCCAGGCTCTGGCTGTGCTGGGCCGCCGCGCCCGTGCCGGAGCCGGCGGGAAAGCGCATGACGAGCGGCACCGAAACGTTGCCGCCCAGCATGAAGCGGAGCTTGGCCGCCTGGTTGACGATCTGCTCCATGGCGAGCGTCGCGAAGTCGGAGAACTGGAACTCGTAGATCGGCTTCATGCCGGTCAGCGCCGCGCCCACCGCGACGCCCGCGCCGCCGAGTTCGGCGATCGGCGTGTCGATCACGCGGTCGGCGCCAAAGCGATGGACGAGATCGCCGGTCACCTGGAAGGCGCCGCCATAGACGCCGATATCCTCGCCCATGATGAAGACGCGCGGGTCCTCCTCCATGGCGATGGCGATCGCTTCCTGGATCGCCTGGGCATAGGAAAGCTCGCGGCTGCCGGCCACGTCGATGGTCTCGCTCATCCCTGGATTCCTTGTCGGCTCGCCGGCCGTGGGAGCTTGGGGGTCGGGGTGAAACCTCGTTCACGCGCCCGCAACCCGGCTCGTCGTTCAGGTGCCTTGCTCAGGTGGCAGGGCGGGCCGCGCCGCCTTGCCGAAAACGGCGCTCAGGCCGTGTAGACGTCGCGCGTCGCCTCGTTGACGTCGGGCGAGGGGGAGTTCTTGGCGAACTCGATCCCGTCCGCGATCTCGCGCTCGACACTTTCGCGGATCGCCTCGATCTCGCCGGCATCCACCACGCCGTAGTCCAACATCTCGGCTTCGAACCGGCCGATCGGGTCCTTGGAAATCCAGTCGTCGATCTCCTCCTTGGTGCGATAGCGGTTGCGATCGCTCTTGGAATGGCCGCGATGGCGGTAGGTCTTGCACTCGACGAGGCTCGGCCCCTGGCCCGCCCGCGCCCGCTCGATCGCGGTGACCAGCGCCTCCGACACGTCGGACAGCGAATTGCCATCCACGGTGACGCCTGGCATGGCGTAGGCCACGGCCCGCTCGGCGATATTCTTCACCGCCGTGGAGCGCTCGGTCGAGACCGACATGCCGTATTTGTTGTTCTCGCAGACGAAGATGACCGGCAGTTTCCAGATGGACGCCATGTTCAGCGCCTCGTGGAAGGCGCCCTCGTTGTTGGCGCCGTCGCCGAAGAAGGAGACGACCACGTCCGGCCGCTTCTGCATCTTCATGGAAAGCGCCGCGCCGACCGCGATGGGCAGGCCGCCCGCCACGATGCCGTTGGCGCCCAGATTGCCCTTGGACACGTCGGCAATGTGCATGGAGCCGCCGCGCCCCCGGCAATAGCCCGTCTCCTTGCCGAAGAACTCGGCGAACATTTTCCCGACCTCGGCGCCCTTGGCGATGCAATGGCCATGGCCGCGATGGGTGGAGGTGATCTGATCCGTGTCGGTCAGCGCCAGGCAGGCGCCGACGGCCGAGGCTTCCTGCCCGATCGAAAGATGCATCGTGCCGTGGATGAGGCCGCGCGTGTAGCTTTCCTCCGCCCCCTCCTCGAAACGGCGGATCAGGTGCATCTGGCGCAGCGCGTCCTTCAGCACCTCGGGCGGAAAGTGCCGGAAGGCGAAGGGCTTGTTGTCACCACCCCGCGCGCCGGGAGCGCGGGCGGCATTGTCTGCGACGTCTTCGGCTGATGGCGCCGATTGGGGCAAGGCGGACATGGGCTTCTCCTCCTCCCGTCCCGTCAGGCCGCCGCGCTGGACGCGAAGCGGCTGTCGGCCTGGTCGAGACGCTGGCGGATCTGGGTGATGACGAGGCTGTCGTCCGGCTGGCAATTGGCATAGGTCAGCTTCTCGCCGGCCTTGATCGGGCGGATGACCTTGGCCCGCTCGGCAAGGCCCAGCGGCAGGGCGCCCTCGTCGCGCGCGCCTTCCCAGGTCATGGCGAAGCCGCGATAGTCGTATTCGCCGATCTTGCCGAGCGTGTCGCCCGGGTTGAGATCGCGCTTGGCGAGCGTCACGCACTCGGCCACCGGTCGCTCGGCCGGCTGCATGTCGGGCGCCTTCTTCACCACCGCGCGCACCGCCGAAAGCGGCACTTCCAGCGAAGTCAGGTGATAGGGGCGGAAGATCGTGTAGTTGGGGCCGGGGCCCATCTTCAGATCGCTCATGCGCTCCAGGACGCGCTCGTGCCGGGGCTTGACCACGCAGAAGACGCCGGGCGCGACGCCCTTGCCGATGGAGTAGTCGACCTTGCCGGTCCCGGACAGAACGCCGCCATCCTCCTTCGTGCAGAGCACGGTGGCGAGTTCGTCGCGCGTCGCGGCCGGGCCGTGCATGCCGGGAACGTCCGGCACAAGCCCGGTGGCGTTGGCGACGGCGACCATCTCGATCATGGTCTTGGAGCCGTCCACGAACTCCACCAGCATGCGGGCGTTCATGTTGCGGCGGCGCGCTTCCTCCTCGTAGGCGTCGGGCGTCGCGTCGAATTTCAGCGGGTTGTTCTTGCCCTTGCCGGCGCAGACGATGTCGAAGCCGAGCGACTGGGCGAAGCCGACGATCTCGATCGTCGCCGCCGGCTCGTCGCCCGCCGCGCCCGTATAGACCACGCCGGCCTTGGCGGCCTCCTCGCGCAGAAAGCGGCCGATCGTGATGTCGGCCTCGACATTCAGCATCACGACATGCTTGCCGTTGCGAAAGGCCTCCAGCGCGATCAGCGTGCCGACATTGGGATTGCCCGTCGCGTCGATCACCACATCCACATGGCCCGAGGCGCAGAGCGCCTTGTAGTCCTCGGTCAGCGCGACCTTGCCGCCCTCGATGGCGCGGTCGATGTCGTTGACGCCGGCCGCGCGCACGAAGGGCGAGCCGGCCATGCGCAGCGCCTCTTCGGCTCCGGCGATGTTCAGCTCCGACAGCGCCCCGAGCCGGACGCCTGGCATCAGCGTCAACTGCACCACCATGTCGGTGCCCATCTGGCCCGAACCGGCGAGGCCCACCGTCACCGGGCCGTGCTTGTCCGCATAGGCCTGAAGCTCGGCCGCAAGGCCCACCTGAAGAATGGTCATCGAAGATCCTCCCTGCGATCTCTGATACATTTGTATCCATGAAAGTACAAGAGTTCAACACGGAGGATCAAAAATACCTCTACGTGTCGAGAAGCCGCTCCGCCGTGCGCTCGTCGGTGACGAGGATTTCGGGATGGAGCAGCGTGATCGCCGCGCGGATGGCGGCGAATTTCGACCAGCCACCGGAGGCGAGAACCGTTCGGCGCGCCTGCGCCAGACGGCGCGGGTCCACCGCCAGCACACGGTCGTTGACGGAATGGTCGAGAACCCGCCCCTCGGCGTCGATGAAGCGGCAGAGCACGTCGCCCACCGCGCCCGCGCGCTCCAGCGAGTCCAGATCGCCGCGCTCCAGGAGCCCGTATTGGACAAAGATGGAATCGCGCGTGAAATCGCCGACGCTGAGGATCGCGAGATCCAGCCGGTCGGTGCGCCGGAAAACTTCCGCGATGCCGCGATGGGCGAGCAGCGCTTCGCGCGTCGCGCCGTCGGGCGCGAAGACCGGGCAGGCCAGCATGTAGCATTCGCCGCCGAGCCGGTCAGCGAAGCGCCAGGCGAATTCGGACGGGTTGGAGAGGCTGACATGGGTCAGCCCGCCCAGCATGGAGATGGTGGTGGAGCGGCTGTAGCCCAGCGGCTCGATGAAGGGCAGCGAGGAGGAGAGCGTGCGGCCCCAGCCAAGGCCGATCGTCATGCCCTCGGCCAGGAGATCGGGCAGCATCTGGCCGAGCGCCGCGCCGATCATCGCCGGCAGGCGCGCCTCGTCCTGCGGGTCGGGCACGACCACGACGCGCTCCATGTCGAAGCGCGCGCGCACCTCGCGCTCCAGCTTGACGCAGCGGGCGATGGGCGCGGTGACGCGGATCTGCACCGTGCCGTCCTCGCGCGCCGAGGCGAGCATGCGCAGGACGCGGGTGCGCGTCAGGTTGAGGATCTTGGCGACCTGATCCTGCGTCAGGCCTTCCATGTAGTAGAGCCAGGCGGCCCGGGCCTTGATGTCTTCGCTCTCGGTGGACGACACGATCTGCCTTTCGCTGGAGGAGAACCTCTCCAGCGGAGATAGACCGTCTTCCCTCGCGGGGGACAGTCCCGCCCCGCCTTGGCCGAGATTTGGGCCGGGGCCGGACGGGACAGGAGCGCGCCAGGCCAAGGGTCAGGTCCGGTGCCGGCGGGCGAGATCGACGAGGATGGCGACGAGAACCACGAGGCCGACGATGACGCGCTGCCAGAAGCCCGAGACGTTGAGCAGCACCGTGCCGTTGGCGAGCATGGCGAGCAGCAGCGCGCCGAGCGCGGTGCCGACGATCGTCCCCTGCCCGCCGCGAAGGCTCGTGCCGCCGATGATCGCGGCGGTGATCGCCTGCAGCATCCAGCCTTCGCCGACCGAGGGCTGCCCGGCGTCCATGCGGCTGGCATAGAGCATGCCGGCGAGCGCGGCGAACATTCCGGCGAGACCGTAGACCAGAAGCTCGACGCGGTGGATGCGAATGCCCACCAGCGCCGCCGCGTCGCGATTGCCGCCGATGGCGAAGATGTTGCGGCCAAAGCGCGTGTTGCGCAGCATCCAGATCAGGATCGCGGCCGAGACCAGAAAGAACCAGACCGGGATCGGCAGGCCGAGGAGTTCGCCCTGGCCGAAGACGCGGAACTGCGCGCCCAGCGGGCGGATCGGATAGCCCTCGGTGATGACGAGCGTGAGGCCGGCGAAGATCTCGCCGGTGGCCAGCGTCACGATGAACGGATTGAGCCGGAGATAGGCGATCAGGAAACCGTTCACGAGGCCGAGGCAAAGCCCGAAGCCGGCGGCCAGCGGCAGCACCAGATAGGGATGGACACCGATCTTCGTCAAAAGCAGCGAGCCGACGATGGCCGACAGGCCGGCGGCGGTGCCGACCGAAAGATCGATGCCGCCGAGCAGCAGGACCAGCGTCTGGCCAAGCGCCACGAGGCCGACGAAGGCGGCGGCACGGGCCACGACCGTGAGATTGTAGGCCGAAAGGAAGTTCGGCGCGGCGAGCGAGAGGACGAGCGCGAAGACGCCGAGCGCGATCAGGATGCCGCTCGCCTCCCAGCCCTTGAAGCGCGACCAGAGGGAGGGCGGCGCGGACCGGGCGCGCGTTTGTCCGGCGGCGGCGATGTTGGTCATGGCGCGATGCCTTTCGATGCGGAACGGGTGCGAAGGCGCCAAGGCCGATCCCGGCCGGGGCGCGCAGGAGCGTCAGCTCATGGCGAGCTGGAGAAGCGATTCCTGGGTCATGTCCTCGGTGCGCGGCACGCCCTTCACCCGGCCCTCGTGCATGACGACGATCCGGTCGGAGACGTTCAGCACCTCTTCGAGCTCGGAGGAGATGTAGATGATCGACAGGCCTTGCGCGGTCAGCGCGTCCAGCACGCCCTGGATCTCGCTCTTGGCGGCGACGTCGATGCCGCGCGTCGGCTCGTCCAAGATCAGGATGCGCGAGTTCTTGGCGAGCCAGCGGCCGAGAATGACCTTCTGCTGGTTGCCGCCCGACAGGCTGGTGATCGGGTCGGTGGGCGAGCCGATCTTGATGCGCAGCCGCCCGACATAGTCGTCCACCGTCCGGGCCATGGCGCCGAAATCCATCCAGGCCGGCCGGCGAAAGCGGTCGAGGGTCGCGATCGTCATGTTCTCGGCAATGGAGAGAAGCGGAAAGATGCCCTCCTGCTTGCGCTCCTCGGGCAGGTAGACCAGCCCGCGCGCGATGGCGTCGGCGGGGTCGGCAATGGGCTTGGCGCTGCCGAAGACCTCGACCGTGCCGACATTCGCGCGCGTCAGGCCGAAGATACATTTGGCGACCTCGGTCCGCCCGGCGCCGATGAGACCGGACATGCCGAGCACCTCGCCTTCGTGCAGCTCGAAGGACACCTCCTCGAACTCGCCGTGGCGGGAGAGGCCGGAAACCTTCAGCACCACGGGCCGGTCTTCCAGCCGGCGCGGCACGTGGTGCGAGATCGCGACCTCGCGGCCCGCCATGAGCGAGACCATGTCGGTCTTGGTGGCGCGGCGCGGATCGATCTCGCCGACATGGGCGCCGTCGCGCAACACGCTGATGCGGTCCGACAGCATCAGGATCTCGTCCAGCCGGTGCGAGATGTAGAAGACCGAGCCGCCGCCGTCGCGAAAGCGGCGGATGAAGGCGTAGAGCTTTTCCGTTTCGCGGTTGGTGAGCGCGGCGGTCGGCTCGTCGAAGATCAGAATGTGCGCCTTGGTGGCGACGGCGCGGGCGATCTGCACGAGCTGCTGCTGCGCCTTGGACAGGGTCTCCACCCGCGCCACGCCGTCGATCGTGTCGTCCACGGCGTGGAGATGGGTCAGCGCTTCCTCGCGGGTGCGCTTCCAGTCGATGGCGGGGCCGCGCATGATCTCGGCGCCGAGCAGGATGTTCTCGCAGACCGTGAGCGCCGGTACGAGATTGATCTCCTGCGGCGCGATGGCGATGCCGGCGCGCTGCGCCTCGCCCGGCGAATGGAACTGCTGCACCACGCCATTGACGCGCAGCTCGCCCTCGCTCGGGCGCAGCCGGCCGCAGAAGATGTTCATGAGGGTCGACTTGCCGGCGCCGTTCTCGCCGATAATGGCATGGACCTCGCCGGGGTGGATCGAGACGGAAACACCGCGCAGCGCGTGGACGACCCCGAAGCTCTTGGACACGTTGCGCGCCTCGAAGGCGGTGGCGATGGCATCCATGGCGAACCCTTTCCCTCCTCCTTGCCTGCCGGGCAGGGCGCCGCAGCCGGCGCCCTGCCCGCTCTCGGGGTCTCCGGTTACATCGCGTCCTTGGTGATGAAGCGCGAGCCGGTGTTGTGGTCCATCGGGATCGTGTGGTTCTCGTTCATGGCGACCATGTACTTCACCGCCCAATAGCCGATGTCCCACTGGCGCTGAGCCTTCAGCGCGGTGATGACGCCTTCCTTCACGAAGTCCACAGCCTCGGGCAGATCGTCCATGCCGACCACGGCCACTTGGCCCGCCTTGCCGGCGTTCTGGACGGCGCGGGCGATGCCGATCGGGTTGGAGGCGTTGCAGCCGAAGAAGCCCTTGATATTGGGATGGGCCTGGAGCGCGTTCTCGGTCAGCGAAACGGCGTTCTCGAGCACGTCGTCGTCGGGCTGCTCGAACACGATCTTGACGTTGGGATAGGCTTCCAGCGCCTTCTTGAAGCCCTTGATGCGCTCGACATGGTCGGTCGCCGTCAGCGAGCCCGAGAGAATACCGACCTCGCCTTCGCCGCCGATATGGTCGGCGAGATATTTGCCGAGGTCGAACCCGTCGCCGAAACTGTCCTTCTGACCGACGAAGGCGAAGTCGGGCGAGCAGAAGGAGTTGAAGGTGATCGTGTTGACGCCCGCCTGCTTGGCCTCGCCGAGCAATTGGACATTGGTGGCTTGGTCGAGGCAGGCGACGGCGAGCCCGTCGGGATGGCGGCCGATATTGGCCTCGATGCGCTGGTTCTGGTCGGCGACGTCGGCCTGCGGCGGCTGGTCCCAGATCATGTTGATCTTGATGCCGCTCTTGGCGAACTCGTCCACGGCGTACTGACCGCCCTGCCGAACCACGTCGTACCAGGGATGGATGACCTTCGGAATGAAGACGAAGGTCAGCTCCTTGCTGACCGGCTTGATCAGGTCCTGCTGCCCTTCGGCCAGGGCGGGCGCGGCCGCGCCGGCCATGAGGCAGCCCAGGGCGAGCGCGGACAGAATGGATGTGCGCATTGATGGTCCTCCCGGAACGGGCCGTGCCGGCCCTCAAGCGAGCGGATGCGGATCGCCCCGCCCAGACGCGGGATCTCTCCCAAGATCGGCGTCTCGCCTTGATGTGCCGCCAATTCCCGCCATCGTCAACACATTTGTAAAACGAAAACTCATTTTGTGCGATTCTTACAACCGAATGACGAGATCGCAACGAGACTCACAACTTTCTAGGACGGTCGAAAATTTAAAAATCCGCATTGGTAACTTGTTTGGCTAAATTTCCGGCCTGCGACTAGAACTATAGAATGCCGCATTGCACACAATGCGAGATTGGGCACCACGATTTCATTCTGAACATTTTTGGTTTGCAAAACACAAAAATTCGGTTTAGCGCTTCGATCATCCGCGCTTCTGGCGCGTTTCGCATGGGTGGATTGCCATGAAAGCCGCGCTCCTACGGGCCCCCAACGACGTCTTGTTCGAGGATGTGGCCGACCCCGTTCCCGAGCGCGGCGACCTCGTTCTCAAGGTGCGCGCGGCCACGATCTGCGGCACCGACATCCGCATCGTTTCCGGCCGCAAGACCATGGGGGTGCGCTACCCCTCGGTTCTCGGCCACGAGTTTTCCGGCGAGATCGTCGACAATGGCGGCTCCAGCCGCTTCAGGGTGGGCGATGCGGTCTGCGTCGATCCCGCCATCGCCTGCGGCCACTGCGCCTATTGCAAGCGCGGGCTGGAGAATGTCTGCGAGAACCTCACCGCCATCGGCTACGAGGTGGACGGCGCCTTTGCCGAATATATCCGCATTCCCGGCCGCGCCATCGAGACCGGCAATGTCTTCGCCATGCCGAGCGGCGTCTCGTTCGAGGAGGCGGCGCTGGCCGAGCCGCTGGCCTGCGTCATCAACGGCCAGGAAAAGGTCGGCGTCGAGCGCGGCGACGTGGTGGCGATCCTGGGCTCGGGCCCGATCGGCCTGCTCCACGCCAAGCTCGCCCGCCTTTCAGGCGCCCGGCGCATCATCGTCTCCGAGCCCAATCCCGGCCGGCGCGAGGCCGCCCTGCGGGCGGGCGCCGACGTCGTGGTGGACCCGACCTGCGAAGACCTGAAGGCGATCGTGAAGCAGGAAAGCGGCGGCATCGGCGCCGACGTGGTGATCGTCGCCATCGGCGTGCCGAGCCTTGCCAACGATGCGCTGGGCCTTGCCCGGCTGCGCGGGCGCGTCTCGCTCTTTGCCGGCTTCAACAAGGGCGAGACGGCGCCGCTCGACGTCAACGCCATCCATTACAACGAGTTGATCGTCACCGGCTCCTTCGGCCTGACGCGGCTCCAGTTCGAGAAGTCGCTGAACCTCATCGCCTCGGGCCAGCTCGACACCAAGCCCTTCCTGACCCATCGCTTCGCCCTGCCGGCCATCGGCGAGGCGCTCGCCACGGCGGCGCGCGGCGACGCGATCAAGGTCGCCATCGTTTCCTGAGATGGACGCGATGCTGCCCAGCCGCCACTTTTCCGTCCTGATCCTGGGCGCGGGGATCAACGGCATCGGCACGTTTCGCGACCTCTGCCTGCAGGGCGTCGACTGCCTTCTGGTGGATCGCGGCGACTTCTGCTCGGGCGCCAGCGAAGCCTCCTCGCGCCTCATGCATGGCGGGCTGAAATATCTGGAAACCGGCGAATTCCGCTTGGTGCGCCAGTCGGCGGAGGAGCGCAACATTCTCCTGCGCAACGCGCCGCACTATGTCACGCCGCTCGAAACCGCACTGCCCGTGCGCTCGCGCTTCGGCGGCATCGTCCCGTCCGTGAAGCGCTTTCTCGGCCTGAAGGCCAAGCTCAACGATCGCGGCTCCGTCATCACCAAGCTCGGCCTGTCGCTCTACGACCATTTCGGCCGCCGTTTCCGCGCGATGCCGGTGCATCGCTTTCTCGGCCGGCAAGCGGCGCAGCACGCGCTGCCGGGCCTCGACCCCGCCATTTCCTCGGTCGGCCTTTATTACGAGGCGCGGCTCGACCATGCCGAGCGTCTCGGGCTGGAACTGGTGCTCGACGCGCTGGCCGACAATCCGCGCAGCGAGGCCAGGACCTATGCGGGCGTCTGCTCTGCGGCGGGCGGCGTGGTGGAAATCCGGGACAGGCTGACCGGCGAGGCGCACTGGATCACCTGCAATGTCGTGGTGAATGCCGGCGGCGCCTGGATCGACGAGGTGAACGCCGCGCTCGGCCTCAACAGCCGCTACATGGGCGGCACCAAGGGCTCGCATGTCGTGGTGGACAAGCCCGCGCTGCTCGAGGCGCTGGGCGGGCGCATGGTCTATTTCGGCTCGGCCGACGGCCGGGTGAACCTCCTCTATCCCTTCAAGGGCAAGGTGCTGATCGGCTCCACCGACATTCCGGTCGGCCATCCCGACGAGGCGCGGGCGAGCGACGAGGAGATCACCTATCTCCTCTCGGTCGTGCGCGAGGTCTTCCCCTCCATTCCGCTGTCGCGCGCCGACATGGTCTATTCCTTTTGCGGCGTGCGCCCCCTGCCCCATGCCGATGTCGGCGACCCCGGCGCCATCAGCCGCGACCATTCCATCGCCGAGGACAAGCTGCCCGGCACCAACGTGCCCGTCCTGTCGCTGATCGGCGGAAAGTGGACGACCTATCGCGGCTTTGCCGAGGAGGCGACGGACCGCATCCTCGCCCATCTCCACACGCGCCGCCGCGCCTCCACCGCCGATCTCGCCATCGGCGGCGGGCGCGACTATCCCAAGAGCGAAGCGGCGCGAGCTCGCCTCGCGGCCGAGCTTGGCGCCCTGTCGCGGACCTCGGCGGAGACCGGTGAGCGGCTTCTGTCGCGCTACGGCACGCGCGCCAAACAGGTGGCCGAGGCGATCGGCCGCTCGGACGGGCGCCGCCTGCTCAGCCTGCCGGACTACCACGTTGCGGAGATCGCCTGGATCGCGGCCCATGAGCGGGTGCGCACCGCCGACGACATCCTGCGCCGGCGCACCGACATCGCCCTCAAGGGCGAGGCGAACGAGAGGGCCAAAGCGGAGGTGGAGGCGATCCGCCGCGGCGAGGCCGCCAAGGTGAACTGACGGCTCGCCCCGTCGAACCGCGCGGATCGGGAAGGGGTCCGCGACATGGGAGGAACCTGAACATGCGCTACGACTACACGTCGATCGGCTTCTACACGTTCGACTGCCTGGGACGCCCGGTCGGCGCGATCCCGCCTGGCGGTGGCACGCAGTTCATCGAGGAAATCGAGATGGCCGTGTCGGGCGCGGCCGGCGCGGCGGTGATCGCGGCCGCCAAGCACGGGCTGAACTGCCTGGCGGTCGGCGGCGTCGGCGACGATCTCATGGCCGACTGGGTTCTGAACCGGCTCGGGCACTTCGGCGTCGACACGTCCACCATGCAGCGCCTCTCCGGCGTCGGCACCTCCTCTTCCATCGTGCTGACACGCGCCGACGGCTCGCGCCCGGCGCTGCATATGAAGGGCGCCACCGGCGCCTTCGAGATCACCGAAGACATGTGGGATCAGGTGCTCGACGCCAAGGTGATCCATATCGGCGGCGTCGGGCTGATGGACCGGATGGACGGCGCTCCATCCGCTCGGCTCTTCCAGGAGGCGAAGCGGCGCGGCGCGCTGACGACGGTGGACGTCTTCGCCGCTACCGAGAAGGATCTGGGCAATGTCGTCGGCCTGCTTCCGCACACCGACTATTTCCTGCCCTCGATCGAAGAGGCGCGCGTTCTGTCTGGCCGCGAGGAGATCGAGGACGTCGCCCGCTTCTTTCTCGACAAGGGCGTGACCTGCTGCATCCTGACGCTCGGTGAGAACGGCGCCTATTATCGCCATTCCAACGGCGACCGCTTCCTGATGCCGGCCTTCGATATCGAGATGATCTGTTCTTGCGGCTGTGGCGACGCGTTCAACGCGGGCATCGCGACGGGGCTCGTGCGCGGCATGGATCCCGAAAGCATGGTGCGCTTCGCCCAGGCAACCTCGGCGCTGAACGCCACAGGCCTCGGCAGTCAGGCGGGCGTCACCTCTTTCGAGAACACGCTCGCCTTCACCAAGACGCGCACCCGCGCCTCGGCCGAGCACGCCGCCGCCCTCGTCGCCTGACGTTCCGAAGGCTGAAGGCCGCCGACCGGGCTCGTGCCGATCGGCGGCCTTCGCCGTTTCAGAACCGATAGGTCGCGTTGATGCGGAAGGAGCGACCGGGCTCGGTGTAGTAGAGGCTCGGCTGCGCCCGGGTCTCGGGCACGTTCACCGCGTCGTAGTAGGTCTTGTCGAAGAGGTTGAACACGCCGGCCGCGAGCTTCAGCCCCGGCACTTGCGTCGGCTCATACCAGGCCGTCATGTCCACCACGCCATAGCCCGGGGCCTCGAACCCGTCGTCCACCTTGTCGCGCCGCGCCGCGAGCTTGGTGGTCACCTCCCCGCCCCAGTCCGTGTGGTCGTAGCCGAGGCCGAGGATAGCGGTCAGCGGCGGGACGGAGTCGAGATAGGTGTCGTCGGTCAGGTTGCGCCCTTCCGAATAGGCCAGCGAGGCGCGAGCCGTCCAACGGTCGAGGAAGCGGACATGGCTGCCGAGCTCCACCCCGGAAATCCGCGCGTCGGGGATGTTGTAGTAGCTCGACACGCCGCCCAGCGGATATTCTCCGCCCGGCGCTCGAAGCTGCACCGTGTCGATGAAGTTGCGGTAGCGCGTGGTGAAGACGTTGATCTGGGCGCCCAGATCCTCGTCGCCATAGCGCAGGCCCGCGTCGAACCCGTCGCTGGTTTCCGACAGGAGATCGGCGTTGCCGGTGCGCAAGTAAGAGCCGACCGCGCCATAGCGCGAGTAGAGCTCGCCCACCGTGGGCGCGCGAAAACCCTTGGTGTACTGGGCGTAGGCGGTGAGCTGCGGCAGGAGATCGTATTCCACCCCGAGCTTGGGCGAGAAGGCGTGGTCGCTGTTGCCGTTCGGCACGGTGCCGGTGAAAGCCGCGCTCGCCCGGTATTCCGGGGTCGCTTCGGGGTCGTTGTCGAACCAGTCGAAGCGCAGGCCCGGCGTCACGCGCAGCCGGCCGGCGAGAAGCGCGACCTCGTCCTCGCCATAGAGGCCAAGGATGCGGCTGGTCACATCCGGCGCGTCGGCCTGATTGGTGTGGAGCATGCCGCAGGCGAAGCGATCGCGCGCCCGGTTCAGCGAGCAATTGTCCCGCCCCGCGGAATATTGGGTCGTATCGGCCGTGCGAAGCTCGGTGCCGAGCGTCACACGGTGCTGCACCTCGCCCGTCTCGAACGTCTTGCCGACAAAGCCGTTGAAGCCGAAGGCCTCCTCGTCGATCGAGTTGTTGCGCGAGAAGGGGCCGATCACCGAGGTCGTGCGATAAGCGTTCACGCTCGTGTCGCGCTCGATCTGTTGATAGTAAAGCACCATCTTGGCCGTATCGATCCAGCCCTCGCCATCGGGCGAATCGAAGTCGTAGGTCAGCGCCGCCTTGCGCCGGTCGACCTCCTCGCCGGTGAAATACTGGCCGGGGCGGTAATTGCCCGTCCGGCTCTGGCTCGTGCGCCCCTCGAAATCTTCCTTGCGGTTGAAGACTTCGCCGGTGAGGCCGAAGCGATGGCCGCCCTCGACATATTGATAGACCTTCCCCAGCAGATTGTACTGGTCGTAGTCTTCGGGGTTCGGCGCGGTGCGCTGGGGGCCGTAGAGATCGAGCGTGCCCATCGTGTCGGTCTCGTGCCCGGTGCGGGTGCCGCCCTGCACCAGGGCCAGCGTGTCCCCCGCCCGCACGGCGGCGGCGTTGCTGGTGAACCAGCTCCGGTCGGCCGAATCGTAGCCGTTCTTGGTCAGCGCGCCGATCCGCCGCCCGCCCAGCAGCAGGTCCTCCGGGTCGAGCGTGCGCAGCGCCAGAACGCCGCCGAGCGCCCCGGTGCCGAGCAGTGGATCGGCGCCGCGCGTGAGATCCAGCGCTGAGAGCGCGTTGAAATCGAAACTATCGGCCCCGCCATTGGCGCCGCGCGTGACGTCGGCGAGATAGGGCACGCGCACGCCGTCGATCGTGGTGAGGACGCGCGCGCCCTCCAGCCCGCGAATGTTGATGCTGTTCGTATTGCGGTTGAAGGAGACTCCGGCTTCCTGGGTACGGCCGAGATCCTGAATGTCGTCGATCAGCTTGCGGTCGATCGTGGCGCGGCTGGTGGTGGAGGTGGTTTGCGTCCCCGCCGCCCCCTCGCTGGCGCTTGGCCCGCCCCCCGTCACGACCACCGTGTCGAGTTGCACCTCCTCCTTCGGAGCGGGTGCCGCCGTCTGCGCTCGCGCCGGCCCGGCCGCCCAAAGAGCGGAGGCGGCAACGCCCACCAACAAAGCTCGAACCGCCACGCATCGTCCCACTGTCTCGTCCCCTCGACCAAGCTGATTGTTTCAAGCCGCGCCTTGTGATTGGAAGATTTCTACAATCTCCCTAGGCGACCGAGCTTGAATCACTGTCTATCGACGCCATCTCGCCCGAGTCAAACAAATAAGACTCACAGTATTTACATTTTAGACGTTCGAATTTTGAATATCTACAATGTGAAATCGTTCTTAGAACGGTTTTAGACTTCCCTATTTTAGCGATATGACTTGACGGCTCGGCACATCCGTTCTTACTCAGGCCCAGATGTAAGCCACCCCCCGGGAAAGACTTGCCATGCGCACGCCCGTCGCCGCCCTTCTCCTGGCCCTTCTTGCCGTCCCCGCCTCGGCCGAGCCGCTGCCCACCCGCGTCGTGTCGATCGGCGGGGCGATCACGGAGGTTCTCTATGCGCTGGGCGAGGACAAGCGCATCGCGGCGGTGGACACGACCAGCGTCTACCCACCGGCCGCGCTCAGCGAGAAACCCAATGTCGGCTACATGCGCGGGCTCTCGGCCGAGGGTGTCCTGTCCCTGTCGCCTGACCTCATCCTGATGGAGGACGGCGCCGGGCCGAAGGAGGCGGTGGCGCTGATCGACGCGGCGGGCGTTCCGGTGCGCCATGTGCCGAGCGGATACAGCGTGCCCGATCTTCTCCAGAAGATGCGCCTCGTCGCCGCAGCCGTCGGCCGCGACGAGGAGGGCGAAGCGCTGGCCCAGCGCATGGCTGGCGAACTCGAAGCGCTGCGGGGGGACCTTGCGGAGATCAAGTCCAAGCGCCGCGTCCTCTTCCTCCTGTCGGTCGCGGACGGGCGCGCCAATGCCGCCGGGCACGGCACCGGGGCCGACGCGGTGATCCGCCTCGCGGGGGCGGAGAACGTCTTCGGCGACATGGAGGGCTACAAGATGCTCTCGCCCGAATCGGCCGCCGCTCTGAAGCCGGACGTGATCCTGATGCTCGACCGGGCGGGGCCCGGCGGCGGCGATCCGCTGGCGATCCCGGCGCTCGCCGCGACGCCGGCGGGCCAGGCCGGCGCCGTCATCCGCATGGACGCCGCCTATCTTCTCGGCTTCGGCCCGCGCACGCCCGCCGCGCTGCGCGATCTAGCAGTAAGGCTTTATCCCGACGCTGGGCTCGGAGCCTCCCTTGTCCGCTGATACGCTGGACGGCAAGCCGAGCATGCGCCGGCTGGGGGCGAGGCGTGGAGCGCCGCGCGAGGCGTCCGAACCCTCGGCTGCCCCGGCGCTTGCCGGCGACCGCAGCGCCAAGGCCCGGCTCGCGACGCTGCTTCTCGCCCTGCTTCTCGCCGCCACGCTGATCGTCGCGCTCGGCACGGGGCCGGCGCTGCTGTCGCCACGCGCGGTCGCCGCCATTCTTCTCGCCGGCCCCAAGGGCGAGGTCGCCTCGCTCGCCGACACGGTGATCGTCTGGCAGATCCGCCTGCCGCGCGTGCTGCTCGGGGCGCTCGTCGGCGCCTCGCTCGGGCTGGTCGGCGCGATGATGCAAGGGTTGTTCCGCAATCCGCTGGCCGATCCAGGCCTGATCGGCGTGTCCTCCGGCGCGGCCTTCGCGGCGGTCGCGACCATCGTCCTTTCGGGGAGCGTGCTCGCGCCCTTCGCCGCCGCTCTCGGCCTTTATGCCCTGCCGGTTTCCGCTTTCGGAGGCGGTCTAGCGGCGACGCTCCTGATCTACCGCGTCGGCACGCGGGCCGGGCAATCCTCGGTGGCGCTGATTCTTCTGGCGGGCATCGCGCTCGGCGCTTTCGCCGCCGCCGGCACGGGCTTTCTCGTTTATCTCAGCAACGACAACCAGCTGCGCGATCTCACTTTCTGGAGCCTCGGAGGGCTGGGGGGCGCCACCTGGGCCAAGCTTTGGGCGGGCCTGCCGATGATGGGGGCGGCGCTGCTCGCCGCGCCCTTCCTCGCGCGCGGGCTGAACGGCATCGTCCTGGGCGAGGCCGAGGCCTATCATCTCGGCATCCGCGTCCAGCGCCTGAAGCGCCTGACCATCGTCATCGTCGCCCTGGCGACGGGCGCGGCGGTCGCCGTATCGGGCACGATCGGCTTCGTCGGCATCGTCGTGCCGCATCTCCTGCGCCTCTGGTTCGGGCCGGACCATCGCCACCTCCTGCCCAATGCCGCGCTCGGCGGCGCGGTGCTGCTGCTCGTCGCCGACATGGCGGCGCGCACGCTGGTCGCCCCGGCGGAACTGCCGATCGGCATTCTCACCGCCGCGCTCGGCGCGCCGGTCTTCCTGTGGATCCTGCTGCGCCGGCGCGGCCTGGCGGGTTTGTGAGGCTTCCGCGACCATGCTCGACCTTCTCCAGGCCAGCCTCTCCTATCGCGGCCGCGAGGTCGTCCGCCCGCTGTCGCTGCGCATCGAGCCGGGCGCGCTCACCGTCATCGTCGGGCCGAACGGGGCGGGCAAGTCGAGCCTTCTCAAGCTCATGACCGGCGAACTCCCGCCGGCCGGCGGCGAGGTGCATCTCGACGGCCAGCCGCTGGGCCGCTTCTCGCCCGAGCAGTTGGCGCGCCGCCGCGCCGTCCTGCCGCAAAGCGCCAGCCTCGCCTTTCCGTTCACCGTGGCCGAAGTCGTGCGCTTCGGCCTGGAGGCGGGCGGCCGCGCGCGGGAGCCGGGTGCCATTCGCGCCGCGCTCGCCCGCGTCGATCTCGCCGACTTCGCGGGCCGCTTCTACAACGAGCTTTCGGGCGGCGAGCAGCAGCGCGTGCATCTGGCGCGCGTCCTCTGCCAGATCGGCGCGCCGGTCCACGCCGGAACGGCCCGGCTGCTTTTTCTGGACGAGCCGGTCTCCAGCCTCGACATCCGCCACCAGCTCGCCGTGCTGGGGCTGGCGCGCGAGTTCGCGGCGGCGGGCGGTGCGGTGGTGGCCGTGTTGCACGATCTCAATCTGGCGAGCGGCTTCGCCGACCGGCTCATCGCGATGCAGAACGGGCGCGTCGCCGCCGACGGGCCGCCCGCCGCCGTCTTGACCGACGCGCTGGTGGAAGAGGTCTTCCGCATCCGCCTCGCGGTCGGCGCGACGCCCTTCCCGCCCCAGCCCTTCGTTCTGCCGCAGACGGCGGCGCCGCTTTCGAGGACATCCGCATGGATACATTGACCGACCTGTCCGCCACGCCCTTCTACGCCACGGGCAAGCGCAGCCGCGATCTCGCCGCCGAACTCGGCCTGTCGGAGGCCGAGCTTCTGGCAACCCATCAGGGGCCGGAGGTCGTGCGTCTGGCGCTGGAGCCCAAGGCGCTGGTGGAGGCTCTGCCGGCGCTCGGCGAGATCATGGTGCTGACGCGCAACGACGTCGCCGTCCATGAGAAGGTCGGCGCGTTCGGCGGCATCCATTTCGGAGAACACGCAGGGCTCGTGATCAACCCGCCGATCGACCTTCGCCTGTTTCCCAAGCATTGGGCCTCGTGCTTCGCGCTGGAGCTGCCCGACAAGGCCGGGCCGCGCCGCTCGATCCAGATTTTCGACGCGTCGGGTGAAGCGGCGATCAAGATCCATCTGCGCGCCGCCTCCGACGCGGCGGCCTTCGAGGCGATCCGCGCGCGTTTCGCCCTGGGCGCGCCCGAACCGCTCGCCGTTTCGCCCTACGCGGCCGAGACGATGAGGAAGAACGTGGACGCCGACGCGTTCCGCCACGACTTCGAAGCCATGGCGGACGTTCATCAGTTCTTCCCGCTGCTTCGCCGCCACGGGGTCAGCCGGCGCGGCGCGCTCGACCTGATGGGCGAGGCGCATGTGCGCCCGCTCGGCGCCAAGACTGCGACGCGCCTTCTGGAAGCGGCGAGCGCTGAGAGCCTTCCGATCATGTGCTTCGTCGGCAGCCGGGGCTGCATCCAGATCCATTCCGGCCCGGTCCGGACCATCCGCGCCATGGGACCGTGGATCAACGTGCTCGACCCCGGCTTCGACCTGCATCTGCGCGAGGATCTCGTGGCCGAGGCCTTCGCCGTGCGCAAGCCGACGCGCGACGGCCTGCTCACCTCCGTGGAACTCTTCGACGCCAAAGGCGCGCTGCCCGTGCAGTTCTTCGGCGTGCGCGGGGAAGGCCGGCCGGAAGACCCGCGCTGGCGCGCCCTGGTGGACGCGCTCGGAGCAAGCTTCGACGCCTGACCGCGACGCGCCTTTCCCTTCGACAGGGCGAGGCGCCCTGCCCTCGCAGCCTCAGCCGCCGAAAAAAGCGATCTCCTCGCGCAGCCGCTCCGGCCCGTCCTCCAGGCCCAGCACCACGGCGGCGAGAATGCGCGCCTTCACGCCGGTGAGATCGCCAGCGAAGAGTCCGCCGTTTCGCTCCACGTCCTTGCCCGCGCCATTTCCGTAGATCGGCTTGACCCGGCCCTCGGGGCAGCGCGAGCACATGATGACAGGCACGCCGCCGGCGACGATCTCGCCGATCGCCTCGGTCACGACAGGCCTGCAATTGCCGCGCCCGAAGCCCTCGATCACGATCGCCTTCGTGCCGCTCGCCGCGAGATAGCGGATCACCTTGTCGCCGGTGCCGAGCCCGAGCTTGACCAGTTCCACCTCGGTTTCGATGCGAGCCGGCGCATAGGTGCGGCGAATCACGGGGCGGCGGTGGAGGATTACGTCCGCGCCGTCCACCTCGCCCAACTTGCCATGCTCGCCCGAGCGGAACGTGTCGGTGCGCGAGGTGTGGGTCTTGGTCACGTCGCGCGCGGCGTGGAACTCGTCCTCGAAGCACACCAGGGCGCCGAGCCCGCGCGCCAGCGGCGAGGCGGCGAGGCGCACGGACTGGGCGATGTTGCGTGGCCCGTCCGTGTCGGGCGCGTCGGCGCTCTTCTGCGCCCCGGTGAAGACCACGGGCTTGTCGCCTTCGATCAGCAGATCGGCCAGAAAGGCGCTTTCCTCCATCGTGTCGGTGCCGTGCGTGACGACGACGCCGTCGCAATCCGGCCGGGCGAGATGAAAGCGGATTCGTTGGGCGATGGAGAAGGCGAGCGGCAGGTCGAGGGCGGAGGAGCCGACGCGGCAGAAATCGTCGATCGCGAGATCGATCCCCTCCAAGCTGTCGTGCAGGCTGGCCTTCAGATCGGCACCGGTCATCTCGGCCACCACATCCGCCTTCGCCCCGCCGGGCCGCGAGGCGATCGTTCCGCCGGTGGTGATGAGCTGAATGCGGGCCATGGCCAGTCCTTTGCCGTCGAAACGCGAGGCCGTGGCTTAGCAAGATTCTCCGCCCGATGGGAGGCGAGCCGATCCCGCCGTCAGAGGCGGGTTTCCCGAAGAAGATGGGCGAAGGGCAGGTCCGGCCCAAGGGGAACGATGCGGTTCGGGTTGAGGCTCTTGATCGAATAGTAGCCGCGCTTGATATGGTCGATGCTGACCGTCTCGGCGACGCCCGGCACGGCCAGCATCCGCTCGAGATAGGCGCTGAGCGCGGGATAGTCCGCGATGCGGCGCAGGTTGCATTTGAACAGCCCGTGATAGGCCGCGTCGAAGCGAACGAGCGTGACGAAGAGGCGGATGTCGCTCTCGGTCAGCCGCTCCCCGAACAGGAAAGGACCCGTCGTCAGGCGCATTTCCATCTCGTCCAGCGCCGCGAAGACATCAGTGAACGCCTCTTCGTAGGCGCCTTGCGTCGTCGCGAAACCCGCGCGGTAGACGCCGTTGTTGAGGCTGGGATAGATTCGCTCATTCAGCGCGTCGATCTCGGATCGGAGATCGGCGGGATAAAGGTCGAACGTCGCATCCGCCAGCGGGCCGAAGCCGCTGTCGAACATGCGCAGGATATCGGCCGACTCGTTGTTGACGATGGTCGCCCGCTCAAGGTCCCAGAGCACCGGCACGGTGGCCCGGCCGCTGATCGTGGGGTCGGCCTTCGTGTAGACCTCGTGCAGATAGGTCGCGCCATTCACCCTGTCCGGCGTCGCCTCGCCGAAGCGCCAGCCCTGGTCGCCCAGCTCCGGCTCGACCACGGAAACCGAGACCACCGTCTCCAGTCCTTTCAGCTTTCGCGCGATCAGGGTGCGCGAGGCCCAGGGGCAGATCAGCGCGACATAGAGATGGTAGCGCCCGGCCTCGGCGGGAAAGCCGCCCTCGCCGCTCGGCCCCGGCACGCCGTCCGGCGTCACGAAGTTGCGAAAGCTGGAAGTCTGTCGAACGAAGCCGCCCTTCTCGTCCTTCGCCTGCACCGGCTGCCAGTCGGCCACCCATTTGCCGTTCAAGAGCATGAGACGTTCCTTTCGATTTATGAGCGGGTCGGCGCTGGAAGAAGCGAGACGGCGGTGCCCCAGGGGTCGGCCAGCGTCAGGCGGCCGCCCTCGTCGCTCCGCGCCGCCTCGGTGGGAAGGCGGGCGCGGATGGCATCGAGCGCGTCGGGGCGCGTGAGAAGCTCCAGCTCAGTGAGCCCCGTGGAGGGCTGCAGCCTCGCGCCGGCGCCCCGGCTGTTCCAGACATTGGCGGCGAGCTGGTGGTGGTATCCGCCCGAGCCGAAGAAGCTCGCGCCGGGATAGCGGCAGGTCACGTCGAAGCCGAGAAGCCCGCCATAGAACCGGTCCGCGGGCTCCAGCGCGCCGACCTGAAGATGCACATGGCCGACCGTTCCCCCTTCCGGAAAGCCGGTCCAGCCTCGCACCTCGCCCGCGCGCAAAAGGCCGTCCGCGTCCAGCGGATCGCTCGCCATCTCGAGCTCGCCGCCGTTCCAGCGCCAGGTTTCCGGCGCCCGGTCGGCATAGATTTCGATCCCGTTGCCTTCGGGGTCGGAGAGATAGATCGCTTCGCTGACGAGATGATCTGCCGCGCCCTGAAGCCGCACGCCGCGTGCCCCGGCATGCCCGAGCCAGGCGCCGAGATCGGCCCGCGTCGGCAGCAGAAAGGCCGTGTGGAACAGGCCCGCCTCGCGAGCTGAGCGCTGGCGGGCGGCCGGGTCGCGCCGCAGTTCCAGAAACACCGTGCCGCCCGCGCCGAGGCGGGCAACATCCGCGCCGCCCTCCATGAGTTCGAGCCCGACGGCCTGGCTGTAGAAGGCGCTCATCGCCCCGAGATCGCGCACGGTCAGCGCGACGCGGCCGATCCGGTGCGGCGCTCCGGCCAAGACGGGGGCAAGCGCGGAGCGCTCGGAACGAGCAAGCGGCATGAAAGCATCCTCCGGGTGCGCGAGATCGGACATCATCTCCCCCATCCTCCACCTGAAACGGGGATCGGGCCGCGCCCATCCCAACCATGCCTCGTCATATGCGCTCACGTGGTTGGTTTGATAATCCGGCCATCTGGGATAACACTTCACACCGAGGGAGTGAGATCATGCTGGATCGGCTGACGGGACTTCAGGTCTTCGCCAAGGTCGCGTCGCTCGGCAGCCTGTCGGGCGCGGCACGCGCGCTCGGGATGTCGCAAACCATGGCGACCAAGCACATGGCCGCCATGGAGGACCGACTGGGCCTCAAGCTCCTCCATCGCACGACGCGCAAGGTGACGCTCACCGAGCCCGGCCGGCATTATCTCGACACGGTCGAGCGGCTGCTCGGCGAGCTTGGCGAGGCGGAGGCGAGCCTTGCGGCCGAGCGGCTGGAGGTGACGGGCACGTTGCGCCTCGCCGCCCCCGTTTCTTTCGGCGTGCGGGAGATCGCGCCGATCCTTGCCGATTTCTCGCGCCTTCATCCCGCGCTCACCGTCGATCTCGGCCTCAACGACCGCGTGGTGGATCTGGTGGAGGAAGGCTGGGACGCCGCGATCCGCATCGGCCGCCTGCAAGCGCCAGCCTTGATCGCCCGTCGGCTGGCGCCCTGCCGCCTCCTCGTCGCGGCCGCGCCGTCCTACCTCACGGCCCGCGGCACGCCGCGCCGGGTCGCCGATCTCGGCCGTCACGAGTGCCTGGGCTATACGCTGTCTCCCGCGCTCGGCGCCCATCGCTGGCAGTTCGGGCGGGACGGATCGGTGGAGGTGGCCGTGTCCGGTTCCCTTCGCGCCAACAATGGCGACGCGCTGGTGGCCGCGGCGCTGGCCGGCCAGGGCATCGTCTACGAGCCGAGCTTTCTCCTGGGCGACGACATCCGGGCCGGCCGCCTCGTGCCGCTCGCGCTCGACCATCCGCCGCTGGAAATGCCGGGCGTCCATGCCGTCCACGCCATGGACCGCCGCCCGCCGGCCAAGGTGCGCGCGCTGATCGACTTTCTCGCCGCGCGCTTCGGCCCGAACCCGCCCTGGGACCGGGACTTGCCTTTCGACTGACGGCGGGCGGCCTTTTGCTAGAGCGAATGACATGCCGGACTCGCGCTCGGCGTCGAAGCCTGTGCGCTTGCCTTAGCGCGGTGGAGCTTGCCAGCTCTGCCTTCAGGCGCCGGGGCCGACGATCGCCGAGGCTTACGATCTCTGCGGTCGCAAACACGCTGCAAAGGTGATGGTCTTATCTCTCGCCCCCTTTTGAAGGCCACAGCGCCCGACATCGCGGCTCATGCCGCACATCAGATGCGCGAGGGCGACCCGAGAGCGTTCGCTTGCGTTTGGAAAATGTTCAGCGCCAGCGCTCCGCGCATTGATCCACCGGTCTGCCGGTCCGCGCCTCGTCGAAGCGGGCAAGGGTCTCTAGGGCGCACGCGGACCGAGCCTGTCATCCAACCGTCAGGGCACGGCCTTAGACTCCGTGGAACCTACACTTCCCACCATCCCGCCCGTGCCAATGCTGTTTCCCGAGTTGAGTTATGCCCGCCCGCACGATCCCCTCCTGCGGCGCGTGGTGATCCGGTCGATGGAGCGGGCGGCGGGGCGGGGCAAGCTTGCCCGGCTCTACGCGCTCTGGCGCGAAGGGGCGCGGCTTCGGCCCATGGCCCGCTTCCAGTCCATGCTCTCGGTGATGCGCATCCGGCTCGACATCGCCGGCGCGTGGCCGCCGGCCATCGCGCCCGGCGAGCCGCTGGTGATCGTCGCCAACCATCCGTTCGGCATCGGAGACGGCGTGGCGCTCCTGGCGCTGGCCGAGCAACTCGGCCGGCCCTTCCGCATCCTCGTCAGCAACGACCTGATGCGGATCGAGGAAATGGCGGTCTGCGGCCTGCCCGTCTCGTTCGAGGACACGCGCGAAGCACAGGCGCTCAATCTCCAGACACGGCGCGAGGCGATGCGGCTCCTGCGCGAGGGCGTCACCATCCTTGTCTTCCCCGCCGGGGGCGTCGCGACCGCCGCCAGGGTCTTCGGCCGCGCCGAGGACCTGCCCTGGAAGCAGTTCACCGCCCGGCTGGTGCGCATGGGCGGCGCGACGGTCCTGCCCGTCCATGTCCACGGGCAGAACGGGCCGCTGTTCCATCTGGTCAGTAAGTGGTCGCAGACCCTGCGCTACGGCCTGCTCATCGGCGCCTTCCGTCGCCTCTACGGGCGCACGATCCGGCTGACCGTCGGCGAGCCGATTCGCGCGCGGGATCAGGTCGAGGGACGCGCCCTTACCGACACGCTCCGCCGCTCCGTCTTTCGCCTGGCGCCACGGCCAGAACCCCGGCGCACCTCGCTGCGCGCCGCCTTGACGGCGCGCCGGCGAAAGGCGGGCGACTGACCGCGCGCGCCGCGCTTCGTCAGGCCGCCTCGTAGCCGACGATACCCTTGATCTCCAAGAACTCCTCCAGGCCGAACTCGGCATATTCGCGCCCGTTGCCGGACTGCTTGTAGCCGCCGAAGGGCGCGCCCGGGTCCCAGGCGGGATAGTTGATATAGACATTGCCCGAGCGCATCCGCGCGGCCACGCGGCGGGCGCGGTCGAGGTCGGCCGACTGGATATAGGAGGCGAGGCCATAGACCGTGTCGTTGGCGAGGCGCACGGCGTCCTCCTCGCTCTCGTAGGAGAGGATCGACAGGACCGGCCCGAAAATCTCCTCGCGCGCCACGGTCATGTCGGGCGTCACATGGGCAAACACCGTGGGCTTGACGAAATAGCCCCGATTCATCCCGTCCGGCCGGCCTAAGCCGCCGGCGACGAGGCTCGCGCCTTCCGCGATGCCGGTCTCGATCAGCCGCTGGATCTTGTCGTACTGCATCTGGCTGACCACTGGGCCGAGATCGACGCCCTCGCCGCCCGCCGGGCCGACCTTGAAACGGGCAGCGGCGCGCGCGGCGATCTCCGCCGCCTCGTCATGCCGGTCGGCCGGCACGAACATGCGCGTCGGCGCGTTGCAGCTCTGCCCCGAATTGCCGAAGCAGCCGGCGACGCCCTTGGTCACGGCCGTTTCCAGATCGACGTCGGGCAGGAGGATGTTGGCCGACTTGCCGCCGAGCTCCTGGTGAACGCGCTTGATCGTGTCGGCCGCCGACTTGGCGATCAGTATCCCGGCGCGTGTGGAGCCGGTGAAGGACACCATGTCGATACCGGGATGGCGCGAGATTGCCTCTCCGACGCCCGGGCCGTCACCGTTCACGAGGTTGAACACGCCCGGCGGCACGCCCGCCTCGTCCACGATCTCGGCAAAGAGAATGGCGTTCAGCGGCGCGATCTCGGAAGGCTTCAGCACCATGGTGCAGCCGGCGGCGAGCGCGGGCGCGACCTTGGCCATGATCTGGTTCATCGGCCAGTTCCAGGGCGTGATCATGCCGACGACGCCGATCGGCTCCTTGGCGACCAGCGTCGTGCCGTGACGTGCCTCGAAGGAAAAGACCTCCAGCGTCTCGATCGCCTTTTGCAGGTGCCGGCGGCCGATGCCCGCCTGCCATTCCCGCGCGAAGGGAAGCGGCGCGCCCATCTCGCGGCTCATTACCTCTCCCAGCTCGTCAAAGCGTCGGTTGTAGACCTCGAGCAGCCGGCGCAGCAGCGCGAGGCGCTCCTCGCGGCTGGTGCGCGAAAAGCTCTCGAAGGCGCGGCGCGCGGCCGCCACGGCCTTGTCCACATCCGCCGCCGAGCCGAGCGCGATCTCGCCGCAGCTTTCCTCGGTGGAGGGGTCCACGACCGCCAGCGTTTCCAGCCGGGCGGGATCGACCCAGGCGCCGTCGATGTAGAATTTCAGGGCGTTCTTCATGGAAATGCGGTCCCGGATTGGAGAAAAAGGCTGGCCTACGCTGCCGCGCGTTCGCGCAAAAAGGCGAGCATCGTGCCGGCATCCGACAGGTTGACGCCGACGCCTTCGGGCTCGTCCCGCACGCCCGGCTCGGCAAAGAGCTTCACGATCGCGCCGTCTTCCACCAGCATGGAATAGCGCCAGCTTCTAAGGCCCATGCCGCTGCGCGTGCGTTGAACGAGAAGGCCCATGCGGCGCGTGAAGTCGCCATTGCCGTCCGGCAGCATGAAGACCTTCTCGATATTGCGGCTGCGCGCCCATTGATAAAGGACGAAGGCGTCGTTCACCGAAAGGCAGATCACCTGATCGACGCCGAGCGCGAGGAAGTCCTCGCAATTCGTTTCGAAGCCGGGCAGATGCGTGTCCGAGCAGGCGGGGGTGAAGGCGCCGGGCACGGCGAAGAGCACGATGCGCTTGCCGCCGAAAATCTCCGCCGTCGTCAGGTCCTTCCATTCGAACGGGTTCGGCCCTCCCAGCGCGTCGTTGCGCACGCGCGTGTGGAAGGTGACGTCGGGAACGCGATCGGGCTGCATGGCCTCTCCTCAAGGCATTCGGCGCGGCCGGGCCGACGGTCGGGCATCGGCGCCGCTCTGGCGGGGATTGTCGGCCGCCGCCCGCCCGGAGGCAAGCGCGCTATCCGTGCAAAGCCGGCAGCATTGGAGACGATGCCCATAAAAAAGACCCGCCGCATGGCCTACGGCGGGTCTTTCCTTCGAACAATAGACCTGAGCCCGTTCAGTCGTCCGTGCGCTTGTTGGACGGCACGTCCTTGTATTCGTCGATCTTGGTTCCCCGGCTGTCGAGCCCGAAGGATTCGTCGCGCTGCGCCTTATCGCGATTGCTGAGGATCTGGTTCTTGTTGACCTTCTCGTCCTGAAGTTCGGTCATCGCGCCGGTGCCGCTCGTTTGTCCTGCCGACATGTCGGTTCTCCCTGTTGCGTGTCCTAAGAGCCTGTTTGGAAACTCGGTCGGGTCGGTCCGACGGTTCTTTTTCGCCGTCGCTTCGTTGCCAATCCTCGCCGATGCCGCCGGCATCGACTGCGGTTGGCGCCTCGCGACACCCAAAAATCCCTCGCCGGCCCTCCGCCGCCGAATTTCCAAAAAGACGCTAAGCTGAACGAACGAGCGACGATCGGGTTCGCGAGAAAACGGCCCTTCCCTGTTTCTCCCGGCGGCGCGCGAGAGGAGATCGGGCCGGCGCGGAACCCTTTACCCGTGTCGCGCGGTTCAAGAGCATTCGCAGACGAAGGCCAAGCTCCCAGCCATGACGGCGTCCCCCACCGATCCTCTCGCCCCCAATCCCGCCGGCAACGCCCTGCCGGAGACCGAGCGCGCCGACCCGCAGTTTCGCGACCTCGAAACCCGGCCTCTCGGCGAATTGCTGGGCTCCCTTCTCGGCGGGCAGGAACGCGCGCTTCTGGCCGTTCGGGACGCGCTGCCGCAGATCGAGGAGGCCGTGGAGGCGATCGCCGCGCGGCTCGGCAACGACCGCGAGGCGCGCCTCGTCTATTGCGGCGCCGGCACGTCGGGCCGCCTCGCCATGCAGGATGGGGTGGAACTGGGGCCCACCTTCAACTGGCCGCCGGAACGCGCGGTGTTTCTTCTGGCTGGCGGCGTCACCAGCCTGTCGCTCGCCCGCGAGGGGGCGGAGGACGACACGCAGTCCGCCCGCTCCATGATCGCGGAGGCCGGGGTCTGCGCGAGGGACGCGGTGATCGGCGTCGCCGCCAGCGGTCGCACGCCCTTCACGCTGAGCGGCCTTCAGGCCGCGCGCGAGCGCGGCGCGCTGACCGTGGCGCTCGCCAACGACCCGGCCGCGCCGCTTCTTTCCGCCGCCGAGCGTCCCATCCTGCTGCGCACCGGTCCGGAAGTGCTGGCCGGCTCAACGCGGCTGGCTGCCGGAACGGCTCAGAAGATCGCGCTCAATCTCCTGTCCACCGCCGTCATGGTGCGGCTTGGCAAGGTGTTTCGCGGCCGGATGGTGGACATGCGACCGACCAACGAGAAGCTGCGCCGGCGGGCCGAGCGCATGGTGGCGGACGTTTCGAACTGCGACCTGGGGCGCGCCCGCGAGGCTCTGGAAGCGGCGGACGGGCATATCCGCCATGCGATCCTTCGGGCCGAGGCGGGCTCTTCCATGCATCGGAAAAGCTGAGCCGCGCCGGCATCGCGAGACGGCTATACGCACGGAAAAGCCGCTCGAAAATCAGATAGTTTCTAGCGGACGGTGAACCGTTCCAGAAGATCGCGCAGCCGCGCCCGTCGCTGCCAGCGCTGCCGGAGACGTCGGCGATGGCGTTCGAGATCGGCGGCGATGGTCGGCACGGTTCCGTTCGCGGCCGGGTCCAGCGCGACGACCAGGGTGCCCATTTCCATCCGCCCTCGCCAGAGCGGGTTGAGAATGCCGTGATCGGGCACGGCACATGAATCTACGAAGCCGATCGCGGGATCGGCGATCATCGCTTCCGTGGCGAGCGCGGCGACGAGGGCGCCCGGCCGCGCCTTCGCGAAGCGCTCGTCATAGGCAGTCTTCCAGGCGACGCCGCGCCCGTTCGACAGGAGAACCACGAGACTGCCGATCGCCTCGCCGTTCAGCCGCAGCGAATAGACCCGCGCGCCGCCCTGCGCGGCCAGACCGTTCACCGCCTCGCGGGCGAAGGCAGCGCGGTGCCGGTCCTGCAGCAGCGCGCTGCCGGCCTGGCCCTTCCAGCCCGCCGCTTCCAGATAAAGAAAGTCCTCGAAGGCCTCGCGCACCGAGCGCTCGTCGCCGGCCGCCTCGAAACCCAGCGCGCCCTGCGCCTTCAGGAGGCGCAGCCGCCGCCCGTGGTCGCGATGGCGCTTGGGGCCGAGCACCCGGCGAAGATAGGTGTCGGGATCGCCGGTGGAGGCGTCGAGAACCGCGCGCGAACTCCGATCGGACAGGGCCATCGACAAGCCGCGCGAAAGGGCGGTCCGCATCAGGAGCCGCGCCAGCGGTCCTTCCAGCGGCAGGTCCGGCAGGACAAGCAGCGGCGGCAGGCCCTTGGCGGGAGAGCGCAGCGCGTCGAACAGGCTGGCGGCGGTCGCATCGGGGTCGTCGGTGTCGAGGGGGGGAACGCCGAGCCGGCCGAACGGATGGGTCCAGGTGCGCACCACCTTGCGCCGGCCGAACGAGGCCATAGCCTCCACCGAGAAGGGCATGAAGAAGCGCAGGCGGCTGCGCCCCTCCGCTTCGTCGCGCGCCACGATGAGGCGAACCGCCTTGTCGTCCAGCCGCGGCATGGCCGGCACCAGAAAGCGCGGCTCGAAAAAGAGGTTCGGCTCGATCGCCCGGCGCGAGAGGTGCTGAAGCTCGTCCACCAGCGAAAACGCGGCATGGGGCTCGTAGAGCGAGATCCAGCGCGAACCTTCGAGCCGGACCGCGTCCGTCGTCTCCCGCTTCAGCAGCCGCAAATGCTCGGCGCGGGCCACGCGGTCGAGAGCGCCGTCCGCCGGGGGCGACTGAGGTGCCGTAGCGTCCGCTTCGTCCTTCGCGCCTATCTGCTCGGCGATGTTCATGGAACGCCTCCGCGCCGTGCCCTCGAATCCTGAAGGATAAGCGTAAGCGCTCCCTATTAAGGCGATCTTTAAAAACCCGCCCAAAAACAACCGGAGGGTTTTTCATCCCCCGATCGCATCACATCTCCGCGATGTCCTACCCGGCGAAGCCCCCGCCATCGAGAAAGGCTTGTTCGCCCGGTGTTGTGTCCCGGCCGAGGATCGCGTTTCGATGAGGAAAACGGCCGAAGCGGGAGACGATGTCGCGATGCTCCTCGGCGTAGGAGACGTTCTCCTCGCCGATCTCCCCCATCCAGCGCACGCACTCTTCCTGGTCGGCCAGCGCCTCCGAATGCATCAGCGGCAAGGCGAAGAACTGGTTGATGTCCTCGCCCACATGATAATGGTCCCCCCGCGCAAGCGCCGCTTTGGCGAGGCGCAGCGCTTTCTCGTCGGTCGCGAAGGCGCGCGGCGTGCCGCGAAACATGTTGCGCGGAAACTGGTCGAGCAGCAGAACGAGCGCCAGCGCGCCGTTTGGCTCCTCCGCCCAGGCGTCGAGTTCGCCGGCCGCCGCGCGCTCGTAGACATCGCCGAAACGCTGAGCGATCGTCGCGTCCAGCTCGTCGTCGCGCGCGAACCAGCGCTCGGGGCCGAGATCGCGCCAGAAATCGACGATGGTCTGCGGGTCGATCGAGTAATCGCTCATGGGGTTCGCTTCGGGAGAGTGGGTGGGAATGACGGCTGAAGGCTTAGATAGGAAGAGTGCCGAGGCGAACAAAGGCGCAGCACGCGGCGAGACCGATCTTTGCGGGCGGCTCGATCTGCGCGGCCTGAAATGCCCCCTGCCCGCCCTGCGCACCAGGAAGGCGCTCAGCCGGCGTGCACCGGGCAGCCGGCTCAGCGTCCTCGCCGACGATCCGCTCGCCCCGCTCGATCTCGCGCATCTGTGCCGAATGGAGGGCCACGAGGCCGAGCCGCCCGTAACCCTTGAGGGCGGTGGCTGGCGATTCGAGATCACGAAGGGCGAACGCCCGGCGAGCGCGCCTCAGTAGGTGTGGGAGCCGAGCGCCAGCGGGTTGTCCAGAAGCGCGGCGCGGTCCGGCGCGTCGATGCGGGCCGCGCCGGTGAAGGCGGCGAAGAGATCGCGCACCAGCCGCTCGTCCAGCCCGTCTCCGATCAGGACGAGGCGCGAGCGCGGCGCCTCCCCCGTTGGCCAGGCCGGCAGGCGCACCGGCGGATGGAGATAGGTTCGAACGCCATGCAGGACGAGCGGCCGCACTTCGTCCTCGCGCAGGCGCACGACCGCCTTCATGCGCAGCAGCCGGTCGCCCTGCCGCATGAACAGGAGGTCGAGAAACGCCTCCAAGTCCGAAGAAGCGATCGGCGCGTCGTGAACCAGCGAGAAGGAGGCGACGGCGCCATGCGCATGTGGCCGCGCATGGCTCTCGTGGTCGCAGGGCTCGCCATGGGCGTGGCCGCAGACGTGCTCGTGATGGTGATGGTGGTCGTGCCCCTCGTGCCCATGATCGAGCGCGGCCTCGCCCATCCATCGCCGGAGGTCGGCCTGGCGGGTTTGCGGGTCGAGCAGGCCGCAGCCGAAGACATCCGCCGCGCCCGCCCCAGCCGCATCGCGGATCGGCGCGCGCGGGTTGAGGGCGGCAAGCACCGAGCGAAGCCCGTTCCAACCGGCTTCGAGATCGGTCTTGGTGACGAGGAGCCGGTCGGCGCAGGCGACTTGCCGCTGCGCTTCCGCGCGCTCGGCGAGCGAGGCGGCCCCGGTCACCGCGTCCACCAGCGTCACCACGCCGTCCAGCGCGAAATGCTGGAGCAGCACGGGATGGGCCATGAGCATGGCGAGGATCGGCGTCGGATCGGCAAGACCCGTGGTCTCGATCACGACACGGCGAAAGGGCGCGAGGCGCCCGGTCTGTACACGGTCCACCAGCTCGGCCAGCGTGTCCACGAGATCGCCGCGCACAGTGCAGCAGATGCAGCCGTCGGCCAGTTCGATCACGCCGTCGCGCGCCGTCTCCACAAGCAGATGGTCGATCCCGACCTCGCCGAACTCGTTGACGATCACCGCCGTGTCGCGCGCTTCGGGCGCACGAAGGAGCCGATTGAGAAAGCTCGTCTTGCCGGCGCCGAGAAAGCCCGTCAGCACCGTGACGGGAACCGGACCGGACATGGCTTCCGGCGCGGCCTCTTGCGCGGCGCTCACGGCGCGCGCCCCGCGACGCGATCGGCCGTATCGAGAAGATCGGAGCCTGGCCGCATGGCGTTTTGGCGGGCGTCCAGCGCGCGCCGCTCGGGCGAGGTCGCTTCGCCGCTTTCGGTCGGGCGCGGCGTCGGAATCGGAATGCCGTAGGCGGCGATCATCGAAATGCCAGCGTCGAAGCCGCGCCCGGCTGCCGCGCCGCCCAGCGCCACCGGCACGCTCGCCGGCGGGCGGGTGACCTCGGTGAGATAGGGCGAGCCGAAGGTCTCGGCGCGCGTGTCTTCGCTCTCGCGCTCGTTGGCGCGCTGGGTGCGCCCGGCGGCCGAGCAGACCGCGGCGCTGATGTCGGCGGGCGGCCCTTCGGAATGGGGCAGGTCCTGCACCGTCTCCCGGATCGAGCGCGGATTGGTGTTGAAGCCGTTCTCGATCACCTCCGCCGCCAGCCTCTCGCGCACGATCGGCCCCTCGGCACCCAGCACCACGGCGACGATCGTGCGGTTGTCGCGGGTGGCCGAGGCCACGAGATTGAAGCCCGACGCGCAGATATAGCCGGTCTTCATGCCGTCCGCGCCCTTGTAGCGGCCGAGGAGCCCATTGCCGTTCTTCATCACGGCCTGCCCGGCGGCGATCGCCTCGGTGGAGAAATAGTCGGTAAAGGCGGGGAACTGCCGGCGGATGGCGACGCCCAGGATGCCGAGATCCTTGGCGCTGGAATATTGCCCCTCGCCCGGCAGGCCGTTCGGATTGATGTAATGCGTGTCCTGCATTCCGAGGTCGATCGCGGCGCGGTTCATCGCGGCCACGAAGACCTCGACCGAGCCGCCGCCCAAGGTCTGGGCGATGGAATAGGCGACGTCGTTGGCCGATTTCACCAGCATCATGCGCAGCGCCACGTCGAGCCGCATCACGGAGCCGGGCGGAAAGCCCATCTTGGAGGGCGCCTGGCGCGCCGCGTCGCGCGTCATCACCACGGGCGTGTCGAGCTGGACGCTGCCCTCCTCCAGCGCCTTCAGCGCGAGATAGGCCGTCATCAGCTTGGTGGTGGAGGCCGGATACCAGCGCTGCGTGGCGTTGGACTGCGACAGGACCTTGCCGGTCGCGACATCGATCGCGATCGTATTGGCGGCCATGGCGCCGCCGGCCAACGGCGCGCCCGCCAACAACGCGGCCAGAACGAAACTCCGCAGCTGAGCCTTCGCCCGCATCCTCGTCCTCTCTTTTCCCCACGACCGGCGAAACGGCAGGCTTCAGCCCCTTCGCACCCGCACCCGACTCGTGTCAGGATAGGCCGAACTTTTTAAGAAGGTTCATTTGTCGCCATTCTATGGCATCCCTCGGAACTTCCCATGCCCGTTTCGCAGAGCCTTCAAGACACAGCTTCCGACCTCGCCGCCTGGCGCCAGACGCTCCATGCCATGCCCGAACTTCTCTACGAGGTCCATGACACCGCGGGTTTCATCGCGGCCCAGCTGCGGGCGTTCGGCTGCGACGAGGTGGCGACCGGCATCGGACGCACCGGCGTCGTCGGCATCGCGAAGGGCGTGGGGGGCGCGAAGGGACAGGCAGCCGGGCGGACGATCGCGCTGCGCGCCGACATGGACGCGCTGCCGATCGTGGAGGAAACGGGCGTCGCCTATGCCTCGCAGCGCCCCGGCGCCATGCATGCCTGCGGCCATGACGGGCACATGGCCATGCTGCTGGGCGCCGCGCGCGAGCTTTGCGCCACGCGCCGCTTCGCCGGCACGGTCGCCTTCGTGTTCCAGCCGGCCGAAGAAGGCGGGGCAGGCGCCAAGGCGATGATCGACGACGGGCTTCTGGAGCGGTTCGGCATCGAGGAAGTCTACGGAATGCACAATCTGCCGGGCCTGCCGGTCGGCACGTTCGCCATCAATCCCGGGCCGATCATGGCCGCGACCGACGAATTCTCGATCCAGCTGGACGGGCGCGGCGGGCATGCCGCGATCCCGCATCAGACGCGGGACCCGATCTTGGCCGGAGCCGCCTTGGTGCAGGCGCTGCAACAGATCGTCTCGCGCAACGTCGATCCCTTGGATTCGCTGGTCGTGTCGGTGACGCAGTTCCACTCGGGCTTCGCGCGCAACGTCATTCCCGAAGGCGCCACCGTGTCGGGCACGGTGCGCTCGCTTCGGCTGGAAACGCAGAGCTTCGCCGAAACGCGCATTCGCGAGATCGCCGCCGGCATCGCCAGCGCGCATGGACTTGCCGCCGAGACGATCTACAACCGAAACTACCCCGTGACGCTCAACGACGCCGCAAAAGCGGCTTTCTGCGGTGACGTCGCGGCGGAGATCGTGGGCGAGGCGAATGTGCGGCGCGCCATCCCGCCCTTGATGGGCGGCGAGGATTTCGCCTTCATGCTGGAGCAGCGTCCGGGCGCGTTCCTGTTCATCGGCAACGGGCCGAGCGCCGGGCTGCACCACCCGCGTTACGACTTCTGCGACGAGGCGCTGAGCGTCGGCGCGTCCTACTGGGTCGAGCTCACCGAGCGCGCGCTGCCCCTGGCGGCGTGACGGCACGCGAAAAAGCCGGCGCATGCGCCGGCTCGGATAGCGTGTTCAGAAGACGAGTAAAACGCTTAGCGACCGCTTTCGGGGTCCAGCGCCTCGATCAGCGCGCGCAGGCGATGGCGCACCTCGACATCGGGAATGCGCGACAGCGCGATGGAGGACTGCAGCGTTTCGCGGCTCGCCACGGGCCGGGATGCCTCGGTCTCGTCCAGCCCTTCGAAGAAGAACATCGGGCTCGTCTCGAAGGCCTTGGCGATTCGATACAGCGTGCTGGCGCTGATTCGGTTGGCACCGGTCTCGTATTTCTGAATCTGCTGGTAGGTCACGCCGATCCGGCGCCCCAGTTCTTCCAGGGACACGCGACGGGAGGTGCGGATCAAACGCAAGCGCGCGCCCACCTGCACATCAATAGGATCGCGTTCGGCCTTCAACTCGGAAACTCCATATTGCATCTCGACCATCTACCGTCTCGGCCTATCAGGAAATGCAACATTTGCGAGTAGGACGATCGATCACCCAGCCTGGATGACGTTAGACCGGATTCGCCCGTGTTGCCTACCCACGTTCCCATCTACCCCAGGGTTTCATACAGCGATCATGACGAAATTGTGATTCATCGCCACAAAGCTGCAACCTCCGCGCGCTGCGAAGACTGAAATTCCGAGATAAAGGTAAACCCAGGTTACAGGACTCTCTCAAAAAAGCGAGAGCTGCTCGGGCTTTGACGTGCGCGTTAGTTGGCTACGCAAATTTTCGCCGTCCAGTCGCGTTCCCGGCGTCCAATCCAACGTGCAGACGAACGGGCGCAGCTTTTCGATGGAGCGACAGAGCCGGGCGACATCGTCGAGTCGCAACGTGCGGTGCCGTCGCGAGGAGAGAATCGCGTCCACCGAGCGGGTGCCGAGGCCGGGAACGCGCAGGAGCATGTCTCGGTCCGCCTTGTTCACGTCGACCGGGAACTTGTCCCTGTTGCGCAGTGCCCAGGCGAGCTTGGGATCGATCTGGAGATCGAGCATCCCGCCCTCCCCGCCCGAGACGATCTCGTCTCGGTCGAACCCATAGAAGCGCATGAGCCAGTCCGCCTGATACAAGCGGTGCTCGCGCATCAGCGGTGGCTTGGCGGACGGCAGCCGGTTCGAGGCGTCGGGAATGGGCGAGAAGGCGGAATAGTAGACCCGGCGCAGCCGGTAGTTGCCGTAGAGATTTTCCGACCGGGTGAGGATCGTCTCGTCGTCCGCGCCGTCGGCGCCGACGATCATCTGCGTGGACTGGCCGCCCGGCGCGAAGCGCGGCGGCTTGATCCGATCCCGCGCCTCGCCTTTGCCCTCGTCGATCTTCATGCGCAGGTGGCCCATGGAGCGGCGGATGTCGCGCGGCTTCTTCTCGGGCGCCAGGCTCTCCAGGGCGACGTCGGTCGGCAGCTCGATATTGATCGACAGGCGGTCGGCGAAGAGGCCGGCCTCCTCGATCAGCCGGGGCGCCGCGTCGGGAATGGTCTTGAGATGGATGTAGCCGGAGAAGTTCTCCTCCATCCGCAGCTTGCGGGCGATGCGGACCATCTCCTCCATCGTATGGTCGGAGCTTCGGATGATGCCCGAGGAGAGGAACAGGCCCTCGATATAATTGCGCTTGTAGAAGGCCATGGTGAGCTTCACCACCTCCTCCACCGTGAAGCGCGCCCGGGCGACGTTCGAGGAGGAGCGGTTCACGCAGTAGACGCAGTCGTAGATGCAGAAGTTCGTCATCAGGATCTTGAGCAGCGAGATGCATCGCCCGTCCGGCGCATAGGCGTGGCAGATGCCCGAGCCTTCCGTGGAGCCGATTCCACCGCTCCTCATCGAGTCGCGACGCGTCGTGCCGCTCGAGGCGCAGGATGCATCGTATTTCGCCGCGTCGCTGAGGATCGCGAGCTTGTCCATCAATGTCATCTTGGCCATGGGCCAGAGATAGCGTTCACTCTTCGTTCCGGCCATGGCGTTTGGGGCTTTTCCACCGGTCCCTGCCGTGGCGGGACGTCGCAGCCCGTTCAGGCCGCGTTCATATCAATAAGCCTAACTTGCTTTCTCCATCACCGGTCGGAACGGGACGGAAGCGAGGCGCGTTGGCCTCGCATTCGGATGTCCGTCATCCCTCAAGGGCGCTTTGCCCGACGGGCCGGTTCATTTCAAAGGGAGCAATTTGTCATGCGTCGTTTCAGTCAGGTCTTTATGGCCCTCGTGGTTTTGGGAACCGGCAGCGTCACCTTCAGCGCGCCCGCCGAGGCGCAGAGCTTCCGGGAGCGGCAGCGGTTCGTGGAGCGCTTCTGCGCCCGCAACCCAGGCGCGCGCGACTGCCGCGAATTCCGGCGCGATGCCCGGCGTTGGGACGACCGCCGCTACAATCGCTGGTATCGCGACAACTACCGCGACCGCCGCGATTCCACAGCGGCGACGATTTTCGGCCTCGCGGCCGGCGCGGCGCTCGGCGCGGCGGCGGCCGGCAATGCCCAGGGCGGCGCGGCGGTGAGCCGCGATCAGGTCGCCCGCTGCGCCGCGCGCTACCGCACCTACGATCCGCGTACCAACACCTATGTCGCCAACAGCGCGGGCGAGCGCCGCATCTGCCGCCTCTGATCGGCTTAAGGCTCATGCATGATGGGGATCGGCGCGCAGCCGGCCCCTTTTCTTTTGCCGCGACCGCATCAATTGCCGGAATGACATTCAGCCGTCGTTCAGGATGGCGCCGCTAATGATGAACGCAACAAAGCCGCTTCGAGACCTCGGATGGTCCGGGAGCCCGAAGGGCGGCGCATCCGTCGCTCTGGAGTTCGCAACCATGCGTATTCTTCTTGCCGTCCTCACCGCCTGCACGCTGGCGACGAGCCTTGGCACTGCTGAGGCCCAGGCCTGGGACAACGGGCCGGGCTATATCGGCCAGCCCGCCCCGCCTCCGCCGCCTCCGGGCTACTATCCCCCGCAGCGCCGGCACCACAACCGGATCAATGCCGGCGACGCGCTTCTGGGCGGTGCGCTGGGGCTCGCCGCCGGCGCGCTTCTGGGCTCGGCCCTGTCGCAGCCCCAGCAGGCTCCCCCGACCTATTACCCGCCGCAGCGCCCATCCTACCCCGCCTATGGCGTCGCCCCGCCGAGCTACGAGGACACGGTTCCGGCCCGCCCGGTGTATCGTGGGCCGAGACAGGCGCGCTACTACGACGACTATGGCACCAACACGCGGGACTATCGCGACGGCTCGCGCCAAGCCCACGTGGACGCGTGTTTCGACCGGTATCGCTCCTACGATGCGCGCACCGACACCTATATCGGCAACGACGGATACCGGCACCGCTGCAATATCTGGTAGACGCCATCCCGAACAAAAAAGCGCCCGGCCAAAACCGGGCGCTTTTTTCGTTGACCGGATGCGTCAGCGCGCCTTGCGCACCGCCCGCTTGGTGACGACCGGAACCAGCGCAGCGCGGTATTCGGACGAGCCGTGAAGATCGCCGATCATGTCGCCTTCCGGCACGGTGAGCCCTTCCACCGCCTCCGGCTCGAAGCGGGCCGAGAGGGCCGCTTCCGCCGCCTTCCAGCGGAAGGCGCCGTTGGCGCCCGCGCCGGTGACGGCGACGCGCACATCGCCGCCGCGCCGGGACACGTAGACCCCGCACATGGCATAGCGCGAGGCGGGGTTGCGGAACTTCTCGTAGGCCGAAGCGTCCGGCGCCTCGAAGCGGACGGCCTTGACGATCTCGCCCTCGCTCAGCGCCGTTTCGAACAGGCCGAGAAAGAACTCGTCCGCGCCATATTCGCCCCGGTCTGTCTCGATCGTGCCGCCCAGCGCTAGAAGTGCAGCGGGATAATCCGCCGCCGGATCGAAATTGGCGACGACGCCGCCGATCGTGCCCATGTGGCGCACGGCGGGATCGCCGATCAAATTGGCGAGCTCGGTGAAGCCCGGCGCCACCGCCTCGATTGCGCGCGAGGTCGCCACCTCGAAATGCGTGACGCCGCCGCCGATCCGCACATGGCGGCCCTCCACCGTGATGCCCTTCATCTCCGGCACGTGGCGAAGGTCGATCAGCGCGGATGGGGCGGCGAGCCGCGCCTTCATGGTCGGGATCAGCGTCATGCCGCCGCCGAGATACTTGGCTTCCTCGCCGCCCTGGGCAAGAAGCTGGGCGGCCTCGGCCAGGGAGTTCGCGCGACTGTATTGGGTCTCGTACATGGCTCTTCCCTCCCCCTTCAGAGCGCCGCGCCGACTGAGCGCAGCGCGCGCCAGACCTTTTCGGGCGTCGCGGGCATCGACAGCTCGTTGGTGCCGATCGCGTCCGTGATGGCGTTGATGACGGCCGGCGGCGAGCCGATCGCCCCCGCCTCGCCGCAGCCCTTGATGCCGAGCGGATTGGTGGTGCAGGGCGTCTCGGTGGTCAACACCTCGAACATCGGCAGGTCCCAGGCGCGGGGCATGGCGTAGTCGTTGTAACTCGCCGTCACCAGCTGGCCCGACTCGTCGTAGTGCACGCCTTCCAGCAGCGCCTGGCCGATGCCCTGCGCGAGGCCACCATGCACCTGCCCCTCGACGATCATCGGATTGACGATGCGGCCGAAATCGTCGGCGGCGACAAACTGCACGATCTCGGTCTTGCCGGTCTCGGCATCCACCTCGACCTCGCAGATGTAGCAGCCGGCCGGGAAGGTGAAGTTCTGCGGGTCGTAGAAGGCGCCCTCCTTCAGTCCCGGCTCCATCCCGTCCGGCAGGTTGTGACCGGTATAGGCGCCGAGCGCGACCTCATGCCAGGCCAGCTTGCGGTCGGTGCCCGCCACCTTCACCTCGCCATTCTCGATGACGATGTCGTCGTCGGAGGCTTCCAGGAGATGGGCGGCGATCTTCTTGGCCTTCAGCTCCACCTTGTCCAAGGCTTTGGAGATGGCCGACATGCCGACGGCGCCCGAGCGCGAGCCGTAAGTGCCCATGCCGAACTGCACCTTGTCCGTGTCGCCGTGGATCACCTGCACATTGTCGAGCGGCAGGCCGAAGCGCTCGGACACGAGCTGGGCGAAGGTCGTCTCGTGGCCCTGGCCGTGGCTGTGCGAGCCGGTCAGGATCTCGATCGTGCCGACCGGATTGACCCGCACCTCGGCCGATTCCCACAAGCCGACACCCGCGCCGAGCGAGCCGACCGCCTTGGACGGCGCAATGCCGCAGGCCTCGATATAGCAGCTGTAGCCCAGGCCCCGCAGCTTGCCGCGCGTCTTCGCCTCGGCCCGGCGCGCTTCGAAGCCGGCGACATCGGCTGCCTTCTGCGCGGCATCGAGCGTGGCGGGGAAGTCGCCCGTGTCGTAGTTCATGATGACGGGCGTCTGATGGGGGAAGGACTGGATGAAGTTCCGGCGGCGGAATTCGTCGGGCGAAAGGCCGAGCTCTCGCGCCGCCGTCTCCATCGTCCGCTCGATCACGTAGGTCGCCTCGGGCCGGCCGGCGCCGCGATAGGCGTCCACCGGCACGGTGTTGGTGTAGACCGCCTTCACATTGGCGTAGATTGCGGGGATGTCGTACTGGCCCGACAGGAGCGTGGCGTAGAGATAGGTCGGAGTCGCCGAGGAAAACAGCGACATGTAGGCGCCGAGATTGGCGACCGTCTCGACCCGGAGGCCGATCACCTTATGGTCGGCGTCGATCGCCATTTCCACATGCGTGTGATGGTCGCGCCCATGCGCGTCGGTGAGGAAGGCTTCCGATCGGTCCGAGGTCCATTTCACGGGAACGCCGGTGCGCTTGGAGGCCCAGAGGCAGACGATCTCTTCGGGATAGATGTAGATCTTGGAGCCGAAGCCGCCGCCGACATCGGGCGCGATGACACGCAGCTTGTGCTCAGGCGCCACATTGTAGAAGGCGCTCATCACCAGACGCGCGACATGCGGGTTCTGCGAGGTGGTCCAGACCGTGTAATGATCGTCCGCCGGATCGTAGACGCCGAGCGCGGCGCGCGGCTCCATGGCGTTGGGCACCAGACGGTTGTTCACGATGTCGAGCCGCGTCACGTGAGCGGCGCGGGCGAAGGCGGCCTCCGTGGCGCTCTGGTCGCCGAGCTCCCAGTCGAAGCAGAGATTGTTCGGGGCTTCCGGGTGGATCTGCGGCGCGCCGTCCGCCAGCGCCGACGGCCCTTCCACGACGGCGTCGAGTACCTCGTAGTCCACCGCCACGGCTTCCGCCGCGTCGCGCGCCTGGAGCTTGGTGTCGGCCACCACCACGGCCACGGCCTGGCCCACATGGCGCACCGTGCCCACCGCCAGCGCCGGCCATTCGCCCATCTTCATGGGCGAGCCGTCCTTGGACGAGACGGCCCAGCCGCAAATGAGATTGCCGATCCCGTCGGCCTTCAGCTGATCGCCGGTCAGGATGTCGATGACGCCGGGCATGTCGCGCACGGCCTCGGCATCGATGCCCTTGATCCGCGCATGGGCGTGCGGCGAGCGCACGAAGGCGGCGAACTTCATGCCGGGCACCACCATGTCGTCGGTGTAGCGCCCTCGGCCCGTGATGAAGCGGCGGTCTTCCTTGCGCAGCACCCGCGCGCCGAACCCTTCGATACCCATGTCTCATCCTCCCGAAATGCCAATCGGGGGCCGGCGGGATGCGCGCGAGGCCGGCGCATCGGGGCGCCCCGTGATGAATGCTGCTGGTGCGGCGGCGGCCCGAAAGGGGCCGGGCGGCCTATTCGGCGGCGATGCGCTGCTCAGTGGGCGCGGCGCGCATGGTCTCGGCGGCGGCCAGAACCGCCTTCACGATGTTGTGGTAGCCGGTGCAGCGGCAGATATTGCCGTCCAGCTCGTCGCGCACGGTCTTCTCGTCGAGAACGCCGTCATGGCGACGGATCATGTCCACGGCGGTCATGATCATGCCCGGCGTGCAGTAGCCGCACTGAAGCCCGTGATGCTCGCGAAACGCGGCCTGGACGGGATGCAGCTCCTGCCCCTTGGCGATGCCCTCGATCGTGGTGATCTCGCAGCCCTCGGCCTGCACGGCCAGCATGGTGCAGGATTTCACCGCGCGCCCGTCGACATGCACGATGCAGGCGCCGCATTGCGACGTGTCGCAGCCGACATGGGTGCCGGTGAGCCCGAGCGTATCGCGCAGGAACTGGACGAGGAGAACGCGATCCTCCGCCTGGCCCTGCATCTTGCGGCCGTTCACCACCACAGAAATTTCGGTCATCCGTTCCTCCCGAGAACACGTGCCGGGGCGCGCCCGAGCGGACGCTCTGCGGCCGGCGCGCGTTCGAGACAGTGCCCTGTCCCCCGCGCCGTTCTCGGCCGTTCGGCTGAGCGGAGACTGCCCCGGCTGGCGGCCCTCGGCAAGCGATTTCTGGAACCGTTCCAGACGCCGGCGAGATGCCCCTGCGGCGATAGGACCCACTTCCGCGCCGGCCGTTAAGGAGCCGGGCGCGGCGGCGTTAACAATGTGTGGCGCAAGTCCCACAAAAGGTTCGGGGAATCGGCGTAGGCCGTCGTCGCGCGGTTGTTATTTCAGTCCGGACCGGCATTTTGAGAGGAAGCACGGGGGAGCGACGGCTGGGGCGGCCATCGCAGCGGAGATCATCCGGGAAGCGCCACGGCGCGCCGGTCCTCTTGTCCCCGCCCCGATGACGTCCGGCAAAGAGAGCGTTTCGCGTTGATGTCAGGATTGAAGCGTTGGGCCGGGACGGCCTACGGCCTGCCCGCCATGGCCTTTGGCCTCGGGCTCGTGAGCGCGCCGGCCCCGGCCGACGCGCTGCCGAAGTTTCTCGACCCGTTCAACCTTTTCGGCAGCCGCGAGGAGACGCCGAGCGACCTCCCCGATCCCGTGCGCTACACCGCGACGCTCAACGTGACGCAGGACGTGGACGGGCTGGAGAAGACGCTCACCAAGGCTTCCTCGCTGGTGGCTGACGAGAAGGAGGCCGTGTCGGGCTCGCTCGGGCTGCTGGCCAAGGCGCGCAACGACCGGCGCCGCCTCGTCGCCACGCTCTATGAGAATTCCCGCTACGACGGCCTCGTCACGATCCGCATCGAGGGGCGCGATATCGCCGACCTTGCGCCCGACGCCACGTTCGACACCTCGCGCCCCGTGCCGGTGGAGATCACCGTCGAGCCCGGCCCTCTCTTCACGCTGGGCACCGTGCGCATCACCGCCAACGGCGTTCCCGTGGACGCCGTGCCCTACGACCTCGCCCCCGGCGCATCGGCCGATTCGACCCGCATCCTCGCCTCCGAGGCGCGGCTTCTAACAGACTTGCGCAACGAGGGCCGGCCCTTCGTCGCCGTGACGGCGCGCAACATCGTGGCCGACAGCGCGACCAAGCGGATCGACATCGACCTCACCGTTTCGCCCGGCCCTCCCGTGCCCTTCGGCCAGACCTACGTCACCGGAACGCAGCGCATGGAGCCGGGCTTCGTCGCCTTCATGGCGGGCATCGAACCGGGCTCGACCTTCTCCACCGCGACGCTGGAAAAGGCGCGCAAGCGCCTCGTCGATCTCGGCGTATTCTCCACGGTCTCGGTCAAGGCCGGCGACGCGCAGGTGGACGACGGCACGCTGCCCGTGCAGGTGACGGTGGCCGAGCGGAAGCTGCGCGTCTTCGGCGCGGGCGCCACCTTCTCCAACACCGAAGGCGGCGGCGTGAACGCCTATTGGGAGCATCGCAACCTGTTCGGCCGGGCCGAGAGCCTGCGCCTCGAAGGCGCGGTCTCGCGCATCGGCGCCGACACGATCAGCACCACCGGCCGTGAGCTCGACGGCTTCGACTACAAGCTGGGCGCGACCTTCAAGAAGCCGGGCGTGCTCGGCCCCGACTCCGTCTATGTCGGCTCGATCACCGCGCTGACCGAGCAGCCCCTGGCCTACGACCGCAGCTCCATCGCCGTATCCAACGGGGTGGAGTATTCGATCGACGACCGGCAGCGGCTGACTGTCGCCGTGAAGGCGGAGTACGAGACCATCACCGACTATCTCGTTTCCGACGAGGAGTTCCTCCTGGCCTCCGTGCCGGTGACCTACACGTTCGACACGCGCGACAACAAGTTGAACCCGACCAAGGGCTTCCTCGCGTCGCTCTCGGCCGAGCCGACTTACGAGTTCGAGAACTCCGTGCCCTTCGTGAAGGCGCGGGCCGACGCCTCGGCCTATCTCTCCTTCGATCAGGAAAGCCGCTTCGTGCTGGCCGGGCGCGTCGGCTACGGCATCGTGGCGGGCGCCGATCTCGAAGACGTGCCGAACGACCGGCGCTTCTACGCCGGCGGCGGCGGCTCGGTGCGCGGTTACGTGTTCCAGTCCATCGGACCCTACTACCCCGGCTTCGCGCTACCCGGCACCAATGCGCGCTTCGTCGACACGCCGATCGGCGGCCTGTCGGTGTTCGAGGCTTCGGCCGAGCTGCGCTTCAAGGTGACGGACAATATCCAGGTCGTGCCCTTCGTGGACGCGGGCGCGGTGGGCGACGATTTCGCCCCCGACTTCAGCAAGCTGAAGATCGGCGCGGGCGTCGGCGCGCGCTACATGACGAGCTTCGGCCCGATCCGCGTCGATGTCGGTGTGCCGCTCGACCCCGGCCCGCGCGACAGCGACTTCCAGATTTATGCCGGCATCGGACAGGCCTTCTGATGATGACGATGCACCTCCTTCTCGACCGCCTCCTTCTCAGCCGTCTGGCCCGCCTGCGCGGGGCCTTCGTGCTGCTCGCCTGCGTCTTCGCCTCGCTCGCCGCGACGCAGCCCGCAAAGGCGCAGTTCCTCGCCGGCCAGCTGGAAAACCTCCTGTCCACCGAGGACAGGCAGGTGAAGATCCAGGGCCTCTCGGGCGCGCTGAGCGGCAATGTGCGGATCGAGGAGGTCACGGTGTCGGACCGCGACGGCGTCTGGCTGACCGCGCGCGACCTCGCGCTGGACTGGTCGCCGTTGGCGCTGGTGCGCAAGAATGTCGAGATCCAGAACCTTTCAGCCGGCTCGATCCGGCTCGACCGCCTGCCCCGCGCGTCGACGCAGACGACCGAAGCTTCCTCGGGCGGCTTCTCGCTGCCGAGCATTACCGCCAATATCGGCCGCATCGCGATCAACGAATTCGTGCTGGGCGAGGCCGTGGCCGGCGTTCCCGCGCGCCTTTCGGCGGAAGCCGGGCTGACGCTCGCCGCCGACCCGGCGCAGCTCGACCTGCAGGCCGCGATCCGTCGCCTCGACCAGGGCGGCGACATCGCGCTGAAGATCGGCTTCCAGCCGGGGGCCAACCGGCTGGAACTGAACGTGACAGCCAGCGAGCCGGCGGGCGGCCTCGTCGCCGGGCTCCTGAAACTGCCGGGGGCCCCGCCCGTCGCGCTCAGCATCCAGGGCTCCGGTCCCTTCGACAATTTCGCCGCCAACGGCACGGTGGACCTCGGCACCGAGCGCGCCGCAACGCTGCAGGCGACGACGCAGACCGGCGCGGACGGACGGCGCGTCTCGGCGACGCTCACCGCCCTGACGCAGCCTTTCGTGCCGGAGGCCTATCTCGGCTCGGTTGGCAAGGACCTTGCGCTCAACGCCAATGTCCTCCTGCGCAACGACGGCGCGATCGTGATCGACGCTGGGCGCCTCCAGTCCGGCCCGCTCAACCTCACCGCCCAGGGCACGCTCGACCGCAGCGGCTCCGCCAACGATCTGACGCTCGCGCTGCGCACGGGATCGGGCGATCCGATCCCGCTTGCCTTCGGCTCGCAAGGCGCGCGCACCGCGCTGGAAATCGCCTCGCTCGACGCCAAGCTCACCGGCGCCTTCTCCGCCGCTGGGATCGATCTCGCCGCCAAGGCCCGCACCGCCGGCTTCGAGACCTATGTCCTGAACGAGGTCAGCGCGACGGTGCGCTCCTCCGCCTTCGACCTCAACAATCTCGTCGGCCCCCTTCTGCTCAAGGTCGACGCGCGCAACGCCACCGTCTCGAACACTCAGAATTCACAGGTCGCCCTGGTCGCCTCGCGGGTTCTGGAAGGGCCAATCGCGCTCGACGCCGACGGCGCGCTCACCAGCGACGGCCTCAGCTTCAACCGCGCCACGCTCACCACCGGCGCGGCCGATCTCGCGTTGAGCGGTCAGGCCGCGCTGAACTTTTCGACCTTCCTTCTCGACATCCGCTCCAGCTTCGAAACGGCGGCGCTTTCGCGCGAAGCCGTGCCCTATGTCGGCCAGCGCGTGGCGATCAACGGCCAGGCGCGCCGCGCCGCCGACGGAAGTCTCGGCGTCAGCGACCTCGTTGTGGATGGCGACGCACTGGAGATCGCCGGCTCGGCCAGCCTGACGGGCGAGACCCTTGCCGCCGCCATTACCGGCCGCCTCGATCAGGCTGGGGTCGCCGACCAGGCGCTGAAGGGCAAGGCCAATTTCACGCTCAATGCCGCCGGGACCTTGAGCGCGCCGGAGGTGAAGCTGACGGCGAACGCCGAGAATCTGGAGGTCGCCGGGCGGCGGCTCCAAGCGCTCGACGCGCGGATCGACGGCACGTTCGCGCCCGATGCGCCGAGCGGCACGATCGCCGTCAACGGCACCTACAACGACGCGCCGCTGGCACTGACGGCGGACCTCGCCACCGAAGGCTCGGTGCGCTCGCTCCGCAATCTTCTCCTTCGCCAAGGCCGCAACAACCTGTCCGGCACGCTGTCGCTGGACGGCCAGAACCGCCCCTCGGGCGATCTCGCGGTCGACGTGCCCGACGCCTCCACCCTTCTGGCGCTGGCCGGCCAGACCGGCTCGGGCGACCTGCGCGGCCGCCTCGCCTTCGCGCTCGGCAATGGCGGCACGCCGGTCGCCGACGTGGACCTGACCTCCGGCGGCGTCACGCTGGGCTCGAACAGGCTCGCCAACGCCCGGATCGACCTGCGCATTCAGAATTTCCTCCAGGCACCGCTGGCGGCGGGGACGATCCGCGCCGCGACGCTGCAGGCCGGCGGCCAGCGCATCGAGAACCTCGACGCGACGCTGGAGACCGTCAACGACGCGACCGCCATCAACGCCAGAACATCCCTCAACGGCGTACCGACCCGTTTCAGCGGCGACGTCGCGTTCACCGACGCCGGCACGGTGGTGCAGCTTCGCACCCTCACCGCCGACATTCCGAACGCGCGGCTGGCGCTCCGCGAGCCCGCGACGGTGACGCTCGGCTCGGTTCGCACCACGCTCGGCACGCTGCGCTTCGATGTCGGCTCCGGCTCGCTCACCGCCTCCGGCTCGCTGGCGGACAGGCTCGATCTCGACCTCGCCCTGGAACGCCTGCCGCTGGCGCTGGCCAATCCCTTCGTCGCCGGGCTCGACGCCTCGGGCACGCTGGACGGCACGCTGAAGGTCGGCGGTCTCGCGAACGCGCCCGATCTCGACTTCGACCTGCGCGCGGCCGGCGTTCGCACCAGCCAGACCCGCGCGGCCAAGATCGACGCGGTCGACGCCGCCCTCGAGGGCCAATATCGCGACGGAACCGCGACGCTGCGCACCGCGCGCGTCACGCTCGGCCAAGGCTCCGTCACCGCAACGGGCACGGTGGGTCAGTCGCTCGATCTCGACCTGCGCCTCGTGGACATTCCGGTCGCGCTCGCCAACGGCTTCGTTTCCGGCCTCGACGCCGGAGGCCTGTTGAACGGCACGGCCCGGGCCACCGGCTCGCTCCAGAACCCGGCCGTCACCTTCGACGTGGCGGGCGCGGGCATCACGGCCGCCGAGGTGCGCCGCGCCGGCGTGCAGCCCCTGTCGCTGGACGTGTCCGGCACCTATCGCGCCGCCACCGTTCGGATCGAGACGGCGCGGGTCGATGTCGGCTCGGGCCGCCTGGAAGCGACGGGCAGCGTCGGCCGTGCCCTCGATCTCCAGCTTCAGCTCGTTGATTTCCCGGCCGCGCTCGCCAACGGCGTGCGCCCCGGCCTCGGCGCTTCCGGCACGCTCAACGGCACGGCCACCGCCACCGGCTCGATCAGCAATCCCGACGCGCGCTTCCAGCTTACCGGCCGCGATCTCACCGCCGCGCCGCTGCGCCAGTCCGGCGTGCGCCCGCTGGCGCTGGACGTCGCCGGCACCTATGCCGACGGCACGGCACGCTTCGAGCGCGGGCGGATCGATGTGGGCGAGGGCTCGCTCGACCTCTCCGGCACGGTGGGCCGCGCCCTCGACCTGTCGCTGACGCTCGACCGGCTGCCCGTGGCGCTCGCCAATGCCGCAAGGCCAGACCTCGACGCGCGCGGCACGCTCTCGGGCACCGCCCGGGCCACCGGCTCGCTCTCCACCCCCAATGCCGAGTTCGACCTGCGCGCCGATGGCGTCTCCGTGGCGCAGACGCGCCAGGCCGGCGCGCCGCCGATCGACGCGGTCGCCGCCGGAACCTTCGCCAATGGCAGCGCGAGCCTTCGCGCCGCTCGCGTCACGCTCGGCTCCGGCCGCCTGGAGGCGACGGGTACGGTGGGCGAACGGCTCGATCTCGACGTTCAACTCGTCAATATCCCCGCCTCGATCGCGGCCGCCGCCGCGCCCGATCTCGGCCCCCAAGGCACGCTCAACGGCCGGGTGCGCGCGGGCGGCACGATCGCCGCGCCCCAGGTTCAATACGACCTGTCGCTGGCCGGCTTCTCCGTGCAACCGACGCGGGACGCGGGCGTCGGCCCGCTCGCCATCGCCGCCAACGGCCAGTTCGCCGACAATCGCGTGACGCTGGACTCGACCCTGTCGGGCTCGGGCCTTCAGTTCGCCGCCAACGGCTCGGTCAATGTCGCGGGCACGCCGAGCTTCGACCTTCGCCTCGACGGCACGGCGCCGCTCTCGCTCGCCAACCGCATCCTGGCGGAGAACGGCCGCTCGGTTCAGGGAACGGCGCGCATCAACGCCACGGTGACCGGAACCGCCGCCAACCCGAACGTGGTCGGCACGGTCTCCACCGCCGGGGCGAGCTTCGTCGACACCGGCGCCAATCTGGCGGTGAACGCCATCAACGCCACGGTCGCGCTGAACGGCCAGACGGCGACGCTGCAGGGCGTCACCGCGCAGCTCGGCGGCGGTGGCACGGTGTCGGTCTCGGGCACGATCGGCCTTGGCGCCGGCTTTCCGGCCGACCTCGCCATCCGCGTGCAGGACGGGCGCTACAGCGACGGCGAACTCGTCACCGTTCGCCTCAATGCCGGGCTGACGCTGCAAGGACCGCTGACGGGCGCGGCGGTTCTCGCCGGCACGATCGACGCGTCCGAGATCGCGATCCTCGTTCCCGACAATCTTCCGACCTCGGTCGCGCGTATCGACCTCAAACGGCGCAACACGCCGCCGCGCGTCCTGCAGCAGCTGCGCGAGATCGACCCCAAGTCGGGTTCGGGCGGCACCACGAGCTCAGCCGGCATCAGCCTCAACGTCACGCTGAACGCGCCGAACCGCGTCTTCGTGCGCGGCCGGGGGCTGGATCTCGAGCTCGGCGGCACGATCCGTATCACCGGCCCGGTGTCGAATCTCGGCATCGCAGGCGCCTTCGAGCTGCGGCGCGGCCGCTTCCAGCTTCTGTCGCGGCGCCTGAACTTCGAGCGCGCGACGTTGACCTTCGACGGCAATCTGGTGCCGACGCTGGATCTCCTGGCCTCCTCGGACACGGGCGAGGTGACGGTCTATGTCGCGATCACCGGCCCCGCCGCGAGCCCGAGCTTCGCCTTCTCCTCCTCCCCTGCCCTGCCGCAGGACGAGGTTCTGGCGCGGCTGATCTTCGGCCAGGGCACCTCGGACCTGTCGCCCGTCCAGATCGCCCAGCTCGCCAGCGCCGCAGCGCAGCTCGCCGGCGTCGGCGGGTCCACCGGGCTTCTCGACAATCTGCGCTCGCAGCTGGGCGTGGACGACATCGACGTGCGCACCACGGCGGACGGTCAGGCGGCCGTCGGCGTCGGGCGCTACCTCAACGAGAACACCTATGTCGGCGTGGATTCCACGGGCCGCGTCTCGATCGACCTCGATCTCGGGGCCGACATCAAGGCGCGCGGCGCGGTGACTGCGGGCGGCGGCGGCGAGGTCGGCATCTTCTACGAGAAGGAATATTGAGGCCCACTGGCCTGCTTCCGCGCCCGCAACAATTTGCGGCTCCATGCGTTTGACGGGGATAAGAGGGACGGCCGGCCGATGAAGCCGGCCGCCCGCTCGCTGAAGGAGCGTAAGACATGAGCACCGAGTCCCTGAAATACGGCAAGTTCGATCGCGACGACGGCAAGAGCTACGCCTCGCCCATGGCCGTGGTGGAAGACGCCGGGCTGCATGGCGGCGAAAAGCGCTCGATCCTGGAGGAGTGGAAGCGCCGCGTCGCCGAGCACAATCGCGCCGACGGCATCCACACGATGGACCATGAGCTCGACAGCGCGATCGAACGTCTGGCGGGCCTCGGGACCTGACCCCCTCATTCTGTCCATCGCATTCGCCGCCATCGCGAAAGCCGAGCCGCCCCTCCGGGCGGCTTTTTTATGGGTGGGCCCGACCGCATGGCCCCGCCTGTCTCCGCCTCACGGAAAAGCGATTTGCCAGCCGTCGCCCCTGCGTTCGCGGACTTTGATGTAAATTCGAAAGACTCGCCGTGCTAGACATGCATCGAACGCATGGATGCCCTGGGACTTGACCCGGATGGAGCGGGCCGGTTTGCTTCCCGTCCGTTTGGTCTATCTCCCGACAGACCTTCAGACCCGCCGGACTCGCCTCACGAGCCCGGCACAGCGACGGATCGATCAGCGTGAACGAACAGCCCCTTGCCGACATCACCCTCAACCAGCTCAAGGAGCGCGGCTCGCAAGCGCTGAAAACCGGCATTCGGGCGCTCTTCGCGGGCGATGCCCAGCGCTTCGCCCACCTCTCCTTCCGCCACGACGATCTGCTGCTCGACCTGTCGAAATGCGCGCTTTCGCCGGACGATCTCTCCGCGCTGATCGCCTATGCCGGCGTTGTCGGCGTCGAGGCTAGGCGCGACGCCATGTATGCCGGCGCGCGCATCAACACGACCGAGAACCGCTCCGTGCTGCATGTCGCGCTGCGCGCCCATGAAGAGGACGGGTTCAAGGCCGACGGCGAAAGCGTCGGCGCCGCCGTGGAGGAGGTTCTCCAGGCCATGGCGCGCTTTGCCTCCGGCATTCGCGACGGCTCGATCGCGGGCGCCACGGGCAAGCCGATCACCGACATCGTCAATATCGGCATCGGCGGCTCGGATCTCGGCCCCGTCATGGCCGCGATCGCCCTGTCTCCCTACCATAACGGCCCGCGCACGCATTTCGTCTCGAACATCGACGGCGCGCATATGGCCGACACGCTGGCGCTGGTCGATCCCGAGACCACGCTCTTCATCGTGGCGTCCAAGACCTTCACCACGATCGAGACCATGACCAACGCGCAGACCGCGCGCCGCTTCATCGCCGGCGCGCTGGGCGAAGCGGCAGTGGGCGCGCATTTCTGCGCCGTCTCCACCGCGCTCGACAAGGTCTCAGCCTTCGGCATCGGCGCGGACCGCACCTTCGGCTTCTGGGACTGGGTGGGCGGACGCTATTCCGTCTGGTCGGCGATCGGCCTGCCGCTGATGATCGCGATCGGCCCGGATCACTTCCGCCAGTTCCTCGACGGCGCGCGAGATCTCGACCAGCATTTCAAGTCGGCTCCGGCGGGCGAAAACCTGCCGATCCTGCTAGGCCTTGCCGGCTGGTGGCACCGCGTGGCGCAGAACCATCCCTCGCGCGCCATCATCCCTTACGACCAGCGCCTCGCGCGCCTGCCCGCCTATCTCCAGCAGCTCGATATGGAGTCCAACGGCAAGCATGTCGGCCTCGATGGGCTGCGCACGCCCACCGCGACCGGCCCCGTGGTCTGGGGCGAACCAGGCACCAACGGCCAGCACGCCTTCTTTCAGCTCCTGCACCAGGGCACGGACATCGTGCCGGTGGAGTTCATCGTCGGCGCCAACCCGCACGAGAGCGATCCGGCCATGCGTGTCCACCAGGACCTGCTGCTGGCCAACTGCCTCGCCCAGTCGGAAGCGCTGATGAAGGGCCGCACGCTGGAGGAAGCGCGCGAGCAGCTGCTCAAGGCCGGGCGCTCGCCCGAGGAAGCCGAGCAGATCGCTCCGCACCGTGAGTTTTCCGGCGACCGGCCTTCGATCACCATCCTCTACGACAAGCTGACGCCCTTCGCCTTCGGTCGCCTCGTGGCGCTCTACGAGCACCGTGTCTTTGTCGAGGCGCAGCTTTTCGGCATCAACGCCTTCGATCAATGGGGCGTCGAACTCGGCAAGGAGCTGGCCACCGGCCTCCTGCCGGTCATCCAAGGAACCCAATCCGCCCAATCGCGCGATTCTTCGACCGCCGGCCTCGTGGCCGCGATCGCCGCACTCAGGAGCTGAACACGATGACGCCTGCCAGCCCCCTCGCGCGCTCCCCGGCCGCCGAGAAGCCCGAACCGCGCCTCAACGACGCCGACACGATCGCCACCGAGATCGTCGAGAAGCTGACCTATTCCATCGGCAAGACCGTGAAGGCCGCGCGCCTGCACGACTGGCTGGAGGCCACGACGCTCGTCGTGCGCGATCGCATCATCGACAATTGGTTCGATTCCACGATCCGCACCTATGAGCGGCAGGACAAGCGCGTCTGCTATCTTTCGATGGAGTTTCTGATCGGCCGCCTCCTGCGCGACGCGATCAGCAACCTGAACCTCACCGAGCCGGTGCGCGAGGCGCTCGCGCGCTACGACGTCGATCTCGACCTCGTGGAGCTTCTGGAGCCGGACGCAGCCCTCGGAAACGGCGGCCTCGGCCGCCTCGCCGCCTGCTTCATGGAGTCCATGGCGACAACGGGCGTTCCCGGTTTCGGCTACGGCATCCGCTATGTCCACGGCTTCTTCCGCCAGGAAGTGGTGGACGGCGCGCAGGTCGAGCTGCCCGAGACCTGGCTGAAGCACGGCAATCCTTGGGAGTTCGAGCGCCGCGAAAGCTCCTACGAGATCGGCTTCGGCGGCAAGGTCTCCTCGATCGATGAGAACGGCAAGCCGCGCTTCGTCTGGCGCCCGGCCGAGCGCGTGCTCGCCGTTGCCTACGACACGCCAGTCGTCGGCTGGCGCGGCCAGCATGTGAACACGCTGCGCCTGTGGAGCGCGCAGTCGCTCGACCCGATCCTGCTCGACGCCTTCAACGCGGGCGATCATATCGGCGCGCTCTTGGAGTCCAACAAGGCGGAGGCGATCACCCGCGTTCTCTATCCCGCCGACTCGCATCAGGCCGGCCAGGAACTGCGCCTGCGCCAGGAGTATTTCTTCTCCTCTGCTTCGCTGCAGGACATCATCCGCCGCCACCTCGCGCAGCATGACGACCTGACCAACCTTGCCGACAAGGTGGCGATCCAGCTCAACGACACGCATCCGGCCGTCTCGGTGGCCGAGCTGATGCGCCTCCTCGTAGACGTCCACGGCATGGAGTGGGACGCGGCCTGGAAGGTGACGCGCGACACGTTCAGCTACACCAACCACACGCTTCTGCCCGAAGCGCTGGAAACCTGGCCGATCCATCTCTTCGAGCGCCTGCTGCCCCGCCAGATGCAGATCATCTACCAGATCAACGCCGAGGTCCTGCGCGAGGCGACGAGCGGCAAGGAACTCGACGGCGCCACCATCTCGGCGATCTCGCTGATCGACGAGAACAACGGCCGGCGCGTGCGCATGGGCCAGTTGGCCTTCGTCGGCAGTCATGCGGTGAACGGCGTTTCGGCGCTGCACACCGAACTGATGAAGGAGACGGTGTTCCGCGACCTTCATAAGGTCTATCCCACGCGCATCGAGAACAAGACCAACGGCGTGACGCCCCGCCGCTGGCTGTTCGAGGCCAATCCGGGCCTGACCAAGCTGATCGAGGAGACGATCGGCCCGCGCTTCAAGGACGAGATCGGCGAACTCATCAAGCTCGATCCGCATTCCGAGGATGCCGGCTTCCGCGAGCGTTTCGCGGCGGTGAAGCGCCACAACAAGACGCGCCTCGCCCGCCTCGTGGAGGAGCGTCTGGCGATCCATCTCGATCCCGACGCGATCTTCGACATCCAGGTCAAGCGCATCCACGAGTACAAGCGCCAGCTCCTCAACATCCTGGAGACGGTGGCGCTCTACGAGCAGATTCGCTCGCTGCCCCATCTCGACTGGACGCCACGCGTGAAGATCTTCGCCGGCAAGGCAGCGCCTTCCTACGTCCAGGCCAAGGAGATCATCCATCTGGCCGGCGACGTGGCGCGGGTCATCAATTCCGACCCGACCGTGCGCGGCCTTCTGAAGGTCGTCTTCATTCCGAACTACAACGTGAGTTTGGCCGAGATCATCATGCCGGCGGCGGACGTGTCGGAGCAGATTTCCACCGCCGGCCTGGAAGCCTCCGGCACGGGCAACATGAAGTTCGCGCTGAACGGCGCTCTCACCATCGGCACGCTCGACGGCGCCAATGTCGAGATGCTGGAGCACTTGGGCGAGGACAACATCTTCATCTTCGGCCTCAAGGCCGACGAGGTCGCCCGGATGCGCGCTGAGGACCATCGCGGCCAGAGTGTCATCGACAAGCAGCCCATGCTGCGCTCGGCGATCGATTCCATCTCGGCCGGCGTCTTCAGCCAGGACGATCCGAACCGCTACGCCAACCTGATGAACTCCATCCGCGACCGCGACTGGTGGATGATCGCGGCCGACTTCCGCGCCTATTGGGACACGCAGCGCCAGCTCGACATGGTCTGGAAGGACCGCGCCAAGTGGGACGCGATCGCGGTTCGCAACACGGCCCGGATGGCCTGGTTCTCCTCCGACCGATCGATCGACGAGTACGCGCACGACATCTGGCGCGCCGGCCCGAAGGGGGCCTGAGCGCCCTCCCCTTCCCGCGTCTTTTTCGCCGCGACAGGATCGCGGCGAAAAAACGTGTGGGCACCGCTTTCCCCTTGCTGGAAGGTCTGGTGCCACACGCTATGTTGATACGGGAAGATCGATATAGAAAACTGCGGAGGATCGCCGGCTGAGCCGGACACGCAGCGATCCTTGGGGGAGAGAACGGGATGGCCGACAGCCGGCGAGTGGCACCGATCGCGCGCGATACAATGGCCTATGTCTTGGCCGGCGGTCGCGGTTCGCGTCTGATGGAACTGACGGACGACCGGGCCAAGCCCGCCGTCTATTTCGGCGGCAAGTCCCGCATCATCGACTTCGCCTTGTCGAACGCGGTGAACTCGGGCATCCGCCGCATCGGCGTCGCGACCCAGTACAAGGCCCACTCGCTGATCCGGCATCTCCACCGGGGGTGGAACTTCCTGCGCCCGGGCCGCAACGAGAGCTTCGACGTCCTCCCCGCCTCGCAGCGCGTGTCGGAAGACCAATGGTATGCCGGCACGGCCGACGCCGTGTACCAGAACATCGACATCATCGAGGCCTACGCCCCCAAATACATCATCATCCTGGCGGGCGACCACATCTACAAGATGGACTACGAGATCATGCTCCAGCAGCATGTGGACACGGGCTCCGACGTGACCGTCGGCTGTCTCGAAGTCCCGCGCATGGAAGCGGTCGGTTTCGGCGTCATGCATGTCGACGAAAAGGGCCAGATCACCGACTTCATCGAGAAGCCGGCCGATCCTCCGGCCATTCCCGGCCGGCCCGACACGGCGCTGGCGTCCATGGGCATCTACGTCTTCAACACGGCCTTCCTCGCCGACCAGTTGCGGCGCGACGCGGCCGATCCGAAGTCGAGCCGCGACTTCGGCAAGGACATCATCCCTCATATCGTCAAGCACGGCACGGCCTGGGCGCATTCCTTCAACACATCGGTCGTGCGCTCGGCCGCCGAATACGGGTCCTACTGGCGCGACGTCGGAACGGTGGACGCCTATTGGCAGGCCAATATCGACCTGACGGACGTGGTGCCGCAGCTCGACATCTACGACCGCGACTGGCCGATCTGGACCTATGCCGACGTCACCCCGCCGGCGAAGTTCGTGCATGACGAGGAGGGGCGCCGGGGCATGGCGATCTCCTCGCTCGTGTCGGGCGACTGCATCATTTCGGGTGGCACGCTGCACCGCTCGCTCCTGTTCACCGGCGTTCGCCAGAACAGCTATTCCAAGCTGGACGAGGCCGTGGTCCTGCCGGGTTGCCACATCGGGCGCGGCGTGCGCATCACCAAGGCGGTGGTGGATCGCGGCGTCCATATTCCGGACGGGCTCGTCATCGGCGAGGACCCCGAACTCGACGCCCAGCGCTTCCGCCGCACGTCGAGCGGCGTCTGTCTCGTCACCAGGCCGATGATCGAACGGCTCAACTACAGATGACATCCGTCCTTTCCGTTGCATCGGAAGTCTTCCCCCTGGTGAAGACCGGCGGGCTTGCGGACGTCACGGGCGCCTTGCCGCTGGCGCTGGGGCCTCTGGGCATCGAAGTGCGCACGCTTCTGCCGGCCTATCCCAGCATCCTCGCCGAGATCGGCGAGGCTGTGAGCGTCGCCGATCTCGCCGATCTGTTCGGCGGGCCGGCGCGCATTCTCGCCACTGAAAAAGCCGGGCTCGACCTCCTGCTGCTCGACGCGCCGCATCTCTACGATCGGCCGGGCGGCCCTTATGTCGGGCCGAACGGCTACGACCATCCCGACAATTGGGCGCGCTTCGCCGCGCTCTGCAAAGCGGCGGCCGAGGTCGGCCTCGGCCTCGTGCCGGGCTATCGGCCCGACATCGTCCATGCCCACGATTGGCAGGCCGCGCTCGCCCCGGTCTATCTCGAGGCGGCGGGCGCGGAGCGCCCGCGCACAGTCCTCACCATCCACAATCTCGCCTTTCAGGGCGCCTTTCCGCAGACGATCTTTTCCGAGCTCGGCCTGCCGGACAGCGCCTGGGGCATCGACGGCGTCGAGTATTACGGCTCGGTCGGCTATCTCAAGGGCGGCCTTCGCGCGGCCGACCGGATCACCACCGTCAGCCCAAACTATGCCGACGAGATCCTCCAGCCGGCCGGCGGCATGGGGCTCGACGGGCTTCTCCGCGGCCGGGCGGACCGGCTGACCGGCATCGTCAACGGCATCGACATCGATGTCTGGGACCCCGCCGCCGATCCCAACATCGCCGCGACCTTCACCCGCGACGAGCTGTTCCGCCGCGCCATCAACAAGCGTGCGCTGGAAACCGAGTTCGCGCTGGACGAGGACGAGACGCCCATCCTCGCCGTGGTCAGCCGCCTGACTTGGCAGAAGGGGCTCGACCTTCTGGCCGAGGCGGTGGACGACGTCGTGGCCGCCGGTTGCCGGCTGGTCGTAGTGGGCTCGGGCGACCGCCTCCTGGAAGGCGCGTTCCTCAGCGGCGCGGCGCGCCACTCGGGCCGTGTCGGCGTGCGCATCGGCTATGACGAGTTGCTCTCGCACCGTGTCCAGGCCGGCGCCGATGCGCTGCTCGTACCCTCGCGCTTCGAGCCCTGCGGGCTGACGCAGCTCTATGCCCTGCGCTATGGCTGCCTGCCGGTGGTCAGCCGTGTCGGCGGCCTCGCCGACACGGTGATCGACGCGAATTTCGCAGCGCTCGCGGCGGGCGTTGCGACCGGCGTCATCTTCGCGCCCGTCACGCGCGAAGCGCTGCTCGACGGCATCACCCGCCTCACCCGCCTTTACGCCGACCCGTCGCTCTGGCGCGATCTGCAGCGCTCCGCCATGGCGGGCGACGTGTCTTGGACGGCCAGCGCCCGGCGCTATGCCGATCTATATTCGAGCCTCTCCGAGGAAAGCCCCCGATGATCCGCACCGTCGCGACGACGCCCTATCTCGACCAAAAGCCCGGCACGTCCGGCCTGCGCAAGAAGGTGCCGCACTTTCAGCAGCCCCACTATGCCGAGAACTTCCTGCAGGCGATCTTCGACGCGACGGAGCGCCCGGCGGGCGCTTCGCTGGTGATCGGCGGCGACGGGCGCTTCTTCAACGCCGAAGTGGTGCGCAAGGCGATCCGCATGGCGGCGGCCAACGGCGTCGCCAAGGTCGTGGTCGGCCAGAACGGCCTGCTCTCCACCCCCGCCGCCTCGAACCTGATCCGCCAGCGCAAGGCCGCCGGCGGCATCATCCTGTCCGCCTCGCACAATCCCGGCGGGCCGGACGGCGATTTCGGCATCAAGTACAACATCTCCAACGGCGGCCCCGCCCCCGAGGGCGTGACCGACGCGATCTACAAGCGCACGCGCGAGATCACCGAATACAAGATCGTGGAGGAGGACGCGCCGGACCTTTCCGTCGTCGGCACTTCGCGCCTGGGCGAAACCGAGGTCGAGATCGTCGATCCCGTCGCCGACTATGCGGCGCTGATGGAGACGCTGTTCGATTTCGGCGCCATTCGCGAGGCGATCAAGGGCGGGCTGACGCTGCGCTTCGACGCCATGCACGCCGTGACCGGCCCCTATGCCAAGGAAATCCTGGAGCGCCGGCTCGGAAGCCCGGAGGGCACGGTGATGAACGGCGTGCCGTCCGAAGATTTCGGCGGCGGCCATCCCGATCCCAACGTGGTCTGGGCCGCGCCGCTGGTCGATCTCCTGCTCGGCCCCACCGCGCCGGACTTCGGCGCGGCGTCGGACGGTGACGGCGACCGCAACATGATTCTCGGCCGGGGCATCGTGGTCACGCCCTCCGACTCCCTCGCCGTGCTCGCCGCCAACGCGCATCTGGCGCCGGGCTATGCCCGTGGCATCGCCGGCATCGCTCGCTCCATGCCGACCAGCGGCGCGGCCGACCGCGTCGCCAAGAAACGCGGCATCGGCATCTACGAGACGCCGACCGGCTGGAAGTTCTTCGGCAATCTGCTCGACGCCGGCAAGGTGACGATCTGCGGCGAGGAAAGCGCCGGCACCGGCTCCGACCACGTGCGCGAGAAGGACGGGCTTTGGGCGGTCCTGCTCTGGCTGAACATTCTCGCCGTACGCAAGGAACCGGTGGCCGAGATCGTCAGGGGCCACTGGGCCGAGTTCGGGCGCAACTACTACCAGCGCCACGACTACGAAGAGGTCGACAAGACCGCTGCGGAAGGGCTGATGGAGAGCTTGCGCGATCGCCTCGCCTCCATGGCCGGCCAGCGCTTCGGCACGCTCGTCGTCTCGGAAGCCGACGACTTCTCCTACAAGGACCCGATCGACGGCTCGGTCTCGACCGGCCAGGGCGTGCGCATCGTCTTCTCCGGCGGCTCGCGCATCGTCTTCCGCCTGTCGGGTACGGGAACGGTGGGGGCGACCTTGCGCGTCTACATCGAGCGCTTCGAGCCCGACGCGGCCAAGCACGATCTCTCGATCGAGGAAGCGCTGGGCGAGCTGGTGTGCACGGCCGACGCGATCGGCGAGATCACCAAGCGCACGGGCCGCACGGAACCCGACGTTCGCACGTGAGCACGCTCGCTTCCTCGCCCGTCTGCTCCAGCTGGCGGGCGATCCGCCCCGTCCACTGGGCGCTCACTCTCGGGGTCGTGGCGCTCGCCGCCGCGACCCTGCTCCTCATGGGCCGGTTGCCGATCTGCGAGTGCGGATACGTCAAGCTCTGGCATGGCACGGTGGTGAGTTCGGAGAACTCGCAGCACCTCTCCGACTGGTACTCGCCCTCCCACCTCATCCACGGCTTCCTGTTCTACGGCGCGCTCTGGCTCGTGGCCCGGCGCTGGCCGCTCGGCCGAAGGCTGGTGCTGGCCACGATCGTGGAAGCCGCCTGGGAGATCGTGGAGAACACCGACGCGGTCATTCGCCATTATCGCGAGACCACCATCTCGCTCGACTATTTCGGCGACAGCGTCATCAATTCGGTGTCGGATATCGGTTTCATGATCGCCGGCTTCCTGCTCGCCGCGCGCCTGCCGATCTGGCTGACGATTCTGATCGCGCTCGGCTTTGAACTGCTCACTGGTTTTCTCATCCGCGATAACCTGACCTTGAACGTCCTTATGCTTCTCTACCCGCTGGATGCCGTGCGCGCATGGCAGGGCGGGGCCTGACCGGGCAGACCGCAGGATCGAAGGAGAGGCCTTTGGCGAGCATCAGTGTGGAGCGCGGCGCGCCGGAGCGGCTGGGCGCGAGCGTCGCGGCGGACGGCGTCCATTTCGCCGTCTTCTCCGCCCATGCCGAGCGGATCGAGCTTTGCCTGTTCGAGCCAGGCGGCGTGCAGGAGCGTGAACGCCTGCTCCTTCCCGGCCGTACGCCGGAGGGCGTCCATTTCGGCTTCGTGCCAGGGCTTGCCGTCGGCGCGCTTTATGGCCTGCGCGCCCACGGGCCCTATGCCCCCGAGCAGGGCCACAGGTTCGATGCATCGAAGCTGCTCGTCGATCCCTATGCCTCCCGGCTCGATCGGCCGTTTCTGTATCACGGCGCGCTGGCCGCCCCGCCCACGCGCGGGCTCGACACGGCGCCCTTCGTGCCGCGCGCGGTGGTGGAGGACCTTCGGCGCGACGCCGCCCCCCTCCCCTTCGCCAAGCCGGGCTTCACCTACGAACTGCCCGTTCGCGCCTTCTCGCAGCGCCGCGTCGACCTGCCGCTGAATCTCCGCGGCACGTTAGGCGCGCTCGCCGAGCCCGCCTCGCTCGACCATCTCGCACGGCTCGGCGTCGAGACGGTGGAGCTGATGCCGCTGGCATCGGCCATCGACGAGCGCCACCTCGTCGCCCTCGGCCTCACCAATGCCTGGGGCTACAACACCGTCGCCCACGGCGCACCCGACCCGCGCCTCGTGCCAGGCGGCTGGGCCGAGGCGCGGCGTGTGGTGGAGGCGCTGCATGCGCGCGGCATCCGCGTGCTGCTCGACGTGGTGCTGAACCATTCCGGCGAAAGCGACCGGTTCGGCCCGACCTTCTCCTATCGCGGGCTGGACAACCGCACCTATTACGCCGCAGCGCCGGATGACCCCAACCAGCTCGTCAACGACACCGGTACGGGCAACACGTTCGCACTCTGGCGCAAGCCGGTGGCCGACATGGCTCTGGAGGCCCTGAAGCGCTGGGTCGAGGTCGGCGGGGTGGACGGGTTCCGCTACGATCTCGGCACGGTGCTCGGCCGCACGCCGGAGGGTTTTCGGCCCGACGCGCCGCTTCTCCAGAGGATCGCCGCCGATCCCGTGTTGAAGGACCGCGTCCATGTCGCCGAGCCTTGGGACATCGGCCCGGGCGGCTATCAGGTCGGCGCCTTTCCGCCGCCCTTCCTGGAATGGCAGGACCGGTTCCGGGACGACGTTCGCCGCTTCTGGCGCGGTGACCGGGGAACGGTGTCGGCGCTGGCGACGCGCCTGTCGGGCTCGCCCGACCTGTTCGACCGGCCCGGCAGAAGCGCGTACGACGGCGTCAACTTCATCACCGCCCATGACGGGTTCACGCTGCGCGACGTCGTGAGCTACGAGCAGAAGCACAACGAAGCCAACGGCGAGCGGAACCGCGACGGCCACGGCGACAACCATTCCTGGAACAATGGATGGGAAGGCGCGACGCAGGACCCCGCCATCACCGAGCGGCGCCGGCGCGACGTTCGCGCGCTGCTCGCGACCCTGTTCGTGGCGCGCGGCAATCCGATGATCGTCGCCGGCGACGAACTCGGCCGCACGCAGGGCGGCAACAACAACGCCTATGCGCAGGACAACGAAATCTTCTGGATAGACTGGGCAGACGCCGACGACGCGCTCATTGCCTTCACCGGCCGGCTCCAGCGTCTGCGCCGCGCGCTGGAGCCGCTGTCGCGCGACCGCTTCCTGAAGGGCGAGAACGTCGCGGGAGAGCCGGACGCGCGCTGGCTGCGCGCCGATGGCGGCGAGATGGGGCCGGACGACTGGGCCGATGCCGGCCGCGCGCTTCTGGCCCTGCGCATGGCCGGCGAGCGCGAGGCGGCGCTGATCTATATCAACCGGGGCTTTGAGCCCGTCCCGATCCGGCCGCCCGAGCCGAAGGAAGGGCGCAGCCTCTGGCTGGAGCTGACGAGCGACCGGCCGGACGCCGAGCCGCGCCCGCTCGGCGGCCCGTTCGAACTCGGCGGCCGCGCCGTCGCGATCCTGCGTGAGGGCTGAGAACGGCTGGATGTTCCCGGGAGGGAAAGTCGAGCGGTCGGTGAAGGGTGTGGAAAATCGTTCGGCCCACACGAGGATTGTGCGGGCGCTTGCCGCGCAAAGCGGGGGATAGGGCGCGGGCGGATTTGCACGAGGCCAGCCAAGCCCTTACATCGGATGGGCTCCTGCCAGGGAAGACCGCCCTCCATGCCCATCCAGCTCCTGCCCGAAACGCTTATCGACCAGATCGCCGCCGGCGAAGTGGTGGAGCGGCCGGCGAGCGTCGTGAAGGAACTGGTGGAAAACGCGCTGGACGCCGGCGCGCGCCGGGTCGAGATCGTCACCGCAGGCGGCGGCAAGAGCCTGCTTCGCATCACCGACGACGGAGGCGGCATCCCCGCCGCCGAACTGCCACTCGCCATCCGCCGCCATTGCACCTCCAAGATGGCGGACGGCCTGGAAGGCATCGACACGCTCGGCTTTCGCGGCGAGGCGCTGCCCTCGATCGGATCGGTCGCGCGCCTCACCTTGCGCTCGCGCGCGCGCGGCGCGGAGGGCGCGCACGAGATCCGCGTCGACAACGGCGCGCAGGACGGGCCGCGCCCGGCCGCGCTCTCGGCCGGGACCATGGTCGAGGTGCGCGATCTCTTCCACTCCGTGCCCGCGCGGCTGAAATTTTTGAAGACGGACCGGGCCGAGGCCGCCGCGATCACCGAGACGGTGCGTCGCATCGCCATCGCCTTTCCCGCCGTGCGCTTCGAGCTGGCGGGCGAGGACCGGGCCGAGACCGTGCTCGCCGCCGGCACGCCGGAAGCGCGCGTCGGGCAGATCGTCGGGCCTGAGTTTCTCGACAATGCCGTGGCGCTCGACGCCGTTCGCGAGGGCGTGCGTCTCACCGGCTGGGCTGGGCTGCCGACCTATCATCGTGGCAATGCGCAGCACCAATATGCCTATGTGAACGGGCGGCCGGTGCGCGACAAGATGATCCTCTCGGCCATTCGCGGCGCCTATGTCGATTTCGTGCCCCGCGATCGCTACCCCGTCTGCGTCCTGTTTTTCGACGTCGATCCGCGCGACGTGGACGTGAACGTCCACCCGGCCAAGGCCGACGTGCGCTTTCGCGACCCGGCTTTGGTGCGTGGGCTCATCGTCGGCGCCATTCGCCAGGCGCTCGGCGGCATGAGCCTTCGCGCCTCGACCGAAGGCGCCGAGGGGCTGATGGCGCGCTTTCGTCCGGGCGGCATGGGCGCGCCGAGCGAGCCCGCACCCCCGCCCTTCTCCAGCACGTCGGCCCCCGATGCAATGGCGGCGAGCGAGCGCGGCGCCTCCGCCGTTCTCGGTCGGCGCACGGGGGGCTTTCGCGAGCGGGGGGACACGCCCTTCGAGGCGGCGACGAATTTCTTTCGCCCGCTGGAGACGCCCTCCGTGCGCGAGCCCGCGCCGCGCATGGCAGGCTTCGAGCCGGCCGCGCGGCCGGTGCGCGAGGCCGAGCAGGCCCCCGCCCCGGCCGGTGCCGAGTTTCCGCTTGGCGCGGCGCGTGCGCAGATCGACAAGGCCTTTATCGTCGCGGAAACGCAGGACAGCCTGGTGATCGTGGACCAGCACGCCGCGCATGAGCGGCTGGTCTACGAAGCGCTGAAGGAGGCACTGCATACCGACGCCATCCCCGCGCAGATGCTGCTGATCCCCGACATCGTGGACTGCACGGAAAGCGAGGCGGAGCGCCTTGGCGAGGAAGCCGAGACGCTGTCGCGCTTCGGCCTCGTCCTAGAGCGCTTCGGCCCCGGCGCGGTGATGGTGCGCGGCACGCCCGCGATCCTGGGCGAGGTGGATGCCAAGGCGCTCGTGCGCGATCTCGCCGACGAATTGTTCGAGGGCGGGCAGGTGGGCCTTAAGGCGCGGATCGACCATGTGGCGGCGACCATGGCCTGCCACGGCTCGGTGCGCTCTGGCCGCAGACTTCAGCCGGCCGAGATGACCGCGCTTCTGCGCCAGATGGAACGCACGCCGGGGTCGGGCCAATGCAACCACGGCCGCCCGACCTTCATCGAACTGAAGCTTGCCGACATCGAACGCTTGTTCGGGCGGCGTTGACATCAAGGGCCTCTCGGCCGAACACAGAATTCAAGACGCCGGCCCTGCCGGCCACGGACAAACGGGCACGAGAATGATGAACCGGATGGACAGCGGCGGCGAAGCCAAGCTGCATTATGGCGACGGCGATTTCGAGGTGGTGCGCCCCGGCGCCTTTGTGCGCTGCGCGGTGACGGGCGAGGCGATCCCGCTCGATCTCCTGCGCTACTGGAACGTCGAGCGGCAGGAGCCCTACCAGGACGCCGCCGCCTCGCTCCAGCGCGAACTCGACCTCGCCCCGGCGCGCCGCCGAGGCTAGGTCGATTTAGAGCGTCTAACAAAACCTCTGAGCGGAGGATGGTCGAGGGATGTTCGGCCGAGGACGAGGAGCGAAGCTTGAGTGATGCCGGGGGCAGGGCCAAGCATTCGCGACGAAGTCCCCGGCGGAAAGACTAGGGCCAGCCGACCCCACGAGGTTTTGTTAAGCGCTCTTAGGCCGAAGCGCGCTCCGCGAAGCGCGCCAACGCAGCGCGAACCAGCGCCTCGCCCGTGTCCGACTCGGCGAAGCGAAGCTCGGCTTGGAGCACTTTGGCGAGCCGGTTGAGGCCGCGCATCGGCCCCGTGTCCTGGCTGCGAAACCGCGCCTTGTCCTTCGCGGTGGTGACGAGATCGAGGCCGAGGCTGTCGGCCTCGCCCAGGAGATCGCGCGCATTCTCGGCCGTGAAGGCGTGGTGGTCGGGGAAGCTGCGGGTCGCCACGATCTCCGCCCCCGCGAGCCGCAGCGAGGCGTAGAACTTCTCGGGGTCCGCGATGCCGGCAAAGGCGAGGCAGCGCCGACCCTGGAACTCGGCGGCATTGGGCGCGAACGTCGCGGCGCGGTGGATCGGCAGGCCGCTCTGGCCGAGGCGAGAGGCCAGCACTCCGCCGGGCAGCGTGTCGCCGACCAGAAGCCAGGCGTCGGCATGGGCGATCTGCGCGTCCAGCGGCGCGCGTAAGGGGCCGGCGGGCAGGAGCCGACCATTGCCGAGGCCACGCCTCGCATCCACCACGAGCAGCGCCAGATCGAAGCGGAGGCGCGCGCTCTGGAACCCGTCGTCCATGATGGCGAGATCGCAGCCCGCCTCCGCCAGAAGCCGGGCGCCGGCCGCGCGGTCCCGCCCCACCACGGTCGGCGCGAGGTCGGCCAGCAGCATCGGCTCGTCGCCCACAAGATCGGCCGCGTGGCGGACGGGGTCCACCAGAAGCGGCGCCCCGGCTTGCCCGCCATGGCCGCGCGACAGGAAGCCGGGCTTGCGGCCGAGCGCCAGGGCGGCGCGGCCCAGCGCCAAGGCGGTCGGCGTCTTGCCCCCGCCCCCCACGGTCGGGTTGCCGACGCAAATCACCGCGAGCGGCGCCTGGACGCGCGCCCCGCGTTCCAGATTGCGGCGGGCCACCGTGCCATAGGCCAAGGCCGGCAGGGCCAGGAGGCGCGAGCGAACGCCGGGCGCCTCGCGCCACCAGAAGCCGGGCGCCGTGCCGAACAGTGCCATCTCAGCCGCCCCAGTCCATACGGCTGGACAGGCGCAGCGGCAGGAGGAAGGGATCGAGTGCGGCCATGGTGCGCTTCAGCGCGCCGCCCATGTCGGCAACGCTTTCCCGCCCTGCCGTGATCATCTGCCGGCGCGCGGCCGGCCGGTCGAACAGCTCGGACACGGCGGCGCCGAGTTCCGCCTCGTCCTGCACGATCCAGGCCCCGCCCTTGTCGATCAAGCGATGGTAGACCTCGCGAAAATTCTGGACATAGCGGCCTGACAGAATGGCGGTGCCAAGCATGGCAGCCTCCAGCGGGTTCTGCCCGCCCTCGCCCCGGATCGACTTGCCCATGAAGGCGATTTCGGTCAGCCGGGCGTAGAAGCCCATGTCGCCCATCGTGTCGCCGAGGAAGATGTCGGTGGTCGGCAGCGGCAATTCGCCCCGGCTCCAGCGTGCCACCTGCAGACCCTTGGCTTCGAGATCGCGGTGAATGGCGTCCGCCCGGTCGACATGGCGCGGCACGATGATGGTGAGGAGCCGTCCGCGCTCTTCCCGAAGGCGCAGATGGATATTGGCGGCGATCTCCTCCTCGCCTTCATGCGTGGAGAGAGCGGCCCAGACCGGGCGCATGCCGATGCCCCGACGGGTGTCCTCGAGATCTTCCAGATTGGCGGGCGGCGCCTCGACATCGGCCTTCAGATTTCCGGCGACCGTGACGGCGCGCGCGCCCAGGAGATGGTAGCGCTCACCGTCGATCTCGGACTGGGCGACGACATGGGCGAGCTTCGAAAGCAGCGCCTCGGCGACGCCTGGTGCCGATTTCCAGCGCTTGAAGGAGCGGTCCGACAGGCGGGCATTGACCAGGACCTGCGGAATGCGCCGCGCGGCGAGCTCGGTCATCGTGGTCGGCCAGATCTCGCTTTCCGCGACGATGGCGAGCTCCGGCTGCCAATGGTCGAGAAAGCGCGAGACGCAAGGCTTGAGGTCGAGCGGGACATATTGGTGGATGACGCTGTCGCCGAGCCGCTCCTGCACGGTGGCCGCCGAGGTGACGGTGCCCGTCGTCATCACCACGGTGATGCCGTCCTCGGCGATGGCGGCGACCAGCGGCGCCACGGCAGCGCTTTCGCCCATCGAGGCGGCGTGGACCCAGACCAACGGCACGCCCGGCGGGCGGATCTCGCTCGGCACGCCGTAGCGCTCGCGTCGACGCTCCTTATCTTCCTTGCCGCGCGAGGCGCGCCAGCTCACATAGGAGCCGGCCGCCGGATAGGCGAGCGAGCCGGCGACGCGATAGGCGGTCAGCGCCGCCTTGGCCCATTTGTCGTTCAATGCGATGTCTTTCGGTCCGCCAGGTCCGCGGCCCGCCGGTTCGCCCTTTCGATGGCGAGCGTCAGCTGGGCGCGAATCGCCTCCAACTCGTCCGCGCCGGCCTGAGGCGGCACGAAGATCGGCTCTTCCATGACCACGGCAATGCGGCCGAAGGGCAGCGGAAGGGTGGTTTTGTCCCAGGTTTTTTCCAGGACGCGGCGGCGGCTGGTGACTGCAGCGCTGGGCACGATGGGCCGGCCCGACAGGCGAGCGAGCGTGACGATGCCGAGCCCCGCCTCGCGCGGGGTGCCCTTGGGCACGTCGGCGATCATGCAGATGCCCAAGCCATCGTCCAGCGCGCGCTTCATGCGGATCAAGGCGCGCACCCCGCCCTTCTCGGACGCGGCCTCGCGCACGCGCCCGCCCGAGCCGCGCACGGTCTCGATGCCGAAACGCTCCACCACGGCGGCGTTGATCTCGGCGTCGGCGCTGCGCGACAGGAGCGCGAGATAGGGCAGATCGCGCGGCCGGAAGAAGGGCGCGAGCAGGTGCTGCCCATGCCAGAGCGCGACGATCGCGGGATGCTCCCGGTGAAGGATGGCGTCGAAGTCGCTGGAGCCGGCGGCCGGGCGCTGCGACGCGCGAATGCCGCGAAGCGCCTCGTAGATGAGGCGTCCGACGAGGCGCACGGCGCCGGGCGAGCGCGAAGCCGCCTTCAGCCGACGCTGCAGGCGCACCCGCCATTTGCGGCGCTTGGGCCGCGTGGCGAGGGTGGTCTTCTGGTCCTCTTCGGCCGGCGGCACCGGGCCTCTAGCGCCGGTCACTGGCCCTGCGGGTCGAGCAGCCGGTGCATGTGGACGATGAAGTAGCGCATGGCCGCGTTGTCGACGGTGGCCTGCGCCTTGCCGCGCCAGGCGGCAAGCGCCGAGGCGTAGTCGGGATAGATGCCGACGATGTCGAGCGCCGACAGGTCGCGGAAATCCACCGCATCCAAGCTGTTCAGCTCGCCGCCGAACACGAGATGCAGCAGCTGCTTGGGCTTTTCTTCGCTGACCATTCGAACAGTCTCCGATTGACGGGATAGGCGGACCAAAGGGGAGGACGGCGGCCGGTTCAGGCCGCTTCGAGACCGTAATCCAGGAGGCGACGAACCGCGCCCTGCGCGCCGGCCACGAGGACGCCATGCCTTTCCGGGGCGGGATTGTAAAGATGCGGCTGGCCGTCGGCGCGAACGAGACGCCCGCCGGCCCGCTCCAGGATCAGATCGCCCGCCGCGATGTCCCAATCGTTGGCGCGCGCGCCGACCAGCGTCCCGTCCAGCCGGCCGCTCGCCACCATGGCGAGGCGATAGGCGAGCGATGGCACGTTGGCGGCAAAATCGATCTCCCCGCCCCGAGCGTCTTCCAGCCGGCGGCGCATGGAATCGGGCATGGACAGAAGCAGCTTGCGCTTGCGCTCGAAGGCCGAGACGGCAATCGGCTGGTCGTTCAGCGTCGCCGCGCCGTCGGCGGTCGCGCCGAACACTTCGCCCAGCGCCGGCGCGTCCAGCACGCCCGCGATCGGCCGCCCAGCGCCGATCACCGCGACGGAGATGCACCAGGTCGTCTCGCCGCGCAGGAAGGCGCGCGTGCCGTCGATCGGGTCCACCACGAAGAAGCGTTGCTCGCCCGCCCCGGCAGGCTGGGCGGCGGTTTCCTCCGAGATCCAGCCATAGTGGGGCCGGGCCGCCAGCAGGACGCGGCGCAGATGGGCGTCGGCCGCGAAATCGGCCTCCGACACGGGCGAGGAGCCTTTCCACCAGACCTCCGGCTCCCGCTTCCAGAAGCCGAGCGCGATGCGCCCGGCCTCGGCGGCGGCGGTCCGGATCAGCGCAAGATCGTCCTCCGGCGTGAACATCCCTAGCGGCCCGCGACCGTCATCTCACCGATGCGCAGGGTCGGCACCACCAGCGAGAAGCGCGTGTCGCCATCGTTCGCCGGTTCGATCGCGGCGAACATGTCGGTGAGATTGCCGGCGATGGTGAACTCCGAAACAGGGCCGGCGAGTTCGCCATTCTCGATCAGGAAGCCCGAGGCGCCGCAGCTATAATCGCCGGTCACGAGATTGGCGCCGTGCCCGATCGTCTCCGTGACGTAGATGCCCCGCCCCGTGTCGCGGATCAGCTCGGCGGCGCTCCGCGCGCCCGGCGTCAGCGTAACGTTGGACGAAGAGGGCGAAACGCCGCTGGAGGAGCGCGAGGCGCGGCCGTTGGAAGCAAGGTTCAACTCGCGCGCCGTGGCGCTGTCCAGCACCCAATTGCGCAGCGTGCCGTTCTCGACCAACATCAGCCGCTCGCCGCGCACGCCTTCGCCGTCGAAGGGGCGCGAGCCCGGCCGGCGGGCCAGCTGCGGATCGTCCACGAGGTCGAGCCCCTCGGGCAGGACGCGCTTGCCCATCCGGTCCTTCAGGAAGCTGGTGCGCCGGGCGATGGAGGCGCCGTTCAGCGCGCCAACCAGGCTGCCGATCAAGCCGCGAGAAACGCGGGGGTCGAGCACGACGGCATAGCGCCCGGTGTCCATCTTCGCAGGGTGAAGGCGGCGCACCGCGCGCTCGCCGGCCCGCCGGCCGATCGTCTCGGCCGCGTCGAGATCGTCGGCATGGATGCGCGAATCGAAGTCGTAGTCGCGCTCCATGCCCGTGCCCTCGCCGGCGACCACGCTGACCGAGCGCGAGAAGCCCGAGCGCAGCCGCGACCCGGAAAAGCCGGTGGAAGTGACGAGCACGAGGCCCGACGTGCCGAAACCCGACGTCGCGCCGCTGGAATTGCTGACGCCTTGAACGGCAAGCGCCGCCGCTTCCAGCGCCTTGGCCTCGTCGGCCAGCGCCGCGCCGTCCCGCTCGGTCGGATCATAAAGGTCGAGCCCGTCCGCCCCGTCCGACAGGAGGCTCGCGTCGGCAAGGCCCGCATAGGGGTCTTCCGGCGAAACGCGCGCCATGGCGACGGCGCGCTCGGCGAGCCTTTGCGGGTCAGAGCGGAGATCGGACGAAACGGTCGCGACCCGTCGGCCGACGAAGACGCGCAGCGAGACCTCGTCGCTCTCGCTGGATTCCAGCTCCTCCACGCGGCCCATGCGCACCTGCACTGACCGCGAGCGCGCGCTCACCACGGCGGCGTCGGCGGCGTCGGCGCCGCTGCGACGAGCAGCCTCGACCAGCCTTGCGCCGAGGTCGAGAAGGCGCGGAATATCGTCATTCATGGGGGAACCGCCGAAACTTTTGCACTTGCACCATCTATTATGCCATTCGCTGCCTTCAAGCCGAATTGACCGACCGCCCTGGAGGATTCCCCGTGGAACAAACCGTCCCGCTGTTTCTGGAAATCCTTCTGATCCTGGGCGGCGGCATTCTGGCCGGCACCTTGTTCAAGCGGATCGGCCTCGGCACCGTTCTCGGCTATCTCTTCGCCGGGATCGTGCTCGGGCCGCTGCTCCGCGTGGTGGAAAGCGGCCAGAACGAGATCCTGCATATCGGCGAACTCGGCGTCGTCTTCCTTTTGTTCATCATCGGCCTGGAACTCAAGCCCTCGCGTCTCTGGTCGCTGCGTCGGCAGATCTTCGGCCTCGGCCTCGCGCAGGTTCTCCTGACGGGCGCGGCGCTCACCGCCGCCCTCGCCTTCCTGCCGCTCGGCTGGCGCGCGGCCTGTGTCATCGGCTTCGGCTTCGCCCTTTCCTCCACCGCCTTCGCACTGCAGCTTCTGGAGGAGGCGGGCGAGCTCAACACGCGCTTCGGCCAGACCTCCTTCTCGGTTCTCCTGTTCCAGGACCTCGCCATCGTGCCGCTTCTGGCGGCGCTGCCGATCCTCGCGCCGGGCGGGGGCGACGCGGGAATCGACGTGCGGGCCGTGGGAATGAGCTTCGCCGCGCTCGGCGCGCTGGTCCTGTCGGGCCGCTATCTCATCAACCCGCTGTTTCGAATTCTCGCCAATTCAGGCGCGCGAGAGGTGATGATCGGCGCGGCGCTCTTCGTGGTGCTGGCCTCGGCGCTGCTCATGGCGCTGGCCGGCTTCTCCATGGCCATGGGCGCCTTCATCGCCGGCGTGCTGCTGGCCGAATCCAACTACCGGCACGAGCTGGAAGCCAATATCGACCCGTTCCGCGGCCTGCTGCTCGGCCTGTTCTTCATCGCCGTCGGCCTGTCGCTCGACATCACGGTGATCGCCGATAATTGGTGGATCATTCTGCTCGCCGCCCCCGCCTTGATGCTGGTGAAGGCCGCCGTCCTCTTCCCGCTCTGCCTTCTGTTCGGCGAAAGCCGGCAGACGGCGCTGCGCACGGCGCTGATCCTGCCGCAGGGCGGCGAGTTCGCCTTCGTGCTCTTCTCGGCCGCCTCCTCGGCCGCGATCTTCGACGGGCAGATCGGCTCGCTCCTCGTCTCCGTCGTCACGCTGTCCATGGCGCTAACGCCGCTCACCGCCTATCTCGGCCGCCGCCTGTCGGGCGAGGATGCCGAGCTGGAGGAACTGGAAGAGGATTTCGCCGGTGCCGGCGCCGACATCCTGATGATCGGCTTCTCGCGCTTCGGCCAGATGGCGGCGCAGGTTCTGCTTTCCAGCGGCTACGACATGACGATCCTCGACTCCTCGGCCGAGCGCATCAAGTCGGCCGGGCGGTTCGGTTTCCGCATCTATTTCGGCTCGGGCCTGCGGCGCGACGTGCTGGCCGCCGCCGGCATCAGGCAGGCCAAGGTCGTCCTGGTCTGCACCAACAAGCCGGAGATCACCAATGGCGTGGTTGATCTGATCCGCTCGGAATTTCCCGAGACGCGGCTTTTCGTGCGCTCCTACGATCGAAACCATTCGCTGTCGCTGCGCGAGCGGGGCGTCGCCTTCGAGCTGCGCGAAACGCTGGAATCGGCGCTGCGCTTCGGCGGCGAGACGCTGCGCGAGCTGGGCTTCGAGCCCGAGCGCATCGAGGAGATCGTGGACGACGTGCGCCGGCGCGACGCCGAGCGGCTGGCGCTCCAGCAGGCGCGCGGCGCGGGCGTCGGTGGCGGCAGCGTGCTCGCCCCCTCGCGCGTTTCGCCCGAGCCCCTCACCCGCCCGCGCCGGGCCGACGGCGCCGTGCGCCAGCCGCGCGGCGCGCCCCCGCGCCATCTGCAGGAGGCCGCCGATCGGCAGCCGAGCGAGGCCGCCCCGCCGGCTTGAGCGCCCACGGAACTGGGAGCCGGCGGCGGAGTTTAGGTCTGACCTTTTCGCCGCTGGCCCCCGCTGCTTTGATGAACAAACGCCTTCAGTTTCACGCCGATCGCATCGGCCTCGTCATGGTCGATCCCGCCGCGTTCGAGATCGAGCAGCACAAGCATGGGCGTGGAAACCGCGTTTGCTTCTCGACCGGCGAGAAGATCACCGACAAGCGCCTGAAGGCGCGGATCAAGGCGCTGGTGATTCCGCCTGCCTGGACGGACGTCCGGATCTGCGTCGAGGAGAACGGCCATATCCAGGCCGTCGGGCGCGACGAGAAGGGCCGCATCCAGTATCGCTACCACGACTCGTGGGTCAGCGTGCGAAACGCGGTGAAGACCGAACGCCTGCTGCGCTTCGGCCGCGCCTTGCCGAAGCTGCGTCGGCGCATCGGCAAGGACCTGCGCCGCCGCGCGCTGGACCGGCAGACCACCTCGGCCGTCGCCGCCCGCCTGATCGACGTGTCCGCCATGCGGCCAGGGCACGAAAAATATGCCGAGGATGGCGGGCGCGGCGTCGCCTCGCTGCGCAAGGGCAATCTGACCGTCAAGAAGAGCCGCGCCACGCTGCGCTTCGTCGGCAAGTCCAGCAAGCTCAACGTCGTGGAGATCGAGGATCGATCGCTGGTTCGCTCGCTGGAAAAGATGCGCGCCCAGAAGGGCAAGCGCCTGTTCCGCTTTCGCGGCGAAGACGCCAAACCCCGCGACCTGACCGCGACGCTTCTCAACGACTATCTCAAGGACGCGGCCCACGCCAAGATTTCGGCCAAGGACTTCCGCACCTTCCACGGCTCAGCCGAGGCGCTGCGCTTTTTGGTGGAAGAGGTGACGCCGACTGATGCCGACACCGACGCCAAGCGACGGCGCGTCATCGGCAAGGCGATGAAGGCGGTGAGCGAGATGCTGCGCAACACGCCGGCCGTGGCACGGGCGTCCTACGTCCATCCCGAGATCGTCTCGGCCTTCGAAACCGATCGCCTGCCCTCCGACCTTCTGAAGGGCCGCTGCCGCGAAGGGCTGACCAAGGCGGAAAGTGCGCTGATGCGGTTTCTGGAAGAGACCGCGACGCGCTGAAGCCTGCCAGGTAAATCGGCCGCGCTTCGCCGTCGGGCAATGCAAAAACCTACCGACCTGAAGCGTTAGCCCGCCAGCCGCAGACGCGCTTCCAAGGCCTCGCCGACGCGGCGCTTGGTCTCTTCGCGCAGGGCGGCGGTTTCCTCGATGATGACGCGCGCGCGCATGAAATCGAGAACCTTGTAGGTTGAGACCTCCGGCTGGATCAGAACGTCCGGCGCGATGCAGCCGAGCTTGGCGCGGATGATGGCGTGCATCATCAGCTGCGAGGCGCCGAACATGGCCTCCATGGGCGAAGGCATGAGCGAGCCCGAATCGACCGGCCCGCCCGTCACGTCGCAGGCGACGACGAAGTCGGTCTCCTCCGCCACCACGTCGAAGGGCAGCGGGTTGCTGATGCCGCCGTCGATCAGCACCTCTTCGTCGCGCCGCACCGGGCGAAACACGGCGGGAAGCGCGACAGAGGCACCGACCGCGCTCGGCAGATCGCCCGTACGCAGCGGCCGCTCGCCGCCGGCAAAGAAGCTCGTCGCCATGACGGTCAGCGGAATGCGCAGTTCTTCGAAGGTCTTGGGGACGATCTCCGGCAGGAACGCGGCCACGACCTTTTCGGCATTGAGCTGGCCGAAACGGAAGCCGCCATCGGCCAGGAACTCGCCGAGGCTCGCCGGCCGCGTGCGCCAGAGCTTGCCGACCACGAGGCGGCGATGGGCGAGAGACTGGAGGACATGATCCTCGATCTCGATGCCGGTCAGCCCGGCGGAATAGGCCGCGCCGATCAACGCGCCGATCGAGGTGCCGGCGATATGGGCGGGGCGCAGGCCCAGTTCGTCCAGCGCCCGCAGGACATGGATATGCGCGATCCCCCGCGCCCCGCCCCCGCCAAGCGCCAAGCCGAGGCGCGGCAGGGCGGCGGAAACAGGGGATGCGGGAAGTTGGCTCATGGGACCTGTCGGCTGGCGCTAGAGCATTATCCAACGGCAAAGCGGATGCGCTTTGCCGTTGGATAATGCGACGAAGTCAAAGACCTAGAGCAATTTCGGTGAATCCTTATTCACCGGAATTGCTCTAGTCGGCGCCCCGAAAATGGATCGCCGACCGGGTTTCGCCAAGGTCTTTCGACGCCTCGCCGGCGCGATCAGCTTCCGGCCGGGCCGACGGTGACGATCGTCGGGTCGGTGGCGAGCAATTCCTTGGCGACGCGCTTGGTGTCGTCCATCGTCACCGCGTCGATCAGGCCCTGGCGCTTGTCGATGTAGTCGACGCCGAGGTCTTCTAGCTGGATGCCGACGAGGGTCGAGGCGATGGAGAGAGAAGACGACAGGTTCTGCACGGCGTAGGAGCCCTTCACGAAGGCCTTGGCCTTGGCAAGCTCGTCCTCGGTCGGGCCGTTCTCGGCCATGCGCTTCAGCTCGGTGCGGATGATGGCGATGCTCTCGCTCGCCTTGTCGGCGCGTGTCGCGGTCGAGCCCGCCAGCATGGCGGCATGGTCGAAGCTGGAAAGCCCGGTGCCGACGCCATAGGCGAGGCCCCGCTTCTCGCGGATTTCCTGGTAGAGGCGCGAAGAGAAAGTGCCCCCGCCCAGGACATGGTTCACGAGATAGGCGGCGAAGAAGTCGGGGTCCTTGCGCTGAACGCCCGGCAGCGCGAACTGGATCTGCGTCTGCGGAACGTCGAGCGTCACCGTCTCGCTCTTGCCCGTCACCGGACGGATGTCGGGAACGGGTTTCAGCTCGGCGGTCTGGCGCAAGGGGCCGAAGGTCTCGTCCAGCCGCCGCTTCAGCGTCTCGGGGCTGATCGCGCCGACGACGCCGACCACCAGATTGTCACGCCCGAAATGCGTGGCGCGGAACGACTTGAGATCGTCCGCCGTCACGCTGGCCAGCGTCTCCTGCGTGCCCTCCAGCGGCCGGGAATAGGCATGGTCGGGAAACACGGTGCGGCGGAAGGCGCGCGAGGCGAGCGTGCCGGGGTCCTGCTCGTTGGCGCGAATATTGGCCGCGATCTGGCCCCGGATGCGCGCCACCGGCTCCTCGTCGAAGCGCGGCTCGTTCAGCGAGAGCTTCAGGAGGCGGAAGGCCTCGTCCTCGTTCTCGACGATGGTGCGGAAATTGCCGGAGAAATTGTCGAAGCCCGCGTCATAGGAGAGAGCGACGCCGAGTTCGTCCAGCTTGCCCTGAAAATCCTGGCTCTTGATGTCGCCGGCGCCCTCGTCCAGGAGGCCGGACAGGAGATTGGCCGTGCCCTCCTTGCCGGGCGCGTCCTGCGTCGAGCCCGCGCCCTTGAAGGCGAAGCGCATGGCGATTAGCGGGTTGGTGTAGTCCTCGACCAGAAGGGCGTGGATGCCCCCCGGGCTCGTGACTTCCTTGATCTCCACCGCCTCGGCGGCGTTGAGGACGGTCAAGAAGCCGGCGGCGGTGAGGCCGAGAAGGCAGGCGGCGCGGCGCAGAGGCGCGGTGAAGGCGTTCATGGAAAAGGTCCCTCTGCGGTCGATCAGGAGCGGGTGTCGCCGGGCACCGGCGCGCCGGCGGTCGGGTCCACCGCGCCGGCGGCGGCAGGCGAGCCCTCCGGCGCCTTGGCCTCGGCGCTGCTTTCGGCCGTGGCCGGCAGAAGCGTGCCGGTGACGGAGCGCTTCTTCTGGAGGTAAGCGCGGGCGGCGGCGTTCACCTGGTCTACCGTGACGGCCTCGATCCGGGCCGGCCAGCTTTCGATCTCGGCGATCGTCTGCCCAGTGGAGAGCGCCGCGCCGTAGCGGCGCGCCATGGAGGTCTGATTGTCGCGCTGGTAGATCAGCGCCTTGCGCACGCGGTTCTTGGCCGATTCCAGCTCGGCCGGCGTCACGCCGTCCTTCACCAGCTTCTCGACCTCGGCGTCGACGGCCTTCTCCACCTGCTCCAGCGTCGCCTCGCCGCGCGGCGTGCCATAGGTCATGAATTGGCCGTCATCCAGCGCCGTGCCCTGGTAATAGGCGCCGGTGCCGGCCGCGATGCCCTGCTCCACCACGAGCGCGCGGTAGAGCCGGCTCGTGGCGCCCCCGCCCAGAATGTCGGCGAGAAGATCGAGCGACTCGGCCTCGCCGGGCTTGGCCGTGTTCTCGGACGGGGCGAGATAGGTGGTCTGGACGCTCGGCTGCGTCACGCGCGGGTCCGACAGGGAAACGGTGCGGGTGGCGCGGGGCTCGGGCTCCTGCGGCCGGTCGCGCTCGCCCGGCTCGGCGCGGCGCTTGACCTTGCCGAAGGTCTCCTCCGCCATGGCGCGCACCTGATCCAGCGTCACGTCGCCGGCGATCAGGAGCGTGGCGTTGTTGGGCGTGTAGTAGCGATTGTAGAAGGCGATCGCGTCGTCGCGCGAGAGCTTCTCCATCTCGTGGCGCCAGCCGATCACCGGGATGCCGTAATGTGAATTCTGGAACAGGGCGGCGTCCACCGCCTCGGACAGCTGCGCGCCGGGATCGTTGTCGATCCGCATGCGGCGCTCCTCCAGGATCACGTCGCGCTCGGGCAGAACCACCTCGTCGGTCAGGACGAGATTCTCCATCCGGTCGGCTTCGAACCCCATCATATCGCGCAGCGCCTCGACCGGCACCTGCTGGTAATAGGCGGTGTAGTCGTAGGAGGTGAAGGCGTTCTCCTCGCCGCCGATGGCGGACACGGCGTTGGAGAACTCGCCCTCCTTATGCGTCTTCGTGCCCTTGAACATGAGATGTTCGAGGAAGTGGGCGATGCCGCTGACGCCGGGCGTCTCGTCGGCCGAGCCGACCTTGTACCAGATCATCTGCGTAGCGATCGGCGCGCGGTGGTCGGGCAGCACCACGACCTGCAGCCCGTTCGCCAGCGTGAAGCTCTCGATCTTCGGCCGCTTGGCCTCGGCCTCGGCGGCCGCTCCGGTCTGAGCAGAGGCGGCGGGAGCGCCGGGCTGCGGCGCCGGAGTCTGCGCAAAAGCGGGCGTCAGCATGGAGCCGGCCAGAAGTGCGGCAAGGCAGGACGCGCGCAAGCGGCGAAGAGGAGACGTCATGAAAGGGCTGTTCCTCGCGTTCGGGGCTTCGTCGGTCAAGCCGCCGGTATGCCTTGTGGCAGCAAAAGGCACCAATTACGTTTTTGTAAGGGCCGGCGCGACGGGCCAAAGCGCTGTCACGCCGCTTTCGGGAGCCGGTTGCGCGCCTCGCCGGCATTGGTCGGACGGCGTTTTGCACCATCAACCGAGGGCAAGCCGAGCAGCACGGGCGCGGAAGACCCGCGACCGTCCGGTTGAATGGCTATCGATGCGCCTGCGCATTGCCCAATGTGGACACCTTGCCGATTGCGAAAGAGCCTCGTCACCAGTCCGAACACAGACTTCCCGGCAAGCCTCAAGCGACAGCGAGTCGCAGGAAGCGCAGCCGCGTTTCGCCCATCGTGCGCTCGTCCTCGATCTCGAGGCCGCTCACCGGCTCGAAGGGCGCATTCAGAGCCTCTTCCAGCACCACCAGCGCGTCGGGCTTCAGCCAGCCGCCGACGAGCGCACCGGCCAGGGCCGCCTCGCCGAGCCGCTTGCCGTAGGGCGGGTCGAGCAGCACGAGGTCGAAGGGCTCGATCGTGCCCGCCGGCCCCAGCTTCGTCGCATCGCGCCGCAGAATCTTGGTGCAGCCGCCGAGGCCGAAGCTCTCGACATTGGTGCGGATGAGCCCGCGCCCTTCCGCGCTTTCCTCGACGAACGTGCCGAAGCGACAGCCGCGCGAGAGCGCTTCCAGCCCGAGCGCGCCCGTGCCGGCGAAGAGATCGAGCACCCGGCCGCCGTCGAAGCGAAAGCCGAACCCATGCTGGAGAATGTCGAACAGGGCGCCGCGATGGCGCTCCGAGGTCGGGCGGATGCCCTCCCCCTTTGGCGTGGCCAGCGGACGCCCCTTCAGGGCGCCCGCGACGATCCGCATGGCCATGCGGGATTAGGACCGATCGCCGCGCGGCGGCCGTCCACCGGCGCCGCCCGGGCGCGGCCCACGCGGACGATCGCTGCCGCCGGGGCGTGAGCCGCCGGCCGGACGGGGCGTGCGCGGACGATCGCCGCCGGGACGATCACCACTGGGGCGACCGGCGCCCGCGCGCTCACCGCCAAAAGGCCGCTCGCCGCGCGGGCGATCGCTTCCGCCTTCCGCACGCGGGCGGAAGGTGCGGGGCTTGGCGTCGCGCTCGACCAAGCGCTCCTCGCGCTCGCGCTTCTTCTTCTCGCCCATGGCGCGGGCGCCGGGCGCCATCCAGACATTGGACGAGCGCTTGGCGGCAACCGGCGCGCTCGGCCGGCGGGCCGGACGCTCGCCGCTCTCGCCGCCCTCGTCGGAGCGTGGGCGGAACGGCTTGCGCTCGCGATCGCCGCCGCGATCATTGCCCTCGCGGGCTCGGAAGGGACGCGCCGAGCGGTCGCCATCGCCGTCACGGCCCGTGCGGGGGCCGCGCGGGGCCTTGGTGTCCATGCGCGAGAGCGCGTCCTCGCGCTTGGCGGCGCCGAACTTCTTGCGGTTGGGCGTGACGTCGGAGGCCGAGATCCACTCGCGGCCGGCGCGCTGGGGCTTTTCCTCGGTTTCCGGCGCGGTGTCGGCCTGCTGCCGGCGGCCAGCCAGCACGGGCTTGTTGGAGAAGGGCGTGACGATCGGCGCGTCGAAATCGGCGCCCGACTCCTCGATCAGCGTCGGCCCGAGTTGCTCGCGCAGCGTGCGGCCGTTGATCTCCTGCACCGCGCCCTCTTCCAGCTCGCCGAGCTGGAACGGGCCGAAGCTGAGGCGGATCAGCCGGTTCACGTCGAGGCCGAGATGGCCGAGCACGCGCTTGACCTCGCGGTTCTTGCCCTCGCGCAGGCCCAGCGTCAGCCAGACATTGGAGCCCTGCTTGCGGTCCAGCGTCGCCTCGATCGCGCCGTAGAACACGCCGTCCACCGCCACGCCGTTGCGCAGATCGTCCAGCTTGGCCTGGTCGATGTCGCCATGGGCGCGCACGCGGTAGCGCCGCATCCAGCCGGTGGCCGGCAGTTCCAGCGTGCGGGCGAGGCCGCCATCGTTGGTGAGAAGCAGGAGGCCTTCGGTGTTGATGTCGAGCCGGCCGATGGTGAGCACGCGCGGCATGTCCTGCGGCAGGCGGTCGAACACGGTCGGGCGCCCTTCCGGGTCGCGGTTCGTGGTGACCAGCCCGGCCGGCTTGTGGAACATCCACAGGCGCGTGCGCTCGATCGCCGGCAGCGGACGGCCGTCGATCTCGATCTGGTCGGTCATCTTGACGTCGACGGCCGGCGAATCCAGCCGCTTGCCGTTCAGTGTCACGCGGCCGTCCGCGATCATGCCTTCCGCGTCGCGCCGCGAGGCGATGCCGGCGCGGGCCAGCCGCTTGGCGATCCGCATCCGGTCGTCGCCGGCGGCGCCCACAACGCGCGGGCTGGCGGCCCGAGACGGACGGTCCTCGGAGCGGCGCGGGCGATCCCCGCCCCGGTCCTCGCCCTGCACGGCGCGCGGCTTACGCTCGCCGGTCGCGCCATGCGATAGGCGGCCGTAGGAGCGCGGCTTCTCGGTCTTGCCGTCTTCCGTGGTTCGCGCGCCGCCATGGCTGTACATGCCGCGCGAGCGGGGAACGAAGCTCTTCTCGCCGCCCTCGCCCGCATCGCGCTTCGGACGGCCACCCGGCTTGCCCCCTTCGCGCGGGCGGAAGGTCCGCTCGCCACCTTCGGAGCGCTCGGCACGGGGACGGAACGGCTTGTCGCCACGCGGCGCGCCACGCTCGCCCTCAGTCCGGGCACGGAACGGACGGCCCTCGCCGGTTTCGGTGCGCGGACGGAACGTGCGCTCGCCGCCTTCGGAACGCTCCGTGCGGGCGCGGAACGGCTTGTCGCCACGCGGCGCGGCGCGCTCGCCATCCGGCCGGGCACGGGGCGCGCGGCTCTCGCCGCCCTCGGTGCGCGGGCGGAACGTGCGCTCGCCGCCTTCGGGGCGCTCCGTGCGGGCGCGGAACGGCTTGTCGCCGCGCGATGCGCTGCGCTCAGCGCCTTCCGTCCGGGCCCGCGGCGCGCGGCTCTCGCCGCTCGCGCCTTCCGGCTTGGCGCGGGCGGGGCGGTCGCCCCGCGCGCCCTTGGCCGCCGCGCCGAATGGCTTGTCGCCGCGCGGCGCGCGCTTTTCGCCCGCCCCGCCCGAGGCTGGCCGTGCGCCCCGAGGGCCGCTCTTGCCGCCCCCGCCGCGCGTGGAACCACCCTTGCCTTTGCCGCCCGAACGGCCGTCCGTGTCGTCGCTCATCTTTTCGCTATGCCTTGTTTCGCGCGACGCATATCAAAAACCCGTCGTCGAAACGAGGGAAACCGCGTGTCTCGCTTGAGTTCCATGGAAGAAGCCGTGATCGAGGCCCGTCTGGCCGCCGGCCGGGACGAGACGCCCGTCGGCGCCGTGATCGTGTTCGAGGATCGAATCATCGCCCGCGCCGGGAATGAAACCCGAGCCCGGCGCGATCCGACCGCCCATGCGGAAATTCTGGCGATCCGCCGCGCCTGCGAGGCCGTGGGCGAAGAACGCCTGCCCGGCTTCGATCTGTATGTGACGCTGGAGCCCTGCGCCATGTGCGCGGCGGCGATTTCCTTCGCCCGCATCCGGCGGCTCTACTTCGGCGCGTCCGACCCGAAGGGCGGAGCGGTGGAGAGCGGGCCGCGCTTCTACGCGCAGCCGACCTGCCACCATGCGCCGGAGGTCTATTCCGGGATCGGCGAACGGGAGTCCGCCGATCTTCTTCGCGATTTCTTTCGCGCCAAGCGCTAAGAAGGCCCGGCGCTGGCCGATCAGAAGGGCCAGAGGCTCTTGAGCTTGGAGCCCACCGAGGTGGTGCCCTTGAGGCGGCGCTCCTTCACCTCCTCGTCGTCGCCCGGCACGCCGACCGGCGCCGTGGCGGCGGGCTGGCGATAGGCGAGCGGCGGCTCTGAGAGGTAGCGGCGCTGGTCGGGGCTTCCCTGCGCGCCGACCTTCCTCTTTTCCTGCGCGGCCACGCGCTGGCCGGCCATGGAGCGCGGGTCGATCCAGCTGTTGTCCTCGTCCTGCTGGCGCTTGAAGCTGGCGGGGGCCTCGACCTCCATGCCTTCCTTCTCGGCCGTCATGAAGCCGACCGGCAGGACGCCGTCGCGATTGGGCGCGGCGGCCTGGAGCCGGCCGCGGCGCGCCTCGGGCGATTCGGGCAGGTTGGGATCAGCCACGGTGTCGCGCGGCGCCGGCAGGGCGCCGATCGCCTTCGGCTTCACCAGCTCGGCGCGCGGCGAATAATCGACGCGCGGCTTGGAGGAGCCGAGCGTCACGGCATTGTCCAGATCGTTCAGAAACTGCTGGCCCTGGCTGACGCCGGTGCCATAGGTCGGCCCGACGCAGCCAGATAGCGCACAGGCGCCGGCGAGAAGAGCGAGAACCCGCAGGCGGGCCGTTGCAGAGTTCATGCTGGATTCTTCCCCTCACGCTCGAAACCGCCCGCGCTGGACAAACGGCAACGAGACCTTATCTCGCGCGATCCCACGACAATCCGGCGATTTTGAGAAGCGGCTTTAGCTGAAAGCCGCTTCCCCGTCCAGAAAGGTTAAGAACTCGGAACGAAACGCACCGGGCTTTCCCGCCACCTCACGTCCCGAGTTCGAGGGCGTACCGACCCCGCGTCAGGCCGCGTCGCGGCGAAGCCCCAGCTCGCGCAGGGCGTCCGCGTCGCGCGGCGTCACGTCCGGGAAGTCCGGGTCCGTGCCGACGAGCGGCGAGATCTTCCACGAGCGCTGGCACTTGCGCCCCTCGGCCCGCGCCGGCACGACCGCGATTCCCGGCGTGTCGGCGAGGCGGAAGGCGCCGTCCGGCGCCGGCTCGCCCGAAAGCGAGAGATCGCTGGTGATCGCGATCTCGGCGAAGTCGACGGCGCCGAGCAGCGCGCGCAGGCTCTCGTCCTCGACATGCACCACGGGCGCCGCCTCCAGCGAGGAGCCGATGCGCTTGGCGCGGCGCTCCTCCTCCAAGGCGCCGGTGACGACGCGGCGCACGCGGCGGATCTTCGCCCAGCGCTCGGCCAGGGCCTGATCGCGCCAGGCCGGGTCGCAGGCGCGGAACTGCTCCAGATGCACCGAACGGGCCTCCGGGTGGCGCGACAGCCAGGCCTCTTCCATGGTGAAGGGTAGGAGCGGCGCCAGCCACGTCACCAGCTGGTCGAACAGGATGCGAACGACCTGGAGCGCGGCCTTGCGCCGGGTGGAGGACGGCGCGTCGCAGTAGAGCGCGTCCTTGCGGATGTCGAAGTAGAAAGCCGACAGCTCCACCACCATGAAGTCCGACAGCGTCCGGGCGATGCGCTTGAAGTCGAACGCATCGTAGGCGCGCAGCACCACCTCCTCGATCTCGGCGAGGCGATGGAGCATCAGGCGCTCCAGCTCCGGCATGTCGGCCGGGGCGACGTCCTCGCCCGTGTCGTGGGCGAGCGTGCCGAGCATCCAGCGGATCGTGTTTCGCAGCTTGCGATAGCTGTCGATATTGGTCTGGAGGATCGTCTTCCCGAGGCGCAGGTCCTCCGAATAATCGGAAGAGACGACCCAGAGCCGCAGGATGTCGGCGCCCGACTGCTGGATGACCTCCTGCGGGGTCACCACGTTGCCGAGCGACTTCGACATCTTGCGCCCTTCCTCGTCCATGACGAAGCCGTGCGTCAGCACCGCGTCGTAGGGCGCGCGGCCGCGCGTGCCGCAGGCTTCGAGGAGCGAGGAGTGGAACCAGCCGCGATGCTGGTCCGAGCCCTCGAGATAAAGGTCGGCCGGCCATTTCAGGTCGGGGCGCTTTTCCAGACAGAAGGCGTGGGTGCTGCCCGAATCGAACCAGACGTCGAGGATGTCACGGACCATGGTCCACTTCTCGCCGTCATGCTCGTTGCCGAGGAAGCGCTCCTTGGCGCCTTCCGCGAACCAGGCGTCCGCCCCTTCCCGCTCGAAGGCGGCGAGGATGCGCGCGTTCACCGCCTCGTCCTTCAGGACTTCGCCGTTCTCGTCGGCGAAGACGCAGATCGGCACGCCCCAGGCGCGCTGCCGCGACAGGACCCAATCCGGCCGGTCGGCGATCATGGCGTGGAGCCGGTTCTGCCCGGCGGCCGGCACGAAGCGCGTGTCGGCGATCGCTTTCAAGGCACGCTCACGCAGCGTGTCCTGGCCCGGCGCGGGGGTCTGCGTCCCATAGCCCTTCAGGTCCTTGTCCATATGGACGAACCATTGCGGCGTGTTGCGGAAGATCACCGGCTTCTTGGAGCGCCAGGAATGCGGGTAGGAATGCTTCAGTCGCCCGCGCGCCAGGAGATGGCCGGCCGCCACCAGTGCGTCGATCACGCGCTTGTTGGCGTCGCCCTTCTTGCCCTTGTCGTCGAGCACGCGCGCCGGCCCGCCCTCGGCGTCCGGCCCGAAGCCCGGCACGTCTTTGGTGTAGAAGCCGTCGTCATCCACCGTGAAGGGGATGGCGGCGTCGATGCCGCGCGCTTCCAGATCGCGACGCGAGGCCATCCACACGTCGAAATCCTCGCGGCCGTGGCTGGGCGCGGTGTGGACGAAGCCCGTGCCGGCGTCGTCGGTCACATGGTCGCCGGCCAGAAGCGGCACGGCGAAGCCGTAGCCGCCGCCGAGGCCCTTCAGCGGATGGTCGCAGACGAGGCTGGCGAGATCGGCGGCCGAGACGTCCCGCAGCCGGCGGAAGCCGCCGTCGGGCACGCGCGCCTTGGCGAACGCATCAGCGGCCAGCGCGTCGGCCAGAACCAGCCGCTCGCCATGGCGGGCCCAGCGTGGATTCTCGGCGTCGTCTTCGGCCGTCACCTCGTAGAGCCCGTAGGCGACGCGGGTGGAATAGGCGACCGCGCGGTTGCCGGGGATGGTCCAGGGCGTGGTGGTCCAGATCACCACGCTGGCGCCGTCGAGCGGGCCGAGGTCGGGCTGGCCGGCCTTGGGAAACCCCGACATGCCGCCCTTGAAGGCCGGCGCGAAGCCGCCGGTGGCCGGGCGCACGGGGAACTTCACCCAGATCGTGTCGGACTCGTGGTCGTGATACTCGACCTCGGCCTCGGCCAGCGCCGTCTTCTCGACCACGGACCACATGATGGGCTTGGAGCCGCGATACAGCTGACCGGACATGGCGAACTTCAGGAGCTCGCCGGCGATCACCGATTCGGACTCGAACTTCATGGTGAGATAGGGGTTCTTGAAATCCCCCTCGACGCCCAACCGGCGGAACTCGCCGGACTGCACGCCGACCCAATGCTCGGCATAGGCGCGGCACTCGCGGCGGAAGGCAAGCATGGCGGCCGAGTCCAGAAGGTCGGGCTTGGGCTTGCCCTTGGCGCGGTAGTTCTCTTCCTCGATCTTCCACTCGATCGGCAGGCCGTGGCAGTCCCAACCCGGCACGTAGTTGGAATCGTAGCCGCGCATCTGGAACGAGCGGGTGATCGCGTCCTTCAGCACCTTGTTCAGCGCATGGCCGATATGGAGATGGCCATTGGCATAGGGGGGACCGTCGTGGAGGACGTATTTCGGCCGGCCGGCGGATTCGCGCCGCAGCGTCGCGTAGAGATCCATCTCGTCCCATCGCTTGAGCCAGCGCGGCTCCGCCTCCGGCAGGCCGGCGCGCATGGGAAAGTCGGTCTCGGGCAGGAAGAGCGTCTTGGAATAGTCTGATGTGTCGGTCATGGGTCCGCTTTCGAACGGGCCTGCATCGGGCGAACGGCGCCCGGAAAGGCATGTCTCAACGAGGAACGTCTTTAAATTTCGAGCCCTAGGGCGGGCCGTGCAGGCGCATCCCGGCCTCCGCCCCCGCTTCGCTCAGCGGGCAGCGCAAGCCGGGCGTCTAATTCGCTGGCAAAGACGGGCGGTCGTGTTCCTCATTCGCCCTCTCTATCAATCGCGCCGTTTGAGATAAAGCCCGATCTAGAAAGCGATCGCGGCGTCCAGCTCCGACAGGGGGCCGACGCCCGACAGAAGCGCCCTTGCCTCCTCCGCGTCCCGGTTCATCCGCTCCACCAGCGCCTCGACGCTTTCGAAACGCTCCTCGCCGCGCAGGAAGCCGAAAAGCGAGACGCTGGCCGCCTCGCCATAGAGATCGCCGGAGAAGTCGAAGAGATAAGTCTCGAACAGGGCCGCGCCATTGTCGAAGGTCGGGCGGCGGCCGAAGCTCGCCACGCCGTCATGCAGCGCGCCGTCCGCGCGGCGCAGGCGCACGGCGTAGATGCCGTGCGCAAGAACGCCGTCCTCGCCCAGCATCATGTTGGCCGTGGGATAACCGAGCGTGCGGCCGAGCTTGGCGCCATGCCCGACCACGCCCTCGAAGGTCCAGCGATAGCCGAGAAGGCCGGCGGCGGCCGCCACGTCGCCGTTCATCAGGTCCTCGCGGATGCGCGAGGAGGAGACCACCAGCGCGCCCTCGTCGGCGAAGGCCTCGACTGCGGTGACGCCGAAGCCGAGCCGCGCGCCAGCCTCCGCAAGGAAGGGCAGGTCGCCCTGGCGCCGGGCGCCGAAGCGGAAGTCGAAGCCGACCACGACATGGGCGGCGCCGAGATCGCGCAGCAGCGTTTCCTCCACGAAGATTTCGGCGGGGTGCGCGGCGTATTCGAGATCGAAGGGCTGCTCCACCACGGCCTTGACGCCGAGCGCGCCGAGCAGGCGCGCCTTCATCGAGGCCGGCGTCAGCCGCGCCACCGGCGCCTGCGGGCGGAACACGCTGCGCGGATGCGGCTCGAAGGTGAGGCATAGGAGCGGGCGCCCTTCCCGTTCCGCGACGGCGCGCGCGGTGTCGATCACCGCCTGATGGCCGCGATGCACGCCGTCGAAATTGCCGATCGCCACCACGCCGCCGCGCAGGTTCGCCGGCAGGGCGCTTGCGGCCCCGATGCGCTGGATGGCTCGCGAACCCGCCCGCATGTCAGCGCAGGAACGGCTGGACGAAGCGGGCCTTGAGGCCCCGCGCTTCGAGCGCTGACCCAAGCCGCGCCGGGTCGCCGCCCGCCTCGGCCAATTCCTCGCGGTGGATGCCGTCCGAGATGAAGAGGCAGTCGGCGCCCAAGGTGTTCGCGCCCTTCACGTCCGTGAACATCCCGTCGCCGATGCACAGGATCGCGGCGTCCTCCTTGGGCAGGAGCGAGCGAGCGACGTCGTAGATCGGCGGATGCGGTTTGCCGGCGAGATGCACGATCTGCCCGCGCTCGGCATAGCTCCTGGCCACCGCGCCCGCGCAATAGATCAGCCGCTCGCCGCGATGAACGACGATGTCGGGATTGGCGCAGATCATCGGCAGATTGCGGGCCGCCAGCCGGTCCAGCAGCGGGGCGTAGTCCTCCGGCGTTTCGCGCTCGTCGTCGAACAGGCCCGTCGCCACCACGAGGTCGGCCTCTTCCGGCGGCAGGAGATCGAGATGCAGCCCCTCGAACAGGTCCTCGTTGCGCGGCGTGCCGATATGGAAGACGCGCCGCGAACCGGCCGAGATCAGCGCGCGCGTGGCGTCGCCCGAGGTGACGATCGCGTCATAGGCCTCGCGCGAGACGCCGAGCGCGTCGAGCTGTTCGCGAACGCCCTCGGCCGGCCGGGGCGAATTGGTGAGAAGCACCACATGCGCGCCCCCTCGGCGTGCTTCGATCAGCGCCTCCTCGGCGGGCGGGTTCTTGGCCTCCCCATCGTGCACGACGCCCCAGACATCGCAGAAGACGGCGCCGTAGCGGCCGGACAGCTCGCCGAGGCGGCCGATCGATTGCAGTGTCTGAACCATGTCCGCTTTCTCTCGCCTGACCTTGAGCGCCCTCGCGATATCGGAGGCGTACCGGACGGGTCAAGGCGAGCCGCTCTTTAGCGCGCGATGCGAAGGCTGGTCAGGGAGGCCATGATGTCGCTGAAAGCGCTTTCCAGATCCTTGGCGTTGGAAGCGCTGTAGAAATACTTGCCCTTGTCCTTGTAGGCGAGATTGGTGTTGCGAAGGTCGCCGAGCTTGTAGGAGGCGCAGCCCTTGAGAAGCCCGTTGACCATGGTCTGGTACTGGGCCGGAATGTCGAAGGCGATCGTGTAGATCAAAACGCCGTCGCGCGAGACCGGCCCCTTCTCGTCGGACAATTGCTTGCCCGAGCCGTCCTTCAGCTTGATCTTGCCGTCGCCCTTGGCGTTCTCGCAGATTGCGGCGAGACGTCCGTTCAGGGCCGCCGTGTAGTTGGTGTCGGTCGTGGCGGTGGAGACGCCCGTCTTGTAGTCGAACAGACGCGGGACGGTAAAATTGCGCTCGGGATAGCTGGCGTAGCCATAGGCGCCGAAGGTCGAAACCGCCTCGCTCCCCGAATTGTAATAAGTGTTCTGACCGTCGGTCATGACGATCATGGCCTTTATGTTGTTCTCGTCTCCCGAGGCCCGGCCTTCGGAAAAGGGCTCGTTCTTGGACAGAACCTTCCAGCCCCACTCCACCCCCTGCGGCACGTTGGTCGCGCCCGTCGCCACGAGACCGCCGACGGCCGAAAGAGCGCTGGTCTTGTCGTTCGTAAGAGGCGTCAACGGGGCCGAGTCGCACATGAAGCTCGGAGAATTGCGATAGTTGTTCGACAGATTGTCGTCCATCGCGGGGCTGATCAGATACTTTCGCACATCCGTCAGTTTCAGACGGTAGTCGCTATATAGGGTGCGCGTACGCCGCCAGTTTCTATCATCGTCCGAAGCGTTGTAGTCCTTGACGTAGCTGTTCGACCAGCCGGACCAAGCGGAGTTCAACGGCTCGTCCGGTGAGAAGAACGGAACGAAGAGCGTAGACGGATTCAATTCGGACGGGGCGGTGTCCAGCAGCGCATAGGGAGCAGGCCTCGACTCGACGCAGCCTCGATAGGCCCAGTTCGAATTCTTCGGACCCATCGCCTTATAGAGATATTGCCGGGTCAGGAAGGTTGTCGGATGGAGCTTGGAAATCCAGCCGGCCCCGAGGGGCGAGGGTAACGCCGTATCGGTCGCTCCTACTCCCAGGAGCGCATCAGGCACCTTGTAGCTATTTTCCCAATCCAGGTTCTCGTGATGGATCGGTGACAGGCCCTTGGGGTCCATCCACCAGTCGTCGAGATGGTCCTTTCCAATATTGACGCCGCCCGAGAACGGCACGATGCCGACGCGCACCGGGTCCTCGCCGCCCGTCGAGTTGCCCGAGCCGAAGATCGTGTTGATCGCCTTGGCCGCCTGCGCCTTGAGCGTCGTGATCTTGGCGGGGCCGCCGGCCGCCGGGCTGTCGTTCATCGAGCCCGACGTATCGAGGACGAAGGCGACCTCGACCGTGGTCGAGCCGACCGCCACGACGCTTTCCGCCTTGGCGCAGTCCCCTCCCTTGAGGCCGGGAAAGGAGATGTTCAGCGCCGACAGGAACACGGGGTCGTAGGTCGAGCAGACCGAAAGGCGCAATTCGCGCGTGCCCTCCGGCGTCCAGTCCGTGCCCTCGTATTTCAGGGTGCTGGTGGTCCGCGAAACGCTGGCCATGTTCGCGGTGAACACGTTCTGCGCATAGGTTTGAAGGCTCTGAGGATTGGGGTCGGTGCCGAAGCGCTTAGCGGTGGCGAGCGCGGCAGCGTCGGCGGCGGACTGCACCGCCGTCCGGTCGCTGTAGAAGAGACTGATGTCGGCGGCGGCCGCGATGGACATCAGGACCGGGATGAAGATCACCGCCGCCATGATCGCGAAATTGCCGTTCCGGTCGGCGACAAATCGCCGAACCACGCCCTGAGGCTCGAAGGAAGCGGGGGAGAAACGATCCATGCGGTTGACCCCTCTGCGCGACAGGCGGCTTCGTTGCCGCCCAGACGATCGGCCGTCCCACGGATACCCCTTGATTCCTTACGATTCCTCTTTGCGCGCAGGTCAAAGTTTCAAGGGTTGCCAAACTAACGGCGCTTCACCTCGCTTAGCGGCGGACCTGTCTCCAACCTTGACAGCGCGGCCCCTCCTCCCCTATCTAGCGGCTCGTTAGCACTCCACGTTAGCGAGTGCCAGAATCCTGGATCGGCCGCTTCCGGGCGCTCGATCCCCTAAGCCCAAGAAGGTTCGACTGAGATGGCCAACGTGAACTTCCGCCCTCTGCATGATCGAGTCGTGGTGCGGCGCGTCGAGTCCGAGAGCAAGACGGCCGGCGGCATCATCATCCCGGACACCGCGAAGGAAAAGCCGCAGGAAGGCGAGATCGTCGCCGTCGGCGCCGGCGCGCGCGACGAGACCGGCAAGGTCAACCCGCTCGAGGTCAAGGCCGGCGACCGCATCCTGTTCGGCAAGTGGTCGGGCACCGAGATCAAGCTCGGCGGCGAAGACCTGCTCATCATGAAGGAATCCGACATCCTCGGGATCGTCGGCTGAGCCATTGGCCGGGCTGAGATTTCGGCCCGTTCCTTCCCCCTTCCCTTTACGACGGCGCGGACCGGCCTCCGGCGCGCCCAGGAGATAAGATCATGGCTGCCAAGGAAGTCAAATTCGGTCGTGACGCCCGCGAGCGCATGCTGCGCGGCGTCGACATTCTCGCCGACGCGGTAAAGGTCACGCTCGGCCCCAAGGGCCGCAACGTCGTGATCGACAAGTCGTTCGGCGCGCCTCGCATCACCAAGGACGGCGTGTCCGTCGCCAAGGAGATCGAGCTCGAGGACAAGTTCGAGAACATGGGCGCCCAGATGGTGCGCGAAGTGGCCTCGAAGACCAACGACAAGGCCGGTGACGGCACCACCACCGCGACGGTCCTGGCCCAGGCCATCGTCCGCGAGGGCGCCAAGGCGGTTGCCGCCGGCATGAACCCGATGGACGTCAAGCGCGGCATCGACGCGGCGGTCGCCAAGGTCGTCGAGACGCTCGTCTCCTCCGCCCGCAAGATCGAGACCTCCGACGAGGTCGCGCAGGTCGGTACCATCTCCGCCAATGGCGAGAAGGAAATCGGCCAGATGATCGCCTCGGCGATGCAGAAGGTCGGCAACGAGGGTGTCATCACCGTCGAGGAAGCCAAGACCGCCGAGACCGAGCTCGAAGTCGTCGAAGGCATGCAGTTCGACCGGGGCTACCTCTCGCCCTACTTCGTGACCAATGCCGAGAAGATGATCGCCGAGCTCGAGGATGCCTACATCCTCCTGCACGAGAAGAAGCTCTCCAACCTCCAGGCGATGCTGCCGGTCCTCGAGGCCGTCGTGCAGTCGGGCCGTCCGCTCGTCATCATCGCCGAGGACGTCGAGGGCGAGGCTCTCGCCACGCTCGTGGTCAACAAGCTGCGTGGCGGCCTGAAGATCGCCGCCGTCAAGGCTCCGGGCTTCGGCGACCGCCGCAAGGCCATGCTCGAGGACATCGCGATCCTCACGGGCGGTCAGGTCATCTCCGAAGACCTCGGCATCAAGCTCGAGAGCGTCACGCTCGACATGCTCGGCCGCGCCAAGAAGGTCTCCATCACCAAGGAGAACACCACGATCGTCGACGGCAACGGTGAAGCCGACGGCATCAAGGCGCGCGTCGCCCAGATCAAGCAGCAGATCGAAGAGACCACCTCGGACTACGACCGCGAGAAGCTCCAGGAGCGCCTGGCCAAGCTCGCCGGCGGCGTCGCGGTGATCCGCGTCGGCGGCTCGACGGAAGTCGAAGTCAAGGAAAAGAAGGACCGCGTTGACGACGCGCTCAACGCGACGCGCGCGGCCGTGGAAGAAGGCATCGTCCCCGGCGGCGGCGTCGCTCTCCTGCGCGCTTCCAACTCGGTCGACCTCAAGGGTGAGAACGCCGATCAGGACGCTGGCATCGCCATCGTCCGCAAGGCGCTCCAGGCTCCGATCCGTCAGATCGTCCAGAACGCGGGCGGCGAAGGCTCGATCGTGGTCGGCAAGATCCTCGACAACTCGTCGCTGACCTACGGCTACAACGCCCAGACCGGCGAATACGGCGACATGATCCAGGCCGGCATCGTCGACCCGGTCAAGGTCGTTCGCTCGGCGCTCCAGGACGCGGCCTCGGTCGCCGGCCTGCTCGTCACCACGGAAGCCATGATCTCGGAAGCTCCCCGCAAGGACTCCGGCGCCCCTTCGATGCCGGGCGGCGGCGGCATGGGCGGCATGGGCGGCATGGACTTCTAAGCCGACAGGACTTCCGGCGCCGCAAGGGCGCCGGCGTTCCACGCCAAGATCAGGGGGGCTCGCTCACGCGGGCCCCTTTTTCGTTGGGCCGTTCGGATTTCTGCTTTGCTCGGCCTCCCCTAGCGACCACGCGGTTGTCAGGCATTTCCCCTCGGGCGTGATCGGCCCGCGCTGGCGCCAAAGGGTGTTTTCGAGTCTAAGAGCGCCCGAAACCCGGGGCGACGGCCTCGCCGCATCAGGACGCCGCATGAGCGAATTTCTCATCTTCTTCTTCGTCGGCGCGCTGGCGCAGCTCGTCGACGGCGCGCTCGGCATGGCCTATGGCGTCATTTCCTCCACGGTTCTCATGAGCTTCGGCGTACCGCCGTCGGTCGCCTCCGCGTCCGTCCACACGGCCGAGCTTTTCACCACGGCCGCCTCGGGCACGGCCCATATCGCCAATCGCAATATCGACTGGAAGCTGTTCTGGCGCCTCGTCCCCTTCGGCGTCCTCGGCGCGGTGCTCGGCACCTATGTCCTCACCTCGATCGACAGTTCCTCGATCCGCCCCTTCGTCGCGGCCTATCTCGCGGTAATCGGCGTGATGCTGACGCTGCGCTCCTTCCGCAAGCTGCCGCGCGCCCAAACGCCGATGGGGCTGGTGCCGCCTCTGGGTGCGGCCGGCGGCTTTCTCGATTCGGTTGGCGGTGGCGGATGGGGGCCGATCGTCACCTCCGGCCTGCTCGGGGCCGGCGGCCAGCCGCGCTATGTCATCGGCACGGTGAACGCGGCCGAGTTCCTGATCACGCTCTCGGTCTCGCTGTCCTTTCTCGTCGCGCTGCTGACAGGGCATTGGGAAGAAGCGGGGGATCTCACCGACCACGCCCTGTCGGTTCTCGGCCTGATCGCGGGCGGCGTTCTGGCGGCGCCGCTCGCCGGCTATGCCGTGAAGCGCATCCCCGAGCGCCTGCTCCTGCGCATCGTCGGACTGTTGATCTGCGCGCTGGCGCTGCAGCAGCTCTATGGAATCCTTTCCAAAATGTAATGCCGGATCTGGAACGGATCGCACCCTTCGGCGGTTCTCCTTTTCGAAAATCGGACACGCCGTCCGATACAATCTTGAGGAGACGATCATGGTCGACAAGAACGAAATTTCTGGTGGCGCCAAGGAAGTCGGTGGCAAGATCAAGGAAGGCGTCGGCAAGCTCGTCGGTAATGAACGTCTCCAGGCCGAAGGCATGGCGGATCAGGTCGAGGGCAAGACCGAGAAGAACTACGGCAAGGTCAAGGACGCCGTGAAGGATCAGGTCGGCGCCAAGCACTGAGCGCACCTGAATCGTTTGAAGAAGGAGCCGGCCGCAAGGCTGGCTCTTTTTCGTTGCGGCAAAGGGTTTCGCGTCGCCGGCCTGTCGTGATAACCGCGCGAGGGTGCCCCATCCAGACAGGATCAGCGGGCGCCTTGTCGCGAGGGGAAGACCGATGACCAGCACCAGACGCGAGACCGATTCGATCGGCGCGATCGACGTCGCGAGCGACCGCTACTGGGGGGCGCAGACCGAGCGCTCGCTCAACAATTTCCGCATCGGCACCGACAAGCAGCCGATCGCCGTGATCCACGCCCTCGCAACGGTCAAGAAGGCCGCCGCGCGCGTCAACCGTGCCATGGGCAAGCTCGACGGCGGGATCGCCCAGACGATCGAGACGGCGGCCGACGAGGTGATCTCCGGCAAGCTCGACGATCATTTCCCGCTCGTGGTCTACCAGACCGGCTCGGGCACGCAGACCAACATGAACGTCAACGAGGTCATCTCCAACCGCGGCATCGAGATGCTGGGCGGCGAGATGGGCTCCAAGAAGCCGATCCACCCGAACGACCACGTCAATATGGGCCAATCGTCCAACGACGTGTTCCCGACCGCGATCCACGTCGCCGTGGCGATCGAGACCACCAAGCGCATCCTGCCGGCGATCGACGCGCTGCACGCTTCGCTCGACGCCAAGGCGAATGAATTCGACCACATCATCAAGATCGGCCGCACCCACACGCAGGATGCGACGCCGATCACGCTCGGCCAGGAGTTCTCCGGCTACGCCGCAGCGCTCCAGCTCGGCAAGATCCGCATCGAGAAGGCGCTCTACGACGTCTTCGCGCTGGCCCAGGGCGGCACGGCGGTCGGCACCGGCCTCAACGCCCCGGTCGGCTTCGACGTGAAGATCGCCGACGAGATCGCCTCGCTCACCGGCCTGCCCTTCCGCACCGCCGAGAACAAGTTCGAGGCGCTGGCCTCGCACGGTGCGCTGGCCTTCTTCCACGGCTCGCTCAACGCGCTCGCTACCGATCTCTTCAAGATCGCCAACGACATCCGCTTCCTCGGCTCCGGCCCGCGCTCCGGCCTGGGCGAACTCTCGCTGCCCGAGAACGAGCCGGGCTCCTCGATCATGCCGGGCAAGGTCAACCCGACCCAGTGCGAAGCGCTGACCATGGTGGCGGCCGAGGTGTTCGGCCACGAGACGACCGTGACGGTCGCGGCCTCTCAGGGCCATTTCGAGCTGAACGTCTTCAAGCCGGTGATTGCCAACGCGGTGATCTCCACGATCCGCCTGCTGGCGGACGGCATGGACTCGTTCCGCGAGCATTGCGTGGACGGGATCAAGGCCAACGAGGACCGGATCAAGGACCTCATGCAGCAGTCGCTCATGCTGGTGACGGCGCTGGCGCCCACGATCGGCTACGACAACGCCGCCAACATCGCCAAGACCGCGCACAAGAAGGGCACGACCCTGCGCGAGGAGGCCCTCGCCTCCGGTCTGGTCTCGGGCGAAGATTACGACCGGATCGTCGATCCGGCGGCGATGACCCGCCCGGGCTGATCGAACGCCAAGTCATTGGACTTTGGAAACGCCCCAATCTTCGGATTGGGGCGTTTTTCTTTGACGATCAGTCTTGCAAAGAATCGCTATCTTCGGCGGCGGCCCTCAGTCACTCTGCGCCATCACAACTCCGTGTCGATGGACGCTCTCATGAACTCCGGTCTGCTTCTTCTCGCCCGCATTCTCCTGTCGATTCTCTTCATCGTGTCCGGCTTCGGCAAGCTGGCCGGCGCGGCTGGCTTTGCCGGCTATCTCGGCAATCTCGGCCTGCCCGGCGGTGTGGCGCTGGCCTATCTCGTCGGCGCGCTGGAGTTCTTCGGCGGCCTCGCCATCCTCGTCGGCTTCCAGGTTCGGATCGTCGCTTCGGTTCTCGCCGTGTTCTGCGTGGCGACCGCGCTCGTCGCCCATCTCGGCCCAGACCAGTCGACCCAGCTGATGAAGAATCTCGGCCTGTGCGGCGGCTTCCTGGCGCTCGCGACCGCTGGCGCCGGTGCCTATTCGATCGACGCGCGCTCGCGCCGCGTCTGATCCCGCGCGCTGATGGAGATCGGGACGGCCGCCTTCGGGCGGCCGTTTCGCGTTTTCAGCCTTCGAAGCGCGGCAGGAGCGCCGCGAGCCGCGCATCATCGTCCGCGCTGCGCGGCTTGGCCGCCAGAGCGAGACAGGCTTCCGAGCGAAGGATCGTGCCGTCCTTCAGGATGCGCAGATGGTTGGCCGTCAATGTCGAGCCGGTGGACGTGATGTCCACGATGATGTCGGCGGAGCCGGCGGCCGGCGCGCCTTCGGTGGCACCGAGGCTTTCCACGATGCGATAGCTTTGGATGCCGTGGCTCTTGGTGAAGAAGCCCTGCGTCAGGCGCCAATATTTGGTGGCGATGCGAAGGCGCCGCCCATGCGCGGCGCGATAGCCGGCGGCGACGTCGCCCAGATCCTCCATCGTCTCGACGTCGAGCCAGCTGTCGGGCACGGCCACCACCACGTCGGCATGGCCGAAGCCGAGTCGTGAGACGATGCGGCCGCGCTCGTCGAAATCGGTCATGGTCTCACGCAGCAGGTCCTCGCCCGTCACGCCGAGGTCGATCGCCCCGTCGCGCAGCTCGCGCGCGATCTCGGAGGCCGAAAGAAGCAGAACCTCCAGCCCCTCGGCGCCCTCGACGCGGGTGCGATAGGAGCGCGCGTCCTCGCTGGCGTGGACGAGAATGCAGGCTTTGGCGAGAGAGGCCACGCACTGGTCCTTGAGCCGGCCCTTGGACGGAATGGCGAGGGTCAGCGTCATGGGCGCGCGCCTTCCTGCGTCAGCGAGAGACGGTCGAGATAAAGCGCGAAGCCCACGGCGGGGATCGGCTCGCGCGCACCGAGATAGGAAACGAGCCGGTCGTAGCGCCCGCCGCCGGTGAGCGGCCCGGCAAAGCCCGGCCGGGCGATCTCGAAAACGAAGCCGGTGTAATAGTCGAGCGTGCGGCCGAAGGCGGCGCGGTAGCGCAGCGTCGAAAGATCGACACCGGCGCGCGACAGCGCCTCGGCCCGCGCCTCGAAGAAGGCGAGCGCTCCGGCGAGATCCAGCCCGTGCTCGCTCGACAGGGCGCGAAGCCGCTCGCAGGCCTCCGACACCGGACAGTCCAGCGATAGGAAGGCGCGCAGCCGCTCCAGCGCCGCGCCGCGCAGGCGCGTGTCGGACAGGCGCACCTTCTCGGCAAGGCGCGCGGCGATCTCGGCGGCGCTGCGGCTGCGATTCGGCGGCAGGCCCGCCGCGCCCATGCGCTCGGCCACCAGCGCCTCCAGTTCGGGCAGGCGCCCGTCCCGCGCCAGCGTCAGCGCGTCTGCGTCGATGCCCGCGACATCGCCGGAGCGGTCGCTCGCCAGCGTTTCCAGCGCGCGGGCGAGAAGATCGTTCTGACCGAAGGTGCGGATCAGGCGGCGCTGCCATCCGGCGGGCAGGTCCAGCGCCTTCAACACGGCCTCGAACAGGCCCTGGTCGCCGATCGTGATGTCGAGCGTTCCGGGGTCGTTGAGGCCGCAGGCGGCGAGCGCCGTCAGCGCTTCGGCCAGCGTCGCAGCATCCGCCTCGGCCCGGTCGCCATCGCCCAGATTCTCGATGCCCGCCTGCCGGAACTCCGCCGGCTCGCCCCGGCGCTGGCGGAACACGGGGCCGTTATAGGCGTAGCGGCGCGGCAGGCCGGCCTCGCCTGCTATATGGGCAAGGCAGACCGGAATGGTGAAGTCGGGGCGCAGGCACAGCGTCTCGCCGCCCTCGCCGCGCGTCAGGAAGATGCGCCGGCGCAGATCCTCGCCGGCCGTGTCGAGATAGGGCTCGGCGCGTTGCAGGAGCGGCGTCGACACCAGCGACGCGCCGACCGAGACGAAAAATCGCGCCAGCGCGCCGTCGAAGGGCGTGCCGCTCTCGGACGCCGGAAACAGCCGGCTCATGCCTGCCCCCCGCTCATGAACCGGCCCTCACAGCGTCTCGGACGCCTGACGCGCCAGAATGCGCCGGACGGCCTCGACTAGATCGCTCTCGTCCACCAGTTCCTGCCCCGCGCGCGCTTCGCGCCATTCGGCATTGTCCTCGATCCCGGCGGCAACGCGCTTGCCTTCCACGAGGTCCTTCACCTGCACCTTGCCGGCCGCCTTCTCGTCGCCGCCCTGGATGACGACGACGGGCGCGCCGCGCCGGTCGGCATATTGAAGCTGCTTGCCGAACTGCTTGGGATTGCCCTGGAACACCTCGACCGGCACGCGCGGCTGGCCCTCGCCGTTCAGTTCGCGGCGCAGAAGCGTCGCCATCCGCTGGTAGTCGGCCATGCGGTCCCGGTCCATCACGGTGACGACGACCGGGCCGGGCAGCGCGGCATTGCCAAGACGGCCGAGATTCTTGAGCGCGGTCTGGAGGCGCGAGACGCCGATCGAGAAGCCCGTGGCGGGAACCGGCGTCGACATGAAGCGCGACACCAGCCCGTCATAGCGCCCGCCGCCGCCGACCGAGCCGAACTGCACCTTCTGGCCCTTCTCGTTGACGACGTCGAACAGGAGTTCGGCTTCGAAGACTGGACCGGTGTAATATTCGAGGCCGCGCACGACGGACGGGTCGATTAGGACGCGCTGATCGTCATAGCCGGCGCCGACCGCGAAATCGCGGATCTGCGCGAGCTCGGCCAGACCTTCGTCCACGGTCGGCTGGCCGCCGAAGGCCTCGCGCACCGCTTCGAGGCGCGCCTCGCCGGTCGCGTCCGACAGCGCGAAGATGCGCAGGACACGCTCGATCGCCTCCTCGGGCAGCTCGGCGCCCTTGGTGAAGTCGCCCTTGCCGCCGCTCTCGTCCAAGCGGCCGGGGCCAAGCAGGAGGCGCACGCCGGGCGCGCCGAACTTGTCGAACTTGTCGAGCGCGCGCAGCACGGTCAGCCGGCGAGGCGCGTCGCCTTCCAGGCCGATCGCGTCGAGAATGCCGTCCAACACCTTGCGGTTGTTCACCCGGATCACATACTGGCCGCGCTCGATGCCGAGCGCCTCCATCGTGTCGGCCATCATCATGGCCATCTCGGCATCGGCCGAGACGTTGGGCGCGCCCACGATGTCGGCGTCGAACTGCATGAACTGGCGGAAGCGGCCGGGGCCGGGCTTCTCGTTGCGGAAGACGTAGCCCGCCCGGTAGGAGCGATAGGGCTTGGGCAGATCCTCGAAATTCTCGGCGACATGGCGGGCGAGCGGCGCCGTCAGGTCGTAGCGCAGCGACAGCCATTCCTCGTCGTCGTCCTGCAAGGAGAAGACGCCCTCGTTGGGCCGATCCGAGTCGGGCAGGAACTTGCCGAGCGCGTCGGTGTATTCGAAGAACGGCGTCTCCACCGGCTCGAAACCATAGGTCTCGTAGACGCGGCGGATCGTAGCGAGCATGCGCTCCTGCGCCAGGAGATCGGCGGACGTGCGATCCACGAAGCCGCGCGGCTGGCGCGCCTTCACGCGGGAGGGCTTCTTGGGGGCCATGGAACTGCCTGAACGCTGGATAAGAAACGAGTTACCAGGCGTCCTAGCCCATCGGGCGCGGGAGCGGCAAGGCTGGAGCCCGTTTCAGCGCGGCCGAATGAAGTTTCGCCGCGCCGCCTCGCACGCCCCGCGCGCGCAACACCCTTCCATATGGTCGTTCACGAAGCCCATGGACTGCATGAAAGCATAGGCCGTGGTCGCGCCGACGAAGGAGAAGCCTTCCGCCCGCAGCGCCTTGGAGAGCCGCCGCGAGGCCGGCGTTTCAGGGTTGGCCCGCGCCCAGGCGAGCGTCATCGGCTCCGGGCGCTCCTCGGGCGGCGGCTCGAAGCGCCAGAGGAAGCTGGCGAGACTGCTGCCCGTCTTCTCGCGCAGCGCCAGCGCCCGCCGGGCATTGTTGATCGTGGAGGCGATCTTGGCGCGGTGGCGCACCACGCCGGGGTCGGCGAGGATCGCCTCGATCCGCGCCTCGTCGAAGCCGGCGACGCGCTCGATCTCGAACCCCTCGAACCGCTCGCGAAAGCGCTCCCGCTTGCGCAGGATCGTGATCCAGGAGAGCCCGGCCTGGAACCCCTCCAGGCACAACTTCTCGAAGAGCTTGGTGTCGTCGGCGGTGGGGCGGCCCCATTCGCCGTCGTGGTAGCGGATATAGTCCTCGCCCGCGCCCGCCCAAGCGCAGCGGGTCTCGCCGTCCGCCCCGAGGCGCAGACCCGATTCGGAAGGAAGGTCGCTGGTTTCGCTCATGCCCCCTTGTGCCGCGTGGCCGGCGCGGGGCGCAAGCGCCCTCCCCCAAGCTTCACCTCGATGGCGACTTGCCTCCGCGCGCCCCGCGCCGCACAAACGGAGCGAACACGCCGAACGAGTCTGCCCATGTCCGTCCGCCCGCTTCCGTTTCGCCTCTTGGCTGCCCTCACCTGCCGAACCGCCCTCCTGCTGGCCTTCGGTCTGGCGCTGCTCCTGGGCGCGCAGCCGGCCCGCGCCCAGCGACTGCCGGGCGACGAGGCGATGATTCGCGGCTTCGAGGCGGTGGTGTTCGGCGCCGAGATCACGGGGCCTCTCAGCGATTCCAGCTATCTCAAGAAATTCGCGGCGCCGGTTCGCGTGCGAGTCGAAAATCCCGCCGAGATCGATCGCAAGCCAGCGGTGGCGACCTTCGTGCGCCAGCTCGCCCGGCAGGTGAAAGGGCTCGACATCGCCATGGCGGGCCGGGGCGAGCCGGCCAATTTCGTGGTCCATGTCGTGGACCGCGACGACTACCAGCGCACCGGACGCGCGGTCTATCACCGCCCCTTCGGCCGCACGCCGGGCAACTGCATCGTGCGCTCCAGCTACGGGCGCGCCGGCATCACGCGTTCGGACGCCATCATCGTCTCGGACGAGGGCGATCTCCTGTTTCGCCGCTGCCTGATCGAGGAGGTGCTGCAAGGGCTGGGGCCGCTCAACGACAACACCGACGCGCCGCAAAGCGTCTTCAACGACACCTCGAAGCTGACGAGCTTCACGCCCTACGACCGCCTCCTCGTCAACATGCTCTACGACAGCCGTCTTCGCCCCGGCATGAGCCTTGCCGACGCCGAGCCGCTGCTCCCGGCGGTGCTGCGCGACAACAGGCGACGCCTGGGACTGTGACGCAGCGTTAGCGGCGCGTTCACCACGTTGGGACAGGGGAGGCGGAACCGGAGGGTCAGGGCGCGCGGATTCACCAATCGCTCGGATTTGGGGCGGCATTCTCATCCCAAAGCGGCTCGCCCTTTTCGAGCCCCGCGACGTTTCCGAGGTGTCCGCCGATGTTCGCCCGCCGCCTTCTGGCGCTTTCGCTCGTTCTTGCCGCCGGCTCCGCCGCCGATGCGCGCGACCGCCGCCCGCTTTCGCTCGACCGGGAGGATGCCGCCCAGCGCGTTCTCCAGCTCAGCCCCGGCAGCGGCGTCGTGCCGGGCTACCAGAACCCCAAGCTGACGCGCGGCTATCCCGCCGGCACGGTGATCTTCGACGGCAACATTCCCGTCGGCGTGGTGCGCCGCGACGGCGGCCCGGTGGAGCCGCTCGGCTCCTACCAGAACGCGCAGCCCATCGTGCTCGGTGCCGAGCCCAGCCCCCCGCCGCGCCCGCGAGCCGAGCGCCGCCGCGAGCGCCAGCCCCTGTTCGCCAGCGCGAGCGCGCCTGCCCGGCGCATGGCCGCCGCGCCGCGCCAGACGCAGCCGCGCGGGCTCGACCCCGCCTTCCTGCCGCAGGAAGTCGCCTATTCCGGCTACGAGCCGGGCACGATCGTCATCGATACGCAGGCGCGCTTTCTCTACCTTGTCGAGGCCGGCGGCCGGGCGACGCGCTACGGCGTGGGCGTCGGCAAGCCGGGCTTCGAATGGGCCGGCTCGCACCGCGTCAGCCGCAAGGCGGAGTGGCCGGACTGGACCCCGCCCTCCGAGATGGTCGCGCGCGAGCGCGCCAAGGGCCGCATCCTGCCCGCGCGCATGGAAGGCGGCATCGAAAACCCGCTGGGCGCCCGCGCGCTCTATCTCGGTTCCTCGTTCTACCGCATCCACGGCACCAACCAGCCCTGGACCATCGGCCAGGCCGTGTCGTCGGGCTGCATCCGCATGCGCAACGAGGACGTGAGCGATCTCTACGAGCGCGTGCCGGTCGGCACGCGCGTGGTTGTGCTCTGAGCGCAACATCTCATGCAAAACGGGCGCGGGACCGGTCCCGACATTGTCTCGCGCCCCATGTTCCCCTCACGATAAGGCCGGCAGACTATCTCCAGGACGGCTCTGTTTTCATTCAACTTTTCGCCGGTTTCGAAGGATCGTTCGATGCGTCTCATTTCCCTGAAAACGGTAGCGCTGGCGGGTCTCGCCACCCTGGCCCTGGCCGGCGGCGCCAGCGCCGACACCCGCTATTTCGACCACTCCTCGCAGACCTGGGTATCGACCACGGGCGATAGCCGCGCCGTGGTGTCCAGCGGCGGCGCTTCGCTCGGCCGCGCCCCGGTGCGCGTGGCGCGCCAGCCGCAGGCCATGCGCCCGGTCGATCCGCGCTTCAAGCGCCAGAGCGTGCGCCTGTCCACTAAGGAAAAGCCGGGCACGATCATCATCGATACCGACCGCAAGTTCCTCTACTTCGTGGAAGCCGGCGGCACGGCGACGCGCTACGGCGTGGGCGTCGGCAAGGAAGGCTTCGCCTGGGGCGGCACGATGAAGATCGGTCGCAAGGCCGAATGGCCGGGCTGGACGCCGCCGGCCACGATGGTCGCCCGCGAGCGCGCCAAGGGCCACATCCTGCCCGCCTACATGGCCGGTGGCCCGGACAACCCGCTCGGCGCACGCGCCATGTATCTCTATCGCGGCGGCGGTGGCGGCGACTCGATGTTCCGCATCCACGGCACCAACCAGCCCTGGACCATCGGCCTCAACATGTCGTCGGGCTGCATCCGCATGATGAACGAGGACGTGACGCATCTCTACGAGCGCGCCGATCGCGGCACCAAGGTGATCGTGCTCGGCCCCGGCCAGTCCGGCAACGGCATCTATGCCGAAACCGGCACGATGCGTCCGGCGGGTCGAGGCCTGCTCGCCGCCGTGTTCGGCGGCTGATCGCGGCACCCCCTCGCGGAACGACAAAGAAGGCCCGCCCACTCGGCGGGCCTTTTCCGTAAGCTCCCTTTGCAGCCGGGAAGAACCCGCCGCGACGCGCGTTCGGGTTCGCGACCAGAACAGGCCGGAGATCGGAGCCGAAGGATGGGGCGGAGAAACTATCTGATCGAGGGCGTGTCCGGCACCGGCAAGACCAGCGTCTGCGAGGAACTCAAGCGTCGCGGCTTTCACGCCATCCACGGCGACCGGGAATTGGCCTATCAAGGCGACCCGGAGACCGGATATCCCCTGCCCGGCTCGAAGCACGAGAACCACATCTGGGATCTCGAAAAACTCGGGAGCCTGGTTTCGGACCGCAGCCAGCCGATCACCTTCTTCTGCGGCGGCTCGCGAAACTTTTCAAAGTTCATCCATCTCTTCGACGGGATCTTCGTCCTCGACGTTGATCTCGAAACGTTGAACGGGCGGCTCGCGGCGAGACCCGCCGACGAGTTCGGCGGGACGCACGGCGAGCGAGAGCTGATCGTGCGGCTGCACGCGACTGGGCAAGACCTTCCCGAGAACGCGATCCCCATCGACGCGACCCTGCCGCTCGCCGAAGTCGTCGACCGGATTCTCTCGCGATGCGAAGCGCTGGGATAAGCGCTCCGGCACGTCGAAAAGCCCGCCCCTCTCGCGGACCTCCCTTTATTCGGCGGCGACGGGCCTTGCCATGCGTGGGAAGGAGCGGCCGGCGAGCTTGGCGGGCGCCTCACCGCCGAAGGCCCAGTCCAGAAGCTCCACGGTGTGGAGGATCGGGATCGAGGTGCCCGAGCCGATCTGCGTCATGCAGCCGATATTGCCGGTGGCGATGAGGTCGGGCTTCACGCGCTCGATATTCCCGACCTTGCGGTCGCGCAGCTTGGCGGAAATCTCCGGCTGGAGAATGTTGTACGTGCCGGCGGAGCCGCAGCACAGATGCCCTTCCGGCACATCGCGCACGGTGAAACCGGCCTGCGCCAGAAGGGTTTTCGGCGCCTGCGTGATCTTCTGCCCGTGCTGCATGGAGCAGGCCGAATGATAGGCGACGATCGCCTCGACCGGGTTTTCCGGCAGGGGCAGGTCGAGCGTGGACAGGAACTCTGTCACATCCTTGGCAAGGCTCGAGATCAGCGCGGCCTTCTCCGCATAGGCCGGGTCGAGCCGCAGCATATGGCCGTAATCCTTGATGACGGTGCCGCAGCCGGACGCGGTGATGACGATAGCGTCGAGCTTGGAGCGCTCCACCTCGCGGGCCCAGACGTCGACATTGCGCCGGGCGAAGTCGAGTGCTTCCTCTTCCCGGCCCATGTGGTGGGTCAGCGCGCCGCAGCAGCCCTCCCCTTCGGGCAGGACGATCTCGACGCCGAGCCGGGTCAGCAGCCGCACCGTCGCCTCGTTGATGCCGGGATCGAGCACGGACTGGGCGCAGCCGCGCAGGAGCGCGACGCGCTTTCGCACGACGCCCTCGGCCGTGCGCAGGCCCGGCCGGTCGTTGGCCGAGGCCGGCGGCACGGCGGCGGGCGCGAGCTTCAGCATGGCCGCCAGCGGCTTCAGCGGCGCCACGCCGCCCAGCGCGTCCGCGAAGGGCCGGGCGAGGCGCGCGAGCTTCAGGCTCCAGCGGAAGCGCTGGGGATAGGGAAGGACGCGGGCCAGCATCTCGCGGATGACGCGGTCGACGAGCGGGCGCTTGTAGGTGCGCTCGATATGGGCGCGGGCGTGGTCCACGAGATGCATGTAGTTCACGCCCGAGGGGCAGGTCGTCATGCAGGCGAGGCAGGACAGGCAGCGGTCGATATGCTTGACCGTGCGCTCGTCCGCCGGGCGCCCGTTCTCCAGCATGTCCTTGACGAGATAGATGCGCCCGCGCGGGCTATCCAGCTCGTTGCCGAGCGTCACATAGGTCGGGCAGGTCGCCGTGCAGAAGCCGCAATGGACGCACTTGCGGATGATCGAGGCGCTTTCGGCGGTGTCGGGATCGCTGAGCGCGGCGGGGGTGAAGGAGGTCTGCATCAGATCATGCCATCCGGCCGGGATTGAGGATGCCGGCGGGATCGAACTGATCCTTCAAACGGCGGGACAGGGCGGCGAGCGGGCCGGGCTGCGGCTGGAACACGGGAAGCGACAGGCGCTCGCCTTCCGGCGCGCGCACCAGCGTCGCGTGGCCGCCGCCATGGCGGGCGACCAGCGCGCGGATCAGATCGGCCTCGGCGAGGCCTGCGTCCATGCGCAGCCAGACGAGGCCGCCCTGCCAGTCGTAGAAGGCATCCGCCGCCGCGTTCATACGCAGCGCCATGACGAAGTCCGGCCCTGCCATGGGCGGCAGCGAGACGCGCCAGACCGGGCTGTCGGTGCCGTCCGCGAAGGGCGCGACGTCGCGGATGTCGCGCCAGAAGGCCTCCGAGCGCTCGCCCTCCAGCCGCTCCAGCCGGCCGACGCGGGCAAGCGCGGTGCCCAGATGCGCGGCGCGGGCCGAGACGGAGGGGCCGAACCCGTCGAGCCGGATGGCGGTTGCGGGATCGCGCCCGAGCGCGCCGTCCAGCACCCGCCCCGCCACGCCATAGGGCAGATGCGCCGCGCCGGAGGCCTCGACCGAGGAGCCGAGCGCCGCGCTCATCGCCTCCGCCGCCTCGCCGTCCGCGAGATCGCGCACGATCAGCGTCGTCTCGGCCGGTGAGCGCGGCATGGTCTTGAAGATCACGTCGGCGAAGACGGCAAGCGTGCCGAAGGAGCCGGCCATGCCCTTGGAAAGGTCGTAGCCCGTGACGTTCTTCACCACGCGCCCGCCGGAGCGGAAGATCTCGCCGCGCCCGGAAACGGCGGTGACGCCCAGAATATGGTCGCGCGCCGCGCCCTGCTTGAGGCGGCGCGGGCCGGACAGGTTGCAGGCGAGCACGCCGCCGATCGTGCCCTGCCCCGCCGGCCGGCCGTGCAGCGGGCCGTAATCCATCGGCTCGAAGTCGAAGCGCTGGCCCCGCTCGGCCAGCAGCGCCTCGATCTCGGCGATCGGCGTTCCCGCCTTGGCGGAGATCACGAGCTCTTCCGGCTCGTAGAAATTGACGCCGGACAGGCCCGTCAGCGACAGGGTGCGCGCGGCCTGGACGGGGCGCCCGAGGCCGGCCTTGGAGCCCTGGCCCTCGACGGCGAGCGGCTCCTCGCGGGCGAGCGCTTCGGCCACCATGTCGCGCAGCGCCTGGACGCTGTCCGGGCGAAGACAATCCGGCGCGAGGGCCGAGTTCGGCAGAACGGACATGCGAATTAGAACCTCGGCAGGTCGGGAAAGGGCAGCTGGCCCTTGTGGACATGCAGCCGGCCGAGCTCGGCGCAGCGATGCAGGACGGGAAAGACCTTGCCGGGGTTCAGCAAGTGGCGCTCGTCGAAGGCGCATTTGACGCGGATCTGATGCTTCAGATCGTCCTCGCCGAACATTTCGGGCATGAGGTCGCGCTTCTCGATGCCGACCCCGTGCTCGCCGGTGAGCACGCCGCCGACCTCGACGCAAAGGCGCAGGATGTCGGCGCCGAAATCCTCGGCGCGCTGCAGCTCGTCGCTCTTGGACGCGTCGTAGAGAATCAGCGGGTGAAGGTTCCCGTCGCCGGCATGGAAGACGTTGGCGACGGCGAGCCCGTATTTCTCCCCCAGGGCCTTCATGCCGGCCAGGACGCGCGGCAACTCCTTGCGCGGGATCGTGCCGTCCATGCAGAGATAGTCCGGCGAGATGCGCCCGACCGCGGGGAAAGCCGCCTTGCGCCCGGCCCAGAAGTGCATCCGCTCCTCGGCCGACTGCGACACGCGCGCCGTGGTGGCGCCGTTCTTGGTGGCGATGCCCTCGACCTCGGACAGGAGATGGTCGACCTCGGCCTTCACCCCGTCGAGTTCCACGATCAGGAGCGCCTCGACATCCAAGGGATAGCCGGCATGGACGAAGGCCTCCGCCGCGTGAATGGCGGGCCGGTCCATCATCTCCATGCCGCCGGGGATGATGCCTTGCGCGATGATCTCGGCGACGCAGGCGCCGGCCTGTTCGGACGTGGGAAAGCCGATCAAGACGGCGCGCGCCGTTTCCGGCGCCTGGAGAATGCGAACGGTGACCTCGGTGACGACGCCGAGCAGCCCTTCCGAGCCCGTGATCAGGCCGAGAAGGTCGTAGCCTTCCGAATCCAGATGCTTGCCGCCGAGGCGGATGACCTCGCCCTCCATGGTGACGAACTCGACGCCCAGCACGTTGTTGGCCGTCAGCCCGTATTTCAGGCAATGCACGCCGCCGGAATTCTCCGCCACGTTGCCGCCGATGGAACAGGCGATCTGCGAGGACGGGTCGGGCGCGTAGTAGAAGCCGGCATGCTCCACCGCGCGGGTGATGCCGAGATTGGTGACGCCCGGTTGCACCACGGCGCAGCGATTGTCGAAATCCACCTCCAGAATGCGGTTGAAGCGCGACAGGACGAGAAGCACCCCGTCCTCCAGCGGCAACGAGCCGCCCGACAGCGAGGTGCCCGAGCCGCGCGGCACGACGGGAATGCGGTTGGCGTGGCAATAGCGAAGCACGGCGGCGACCTCGGCCACCGTTTCGGGCAGGACGACGGCGAGCGGCATCTGGCGATAGGCGGTGAGCGCGTCGGTCTCGAACACGCGCATCTCGACGCTGGCGTCCACCACGCCCTCGCCCGGCACGATGGCGCGCAGCGCCGACACGATCTCGGCCCGGCGGCCGAGAATCTCGCCGCTGGGCTTGGGCATCTGGATCGCCATGGGTTCTCCCGTCCTCCACGACTGCGGCACCGGACCATGCGCCCGCCGCCGCCGATTTGGAACGATGCTAAAGCTTGCGCCTCGCGAAGGACAGTCGCCGCGCCCGGGAAAAAGCACCGGGGGTTCTTCCCCAGGCCTGGAACACCCGAGGGCTCGCCTCCATTCCTAGGGTGAATAGGAAGGTCTCGATGACAGACAGTGATCCGAAGAATGCCGACGACGCGACGACTGAGCGCGCCTCCGCATTGGAGGGCGTGACGCCCGGCGGCCAGGAACGCGTGATGACCGAGGACGAGAAGCTGGACGAGGCGTTGGAGGAAACCTTCCCGACGTCCGATCCCATCGCGCCCAGCCGCATCGACGGCCCGATGATCGAACCGGGCAAGCACAGTTGAGACGTCGAATTCGGAACGAAGCGGGCGGCCATGAGGCCGCCCGCTTCGCATTCGCTCAGTTCTGCACGGCCTGGACCGACCCGCCGTCGACCCGGATGTTGGACCCGTTAATGAAAGAGGTGCGCTCGGAGACGAGAAGCGCGACGGCGGCCGCCACCTCCTCCACCCGCCCACGCCGCTTCTGAACGATGCCGGGCCGCTCTTCCTCGAGAAACGAGCGAATCGCCTCGTCCTTGGTCGTGCCACGTTCGGCCGCGCGCTTTTCCATCATCTCGTCGGTCATCGCCGTCTCGATAAAGGCGGGAGCCACCGTGTTCACCAGAACGCCGTCGGCGGCGAGCTTGTAGGACAGGCCCTTGGCGAAGGCGGCGAGCCCGGCCTTGGCGACATTGTAGGTCGCCTCCTCCCAATAGGGCTGCACGGCGTTTTCCGAGGTGATGCAGACGAAGCGGCCCCACTGGCCCTTCTTCATCTGAGGGATCGCGGCGCGGGCGACGCGCACGGCGGACAGAAAGTCGGTCTGCCAGGCTTCCTCGTAGTCGGCGTCGGTGAGATCCAGCGGATCGCCCTTGGCGCCCGTGATGCCGGCCGTGTGGACCGCGATGTCCAGCTTGCCGAAGCGGCGCAGGGCCTCGGCGACGATCCCGTCGGCATCGCCCTGCCGCGTCAAATCGGCCTGGACGATCGACGTGTCCTCCGGCAACTCGCCTCTGCGCGCCAGCGCCTCGTCCAGCTTCTTGTCGGCGAGAACGAGCTTCACGCCTTCTTCTGCCAGCAGCTTCGCCACGGCGAAACCCATGCCGCCATCGGCGCCCGTGATGAGCGCGACGCGCCCCTTGATCCCCAGATCCATTCGCTGAAACACTCCCGAAAGTCCGGCCACCTGGCGGAATCGCGATCCGAAACCCGCGCGGTGGCTGGAAAGACCGGCCGGCTTCGCTAAAACGCGAGTTCAAACCCGGCACCCATGCCGGCAACAACGAGCGCTCCGGCCGTTGGTTTCGCCGGGCCGGCGCCGTGAGCTTGAGTTCGAGGGGCGATGCCAGACTACGATTTTTCCGGCCAGCGCCTCTTCGTGGAAGGAGCGCTCGCGCAGGGCGCGGCGATCGAGGCGAGCCCGGCGCAGGTGAACTATCTCCTGAAAGTCCTGCGGCTCGACGACGGGGCGATGATTCTCGCCTTCAACGGCGCGGATGGCGAGTGGCGCGCGCGGCTCCGGCGGGACGGCAAGAAGCGCTTGTCGCTCGTGCCGGAGGAAAAGCTGCGCGACCAGACGCCGCGCCCCGACCTTCGCTGGCTCTTCGCGCCGCTCAAGAGCGCCCGGCTCGACTACATGGTGCAGAAGGCCGTTGAGATGGGCGCGGGCCTCATCCAGCCGGTCATGACGCAGCATTGCCAGGCGCCGCGTTTCAACCTGGAGCGCGCGCAGGCCAACGCGGTGGAGGCGGCCGAGCAGTGCGGCGTGCTGGCCGTGCCCGAATGCCGCGAGATCCTGCGGCTCGACAAGGTTCTGGCCGGCTGGGATGCGGGGCGAACCCTTCTCTTCTGCGACGAGCGCGCGGGGTCGGCGAGCCCGATCGACACGCTCGCGCCGCTCGCCGGCAAGCCGCTGGCGCTCCTGATCGGGCCGGAGGGCGGCTTTTCGCGAGAGGAGCGCGAGACGCTTCTCGCGCTTCCCTTCGTCGTCCCCATCTCGCTCGGCCCCCGCATCCTGCGCGCCGATACGGCGGCGGTGGCGGCGCTGGCCGTGGTGCAGGCGGCGGCAGGCGACTGGCGGGCAGGCTCCGGCGCGTGAGCGGTTCGCGGACCGGAGCGTTCACCGGCAGGCCCTTGCGTCCGCGCGGGAAAGCGGACAGACACCCGAAGGGATGGGGTGTTCCCATTCGCTGCGAAGGCGGGGGCGGTTTCGTTCCCGCGTTTTGAGCTGTGCCGGCTTTCGCGCCGGCTTCCTGAACCGCATCCGTCCCCGGAGCTTTCGATGGCGCGCGACACGACCGACCTCACCCCGATCCGCTCGCTGGACGAACTGGTGGACCATATCCGCGCGGGCGAAAAGCCGGTTTCGGAGTTCCGCCTCGGCACCGAGCACGAGAAATTCGGCTATCGTTTGACCGATCTCTCGCCGGTTCCCTACGAGGGCGAGGACGGTATCCGCCGCCTTCTGGAAGAACTGCAGACGCGCACCGGATGGGAGCCGATCGTCGATGACGGGCGCATCATCGGCCTCGCCGGCGGCAGCGGCGAAGGCGCCATCTCGCTGGAGCCGGGCGGGCAGTTCGAGCTTTCGGGCGCGCCGTTGGAAACGCTGCACGAGACGCTGAGCGAAACCGAGGGGCATCTCAGCCATGTGAAGGCGATCGCCGGCGAGCTCGGCCTCGGCTTTCTCGGCCTCGGCGCCAGCCCGCTCTGGACGCTGGACCAGACGCCGGTCATGCCGAAGTCGCGCTACTCCATCATGAAGCGCTACATGCCCAAGGTCGGCACGCGCGGGCTGGACATGATGTTCCGCACCGCGACGATCCAGGTCAATCTCGACTTCTCAGACGAGCGCGACATGGCGCGCAAGATGCGCCTCGGGCTGAAGCTCCAGGCGCTGGCCTCAGCCCTGTTCGCCAACTCGCCCTTTACGGAAGGCAAGCCGAACGGTCTTCTGTCCTGGCGCTCGGGCGTCTGGCTCGACACCGACAACCAGCGCTCGGGCCTCCTGCCCTTCGCCTTCGAGGCGGGCTTCGGCTACCGCGACTATGTGGACTGGGCGCTGGACGTGCCGATGTATTTCGTGATGCGCGACGGGCGCTATCACGACGCAACGCATGTCACCTTCCGCCAGATGCTGGACGGGGCGTTGAAGGGCGAGATCGCCGATCCCGAGCCGAATATGGGCGACTGGGCCAACCATCTCTCCACCGTGTTTCCCGACGTGCGGCTCAAGCGCTTCTTGGAAATGCGCGGCGCCGACGGCGGCCTTCTGCCCGACATCATCGCCCTGCCCGCCTTCTGGTGCGGCCTGCTCTACGATGCGCAGGCGCTGGACGAGGCCGAGGCCATCACCGCCGACTGGAGCTTCGAGGAAGTCGACCGGCTGCGCTCGGCTGTCCCGCGCCTGGGGCTTCACGCCCCCTTCCGCAACGGGACGCTGCTCGACGTCGCGCGCCGCATCCTGCCGCTGGCGCAGGACGGGCTCGAGCGCCGCGACCGGCGGGACGCGCAAGGCCGCAGCGAGGCGATCTATCTCCAGCCGCTCGCCGCCCGTGTCGCCAGCGGACGCACGGCGGCCGACGACCTCCTCGCCCGGTTCGAGGGCGAGTGGAACGGCAACCTCGAAGCCCTGTTCGCCGACCAGAGCTACTAACTCCCGAAAAACAGACCCGTCGCACCGCTGCCCCCTTCCCAAGCCCGTGGGAAGACCGCAGGGTGGCGCTTCGTTCCGCTCGTGGCGGCGTCGTGCGGCGATGCTCCTGACGCGAGGGACGGTAGAGCGTCGCGCCGGCCGCCTGTCGGCCCGGCGCGCGATGGAGGCGGGATGACGGATTTCTTCGACTGGCTGAAGGTCGCCGGCGCGGGCGAGGCGGCGGACAAGCTCGCGCTTCAGTTTCGGCTGAGTCCCGAGGAAATGCGCGCCACGACGGACGCGCTGGTGCCCGCCTATATCCTGGGGATGCAGCGCGCCATGATCGACCCCAAGAGCTGGTCGGATCTCGCCGAGCGCTTCGGCGCCATGGGCGGCTTCGGCGCCGGCAGTTTCCTGACCGGGCCGGCGGGCGAACTGGTGACGCGCTCGCTCTTCGGGCCGGACCTGACGGCCGCGATCGCGCGCAACGCCTCGCTCCTCACCGGCCAAGCACCCGATACGCTGCAGCAGATGATGGCGCCCTTTGGTGCCATGGTCTTCGGCGCGGCGCTGCAGACCATGGCGGCCGGTGCCGCCAACTGGCCGAAGGGCTACGCGACCGACCCGGCCGGCCAGGCGCTGGCCGAGACCATGCGCCGCTCCGCCAATGCCGTGGAGGCCTTCCATCGCCCCTCGGGCGGGGGCGCCGCGTCTGCCGCGCCCGGCACGCCCGCCGCCATGATGGCCCTGTTCTCCGACGCCTGGCGCACAACCTTCCCTTGGGCACCGCAGGGCCCGCAGGCCGGGACCGGCGCGCCGGCCGCCTTCCCGTTCGATCCGTTCGGCATGATGGGCGCCATGACCAAGGCCTTCGCGCCGCCGAGCCCGGCGCCGCGCCCCACGCCCGCCGATTCGCGCCAGCCGCGGCGCGATCCCGTTCTCGACATGATCACGAATGCGCAATCGATGCAGGCCGACTACTTCACCTCGATGGCCGCCTTGTTCGACCGCAAGGCCGAGCCGAACGCCTGATTCCAAGCCAGGCGGGCCGCCCTCGCGCGGCCCGCGCCACAGCATCGGCGCCGGTCCGGCAAAAGTTTTGCTGCGATCTATTGGATCGGAACCGTCCCGCCCCCTATACTCCCGGCATGTTCAACGGGAAGCCGCAGCGGCTTTCACGGATACCGGATGCTGATCGTCAATCTTCTGATCGTCGTTTTCTTGATTGTCCTCAACGGATTCTTTGCAATGTCGGAACTGGCCATGGTTTCGGCCCGGCGAATCCGGCTTCAGCAGATGGCGCAAAATGGCAGCAGAGGAGCGACCGCCGCGCTCAAGCTGGTGGACGATCCCACCGGCTTCCTGTCCACGGTCCAGGTCGGCATTACCCTGGTCGGCATCTTCGCGGGCGCGTTCGGCGCCTCGGCTTTCTCGACGCCGGTGGCCGAGATCCTGGTCGGCATCCCCCTCATCAGCGTCTATGCCGACACGATCGCCTTCGTGCTGGTGGTCGTGCTCATCACCTATTTCTCGCTGATCCTGGGCGAGTTGGTTCCCAAGCGCTTCGCGCTCGCCCATGCCGAGTCGATCGCCGCCTTCGTCGCGCCCTCCATGCGCCTGATCGCGCTGATCGGCGCGCCGATCGTCTGGTTCCTGCGCTTCTCCACCGAAACCGTCAGCAAGCTCGTCGGCGCCAGCGCCGTCAGCGAGAACTCGGTGACGGAAGAGGAAGTGAAGGCGATGATCGCCGAGGGCACGGAATCGGGCGTGTTCGAGGAAAAGGAGCGTGAGATGCTGGAAGGCGTCCTGCGCATCGCCGACCGCAACGTGCGCTCCATCATGGTGCCGCGCCCGGACGTGGCCTGGATCTCGCTCGCCGACGAGCCGAACGCCATTCTCGACGAGATCAACGCCAGCGGTCACTCGCGCTTTCCCGTCGCCAAGGAGGACGTGGACGATCTCGTCGGCGTCGTGCAGGCCAAGGATCTTCTGGAGCAGTATCGCCGCACCGGCACGGTGGACGTGAAGGCCGCCGTGCGCGAGCCGCTCTATGTCAACGAGACCATGCCGGTCCTGAAGCTTCTCGACCGCTTCCGCTCCGTCAACATCCACATGGCGATTGTGATCGACGAGTACGGCTCGTTCGAAGGCGTGGTGACGCCGACCGACATTCTCGCCTCGATCGCCGGCTCCATGCCGGAGGGCGCCGAAGAGGACTATTCCGTGGTCCAGCGGGAGGACGGGTCCTACCTCATCGACGCCGGCATTCCGATCGATGATGTCGAACGGCGCCTGGGTGCGGGCAGCCTGCCCAAGGAGCGCGACTACGAGACGCTGGCCGGCTTCATCCTCGACCAGTTCGGCCATATTCCCGAGGTCGGCGAGTTCATTCAATACGGAAACTGGCGCTTCGAGGTGGTGGATCTCGACGGTCGCCGGGTGGACAAGATCATGGCCTCGCAGCTCGGCGAGCTGGAGCCTGCGCGCGACGAACTCTAAGAGCTTGTTTGGAAATTCGGCGGCGGAGGGCCGGCGAGGGATTTTTTGGCGTCGCGAGGCGCCAAACGCAGTCGATGCCGGCGGCATCGGCGAGGATTGGCAACGAAGCGATGGCGGAAAAGCACCGACGGACCGACCCGCCCGAGTTTCCAAATAGGCTCTAAGCCGGCGCGCCTTCCCTCTCCCACAACAGAAAAGACCCGCTGCGATCGCTTCGCGGCGGGTCTTTTCTCATTCGCAGTCCGGGTTCTGTCGGTCCGGTCTTTTTCATTCCGGCCGCCTCAAAGCGAGCGGCGCCGCTGTCCTGCCCTGATGGCCAGCCGATAGGTCGGGTCTTCGCGCCAGTCGGCATGGAGCGCCTCGTGGACGTCGTCGCGCTTCAAACCGATATCGTTCAGGAGATAGTCGGGCAGTTCCGACATCCGGTAGGCGGCCCGGCGATTGCGGATCGTGCGGACGATCGCCGCGAGCGCGAGGAAGCCGGTGCGGACCGACTGGGCGAGACCGTCCACGGAGGGAACGGGGGTCTTCGATGCAAGCGTCATGGCAGGATCTCTCTTGGGAAGCCATTTTCAGGTCGACAGGCAAAGCGGGAGCGCTCGCTCGAACGGGGTCGTTCGCGCGTTTGCAAGCACCGTGCCGGCTGCGTAGCCGGCCAAGTGTCCACTCCGTCGAAGGCTCGCGCCACCCGATTTCGCGGTCTCGTCTCTGGCTGTCGAGGATGGAGATAGTCCGGCTTGACGGATCAGACCAACGAATGTTTCTTATGCCCATCATCACCGATCATTATAGGTGAAGCCGTGGCCACGCCCCTCGACCTCGACCAGCTCCGCACCTTCCTCGCCATCGTCGACACGGGCAGTTTCACCCGCGCGGCCGAGGAAGTGTTCAAGACGCAGTCCGCCGTTTCCATGCAGGTGCGCCGGCTGGAAGAGCGCCTGGGCACGGACCTGTTCGAGCGTTCGGGCCGAACGGTGAAGCTGACGGAGGCGGGCGGCCGGCTCCTCTCCTATGCGAGGAGGATGCTCTCGCTCAGCCAGGAAACCCTGTCGGCCTTCGACGAGCAGACCATCGAGGGTCATGTGCGGATCGGCCTCCCGGACGACTATGCCGAGCGCTTCCTGCCCGAGATCATGGCGCGATTCGTGCGCTCCAACCCGCGCGTCGAACTCCAGATCGCCTGCGAGACGACGTCGAGCCTCATCGAACATGTGGACAAGGGCCATCTCGACGTGGCGCTGGTCTGCCCGTCCAAGACCCATGCCTGGTCGGAGATCGTGCGCACCGAGCCGCTGCATTTCGTCACCTCCGCCGCGCACAGCGTCCACGAAGAGCCGATCCTGCCGCTCGCCATCGGCCGCACGGACTGCGCCTGGCGCAAGCAGGGGGTCGACGCCTTGAACAGCGTCGGCCGCGCCCATCGCATTCTCTTCACCTCCTGGTCGGCGCAGATCGTCACCTCGGCCGTCCTGGCGGGCCTTGCCGTCAGCGTCCTGCCGGAATGCGCGCTGCGGCCGGGCATGCGGGTTCTCAGCGACGCGGAAGGCTTTCCCCGGCTCGATGACGCGCAGATCGCCGTCATGCGCGGGCGCAACACCGACTCGCCGGTGATCGACGCGCTGGTGATCCACATCCGCGAAAGCCTGCAGAATCTGGCGCCCTCCGTTCCCCCGCAGATCAATTCCCGGCTGCCGGAAACGCGGATGATCCGCAGCCAGCGGCTTCGGCCAGGCGTCGGCGTCGCGGGCTGGTAGGCATGAGCGATCTCATGGAAGCGGCCGCCAGCAATGTGGCGGAATATTCCGTCTCGGAACTCTCCGGCGCGCTCAAGCGCACGGTGGAAGACGCGTTCGGCCATGTGCGGGTGCGCGGCGAGATTTCGGGCTATCGCGGCCCGCACTCCTCCGGCCACGCCTATTTCGCGCTGAAGGACGACAAGGCCCGGCTGGAGGCCGTGGTCTGGCGCGGCTCCTTCGGCAAGCTCGCCTTCAAGCCCGAGGAAGGGCTGGAGGTCATCGCCACCGGCAAGCTGACCACCTTCCCCGGCTCGTCCAAATACCAGATCGTCATCGAGGCGATGGAGCCGGCAGGCGCGGGCGCGCTGATGGCGTTGCTCAACGAGCGGCGGCTGAAGCTCGAGGCCGAGGGGCTCTTCGCCACCGATCGCAAGCGCGCGCTGCCCTTCCTGCCGCGCGTCATCGGCGTCGTCACCTCGCCGACCGGCGCGGTGATCCGTGATATCCGGCATCGCATCGCCGACCGCTTCCCGCTCCATGTCCTGGTCTGGCCGGTGCGGGTGCAGGGCGAGACCTCGGCGGCCGAGGTCGCGGCGGCGATCGCCGGCTTCAACGCTTTGCCGGACGGCGGCAAGATTCCGCGCCCGGACCTCCTGATCGTCGCGCGCGGCGGCGGCAGCCTGGAAGACCTCTGGGGCTTCAACGACGAGGCGGTGGTGCGGGCCGTGGCCGAGTCCGCCATTCCGCTGATCTCGGCGGTCGGCCACGAGACCGACTGGACCTTGATCGACCACGCGGCGGATCGGCGCGCGCCGACGCCCACCGGCGCGGCCGAAATGGCGGTTCCGGTGCGGGCCGAGCTTCTGGCGGTGCTGGCCGCGATCGAGGCGCGCAGCGGCGCGGCCATCTCGCGCACACTGCAGGCCGAGCGGCGCGCGGTCGCCAATCTCGCCCGCGCCCTGCCCTCGCCCGACATGTTGCTGGCCCTGCCGCGCCGACGCCTGGACGAGGCCGACAGCGCGCTGGAGCGCAACCAGCGCCTAGGCCTCGGCGAACGTCGCCGGCGCTTGGCCGAGGCCGGGCTGCAGCTTTCGCCCTCGCGCCTCCAAGGTGCGATCCGCGACAAGCGGGCGGACCTGCGCCATCTCGACTCCGCCCTGGTGCACCGGCTCGACACCGCCCTGCGCCAGCAGCGCCATACGCTGGAGCGCCTGGGCGCGGCCCTGCGCCCGCATGTGGTGACGCAGCGCGGCGCCGAGGCGCGCCATCGCCTCATCACCGCCTCCGACCGGCTCGACCGCGCCTTCGCCACCCGGCAGGCGCAGCGGCGCGCGGCGCTGGCCGGCGCCTGGCGTGTCGCCTCCAGCCTCGACCCGCGCCAGGTGCTGGAGCGCGGCTACGCCATCATTCGCGGCGAGAACGACGTGCCGATCACCCGCGCCGAGGATCTGGTGCCCGGTTCGAGCTTCGAGATCGAGTTCGCGCGCGGCCACCGCCGCGCCGCCATCGCCGCCGCGCCCGACGCGGACGCCGTGCCCACGGCCCGCCCGGCGCGCGGCGCCAAGCGGGCCAAGCGCGAGCAGATCGAGGAAAACCAGGGCGACCTGTTCTGACCACGCAGGGTTAGTGGATCGGAGCAGAGCGAAGCGTCGTCGCTCAGCCGGCGTAGCGGGTTTCCAGAATGTCGATCTCGCGCACCAGCTTGCGCGCGGTTTCCGTGCCGAGTTCGCGCCTGCGCACCTTGCGGAACAGCTCAGCACGCTCTGCCTTGAGCGCGGCAAGGCGCATCTCGCGTTCGATGCGCTCGGCGCGCAGGCCCATATCGGCGTTGTCGCCCTCGCCCGAGCGCCGGTCGATGCGCTGGCGATAAAGCTCGGTGATCTCCGACGCGGCGGCGACATAGAGATCGGTGTCGCCCGCCCGCTCGCCCGCCGCGCGCAGGAAACGACCGATCTCGGCGATGGCGGCCTCGGCCGCGGCGATGCGCGCGGCATCCTCCTCGGCCTGACGCGAGGGCTCGGGCGGTAGCTCCAGCCCGTTGAGAAGCAGCGGCAGAACGAAGGTCGCGGCCAGAAGCGAGGCGATGATAACGCCCATCGCCAGAAAGATCGCAAGATCGCGCGCGGGAAAGGGCGTTCCGTCCGCAAGGGTCAGCGGCAGGGTCAGAACGCCGGCAAGCGTCACCGCGCCGCGCACGCCGGCAAAGGACATGGCGGCGACGATGCGCCAGCTCGGCGAGGTCGTGCGCCCGCGACGGCGCAGGATGGTCAGCCGCAGCGACAGCCAGACCCAGGCGAACCGCAGCGCCGCCAGGCCGGCCGTGATGGCGACGACATAGAGCACCAGCCACCAGGACTCGCGATTGCCGGTGATGTCGACCGTTTCGGCCGCCCTGGCGAGGATACCGGGAAGTTGCTCGCCGAGCAGCACGAAGATGATGCCGTTGGCGGTGTACTGGATCGTGTCCCAGACCGTGGAGCGGCGCACGCGCGTCGTCGCCAGCGCCCGGCCGGAGGTTTCGGCAAAGCTCATGGTGAGGCCCGCCGCAACCGCCGCGAGGATGCCGGAGGCGTCGAGATGCTCGGCCAGGAGATAGGAGCCGAAGGGAATGAGAAGGCTGATGAGGATCTGCGATCCCGTGTCCTCGCCGAAGCGGTCGGAAATCCAGTCCTTGACGCGGGTGACGGCATAGGTGACGAGAACGCCGACGGCGACCCCGGCCACCGACACCCAGGCGAAGCTGAAAAGCGCCTCGCGCAGCGAGAAGGCGCCGGTCAGCGCCGCCGCGACGGCGAAGCGGAAGCAAACAAGACCGGAAGCGTCGTTCAGGAGCGATTCGCCCTCCAGGATATGGAGCATGCGCCTGGGGATGGGCACGCGGCGCGCGATGGCCGAAACGGCGATCGGATCGGTCGGCGAGATGATGGCGGCGAGCGCGAAGGCGACCGCCAGCGGCACGGCGGGGATCATCCAATGGATGAAGAATCCCATGCCCGTCACCGTCACGACCACGAGCCCCAGCGCTAGTTCCACGATGATCGCGCGGTCCTTCACCAGTTCCTCAGGCGGGATGCGCCAGCCGTCGAGAAACAGGAGCGGAGGCAGGAAGAGGAGAAAGAAAATCTCGGGATCCAGCGTCACGCGGATATCGGCGAACAGGCCGATCGCTGCTCCAAGCGCGATCTGGAACAGAGGCCGGGGCACGGGCAGCGGCAGGATGCGGGCCAGAAGCCCGCTCGCCACCACGGCCAGAAGCAGAACGAGAGCGATCGTGACGGTTTCCAAAAGCCTCTCCCGCAAGCGCCCGGGCGACCGAACCGCTGTGGCCAACGCCAGACGCGCCATGGTCCGGCATCGGCCGGGCCATGGTTCGCAAAGGCCCGATGCGGGTCGCGCTTGTCAACGATCGGAAGCGGGCGGAGAGCTGCGAGAGCGTTCGGACGGTGAGGCCCGTGGAGGAGCAGGCTCTATCACCCCCACCAACGGCCCGAGTTCATGAATCCTGCCAGGCGGGCGCAGCCCTCGCCCACCCGGGCGTCTCGTCAGACCCCGCCATAGGTCCGGATCAGGTCGAACGCGCTTTTCAGCATCATGAGCGTGGCGAACCCGCCTCCGATCATGATGCACACGGGCACGGGTGAGAACACGCTCTCCCCACGCTCGCTCTTCGCCGCGTCGTTCTCGCTGTCTGCCATGAAAAGGAATACGGACGGTGGCGAGCGAAGTTCCGCGCGCGAGTCTTAGCCGACTGACGGGAAGGCTATCGGTCGCCTTACAGCAAAACGCGCGTCAGCTTGCTCAGACTCAACGGCTCGATCGCCTTAGCGCGAACTCGGTGACAAGCATGAATTAATTAGTAGTAGAGAAGAATGGTACGGTTGAGTGGGTTCGAACCACCGACCTTCGGAGCCACAATCCGACGCTCTAACCAACTGAGCTACAACCGCGCATCGCTGTCGCGACGACTGGGTGGGCAATACGAGCTTTCGGCTGGGATGGCAAGAGGGGCGGGCCAAAAAGACCCGTCCCTCGAAGCGGCGGGAGGCCAAGAACTCAGCCACCCCCTGCCCGGTGGCAACTGGCTTCGCTTTAGAACTCGGTCTTGCCGGTCGCCCGTTCGGCGGCTTCGCGACCGGGCTGCAGCACGTCGCGCGCGGCGGACTGCGAAGCGCTCTGAATGTCGCGCGCCTGGCGCGTCGCGAGATCGACCTGCTGGCGGAAGAAGCTCGTCTGGAGTTCGATGAATTCCGAAAGCGAGCGAACGCTGGCAAGCTTCTGGAGATGGGTGAAGTTCATCTCGGCCTGCGTGCGCATGCCGTCCAGCGCCCGCTTGGTGAGGTTGAGGGAGCCGGAATGGGCGTTCTCGATCGTGGCCTCCAGGGTGCGCGAGGCCTCCTCGGTGGCGGCCTTCATCCTGGCATAGGCTTCCATCGACTGCTCCATGGAGCGTTCGGTGGCGGAGCGAAAGGCTTCCGTCATCTTGGACGGGTCCATTCCCAGGGCCGCCTGCGCGTCGCGGAAGGCCTTGGGGTCGGTCATCGTGTCGAACGCCTTGCGCGCGCCTTCGAAAGCGGCGTTCGCGGCGTCCTGCGGCTTGTCGGTGTCGGACATGGTCGGGTTCCTCCTCGAAGCATTGTGACCACAACGAGGCATCGCCAGCAAGGGTTGCGCCGCATTTGCGCCGGGGGAGGTCCGGCGGGCCTTGCATTAACCCTGTCGCCCGTTGATAGAGGGCGGTGATGCGGCGGCTTCTGGATTTGAGCCGCGCAAGCCCGTATTAACACTCCGGTAACCTTTTCGTTCTTCCACCGGAGACACGGCCATTTCGACGCCTCTCGACTTCATGGTTCTTCCAGCCGTGCGCGTTGCCAACGCCATCGGCTCGGCCGTGGCCGTGCTGTCGGCCGACCTTGCCGCCGTTCTCTGGTGCAACGCGGCCGGCGCCGCGCTGCTGGCGCTGCCCGGCGGACGGCGCTCCTCGGGCGAAGACGCCACCTCCCCTCTCCTGCCGCAGATCGGCTCGGCGCGCCAAACGCTGACGCTCAAGCGACGCACGCAGCTGCTCCTGCGCCCGGCCGACGCCGGCATGGGCCGGGCGGTGCTGGCCCGGCTCGAAGCCATGCCGGACGGTAGCGGTGAAGACAGCGCCTGGGTTCTCCTGACCGTGCGCCTCGACGGCGCGCCGAGCGAAACGCGCGAGGCCTTCGCCCGGCGTCTGGTGCAGGAAGCAGGGCTAACGGAGGCGCTGGCCTGCGTCGTGTCCGACACGGGCTTCGTCTGGGGAACGCCCAATCTGCCAGCCGAAGAGCAGTCGCTTCTCGCCGCGCAAGGCGCCGAGTTCCTGCGCGCCGGCGAAGAGCGGCTGACGGTCGAGGACGAATACGGCGCGCTGTCCTTCGCCAAAGTGGCCGAAGGGCTGGTGCTCATCCATATCGACACGCCGGACGCCGGTGACGACGCGGTCGCCGCGCCTGTTTCGAACGAGGCTGTTTCGGCGGACGCGCCCGCGAAGATCGCCGAGTCCATCGAACAGGGGTTGGACGCCGACCCGTCATTGCTGCCAGTTGAAAGCGCTCCCACGCTCGTCCTTGCAGTGGAGCCCGAAGCACCCGAACCCGCCCTGCTCCAGCCGAGTTTCGAAGCCCCGCTGAACGGCGAGCCGAAGCGCTTCGTCTGGCAGATCGACGAAGACGGCCGCTTCTCCAGCCTCTCAACGGATTTTTCCGCCGTGGTCGGCCCGCATTCGGCCGACGTGATCGGGCGGGCCTTCACCGATGTCGCGCGGGTTTATGGTTTCGACGAGAACGGCGAGATCGCCCGCCTCCTGGAGCGGCGCGATACGTGGTCGGGGCGCTCGATCCTCTGGCCGATCGAGGGAACCGACCGCAAGGCACCGGTGGATCTCGCGGCACTGCCAATCTACAGCCGAGACCGCCGCTTCGAGGGCTTTCGCGGCTTCGGCGTGGTGCGCCCGGCCGAGCATGTGGCCGATCCCGACGCGCTAGGCCTCGTGCTGCGCAGCGGCCTGCCCGTGCCCCAGGAGCCGGAAGCGGACGAGACCGAGGACGAGGACGAGGCTGAAATCCGCGCGGCTTTCGGCCGGCGGGAACAGGCGCCGGAAACCGAGAGCGAGCGGGCCGAGCGCCGGCACCGGCGCGAGCTTGCCCTGTCGAGCGCCGAGGAAGCGGCCTTCCGCGCCATCGGCGCCGAGCTCGGCGTGTCGCCGCGAAATGTTCTGCCGCTCAAGCCTCAGCCCGCGGACGCGCGGCGCGCGGAGCCGGCGGCTCCCGAACCCGCAAATTCCGAGCCCGTGACCTTCGAGCCCGAGCCGGTGGAGGACGCCGTGCCCTTCGCCGCGCACGAGCTGGAGGACATGTTCGACGCGCTGCCGCTGGCCGTTCTCGTGCAGATGGGCGACCGGCTTCTCTTCGCCAACAAGCGCTTCTTCTCGCTGACCCGCTACAGCGATCTCGACGCGCTGGAGGACTCGGGCGGTCTCGACCGGCTGGTTCTCTCCTGCGGGGAATCGGGCGAAGGCGACGAGGCGGTGATCCAGTGCGGCGACGGCACGATGGAGCGCGCCCGGCTGCATCTCCAGCGCGTGTCCGTGGCCGGGCGCTCGTGCCTGCTCATGTCCTTCACCGAGGCGCGCGAGCCACCGGACGATCTCCTGGCCGGGGAAGTGGTGGATCTCCAGCGCGAGGTGGACGAGCTTCAGGCCGTGCTCGACACGGCGACCGACGGCATCCTCCTGCTCGACGCGGGCGAGCGCGTGCGCAAGATGAACGGCGCGGCCGAGGCGCTGTTCGGCCTGACGCCCGACTTCTATCTCGGCCTGCCCTTTGTGGAGCTTCTGGTTCCCGAAAGCCGGCAGACCGCGCGCGACTATATCGAGACGCTGCGCGACAACGGCCTCGCTTCGATCCTCAACGACGGGCGCGAGGTCCATGCCAAGGTCGGGCCAGATAAGGCGCGCGGCGGCGAGCAGGGCACGATCCCGCTCTTCGTCACGCTCGGCCGCCTGTCGGACGGGCGCGGCTGGTGCGTGGTGATCCGCGACATCGCGCAGTGGAAGCAGGCCGAAAAGGATCTGGTGGAAGCGCGCAAGCAGGCCGAGGACGCGAGCCTGCACAAAAGCCGGTTCCTGGCCAATGTGAGCCACGAGCTGCGCACCCCGCTCAACGCCATCATCGGCTTTGCCGACGTCATGGCGTCGGAGTGCTTCGGCCCGATCGGCCACGAGCGCTATCTCGAATATCTCGGCGACATCAAGCGCTCGGGCCATCACGTGCTCGACCTCGTCAACGATCTTCTCGACATTTCCAAGATCGAGGCGGGCAAGATCGAGCTGAGCTTCGAATCGGTGTCGCTGCACGAGATCGTGGCCGAGGTCGTCTCGCTTATGCAGCCCCAGGCCAATCGCGAGCGGGTGATTGTGCGATCCGTCCTGCCGGCCTCCGTGCCGCCCGTCGTGGCGGACCGGCGCTCGGTGCGCCAGATCGCACTCAACCTCATCGCCAATGCCGTGCGCTTCACGCCGGCCGGCGGCCAGATCGTCGCCTCCACCCATTATGGCGAGGATGGCACCGTCTGCCTTCGTGTGCGCGATTCCGGCATCGGCATGACCGAGCACGAGGTTGAGATCGCGCTCACCCCCTTCCAGCAGGTCAAGGCCGGCGGGCGGGGCGAAGGCACGGGGCTCGGCCTGCCTTTGACCAAGGCGATGGTGGAGGCCAACCGCGCGCAGTTCTCGATCGCCTCCACGCCCGGGGAGGGAACGCTGGTGGAGATTACCTTTCCGCCCTCCCGCGTCCTCGCGGTGTAGGATCGAACCCGCGGCCGGTTCGGGCTCGGCCGGCGCGCCATGCGATCGGCGCAATCGCGTGGCTGATTGCGGGGCATCGGGCCGGGCTCGGGCGGCGGCGCTCTGTTCAAGCCCGGCCTGTCTCTCTAAGTAATATGACTCTCTGAGCAATACGACTTGGGCGTCTGGCCCCGCAACGCCTCGAAGGACCCCGGATTGAAAGAGCTTCCTGCCCCGGCGCGGCGCGCGACCGAGAAGCCATCGCGCGGGGACAGGCATCGGCGCGGGCTCCTGTCTGCGGTTTCGGGCGTCGTTCTGCTGGTTCTGGGACTTCTGGTCTTTGCCCTGTCGCAGGTCTCGCTGCAGCTCGGCGACGCGCGCGAGGAACTAGAAGCCCGGCTCGCCCATCTGACGGGCCGACCGGTCCATGTCGACGGCACCGTGACCTTCGAGCTTCTGCCGCGCCCCAGGGCTGTTCTGACGGACCTACGCGCCCGAACCGGCGGGGGCGCGGACGCTCAGCTTCTCTCGGTGGACCGCGTGGAGGCCGATTTCGCGCTCTTCCCCGCGCTTCTCGGCCGCGCCGATATCACGCGCGTCGCGCTGGTACGGCCCGAACTCGGGCCGGCCGGCGAAGTGCCGGACGCCGCCGCCACACTCGCCTCGCCCCCCGCCTCCGCTGTTCCGCCCGAGCCCGCCCCCACGGGCGTTCCCGTCGGCAAAGCGTCGCGCGACTTGCGCGTGTTTCTCGTGCGCTTCGAGGGCCTTCGAGAGCTCGACATACGCGAGGGGCTGTTTCGCCTGCCGGGGCGCCCGGACAGCCTGTCCAACGTCAACGTCACCTTCGAATGGCCGGGCGGCACCAGCATGGCGCGCCTGTCGGGTGCCGCCGTCTGGAACGGCCAGCCGCTGCGGCTCGACGCGCGCATGGACCGGCCGCTCTCCTTCACGGAAGGACAGACCGCACCACTGAAACTGGCCTTGAAAGCGCCGGCGCTGGAGATCGGCTTCGACGGCAGCGGCGCGGCGGGCGAGTTCCTCCAACTGTCGGGGGCCATGAGTCTTTCGACGGCGTCCCTGTCCCGCGCGGTGGACTGGATCGGGCGGTCCAACGCGGGCCTGCCGGATTTCGGCGCCTTTTCCATCCAGACGCAGATCCAGCTGGTGGACAACCGCGTGTCCTTCGGCTCCGCTTCGCTGGACCTCGGCGGCGACACGGCGCGGGGCGCGTTGGAGGCCGTTCTCCCGCGCGAGGCGAGCGGCGTGCCCGCGATCTCCGGCACGCTCGCCTTCCGCAAGCTCAACCTCGGCCGTTTCAGCCGGGCGATCGCCCCTGCGCCGCAGACCGTGCTCGACTATCAGCGCCCTATCCGCACCGGCTTCATCGCCGACGCCAATCTCGACCTGCGCCTGTCGGCGGAGGAAGCCGATCTCGGCCGCACCACGGCGCGCGACGTGGCGGCGACGATCAAGGCGAGCGCCGGCGTCGGCACGATCGACATCGGCGACATGGCGCTTCTGGACGGGCGCGGCGATCTTCGCATCACCGTCGACACCACCGCGCCGCGCCCGGACCTCGTGATCTCGGCGGGCCTGCGCGACATCGACGTGGCGACCCTTCCGACCCTGACCGGCACCACGATGCCGCTCGCATCCGGCCGGGGCGAGTTGCAGCTGACCCTGCGTGGCCCCGCCACGAACTGGGCCGAGATCGCGCTCGCCAGCCGCACCGAAGCCAAGCTGCGTGTGCGCGAGGGACAGCTGGCCGGCGTCGAGCGCGGCATGTTGAAAGTGCCGGGCCCGCGCCCGATCGACCCCACCATGGCCTCCCCCGAGCCGTTTCGCAGGGTCGATCTGGCGCTGGCCGGCGTCGGGCCGCGCATGCGAATCGACAAGCTTTCCATCGCCTTCGACGAGGGCGAGGCGACCGCCAACGGACAGATCGACCTGCGCAGCGGCCGCCTCGCGGTGCAGGGTCAGTTCGACCCGACCAAGGTCGAAGCGTCCGGCGTATCGAATTCGTTCACCCTATCGAAACCCATCGGGTTCAAGCTGGATGGCGAATGGCCGAAACCGACGTTAACCGTAAGTGCGTCGGACGGGCCGACCTGAGACGGAACGCTCCCTGGTTCAGGCGCGCGGCGTTCCGCCCATCCGGAACGGAGCCGCTTTTGCCCCTGCTGTCCCCCCGCCTCCTTGCCCTCGTTCTCGCCGGCTCGATCCTCTGCCCTCTGTCCGCTTCGGCCGCCGGCTCCGTCCTGCGCGTCGGCTCCGACCCCTCGTCGGGGGCCGCCGGCTCCTCGACGGTCTCAACCGGCCTTCGCGGCGCGCCGGCCGATCCGGCCGCCTGCGCGCGCGACTTTCACGCCAAGCTGAAGCCGATCGCCGAAGGGCCGTTCCAGGGCGTGAAGGCGGCCCTTTCCGCCCCTTCCGAGCCCGCCAGGACGGCGGCGCCGGGCGAGGCGCCGGCCGCGCGTGGCCTGATCTTCCCACCCAATGCGCGCTCGCGCGGGCCGAACGAGAGCGCCGCGCTGCGCGCCGCCACGGCCGCTGCCAACGGCGCCTCGGGCGTGGCCCCGCGCGACGGCAATGCGCGCTGGACGGCGATGCGCGTTCGCGAGGATCTCGCCGACTTCCTGACGCAGGGCCCCTCGCCCTATCTCTGCTCGGGCATCGACCAATATCTGGCGACCCTCAAGCGCTTCGCCGGCCAGGTGGCGATCTCGCCTGAGCGCCGGCAGCGCGATCTCGAAACCGCGCGCGCCATGGCGCGCAGCAGCCTGGACGCCGCGCTTCTGGCGCTGCGCCCGGTGCCGCTGCCGACGCCCGCGCCGGAGGATCGCTCGACCCCGGCCGAGATCGCCGAGACCCTGCGCGCCAGCATCGGCGTCAAGGACGAGGCCTTTATCGGCCCGCCCATGCTGGTGGCCGGGCGCGAGGAAGGCGAAACGCGGATTTCGCAGGGCAACGCCCCCGACCCGGACCTGCCGCCCATCCCGGCGCGCGCCGAGAACAAGCTGGAAAGCGACGCCGACGTCAGCGCGGCCGTGGCCGAGCTGGCTCAGGCGATCCGGCGCCGCATGCCGAACGTGGCGGAGTCGCAGGCGCTCGACACCACCACCACGGGCAGCGTCGTCGCCCCGATCGGCCCCATGCGCCCCGCCCCGGCCAAGGACACCCCCGCCAAGGACGGGGCGCCCAAGGACGCGCTGACGCGCCTTGCGGAGCTGAAGCCGCTTTTCGCGCCGGAAGGCGGCTTCCCCGGAGACGCGCGCACGCGCCTCACCGTGGTCGGCGCCTTGTCGGACCTCGAAGTCACCGACCGGCTGCTCGGCGCCTCTTCCCTGCCGGCGGACCCGCTCGGCGCGGCCTTCACCGCGACCTTCGATGCGATCGCCGCCGCCCATGCCGAAAGCTGCCGCTGCAAGCCCTGACGCTTCCGCCTATCGCCTCACAAACGAAAGCCCCCTTGCGAACACTACGCGAGGGGGCTTTTCTCGTTCGAAACGCGGAAAGTTTAGACGTCCTGCGCGGCCAGGCGCTCGTCCGCCCGGCGGCGGGTTTCCTGCCGCCGGGTGAACAGCGCGGCGGCGATGACACCGACGGCCACCACGGCGATCATGATCGTGGAAATCGCGTTGATCTCCGGCGTCACGCCGAGCCGCACCTGGCTGTAGATGCGCATGGGCAGCGTCGTGGCGCCGGGGCCGGAAGTAAAGCTCGCGATCACGAGATCGTCGAGCGACAGGGTGAAGGCCAGCATCCAGCCCGCCGCCACCGCCGGCCAGATCACCGGCAGGGTGATCAGCAGAAAGGCCTTGGCGGGCGGGCAGCCGAGATCCTGCGCCGCTTCTTCCAGCGACCGGTCGAATGAGACGAGGCGCGACTGAACGACCACGGCGACGAAGCAGAGGGTCAGCGTCGTGTGCGCGACGGTCACCGTCCAGAAGCCGCGGTCGAAGCCGATGGCGACGAAGAGAAGAAGCAGCGACAGACCGGTGATGACCTCGGGCATGACGAGCGGCGCGAAGACCATGCCGGAAAACAGCGTGCGCCCAGGAAAGCGGGCGTGGCGCACCAGCGCCATGGCGGCCATCGTACCGAGCACGGTGGCCAGCGTCGCCGACAGGAAGGCGACGCGCAGCGTCACCCAGGCCGCGTCGAGAAACAGGCGGTTGCCCATGAGCGAGGCGTACCAGCGCGTCGAGAACCCGCCCCAGACCGTGACGAGCTGCGAGGCGTTGAAGGAATAGACCACCAGAAGCAGGATCGGCAGGTAGAGAAAGGCGAATCCCAGCACCAGCGAAACGAGATTGAAGGCGGAAAGGCCTCGTTTCATGCCGCCCTCGCCTGAATGCGCTGGAAGAGAACGATCGGCACCACAAGCACCAGAAGCAGAAGCACCGCCACCGCCGAGGCCACCGGCCAGTCGCGATTGGTGAAGAACTCGTCCCACAGGGTCTTGCCGATCATCAGCGTCTGCGAGCCGCCGAGAAGATCGGGGATGACGAACTCGCCCACCGCCGGAATGAAGACGAGAAGCGCGCCGGCGAGAACGCCGGGCAGCGACAGCGGGAAGGTGATGCGCCAGAACGCGCCGAGCGGCGTGCAGCCGAGATCCCCGGCCGCCTCCAGAAGGCGCGGATCGAGCCGCTCCAGGCTGGCGTAGATCGGCAGCACCATGAAGGGCAGGTAGGAATAGACGATGCCGACATAGACAGCGGTGTTGGTGTTAATGATCGTCAGCGGCGTGTCGACGAGCCCGGTCCAAAGGAGGAACTGGTTGAGATAGCCCTCGTTGCGCAGGATGCCGATCCAGGCATAGACGCGGATCAGGAAGCTCGTCCAGAAGGGCAGCACCGTCAGCATGACCAGCACCGGCCGCAGCCCGCCGGGCGCGCGCGACATGGCATAGGCCAGGGGATAGGCGACGAGCAGCGTCAGAGCCGTCGAGACCGCCGCGATCTGGAGGCTGGAGAGATAGGCGTTGAGATAGAGCGGGTCCTCGGCCAGGAACTGGTAGCTCTGCGTGCCGAGCTGGCGCAGGCTGCCGGCCAACGCCGAAACGCCCGTCCAGTCGAAGACCGGGAGATAGGGCGGCTGGGCGATCGCGGTTTCCGACAGGGAAATCTTGAAGACGATCGCGAAGGGCACGAGAAACAGAACGAGGAGCCAGAGATAGGGCACGCCGATCACGGCGCCCTTCCACCAGTTGACCCTCAGGGCACGAGACGCCATCTCCCCGCTCCTCACTGCACCAGAAGAACGCCGGCGTCGCGCTCGAAGGTCAGCCAGACCTCCTCTTCCCAGCCGATCTGCTCGGGCGCCACGCGCGCGGCGTTGATGACGGTGGAGCGCACCAGCGCGCCGTTTTCCAGCTTGACGTTGAACAGCGTCACGTCGCCGAGATAGGCGATGTCCCAGACGACGCCGCGCAGCGCGTTGACGCCGATATCGCTCGGCGGGCGGCGCGACAGGCGCATCTTTTCCGGGCGCACGGCGAAGGCCGCGCTGTCGCCCGGCGCGACGGCGACCGTGCTTTCCGACTCGATCGCCCCGACATCCGTGGCGAGCCGCACGACCCCGCCCGACGCGCTGTCCACCACGCCCTCGATCAGCGAGATGTTACCGACGAAATCGGCGACGTAGCGCGAGGTCGGCGCCTCGTAGATCACGGCCGGCGTCGCCACCTGGCAGAGCTTGCCGGCGCGCATCACGGCGATGCGGTCGGACATGGTCATGGCCTCTTCCTGGTCGTGGGTCACGATCACGAAGGTGAGGCCGAGTTCCTGCTGGAGGTCCATCAGCTCGAACTGCGTTTCCTCGCGCAGCTTCTTGTCCAGCGCGCCGAGCGGCTCGTCCAGAAGCAGCACCTTGGGGCGCTTGGCGAGCGAGCGGGCCAGCGCCACGCGCTGCTGCTGGCCGCCCGAAAGCTGCTGCGGCTTGCGCTTGCCGTAGCTGTCGAGCTTCACGAGCTTTAGCATCTCGGCCACGCGGTCGCGGATCTCGCCCTTGGCCATGCCGTCCTGCTTCAGGCCGAAGGCGACGTTCTGCTCCACGCTCATATGGGGAAACAGCGCGTAGGACTGGAACATCATGTTGAGCGGGCGCCGATAGGGCGGCACGCCCTTCAGGCTCTCGCCGCCGAGCCGAATGTCGCCGGCCGTCGGCTCCTCGAAGCCCGCCAGCATGCGCAGGAGCGTGGACTTGCCGCAGCCGGACGGGCCGAGCAACGTGAAGAACTCGCGCGGGTAGATCTTGAGGCTGAGATCGTCCACCGCGTTGAACGTGCCGAACCGCTTGGAAATGCGGTCGAACTCGATCAGCGGCTTGGCGGCGGGGTCGTTCCACGGGTCGAACGAGCGGCGGATATTGCCGAAAGCCTTGGGTGCCGTTGCCATCTCTACCCCGAACCAGATCATGGAGGCGCCCGTGCCTCGACGGCGCGCCTCTTGGCCCGGACCGGCGCGGGAAGATCCAGCGCCCGGTCCGATCGCGATGCTTGAGCCCGAGCCTGCCGGCCCGGGGCGCCGGGCTTACTGCCCGGTCTTCACGGTGGTGAAGGCGCGGGTGACGGTGCGCTGGGCGCGCGCGTCATAGGGCTTCTTGACGTAGAGCGTCTTCAACGTAGCCTCGTCGGGATAGATTGAGGTGTCGTTCAGGATTTCGGGGTTCACGAACTTCTGCGAGGCGAGATTGCCGTTGGCGTAGCTGACGAAGTTCGTCGCCTTGGCGATCACCTCGGGCCGCATCATGTAGTTGATGAACTGGTGCGCCGCGTCGACATGCGGCGCGTCGGACGGGATCGCCATCTGGTCGAACCACATCATCGTGCCTTCGTGGGGGATGAAATAGCCGATGTCGACGCCGCGCTTGGCCTCGGCCGCGCGGGTGCGCGCCTGGAACACGTCGCCGGAGAAGCCGACCGCGACGCAGATGTCGCCATTGGCGAGCGCGTTGATATATTCGGAGGAATGGAAGCGGCGGATGAAGGGGCGAACCTTCAGGAGCAGCGCTTCCGCCTTGCCGATCGAATCGGCATCCGAGGCGCTGGGGTCGAGCCCGAGATAGCTCAGCGCCGCGGGAATGATCTCGCCCGGCGCGTCCAGCATGTCGATGCCGCATTTCGACAGGGCCTCGGCGTTCTTCGGATCGAAGACGAGAGCCCAGGAGTTCAGCGGCGCGTCCGGCAGCAGCTCCTTGACCTTCTCGACATTGTAGCCGACGCCCGTGGTGCCCCACATGTAGTTGACGGAATAGGCGTTGTCCGGGTCGTAGGAGGCGACGCGCTCGGTCACCAGCGGCCACATGTTGGAAAGGTTCGGCAGCTTGGACTTGTCGAGCTTCTGGAACACGCCGGCCTGGACCTGGCGCTGCAGATACTCGGCCGAGGGCACGACGATGTCGTAGCCGCTGCCGCCGGCCAAGAGGCGCGTTTCCAGGATCTCGTTGGAATCGTACACGTCGTAGACGACGCGGATGCCGGTTTCCTTGGTGAAGTCGTCGACGATCGAGGTGTCGATATAGTCCGACCAGTTGAAGATATTGAGCACCTTCTCCTGCGCCATGGCGCCATGGCTCGCGAAGGCGGCCAGGGCCAACCCCAAGGCAAAGGCATTGTGTCTCATCGCTGGCGGACCTTCTCGCGCGGCGGGCTCGGCGCCCTCTTGCAGTGCGGGCAATATCGCCAAGCGCGGCCGCGATTCCTAGTCCCCGCCGCCGATTTTAAGACCTTGTTCGTTTTTCAGGCAGACGCCCCCGCACCCTCGTCGCCGCCGCCAAGGACGAAGGCTGGCCGAACCATGTAGACTGCCCCCTCGCCATAGGAGGCGAGCTTGGCCGGCGCGATCGTCTCGCCCGCCGGCCGGAAGCCGAAGCGGCGCCAATAGGGCGCGGTGCCGTAGACCGAGACGAGCATGGCGGGATGCGAGCGCCGGTCCGCCAGCGAGAGCAACCCGGTGATTGCCGGCTCGGCCAGCCCGCGCCCACGCAGCGCCGGCAGGAGCGCCACGTCATGAAGATAGAGCGCGTCGGCGCCGGGCTCCAACGCGCCGAGCGCGGTGTCGAGCGGCGGCGGCGCGCCGAGCGCGGCGGGGTAGGCCATGGCGTAGCCGCAGATCGCCCCCGCCTCGGTCTCCAGCGCCAGACACCCTTCCGGGAACAAGGCGATCCGGTCGAGATACATGGCCGGGCCTTCGGGGAAGCTGGGATGCACCACGTCCGCCACCGCGATGGCGCCGGGAACGTCCGCCGCCGCCATCGCGCGCCAGAGCGGCCGGGGCAGACCCGCCGTCTCACTCATCGGTGCTTGCGGCCTTCCCCGTAGAACATCTTTTCCCAGGCCTTGTGCGCCTTGTAACCCTCGCGGATGAACGGCGTGAACATGGCGAGGTTGAGCACCGCCTTGTTGGTGAGATTGGCGGGAAAGCGCAGCGGCTTCTCGAAATCCACGAAGAGCACGACCCGCACCTTGTCGGAATGGTTCCAGGCCTCGTGCTCGTAGGCGTCGTCGAAGATCAGCGCCTTGCCCTCTTCCCAATGGCAGGTCTGGTCGGCGACGCGGATGCCGATCTTGTCGGGCTCGGGCGGCACCACGAGCCCCAGATGGAAGCGCAGGACGCCGTTATAGGGCCCGCGATGGGGCGGCAGGTGCTTGCCCGGCTCGAAGATCGAGAACATGGCCGACTTCAGCCCCGGGATCTTCTGCAGGATGCGCCAAGTCTCCGGGCACTGGGCGATCGCCTCCTCGGACTTGATGCCGTAGCCGCAGAGGAAAAAGGTCTTCCAGTTCTGGTCGGACGAGATGGAACGCACTTCCGAGGAGATCTCGTGAAAGGCGGGCAGATCGCCCTTGCGCACCAGGATCTTGTCGAGCTCGGCGCGAATCAGCCGCCATTCCCGCTCCACCTCGCGTGCCCAGGGAAAGTCGTCGGTCGGATAGACCGCCGGGTTGCCGATGGCGGAATGCTTGAGATTGAGGCTCTCGGCGCCGTCCACGAGTTTCTGAACCATTCGGGCGGCAAGGCCGCCCCGGCTCATCGTGTCTTCCAGACCTTGGGTCTTTAGCTTCTGCTGGGTCGTTTCGGTCATGCCATCCACCGCGTCCTGCGGCCTCCATGCCCGCCCCTTGGCGGCTTCGACCTCAAATAGGGGCTTCGATGTCATTTCCATGACGCACGATGCGCAGCCCCCCGATGCCCGAGCGGATCGATCGCATCGGGTACAGCCGCCCCGTCGTTACAAAGGTCCCCTTATCGCCCTGTGCCCGATCGGCCCGGCGATTTCCAGCCCTCTCGCGCGAGCCCGCTTCGCCGGGGCGCCTTGCGGTTGGCTCCGGGGCGGGTATGGTCGAGGCAACCGAAATTCCGCGCAGGAACGCATGGCAGATCGCACCCGGCCTCCCAAACTCGAGCAGGCGTCTCCCTCCAAGATCAAGCGCGACAAGCCCAAGCGCCGCACGGTGGAGCGCACGGGATCGGGCGGGCGCATCGGCCTGTCGCGCCGCGAGGCCGAGCCCGAGCGGCCGCGCTTCCTGGATTCGCGACGGGGCGTGCCGTCCATGGCCGAGGCGGGCGAATGGTTGCGCGCGCGCGGCATCGAGGATGTGGAATGCATCACGCCCGATCTCGCGGGCGTGGCGCGCGGCAAGATGATGCCGGCCAAGAAGTTCACCGGTAACACCTCGCTCGCCCTGCCCTCGGCGCTGTTCATGCACACGATCTCGGGCGAGTATCCCGACGAGACCGGCGAGTTCCGCTATTCGCCCAACGACGGCGACCTGAAGCTCGTGCCCGATCTCTCGACGCTTTCGGCCGTGCCTTGGGAAACCGACCCGACCGCGCAGGTGATCTGCGATCTCGTGGACACGGCGGGCGAGGCCGTGGCCTACACGCCGCGCAACGTGCTCAAGCGCGTCGTCGCGCTCTACGAGAGCCGGGGCTGGAAGCCGATCGTCGCGCCCGAGATCGAGTTCTATCTCGTTTCCAAGAATGTCGATCCCGACTATCCCCTCACCCCGCCGATCGGTCGCTCGGGCCGGCAGATCTCGGGCGGGCAGGCCTATTCGATCGGCGGGGTCAACGAGTTCGACGAACTGATCGACGACATCTACCATTTCTCCGACGCGCAAGGGTTGGAGATCGACACGCTGATCCACGAGGACGGCGCGGCGCAGCTGGAGATCAACCTGCGGCACGGCGACCCGATCGAGCTGGCCGACCAGGTCTTCATGTTCAAGCGCACGATCCGCGAGGCCGCGCTCAAGCACGACATCTACGCCACGTTCATGGCCAAGCCCATCCAAGGCCAGCCCGGCTCGGCGCTGCATATCCACCAGTCGGTGGTGGACGCGGTCACCGGGCAGAACGTCTTCTCCAACGAGGACGGCAGCCCCTCGCCGCTCTTCTTCCATTTCCTGGGCGGAATGCAGCGTTACGTGCCGGCGGCGCTGGTGATGATGGCGCCCTATGTGAACTCCTATCGCCGGCTGACCCACGGCATGTCTGCCCCCACCAACAATGCCTGGGGCTACGACAACCGCACCACGGCCTTTCGCGTGCCGACCTCGGACGCCTCCTCGCGGCGCGTCGAGAACCGCCTGCCCTCCTCCGACACCAATCCCTATCTCGCGCTCGCCGCCTCGCTCGCCTGCGGCTGGCTCGGCATGGTGAATGCGGTGGAGCCGGACCAGCCGACCGACCGGACGGTGAACGAGGACGGCGTCATCTCGCTGCCGCGCGGCCTTCTGGAGGCGGTCGCCGCCTTCGAGGCGGAGGACGCGTTCCACGACGTGTTCAGCCGCGAGTTCGTGGCCACCTATACCGGCATCAAGCGCGGCGAGTTCGAAACCTTCATGCAGGTCATCAGTCCCTGGGAACGCGAATTCCTTCTCCTGAACGTTTGAGCCGCGCCCGATGAGCGCCGGCTCCTACCAATCTCCCATTTCGCCCGGCCGCTCCTGGTACGAGGACTCGGCGGGCGAGCGGCCGCGCTATCCCCGGCTGGACGACTCGATCGAGGTGGACACGCTCATTGTCGGCGGCGGCTTCACCGGCCTGTCCGCCGCGCTGCATCTGGCGGGTCGCGGCGTCCGCGTGGCGCTTCTGGAGGCGGCAAGGCTTGGGGACGGTGCCTCGGGCCGCAATGGCGGCCAGTTCGGCACCGGCCAGCGGCAATGGCCCGAAGACCTGGAGCGCGAGGTCGGGCTGGAGCGCTCGCGCGTGCTCTTCGCCATGGCCGAGGACGCCAAGACCCATCTGCACGAGATGATGGCGGCACACGGGATCGAGGCCGACTACCGGCCCGGCCAGCTCTCGCTGGCGCACAAGCGGCGCTATGTCGAGAGCTATCGCCGCCACGCCGAAATCCTGACTGAACGCTACGCCTATCCCCATGCCCGCTTTCTCGGCCGCGAGGAAACGGAGGCGCGCCTCGGCTCGCCGCAATACCACGCCGGCGTCATCGACACCGGCACCGGGCATCTCCACCCGATGAAGCTCCTGATCGGCACGGGCCGCGCGGCGGCAAGGGCGGGCGCCGCGCTCTACGAGGAAACGCCGGTGACGCGTCTTCACCGGCGCGGCACGGCGGTCGAGGCCGAGACGCCCTTCGGCACAGTGCGCGCCCAGCGCGCGCTGATGGCGGTCAACGCCCATGGCGAAGGGCTGAGCCGGGCGAACGCGGCGCATGTCATGCCGATCCGCTCCTTCATCGCGGCGACCGAGCCCCTGGCCGAACCGGGCCTCGTGCTTCCGGGGGGCGAAGCGGCGGACGATTCCCGCTTCGTGGTGCGCTACTTCCGAAAGACGCCCGACAACCGCCTCCTGTTCGGCGGCCGCGAGGCCTATTCCTCGGCGGAGGGCGATATCGTCGGCCAGATCCGGCGTCAGGTCGTCTCGATCTATCCGCATCTGGCGGATGTCGGTTTCACCCATGCCTGGGGCGGGTCGGTTGGCGTCACCATGCCGCGCATGCCCTATGTCGCGAGCCCCGAGCCGGGGCTTACGGTGATCGGCGGCTTTTCCGGGCACGGCGTGCTTCTGTCCCACTATACCGGGCGGCTCTATGCCGAACGGGTGCTGGGAAACCAGGATCGACTGGCCGAACTGGAGGCGCTGCGCATCCCCGCCTTTCCCGGCGGTTCGGCCCTTCGCGCGCCTCTCCTTTTTCTCGCGATGACATGGTATGCGCTGCGCGATCGGTTTTGACGAGGTCGATCGTGCCTTGCGCCGTCGGCCCGCCCGTTCCACTTAGACGGTCCATGAAGACCGTTTGACAACGCGGCCGGATCGGCTTGCAGGCGTTGATCCGCCGCCGAATCGTCGAATCGTCTCCCAGGTGGCCAATGCTGCCCGACCATCGAGGACCGTTCTTGCCCCGCGAAGCCACCAGTTCCTCCGGCCAGCCGGAACCGGCGACCACCCCCCGGCTTCGCGACAGGCTCCGCTTGGAAACTCGCGCCGAGCACGAGGCGCTGGACGCCGGCTTCGACGGCATGTTGGCGCCGGGCGCGGAGGCTCTTTATGCCTGCTTTCTCCTGACCAACCGCGCCGGGCACGAGGCGGTCGAGCCCCTCCTGCGGCAGAGTCCGCTGGCGCGGTCCAACCCGGCGGCGTGGGAGCCGGGCGGCCGCCTTGCGGCGCTGGCGGCCGACTGCCGCGATCTGGCGCTGCCCCGTTTCGCCGCGCCGGCGCGCTTGCCGCTTTCGCCCTCCCTTCCCGAGGCGCTGGGCGCGGCCTATGTTCTGGAAGGCTCGCGGCTGGGAGCGGCCTTTCTTCTCAAGGCCTTGCGCCGCAGCCCCGGCTCTCGCCTGCCGGTGCGCTATCTCCTGGCTTCGAGCGATCCCGAGCCGTTTCGCCGGCTGCTGGCCGTGATGAGCGCGGCCGGTCTTTCGGAGCGGGAAGCCGATCGGGCCGTCGCGGCGGCCAACCAGACGTTTCGCACCTTTCGCGCCCTGGCCGAAGGTGCCCGGATCAGGATGACGTTCTCTTGACGAATTTTCCCGCTTCGAGAGATCACGACGTCGACCTGACCAATTGCGACCGCGAGCCCATCCAGTTCCTCGGCCGCATCCAGGATTTCGGCTTCCTGGTCGCGGCCTCTATGGACTGGCTGATCGAGCGCGTGTCCGCCAACATCGCCGATTTCACGCCGCACGACGCGGACGCCCTCCTGGGCGAGCCGCTGCTCTTCCTGTTCCCGGAAAGCTCCGTCCACGCCATTCGCGGCCGGTTGCAGATCCTTTCCTCCAGCGATGGAGTGGAGCGGCTCTTCGGCTTCGACCTGTTCGGCGACGGGCGCCCCTTCGACGTCGCCATCCATGTGATCGGCTCGACGCTGGTGGTGGAGGCCGAGCCCGCCGCGCGCGCCGCCGGCATCAATCCCGGCGCGCTGATCAAGAGCATGATCTCGCGCGTCCAGCGCACGGATGGGCTCGACGGGCTCTACCGCGAATGCGTGCGCCAGCTGCGCGGCATCACCGGCTTCGACCGCGTCATGCTCTATCGCTTCGCCTCCAGCGGCGCCGGCGCCGTGGTGGCCGAATCCGTGCGCGGCGGCCTCGGCTCGTTCCTGGGGCTGAACTATCCCGCCGCCGACATTCCCGCCCAGGCCCGCCGCCTCTACGTCCAGAACCAGATCCGCATCATCGCCGATGTCGGCGCCGTGCCGATCCCCGTCCTGCCCGAGCTCGATCCGCACGGGCGCCCGCTCGACTTGTCGCTATCGGTGCTGCGCAGCGTGTCGCCGATCCATATCGAATATCTCTCCAACATGGGCGTCTCGGCCTCCATGTCGATTTCGATCGTGATCGACGGCAAGCTCTGGGGCCTCTTCGCCCTCCATCACTACGCGCCGCGCCACCTGACCATGGAAATCCGCAGCGCGACCGAGCTCTTCGGGCAGATGGTCTCGCTCATCATCGAGGGCCGCCTCTACAAGGAGGCCAAGCGGGTGGACGAGGCGACGCGCGAGCAGCACGACCGCTTCGTCTCCAAGCTCGTCGCCGCCTCGCCCTCGGTCGAGGCCGTGGCCGATTTTGCCGAGGAGCTGCGCGAGATCATTCCCTGCGACGGGTTCGCGGTCTGGGCCAAGGGCCAGGAGCGCACGCACGGCGTCGGCCTGTCGCGCGAGGAGCTGCAGTCGCTCGCCCGCTTCCTGAATCGGGCCGGCTCCAGCCGCGTCTACGCCACCGACGAGCTGTCGGCCCATCACGCGCCGGCCGCCGACTATAGCGACCGCGTGGCCGGCGTTCTCGCCATTCCCATCTCGCGTTCGCCGCGCGACTACATCCTCTTCTTCCGCCGCGAGATCGTGCAGACCGTCACCTGGGCGGGCGATCCCAAGACCAAGGAGCGGATGATCGGACCCAACGGCGCCCGGCTGACGCCGCGCAAGAGCTTCGAGGCCTGGAAGGAAACGGTGCTCGGCAAGTCCCTCCCCTGGACCGAGAGCGAGGTGAAGGCCGGTGAATCGCTGCGCGTTTCGATCCTGGAAGTGCTCTTGCGCTTCAACGAGGAGAGCGAGCGCCAGCAGATGCTCGCCGCTCAGCGGCAGGAGCTCTTGATCGCCGAGCTGAACCACCGGGTGCGCAACATCCTCAGCCTGATTCGCGCGCTCGTGGTGCAGTCCAAGCCCAGCGCGCGGGACGTGGACGGTTTCGCTCGGATCATCGGCGGGCGTATCCAGGCCCTGGCGCGCGCGCACGACCAGATCACCAGCGAGCAGTTTTCCTCCACCTCGCTGCAGGACATCATACGCACCGAGGTACTCGCCTATATCGGCTCCAAGCAGGACCGGGTGCATCTCGACGGACCGCCGATCTGCGTGGAGGCCGCGGCCTTTTCCACGCTCGCGCTCGTGTTCCACGAACTGGTGACGAACTCGGCGAAATACGGCGCGCTGTCGGATTCCTCGGGCAGCGTCAGCGTCGTCTGGCGGTTGGACGAGAACGGAAGCTGCGGCATCGACTGGACCGAAAGCGGCGGGCCGCCGGTCACCGCGCCGACGCGCCGGGGCTTCGGCTCCACCATCATCGAGCGCTCGATCCCGCACGATCTGGGCGGCGAGGCGCGGCTGGACTTCCGCCTTAGCGGGCTTCGCGCCCATTTCCGGCTGCCGGCGCAGGTCTTCCACATCCAGACCGTCGCCCCCCTTCCCGCGACCGCGCTGCCGAAGGAAACAGAGACCATGTCGCGCCCGGCCGGCCCCGAAATCCTGAACGGCCTTCGCGCCCTCATTCTCGAAGACAACATGATCATCTCGCTCGACGCCGAGCAGCTTCTGATCGACCAGGGCGTGCGCGAGGTGCATCTGGCGGCCAGCGTTTCGGAGGCGCGCAAGCTTCTGGAAAGCCAGGCGGTGGACGTTGCGCTCCTCGACGTCAATCTGGGCAGCGAGACGAGTTTCTCGCTCGTGCCCGACTTGCGGCGCCGCGACATTCCCTTCGTCTTCGTGACCGGCTATGGCGAAAAGATCGAACTGCCCGAGGACGCGGCCGGTGCCGGCGCGATCAAGAAGCCGTTCGATGCGCAGGAACTGGTGAAGGCCCTCGCCCGGGCCGTCGCCGGAGCACGAAACGGGTAAGCCGTCTGCCGCGTCCCCGCCGCCTCCCGGGTGGGGCAGGCGTCGGCTTCCCATATTTAATCGATTAGATTATAGCCAGCCCCAGGCCCGACCGGCGGGGCGCTATCAGGAGATGTTGACCTCGTGTCCAGCCAGATCATCCCCGTAGAGATCTTCGATTACATCGTTTTCGGCGGAAACGGCGATCTCGCGGAGCGCAAGCTGCTGCCCGCCCTTTATCATCGCGATCGCGACGGCCAGATCCCCGCCGGCGCGCGCATCATCGGCGCCTCCCGCACCGCCCTGTCGGACGAAGCCTATCGCGCCTTCGCGCAGAAGGCGCTGGAATCCTTCGTCGCCGCCGAGGACCGCCACCCGACCGCGATGGAGCGCTTTCTGGCGCGCCTGCACTACCGGCAGGTGGACGCAAAGGGCGACGGCGGCTGGGCCGAACTGAAGGCGCTTCTGGACGAGGCGGGCGACAACCGCATCCGCGCCTTCTACATGGCCGTCAGCCCCTCGCTGTTCGCCGACATCGCCTCGCACATCAACACGCAAGGGCTCGCCAACGACCGCACCCGCCTCGTGGTGGAGAAGCCGGTCGGGCGCGATCTCGAATCGGCCATGCAGCTGAACGCGCTGATCGGCGAGCATTTCCGCGAAGACCAAGTCTTCCGCATCGACCACTATCTCGGCAAGGAAACCGTGCAGAACCTCATGGCTCTGCGCTTTGCCAACATGCTCTACGAACCGCTGTGGAACTCGGCCTTCGTGGACCACGTGCAGATCACGGTCGCCGAGAGCGTCGGCCTGGAAGGGCGCGCGGGCTACTACAACACGGCCGGCGCGCTGCGCGACATGGTGCAGAACCATATCCTCCAGCTCGTCTGCCTCGTGGCGCTGGAGCCGCCCTCGGCCATGGACGCCGACGCGCTGCGCGACGAGAAGCTGAAGATCCTGCGCTCGCTCAAGCGCATCGACGACAGCAATATCGAGCACGTCACCGTGCGCGGCCAGTATCGCGCGGGCGCCTCCAACGGCGGCGCGGTGAAGGGCTATCTCGACGATCTCGGCGAGCCGACGAGCGACACCGAGACCTTCGTCGCCATCAAGGCCGAGATCAACAATTGGCGCTGGTCGGGCGTGCCCTTCTACATCCGCACGGGCAAGCGCCTGTCGGAGCGCATGAGCGAGATCGTCGTCACCTTCCGGCCCATTCCGCACTCGATCTTCGAGGGCTCGGCCGGGCACGTCCAGCAGAACCAGCTGGTCATGCGCCTGCAGCCCGACGAGGGCGTGAAGCAGTGGCTGATGATCAAGGACCCCGGCCCGGGCGGCATGCGCCTGCGCCACGTGCCGCTCGACATGACCTTCGCCGAGTCCTTCCACGTGCGCAATCCCGACGCCTACGAGCGCCTTCTGATGGACGTGATCCGGGGCAACCAGACCCTGTTCATGCGCCGCGACGAGGTGCAGGCCGCCTGGGAATGGGTCGACCCCATTCTCAAGGCCTGGGAAAACCGGGGCATGAAGCCGCAAGGCTACACGTCCGGCACCTGGGGTCCCTCCTCCTCCATCGCGCTGATCGAGCGCGACGGGCGCACCTGGCACGAGCCGGATTGAGAGCGGCGATGACGATCAAGCGGCACGACTACGAAACCCGCGAGGCGCTGGCCGAAGCGCTCGCCGCCGGCATCGCGGCGGTTCTGGCCGGCGGCGTCGCCACGCAGGGCTCGGCGGTTCTCGCCGTGTCCGGCGGCTCGACCCCCAAGCTCCTGTTCCGCCACCTGTCTGAGGCCGAGATCGACTGGGCGAAGGTCACGGTGATCCTGGTGGACGAGCGCTGGGTTCCCGAGACTTCCGAGCGCTCCAACGCCCGGCTGGTGCGCGAGAACCTTCTGCGCGGCCGCGCGGCCGAGGCGCATCTGGAGCCCTTCTATATCGAGGGGCTTGACGCGCTGGAGGCCGTGGGCGAACTCTCCGCCCGCTTCGGCGGATTGCCGCACCCGTTCGACGCGGTGATCCTCGGCATGGGAACCGACGGCCACACGGCCTCCTTCTTCCCCGGCGGCTCCCGGCTTTCGACCGCGATCGACCCCGCCTATCCCGAAGCGGTGATCGCGATGGAAGCGCCCGGCGCGGGCGAGCCGCGCGTCACGCTCACGCTCAAGCGTCTTGCGGAGGCGCGCTTCCTGGCGCTTCATATCGAGGGCGAGGACAAGCGCGAGGTTCTGGAGCGCGCGCTGGGCGAAGGCCCGGCGGAGGACATGCCGGTGCGCGCCGTCCTGCGGGCGCCGCGCGAGGAACCGCTTCAGGTTTTCTGGGCACCCTGAAAGACTCCCGATGCCCGGCGCGCGCGAAGCGCCGGGCCGAACGACCGGGCGGGCGGCGAGAGCCCGCCACCCCCAAGCCAACGAGGTGACGTCATGGCCGCCATTGCCCGCATCGAGGAGATCACCGATCGCATCCGCGAGCGTTCGGCGCCGACGCGCGAGCCCTACCTCGCCCGCATCCAGGCCAAGGGCGAGGCCGGCCCGCGCCGCACCCGCCTCCATTGCGGCAATCTCGCCCATGGCTTCGCGGCCTGCGGGCCGACCGACAAGGCGCGCCTGACCGGGGGCGAGACGCTCAATCTCGGCATCATCACCTCCTACAACGACATGCTCTCGGCCCATCAGCCGTTCGAGACCTATCCCGAGATGATCCGCCAGACGGCGCGCGACATGGGCGCGACGGCGCAGGTCGCGGGCGGCGTGCCGGCCATGTGCGATGGCGTCACGCAGGGGCAGACGGGCATGGAGCTCTCGCTCTTCTCGCGCGATGTCATCGCCATGGCGACGGCGGTCGGCCTCAGCCATGACATGTTTGACGCCGCCGTCTATCTCGGCGTCTGCGACAAGATCGTGCCGGGCCTCGCCATCGCGGCGCTGACCTTCGGCCATCTGCCGGCCGTGTTCATTCCGGCCGGCCCCATGACCACGGGCCTGCCCAACGACGAGAAGACGCGCATCCGCCAGCTCTATGCCGAGGGCAAGGTCGGGCGCGACGCGCTGCTGGAGGCCGAGTCCAAGTCCTATCACGGGCCGGGCACCTGCACCTTCTACGGCACGGCCAACTCCAACCAGATGCTGATGGAGATCATGGGCCTGCACACACCCGGCTCCTCCTTCGTCAACCCCGGCACGCCGCTGCGCGACGCGCTGACCCGCGAGGCCACGCGCCGCGCCCTGTCGATCACCGCGCTCGGCAACGAGTACACGCCGGCCGGGCTGGTGGTGGACGAGCGTGCCGTGGTGAACGGCGTCATCGGCCTTCATGCGACGGGCGGCTCCACCAATCACACGATGCATCTCGTTGCGATCGCGGCGGCGGCCGGCATCCAGCTGACCTGGACGGACATTTCGGAACTCTCCGACCTCACCCCGCTTCTCGCCCGCGTCTATCCCAACGGCTCGGCCGACGTGAACCATTTCCAGGCGGCGGGCGGCATGGGCTTCCTGATCCGCGAACTTCTGCAGCACGGCCTCCTGCACGACGACGTGCGCACCGCCTGGGGCACCCCGCTCTCGGGTTACTCGGTCGAGGCGCGTCTGGGCGAGGACGGCCAGTCCGTGCTCCGCGTGCCCGCCCCCGCACTCAGCGGCGACCCCAAGGTCCTGACCACGCCCGAACAGCCCTTCGCCAGCAATGGTGGCTTGAAGATGCTGGACGGCAACATGGGCAAGGCGGTCATCAAGGTGTCCGCCGTGAAGCCGGAGCGCCGCATCGTCGAGGCGCCGGCCCGCGTGTTCCACGATCAGGACGACCTGCAACGGGCCTTCAAGGCGGGCGAGCTGACGGGGGACTTCGTCGCCGTGGTCCGCTTCCAGGGGCCGAAGTCGAACGGCATGCCCGAGCTTCACAAGCTCACGCCCTCGCTCGGCGTCCTTCAGGATCGCGGGCAGAAGGTGGCGCTCGTCACCGACGGGCGCATGTCCGGCGCTTCGGGCAAGATCCCGGCCGCCATCCACGTCACGCCCGAGGCGGCCGAGGGCGGTGTCATCGGCAAGATCCGCGACGGCGACATGATCCGCCTCGATGGCGAGACGGGTCGGCTCGAAATTCTGGTGGACGCCGCCGAGCTCGACGCGCGCAGCCTCGCCGAGGCCGATCTCTCGGCCAACGAATTCGGCCTGGGGCGTGAGCTCTTCGCCGTGTTCCGCCGCGCCGTGGGCCCGGCCGACCGGGGCGCCAGCGTCTTCTGACGAAGCCAAGTTGCAACGCCCGCCGGATTTCCCCTTTCCGGCGGGATCGGCTAGACCGGACGCGACAGCGGGATGCCGACCCTTCGCGGGGCGGCCGATCGCTGAAGGTCCGGGTCGCGCCTTGCGGCGCGCGCGGGCGACCGGGCATCGGCACGGCGACCGGCGCGGTCCCGAACCGATGCGAAAGCAGCGATCGACGGAAGCGAGGCGGAACAGATCCCCGCTGAACTGATGTCGGCGAGACGAGGCCCTTCGCCCCGTTTCGAAGAAGGATTGGCCATCATGTCGCGTTCGTCCCGCATCAAGCTTCCGCGCGGCTCGCTCCGCTCGTTCGGCATCGTGCATGACGTTTTGGTCGCCGCGCTGGCGATCAGCCTATCGCTGGCGCTGGCTTTCGATTCCTACGCGCTGACCCATTCCTGGCAGCTTTGGGCGATGATCGGCGGCTTCACCGCGCTCTCGGCCGCCATGTTCCCCCTGTTTTCGCTGAACAGCGGCGCCTGGCGCTACGCCTCGCTGCTCGACGTCGTGTCGATCGTGAAGGCGGCGACGGCGGTGAACGTCGTCTTCCTGATCGCCAATTTCATCCTGTTCCGGGGCGAATATTTTCCGCGCTCGGCCTTCATCATGACCTGGTTCATCATGATCGTCGGCCTTGGCGGCCCGCGCCTCGCCTACCGCCTCTACAAGGAGCGCGGCCTGTCGGAGCGCTTTTTCGAGACGGGCGCGGTGCTCCAGCGCCCGCAGCACATCCTGCTCTACGGCTTTTCCGACAATGCCGATCTCTTCATCCGCAACGCGCGCCGCTCGCACAACAGCCCCCATATCGTCGGCCTCCTCGATCCACTCGCCAAGAACCGCCGCCGCCAGTTGCACGGGCTGCGGGTTCTCGGCGCACTGGCGGACCTGCCGGAGATCGTCCAGCAGGCCGAGCATGGCGCGACGCCGATCACGCAGCTGATCGTCACCCAGACCAACATTTCGCCGGCCGACCTGTCGCGCGTCGTGGAATCGGCCGCGCCTTTCCAGATCGCGGTGAAGCGTCTGCCGGACATTTCGCGCGCTGGCGGCGTGGACGCCGACAAGCCGATCGAGGCTCTGCCCGTCTCGCTGGAGGATCTTCTCGGCCGCAACGAGGTGGAGCTCGACACGGCCGAGGTCGCCCGCCTCATTCGCGGCCGCTGCATCGCGGTGACCGGCGCCGGCGGGTCGATCGGCTCCGAACTCGTCAACCAGATCGCCGCCTTCGAGCCGGGGCGGATGATCTTGGTGGATGCCAACGAGTTCAATCTCTACGCGATCGGCAAGCGGATGGAGGTCAGCCATCCCGGCGTCGAGGTGGTGGAGCGCATCGTCGACGTGCGTCAGGCCGACCGGATCGCCCGCCTCTTCAACCAGTGGCGGCCGGACGTGATCTTCCATGCCGCCGCGCTCAAGCATGTGCCGATCGTCGAGGACAATCCTCTCGAAGGCATCGAGACCAATCTCCTGGGCTCGCGCAACGTGGCGAACGCCGCGCTCGGCTGCGGCGCGACGGCCTTCGTCATGGTCTCCACCGACAAGGCGGTGAACCCGACCAATGTCATGGGCGCGACCAAGCGCGCGGCCGAGGCCTACTGTCAGGCGCTGGACCTTGCCGGTTCGGGCACGCGTTTCATGACGGTTCGCTTCGGCAACGTGATGGGCTCGGCGGGCTCGGTGATCCCGCTGTTTCAGGCGCAGCTGGCGCGCGGCGGGCCGCTGACCGTGACGCATCCCGACATCACCCGCTTCTTCATGACGATCCCCGAAGCCTCGCGCCTGATCCTCCACGCCGCCGGCCATGGCCTGGGCGCCCATGCGGCGGAAGGGCAGATTTTCGTTCTCGACATGGGCGAGCCGATCCGCATCGCGGAACTGGCCGAACGGCTGATCCAGCTCGCGGGCTTGCGCCCGCATGTCGATATCGCCGTCCGCTACACCGGCCTGCGCAAGGGCGAGAAGCTTTACGAGGAGCTGTTCGGCGAAGGCGAGACGCGCGAGAAGACCGGCCGCGCCGGGCTCCTGATCGCTCGATCGCGCGTTTCCGATCTCGACCTGCTGCGTCGGCGCTTCGCGGAAGCGGAAGCGGCCGTGCGGGCGGGCGACGCGGACGCGGCCATCGCCGTGCTGCGGGCGATCGTGCCGGAGTTCACGCCGCTGCGCGACGAAGCGCCGAAGCTGATCGAGGGCGCAAGCGTGCCGCGCCTTGCCGCTCCGACGGACGCCGAAGAGGCGAAAGCCGTCGAACGGCAGGCGGACGAAACCGAGACGGCGTCGGCGCCCTAAGGCGCCGCCTGGGCCAGTTCTTTCGCGCTCTCAGGCCGCGAGGCGACGCGCCGTGCGAACGGCGCGTCCGTCCTCCCCGAACAGGCGGATCTTGTCGGCCTCCGCCTTGAGGCGAATCGTGGCTCCGCGATCGAGATGCACCGCGCCCGGCAGCTTGGCGACGATCGGCTCAGCCGCGCCCACGTCGACATAAACCAGCGTTACCTCGCCCAGCGGCTCGACCAGCGTCACCGTGCCCGAAAGCAGCGCGTCCACCTCGTCGGTCAGCGCCAAGTCCTCGGGCCGCACGCCCAGATGCCCCTTCCCGCCCCCAAGCGACGATCCGGCGAGGCCCGGCAGGGCCACGGACTGGCCCGTGCCGATGCGGGCGCGAATGGCGTCGCCCGTCGGCTCCAGCGTGGCGGGCAGAATGTTCATGGCCGGCGAGCCGATGAACTGGGCGACGAAGAGATTGTCGGGATCGGCATAAAGCTCCAGCGGCGCGCCGACCTGCTCCACATGGCCCTTGTTCAGCACCACGATCCGGTCCGCCAGCGTCATGGCCTCGACCTGGTCGTGCGTGACGTAGATCATGGTCGTGCCGTGCATCTTCTCGTGCAGGCGGGCGATCTCGATGCGGGTCTGCACGCGCAGGGCCGCGTCGAGATTGGACAGCGGCTCGTCGAACAGGAAGACCTTCGGGTTGCGCGTGATCGCCCGGCCGATCGCCACGCGCTGGCGCTGGCCGCCCGACAGGGCCTTGGGCAGGCGGTCGAGATAGGGCTCGATCTGCAGGATCTTCGCCGCCTCGCGCACGCGCTTGTCGATCTCGGCCTTGGAGCCGTTCTTCTCCAAGGTCAGGCCGAAGGCCATGTTGTCGTAGACCGTCATATGCGGATAGAGGGCGTAGCTCTGGAACACCATGGCGATGCCGCGTTCCTTGGGCGTCGCCTCGTTGACCACGCGCCCGTCGATCTCCAGCGTGCCGGCGGAAATGTCCTCCAGCCCCGCGATGACGCGCAGGAGCGTGGACTTGCCGCAGCCCGAAGGGCCGACGAAGACCACGAACTCGCCCGGGCGGATGTCGAGATCGATGCCGTGCAGAACCTCAACCGCGCCGTAGCGCTTCTTGACCTTGGTGAGCTTCACTCCCGCCATGGGATGTTTCCTTTCGAGAACGAGGCTTGGGGCTTCATCCCTTCACGCCGCCTGCCGTGAGGCCGGAGATGATCTTGCGCTGGAACACCAGCACCAGGACGATCAGCGGAACGGTGACCACCACCGAGGCCGCCATGATCGTGCCCCAGGGCGTTTCCTGCTCCGATGCGCCGGACAGAAGCGCGATGGCGACCGGCACGGTGCGCGTGTCGTTGTTGGAGACGAAGGTGAGCGCGAAGAGGAATTCGTTCCACGCGGCGATGAAGGCGAGAAGCCCCGTGGTGACGAGCGCCGGCCACATCAGCGGCAGGAAGACGCGGCGAACGATGGTGAAGGGGGAGGCGCCATCGACGATCGCCGCCTCCTCGATCTCGATCGGCAGATCGCGCATGAAGGTGGTCAGCACCCACACGGTGAAGGGCAGCGTGAAGATCATGTAGGCGAAGATCAGCGCGAAGAGCGTGTTGTAGAGGCCCATCGCGCGGATCATCTCGAATAGACCGGCGAGCACCGCGATCTGCGGAAACATCGACACGGCGAGGATGGTCAGGAGCAGAAGCCCCCGCCCGCGGAAGGGCACGCGCGACAGCGCATAGGCCGCCGTCACCGCCAGGAACAGCGAGATCACGACGACCGACACGGCCACGATCAGCGAGTTCAGGACGTTTCGCAGGAAGGTCGCCGTCGACAGGACACCCTCGTAGTTGATGAGCGTGACGGCGCGCGGGAGATAGTCGATGCGGAAGAGATCGGTGCCCGTCTTCAGACTGGTCAGAATGGCGTAGTAGAATGGAAAGACCGAGAAGAGGACGATCGCCACCACCAGCGCGTAGAAGCCGGTGCGCCCGGCGACGGCCTTGAGGGAACGGGCGCTCATGTCCGGTTTCCTTCCAGATTGAGGCGGGCGGTCTTGATGTAGAGCAGCGTGATCATCGCGATCACGAGGAAGAGTAGCGTCGAGGCGGCCGAGCCTTGGGCGAAATTGTCGAACTGGAAGAGATTTTCCTGGGCGTAGACGCTCATGGTCTTGGTCTGCGAATTGTTCGGCGTCAGCACGTAGATGAGGTCGAAGACGCGCAGCGCGTCCAGCGCCCGGAAGATGACGGCGACGAGGATCGCCGGCCGGATCAGGGGCAGCGTCACCTTGAAGAAGACCTTCACCGCGTTCACCCCGTCGATCTTGGCCGCCTCGTAGACATCGCCCGGCACCATCTGGAGGCCGGCGAGGATGAGCAGCGCCATGAAGGGCGTCGTCTTCCAGACGTCGACGATGATGACCGCGATCATCGCCGTGTCGGGCGAGGCGGTCCAGGCGATGGGGGAGGAGATGAGGCCGACGCTCACCAGCATGTCGTTGAGAATGCCGAACTGGTCGTTCATCATCCAAGCCCACATCTTGGCCGAGACGATGGTCGGGATCGCCCAGGGGATGAGCACCGCCGCGCGCACGAAGGCGCGGCCGGGGAAATTGGCGTTGAGCACCAGCGCGAAGATGAGGCCGAGCACCGTCTCGATCGACACGGAAATCAGCGTGTAGCGGACCGTGTTCCACACGGCCTGCCACCAGACGGGATCAACCAGAAGGCCGAAGGCTTCGCCCTCCCCGCCGCCATAGTCCACCCATTCGTAGTAGTTGCGAAAGCCGATGAAGTTCGCGCCCTGAAGATCGCCGAGCCGCGCGTCTGTGAGCGAGAAGCGGATCGTCTGGAGCAGCGGCCAGGCCGCAACCAGCGCCAGCACCACCAGCATCGGCGTCAGAAAGAGCCAAGCCGCGCGTCGGCGCTGCGAGGACAGGGCCGAGCGGCCGGCCGGGGCCGCTTCGGCCTCGAAGGCCTTCTCGGTCGGGGGTGCGCCTGTGTGTGCTTCGGTCATCGCGAAAGCGCCTCGCTAGGACAAGGATCAGTCGAGGCGGGCGAGAATGCGGCCCGCCGACGAAAGGCCTGGGAACGAGAGGCTTAGGGGCGCCGCTCCCGCTCCGCCCGAGGGCGGCAGCGTCAGGCGCCCCCAAGCCCTGGCGAAAGGCCTACCAAGCGTTGCGCTTGAGGCGGCGCAGCTGGCGCTCCAGATCCTGAAGGTTCGAGGCGGCATCGCCCTGGCCCGCCAGCGTCTTGTTCACCGCCGTCCAGAATTGCTGCGACACTTCGTTGTACTTGGCCTTGGTCGGCGCGGAAGGGCGCGGCGTCGCGTTCTCGAACACGGTCTTCCACTTGGCGACGAGCGGCTGCTTCTCCTTGATCTCCGGATCGTCGTAGAGCGCCGGGATGGTCGGCAGGCGGGCGGTGCCCAGGGCGCGCTGCTTCTGCGACTCGGCGGAGGTGAGGAATTTCACCAGCTCGATCGCCGCCTCCTGATGTTGCGAATATTGGGAAACGGCGAGGTTCCATCCGCCGAGGCAGGCGGCCGAGCTTCCGCCCTCGCCCGCCGGCAGCGGAACGGCATCGAACTTGCCCTTGACGGGCGAGTCCGCCGCCTCGCTGAGCGGATAGGCATAGGGCCAGTTGCGCATGAAGACGGCGTTGCCGGTCTGCCAGACCCCGCGCGATTCCTCTTCCATGTAACCGAGGACGCCCTGCGGGGCGATCGTGCCGACCCAGGACCTGGCCTGGTCCAGCGCTGCCACGGCCTTGAGATTGTTGACCGTGATGTCGCCCTCGGGCGAGACGATCTGGCCGCCACCATTGGAGGCGACCCATTCCAGCGCGTCGCAGGTCAGCCCCTCGTAGGCCGCGCCCTGGAACACGAAGCCGGTCAACTGCGTGTTGCCGGCCGCCCGCTCGCCGTCGAGCACGGCCTTGGCGGTTTCGCCGAGTTCCTTCCAGGTCTTGGGCGGCTGGCGGCCGTATTTCTCTAAGAGATCCTTGCGATAGTAGAGCGCGGGCGCGTCGCCGAAGAGCGGCATGGCGACGAGCTTGCCGTCCACGGTCTGCGACTGGATCACGGCCGGCAGATGCTGGCCCACGACGTCCTTCATCGCATCGGTGAGGTCCATCAGGCCGGAGGCGAGCTGCGGCGCCCAGATGACGTCGGTGCGGTAGACGTCGACATCCTTGTTGCCGGCCGACAGCCAGAGGCGGTACTGGCCGAACTGATCTGTGGTCGAGGCCGGCATGGTGACGATGCGAACGGTGTGGCCGCTGGCCTTCTGGAACGCGTCGAGCTGGCCGCGCATTTCCTCCACGTCCTTGCCGACGGAGCCGAGCGCGATCGTGAGGTCGGCCGCCGTCGCGGGAATCGCCAGAAGCGAAACGCCCATCGCGAACGCGCCGGCCCATGCAGCCAAAGAAGCCATTCGTTCCTCCCCTCTCGCGGCGAGGCCTCCGAACGGGATCGGCCGGCCTGCCTGTTGTGCCCGCCTCCCCGACGGGTCCTGTTCTTTCCGAAAGTTAGCACGCCAAACACGCCGGGGAAGAGACCCACGGCGTGTTCTTAACGCGCAGTTGAAAATAGGCGGGGATATTGCGCTCAGATTGTATCAGGCGGAGGGGTGAAGCAGCAGGCTTCGCCGCTGCCGCGCGGCCGCGAGCGTCAGGCTGATGCGCTCGCGCACCGCCTCGGCCGAGGCCGGATTTTCCGCCGGCTCGGGATCGGGCTGAGGCTCGGCCGGCGCGTGTGCCGGGTCCGTTTCGGCTTCCATCTGGCGCACGGGGCGCGCGCCGGAGCGACGAAGGCCGATGGCGCGAATGCGCTCGCGCAACTCGGCGCGGCGGCGGTCGAGATCGCCATCGTTCTCGTCGAACTCTGCCGTTTCGTCCGCCTCGTCCCAATCCGGCAAGGGCTCTTCATGCTCGCTTGCCGTGCCGAACGACTGTGCGGTTTCGGCGACGGAGGGCGTCTCAATCTCGGCGGCTATGGCCGAGCGCTCCGCCGGCTCGCTGGCCGAGCCGCGCAAGGACCAGTGGGACGAAGGCACCGCCGCGGTCGCGGCGTCCGGTTCAGGGGCCTCAGCCGGCGCTTCGGCCTTGGCATCCGCCCGGGCCGCGCGGTCGGCCGCGCGCAGCCGCTCGGCCGGCGTCAGGGGCGCGTCCTCGATAGTCGTGTCGTCCCAGCGGTCCCGCGCCACACGGCGGGACGAAGGCACGCCTCCCCGTAGCACCGAGACCATGGTGGCGAGGGCCGCGAGCGCGAGGCCGGCGCCGAAGCCGGCAATGCCGCCCGCCCCCACCACGACCTTGCGCGACAGGCTGGAAGGCTGGAGCGGGACGGTCGCGTCGGAGATCACGCGGACATTGGACGTGTTCAGGCTTTCCTGCTCGCTCGTCTGGCGGGTGCGCAGGAGATAGGCCTCGTAGACCGCGCGCGAGGCGTCGACCTCGCGCTCCAGCTCGCGCAGGCGAACGAAGGAGCCGCTGGTCTCGATCTGGCGCGAGCGCAGCGTGTCGATCTGTTGCGACAGGTCGGCTTCCGTTTCGCGGGCGCGGGCGAGCTCGGTCTGCGCGGAGGCGACGATGCGGCCGAGTTCGGTCTGAATGGCCCGGCGGGCCGTGGCCACCGCCTCGTCCGCGCCAATGCGCTGAGGATGGCGCGGGCCGAGGCGGGTCGAGAGAACCGCCGCGCTCTGGCTCGCGTCCGTATAGGTCTGGCGCAGGCGCTGCAGCGTTTCGGAGTTCAGCCCCTCGGGAAAGGAGCCTTCCACCACGTCGTTGACGCTGGCCTTGCGCAGAGACTGGGCGCGCACGTCGAGCGCGGTGATCTGGGCGCGCACGTCGGCCAGTTGGCTGTTGACGCGGGTGATGTAGTCGTCGTCGATCAGCCGGCCGCCGACGCCCACCAGCCGATTGTCGGCCTTGTAGCTTTCCACCGCGTCTTCCGCGTTGACGACGCGCTGGCGCAGCTCGGCAAGGCGCGAGGACAAGGCGGTTGTGGCGCGGCGCGCCAGTTCGGATTGGGCGCGGCCCTGCTCGGCGATGAAGGTTTCGGTCAGGAGATTGGCGAGGCGCGGGGCCTTCTCCGCGTCTTCCGAGGTGACCGAAACGTTGATGACGAAGCTGTTGGCGTTGCGCGCCGCCTTCACATGCTCGGCGAGGTTGGAGATCGTCAGAAGCTGACGGTCGCGCACCACGGCGCCGGTGTCGGAGGAGAACAGCGCGCTAAGCACGCTGCCGACGCCGGAGATTAGGCTGGTGCGGGTGCCGTTGAACTCGGGGTCGGCGGCGAGGCCCGCCTTGGAGACGACCTGTTCTAGCACCGTGTTGGAGGTCATCACCGCGATCTGGCTTTCTACCAGCGCCAGCGTCGCGTCCGTGCTCATGCCGGTCGGCGCCACGGTGACGTCGTTCTGCACGATGTTGAGATCGCGCGGGTCGAGCACGATCTGAGCGATGCCGGTGTAGCGTTTGGGTGTGGAATAGGCGTAGGCACCGGCAAGACCGAGGCCTAGAAGCGTGGTGAGCACGAGAAGGCCGCGCCGGTCCCAGATGCCGCCCGCGATCACGGCGGGGTCGAACAGCGACGCCCGCTCCTGCGCCTGCCGGCGGGAGTTCGTCTCGGAGCCGTCGGCACGCTCCGCGCTGCTGTCGGAATGAAACATCCGGGATGTGCCCGTTCGGTTCGAAGTTTGGTCAATCAAACTTCACTGAAGATGGAAAACAAATCGTTAACACCTCTCTCGCCCCCTCGCCCAGCCCTCAACCGCCGAGCGCGAGCCTGTGGCGTAGTGTCGCATACCAGGCCTTGGGGCGTAGCGCGGCGTCGAAGGGCAAAGGCCGGTTGGGCCGCCCGTCCGTGCGCGGCATGGCGTCGGGAACCCAGGTGTAGCGGTCGCTGATCCCCCAGGTGATGACGGCGTAGGGCCGCTGGCCGGCGAACAACCCGTCGAGGAAGTCGGTCACGACGATCTCGGCCGCGTGGTCGATCGCGTCCTCGTCGCCGCGCACCTGAAAGTCGATCACGTCCAGCTCGCTCGCCAGAAGCCCGACGCCCAGCGCCTTGAGGTCCCGCCCGAAACGGGCGAGCGCCTCGCGATCGACCTTGATATGGCTGTAGAGATGGGCCTGAAGCCCCACCATGTCGACGCGCAGCCCCTCGTCCTGCAACGATCGGACGAGCTTCAGGATCTCGGCGCGGCGGGTGTCGTAGCGCGGGCCTTCGAACTCCAGATCGTATTCGTTGATGACGAGGCGCGCCTCCGGGTCGGCGCGCATGGCCGCGCGAAAGGCCAGCGGAACATGCCGGTTGCCCAGCCGGCGCTGCCAGAACGTGTCGCGCATCGGCCCGCCGCGCTCGCGCGGGTCGTGCGCGATCACTTCGTTCACCACGTCCCAGCTGCCCAGACGGCCCCGGTAATGCGCGGCGGTGCGTTCGATATGCTCCACCAGCACGGCCTCCGCATCGGCGGGGTCGCGGATCGCCTCCAGCCAGGGCGGGTTGGTGGACCACCAGACGAAGGCGTGGCCGCGCGACAGCATGCCCCGCTCGCGCGCCCAGTTCACCATCCGGTCGGCCGGCTCGAACAGGAATTCCGGCCGCGTCGGGCGAAGCAGGCCGAACTTCAGCTCGTTGGAGGGCATGAGGAGATCGCATTCGCGCTCGATCAGCGCGCGGTAGTCGGCGTCGGCCTCGAACTGGTCGACCTGCACCGCCGCGCCGAAGGGCACGCGCGGCGTCAGCGCGGCAGCCGGCGAGGTTCTCACCGCCGCCGTCCCCAGAAGCGCCGCGCCCGTGGCCAGGAGCGAACGACGCGTTAAGCCCGCCCGGCTAGACTTCGCCGCCGGAAGAGGATTCGAAGGAGAGCGCGCGCGGGAGGACGGGGGTCCCCCACCCACCGGCGCGGCGTCTTCGCCTCGATCCGGGACGCGAGGGCAGAAGGGAAATCGGTCGGTCTCTTCTGTCACGTCGGAAACGGCCTTTTGGAGATTTGCCATGCGCCCGATTCGAAGCCTCGTTCGGCTCGGCCAAGCCAATCTTCACCTTCTGCGCGACTATGCCAAGCTCATCGGCGGATCGGCCGGCCGGCTCGTTCTCTCGCTCGCCTATTTCACGGCGGTCGCCAACGCGCTGAGCGTGGAGGGCTTCGGCCTGTTCGCCACGGCATCGGCCACGGGCATCGTCCTCTCGCGCATCGCCGGGCTCGGCTTCGTTTCGCCGCTCTACCGCGCCGCCACGCGCAAGCCGCATCTCGTGGGCACCTACACCGCCGGCTATCTCGTCGCGCTGGTTCTCTCGCTGCCGCTCGTCGTGCTGGCCGCGCTCGGCTTCTTCGCCCTGGTCTTTGCCGGCGACATGGCGCTTCTTCCCTTCGCCCTCGTGGTCGCGGCCGAGGTCCTCGGCTGGCGCTCGCTGGAGATCGTCTGCATCGTCAACAACGGCATGGGCCAGTTCGGGCGCGCCTCGCTGCTCGTGGTGCTGGGCTCGGCGGTCAAGGCGCTGGCCGCGCTCGCCTTCGCCCATGCCGGCATCGGCTCGGGCGATCTCCTGTCGTGGAGCGTCTTCTATCTCGCCGCCAATATGGGCTCCGCCCTCCTCGGCATCGCCCTGTTCTATCCGCGCCAGCGGCTGCGGCTACGCCCGGCGCTCTATCTCAAGCGCCTGTCAGACAGCCTCGCCGTCGCGGGCGCCGACATCCTGTTCTATCTTCAGTCGGAACTCGACAAGCTTCTGGTTCTCTCGCTGGGCGGGCCGGCCGTGGCCGGCGTCTACGCCATGCTGATGCGCCTCATCGACCTGACGGCGCTGCCGGTACGCTCCTTCAACATGATGATCGTCCAGAAACTGATCCGCAGCCCCGGCTTTCTCCAGTCCTGGCGCCGGCGCTGGCTGACGGAGGGCGGCATCGCGCTGGTCTCGGTCGCCGGCATGGCGGCGCTCGGCTTCGTGCTGACGGTTTCCCCCACCCTTCTCGGGCGCAATGTCGCGGACGCGGCGCCCCTCGTGCTTCTCGTTCTTCTCGTGCCGGCCTTCCGAAATCTCGTGGAATATCAGAGCGAGCTGCTCTACGCGCACGGCCGCACCGGGATGCGCGCCGCGATCCTGGCGCTGCTCGGCGGCCTAAAGGCAGGGTTCCTGACGCTGCTGCTCCAGGGCGCGGCGGCAACGCCGGACGGAAACTGGATTCTCGGCCTCAACGGCGTCTTCGCCGCGCTCTGGATCGCCTCTGCCGGCGCCAGCTATGTCGCGCTGGACTGGCGCAGCCGCGGGCCGCAGCGGCCGGGGCCGGCCGGCGCGCCGGACATCGCCACGGCTTGAGCCACAGGCGTCTCGACGTCTCAGTCGCCGAGCCCGACCACGCGGCGGATCGTCGCCGGATCGGTGCCCGTGAAGGACTGGAGGCCGAGCGCCACCTGCTCGGGCGCCAATTCCTCCAGGAAGCCGCGAAGGCCCGCCGCGTCCAGCGGCGGCCCGTCCCAGTAGACCGCGCAAAGCCGCTCGTCGGTCGGCAGATGTCGCTCCGGACGCCCTTCCACCTCGTCGGCGAAGCGCCCGTAGATCGTGCATTCCGACAGGGCGCGCGAGCCGGCGAGCGCCATCATGGGCGGGCGATGCGTCGAGGCCCCGATCCGCTCCAGAAGCGCGCGCACCGTGTCGCGCCGCCAGGCGATCAGCGTGGTGATGTAGGTCGGCGCCGGGATCGGCTCGGGCGGCAGGCCGAGCAGCGCGGCCGCGCGCCGGGACCAGCGCTCGTGCTCGGGCCGCCGCTCCGGCTCGACCTCGGCCATCCCGCCCGCCCGGCGATAGAAGCGCACGGCCTCCCCGGCCCGGAAATGCGAAACGTCGAAGGGCTTTACGAAGACGACGTCCGAATCCAGCGACACCAGCACGCCCTCGTCCATCGCCGCGCCCATGGCAATGCGGCGCAGCTGCTGCACATGCCAGCCGCGCAAGGGCGGCCCGAAGGGCGAGAGCCAGAGCCGACGCCCGGCCGCGATCGGATCGTTGATCGGCCGCAGCCAGAAGGGCAATAGGTCTCGCTCCGACACGACGCGCCGGCGCGGGCCTTCGAAACTCTTGAACAGCGGCAGGTCGGCCGCTTCCACTAGAAGATAATGGACGGCATGGCCCGTCACGAAGCGGTCCACGCTGTCGCACAGAAGCCGGCAGCGCTCCCAATCGCCTTTGTAGGAGGAGGTGACGAGCGCGATGGAAGGGGGCATCGATCTGTCCGCGCGGGAGGGCCGTGACTTGCCGGCTGGGCGCCGATCATTCGGGCCGATCCTATCGGCTCGGCCTTGCGAATGCATCAATTCGGGTGAAGCGAAACCTTCGGTTTGAAGGATCTTTCATCCCTTTGCGTCAGGCTTCCCTCATGACCCAAGCGCCCCTTCTTTCCGCGCCGCTGCCGCCCGGCGTCCTCCTTGAGGTCGCCTCGCCCGGTCTCGATCAGGGCGTGGAGATCGCGGTCGTGGTGCCGACCTTTCGGCGGCCGGCGTTGGTTCTGCGCACGCTGGCCTCGCTCCGCATGCAGGAAGGCTCAAGCCCCTTCGCGGTAATTCTCGTTGAGAACGACGAGGAAGGCCGGGCGGGTCTCGATGCCGCTCGGCCCCTGTTCGAATCGGGCGCTCTCCCCGGCACGATCGTGGTGGCGCAGGCGCGCGGCAATTGTGCGGCCTATAATGCGGGCTTTGCGGCAGCCGCGCGGCTCTTTCCCCAGTTGCGCATCGCGTTGATCGTGGACGACGACGAGGCGGCCGAGCCCGGCTGGATCGCTGCGCATAGCGCGGCGCTGGATCGGCTGGGCGTCGACATCACCGGTGGCCCGCAGATCCCGGTCTTCGAGGACGAGAGCAAGCGGGCGCTGGCCGCCCATCCCGTTTTCCGCGCGCCGTTCGAGGCGAGCGGGCCGATCGGGGTTCTCGTCTCTTCCGGCAATGTCGCGATCCGCGCCGATGTCCTGAGGCGCATGAGCGAGCCGCTGTTCGACACGCGATTCGATTTCACCGGCGGGGGCGATGCCGACCTCTTCTCGCGCTGCCGGGAGGCCGGCTTTCGGTTCGGCTGGTGTCGGGAGGCCGCCGTGCACGAGATCGTGCCCGCCCGGCGCACGGAATTCTCCTGGATCAACGCGCGGGCGCTGCGCAACGGTGCGCTCTCGACCCTGGTGCAGCGGGGGCGCGACGGGCGTGCGCGTACGCTCGCCAAGAGCCTTGCCCTGGCGCTCGCCGCCCCGCCGCGCTCGGTTATTGCCGCGCTTCGCTCGCGCTCGGCGCTGATCGGGCTTTACCATCTGCAGATCGCGATCGGCCGCCTGCAGGGCGAGTTCGGGCGCGTCGGCGAGCAATATCGCAAGCCCGAAAGCAATTAGGTCGGGAAAATCACCGAGAGCCGTCGCACTTTGCCATGGGATGCCCTAGCTGCGCTGGAGCATGACAGGGCGGCGAGGAGCAGCGGGCAGGATGGACCTTCTTCGATTGATGGCGCTCGACGCGGCCGATCTCGACATCGTGTCGGCCCATGTGCAGGACGCCGTGATTCGCGTCGCCGACCTCGCCTTTTCGCCCGAGCGCGGGCAGTTCACCGTACCGATCAACCGTTTCGTCTGGGAAAACACTCCGCCGCGCCAGGGCTTCTTTCGCCGCCGGGGCGAATACGAGCGCCGCCGCAGCGTCCTGCATTTCGACCGGGTGCTCGGCGTCCGGCGCAGCGGCTTCCGGCAGAGCGACGACGACGCCGTGCTGGCGCTGCTCGCGCTGCGCTGGAGCGCGGGCGAGGAGCCGTCCGGCACGATCGACCTTGTGTTCGCGGGCGGTGCCGCGATAAGGCTCGACGTCGAATGTATCGAAGCGCAGCTGACCGATCTCGGCGCCGCCTGGAGCACCCCGTCGCGGCCCGACCACGACAGGGGCTGAGGGTCCGAGCGCCGAGAGATCGCCCGCCGCGCCGAGGGAGAGTGCCTGACGTGCCGCAGCGGCTTCATATCGACCAACCCGATTTCGAGACGCGGTTTCGCGCGCTGCTGGCCGCAAAACGAGAAGCCTCGGTGGATGTCGAAACGGCCGTGCGCGCCATTATCGACGACGTGCGGGCGCGCGGCGACGCGGCGCTGATCGAGCTGACCGCCCGCTACGACGAGCTGACGCTGACGCCCGAGACGCTGCGCGTTCCCGAAGCCGAGATCGAGGCGGCGCTGGAGGCGACCCCGCGCCGGACGCGCGAGGCGCTGGAGCTCGCCCATCGGCGCATCGAGAGCCACCATGCCCGGCAGATGCCGAAGGACGATCGCTACACCGATTCGATCGGCGCCGAACTCGGCTCGCGCTGGACGGCGGTGGAATCGGTCGGCCTCTACGTGCCCGGCGGGGCGGCGAGCTATCCCTCCTCCGTTCTGATGAACGCTGTTCCCGCCAAGGTCGCGGGCGTCCGGCGCATCGCCATGGTCGTGCCGGCCATGCGCGGTGCCCTGAATCCGCTGGTGCTGGCCGCCGCCCGCATCGCCGGCGTGTCCGAAATCTACCGCGTCGGCGGGGCGCAGGCCGTGGCCGCGCTCGCCTATGGCACGCAGACCATCCCGCCGGTGGCCAAGATCGTCGGCCCCGGCAACGCCTATGTCGCGAGCGCCAAGCGGCAGGTCTTCGGTACGGTCGGCATCGACATGATCGCCGGGCCTTCGGAAGTGCTGGTGATCGCCGACGGCGCCAACGACCCGGACTGGCTGGCCGCCGACCTCCTGGCCCAGGCCGAGCACGACCGCGCCGCGCAATCCATCCTTCTCACCGACAGCGAAGAGCTTGCGCAAAGTGTGGAAGCTGCGGTGGAGCGCCAGCTCGCCACGCTTTCGCGGACTGAGACGGCGCGGGCGAGCTGGGCCGAGTTCGGTGCCGTGATCGTGGTGCGCGATCTCCTGCGCGATGCGCCGGCGCTCGCCGATCGGATCGCGGCCGAGCATCTGGAGATCGCGACCGACGATCCCGACGCGCTGTTCGCCGAAATTCGCAATGCCGGCGCCGTGTTCCTCGGCCGGCATACGCCCGAAGTGATCGGCGACTACGTCGGCGGGTCGAACCACGTGCTGCCGACCGCGCGCTCGGCGCGCTTCTCCTCCGGCCTGTCGGTTCTCGACTTCGTCAAGCGCACCTCGATCCTGAAACTGTCGGCCGAAGCGCTGCGCGAGCTCGGCCCTGCGGCGATCGAACTGGCACGCGTCGAGGGGCTCGACGCGCATGGCCGGTCCGTCGCCATCCGGCTCAATCTCTAGAGGACCCCATGGAGCGCGGACGCCTCGTTTCAGTCGACCTCGACGATTCGATCGGGCGCGCCGCGCCCGACGTGGAGCATGATCGCGCCGTCGCGATCGTCGATCTCATCGAAGAGAACCTCTTCGAGCCCATGGGTTTCGAGGGCGGGCGGTTCCGGCTGAAGCTGGCGCTGGCCGATCGGCGCCTCGTGTTCGACATCGCGGACGAGGGACAAGCGCCGCTCGCCGTTCACATCCTCTCGCTTACCCCCTTCCGCCGCGTCATTCGGGACTATTTCCTCATCTGCGACAGTTATTACGAGGCGATCCGCACCGCGACGCCTTCGCAGATCGAGGCCATCGACATGGGTCGGCGCGGCATACACAATGACGGTTCGGACCTTCTGCGCGAGCGTCTGAAGGGCAAGATCGAACTGGACAAGGACACGGCGCGACGCCTGTTCACGCTGATCTGCGTCCTCCACCGGCGCGCTTGACGGGAGGAGAGCGGGTTGGCCACACGCATCGACCTTTGTGGGAGACGGACTGTTTGAGCGCCCCCTCCCCTTCCACCCTGCCCCATTCCATCCTGTTCGTCTGCGGAGCGAACTCGATCCGCTCTCCGATCGCCGAAGCCATCGCGCGCTCGCTCCTGCCGCAATCCGTCTACATCGCCTCGGTGGGCGTCAAGGATGGCGAGCGTGATCCATTCGTGGACGTGATCCTGGCCGAGCAGGGCCTGTCGCTCGGCGACCGGAAGCCCCAGAAATGGGAGGACCTCGGCGACGGGTTCTTCGACCTCGTGGTGACGCTCTCGCCCGAAGCCCATCACGCCGCCATGAGCGCGACGGAGGCAGACGCCACGGCGGTGGAGTTCTGGCCGATGCCCGACCCGTCCGCCGTGAACGGCAGCCGGGACCAGATCTTGGAGGCTTACCGCGACGTCTATCGCCGCATCTCGGTGCGCTTGAAGGACCTTTGCCAACGGGTCTGAGCGCGAAGGGCACCGGAGAGCGAGGAGGCCTGCATGGCCTCCCTGCCTCGGACACTCAGTGCGCGTCCACCTTCACATTGCCGCCGGGGCGGCGGATCATGACGGTGAGGAAGCACAGCGAGACGAAGAGCGCGGTCAGCGCGATGAACACGTCGGAAAAGGCCATGACGCTCGCCTCGCGGTGAATGAGGCCGCTCATCTGCTTCAACGCCACGTTGGCGCCGTCGAGCCCGGCGGCGTTGAAGCTGGAGGCCATGTCGGTCAGCCGGTCCTCGGCGATCTGCGAACCCCAGCGCACCCGCTCGGCCAGCCGGTCGTAATGGAGGGCCGTGCGGTCGTTGATCATCGTGTTGATGATGGCAAGGCCCACCGCGCCGCCGAGATTGCGCGTCAGATTGTAGAGGCCGGAGGCGCCCTTCATCTTCTGCGGCGGCAGCGTGCCGAGCGCGATGTTGTTGATCGGCACCATGGCCATCATCAGCCCGAAGCCGCGAAGCAGCTGCGGAAGCAGAAGCTCGTAGAAGTCCCAGTCGTGCGTCAGGCCGCTCATCATCCAAGTGCCGAGCGCGAAGGCCGAGAAGCCCATCGCCATCATGACTCGCGGATCGAGCGAGGAGGAGAGCTTGCCCGAGATCGGCGCCGTGAAGAACATGGCGAGGCCCGAGACGAACATGGTCTCGCCGATCATCAGCGAATCATAGCCCCGGATGCGGCCGAGATAGACGGGATAGAGATAGGTGAGGCCGTAAAGCCCGACGCCCATGATGAAGGAGAAGAGCGACCCGAAGGCGAAGTTGCGGTTGGCGAAGGCCGTGAGATCGACGATCGGCTCGCGCGCGGTGAAGGCGCGGTAGAGGAAGAGCACGGCACCGAGCACCAGGATCACGGTCATGACCACGATGGTCCGGCTGTCGAACCAATCGTCCAGCGGCCCCTCCTCCAGGACATATTCGAGCGAGCCGAGAAAGGCCGCCATGCCGAGAAGGCCGAACCAGTCGAACTTCGAGAAGAGCGACCATTCCGGCTTGTCGAAATCCACGAGATTCCAGACCGCCAGCGTCACGATGATGCCGAAGGGCACGTTGATCAGAAACAGCCAGTGCCAGGACAGCGTGTGGCTGAGATAGCCGCCGACCGTCGGGCCGATGGTGGGCGCGAGCGTCGCCACGAGGCCGATCATGGGCGAGACGATGGCGCGCTTGGAGGGTGGGAAGATGGTGAAGGCGGCCGCGAAGACGCTGGGGATCATGCCGCCGCCGATGAAGCCCTGCACGGCGCGGTAGAGGATCATCTGGTCGATATTGGTGGCGGTCGCGCAGAGCGCGGAGGACAGCGTGAAGCCGGCGGCCGCGAGCGAGAAGAGGATGCGGGTCGACATCATCCGGGCGAGGAAGCCCGAGAGCGGGATCATCACCACTTCCGCGATGAGATAGGCCGTCTGCACCCAGGCGATCTCGTCGGTCGAGGCCGAAAGACCGGCCTGGATCTCGGCGAGCGAGGCCGAGACGATCTGAATGTCGAGGATCGCCATGAACATGCCGAAGACCATGGCCATGAAGGCCAGCATTCGGCGCAGGGGAATGGTCTCGCCGCCGCCGACGGTCGGGCCGGCAGGTTGGGCTGGCAGCTTGGAATCGGCCGTCACGGAGGACATGGGGCTTGGGCTCCCGCCGGGCATCTCACCCGGCCACGGAAACAGACAGCGAACGAGGCGCCGCCCCTAACGGGCGGCGCGCGGGAACGGGCGGAGCCCCGCGAAGGCCGGGGCATCCGCGAGGCGAGGTCGAACCCTTAGGGGTCAGTCGGCGCTGGCGGTCTTGGCGCCCGGTGCCGTGCGCGTGTCCACCGCCACCTTCACCGACAGACCCGGGCGCAGAAGGCTGGCTTCGGCGTCCGTCCGGTCGATCGCGATGCGGACCGGCACGCGCTGAACGATCTTGGTGAAGTTGCCGGTCGCGTTGTCGGCCGGCAGCAAGGAGAAGACCGAGCCGGAGGCTGGCGACAGCGAGGCCACCGTGCCCTCGACCTCGACGCCGGGCATGGCGTCGACCTCGATGCGCACCTTCTCGCCGAGCGCGATCTGGTGCAGCTGGGTTTCCTTGAAGTTCGCGTCGACATAGACCTGATCGAGCGGCACCACAGCGGCAAGGCGCCGGCCCGGCGACACGAGATCGCCCGGCTGGGCCGAGAGATTGCCGACGACGCCGTCATAGGGCGCGCGGAGCGTCGTGAAGGAAAGGTCCCGCTCCGCCTGATCGCGCGCGACCGCAAGGCTCGGCAGCATCGCTTCCGCCTCGGTGACCTGCGCGTCGAAGACGGCGACATTGGCCTTGGCGGCGGAGAGCGAGGCTTCGGCGCCAGCGAGCTTGGCGTCGGCCTGCGCCTTGGCGGAGCGCGCCTGATCGAGCGGCGCCTGCGCCCCGGTTCCGGTGCGCACGAGATTCTCGGCCCGGCCGAGATCGAGCGCGGCCTGGTTGACGGCCGCGACCGCCGCGACGCGGCTGGCGTCGGCTTCCGCGACCTGCTGGACCGAGGCGGCCTGCTGGGCGCGTATGCGCCCGATCGTGGCGTTCTCGGCCGCGATCTTGGCGTCCGCCTGGCGCAGCGCCAGCGCATAGTCGCCGCCATCGATCACGACGATCGGATCGCCCGCCTTCACCGTCTGGTTCTCCTTGACCGGAACGGACTGGATATAGCCGGTGACCTTGGGCGACATGATCGCCATGTCAGCTCCGACATAGGCGTCGTCTGTCGAGACCAGGAAACGCCCGTCGATCCACCACTGATGGCCGTACCAGGCGCCGCCGCCGATCGCGGCCAGAAGCACCGCGCCGAAGATCAGCTTCTTCAGGCCGCCCTTCTTCTTGGGCGCGGCGGCGGCCGGCTTGGCTTCCGCTGCGCTGGCGGGCGCGCTTTCGGTCTTGCGGGAGACGATCTCGAGCTTGGGAGCGTCGGTGCGGGCCGGCCGGTCGGTCGGGGCGCGTTCAGTCGCGTCGGACGCGTCAGGTGCGGACTTGCTCATTCGGAAAAACCCCAATCGAACCGAACCGTTCGGTTCGACGTTGACATAACCGTGATCCATGGGCATTTCAAGTCGGCGGGTCGGCCTCTGGCCCAAATTAATCCGCGACGCTTAAGAACCGACGAAGGACAGCTCGCATGAGCCTTGCCGCGCACAACTCCCCTTCCCAAGCCGATGGCCGCTGCCCGGCGGGGGAAGACCCGGCCAAGCGCCGCCAGATTCTGGAAGGGGCGCGCCGGGCCTTCGTTCGCATGGGCTTCGACGCCGCTTCCATGAACGACGTGACGCGCGAATCGGGCGTCTCGAAATCGACCCTCTATGTCTATTTCCGCTCCAAGGAGGAGCTTTTCGCCGCGCTGATCGATGAGGAGCGCGACCGCTACTTTTCCGAGGTGGAGGCGCTGCTGGTCGATCCCCTGCAACCCGCCGACACGCTGACGCGCTTCGGCAAGCGACTGGCGAAGCTGGTCATGTCGGCCGAGGCCATGCATGCCAAGCGCACGGTGATCGCCGTCGCCGGGCGGATGCCGCAGCTCGGGCGGGACTTCTACACGCACGGCCCCAAGCGCGGGCTGGCGCTTCTCACCGCCTATCTCGACAAGGCCTGCGAGGCCGGAACATTGCGCATCGCGGACCGCGAACTCGCCGCCTCCCAGTTCATCGAACTATCGACGGCGGGGCATCTTCGCCGCCGCTTCTTCGACGATCAGGTGCCCGAGCCGACGGAGGAGGAAATCCGCGTCACCGTGGAATCGGCGGTCTGGCTCTTCATGACGGGCTACGGCGTGGAGGCCTGAGCGTGGCGGGACGGCGCAAGCGCATCAAGACCAAGGTCATCGGCCTCGCCTTTCAGGAGGGACGACTGCTCGCGTTCGAGGTGACGGACGACGAGAGCCGGCTGCGGGGCGTGCGCCCGCTCGGCGGCTCGATCGAATACGGCGAAACGCGAGAGGAGGCGCTGCGGCGCGAGTTTCGCGAAGAGCTCGACACCGAGATCGAGATCACCGGCGGCTGGACCGTGTTCGAGAGCCGCTACCGGAAGGGGGACGAGATCCGGCACGAGTTCCTGTTCGCCGCCCCCATCCGCCTTCTCGACCGGCACATCCCGCTGGACGGCGAAGCGACTTATCTCGAAGGCGACGGCTCGCTCTGCCGCGCGCGCTGGTTCGACATTCCCGCTCTCGCTCGCGGCGAGCCGGTTCTGTTTCCCGACGCGCTGCTGCCGCATCTCCTGGCGGGAACACCCGCCGCGCGCGACTGAGGTTCAGGCGCTGGGGTTTAGCGCCCCAGCGCGAAATTGGCGATCTCGGCCTGCACGTCCTCGATCCCGAAGCCCTTCTCAGACGAGGTCGAGATGATCGTGGGATAGGCGGCGGGGCGCTTGCGGATCGCCTCGCGCGTCGCGGCCTCGAGCTTGGGCAAGGCGAGCGCCGAGATCTTGTCGGCCTTGGTGAGGACGATCTGGTAGGAGACCGCTGCCTTGTCGAGAAGCGCCATGACGTCGAGATCGTTCTTCTTCAGCCCGTGGCGCGAATCGATCAGCACGAAGACGCGCTTCAGGGTCGCCCGGCCCCGGAGATAGTCGAAGACCAGCTTGGTCCAGGCGTCCACCTGCTCCTTCGGCGCCTGGGCGTAGCCGTAGCCCGGCATGTCGACGATGGCGACGGGGGGCAGGTCGAGCCCTTCGCCGCTGTAGCCGTCCGGCACGAAATAGTTCAGCTCCTGGGTGCGCCCCGGCGTATTGGAGGTGCGCGCCAAGCCGTTCTGGCCGACGATGCCGTTGATGAGCGAGGACTTGCCGACATTGGAGCGCCCGGCGAAGGCGACCTCGGGCGGGCCTTCCGGCGGCAGGAACTTCATCGCCGGCACGCCCCGGATGAAGACCCAGGGACGGGCGAAGAACAGGCGCTGCTCGTCGGCGGCGCCGTTCGGTTCGGTCGCGGGGGTCTTCGTCATTCGGCTCGCTCCAGGGCGTCGATATCGGCGCCGCGAATGGCGGCGAGGTTCTTGGTGATGCGCTCGACCGGCCAGTTCCACCAGGCGATGCGCTGGAGGCGCTGAACGATCTCGGGCGAAAAGCGTCGGCGGCGCTCCACGGCCGGATTGCCCGCCACCACGGCATAGGGCGCGACGTCCCGGCTCACGACGCTGAAGGCGCCGATCACCGCGCCGTCGCCGATCGTGACGCCGGGCAGGATCACCGCCTCCGCGCCGATCCAGACATCGTTGCCGATCACGGTGTCGCCGCGCAGGCCCGCCGTGATCGAGCCCATGTCAAAGTCCTCCTCCCAGCCCTCCCCGAAGATGTTGAAGGGGAAGGTGGAGAAGCCCGTCATCGCGTGGTTGGCGCCATTCATGACGAAGCGGGCGCCGGTCGCGATGGCGCAGAAGCGGCCGATCCGCAGCTTGTCCCCCAGGAAGTCGTAGTGGTGGAGGACGTTTCGCGAGGCGAAGAGAAGCGCGTTCTCGGGATCGTCGTAATAGGTGTAGTCGCCGATCTCGATCTTGGGATCGTCGATCAGGTTCTTGAGAAACACGATCCGCTGGTGCGCGGGCACGGGATGGATCGCTTGAGGGTCGGGACCGAGGGGCATGGCTCCTCGCCTAACACGCTGAACCGTCGCCGGTCCAATGGCGCCAGCGAAAAAGCCGCCGGCCCGAAGGCCGGCGGCTTGGGGATCGTCGCTAAGCGCGGCCTTGGCGTCAGGCCTTGCTCTTGCGGAACATACCTCTCAGATTGTCCCACAATTCGATCTTGGCGCCGTGGCGCTTCATGATGATCGTCTGCTGGGTGATCGAGAGCGTGTTGTTCCAGGTCCAGTAGATCACGAGGCCGGCCGGGAAGGAGGCCATCATGAAGGTGAAGATCACCGGCATCCAGGTGAACACCATCTGCTGCGCCGGGTCAGGCGGCGTCGGGTTCAAGCGCATCTGGATGAACATCGTGATGCCCATCATGAGCGGCCAGACGCCGACCATGAGAAGATGCGGCAGGGTAATCGGGATCAGGCCGAACAGGTTGAACAGGCTCGTCGGATCGGGTGCGGCGAGATCGTGGATCCAGCCGAAGAAGGGCGCGTGCCGCATCTCGATCGTGATGTAGAGCACCTTGTAGAGCGCGAAGAACACGGGGATCTGGACCAGGACCGGCCAGCAGCCTGCCGCCGGATTGATCTTCTCCTCCTTGTAGATCCGCATCATCTCCTGCTGCTGCTTGGCGCGGTCGTCGGCATATTTCTCGCGAAGCTCGGTCAGCTTGGGCTGCACGGTCTTCATCTTGGCCATCGACTTGTAGCTCTTCGACGCCAGCGGGAAGAAGAAGAGCTTGAGGATGACCGTGATCAGAAGGATGGCGACGCCGAAATTGCCGGTCAGCGTATAGAGATGGTCGATCGCCCAGAACATCGGCCGGGTGATGAACTTGAACCAGCCCCAGTCGATCAGCAGGCCGAAATTGTGGATGCCGAGCGTGTCCTCGTAGCCGTTGATAACGTCCACGACCTTGGCGCCGGCAAAGACGCGCGACGAGGTGGTGACCGTGGCGCCCGGCTCGACCGTCAGCCCCTGGGCGAGATAGTCGGACTGGTAGAAGGGGCGGCCTTCGGCGGAGTAGCGGAAGTTGGGCTGGAAGGTGCCCTGCCCCTGCGCGGGCACGAGAGCCGTCGCCCAGTACTTGTCGGTCATGCCGATCCAGCCGGCGGCCGAGGGCGTCGGGGAGACCAGCTTGTCTTCCTCGATATTGTGGTACTTGACCTCCTGCAGGCCCTGGTCTCCGAAGACGCCGAGAAGGCCTTCGAACAGGACGTAGGCGGAGGCGACCTCGGGCTTGGAGAAGCGCACGACGCGACCATAGGGCGCGACGGACGCGGCCGCGCCGCCCGTGTTGGACACCTGGTCCTCCACGGTGAACATGAACTTGTCGTCCACCGAGATAGTGCGCGTGAAGGTCAGGCCCTGGCCGTTGGTGGCGGTCAATGTGACGGGGGTGGAGGGCGTCAGCGTCTGGCCGGCGTCCGCCTGCCAGAGCGTCTGCGGCCCGGGGAGCGTTCCCAGATTCTGGCCGCTATAGCCGAACTCGGCGAAATAGCCGTCCTTGCCGATCGTCTCGGGCGAGAGCAGTACGATCGTGGGCGAATTGTCGTCCACCGTCTCGTGATAGCCCTTGAGGCGCAGATCGTCGAGCCGGGCGCCCTGCAGGTTGATCGAGCCGTAGACGGCCGGCGTGTCGATCGGAATGCGGGGGTTGGTGGCGAGGGCGGCGTCGCGCGTCTGGCCGGTCACTTCCGGCGTCTGCGAAGTCGGCACCACGCTTTCGCGACCCGCCGGCGAGACGGCGGGGTCCTGCGCGGTTCCGGCCGGCGTCGTCGGCGTCTGGAGCGTCGCCTGCTGCGACTGCTCGAGCTGACGCTGCGCCTCCGAGCGCGGATGGATCACGAAGAACTGCCACCCGATCAAAACGGCGATCGAAAGCGCCATGGCGATCAGGAAATTGCGGCTGTTTTCCATTATTCACTTCCCGAAGGGGGCGTTGGCGCCTTCCGTTCCGCTGACCTGGCCTTGGCGACGCGACGCGACAGCTCGCCGGTCAGCGTTTCGAAGGGCAGCGAAAGAAGATCGCGGCGGGCGACGATCACATAATCGAAGCCCGTCGCCATGTCAGCCCCGCAACAGGTGCGGATCGCCTCGCGCAGGCGGCGACGGATGCGGTTGCGCTCGACCGCATTGCCGACCTTGCGCGTCACCGTAAGGCCGTAGCGCGGCTCGTCGCCGTCGCCCCGGTCCAGAGCTTCGATCAGAAAAAAAGGGCCGTTCAATCGACGGCCCTTGCGCACCGCTAGAAATTCGGCGCGCGTCTTCAAGCGGCTGGCGATGGGACGGTCCCTCGCGAGGCCTGAGCGGCCGATCAGGCCGAAAGGCGCTTGCGGCCGCGAGCGCGACGAGCCTGGATGACCTTGCGGCCGCCGACCGTCGCCATACGGGCGCGGAAGCCGTGGCGGCGCTTGCGGACGAGCTTGGAGGGTTGGTACGTGCGCTTCATCGTCTTTAATCCCGCGCCGTGCGGGCCTCTGGCAAAATCAATGGTTCAAGATCTGTATCGAACGCGCGAAACTGCCGGCGAAGGCATCCCTCCGCGGCTCAGCATTCGGTCTTCGGCCGGCCTTTTGCGGCAGATGGGGCACAAAGTCAATGCGCCGACCGCGCGCCAGCCCCGCTTTCGCATCCGGCCCTCGCCCGCACCCCTTCAAGGATTTGGTGAGGGCATGGCAGAAAATAAGCGGGGATGACCGATTCCGCACGGTTTCGTGACAATCCCTTCGGCGCATTCTACACGAAGCAAAGAAACCGCGGCGCGAGGTCGCGCGAGGACTTAAAAAGCGGATCGAAACGGATCATGACAGATCGCGCCGATGAAGCGGACCAAGCGCCGCTCACGCGCCCGCGCTGGCGCCACCGGCTTTCGGTGCGCCTGTTCGCCGTCACCGCGCTGGCCGTCATGGGCGCCGAAGTCCTGATCTTCGTGCCCTCGATCGCCCATTTCCGGCAGGAATGGCTGGAAGCCAAGCTGGAAACCGTGTCCGTCGCGTCGCTGGTGGCGCAGTTCGGGGAGGAAGGCATTCTCCTTACGCCCCAGCAGGAAGGGGACCTTCTCGAAGCGCTCGACGCGCGGCTGGTGGCGATCCGCCGCCCCGGCGAAACCCGCCTTCTGGCGCGCGCGTCCGATCTCGGCCCCGTCAGCCGCACGGTGGATCTTAGCGACGAGCACCTCCTGTCCTCTATCGGCATGAGCTTCGAGGCGCTTCTGTCCGGGGGCGAGCGGCTGATTCGGCTGATCGGGCCGATCGGCGACGGGTCGATGTCGGGCGAGATCGTCATCAACGAGCAGCCGCTGCATCGCGCCATGCTGGTCTATTCCCGCAACATCCTGTTTCTATCGCTGTCGATCGCGAGCTTCGTCGGCGCGCTGGTCTTCGGCATGCTCTCCTTCTCGCTGCTTCGGCCCATCCGCCGCATGGTGGCGGCCATGCAGCGCTTCGGCCGCAAGCCGGAGGACCCGGACCGGGTGATCGTGCCGCGTCGGCGCGAGGACGAGATCGGCATCGCCGAGCACGAGCTCGCCGCCATGCAGGCGACGCTGGCACGCACGCTGCGCGAGCAGCGGCACTTGGCCGATCTCGGCCTCGCTGTGTCCAAGATCAATCACGACCTGCGCAACATCCTCGCCTCGGCGCAGCTCATTTCCGACCGGCTCTCCACCCTGCCGGACGCGCAGGTGCAGCGCTTCGCCCCCGCCCTCATCCGCTCGCTCGACCGCGCGCTCGACTATACGCAGTCGGTGCTCGCCTATGGCCGGGCAACGGAAAGCCAGCCGACGCGCCGGCGCGTCCATCTGCGGCTGCTGGTCGGCGAGGTGTTCGAGAGCCAGTCGATTCCGCCCGAGCGGCCAATCGACTTCGTGAACGCCGTGCCGGAGGACATGGAGCTCGACATCGATCCCGAGCAGTTCTTCCGCGTCCTCTCCAATCTCGTTCGCAACGCGATCCAGTCGATCGAAAGCGACGAGGTGGAGGCGCTGGTGCGCCGGGTCACCGTTTCGGGCTCGGCCCTGCCCGCCGGCGACCGAATCTCGGTGGAGGACACCGGCGCCGGCGTCAGCCCACGGGCGCGCGAAAACCTGTTCCAGGCGTTTCGCGGCTCGACACGCGCCGGCGGCACGGGGCTTGGCCTGGCCATCGCGGCCGAGATCGTCCAGGCCCATGGCGGGCAGATCAGCCTGTCCGAAGAGGTGGCGGCGGGTGCCCGATTCGAGATCGACCTGCCGCGAGCGTCGGCCTGACCAGGCCGCCTCCCCTCCCCCCGCGCCGCCGCCCCGGCCCGAAATCGGCCTTCCCACAGGCTCTCGAAGGCTCTGTCATTTTCTTTCCATAAGCCGCTTGCATTCGCCCCGGCTCGGGGGTACCAAGCGCTCACGAACGGCCGAGGCCAAGTGCCTCACCGGTTCATCGGCGCCCGTAGCTCAGCTGGATAGAGCACCAGACTACGAATCTGGGGGTCAGAGGTTCGAATCCTTTCGGGCGCGCCATACAACATAGACGACGTGATCGGCCGGGGCCAACGCCTCACCGTTTCATTGGCGCCCGTAGCTCAGCTGGATAGAGCACCAGACTACGAATCTGGGGGTCAGAGGTTCGAATCCTTTCGGGCGCGCCATTTCGGTCCAGTAAACTGAACCACGTCTCTAGCAGCTGGCGTGTCAGCAATTGCGGCGTGCAGGACATCGCGGCTACCGGTGATGCGCACCGTCGCCGTATCGACCTCGACGGCACCAAGGATGGCGCGGAGATATGCTTTGCGGGCTGGAGTGTCGGTCGAGGACAGAACCTCGCGCATCAGCTTGCCGAAGGCTGCCACCTTTTCCGGATTGATCGCAGCATGCCCACCCGATTGCGCACGCGCCCGCTCAAAGGCGGCCTGTGCTCTCTCTCGCTCTCCTTTCAGGACGGCGATGCGATCGCGCAGGATGTCATCCAGCTCCGCCATCCCATCCTCGACGAGCTGGTAGAGGCGACGCAGTTTGTCTTCTGCGGCCGCAACCTCGGTCTGAAGTGCGACGAGGCGAGCGTCGACCGCCTCCGCCCGAGCCGCACGACGGGCCACAAGGGCGGATAAAACCTCGGCAAGGCGCTCAGGAGCGAACAGCCGCTCCTGCAGCGCCGTCAGCACCAGATCGTCGAGGTGTGCCATCGGGATCGAGTTGCCGCGGCAGACGGTCGGACCGCGTTGAGCTCGGCTTGCGCACGTGTAATAGGCGTAGACCTTTCCCGAGCGCGACGTGCCGGTGCGCTGCGTCATGCCACCGCCGCAATGCGCGCAGGTGGCAAGCCCCGTCAGCAAGATGGGACCGCTGGCGATCCGCACCGGGCTGACGCGCGGGTTATTGGCGGCAAGCTTGACCTGCACGGCCTCGAAGGTTGCATCCTCAAGAATGCGGGGGACGTCGATCGTGACGATCTCTTCTTCGCTGCGCTTTTCGCCGGTCGCCTTGTTGCGCACATTGTAGTTCCAGCGCCCGACATAGGCGGTGTTGGTTAGGATGTGGTGCATCGCGCCGACGCCGAAGGTGCCGCCACGCTTCGTGACGAAGCCTCGGCTGTTCAGCCACTTGACGACTTCCTTGATGCCGAGCGGCGGCGTGCCGGTCGCTGAATCCCCTTCGAGATAAAGACGGAAGATGAGACGCACGGTCTCAGCCTCGACTTCGTCGATCGCAAGCCGCTTCTTGATCTTCGCGCCGCGCCGCTCCGCCTCGACGGCTTCATAGCCAAGGGGCGGGGTCGCGCCGTTCCAGAAGCCTTGAGATGCGTTCTCGCGCATGGCGCGTGTGACCTGCTTACCGTTCTCTTTGGATGTGTACTCGTCGAAGATGCCGATGATCTGTCGCATCATTTCAGCGGACGGATCGGTGCCGGTTGGTTGGGTGATCGAAACGACCTCGACGCCGTGACGGCGAAGTTTCCGGATGGCAAGTTCCATCTCGGCGCCGTTGCGATAAAAGCGACTGAAGGCGTGGACGACGATGAGATCGTAGGGCCTGTCGGCGTCGCAGGCCCGATCCATCAACGCTTGGAAGGCGGGACGCCGGTCATCGGTGGCGCTGACGCCGGGCTCGACATATTCATCCGTGACGATCCAGCCCTCGCGCTCGCAATGCCCGCGGGTCAGACGCCGCTGAGACGGCAGCGACACATCGCCCTCCGCCTGCCTGCCGGTGGAAACGCGCAGGTAGAGTGCCGCACGGCGCACTTTCGCCGCCGAGACCTTTGGCATCGTCACTTTCGTGGAGGACTTGGCGAAGGACATGGTGCAAACTCTATTGATACACCGTGCTCGGTCTCGTCCGACGCGACCACGGCACTGCTCCTGACGGAGTTCAGACGACGGAAAGACCCCCGATGAGTCTTGCAGGCCGAGTGATCGGCCGCAACGGCAAGGATCCGCTTCGTCGAGATCGTTGTGGAGAACTGGGCCGCCCAACGTATCGACGCATTAACCGTCGAGGATTTGGTCGATGAGCGATCCAAGATATCGTTCCAGCACCTCAAGTTCTCGCGTGCACACCGGCAGCGCGTCGGGCAGATCAACGATCGCGCAATGCACGGCTTCGTCACGCGGAACGGCCTTTGGGGCTGGATTGCGGCTACGGCCGCGCTGCACACCAGCCGAACTACTGGCGTCCGAAGGCTTGCGCTTCTCACGGCGCGTCCTGTCGCTTCGGCTGCCGCGCGGCGCAGATCCGAGGCGGGGCGGCTCAGAGCTCATGATCGAGCTCGCGGCGACGGTCATGGACTTTCGAGAGATCCCGCGTCCTCGTCACCTTCGACGCGTTTGCCTCGGCCGCGAGAAGGTCGAGCGTCGTGGTCTTCGCATTGGCACGCGCCAACCGCTCGGCTAGAAAGCGGAGGCGTGCCTCGTCGTCACCGGCTGCGACCGCCTCAATCGTGTCCGCTACCATCTCTCGGTCGAGCGTTCGGCCATCGATGAAGAACGTCGTGTCGCCGCGTGCCCGGCTGGCCGCGACATAGGCGTCGTGTCGATCCAAGCGCGCGGACGCGAGGACGAGCGCTGCGTCGACGGTGATCCCTTGCGCCTGGAACACTGTTGCAGCGTAGGCATGCACCAGCTTCACGCGACCCGTAGCATCGGCAATGTCGGTGGACGCGAACTCGACGTGGCGCTCGCCAATCACGGCGCCAATACGCACCGAGCCGTCCGCGGCCTCATGCACTGAGGCGATTTCAGCCTCCGTGCCATTGATCACGCCAAGCGCGTCATGGCGGACGAGAAAGCGGACGCGGTCGCCCTCAGCCAGACGCAGCAAGTAGCCGTTGCCGGACGCGTCGGCGGCCTCCACAGCGATGTCGGCTCCGCGCAGATTTCCACGCTCGCGCAAGAGCTGTCGAATCCTATCCGACACCGCGCGGACCTCGGCGTTCGTTTTCGCCGTGACGAGGACGCTTTGTTCCGGAGCCGTGTCACGATGCCGTTGCCATTCGGCGGCGACTCCCTCGACCGTCGCGCGGGGTCCGTCGTAAAACCGGACGAGACCGCGATCGGCGAAGGCGGCGAGTGCGGCGGTGGCGTCGCCGCGAGCAAAACTCTGCGGGGCTTCTCGAGCCCAAGCTTCACGCTGGCGAACGACGGTCGCGATCTCACTTGCACCGACAGCTTCCCGAATCAGCCGCATGGCGTGACCAGGTCCGATCGGACGGAGTTGGTTCTCGTCGCCGACGATCACCACGATGCCTCTGGCCCGCTTGATTTCGGACAGCAGTCGCAGGGCTTGAGGACTGGCCTGAAGTCCGCCCTCTTCTACGAGCAAACAGGTCTTTGGGCCGAAGATCGGCGCATCGCCTTTGCTCCGGGCAAGCCAGGAGTCGATCGCGCGAGACTCGATGCCGAGATCGTCCCGAAGTCCATGCGCCGCGCGCCATGCGATCGACGCACCGACAACGGTGTAGCCTTCCAACTGCCAGGCTCGGGTGATCGCCTTCAGGGTCGTCGACTTACCCGTCCCGGCAGCCCCCTGCACCAGCGTCAGGCGCCCCCCGGAAGTCGCGGCACGGGCAACTGATTCCTGCTCGGCGTTCAGGTTTTGAGCTTCGACGAGCCTCGTAACGAGAGCTGGATCGGGAGCTTTAACGCACTCGTCTGCCAGATGCCGGGCAGTCTCGACCAGTCGCCGCTCCGCCGCGATCATCGTCGGCGTTGAGTATATGACTTCGCCTCGGACTTCCCCGAGCATGGCAACGTGTCCATCGGCAACGAGCGCGTCCGCCATAGCGATCGCCTGGTCGGGCGAAGCACGTGATCCGATGAGGGCATTGGCGACCGCTTCAAGGAGGTGTCGCCGTTCGAAAGTCGCGCTATGGTCGGTAAGCGCTGCCGGCACGGCCGCGACACGCCTTTCTGCGTGCGCTTCGAGGTCATCCGCGGTCAGTTCGATTTCTGCGGCCCGTCCGGCTGAACGGACGTCGGCGAGAACTGCTTCCGCCGAATACCCAAGCGCTGCGGCGGCTTCCTTCCACTGCCGGGTGAGGTCGGGACCGGCGATGTTCTGCTTGTCTCGACGGCCGGCGAGTGTCACGGCGGCGGCGAGCGCGGGCGCGGCACTGGACGTGACACCGGCCTCCGCGAGTTCTTCTTCGATCGCAGCGCGACGGGCACTGAAGAAGTGGCAGAGCGTCACCGGCACACCGCGTACCGACCAGCGCCAGTCGCCCTCCGGCACCTCGATCGCGAAACCGCGCTTCTGAAGCGCCGTGGCCAACGCTAAGCGGTACTTAGCACCGAGCGCTTTCTTCCAAGACCGCAAAGCTACTGTATCAAGCGCCCCCCAGGTGCCGTCCGCGCGCTCGCCGACGCTGGGAAAACACAAATGGTGATGCCTGTGTGGGGAAGGCATTACCGTCCCGTCGGCGTGCCGTTCGGGACGGGTTTCGCTATGGGTGAAGACAGCGACAGTGAACGCTGCGGACTCCCGCCGGCCGCCAGCGCGTCCGCGCCGTGCGAGCGGAATCTGGGTCTCGACAAACTTTGCGACCCATTCAATCGCCTCGCGTTCGCCCGCCTCGAGCGTTTCGCGCATCGCGGCGTCGCCAAGCGCCCAATCGACCGAGAAGGATTTGGGCGATGACAGCGTGATGTCGACGCCGAGCGTCCGCTTACCTGGTCCTTTATGCTTCACAAGCGGACGCCCGTCGCGATCGAGCCCCTGACACACGCGATCGAAGTCAGCAGCGCGCACCGGTCCGCCTGCAGTTACCCCAAGCCGTGCGTGTCCGCGCAGCCAGACGCCGCCAGTCTCAGCGCCGGCCTCGTAGTACCGAACAGCGGAGGTCGCACGCGTGTAGTACGCAGACGAGCGGATGAGGGCGAAGGATGCGACCAAAAGACGAAGGCCTCCGTTGGGAGGCCTTCAGAATTCGTTGGCGGACCGTTGAGGCGCTACGGAATCAAAGCAGCGAGAATACTTCATTTTACGCAACGACTTGGCAGCTACGATCAATGGATGGTGACGCGCGATCGAACACGCCTTCTGTACTATCGACGTGGCTCCCACACTGTAGTCGGCCACGACAATTCCACGACGTCACCGATACCAAGGGCGATGGCGCAAACTTCTTCGTCGTTCGCCCCGAGATCGTATGCAAGATACTCGGGCCGAACGATGCCCACCGTTCTCGGCTCCGGCTCCTTATCCAATTCGGTAGCGTTGTTTGACGCTGCCCGTTTCGGCATGATTTCGCGTGTTCCAACGAACGAAGCGGCCAACTCGTCGGCATCGGGACCGATCTGGGCCTGGCCGACAATCTTCGTGGCGAAGCGTCCAAGGAATTCCTTCGCTCCATCGGCGCCGTAGGTTCGCCGCAACTGCGTCATGTCCTGCAAGGCAGCAACCACCGAGACGCCTTTGTTGCGTCCGACATCAAGGATCTCCTGCAGGCGGGGCAGCGGGCCGAGCTGGTGGATCTCGTCGAGCACGAAGCGGATGCGCATCGACTTGTCGGGGTTGAAGCTTTCGTCGCAAGCATGCGATGCCAGAAGATCGACGATCGCTCCGATCCAGAGCGCGCTGAGCGCGGGGTTGGCGGCCGACCGTTGTAACACGACGATAGCGGGCTGGCCTTGCTTCTTGCCTTCAATCCAGTCGAGAAACGAGAACTGCCGTTCCGGCGGAGCGGTACCCCAGGCACGAGCCAACGGATCCAGAAGCTGCATGACATGAGCCCGAACCGACAAGATGAAGCTCGCGGTCGTGCGGTTGAGGGTACCGTCCGCGTCGATCAGAACCAGGGCGGCAGCGGGCGGATAGACCTGCGCGAACCCCTCCTTCCAGGCGACCGGATCGCCGAGCAGCGTGTTCAGAAGGTCGGCGAAACTCCAGTTCGGACCGCGTGTCGCGCGGGTTTGGGCGATGCACCCCGTCAAGATCGTTACGCCGCCCTTGTCGAAGACGCGGTTGTCGCTCTGCGTCGTGCCGTCCGACGCGACGAGACGCGTCGCAAGCGCGATGGCGGACGTCATGGATTGGACGTCTCGCCCCGGCACCCATGCATAGCCCCCTTTCTTTGTCGGGTGGAACGCTGCGATGGCGTCGTCCGCAACCGGCATTCCCCGCAGGATCTCTCCCGTGGTGTCATGAACGAGCAGGCGTTCGTGCGGATGCTCGCGCAATCGTCCAAGGATCTCGTTCAGCCAGAACAGAATAATTCGGGTCTTTCCGCTGTTCGGCGCCCCAACCAGCAGAAGGTTGCGCAACTCGCGCATCTTAGGCAGCCAGATCTTTGGCGCGAGACGGATGCTGGTGCCATGCTCTTTGACTTCGGAAGCAAGGAACTCGACGGCCGAGCTTGTGCCTGCTCGACCCGCCCAGAATTGAAGACCAGCATGATGCGTTCGAGTATCGACGTATCTAGTTCGTCTATAAGTACGGACGCCGACGAACAGAAGCGCTGCGACAGCGCTTGCTCCAATTGCATGGATGCGCCACGCAATCTCGTTGTAAAGGTCAAAGCGAGCGCGAAGATCGTGAAGCGTATCATCAATGCTCCCAGAAAGACCGCCTAGCTGAATGTTCCTCACTATTTGTCGAAGGACAAAGAAAAGATCAGCGCGGAATGGGCCATCCGCTCGCCAACCTTCCGGGGCGAACAAGACGAAGGTGATTATGGCGCTGCAAAGCGCTGCAGCGAGGCAAGCTAGCAATGCCGCGGTCACAGCTGGTTCAAGGGAACGATGTTCGTAGGCGGCAGGTTTCGTTCTCCGAAGCATCGATTAATCCTTCAGCTTTCCGGTCGATCGCCAGATGATCAGGCGCGTTCCTTGAGGAATGTACAGATTTAGGTTGTGAGCGGCGGGAAGATGCTTGTTCATAAAACGCAGCATCGCCTCAGGTTGATCGAGCAGCGCAGCCGCTCTCGCCCAGGGCATGGACGTTCGCACGGAATACAGACATCCGTCCGCCTCGGGTGACAAACGCCGGCACGATCCCCATTCGCCTGTCGATCGGCTCCGAACCATTGGGTCTGGCGTATGCGTCTCAATGGCCCCGAAGGAGAACCCAACGCTCGCGATGATCGCCGCTGCGCCGCCTAGGATGACCGAGACCTCTGCGTTTGAAAGGCTACGCCACCACTTGGTGATCGGTCGGCGCGGCGACATCGCGGCAACGGGTTTTTCTTGGACAGCATCGGCCATCGGCTTCGGCAAATCGATACCCGTAATGGCGACCACAATCTCCGCGTATTTCGCAGCCGACAGCCGCGAGGTCGCAGACCGTGGTTCCCGAGCGAAGTTCTCCGGCGACATCCGCTTACAACGGGCAATGTATGCCCGAAGTGCTTCTGCGCCTTCACGTACGATCTGTGCTTCGAGACGCTTATATTTCCCGGTGTCAGACATCGGAGCCGCCAAGCACTGGATAGATCGCGATCAACTGCTCGCGGATATCGGCCGACCAGCCGACAATCTCGCTCGCGAAGAGTCTTGCTTCGAGGCGATCAAGCCCGGTCTCGGCACAAACCTTCTCGTAGCCGCCCTCGACGCGCCAGCGTGCGATCTGCGATGGCCGGATACCGAGGTTCTCCCACAAACGTATGCTTTCGGGCTGGACCCGTCGGACGACAATGGTCGCGTGTTCTTCCAGCAGCCTGAGCACAGGTTTACCGAGATCAACCGAAACGTCGTTGAGAAAGGATCTGACTGGCCCGTATCGATTGTTCAGGATGAAGACCAGTCGGCTGCCCGGGAAGCACAGAGCATGCCGCTGAGCTTCTAGCGCCGCGTGCCGCACCGACTCCTCGCTAGCGACTACCACGATGTGGGCGTCGACAGCGATACGGAGTTCCTCAATCTCCTCGGCCATGTCGATGCTGAGAAAGGCGTCATCAGCGACGGCGCTCAAGCCTCCGGCGATCTCAATCGCGCACCATCGACCCGTTGCCGGCATGCCTACGACGACGTTGTAGAAGGGAGCGATCGCCCTTTGAAGCGCCCAGCCATCCTCGCGCGAGCGTCGAAACACCGCGACATCGATCGTCGTCACCGGTTGCCCGGTCATCCGCTCGATCTTCGTCTGGTCGTCGATCTGCAACAGATCAAGCGGAACGGACGCGATGGAAAAAGCATCCGCAACGTTGACGAGAAAGCTGCTTTTTCCGATCCCCCCGATGCCGCCACGCACCATCATCGCGCGGGCCGACCTGTCCGGTTCAGTCGATTGCTTGTTGCCAATGGCTTCGTTCGACTCGACCTTCTTCGCCATTCTCTCAGTCCTTCTCCAAACGGTTTGCACGCATCGCAAATGCTGGAAAACTCGTCAGCGGAATAAATGAGGTGTAAATTATGCATTTCTGACAGAGACTTACGCCCACAGGACGCTCATCGTGAGACCACTACTGTGAACCGTTCTTCTCGGTCGCCTCAGGAAGGCAGAGGGGCCGCTCCACCGTCGAGTCAGTCGAAACCAACGTACGCTGCGTATCGAGACCGAAAAAGCAAACGCCGCTTTCGCCAATAGACATCGAAAAACAAAGGGAGCGGCGAAGCTCCCTTTGCTGGCTGGAATTGAACCAGGCTATCGAGCCCCGTTATTACTCGATCAAAAGGTCACTCTCCGCCATCGCCGCTTTATCGATGGCTTGATCGAGCAGCATGGCTGGATCCGCGCTTTTGAGTAAATCGCTGACCAACTGAACGGCCGCCATCTCGTGGTACCTGTCCGAGGGGTTGAGATGGAGCAACTCGTCGGCAACAGCAAAATGCGACATCTTCAATTCGACGGGCGGACCGCCGCTCGTCCGCAGCCCCCTGAAGAGCAACTGCGTTGCGAAGCGCGCGACCTCGTACATTGGAGCGTCGATTTGATATCTGCTCCATATAATAGACGGCTGGATGTCAGCAGCGCAGCTGATCCTAACGAGATCAATTCTCGGCATGCTGTTGGGATGGAAATTGAACGCCTCCATGACCAACGAGTTGGCCTCTGCCCAGTCCTTTTGGGGCATCGACCATGACGCGTCTGTTGCGGCGATGATGCGGTTCATCCGCGTCAAAGACGTATTCAGCAACCCCGCCAGTTGACGATGAGCGCGGATCAGATCCGGTTCGCCTTCGTAGAGACGGCTCGCGAGCATATCCACTGCAGTGATCGGCAGCTTGCGCTCGTCCAACCCCTTCCTACCAATCCGCTTAACGTTGTCGAACGACAACGGGACGACAGACTTCAACTCCGTCTCGATCGCCTCGGCGCTACCAACCCCGGAAGCTCGCATCTCGTCGTAGCACCGCAGCACATGTATGCAACACGCGACCTGCAGACGCTCGGCAACCGCCCGCAAAGGGCGACGTCCTTCGTGGTTCCGCATTTCCGGCATTGGGATGAGAAGGCTTCGGAAACCGTAGCCGGTCGTGTCGATAGCCGACGGATCGTAATAGACACGCACCTCAGTTGCGGGATCGACCGGCGCTTCCGATCCTAGTTTCGCCAAACGTTCGAGCCGCTTCCGCCTTAGGGCACGGCGTTCACTTTCGCTTACCGCTGGCGGATGCGCTGGTTTGGTTCTGTCGTTGCTGTTGCTATCCGTCATGGATTCCTTGCTTTCGCCTGATGCATACACCTGCGCCCCTTGCAGGGAGCGCTCGAACGTCTCGCCGATAAGACAACTCGCGGGTTGACCGAAGCTCTGGCGAGACGGTGACAAGGTTTCGAAATGCGAAGACAACCACAACGGAATCAATGCACACGGAATACGCCAACAAAGGCAATGACTTGTGACGACCCTTCTGAGCGGGAGGCTGCCGAGTAACGACCGGTGCGTCTGCCTCGAAAGCCCTTTCGAATGAAATGCTCTGTGGGGGCGCTATGTCGATCGGCGACGACCAATGTCGGCGTTGCCAGATTAATTAAAGCTAGCATTACAGTTGCGTATTTCGTTTGATATGGGAGACACGGGCGGGGGCTTGGTGGGCTCGTCGCCAGAGCGACCACGCGATGACGTGGGCGGGGTTGATGCGCCGCCTTGCCAAGCGACAGGCGATGCGCCGGATTTCCTGCACGGACCAGCGGATCAGCGACGGTTCAAGGCTCGGGCTTCGACCCCCCTTTTAGCAGGTATCGCACCGTTGGCCGTGTGACGGATCGCGCTCATCATGGCGAAGGCCAGCATGACGAGCGAAACGTGACGGTGCCAGCCGTGCCAAGAGCGCGTTTCGTTATGGTCGAATACGGACCGGCCAAGACGATCTACAACCGTTACACTCGATGGGCACGGCGTGGCGTCTGGCAGCGGATCTTTGCCAAGGTCGCAGCCGCAGGCGCTGTCCCCGATGAGCTCTGCTTCGACAGCACCCATGTCAAAGCACACCGCTCCGCATCCGGCGGAGTTCGTAGGATCAGTAGGACATCCAGTGGATGTCCTACCCGGAGAACGGGGAGTTTGCCCAAGCGGTCGGCATATCGCGCGGCGGCCGAACGACAAAAATCCATTGTCTGGCCGATGCTTGTGGCCAGATCGTCGCCCTTGCCCTGACGCCCGGCAACATCGCCGACATCACTATGGCCCTTCCGCTCTTGGAAGCTATGAGACCGACAAAGCGCCTGATCGTAGACAAAGCCTATGATGCCGATAAGCTACGGACTTGGCTCAGCGAGCATCAGATCGAGCCGGTCATTCCGGGGCGGGCCGCCCGCGACATCGTCTACCCGCTGAACCACAAGGCTTATCGCCGTCGCAACATCATCGAGCGCATGTTCGGCAGGCTCAAGAACTGGAAGCGCATCGCAACCCGCTACGACCGCCTCGCCATCAACTATCTCGCCGCCATCGCGCTGATCGCAACGATCACTCAATGGCTTGAGTGAATCCCCTACCTAGTCTTCTCAATTATTGAATTTATGGTCACGTTACTGACTTACCCACTCACTGCCCTTCTTATTCCCCGCCCAAATATTATCGAGTCCCCTTCCGATACCGAACATATCATACGACGTTATGCGTAACTTTATTCGTCCTCTCGCCTACGGCGAAGTGCAGCCGCGCGTCGCATGTAGTCTAAGGTCGTCTGCGGGTTGGCTGGAGGCGTTGCCGCTTCGTTCGCCGCTGCGGGACCGCCGCTCTTCGCATTCACGGCATCAATGGCATGGTTGATGGTTCTGACGAACGGGGATTGGCACCTCGACGTTACCGGCTTTCCCTTAAACTGCACCGGTTTTGAGCTCACCTTTGGCGCTTCCGTTTGAAAGAATTCGGTCTGGCGAACGGATGTGGATTGAGGCGGTGTCGGTCCGCGAGCCGTCGCGCAATTCCGCCGCTTGAACCCATGGTTCGTTTCCGGCGAGATGTCGGGCTCTTTCTTCAGCTTGCGCCATACGAGAGATGACAAGTGTCCGCGGCTAAGTCGTGTGCCGTTCGCCCGTTTTACTCCAGCAACAAACAACACTTCTATAATGTCATCCCAACCGAGGCCGCGTCTGCGTGCGGCTTCAAACCAAGCGAGATGCCGATCTATCACCTTCGCCAGCCTTACTTGGCGCCCATTTGCCAGGTCAATGTCCGCCGCGATTGCCCGAGCCCCTTCCATTAGTTCCTCATTCCGCAAGGCACCCTCCCGATGCTCTGTTCGATTGTCGTCGGCGCAGCACAATTCGTCGTCTGCGCCATTCAACACGCTTCGATCCACTGCAAAGCGCTTCAAATCAGTATGGAGCAAAACGCAGCAAAATGAAATGAAATGAAGAGCTCACACCTGTGCACCTTACGGTCGCTCGACACTCATGGTCTCGTCACGCCTGGCTGACCTGAAACATCCGGTATGGGGCCATTGAGGCTCATCGTGGTTCGAGACGAATTTGCAGTTCCGCGAGTTTGTCCGCGGTCATATCCGACCCAAGCAGCCGGTTAAGATACTCCAGCAAGTCTTCTTGCCGAGGTTGACCGAAGGCCAGCCGATAAACGGTCAGGCTGCGTTTGAGCCAGTCGAGCCGGCGAATTTCTCGGCTGAAAGGCAGCGAAGGAACGCGGCGTTCGACTTTAACCGGGCCCTCATAAACCCAATAGGGGATGAGGTCGGAATCGATTTCGGTTTCAGCCCTCGCTGCATCAAACATGACCTGCCACGGATCGTCCGAGATCGGATCGTCCCCATGGAGTACGCGGCCCTGCCGATGCGCTAAATTTAACCGGATCGCATGGCCTTTGAAGCGGTGGACGCGCCCCTCACGCTGTTCCAGATCGACCGGGTTACCGGGCAAATTCCAGTGGTAGATGCGATAGCAATAGGGGTGGAAATCGAGCCCCTCCTGGCCGACCGAAGTTGTCGCAAGTGCGAACGGCCGGAAGGGTGAGTTGAAGGCTTCGCGCACGCTGCCCAGACGCGCGGCGCCGCCTTCCTCATCCTTGTAGTCCGCCAGCCGCATCGCAAAACGGCCGCGCATCTGGAACTTGTTGATGGCCAGCTTCTTCCCTACGACGACTGGGTCATCGACCTCGATCTGTGAGGGGCGGATGGAAAGGGCGTCGGAGATCGCCTTGCTGACCCCGGTCACGCGATCGGTCGACGGTTTCGCGCCGAGACCTTCGGCGTCGACGAGATAGTGGACATATTCATCGAGCACGGCCTGGAGGTTGTGCTCGACCCCGTAGGTGAGCACCCGGTGCCAGTACCGATCGTCATCGTCCTTGCGCAGCAGCGCGACGGCGTCGTGCTGGTTGAACAGGGTGCGAAACCCCCAGGCGACCTGGTTGGCCGCCTTCAAGAGCCGCGGATCATCCCATTCCAGATCGGGCGCGATGCGGCGCAGCGCGCGCAGCGCACACACTGCCGGGCTGCCGAGCGATATGTCGACCAGCAGATTCATCAGCGCCTCTCCGATCGGACCAAACTGACGCTCGGTCGCGGCCGTGCGCAGCTCGGCGACATGCTCCTCGAAGCCTTCCTCGTCGCCGAGCGTGGCGAAGCCGTAGGGCGACTCCACCCACGCGACGGATCGCGCGCCCGCCATTGCGTCGATGACGGCCGGGGCCGCCCATTCCCACTCACGGCCGTCGGCTGCATCCAAGGATCTCTGCGAAAGCGCCTCCACGCGGGTCAGCAGGCGCTCGGCGACGGCCTTTCTCATTTCATCGGCGGAGAGCGGCTGGGAGCTTGAAGCGAAGATCGCCAAGGGATCGGCAAGCCGCGCCAGCGTCGGCGACGGATAGACCAGGTGCATGGCGCGCAGACCAACCAGCCGTCCATGGTTTTGCCGGAACTGGATGGGGCGCGGACGGACATGACCGAAATAGCGTTGACCGGCGGCTCCGACTCCCATGCGACGTTCGGCTTCGTAGGAGAGGATCGCGGCGATGGCGTCGGGGACCATCGACCAGGAGGAGAAGATCAGCGCCTTGGTCAGAGGCGGGCCTTGCCGCTCAGGACCATAATAAGGCAGCGACGGCGGGATCCAGAGATGCTGGTCCAGTCCATCACGGAACAGGTCGTCCATCACGCCCCGCATCCGGCCGTTGGCCGGTTCGAGCGGCTCATAGGCGTCGAGACGGTCGTGATCGAGCATGGCCGGACGGGCGCGCGCGAGCGCTTCGCGCAGATGCGCGGCCGGGCGGTCGAGATTATCCCGCAAGAGCCGCTTGAGGGCGTAGTCGCGCATGAAGTTCAGCAGATAGGGCGCTGACTTCCAGTATTCGGTGGTCTCGGGCGCTTCGAGCGCCCGAGCGACCTCTGAGACGGCGGCCGCCTGGCGCAGATCAGCGGGTTGGATCGAGATCGCCATCGGCGTCTCCCCGACCATCGAGTCCCGCTCGATCGTGATGGCCACGCGCTCGGTACGCGACATGACCTTGCGCAAATGCTGTTCGATGCCGCGCCGCGCCTCGATCGCCTCTGGTCTGGATCCCGGAAGCGCGTGGAGAAAGGCACGGAACCGCCGCATCTCGCCTTCGAGCGTGGCGGCGACTTGAGGCCCGTTGGTGCGGCCGTAAAGGAAGGACAGGGTCTCCAGAAAGTCCCGATAATGTTCGCCGTCGTCGGGCTCGTCGCCTGACAGGGTCAGCATCCGATAGGGTGTGGCCGACAACAGCAGCGTGCGGGCCGCGTGGCCGTTGCCGTCGGTATAATCGAACAGCTCGCGCGCGAGATCGGCCGCCGGCGTCTCGCCGTGGAGCAGATCGCGGAAGCGCTGAAACTCGTCCATGATGATGAGGTCGGGCTTCAACGCGTCGATGCAGGCGTGCGAGAGCTTGGCCCGCAACCGGCCGACAAGCGCGTTCCGGCGGTGACCGAGTTCGTAAGGGTAGGAGTCCCGCCGGCGCGGAAAGAGGTCGCAGACCGCTTCAAGTTCTTCGAACAGCGCGGCGTCGGCCTCGACGTCGCGGCGAAAGCGGTCGATGATCCGCTGATCAACGCCGTCCAGCGTCAGGTCGCGAACCGCATAATTCCAGCCGTCGACGCCGGCGCTGACCTGGAGCAGGTTGTGCAGCCCGCGCGGCCGCGAGACCCGGTCTTCCAGCAACCGCAGGAGCAGCGCGCGCTCGCGGGTGACTCCGGTCGTGGACCGCAGGTCGAAGGTCGTGCCCGGCGTCAGGCTGATGAAGTTCACCTTGTTGGCGTCGAGGCCCTGGTCGCCGCGGACCTGAAGCGGGATCAGCGTCATGCGCGTCGGCAGCGCCAATTCGCGCCGATTGAGGACGTTCAGGCGGTTCAGGTTCTGCGCGGCGATCGCTTGATTGGAGCAGATGTAGAGGATGTCGATCCGCTCGCTCGCGTCCCAGAGCTTCTCGATCGTCCGCGCGATCACGCCGCGCGCAACCATGGTTTTCCCAAGGCCGACCTCATCGGCGACCAGGAACTGCCGCACCGGATCCTGATCGGCGTAAAGCCGATTAAACACATAGTCGACAGTGCGACGCTGGAACGCCTTGAGCGGAGTGAGGGCCGCGGCGGCCTCGAAACGGCTATCCGCCATGAGCGGCGTCCTGGTCCTGGAGCGCGATGCGGAAGGCATCCCACAAGGTGCGGAAATCGTCGGGGATGGGATCGGCCCCTGTGTCGTTGCCTGCCTCCAGGCGGGTCATCAGCCGTTCGATCGCACGAAGGCGTTCGCCGCCGCGACACAGGGCGCGGACCATGTCTTCGAGCAGCGGTGCGTCGTCGGCCGCTGTCGCCCAGGAGCCGGCCCCCGCGCCTTCCTGCGCAGCCAATGCCGCGCTGAAGGGCTCGCCGAGCTCGGAGAGCAGGAGCCGCAAATAGCGGAAGAAGGCGTCGCGGCTGTCGATCGCCCAGCGCAGGATCGCGGCGTGGCGCTCGGCAGGAAGCCCATCCATGATGAGGCCGGTGCTGAACAGCGTGGACGCCTTCTCGGTCTCCTCGACCAGGCGAAAGGCGAGGAAGCGGGTCAGGTCCACCATCGGCATCACGCCCAGGTCGACGGGCTCGCCTGAGCGCAACGCCGAAAGGACGTCGCAGGCATGACCATCGCCGCGGGTGATTGGCCAGACGGTCAGCGCACCCACGCCTTTAAGCGGTAGCGGCTCCGATGTCGTCAGCCAGACGCGCCACGGGTGCTCCGCAGCGTCCTCGTCCGCGACCCGCTCGCAACGCAGCCGCAGCGCACCCCGGCACAGGGCTCGGCGTGCATCATCGAGCCGCTTCTCGGCGGAGATCACCGCTGGATCGACCGGCTCCAGCTCGCTGGGGACGAAGGTCCGGGTCAGGCGCCCGAAGCCTTTCTCGCCCATGATCTGCTCGATGGTGCCGACCCGCGAGCGCTTGCCTTTGAGCGAAGCGAACAGCTCGACATTGTTGCCGGAGAGCAAGGCGGGCCGGGTCGCGTTGCCCGAGCCGACCGTTAGGACCGTATCCCAGCCGATCTCGGCGATGAAGGCCTTGGCATGAAGCCCCTGCAACGCGTTGGCCGAGACGTCCTCGCCGTCTTCGCTGGCGGCCATCTCGTCGAGAACGGAGATGCGCTCGAAGGCGTCGAGCGTCTCGGCGTCGACGCAAACCAGTTGATCGGGCCGGCTGATGAGGATCGGCTTCTCCGCGGTCGGCAGATCCGCCAGGAGGTCGAGCGCGTCGGTATCGCAGAACGGCGAGATGACGCCGAGGCGCGCGCACCTAGACGGTTGCCAGATGCTCCCGCCAAAGCCGTTGAGAGCGAAGGAAACCTCATCAAAGCGCTCGGGCGCCGTCCATCGGGCGCGGCGAATGTCCTGCGCGATCTCCCGGGTCAGCACCCGCGCCTCGTCGATAATGCCGCCCACGGCGAGGTCGGGGAGGCGGCTGAGTAGGTCGAACAACGGGCGATTGCCAGCGTCAGGGCGGCGCGTCAGCTCGCCGTCGAGGCGCAGCGAGATGTCCCAGCAACGGTCCCGCGTGAGGTTTCGCGACAGGACGAGAAGCCGCAGCAAGGTCGGATCCCCGGCCCGGCTCGGCCGATACCGCAAAGCCCACATCTTCGGGTGAAAAGCGCCGCCGCGCGGCGCAGCGACCTCGACGATGATCCGTTCGAGCAATGAGCAAAGCCGCGAATGCGGCCGGCCTTGGGCGTGGAGATGTCCGGCGTCGGCAAAGACCACCAGCCGTCCGGCGATCCGTTCGGCGCCCTCGAGCAGCGCCAAGGGATGCGAGAGGATGTCTTCGCGGTTTTCGGCGGCGAACAAGGCCAGACTGACGGGCGCCGCCAGCGCGGTTTCGAAATCGAGCGAGAAGGTCGTCGCCACCGCGGCGTCGAAGACATAGCCGGGCGGCGGCTGCAGGCTGTCGCCGTAGAGCACGCGGGTTTCGGGATCGAGGGTGGTCCTATTCAGCATCGGCGAGATCCCGCAGGTGCGATCGGGCCTGCGCCCATCGGAACGAGAGCCGATCGACACCCGACGCGCCCGTCCAGCGGTCGCGCACGGTCCGGTTGGCGAAGCGCGACTGGCTGGTCTTGAGCCGTCGCTCGCGTTCCTCGACGACGCGCGCGGCGGGAGCCAGGCGGCGGCCGTCGATTTCGCCAGACCGGACCAGCTCGAGCCATTGGCCGACAAAGCGCTTGGCCGCCGGACGGATGCGGTGGGCCGGGTGATCGATGACCTGCCAGAAGGCGTCGAGCGACCAGGCGCGGATCGCGGGCATATCCAGGCTCGTGCGCCAGTCCTGCAGCCGCGATTGATAGTCCTCGACCCACTCGGGCTTGGCGCGCAGCTCGCTCAGCAGCAGATTGTAGAGGAGCGAGGCGCCGTGCATCACGCTCGAAAACAGCTCGCCATGAGCGACCAACGCCAGCGTATCGTCGGGGAAATCCGCGAGATGCGGATGCTCCCAGATGTAGTGGCAATCGGCCACGCCGCCGCCGGTGCGAGCGAGGAAGGTCAGAAGGCTGCGGGGCTGTTTCGCCACCAGCTGGTCGATGATGCACTGGGCTTCCTCGGGCGCGAGGCGAAAGGTCACCGCCTCCAGGAGGTCCGCCGGTCGGGCCGGCAGCGATGACGTCCAGATCTGGAAGGACTGCGTTTCTGACGCGGCGTCTTCGCTTTCGCGGACCCGCGGCCGGCTGCGTTGAAGATGGCGCAGCGAGGAGAAGAGGCTGTCGATCGAGCCGGGAAAGAGGCGGATGCCCCACGTCGAAAGCCCGGCCCAATAGACCGAGCTGGGGAGCCGCTGCACGGCCGCGCCGGCGTTGCGGCCGATGATGCCGTTCGATTCTCCGCCGGCCTTGAGCGCATTGGCGAGCCGGTTTTCGAGCGCCCGCGCCTCGGCGGTGAGCTGGTCCGGCCCGGCCGCCGACCCTTCCAGCATCTGGAACAGCCAGGGGATGAAGAGCATGTAGCGCAGGCGCGTCTGGATCGTGCTGGTCCCCGGGAACAGGTGGTCAGCGATGGAATCGCGGATGCCGCCGAGGCCGAGTTCGTCCCGGCTCTCCCGTTCCTGAAACAGCGACATGATCCGCTGCGCGCGCTGGCGCTCGGCCTCGTCGAAATCAATCCAGGCAAGTGACGACATTGGCCCCGCGACTCTCTCTTCGGGCGCCCCGCGCCGATATTGAACCAAGGCGTGCCTCACGCGCTGCCGATGACCCGCAGGCGCATGGCGCGGGTCTCCAGCAGATAGGTCTCGACCCCTGCAATCAGGTGAAGCCCCTCCTCGCCAATGGCTTGGCGGGAAAGCCCCGGCTGCACAATCCGCACGTCATATTCGAAGCGATGATCCTGCCAGCCGGCCTTGAGCTTCTTGATCATGGCGGCCGATCCGCGCTCGACGCGGGAGCTGAGGCCCTTGTCGCGCCGGATCTGTTCGCGCTTCAGCATGTGCTGCAGCATCCGGTTCGGTCGATCGCGCCAGCGGGCAGATTTCTGAGCCTGGCCGCACACCTCGTAGAGGTCGCCGAGCCGAGCGCCGGGCGTGTAGGCGCCTGAATATTTGCAGTGGAACAGGGTCACCGAGACGACGCTGTCGGTGATGCGGAGCGCCACCACGTCGGCGATCTCGCCCTTGCCATCGTCGTCGAAGATCACGTCATAGGGCTCGGGGTCCGCGAGCAGTGTCTCGATCACCAGCCGCTGGACCGAATCGGCCCGCTTCTCGAAGCCTTGCGCTTCGGCGCGGATGTTGGTCTTGGACCAGTCCCAGACCTCGAGCTTCTCCGGCGGATAGGGCGGGACCGTCTCGCCTTCGGGCAGCGCATAGAGGTGGCTGTAGATCAGCAGCGAGCCATCGCCGAAATCGATCTGCGGCGAGTCGTCTGCGAAACATTCCGAGAGGGTCTGCACGTTGCCGCCGATCTTGATCGTGGCCTTGGACCCGGCCCGCTGGGGATAGCGCGCGCCGCCATCGGCAAAGACGATCTCGAACTCGGCCGAGTGATTGTCGCTCACCACGTCGAAGCGCAAGGGACCGGAACGCGCATTGTCGAGCAGCTCGATGTCGCATTCGGCGAACGGCACGGCGTGCTCGCCAAAGGTGATCTCGACGCGCTCCTCGATCTGCATCAGGAGCGATTCCGGCCAGTGTATCGCCACCGGCGGGACGGCGGGACGGTCGCTGATCTGGCGCGGCCGCATTGCGCTCTTGAACACCCCGTCCGTGGTGATGCCGGGATCGTTGACCGCGCGGCCGATGTCCTGACACCAGTCGACCCAGTCGGTGAGGTCGCGGACCGGCGACATCGACCAGAACTTGCCTTTGGCCGAGCAGCCGCGCGACGCCGGCGCGCCGTCGAGAAAGCCGGTGGCGAAGACGTTGTTCTTGATCCGCGACTGCGACTTGGCGCTGTCCAGGCCGTCGGCGACGTCGACGCCCATATACATGGAATAGCGCACCCCTCGCCCCTGGTGGTGGATCAGGCCGAGGTTGCTCAGGATCAGGCGCTTGAAGCCGTGCAGGCTGCGGAACACATCCTCGCCTTCGATCCGGCGCGCGGTATCGCCGCACACCGCCTTGGCCAGGCGATCGAACGGGCCTTTTGCCGAGCTGCTGATGTAGAGCAGGCCGCTGGCCTGGTCCCAATGCAGCATGTGCAGATCCCAGGTGATGTTGATGGCGTGCTGCGCCGTCGTCCAGCGGGCCTGTTCCTCCGCGCGGGTGACGAAGATCGCCACGCGCTGGTGCGGATTGATCTTCATGCCGAGATAGGAGCCGGGATCGTAGAGCTCCTCGGCCTGGAACGGATCCCAGCTCTCGCACGCGGTCCGGTAGGCGACAGCGTTCATCTTCGGCTCGAGGGTTTGCAAGGGGATGTCGTTGAGGTCGCCGGTGAAGCCTTTGAACATCTCGGCGCGGCGGATCTGGCGTTCGATCTTGGCCGAGCTCAGGGCTTCGACCAGCGCGTTCCAATCGGCGTCCTCAGCATAGAGCTTGGCCAGCGAGCGGTCGACGTCGTCGACGCCGGTGTTGGCGATGACCGTCGCGTCGCCCAGGGTCGAGTCCTGCCGGGTAAAGCGGCCGACGAACTGGATCGTCACCGCAATGCTCTTGTGGTGGTCGTGCAGGGCGGCGATCTTCAGCTCGGGGAGGTCGAACCCCTCGCCCAGCATGTCGACGCAGACGATGATCCGGCTCTCGAACCGCCGTAGCGCCGCGAGGTTTTCGCGCCGTTCTCGCAGCGGCTGCTGGCTGTGGACGATGACCGGGCGATATTCCGGATGGATCGCGGTGTAGAGCTGATGGAGGTGCTTGGCGCGCTCGATGGTGCTGCAGCGCGCCATGGCGAGGTGGTTGAGCCCGGCCTCGAGGTCGGCGGTGAGAACGTCGCCTAGCTTTTCGATGATCGCCATGTCGGCGTCAGGGCGGTCCAGGCCGAAGACCGCCTCGAAGCGGATCGGTTTGAAATAGCCCTCTTCCTGCGCTTTCTTGAGCGGGTAGGTGTAGATGAACTCGCCATCCACCCGCCGGCCGTCCTCGCGGAAGGGCGTGGCGGTGAATTGGACGATCGGGATCGGCGGCGTCCGATCGACAAACAACCCGCGAAACTCGGTCCAGGTCCGCGCGCCGATGTGATGGGCCTCGTCGATGAACAGGGCGGCGGCGCGGGCGGCCATCTGCTCTTGAACCTGCGGATCGGCCCGGCCGGCGATATGCATGGTGGTGACGATGACGTTGGCGCTGTCGAAGAGCTGATCGACCTCGGCGACGCTCGAGGGAATGTGCGACAGGCGGGTCACCAAGGGATATTCCGCCGCAGCGTCGAGACAGGCCTGACCCTTGAGGACACCGAAGGTTTCGAACTTGCCAGCGATCTGGTCGCGAAGTGCGTCCGTCGGGACCACGACCAGCAGTCGATCGAAGCGCTGGCGGGCGTTCAGGGCCAGCATCGTCTCGGTCTTGCCGGTCCCGGTCGGCATGACGATGGTCGCCGGCTCGGTCGAGCGCGTGGCGTGAGCGAGGGCGGCGTGGAGCGCGCCGATCTGCGGCCGTCTGAGCCCCGGCGCGGCGGGTTTGACGTCGGTGGCCGCGTGCGCCTCGCGCAGGTGGAAGGCGTCTTCCCAGGACGCGGTCACCCGTTCGAGCCGGCTCGCCATCTCGGGGGCGCTCAACGACGCGGGATTGAGCGGCGTCGGCCGGATCCAGCTGCCCTCGCCTCGCTCCAGCGCCGCGCCGATGTCCTTGGGATGCAGGGCGTCGGGAACGAGCAGCACAAGGTCGGCCTCGAGCTGGGTCGCCGTCTTGGCGCTGAGGATCTTCAGCGTCTCGCCGCTTTTCAGGATCGTCTCAAAACCGCCGACGCGCCGAACCGTAAAGGGCTTGAGCCGGCAAACGGCCTCGGTGGCCGGCACGGCCTGCTGACGCGTCGAGCTGCCCATAACCTTGCCGTCGACCGCCAGCCGGGCAGGGAGCCGCAGCGACACCTCTTCGCTGAAGAGGTCGTCCTGGCTGGCGGCGGTGGCGTTCGCGCGGGTCAGCATCGGTCCCCCCCCTGCCGCCGGCGACTAGGCCGCGACCGCCGCGAGCGGCGACGGCGTGACGGCGATGATCTCGCCGGTCGTCACCAGCACGATCAGTCCGCGCGCGGCGCCGGTCATGTCCAGATAGGCCCCCACCTGAGCGCGGTAGTGATCGACCGTCTCAAGGGTGGGCAGGACGTCGCTCTTCCAGTCAATGACCACCTGCGGCGTCCCGTCGGATCCCCGGGCGATGGCGTCGGCGACGCCGGCGGTCGCCTGTTCAATCTCGTCGAGGAGCGCCGAGGCATAGACCGGGAGCTCGGGGGTCAGGACCGGACGAAGCTCGGCGATCTCGGGCAAGGCGAGCGTGCGGGTCACGCACCCAGCAAGTTCCCCGGGCGAAAGGCCCTGCGACGGGTCTTCGACCGCCGGCCGACCGAGCGCCGCGATGAGCAATCGCGCCCGATCGGTCAGCGCGGCGCTGTCTTGCGCGGTCTCGCCGGTCAGCGCTTCTTCGAGAAGCTTGTGCAGGATCAGGCCGCGCTCGCGTCCGCCCTGGATGCTGGGGCGTTCGGCCTCGTCATCGGGCTGGCGCTCGTCGCGTGCCGCCCAGATCTCCACCGCCTCCGAGGTGAGCACCGGGCCGGCGCTGCTTTCGTCACGGCTGGGCGCCAGCCAGGTCAGGCGTCGGTGGCGCTCGGCGATGGCGGCGGCTTCCGCCGCGAAGCTCTCGCGGGTCTGCTGGTTGCCTTCGCCGGCCACCGCTGCACCCATCTCCAGCGGAAGATGAGCGATATCGAGCGCCGGAAGGTCGGCGAGCGACAGGTCGAGTAGCGAGATCCAGGCCGACTTCGACGGCGAGGCGTCGAGGCGGGGCAAGACCAGCAGCTCGCGCGCCCGGGTGGCGGCGACGTACCAGAGCCGGACGCGCTCGCGATCGAGCTCGGCCTTTTCGGCGTCGCGCACTTCGTCATAGCCGGCCGGCCTCACCCCGAAGACCGGGCAATAGAACGTATCGCTGTAGCGATCGGTCACCGCGTTCTCGGCCGGCATGATGCCGGTCATCGTGTTGACCGGCACGACGATCGGCCACTCGAGGCCCTTGGCTGCGTGCATGGTGTAGAGCGCGACGGCTTCTTCCTGCGCGTCGGGCCGCCCCTCGACGGCGCGGGCTTCGTCGGTCCACGCCGCGGTCATCGTCTCGGCGAAGGCGCGCAGTCCGCGAACCGCGAAAGCGGAGGCCAGGCTGAGATAGAGATCGACATTGGCAAGCGCCCGCTCGGCCTGGCCGCGATGGCGCGCGAGCAGGATCGGACGCACGCGCATCACATCCACCGCTTGCGACAGCAGATCGTGCGGGGTCGTGCTGTTGGTCCGCCGATAAAGAGCCTGGAGCCGCTCGATCACCGAGCGCGCCAGCGGGTGGACAACGGCGCTGGCGTCGACGCCGAGGTCGAGGCGCGGCAGCGCTTCGGGGTGCTCTTCGGATCGCGGCAAGGCCCAGATGATGTCGAGCAGCTCTTCCTCGGTCAGGCCGACCAACGGGCCACGCAGAAGCGCGCCCAGGGCCAGCGTATCGCGGCGATCGGCCAGGACGCGGGTCAGCGCGATGAGGTCCTGAATCTCCTGCCGCCGGAACAGGCCTTTGCCGGCCTGGGTGGCGACAGGGATGCCGTGCCGCTCGAGGGCTTCTTCGTAGCGCCACAGGTCGCTGCCGGTCGGCGCAAGCAGCGCGATGTCGCCAGGACGGCAGACGCGTCTGGCGCCGGAGCGGCGATCGAGAATCATCTCGCTGCCGATCAGACGGGCGCAGAGCTCGGCGACGGCTTCGGCTTCGGCATCGCGCTGCCGTTCGGCGCTCGCCTTGCCGTCCTCGTCTGCGACGGCGATGTCGACCGCGGCGACGCAGGGGGCCTCGCCGCGGTCGGCGTGGAACGGGTCGAGGGCGGTGAAGCCCGGTTGCCCCTCGCTCGACAGCAGCGCTTCAAAGCGCTCGTTCACATAAGTGAGGATTGGCGCGCAGGAACGGAAGTTAGTCGAGATCGACAGGACGCTGTCAGCGTCCTGGGCAAGGAAGGCTTCTCGGGCCCGAACATAAGCGCTGACGTCGGCGCCGCGGAAGCGGTAGATCGCCTGTTTGGGGTCGCCGACCAGGAACAGCGCGCCAGGGCGGATCTGGAAGGCCGCCCAATCGTCGGTTCCGCCGGCGGCTGGGGGTTCGCCGCACAGGCGCCAGAAGATCTCGGTCTGCAGCGGATCGGTGTCCTGGAATTCGTCGACGAGGACCCGGGAGAAGCGCGCACCCAGCGCGCGGCGTACCTCTTCATGGTCGCGCAGCAAATCGCGCGCAGCGAAGATCAGGTCGTCGAAATCGAGCAGAGCGGCGGATCGCTTGTAATCCCGGAATCGCTCCAGCAGCGGCTGTACCTGGGCGATCAGATCGGACAGGACGCGGCTGGCGACATTCTGCAGCAGGAGCTGCCACGCCCGGCAGCATGCCGCATAATGGCCCTCGGCCGCCGCGTTGAGCAGCTCGCCATCGGCCTTGGCCAGACCCTCGCGCTTGGCGGCCTCAGCCCATTTGCCCTTCTTCCTGTAAGCCAGGAACGAGCCGCTCTTGGTGCAGAGTTCGGGGTGCGGCGGCGTTACCAACAGCCGGATGAGTCCCGCCGGCGTTTCGGCGGTCGCTGCGTCCTCCATCGCCTGCGCCATCTCGGCGAGGCGCTCCGCGAGCGTCGCGGTTTCCTCTTCGACCGTGGGCGAGGTTCGGATGAAGTCGGTGAAGGCAGCGGTAGCGTCATGGAAGCCGCGCAGATGCGGGGCGAGCGGCGTAGCCGGCGGCGCCGACACGGTGCGCCGCTTGCGCAGGTTGCCGACGATCTTGTGGATGAGGCCCACCGTTTCGCCGGGGCTTTGCAGCACCATTTCGGCGCTAATGCCGCCCTGGCCACCCGATAGCTGCTCGCGCAGCCAGGCCTCGACAATCTCGATGAAGGCGAGATCGGCCTGAGTACCATCCATCACGCCGGCGCCGGGATCGATGTCGGCTTCAACCGGATAGGGTTTGATTAGACGCTGGCAGAAGCCGTGGATGGTCGAGCAGGTAATCTCGTCGATCGCTGCCGAGGCCGTCGCGAAGTTGGCCTTATGGATCTCGGACAGCCCGCCCGGAAAGGCGATGCGCAATTCGGTCGGGATGGTCCCCGTCATAAGGTCGGCGACGAAGTCGCGGACGCGGATTAGGAGTTCGCTCGCGGCCAATTCGGTGAAGGTCACGGCCGCGATGGATTTGGGCGCGACGCCTTCCGCCAGCATGGCGGCGATGCGGCCGGCCATGACGGCGGTCTTGCCCGAACCTGCGCCCGCCTCCACCAGGATGGACTGGTCATGGACGCTGATGGCAGCGCGGCGGGCATTGTCGTCGTGCAGGGCTTTGCTTGCGGCGGTCATCATTGGGCCTCCCAGACCTGCGCGGCGTCGCCGAGCATCTCGGTCGCGGCGGGCAACTTGCGTTTGCAGTAGGTGGCGCCCGCGTTCGCCGGGAGGGCGAAGGCGAGGTCGTCATAGGTTCCGCCCGTATCGGGGCCGATCAAGGCGTGTCCGGCGGTCAGGTTGGCGCGCGCCGCCTGCAGATAGCCGGTGATCTCGAGCAGGGTGGCTTCTGGATCGGCGAGTTGGAGATCGACCTGCTCGCGCGGGAACAGGAGCGAAGCGCTGATCGAGACCCCGGACCCGAGCAGCGCCTTGACGGCGAAGGCGTAAAGGCAGCGCTGTAACTCGCGGCCACCGTCGAGGCTGATGTCCTCCTTGGGCGGGCGGCCGGTCTTGTAGTCGCGGACCAGGGCGCGTTTGCCGTCGCCCGACAGGTCGAGACGGTCGATGTAGCCGTTGATGCGGAAGCACGCGTCGGGGATTTCGACCGGAATCGTGTAATCCCAAGGACTGTCGGCATCTGACTTGGGCTCCAAGCCGCCAAAGGCCACTTCCCCATAGGAACGAGCGTCCGGCAGCCGCTCGTCGCCATAGGTGAGCGCGCGGCTCGTCAGGACGCGGGTGTCGTCGAGCGTCCGGCGCCAGATCACCTCCGGCGGCACAGCGCGTTCGCTCTCCCAGACCCCGGCGACCTCGCGCGCGGCCTCCTGCACGGTGGCTGTGATCTGCGCCTCGTCGGCCTTGGCCAGACCGCTGCCCGCCTCCAGCTTCTGGAGCGCCAGATCGAGCGTCATGTGGACGAGGTCGCCCATGCCAAGGGCGTCGAGAACGAGCGGATCGGCGCCGCTCTCGGGCATCCGCAGCCGCATCGCGTAGCGCCAGACGAAGCCGAGCGGGCTGCGCAGGAGCAGGCGAAGCGAGCTCGCCGACTGGGTGCGGTCGAGGATGGCCAGCAAGAGCGGATGGTCGGCGCGCACCAGGCCGTCGTGGGGCGTGATCTCCTTGCGGTGCCAGTTGCGCCAGCAGGCCGTGGCGGCGACCGCCTGGGGCGCACCGGCAAACTCCTGCGGGCGCGCCATCAGCCGGTCGGTCTCGCTGAAGGCGTGTGCCGGGACTGCGTTGCGGCGGACGTAGATCTCCTCACCATAGGCGCCGAGCAGCGAGCTGCGGCCGAGGAGCCGTCCTTCGCTATCGCGGCGCGCGCGCGACAGCACCACCTGGCGTTCGGTCGTGGCGAGGATCGTCTCGAAGTCCCGGCGATCGGCCGCCGCGACCGGCAGGGGATCGAGTTCGGCAGTGGGAATGACGTGGTCGGAGATCAGGCGGTCTTCGGAGATGCTCCGCGGCCAGCGCGACGAGTTCAGCCCGATCAAGCGGACGAACCGGCGCGGCGAAGCGGCCAGAGCGCTGGCGGGCATCCAGGCGACGGAGACGCACGCCTCGAGGCCGTCGTCCTGCTTGAGATTCTCCAGCGTTGTGTCGAGCGACCCGGTCGGCCCCGCCAGCAGCGCCTTGCGCCAGATTGCCGAGGCGCGGCCGCTGAGTAGCGCCGCGCCGATCTCCTCGGCGGCGTCGTGGCCCTTGCCCAGAAGCTCGACGATGCCGCGCAAGGCGGGGGTGTGGTCTTGCCCATCGGGCCAGTCCGCATCGGTCAGGCGCCCGAGCAGACGCGTCCAGGCCGAAAGCGAGGCGAGCGGCGCGTCGGTCGGCAGAATGCGCAGCCAGCCCGCGGGCAGCGTCTGGAACGGACCGGCCTCGGACTCGCAGAGCGCCGCCAGACGGCGCATTCGCGTCTGCGACATGCCGCGGACGAGGATGTCGGCGAGCGCGGCGGCCGCCTGACCCTCGCGGGTGGTGGTGACCTTTATCCCGTGGATGAAGTTGAGGTCGAGGTTCGCGTCGGCGCGAAGCGACAGGAAGTGGTCGTCATAGTCCGCCGTCGAGGCGGAGGCGATGGCGATGTCCGCCGGCTCGGCCTCGCGGGACACCAACAGCGCCCGCACCCAGCGGATCGCCTCGATGGCCTCATGATACGCCGTAGCGGCGCTTGCCGCCCGAACCGCCGGGACCTGCGGCGCGTCGCGGGCGATGGTGATGCCGGTCGCCTCGAGCCAAGGCGGCGTCGGCCGGGGGCCCGCCGTCCAGGTCACCGGAGTGTGGCCGGTCAGCGCCGCAAGCAACGGGCGCCAGCACGGCGACAGCTCGGTGATGCCGACAATCTCGACCGGACCCAGAACGGCCTTGGCGTGATCGAGGCGCTGACAAGCGGCCGTGACCAAGTCGCAGGGCCGCATCATGCCCGGCGGCAGCTGAGCCAGCACGGCCGACTGGAGACGCGCAACGGAATCGAGGCGCGGATGCTCGTGCGAACGGGACGCGAGGTCGATGCCGGCGCGCCAGGCCTTGTGCAGGGTGTCGGCTGAGGCGTCGACCATTCCAGGCAGAAGCTTGATGCTTTCGAGCTCGCCGAGCGGCGTAGTGGAGAGGACCGCCTGAATCGCGGTCTGCAGGCTCTCGTCGTCGATCGGCCTGGCAAAGCCGCCGGCGAGGCGAACCGCGAGCTGTTCGAACGACATGATCTGCAGGCCGTGACGCCGATGGCGCGCGGCGTCGAGGCGAAGCTCCCGCATCGCCAAGCGCCCGTGGGCGACGATGGTCCGCCGGTCGGTCATGCTGGTCATCGTCGCGTCGCTCCACCCTGGTGCCCGGCACGGTTCCGCTTGACGCGACTCCGCGATGGGAATAGAAAATGAATGCGTCTTGCAGATATGTCCATATAGTTTTTATCTGTATCCGCTAGAGGACGATTTCTGATGGATGGCCTGACCACATTGAAGTGGGGCGTGGAGCGCCGACTCGAGTTCATCGAGTTCCGCCTGTTCTGGGAAGGCGGGGTCAATCGCTCGGATATTATCGACATGTTCGACGTGTCGGTGCCACAGGCCTCGAAGGATCTGACGCTTTATCAGGAGCGGGCACCGCACAACGCGCTCTATGACAAGAGCGCCAAGCGCTATGTCGCCAGCCTACAGTTCGAGCCCCATTTTCTGAAGCCCGATCCCTACGGCTATCTGTCCCGCCTCCGCTCGGTGGCTGAGGGCCTGATCGACCTCTCGGACTCATGGATCACCGAGGTTCCCGACACCGACATCGCGCTGACGCCACGTCGAGATATTGATGCGAAGGTGCTGAGGACGGTGCTGGGCGCGGTGCGTGATCACCGTTCGATCGATGTCCACTATCAGTCGATGAGCAAGGGTCGCCCCGATCCGATCTGGCGGCGGATCACGCCCCATGCCTTCGGCTATGACGGCTTTCGCTGGCACATGCGCGCCTATTGCCACGTCACCGACAGGTTCAAGGACTTCCTCCTGCCACGCATTCTCGGCGTCGGCGAGATGAGCGACGGAGGCGCGGACGCGCTGGAGGACGCACTGTGGCAGGAGCGGTTCGAGGTCGAGATCGGCCCGCATCCTGACCTGACCGCAAGCCAGAAGGCGGTCGTCGCCAAGGATTTCGGGATGGAGGGCGGCTCCGCCATCCTCACCGTGCGCTACGCCATGCTGTTTTATGTATTGAAGCGGCTCGGCCTGCTGGGCGATGCGGCGAAGCAGCCCGCGCGCAGCCAGCACATTGTTGTCGTCAATCGGGAAGAAACCGAGGCGGCCCTGGAGAAGGCTGAATTTGCAGCGTGATGTATGGCAGGGGGAAACGGCATAGGCCGCAATGGCCTGGAAGGGAATCTTTGGCCGTCAGGGCGGTTTCGATATTCATGGGCGCGGCTTTCCGCGTGGGCGGCGTGATCAATGAGTAAGGCCAAAGACAACTCCTATCTCATGTCTTTCGGGACCGGCGGGCTGTACGTGAATGAGAGCGTCGCGGTTGCTCGACTTCATCGCCGCGGAGCCGATTGGGATGTCACCGCTGCCTTTGCCAGGGAGGCCGGCGCGTTCCAAGTGCGGAAGGCGAGTTCGGCGCAGCGTTCGATTCGCGAGATCGTCAACCGATTGAGATGGCTGTCTGACGAAGAACTCGAGGTGCTCGTTGAGGGTGAGCGGAGCGAGCGGGCAGCGCTGCTGTGGCTCGCCGCCTGCCGTGCGTACAGATTCATCGGCGAGTTTGCGGTGGAGGTGCTGAACGAGCGTTTCCTTTCTCTCCGCCCGGACCTCACCTATGACGACTTCGACACACTCCTGGCGTCGAAGGCGGAGTGGTCCCCGAAGCTGGCGAGCCTGTCGAGCACGACGCAGGCCAAGCTGCGCGCGGTTCTCTTTCGTCTCATGCGAGAGGCGGAGATTGTATCCCCGGATGACCGTATCCTCGGCTCGATCTTGTCGCGCCGGGTGTTGGCTTTGATTCACGCCGGCAATCCCGACGAGCTTCGGTTCTTCCCGGGCGCCGAACGGCAGATGGGGGAAGATCAATGATGCCGCGAACGGGCGGAGCCATGGCCCCGAAGGATCGGTTTGATCACCTCCTGAAGGTGATTGCCAGCGAGCGCTTCCTGAAAAAGCAGGGGCTGGGCAACGAGGTGCCGTTCTTCATCTGCCCCTATCCGGCCGATGAAGCCGTCGCCATGGATGCGACGCGCGCAAGCCTCATCAATCAGCTGGAAAGCCGAGGAGTCCGCGCCTTCGAGATCGACCTGTACGATGTGGGCATCACGCTGCTGCGCGAGCGGGGAATCTGGGACGAGATCCTCGCGGCCGAGCCCGATATCAGCAAGGCCGAGCTCAAGGAGTTGCTCCAGGGGGTTCTTGATCCCGAGACGCACTTGGTGCCGGAAATACGTGCACGCCTTTCGCGGCACGAATTCGATGTTCTGTTCCTGTCCGGGGTTGGAGAGGTCTACCCCTATATCCGGTCGCACAATGTGCTGAACAATTTGCAGAGCACCGCCAAGGAGAAGCCGACGGTGATGTTCTTCCCCGGAACCTACACCCATGGACTTGCCACGGGGGCGTCGCTCGATCTGTTCGGCATTTTACACGACGACAAATACTACCGCGCATTCAATATCATGCACTACGAGATTTGAGGGGCGCATGACCAAACTTCGCGACATTTTCGAGAAACCTGTCGATCGCGCGATCGAAGGGGTCATCAAGGCCGATGACGAAGTCGGCCTCCGGGTCGAGCTCGAAGAATATGTGATCACCAACGAGATCGAGCGCCAGCTCGAGAAATTTCTCGACGCCTACAACAATTACGAGACGGCCAACGGCGTCTGGATCTCAGGGTTCTTCGGGTCGGGTAAATCGCATCTGCTGAAGATGCTGGCGCTCCTCCTGGAGAACCGGGACGTCGACGGAACGTCCGCCTATGAGCTTTTCAAACAGAAGTGCGCCGATAACGAAATCCTGGCAGCCGATCTGCGCAAGGCGGTCTCGGTTCCCTCGCGGAGCATCCTGTTCAACATCGACCAGAAGGCCGATGTGATCTCGAAAGAACAGATCGACGCCCTGCTTTCGGTGTTCCAAAAAGTCTTCGACGAGATGTGCGGCTATTATGGAAAGCAGCCGCATATCGCCCAGTTCGAGCGCGATCTCGACAGCCGCGGCGTCTTCGAAAAATTCCAGACGGCCTACCAGGCCGTCGCAGGCAAGCCCTGGGAGCGGGGGCGCGAACAGGCCCTGCTAGAAAGTGCGAACGTCGCCAAGGCCTATGCGGAGGCGACAGGAGGCGATCCGTCAACGGCCCAGGGAATCTTGACCCAGTACCGGCAAGATTTCCGGTCATCGATCGAGGACTTCGCCGATAAGGTGAAGACCTACGTCGATGCCCAGGAGCCGGGGTTCAGGCTCAACTTCTTCGTCGACGAGGTCGGCCAATATATCGCCGATAACGTCAAGCTGATGACCAACCTGCAGACCATTGCGGAGAGCCTGAACACCAAGTGCCGCGGTCGAGCGTGGATCATTGTGACCGCCCAGCAGGACATGGGCTCTGTCATTGGGGACATGACGCAGCGGCAGGAAAACGATTTTTCCAAGATCCAGGCGCGCTTCGCGAACCGGATGCCGCTTAACAGCGCGGACGTGGCGGAGGTGATCCAGAAGCGCCTGCTGAAGAAGACTGAAGCCGGAATCCTGTCGCTAACGGACCTGTATCACCGCGAAGCCAACAACCTGAAGACGCTGTTCGATTTCGCGGATGGCTCAATGCGCCTCGAGAATTTTCGGGACCGCGATCACTTCATTCACAGCTATCCCTTCGTTCCTTACCAATACCCGCTCTTCCAGCAGGCGATCCAGAACCTGTCGCAGCACAACGCCTTCGAGGGAAAGCACAGCTCGGTTGGTGAACGGTCGATGCTCGGCGTCTTCCAGGAGGTCGCGGTCAGGCTTGCGGACATTCCGGTCGGCGGTGTCGCAACCTTCGACCAGATGTTCGAGGGGATCCGAACGGCGCTCAAGTCCAACGTCCAGCAATCGATCCTGATCGCGGAAAAGAACCTTGGCGACGAGTTCGCCACGCGGGTCCTCAAAGCGCTGTTCCTCGTCAAATACGTGAAGGGCTTCAAACCGACCGCGCGCAACATTTCGATCTTGATGCTCGATCGATTTGACGCCGATTTGGCCAAGCACAAACGGCATGTGGAGGAAGCGCTAAGCCTTCTCGAACAGAACACCTACACTCAGCGCAACGGCGACTTCTTCGAATTCTTGACCGACGAAGAAAAGGATGTCGAACAGGAGATCAAGGCGATCGAGGTCGATACGGCGGAGATCGCCAAGGAACTGGAAACCCTGATTTTCGATGGGGTCATCAAGAGCCGGAAGCTCCGGCACGAAGCGTCGTCACAGGACTATAGCTTCGCCCGCTATCTGGATGATCGGCTGCTGGGCCGGGATTATGAGCTGGCCATCAACGTCGTCACGCCGTTCCACGAGCAGAGCGGGAATGCTGAAGCGATTGCCATGCGCACCATGTCGCGCGACGAGTTGGCCGTCGTCCTGAACGCCGATGTCCGCTTCGTTAGCGACCTGATGATGTTCAAGCGGACCGACAAATATGTGCGCCAAGCTCGCGCGGTGGCGCAGCAGCCGTCCATCGAGCGGATCGTCCGCGAAAAAGGCGAGCAGAACAGCAGCCGCCAGCGCGATATGACGCTGCGGGCTCAACGACTGTTGGCGGATGCGCGGCTGTTCGTGCGTGGCGAGGAGATCGAGATTCGGTCGGAGGATCCGCAAGCGAGGATCGAACGCGCATTCCAGACGCTCGTCGATAAGGTCCATGTCAATCTCGGCATGTTGCGCGGCGTCGCCTATTCCGAGAGCGATATTGCCAAGTCCCTGACGCATGGCAACGACGGCATGTTCGGCGGCGATGGCGTCAATCTGACGGAGACCGAGCAAGAGATCCTGAACTTCGCCCAGGCCAATGCTCGCACGGGCATTCGCACGACGATCAAGGCCATTCTCGAACGGTTCGAGCGCAAGCCCTACGGCTGGTCCTACGCCGCGATCCTGTCCACGACCGCGAGCCTGATCGGGCGCGGCAAGATCGAGGCGCGCCAGGACGGCAGCCCGCTGGAAGGCGAGCCCTTGCAACGCGGGCTTCAGAACTCCCACGCGCATGGCAACATCGTGGTGGAGCTGCAGGTGGAATTCACGGCGGCGCAGACGCGCAAGCTGAAGGAATTCTACGGCGAGTTCTTCGACTCGCAGCCGGCGGGATCGGAAGGCAAGGCGCTGGGTCTCGAAACCGCCGAAGCGTTCGCCGCGCTCAAGAATGAACTTGCAGTGCTGCAGGCCCAGTCGGCGCGCTATCCGTTCCTCGCCGCCTTGACCGAGGTGCAGGAGGCGGTGCGCGAGGTCACCGGCAAACCCTATGCATGGTACGTGCAGGACCTCGGTCGCCACGAGGAGCGCCTGCTCGATCTCAAGGAGAGCATCCTCGATCCGGTTCGCCGCTTCATGGGCGGGTCGCAGAAGGCGATCTACGACGAAGCGCGCACCTACCTTGCCGATCAGGGCGCCAACTTCGGCTATGGCGGTGACGATCGAGCCGGCGCCATCCGAGCCGTTCTGGACAATCCAACCTGCTTCAAGGGCAATGCCATTCAGCAGATGAAGGGCTCCCTTGATGCGCTCAAGGCCGAGGTCGATGCGCGGATCGTCGCGGAGCGCAAGGCGGCGCTGTCTGAAATTGAAGATCTGAGAGAAAAGCTCCGGGTGCTTCCGGAATATTCCACCCTGGCCGAACCTGTGCGCCGGGAAATCGAGGCGGGGTTTACGGGCGTCCTTGAGACAATCGGGAGCAGTGGCTTGATCGCTGTGATCCGCGAGCGGGTGACGGGCTTCAAGTCGACCGTATTTCCGGCGCTGCTTGGCCGAGTCACCACGCCGCCCCCCCAGCCTGCCGACGAGGGGGTCGGCGCCAGCTCTGAGCAGCAGGGCGCGCCCGGTGATGAAAGGCCCGTCGCGCCACCACCTCTGCCGCCTACCCAATACGTGGCAGCTACTGGGCTACGCGTCGCCTACGCCAAGCCCTTCCTTGCCGACGAGCAGGACGTGGATGCCTACCTCGATACCCTGCGTGAGACGCTGATCGCGGAAATCCGCGCGGGCAAAAGGATCACGATCTGATGGATGCGATTACCCCGACGAGTGTCCCGCAGCGCAGTACGATGGATACCGGTGCGCTCAAGAAATTCGCGCAGGAAGCCCGCCGGACGCTGCGCGACCAGGTGTCGGCGAAGCTCGTCCAGGTTCTGGCAGAGAACAGCGCTGCGCGGCGCGAAGCGCCGAAGGCCGTGCAGCAGCTCGAGAGCGAGATCGGGCGCACGTCGCGCGACCAGGTCATCGAACGCGTAGCTTACACCTGGTTCAACCGCTTCACCGCGCTGCGTTTCATGGACGCCAATGGCTATACGGCCGTTCGGGTGGTGACTCCGGCTGATGGACAGACGCGACCCGAAATTCTGTCGGAGGCGATGGCGGGCGTCATCGGTGAGGAAGTTTCCGAAGCGGCGGCCGCACAGTTACGGGCGTTGCTCGACAGCCGGACGCCGTCACCGGATCCTCAGGGTGAGGCCTATCACCGGTTGCTGGTGGCCACCTGCAATTATTGGCACACGACGATGCCGTTTATGTTTGAGAAGATCGACGACTTCTCTGAACTTCTGATGCCAAAGGATCTGCTAAGCCAGACCTCGATCCTTGCCCGGCTTCGCGAGGCTATGACCGACGAAGCCTGTCGGGATGTGGAGATCATCGGCTGGCTGTACCAATTCTACATATCCGAGAAGAAGGACCAGGTCTTTGCGGGGCTGAAGAAGAATCAGAAGATCACGGCCGAGAACATCCCGGCCGCCACCCAGCTCTTTACCCCGCACTGGATCGTCCGCTACCTGGTCGAGAACTCGCTGGGGCGGCTCTGGCTGCTGAACCGACCGGGGTCGAAGCTGGCCGAGCGGATGGACTACTACATCGCGCCGGAAGAGCCTGAGACGGACTTCCTGCGCATCGTCAAGCCCGAGGAGATCATGGTCTGCGACCCGGCCTGCGGCTCGGGGCACATGCTGACCTATGCCTTCGACCTGCTCTACGCGATCTACGAGGAAGAGGGTTACGATCCCGTCCGGATCCCCGCCCTTATCCTGCAGCATAACCTGACGGGGGTGGAGATCGACGACCGAGCTGGGGCGCTAGCGGCCTTTGCACTGGCGATGAAGGCGGCGGCGCGGCTGGGGCGGCGGCGGTTCCTGCGGATGGAGGCGAAGCCCGACATCGTCGTGCTGCAGAACGTGACCTTCACCCCGGCCGAGATGCAGGACGTGGCCGCCGTGGTGGGGCGCGACCTGTTCACCGATGAGCTACGCGAGACGCTGCTACAGTTCGAGCAGGCGAAGAACTTCGGCTCGCTGATCGTGCCGAAGCTGCGCGATCCGGCAGAGACGCTGCGGGTGGTGGAGGCGCGGGATTTCGGCTCCGACCTGCTGCTGAAAGAGGTGCAGGTCCGCGTCGTCGCCGTGCTGCGCATGGCCGAGGCGCTGTCTCCGAAGTATCACGTGGTAGTGGCCAATCCCCCCTATGCGGGAACAAGCGGGCTTAACGCGGACCTTCAGAATCACTCAAAATCGCGCTACCCCAATAGTAAATCTGATCTCTTCGCGATGTTCATGGAGCGAGCAATTTGGTTGGCAAACCAACATGGAATGGTCGCGATGATCAATATGCAGTCTTGGATGTTCCTTTCTTCCTTTGAATTATTACGCGCCAAGCTGTCAGAAACCGGTGCAGTATTGGCTATGGCGCATTTGGGGGAACGTGCGTTCGACAGTATCGGCGGCGCAATCGTTTCAACGACAGCGTTCGTATTTGGAAAGTCTGTTTCGTCGAACCACCCCGGTGACTTTATTGATCTAACCGACGGGCGAAATGAAAAAGAGAAAAGAACCAAGCTAAAGTTCATAGCATCTGGGTCAAATTCCGTTGGACGATACCAAGCCGCCCAATCCGACTTCGAGAAGATTGCGGGGAGACCCATTGTATATACTGCTTCCGAGCGAGTAATTGCCGCTTTTTCGAAAGGAACCTTGGAGGAAGACTTTATCTGTGACGGCTACGTGAAGACAGGCAACAATGAAAAGTTTATTAGGCTGTTCTGGGAGGTGGACGCGGGTAAACGCTCAGCCACTGGACCTTGGCGAGATCATCCTAAAGGCGGAGAATATCGAAAGTGGGAAGGAAATCAAGAGTGTGTAGTTAAGTGGGACAGAGCAACTATATCACACTACCGTACAGATCCAATTGCTCGCGTTCTGAATGAGGAACTGTGGGATCTCGAAGGCATTTCGTGGTCGGCAGTATCGGGAGGCAAGTCTGGTTTCAGAAGGCTCGCGAAGTCCGAAGTTGCCAACAATGCTGCTCTATGCATTTTCCCAAAGCGGCAAGGACATCTGCCAGAGTATCTCGGCTACCTAAACTCAAAGCTGGGTCCCTTCTTCCTGAGGCTTCGTTCCCAGACTGTAAACTTCCTGTCGGGTGATATTATCCGTCTGCCAAAGCTGCAAAATACTTCCGACAGCATTAGGACGAATGTTCAGACTTGCCTCAGCCAGGCAAAATCCGACTGGGACGCCTACGAAACCTCGTGGGATTTTACCAGCCTCCCGCTGCTCTCGCCCGATCACCGTGGCGAGACGCTCAAGGCTACACATGCCCGCCTGCGCGCCCACTGGCAGGGCATGACGGACGAAATGCAGCGGCTGGAGGAAGAGAACAACCGCATCTTCATCGACGCCTATGGGCTGCAAGACGAGCTGACGCCCGAGGTGCCGATCGAGGAGATCACCCTCACCTGCAACCCCGCCTATCGCTATGGCGGCAACAAGAGCGAGGCCGAGCTCGGGAACCTGCTGCGCTCCGACACGATGCGCGAGTTCCTCAGCTATGCCGTCGGCTGCATGTTCGGCCGCTACAGCCCCGATGCGCCCGGGCTGATCCTCGCCAATCAGGGTAAGGGGATCGAGGAGTATCTGGCCAAGGTGCCGGAGCCGACTTTCCCGCCAGACGCCGACAATGTCATCCCCATTCTCGACGGCGACTGGTTCCCCGACGACATCACTGAACGCTTCCGCAAGTTCCTGCGCGTGACCTTCGGTGAGGCGCACTTCCAGGAGAACCTCGTCTTCATCGAGGAGGCTTTGGGCAAAAAGCTGCGGTCCTACTTCACCCGCGATTTTTATGCCGACCACGTCAGGCGCTATAAGAAGCGCCCGATCTACTGGCTGTTCTCCAGCCCCAAAGGCACGTTCAACGCGCTGATTTACATGCACCGCTATCGGCCGGACACCGTGAGCGTGGTGCTCAACGACTACTTGCGCGAGTTCCGCAACAAGTTAGAGGGTCATCGCCGCGCGCAGGAGGCGTTGAGCATCAGCAGTGATGCTTCGCCCACGCAGAAAACGAAGGCCCTGAAAGAGATCGAGGCGACGGGTAGGCAGATCGAGGAGGTCGATGCGTGGGAGCGCGACGTCCTGTTCCCGCTGGCCACGCAAAAGATCGAGATCGACCTCGATGACGGCGTGAAGGCCAACTATCCCAGGTTCGGTGCAGCCCTGAAGCCCATCAAGGGCCTAAATGACGCCGACGACTGACCATGCTGGACCGCATCGCCAAGGGTCTTGAAGGCCACTTCGACAAGCACCGCGTCGTCTTTTGGTACGATCCCGCGCGCGAGTTCCGCGACGCATTCGATGGGCTAACGCTGAACAGCGTGACGAAGATCGAGGTGGTCAACACGGAGTTCGCCGTGAAGCACCGGGTCCTTCGGGAATTCCCAAAGGATCGGTTCCTACTCTACTGGAACGAGCCGCGGCCGGCCGACATCGACAATTGGCTGCTCGACGTCGAACTGGCCAACGTGGTGTTCAAGACCGACCAGGTGGCAATCTGGCTGAGCGACCTTGGTTTGCCAGTCGGCTTCGAGGATCTGGTGCGTGAGCATCAGGAGTTCTTCCGGTCCAGTCGCCGGATGGAGAAGTTAAGGTCGGCTATCCGAGCCGACGACACCAAACTCGCCCTGCGTCTGAAGATGCTGGCCATATGCGCCGGCGCGGAGGGTGGCTTTGACACCGTGGTTGAAGCGCTGCTGACGGAGCTTGCCGAGGGCCGCGAGGACGGCCTGCGGGTGATCGGGCACGTCGGACTGGACGTCTTCCTCTGGGAGCAGATGGCGCGGGTCTTTGGCTATCGCGCCGAGCGCCCCAGCATCGGCGATTTCGCGATCACCCTATTCAAATCCTGCTACCAGAGCTCCGTCGGCGGGGAGCCGATCCTGACGCCGGAGGCGCTGGTGTTTTTCCGACGGTGGAAAAACAACCGGAATGCCGAGGAGGTCTTTGCCAAGCTGTCGGCCGATTATGCCGAGGCCTTGGGCATCGCCGAGGATCTGGCCAAACGCGATTTCCGCACGTTGATCGAGATCGACTATTTCGAGGAGGTCGATCGAGCGATTATCCGTGCGTTAGTTCATGAGGTCAGCGCCCAGACGGTTGCCCAGGCTGACGTGCTGAGCTGGGTTCGCCAACGGCGGCAAAGCCACTGGTACGGCGCCTATCGCGATCTCTATGAGGCGATCGGTTTCGCCGCCGAATTCCAGCAGGCTATGGCGCAGGTAGCACTCGGCATGACCAGCCTGGCTGAGGGCGTGCAGCGCTATGCAAAGAGCTGGTTCAGGATCGACCAGCTCTACCGGAAATTCATCTGGCACATGCAAAAGTCCGGGCAAGCGACTTTGACGCGCGAACTCTCAGAGCAGGTCGAGAACCATTACGTGAACAGTTATCTGCTGCGCCTCAACGAGGCGTGGCAGACCCATGTGGACGTGGCAGAAACCTGGTCAGCCGCACCTATCCCGGCACAGCGGAGCTTCTATCGCGAGCATGTTGGTGAGTTTCGGCGTCGTGATCAGAAGATTTGCGTCATCATCTCCGACGCACTCCGCTACGAAGTTGCCGAGGAGCTCCTCGGACGTATTCGGAGCCTTGACCGCTACGAGGCGGTTATCCAGCCAGTGTTTGGCAGTCTGCCAAGCTACACCCAGCTCGGCATGGCTTCGCTCCTGCCCAACGGCGACCTGCAAATCGCCGATAATGACACCGCCACCGTCCTGGTAGATGGCCAGAGCTCACAGGGACTGGAGAACCGGAAAAAGATCCTGGCGAAAGGTCGCCCAAGTGACAGGACCACGGCCTTGAAAGCCGAGGAGCTGATGGGCTTGGACAAGGATCAAGCGCGAGCGCTCGTCCGGGACCACGACGTCATCTTTGTCTATCACAACCTGATCGACGCAATCGGCGACAAGCAGGTTTCGGAGGAGCGGGTTTTCGAGGCTGCGGAGGACACGATCGAAGAGATCGTGCGGCTGATGAAAAAGCTCAACGGCGCCAATGCCGGCAACATGATCGTCACTGCCGACCACGGCTTCATCTATCAGCATAGGCCGATCGAGGAGAGCGACTTCTCCTCCGCCCAGGTGGAGGGCGACACGATCCTGTATCGGGATCGCCGGTTCATCCTGGGGCATGGCTTGAAGGCCAATCATGGCCTGCGGCGCTTCACGCCTGCGCAGGCCAATCTTCAGGGCTCGGTGGAAATGCTGATCCCCAAATCGATCAACCGGCTGCGCAGGCAAGGTTCGGGGAGCCGGTTCGTCCATGGCGGGGCGACGCTACAGGAGCTCGTCGTCCCGGTGGTCAAAATCAACAAGAAGCGTCAGAGCGACACTTCGGCGGTCGAGGTCGAAATCATTGGCAGCTCGAACCAGATGATCACCTCGAGCCAAATCTCGGTGCGCTTCTATCAAGCGACTGCGGTGACCGAGAAAGCTCAGTCGCGCCAGCTGCGAGCCGGCATCTACGCCCAATCAGGCGAGCTGATTTCCGATCGCCATGACTTGGTCTTCGATTTCCGCTCCGACAATCCCCGCGAGCGCGAAATTCTGGTTCGGTTCCTGCTGTCGCGTCAAGCCGACGCGTTCAACAATCACGAGGTGATCCTGAAACTCGAAGAGCGACATGGCGAGACGTCTCACTTCCGGGAGTACCGCACTGCTCGCTATCGGCTGAAGCGCAGCTTCTCGAACGATTTCGACTTCTGAAGGGAAGAGCGATGAATGCGCTGGACGACAAGATAAACGAACGCTTCCCCGGACTTGTAGTGCGCAAGGACCTGGTTAAGGCCGTAAAGGGCAACGCCATCGTCCCTTCTTATGTGCTGGAGTTCCTGCTCGGCCAATATTGCGCCACCAATGACGACGCCTCGATTCAGTCGGGGATCGAGACGGTCAAGGAAATCCTGCGCAAGCACTACGTTCATCGCAACGAGGCGGGCCTGATCCGATCGAACATCCGAGAGAAGGGCCGGTGGAAGGTGATCGACAAGATCAGTGTCGATTTAAACACCGATAGGGATGTTTACGAGGCCACCTTCTCCAACCTCGGCATCAAGAAGGTGATCATCGATTCCGGGACGGTGAAGACCCATCCCAAGCTGCTCGTCAGCGGCATCTGGTGCATTGCCGATGTCGAGTACGAGCACAGTGAGGACAAGAACGTCGCGCCCTGGGTTCTCGGCAGCATCAAACCAATCCAGCTCTCCAAATTCGATTACGACACTTATCTTCAGGCGCGGGCCGGATTCACGACGGACGAGTGGATCGACCTGCTGTTCCAAACAGTGGGATTCGATCCCGAGATGTTCGGGCGCCGCAGCAAGCTGTTGCAGCTGATGCGCCTCGTTCCATTCGTCGAGCGCAACTACAACCTTATTGAGCTTGGCCCAAAGGGGACGGGCAAGTCGCACATTTTCTCAGAGTTTTCTCCGCACGGGATCTTGATTTCCGGCGGCGAGGTGACAGTGCCCAAGCTGTTCGTCAATAACAGCTCAGGCAAGATCGGCTTGGTCGGTTACTGGGATGTCGTCGCCTTCGACGAGTTCGCGGGCCGGCAGAAGCGTGTCGATAAGGCGCTTGTCGACATCATGAAAAACTACATGGCCAACAAGAGCTTCTCCCGGGGTGTCGAGACGCTCGGGGCTGAGGCATCCATGGTCTTTGTGGGGAACACCAAGCACACCGTACCCTACATGCTGAAGCACAGTGACCTGTTCGAGGAGCTGCCGGATAAGTATTACGACTCCGCGTTCATCGATCGCCTCCACACTTATGTGCCGGGCTGGGAGATCGATGTCATCCGCGGTGAAATGTTCGCCACCGGCTACGGATTTGTCGTCGATTACCTTGCCGAAATCCTGCGCCATATGCGTAACGACGACTATTCCAACCGCTATGGAGATCTGTTCAGCCTTTCCTCAGATATCTCAACGCGCGACCGCGACGGGGTGAACAAGACCTTTTCGGGCATTATGAAGCTGCTGTTTCCAGCAGATGGCGCGAGCGAGGCCGAGGTCGAAGAGATCCTACATCTCGCCATGGAGGGCCGGAAGCGGGTTAAAGACCAGCTCCTCCGGATCGACAGCACCTACCCGGACACGGATTTCTCGTTCACCGCCCGTGACGGCCGAAAAATTAGCGTGACGACGCTGGAGGAAACGGAATACCCGGATCACTATCACAAGCGCGCCCCAGCGCACGACGAGCCGACTCCCTCGGAAAGGGCGTCCCCCGCGACTATTGCGCCTGAGACATCGATCGCGTCACCTGTGTTTGTCGGCAAGGCTGCGCCGGCCGCCCCGCGCGACGGGCATCGAGTGTTCAGCGAAAATCAAAAGGGGGTGACATTCGCGGATCTTTTCTGGCCCTGGGTCGAGGGCGCAAAAAAGATCGTTATCACCGATCCGTACATCCGCATGTTCCATCAGGTCAGGAACGTGATGGAGTTCGTCGAGATGATCGCCCTGCGCAAGGCACCCGAGGACGAGGTCGCTATTCACCTAGTGACCTGCCTTGACGACACCTATCCGGAAAAGCAGCAGTCCAATCTAATAGCCGTGGAGGCCGCCGGCGCAGCCGCTGGCATCACCTTCTCCTGGGAGTTCGACGGGACCAACACCATTCACGCGCGGCACATCAACAGCGACACGGGCTGGAAGATTAGTCTCGATCGCGGTCTCGACATTTTCCAAAAGTTCGAGATGAACGACGCCTTTAGCCTGCCAAACCGCCTTCAGGCATACCGGCAGGTGAAGGGTTTCGAAGTGACCTACCTCAGATTAGGAGAGGTGTCTCCGTAACTCCAATGCCCCTGCTTACGGTCTTGTCTACGTCGTTTAACAATGAAACCGGAAGGGTTCTTTCGGAAGTTTATGAACCAACGGCAATTCAGATCGAAGGGCATGGCACAAGGCGAGGTGATCTGCTCTCACGAAATTGTATTGATTTGACCCAAAGTTTTCCGCGGTAGCTTCCTCGGCCGGGAGGAGTAGAGGACGATGAAGGCATCACAGTTTTCGGGCGCACAAAAGGCGTTCATTCTAAAGCGGGGAGCTGACGGGATCTCGGTTGTAGAGATATACCGTTGAGCTCCTCTGGCGGGATAGCGACCGGCCGGCGGTGTTCACGCCTCCGTTTTCTTTGCCTGCATTAGCGCTTAAGTGCATAGCGTTAATGCCTCCAATCCCCCTTAAACAAGTCTAAATTCAGCGAGCTGAGCTTGGTCGGAAGTTCTGCATTTTCACAAGTTATCCCTAGATACATGGCAGCTCGAGTTGCTCCTACGTATAGATGTTTGTCAAAAACGCCGGGGTAAGCGCTCGCAAGCCTATCGATTTTTGAGAAAAATACTGCCTCGAACTCCAAGCCCTTGATATGCTCTACGCTAAATACGCGCACGTCGTTATCTTGGCCTACTACGAGCCCATTCGGGCAGGCAACGCACTTTATGTTGCGGTCTAGCAAAGCGCCATTTAGCGCCGCTGCCATCGGCTGAACCTCACCTTCGCAGTCCACGAGGACGGCAATCGAGGGGAGCGCTCCGGTAAGGTCTTCGATCTCTCCTATTCTCACCACGAGCCAGTCAATTTCCGCTGCATCCTCTAGGCCTAATCCCAAAACGGGGGCTACACCCTCGTTATCGACATTCGGCGGCAGCTCGGCCGATGTATCGACAGCGCCGGACAGCTTGGCTAGCGAACGGGCAAGTTCGTTCAACTGCCGGCTGTGCCGATAGGTTATGCGAATCGGTCGCATCTGAAGGCCCGGAACGGCCCATTGCAACTGCTCGACCGAGCGACTTCCCCAGCTGGTAATTCGTTGATTGAAGTCACCAGAAGCGACAAAACCACCTATGGCGTCGTCGACAAGTGACCGCATGCAAGCCAGCTGAATCGGCGAAAAATCTGTAGCCTCGTCCACCACGACCTGATTGACGCGAAGCCCTTGCATCGTAAGCAGCATCTCGAATCCGTCATCGTCGAGCCTGCTAGCGATGGCAGGTTGCGCCAGTAGCTCACCGGCGCTTCTTAGCATCGCTAAGATGATGATGTCGACTTCGGACGGTGCGAGCTCGTGGTTTTGGTACCCATCGACAGCATACCATCTTCCTTCGGTACGCCTCGCCAAACGGAAGCCCCTATAGCGAGTCTTCATCTGCGTAATGTAGCGACGAGTGGGATTACGAAACCGCCGGATCGCAATCTGCTCGTTCATCTGCTGTCCAAGCTTCTGCATCTCATCTCGCGGCGGCACTCGGTCACCGAGCCAGTTCAAGATCCGGCCCGCTCTCGTGTTCGCCCCCGGCTTACGACCTCGGATGGACGCGCGAGCGATCGTCCGCATAGCCTTTAAATAGGCATCGAACGCCTGGTTGCGGCGATCGCGCGATGGAGCAACATCAATCTCCTCGTCTTCATCGATGTCGACCTCATCATTCTCATCGCTGCTATCGCTTTTGACTGTATCGAGAAAAGCCGCAAGTTCGTCGAGAGCGGGAACGGCAGGACCGACATAACGTGTAAACGACCGCCTTAGCGTTTCATTGATCTCGCTGTTGATGTCGCGAAGGATAGGTTCGAGATCGCCGGAGAGTTGCTGCAGCGACACGAGCGTGCGCAACGATGGCGAGCGAGAGCTCCCCCGCAAGAATCGAGCGATGCGGCTTACAACCTTCTGATCCCGTAGGTTTGGCGAGCTCATAATCGCTTTCGCGGCGGCTTCTAGATCCTCCCAGAACGCCACCTGCTGCCAGAAATCGAAATCCTCATACCACGCGATGGCATCGTCCATGGCCTCAGCGTTCAGCGACGGCAAGTCCGAACGTAAAACGGAGCCTGCAGTCGATGCGCCGCTCCGCAGTATGCCGAGACTGCTCCGTGCGATCGTGCGTCTGTAATCGTCCCAAGTCTTCATACGGGACTCGGGTGCTGGAACACCCTCTTTAGCGAAGGCTTCCTTGACATAGAGCTTCAACAGCTCGGTGGGGGTGAACATCATCCAACTGCTGGTGTGTCCTGCAAGACCGACATCTGACTGCTGGATCAGTTGCTGCTCATCCTCTTCCAGATAGGCCGTATCGAGCTTCAGACCCAACCGCTTGATGAGCGTCGTCGTCTTTCCACTGCCTGGAGGTCCGAGCAATGCGATCCGGGTCTGAATCGGAAGGCGGAAAATTTCATCCTGCAGTTTGTCGAGCAGCGGCCGGTCGCGAAGCGCCATCTTGCTGACGACCAATCGGCGCAACCCGGAGATGATGTTGTCCGATGCCGCACCTTCGCGAAGGATCGCGTCCAGCGCGTCCAGCTCGTCTGCGGGAACGCCAACCTCTCGCAGCAAGTCAAGAAGCGACACGATGGTAAACGGTCGCTCATCGACTCTGTAGACGACCGAATCCTTAGAATCCCATTCCCCGTTCTGTTTCCAAGGATGCAGCTCAGCCTTCTCGAGCGACTCGAAGTAGCGAGTCTGGCTTTCGCCGCGCTGCTTGACCTTAAGCTCAACTTCGTCTCCGACATCGAGCGCGGCGAGTCGTCCAAAGACGGAGCGATAACTGGCGACACGATGACCAATGTTGTCGGCATGTGGCGTTCCGCGGAAGATGAAGAGTTCTTCCTTATTACCCTTCTCGTCGACAGTGATAAGCCGTGCGATTGCAGGCTCCCTCATCTGCTCGGCGAGCGCCGTGCGCTTCTCAGAGGAAACATTGCCGAGGTTCTCCAGTGCCTTCTCGCGGTTGAGTGTATGGACATTCGCGAATACCGCTGTCCCGACCGCACGGTCCGACGTGAGAAGTCTCTCCGCAGTTGCCGTAGCCGCATTGAAATAGTCGAGCACGGCCATCGCAAGAACGCGATCGCGATCGAGATCCTCTTCGACGTGAGCTTCGGCACTTTGATTGTGTTCGCTCATAATTTGATTTCTTTCGGCGACCGCGTTCGATAAGTCTTGACGGCTTGTTTGGTGCGAATGCGGGTGAGGAGGGTGGCGGCGGGTTCGCCGTTGCTGTCCCGGCGGAATGAGATCGCTAAAGAAAACTTGGCAAGAAGGCGCTCTTCAAAACGGGCAAAGAGCTGTGAGGCGCGGCTCTCCTCCCCGGTAAGCCGGTCGATGCGGGCGAAGGCGTTGATCCACAGCTTCCATATGCCTAACATTGATGAGCGATCGGCCTGTCATTGAAGTGCTGGAAATTGTCATATCGAAACTGTTCTTCCACACCGTAAGGATGCAATACGAGGGCTGGCTTCACAAGCTGTCACTGCTCTGCCGGGGTTCGGCCCAGCCAGGCCTAAGGTGAACGCTGGTTCGTGTGGTGGGGAAGTGTCTGCTTGGGCGGCCTAGGACGCCTTGCCCTCCGCCGCGATCGCCTTCAACTCCTCCTCGTCTTGCACGTATCGGAGGAACGAGGCGACCGGATGGGCTTCGTCCGAGTGATCGTGGCCGATCCCAATCACCGCGATATCTCGTTCAGGGTTCGACAGCAACCAGACGATGCGGATGGAAGGAGCCGCCGGCGACGGTTCCGATCGCGCGTGTCAAACACCTTCCCTCCTACAACATGACGACGTCTCTGAACTTCGGGGGTGAAGATGGGAAAAGGGGCTGACGAAAAGGCTTTGAGGCGCCCTGCCGCTCGCCGGACGTAATGGCGAACGTGTGCGAGATCGAAACTCTCGATGGCGTAGGGCTCCGCCCCCGAACCTGTACCGAGCATAAGATCGCCCCGCTCGGCCACGCGACCCTGCGCGTCCTCCAACATGTCGGCGTAGAGCGCGATCTAAAGAAGCTGCTCCGGCTTGGCCGAACGCGAGAGCTTCGCATCCCACGGCTCGCAAGACCAGGCCCAGCGCGCGCTCGGCTCGTTGATCCGGACGAGGAAATCGGCGTAGCCGATCCAGGGCGAACGTCCGAGGCTAGCGTTGGTGACAGGCGATGGGGTCGGTCAGTCAATGGCCCAGCCTGCATCGATGAGTTGTTGCGCGTCGGCAAACGTCTCGATGTCTCCTGAGCGCCGGACGGTGAGTTTGAACTGCTCGCCGAGCAGATCGCTGACCGTAATCGCTCCGAAACGCCCGTCGACATTCTTGAACGCGACCGAATCCCCAAGGAACGCGAAATCGAAATCCTCGACTGCCTTGCGTGTCTGCTCCCGTAATTCCGAACTCCAGACTTCGCCAGTTGTGTTCATTTCGGTGCTTCCAGCGTGGACCAGACTGCGATCGGGCCTGGCAGAAGGTTGGGCTTAGTCTGCGTGAAAGCGAGGAGGTCGGCCTCCGAAATAATCTGCACATTGGGCGGCAGCGGGCCCTCTCCATAATTTTCCGAAGCGGCGAAGAGCAGAACGGTATCGACCTGCTTATCCGACGCATACTGCGCGGCCGGCAGAATGGTATCACCATTCTTGACTTGAACGCCGGCCGTTCGGCCGTCGGCGCGAATGAGATTGCATTCGTAACGAGGCGTGTTGGGCGAATGGCTGCTCAAGACGACCCGCCAGCCCTGCTCCTGAAGAAAAAGGAGCACGAGGTCTTCAAGCTCAAAAGCACTCAGCGTGTTGACGAGCCTACCCTTCGGACGAGCAACTTGGACGCCGCCTGTTTTCGATGCGAACAGCCAAGAGGTATAGTCCGAAACGAACGGCTCCCATATACGACACAGGGACTGACCGCGGGATCCGAAGGCTGCTTTCACCTTGCCGGGAACTTCGACGTCATCGAGCCTACCGCTGCCCTCGACGGCAAAACGAACCGGCGCAACGTGAAACATATCCTGCAGTTCTGCCCAATCGCCATATCTGCGATGAGGTGAGCCCGTTACCTGAGCGAGAAGAAAAGCTCCCTTCTCGTCACGCGTCCAGATGAAGTCACCCTCTCGAACCTCGCGCATCATAAGGTGGACGGAGGAGTGCTTTTTCCCGTCATGGTCGGCGATGTGGCGCTTGAGATAGTCTTCCGTCGACTCATCCTTCAATTCTACCAGACCCTCCCCGCGGTATCCAACGCCGAGGATCCGGTTCTCGACGCAGTGTTCCACGACTCCGCGTGGATCGAGGTCCCATGGACGCAAGTGAAGCCGCCAAATTGTCATGCCGTTCCCCCCTAAAACCCGATGCGGCTACAGCCGACGTACTTGGCCTCGACTTCGCTGGCCAGCATTTTACCAATCAGCGCCGGGCACCCCTCGCGCATGACCCTGGCCTTACGCGCGACGATTGAAAAGTCGCCCTGCGTCAGGGGATGCAGTCTCTCCACAGCGGCGGGAGCCGGAGCTCCAAAAATGCGCGCGAAGGTCGAGGCGATCTGGGCGGGTGTCATCGCCTCGAACCGAACCTTGAACAGGAAGCGGCGTTGAACCGCAGGATCGAGGCGGGCCGCAAGGTTGGTGGTCGCGGCGAAGGGCAGCGGATGGCTTTCCATCCAGGTCAGCATCTCGTTGACTTGGCTGACCTCCCAGCCGTGCCGCGCGCCGGCGCGGTCGCTCAAGAGCGAGTCCGCCTCGTCGAAGATCAGAAAGCACCTGGTGTCGGCGGCCTCGCGGAACGCGTCCGCGATCTGCTTCTCGCTTTCCCCGACAAACATGCCGAGAAGGTCGGAGGCGCGCTTCTCCAGAATCTCCATTCCGAGGCGCGCCGCGAGATGACGTGCAAACGCGCTCTTTCCAGTGCCGGGAAGGCCCGAGAATAGGAACGAAAGCGCGCCGGGTCCGACCAGAACGACCCTCCTTTCGATCTCGGGAAGGTCTTGGTCCGCGTTCGTCAGTGAGGCATCGAACCCGATTGGTCCGGGAATGGCGAGCGCGGGCCTGTCGCGACCGGCGACCCGCAGGAGCGAACGCGTGACAGCAACGGCCGCTTCCCCAGAAGCCGCTCCGCTATTCCCCACAAGAGACGCTGCACGGATGCCGGCTTGCAGCAGCGCAGGTGACGCCGGAAGAGCGGCGAGCGCGGCGATGTCATGATCCGCGAAAGCGATCTCATGAGCCCGGGCGTGACGCTCGACGATTCGCCGGCGCGTCGTCATGTCCGCCTCGCGGAACTCCACGGCCGTCAGCATGCGGCGTAGCACCGCTGGTCCCATGCGGCCGGGATGGTTGGTGATCCAGATCATCGGGACCGGACAGGTCTCGACCACACGATTCATGAAGACCTTCGAACCGGTCCGATTCGAATGCTCCTCGTCATCGACTCCGGTGAAAATATCGTCGGCTTCGTCGATCACAAGAATGGTTCGCCCTGCACGCTTGGCGAGAGCCGAGGCGAAGGAGAGATGGGCAAGACGGTCTGCTCGCGTCGGCTCAGCCATCCGATGAGGTCCGCGCCGATCGGAACCCACCTCGCCGATGAAGACGACCTGCGCCTCGAGTTCGGCAGCGACCGCACGGGCGAATTCAGTCTTTCCTGTACCCGGTTCGCCATGGAAGAGAAAGCTCGCTCCCGACACCTGCTTCTGAACGGCGCCGTCGAGCAAGGAGAGAAAAAGTTCTCGCGCGGAGCCCAGATGGTTGAAGTCCGACATGTTGAGGCTGGACGGGGTAAGTTCGCCGAAAAGCGAGCGTCTCATCGCCTCCTCGCTGGTCGTGCGGCTCGCAAGGATCGCCGCGACGGGCGCAGAGAGAGCAACGTCGAAGCCGCCTCGGTCCTCAAGGAGACCGAGTTGGAAAAGCGCTGTCCGGCAGGCACCGAGGAGTTGTGTGTCGCGCTCCGACAACCCCGCCATGTGCGCGGCATTCTTGATCGGCACCTCGTCATCATCGCGCATGCATCCGGACGCAGCGCCGATCAGTTCACGGAACCTCGGAACCTGCGTCAGCCGCGCTACGGCGCCCAGAAGAGAGACTTCGGCGGGCTCCAAGATAAGCGTTCGACCGATCCAGTCGACGCGGGACTGGAACGCCGATACCTTGGGCGTTGCCTCCGTGAGTTCTGGCAGGTTGCTCGGAGTGAAGCGCAAGGTGTTGCCAAAGCTTGAACGTCGAGCGCTTTCGGCCTCCCGGATCCAGGTATCGATCGGGCCCACGCGGAAGCCGAGAAGGCGACGGTGCGACTTGTACCATTCGATCAGCTCGTCGGTGATCTCGAGCTTGGTCTTGCCCCGACCGGGCCGCAAGACCGTCAGCGCATAGCTCCGCAGTACATGCTTCTCGTACGCACCGAACGGCAGATCGACGAATCCGCCAAGGGAAGCAGCGAATGAACGTCGGGCACGATGACGTCTGAGCGGCATGGAATCTCCGTCTAAGGTGGTGGGAACGCCGGTTAGAGGATGCGCTCAGTCGCGTAGGCGACGCAGGCGCTTGGCCACAGTGACAAGCGTCCCGTCGTCGCCGACGACGACGTAGGCATCGAGACTCTTCTCGATCCGGGCAAAAACCTTGGCGCCGAGCTCGTCGCGAGCCCGCCGGCGGGCGGTCCGGTCCATGAAGTAAAGGTCGGCGCCATGCGATCGCTTTCGCTCGCCAAAGCTCAGGAGGGTCTCGATGGTCTCCTCGCGAATACCCCGCTGGTTCATGCGTGCTGCCGCGTGACCGCTGGTGTAGAGCCCTTCCATACCTTGTCTCCGACTGAATTGTCCGCCAGTGGAGAGATAGAGGATAGGGGCGACGAAAATGGTCGTCCCATCACTGAAGGACGGGGGACACCTTCATGAGCTATGCCAAGGCTGGCGAACTGCTCCGTCTCGCCCTTGACCTGTCAGCCCGCCACAGCGGCATGACGCTCTCGGAGATCGACCAACGCTGGGGCGGGGGAACGGAAGCAGCGAGACGGCGCACGCAGCGTATCTTGAGCGAACTGCAGGCTCTTTTCCCGGACGCTTACGAGGACAGGACCGAACCGGAGGGAAAAACGGTCTGGCTTCGGCGCGGCCGCATTAGGGATTTATCGGCGATCGGCGCCCGCGATGTCGCTGCGCTCGAGCGCAGCGTCACCTCCGCGAGGACGGTTGGAGACCCAGGCGATGTCGAACGGCTGGAGAAGGTTCTGGCAGTGGTCCGCATGCTATTGCCGGACAAGATGAGGTCACGAGCGGAAACCGACATCGAGGCGATGCTGCAGAGCTACCACCTCGCTGCCCGTCCAGGACCTCGGCCGCTTCAGGACCGGGCCGTCATCGAACCCATTAGTGATGCGCTCCTCGCCATGAAGCAAGTTGGCTTCGACTATCGCGGCACCGGCGGCGTCAAGCGTCAGGTCGTCCACCCCTATGGCCTCATCACAGGCCATCGGACCTACCTCGTGGCGCTTACTGCGAAGAGAATGGAAGGCGAGCCGAGCCTCTGGCGCCTCGACCGGATGGCGAACGTGGAAATGATGTCCGCGCGCTCACATGTGCCCCAGGAGTTCTCACTCGCTGATCACGCCAAGCGTGCGTTCGGCGTGTTCCAGAACAAGGATGAGTATGGAGAGGTCGTCTGGCGCTTCCTGCCGGACGTAGCCGCGAACGCGCGTGGCTTCCGATTTCACCCGGATCAAACTATCGAGGAGAGCGCCGACGGATCGCTGACTGTTCGCTTCCACGCTGCTGGTCACCTTGAGATGGCTTGGTTCCTCTACCAGTGGGGCGACAAGGTCGAGGTCGTCGAACCGGCCGCTCTGCGGGCTCTTGTTGAGGACCATCAACGCTCCGATTTTCCGGCTGCGCCATGAAAGCGCATGCCGTCCGCTCGTGGCGTGTTGGCCAGCGCAATGGAGCCGGCGAATGACTCTGCTCGAAGCTCGTCGTGTTCATGTTGTTTCGGTCTCTAAAAATCTGTCGGCGTCCGTCGCACGGCGAGGCGACAAAAACTGACGCCCCTGTCTGAAACAACAAGATTGGCGGGTCGCTGGAAGGGAAACTAGCCAGTAGATTTTCGTTCGCACAGGAAAACGGAGAAGCGCAGAATGGACTGGTTCGAGCGACTGACGCATTTTCGGGAGAGTACCTACGCCGAAACGCAAGCGCGGCTCTCTGCTGTTGACGGTCGACTCTCCGTTAACGGAACGGACTGGAGCTACGGTGTTGGCCGTCTGACGCTTCCGTCCCTTTCTGAACTGCGGATCGAAGCGAACCGAGTCCACCGAGCGGGACGATCCCGCCTTTCCATCGTCCAAGGCGACGTCCGAGCTCTGCATGGCCACGAGGGAAACCAAGGGGCGCTGTTTCAGGTCGCGTCGCAGTTCAACATGCTCGAAATGGTCGGACCGGATGTCACGCCGGAGGACGGGGTCACCCGATACGCTTACGATCGAACACAAGGCCCCGCCTGCGCAATCGCGGCCGGAGCCGCAACGATCTACCGAAACTATTTCGCTCCGGTTGCCGACGGCATCGGACAAACGGCCGACCGTCAGCTCGACGGACTTGCCGATCTGGGCCGCGAACTGGCGCAGCGTCTGAACTGGATCGTCGAAGACCTCTGGCGTATGCAGAATGGATATGCTCTGCCGACCGAAAGTGGGCTGGCGGCTCTATCAGACCTTCTCGAAACTCTCGACGAGGATGAACGGGACGCGTTACGTGGTCTTATGCAGTTCGGCCTGCACCAGGACGTAGAGGTGACGGACGGACCTCTGCCTGGGCAGACCGTCAGTCAAATCTTCTGCTCGGCCTTGCCAGTTGCCTACTGCCGGCTGCCAAAGGCGCATTGGACATCGTTCGCACGTCTCGTTTTGGAGGCGGCCTACGAAGCAACCCTTCTTGCCGGCGTTTTGAATGCCGAGCGCGGCGCATCGGACCGAATTCTGCTCACGCGTCTCGGAGGCGGCGCCTTCGGCAATGCCGACGAATGGATCGATGACGCGCTCGTTCGGGCAGTTCGGATTGTCGGCGAGCGTGATCTTGACATCGTCGTCGTCAGTTACGGCCTGCCGACTCAGCATTTCACCCAGCAACTTGCTCGGACGGGCTTGCTAAAAACTCCTCCCAGCTAGCGTTCGGAGTTCACCGCTTGACGCAGCGTATCGCTATGAACGCTCCGTCGGTGACGGGGACGGTGATCAAGAATCACCTCGCAATCTCAATCACATAAGTGTTCGCAGTTTTGTTCTGACCGGCGCGCCATTCTCGAATGCCATTGGGCACTCCAGTTACCTGGCACTTTCTTCGATACGCCATTTCATCACACCTCGCTTTTCACGCTGATCGCAGGGCAATGCGCCCGTCGAAGCGCCTGCCCGACATCGAAGCCTACGAAGCTCCGGGTCCGCCCATCTTCGTTCGGTCTCCGTCGAACCGAAAGCGCCGCTTCTCAGGGCGCCTGTCGGGGCACGCGGTCGTCCATCGCCAACCGGTCGAGATTCTCGATCAGGCGCCCGAGAAGAGTGACAAGCTGGCCGGCTTCCGCAGCGGAGAAGCCGTCGAGCGCCTCGCGGTTGCCCTGGAAAAGGGTCGCGCAGGCCTCCGGCAGACGGGAGCGGGCGATGTCGGTCAGGGCGATGCGGCTGGAGCGAGCGTCGTTGGGGTCGGGCGTCCGCCGGATCAGCCCGTCCCGCTCCATCCGCGCCAGCATCTGCGCCATGGACGGCTGCTCGATCCGGGCGAAGCGGGCCAAATCGCGCTGGGTCTCGGCGTGCCCCTCATCCAGCGCGACCAGAACCGGCAGAGTGCCGACACCGAAGCCGAGCGGCTTCAAACGCGCCTCGCTGAGACGAGCAAACGCTCGTGCCGCCAAGCTGACGAGATGTCCGGGGGTTGCGAGGACGTCGGACGTTCGATTTCGATCTTGCATAGGAGCCTATTTTAGATCATAGGTTCCTATATATGAAGAGGGCATAACGCGATGACAAGGTCGGTTTACGCCTCGTCGGCCGCCATCGTCGTCGCGGCGTTTCTTCTCTTCGGCACCCCAGCACAGGCAACCGACATGTCCCAAAGCGTCGAAACCCTTCAGCGCCTGTATGAACGCTTCAACGCCCGGGACATCGACGGTGTCGTGGGCATGCTCGCCGACGATGTCGCCTGGGCGAACGGCATGGACGGCGGTTACGTCGAGGGGCATGACGGCCTTCGGGCGTACTGGACGCGGCAATGGTCGCTCATTGATCCGCATGTCGAGCCCCTGCGCTTCCAGCAGGTCGAAGACGGGTCCGTGCTCGTCGAGGTCCGTCAGACCATTCGTGACTTGGAGGGCCATCCGGTCGAGGCTAAGGGGCTGAAGGACAAGACGGTCGGCCATCTCTTCCATTTCACCGGCGACAAGGTCAGTCGCTTCGACATACGCGACGTCGAGTGATCTTGGCACGGGAGACGCCCGTGCCACATCTGGAACGAAATCTCCGGTGAGAAGCGAGGCCATGACGACGGACACCGACCACCTCGCCGCCTGCCGCTGCGGCTTCGTTCGCCTTCGCGCCCGTGGCCGCCCTCTTGCCACCGGGGCCTGCCATTGCGAGGGCTGCCGGCGGATGACCGGCGGCCCCTATTCGCTGGGTGCGATCTATCCCTCGGTCGCGATCGCCATGGAAGCGGGCGAGACCCGATCGATCGGCGCCGATCCCAAGGCGGGCCACGAGGGGTGCCCGCGCTGCGCGAGCTGGGTCCTCACTCGTCCGCCCGGCCTCGGCGACATCGTCGTGGTGCGATCGAGCCTGTTCGCCGACGCCGCTCTCTTCGCGCCCTTCGTGGAAAGCTTCACCTCTGAAAAGCTTCCCTTCGTCGGCCCCGTCGCGCCCCACCGCTTCGAGCGTTTTCCCGATCCGGACGAGTTTCCCCGTCTTATCGGCGCCTATGCCGAGTGGGAGCACGCGGTGCCCTGACGGGCATGGCCCACGCGCCTCGCCGGCGTCAGCGGGCCGTGTCGGTGACCTCAGCGGGGAAATCGGTGCTGCGCGTCAGCGCTTCCCAGGCGTCGGTCTGCTCACGCATGTCGCCGAGCTTGGTGCGGAGTTGGTCCAGCGCGTCGCCGCCGATCAGAAGATGGACGGGCGGACGATCGGCTTCGAGGGCCTGGATGATCGCGCGAGCGCCGCGAACCGGATCGCCGTTCTGCTTGCCGTGGCCGGCCTGCGTTCCCGCGCGGGCCCTGCCCGCCGTCTCGGCATAGTCGTCAATCACCGTGGCGGACTGGCGGAGCGAGTCGGGCCCCCGGAAGCCGGTGCGGAAGGCGCCCGGCGCGACCACCGTGACGCCGATCCCCAGCGGCGCAAGCTCCTGCGCCAGCGCGCCGGACATGGCCTCCACGGCGAACTTCGCCGCGTTGTAGTATCCGACGCCGGGATAGGTCACCATTCCTCCGATCGAGCTGACATTGACCACGTGGCCGCTGCGGCGCGCCCTCATGTCGGGCAGCACGGCCTTGATGAGGTCGATGGGCGCGAAGAGATTGGTGTCGAACAGCGCCCGCACCTCCTCGTCTTCTCCCTCTTCGATCGCGCCGAGATAGCCGTAGCCGGCATTGTTGACGAGAACGTCGATGCGGCCGAACCGGTCGATGGCCTTCGCGACGGCGGCCCTGCCCTCGGCCCTGTCGGTCACGTCGAGCGGGAGGGCCAGCGCCCGGTCGCCCGCCGATGCGACGAGATCGTCCAAATCGGCCGGACGGCGCGCCGCCACCGCCACGCGGTATCCCGCAGCGAGCGCTTCTTCGGCCAGTGCGCGGCCGAGGCCGCGTGAAGCGCCGGTGATGAACCAGACGGCATCCTTGTTCAGCATGATAGGTCTCCCTGGGATCGTTGGCGAAGCCTGGGAGATGGCGTATCCCGCAGCGTTCGATTAGACCGTTCCCATCGAAGGGGTCGTTGAACGAGATCGCACGATGCCGAAGGCCAGCCTCGACGATTTGGCCGCGTTCGCGGCTGTGGCCCGTGTCGGCAGCTTCACCCGCGCCGCCGCCGCACTGGGCACATCGACCTCCAATCTCAGCCATACGATCCGTCGCCTGGAGGCACGTCTGGGATACCGGCTGCTCCAGCGCACCAGCCGCAGCGTCTCCGCCACCGAGGACGGCTTGACGCTTCTCGCGGAACTGGAGCCTGCGCTGGCCTCGATCGAGGGCGTGCTCGAGGTGCTGGAGAGCGGCCAGGACCGCGTTTCGGGAACGCTGCGCATCACGGCGACGCGGCAGGCCTATGAGGCGGCGATCCGGCCGATCCTGCCCGCCTTCATCGCCCGCCATCCCGATGCCGTCGTTGAAGTCCTGATCGACTATCGCTATCGCGACATCGTTGCCGATCGCCTCGACGCCGGCATCCGGCTCGGCGAGAAGCTGGAACAGGACATGATCGCGCTGCGCATCGGGCCGGACCTGCGCATGGCGGTGGTCGCGGCGCCCGCCTATCTCGCCGGGCGCGAGCCGATCCGGCACCCGCGCGACCTGATCGGGCATCGCTGCATCAATTACCGCATGGTGGGTGCCGGAACGATCTACGCCTGGGAGTTCGAGCGGGATGGCGAGGCGCTGGACGTGCGTGTCGCCGGCCCGCTGACCTTCAACGAGCCGGAGCTCATGCTGGCGGCCGCGCTCGATGGTCTGGGCGTCGGCTATCTCCTGGAGCACGAGGTCGCCCCCCGTCTCGAGGACGGTCGTCTCGTTCACCTCCTGTCCGACTGGACGCCGCCCTTTCCAGGCTTCCACCTCTACTATCCGTCGCGGCGGCAGATGAGGCCTGTGCTCGCCGCCTTCATCGAAGCGCTGCGCCAGCGCCCGTAGGGCGATGCCTCCGCGCCGGCTTCTCGGTTCCCGTCGATCGGCCAAACCTAAGCGCGATCGGGGCGGCGCCGCGGCTGAAATACGGGTGCGGGCAGCAGCGAACGCTTGGAGACTGTTCGACGCCTCGACGGACCGAACCAACCGCCTGTCAAACGGTCTCTGAGGTCTCGAACGCCTCGCCATTGGCGAGCGCCCAGGCGCACAGCGCTTCGAAGGGCTGGCGCAGCGAGTGGCCGAGCGGCGTGATCGCGTATTCCACGGCGATTGGCGCGGTCGGCAGGACGGTGCGCGTAACGAGCCCGTTGCGCTCCAAGCGCTTCAGGGCGTCGGCGAGCGCCTTGTGCGTGATCCCGTCGAGCCGTCGCTTGATCTCGTTGAACCGGGCCGGCTTGGGGCACAGGACCGTCAGGATCATGATCGTCCACTTGTCGGCGATGCGGTCGAGAACCGGGCGTATGCGCGCCATGTCGGAGCGCGCTTGCCGGGACAGAATCTCCAGCTCGGTATCGTCAGTCATATCTAGGCTCTTCAAAGTGCGTTCTTGCGACCAGATACACGTCGTATATCTAGATGCCGTCGTTCAACAAGGACAAGCACGATGGCACGCATGGACAACAAGATCGCCCTGGTGATCGGCGGCGCGAAGGGGATCGGCTATGCGATCTCGGAACGGCTGGCGTCGGAGGGCGCGACCGTGTTTCTGACGGGGCGCCGCAAGGAGGAGGTCGAGGCCGCGGCCGCCCGGATCGGCGGCGCGACGCGCGGTCTCGTGGCGGATGCAAGCGCGCCGGACGACCTCGTGCGCGTGGTGGCCAATGTTCGGGACGCTCACGGCCGGATCGACGCACTGGTTCTGAACGCGGGCCTTTCGGAAGCCGCCCTTCTGGCGGACGAAACGCCCGAGCATTTCGACCGGCACTTCGCGGTGAACGTTCGCGGGATGGTGTTCGGCATGCAGGCCGCCTTGAAGGCCATGGGGAAAGGCGGCTCGGTGGTTCTGATGGGATCGATCGCGGATGCCGCCGGCATCTCGCCCTATGGGACCTATTCCGCGACCAAGGCGGCGGTGCGTTCCTACGCTCGCACCTGGACAGTCGAATTCGCTCCGCTCGGAATTCGCGTCAACGTCGTGGCGCCAGGACCGACGGATACGGACATGATGTCGGTTCTGTCGGACGAGATGCGCACCGCCTTGATCGCCCCGATCCCGCTCGGCCGCTTGGCGCGCCCCGACGAAGTGGCGTCCGCCACGCTCTTCCTGCTCAGCGACGAAGCCAGCTTCATCGCCGGCGCCGAACTTTGCGTGGACGGAGGCATGCGGCAGGTTTAGCCCTCAACCCTGCGGAACTCCCGGCTTTCGCTGATCCCTGGACGGCCGGGGTGTTTTCACCGTGACGCGCTCCGATCATGCTCCTTCCCAACGGCGGAGGGGCCGGGATCGCATTGGATGGTCGGAGCCACGGTGCAAGTCGTCTTGACGAGAGTGCGCAACCATCGATGCGCCGGATCGGCGTCCATTCGCGGGTGCCATTGAAGCGAGACCGCAATGCCCGGCGTCGGCACGGGAAGCGCGAAGGACACGACGTCCTTGCGGGAGCCGGCATGCGGGCTCCCAATGTCGGACAAGCATAGGCTCGGCACCGAGGCGACAAGGTCCGACCCGGCCGCGATGGCAAGCGCATCCCGGTGCGAGGAAACCACAGCCGCGATCTTGCGCCGGAGATGCAGTTTAGCCAGTTCATCGTCGATGGGACCGACAGGAGCCGCCTTTCGCGAGGTCACGACATGGCGACACGCCGCGAAGCGCTGCGGGTCCATGGTGCCTTCCAGCAGCGGATGGCCGGCGCGAACCACGCCGACGAAGCGGTCGCGGAAGAGATGCTGAAAGCGCATCTCCGGGGCGGATGCACCGAGGACGCCGATCTCGAGGTCGATCCGCCCGTCGCGAAGGACCCCGGCATCCTTGTCGGGCTTCGGAGCGAAGCGCAGGCAGACGCCCGGGGCGAGTTCGGCGGCTTCGATGAGCGCCGCTGCGAAGAGGTCCACGAATCCGTCATTGGCACGGATGACGAAAGTGCGCTGAAGATCGGCCGGGTCGAACCGAGCGGGCTCGGGCGAAAGGACCCGTCGGAGGTCGCGCGCGAGCTCGGGCACCTCGGCGCGGAGAGCCAGCGCATGCGGCGTCGGGACGAGGCGCCGTCCCGCGCGCACCAGCAGCGGATCGCCGGTGGCGACGCGCAGCCGCGCGAGCAGGCGGCTGGTGGCGGAGACGCTGAGACCGAGGCGCGTGGCCGCGCCCGTCACACTTTCTTCCCTCAACAGCGCGTCCAGCGCGGTGAGAAGGTTCAGGTCGATCTCCGGTTGGGCCATAGGCGCCCCCTCATGACATGGCGTTTGGTGCAACCATACCTTTCCTCCATGGCGTCTAGCGCAAGACCGGCGCGACGCTCATCTTCGGGTGGCAGCACGAAGGAGACCCATCCATGTCCATCCTCTCTTCCCACGATCCGATCGGCAGCATCCTCCTCGTCGGCGCCTCGCGCGGTCTCGGCCATGCCATGGCGGCGGAACTCGCCGAGCGCGGGTGGTCGGTCACCGCCACGGTTCGCACCCCGTCCCGCCCAGGCCCGTTGGCGGATCTGGCAAAGGCGCGGCCCGACCGCGTCGCGGTCGAAACGCTCGACATCACCGAACCCAGCCAGATCGCGGACTTGCGCTCTCGCCTGGGCGAGCGGCGCTTCGACATCCTGTTCGTGAACGCGGGCACCGCCAATCTCCACCAGGAAGAGACGATCGCCGAGGTTTCGACCGAGGAGTTCGTTCGCGTAATGGTCACCAATGCGCTCGGCGTCATGCGAGCGGTGGAAGGGCTTTGCGGCCTCGTCGGCGCGGACGGCACAATCGGCGTGATGTCGTCGGGTCAGGGCAGCGTCGCCAACAACACGCGGGGCGGCCACGAGGTCTATCGCGGTTCGAAGGCCGCGCTGAACCAGTACATGCGCTCTTTCGCCGCCCGGCATGCCGACGACCCGCGCCCCATGGTGCTCATGGCGCCGGGCTGGGTGCGCACCGAACTCGGCGGCGGGGATGCGCCCCTTTCGATCGAGGAGAGCATCCCGAAGGTCGTGGACGTCCTTCTCGCCCAGAAGGGTCGGCCGGGCCTGCGCTATCTCGATCGCAACGGCGAGACCGTTCCCTGGTAGGGCGAAAGCCCATCAGGGCGACGGCCTGCTCTAGCTGAAAGGAGCGGACCACGAACCGGATCGGCATCGAAGAGCATGCGCTGACGGTGACGGCATGGCGGACGCCATGCCGCGAGATGCCGCGGCACTCTTGCACCGCCCTCCTTTCTGGGAACTCCCGGCTGCGGGGATAGGCACGGCTTGGCGGCCCTCCCGTCGATCGGCGAGCAGAGCTGAGGCTACCTCACGGACCGGCGCTCGGCATAGGCGGCGCGCGAGGCCTCGATCCGCTCGGAGTTGCGGATGACCCAATCGGCAAAGGTCTGGACAGGATTGCCGAAGTCCCGACCGAGATCCGTCAGCGCGTATTCGACCATGGGCGGCATGTCCTGCGTCACGGTGCGCAGAACGAAGCCGTTCTCCTCGAGGCCTCGAAGGGTCGACGCCAGCATCTTCTGGCTGACGCCGCCCACCTCCCGCTTCAGGGCGTTGAAACGCAACGGCCCGTTTCCGAGCGCCCTCACCACGAGAAGCGTCCACTTGTCGCTGATCCGCTCGAGCATCCGGCTGATGTGCTCGCAGGCGGCGGTTTCGTGCGGGTGACCACGTACCCTACACGTGCCTTCTTGTTCACCCACGCGCGCCTCCCGTATTCTGGTTACGAATCGAAACCAGAATACGGGATGATACCATGCAGTCAAAGCCTCGCATCGCCATCGTCATCGGCTCGACCCGTCCGACCCGATTTGCCGACAAGCCGGCGCAGTGGATGCTCGCGCAGGCGCAAGCTCGCGGGGACATGGACGTGGAGCTCGTCGATCTTCGCGATCACGCCCTGCCCTTCTTCGACGAGGCGGCCTCCAACATGTGGATGCCCAGCCAGAACCCGGAAGCCGTTCGCTGGCAGGAGACCATCGCCCGCTTCGACGGCTACATCTTCGTGGTGGCGGAGTACAACCACTCGATCACGGGCGTCCTGAAGAACGCGCTGGATCAGGCCTACAAGGAGTGGATCCGCAAGCCCTTCACGGCGATCGGCTACGGGGGCGTCGGAGCGGCGCGTGCCGTGGAGCACCTGCGCGGCATCGGTATCGAGTTGCAGATGGTCTCGACCCACGCGGCCGTCCATATCGGCGGCGGCGACTTCATGACCATCCATCCGATGGGCGGCAACCAGCCGATGGAAGCGATCGAGTCGCATATCCAGGCCTCGGCCAAGACGGCGTTGGACGAGTTGCTCTGGTGGGCGAAGGCCACCATGGCGGCAAAGGCTGCCGAAGCCTGATCGCCGGCCTTGGCTGGGGAAGCGACCGGCGGTTGCGGCAGAGAGAGTTTCGGCCATAGGCGGGGTTGGCTGGCGCACCCGGTGACAAGCGGTTCGCTGACACTGTCGCACCAACCCCGCCCAAAGACGAAACGAGCGCCGTGCTTGCCCCCTTATGTGCAGCCTCCGAAGGCGCTCATGCCAAGGCCGCTTCCGGCCTATCCGGCTGAAAATCCCACAGTGGATCGATTGGCGTTTCGCCGATGTTTGATCTCGGCTTTAGAGCACCCAACAAGATCTCTGGGCGGAGGGTGGTCGGGGGGTTTTCGTGGGGGCGAGGAGCAAAGCTTAGGTGATGCTGGCTGCATCGACGAGCATTCGCGACGAAGTCCACGGCGGGAAGACCCGAACAACGGCATTGGTCAACGGGCTGCGCCGGAAATCAGTGATCGTCGGACTGTGCGGCAATCGTGGGCAGGGCATCAAGATCCGCCCGCCCCTTCCCTTCAGCCGAAGCAACGCCGACCTCCTCCTCGATCGCTTGGATCTTGTTCCCAAATGTTCGATGTCCTGATCATCCGACGTCCGTCGAACGGTGTGATGGTGGTTGTGCTGCCATCGCCCGACTCTAGAGCAATGCGAAGTTGAATTCCCAGTGACGTGCCCGATCGGCGCGTGGTTCCCACCATAAGGGAGCGCCCAACGCGAACCCGCATCGTCTTGGACATCGCATCATGGGCGAACTGATCCGACAAAACCGTTCGATGCAAAAGACGCGGACGCTCGTTATGGATGCGGTCGTTCTGGCCCGTCGCCGTGCCCGGCCGCTCGAGCGACGGCGGTCGTTGCCCAGGGATGGGGTGAACTGGTGGGGCGCCCGAAGCGGGCGTAGGCCCTTGGCGCGCATCCCATCGTGCGTTTGAAGGCCGTACTGAAGGCCGCGTCGGAACCGTAGCCCAACGATTGTGCGATGGTCGACACCAACTCGTGTCCGTCCGTCAGGCGCGCCCCCGCCAGCAGCATGCGCCACCGCGTCAGGTACTCGATCGGCGACACGCCTACGGTCGTGCTGAAGGCCCTGGCGAAGCTGGACCGCGACATGGCGGCCTTGCCCGCAAGGGCGGACAGGGTCCAGCGAAAGCCTGGCTCCGCGTGAATGGCGCCGATCGCGGCCGAAAGCTGCGGATCGGCCAACGCGAAGATCCAGCCGACATGCCGTCCCGCCCCGCCTTTGAGGTAGAGCCGCAGGGCCTGCACCAGCATGAGGTGGGCGAGATGCTGAGCCACCAAGACGCCGCCCGGCTGGGGCTCCACCAATTCCCGCCGCATGCGCTCCAGCGCCCAGCGAAGGTTCGTGCTTTCCTCGTCCCCGCGCAGGTGCGCGATGGGTGGCATCGCCCCCAGCAGAACGTCGGCATGGGCGCCTGCAAAGGCGAAATGCCCGCCGAGCACCAGTGTCTCGCCCCCGCCGTCCAGCGTCGCCATGCCGCCTCGCCATTCGAGGCGCTCCATCGTCTCGAAGGGAACGGGCGGGAGCGCAAGGTCGGTGGTGAGATGGAAACGCCGTCCGTTGGGCAGAAGAGCGCAGTCGCCCGCCTCCAGCCGCACCGCCTCGGCAAGCCCCTCCAGCGCCAGCCAACAGCTGCCCGAAACCAGCGCATAGCACTTGATGCCCGTGTGCGCCTCGAACCCAAGCGACCAGCGCCCGGCCAGGTCGAAGCCCCCGGCGATGTAGGTATGCGGCTTCAACAGCGCGAGGACGTCGGACAGGGGATCTACGGACATCTCGGACGATCACGAAAGAAACAGGCACACTCGCAGATAGATCGTGTCTCAACGGCTGACTAGTTTTTCTCCACCGATCGACGTCGCCGACACCAAACGTGTCCGTCGTCTGGAAGAGGAGAGCACAACCATGATCAAGATGATCATCACCCTGAAGCGCCGCGAAGGGATGAGCCACGACGAATTCGTGCGCTACCAGCGCGAGGTCCACAGGCCGCTCCTGATGGCGATCCCCGAAGCGCGGCGCTACATCAAGCGCTTCGTCGTGTCCTACCCGATCCCGGCGCCGGACTATTCGGGACCCGACTACGACTCGGTCGTGGAAGCGTGGTTCGACAGTATGGAGGACATGAACGCGCTCTACTTCTCGGACAACTTCCTCTCAAAGGTCGATCCCGACCACGCGAACTTCATGGACCTATCGTCCTACGGACGCATCGTCGCCGAGGAGGAAGCGGTGATCGGGTAACGGCATCGCCGCGCAGGTTCAAGCATGCCGCGTCGTGAACTGAACGGTTGCGACGCCTTAAGCGCGGGATTATAAGTCTCATGTCGGAAAAGGCAGACTTGGTTTGGTAAGCCCAAGTCCTTCCCGTAAGGGAAGCTCTGGTCTTTGGCCTCGCGCCGGGGATCCCCACGACGAACGAAGGGACGCGCCTTGCGTCCCGCTGTTCGTCCGTGCGGGCTCGGGTTCGAGAAACGCTCCGGTCGAACATCGACTCGAGGAGCTTCGACCATGCCTTCATCCCCTTCCGCAATCTATGACGTCCTCATCGCCGGCGCAGGGGCGGTCGGCCTATTTCTCGCCTGCGAGCTGCGCCTCGGCGGCTGCTCGGTGCTGGTTCTCGAAGCGGCGCGCGATCCGCATTCGCCGCTGAAGGAACCGCCGTTCGGCGTGCGCGGATTGTCCGTGCCGACGATCGAGAGTCTTGACCGGCGCGGCCTCCTCGACGGTCTCAAGGATCGGGCCGCGAACAGCAAGACACCCGGCACGGCGCACTGGCTGGCGCAGCCGCGCCGGCCCGGCGGTCACTTCGCCGGCATCCCCTTCTTCCACGACCAGATCGATACGTCCCACTGGCGGTATCGATTGCCGGGCGAGGTCGGCAATCTTGCCGTCGACATGGCCGGTCTGGAAACCGTTCTGACAGCCCGGGCCGAGGCCCTAGGCGTCGAGATCCGTCGAGGCTGCGCGGTGGAAGGACTGGAGCAGTCAGACGGGTCGGTCGTCGTGCGGGCCGGAGGCGAGGCGGTTGCGAGCCGCTGGCTCGTCGGCTGCGACGGCGCTCGCAGCGTGGTCCGCAAGGCAGCCGGGATCGGCTTCACAGGGACCGAGCCCGAGTTCACGGGCTACTCCGTCGAGGTGGGACTGGCCGATCCCGGCTTGCTGACGCCCGGCCGACAACACACCGCGACGGGAATGGTCGTCTTCAATCCTCCCGGCACGATCGCGATGGTTGATTTCGATGGCGGTGCGTTCCATCGCACCTCCCCGATCGGGCGCGAGCACGTGGAAGCCGTTCTGCGCAAGGTCTCGGGCGCGGACGTTCGGGTCACGGCGCTTCATCTCGCGACCACCTGGACCGATCGGGCTTATCGGGCAACGCAGTACCGCCGGGGCCGGGTGCTCGTCGCGGGCGATGCCGCCCATATTCACTCGCCGCTTGGCGGACAGGGGCTCAATCTCGGGCTCGGCGACGCGATGAACCTCGGCTGGAAACTGGCCGCCACGATCCGGGGAGACGCGCCGGAGGAGCTTGTCGATACTTACGAGAGCGAGCGCCAGCCCGTGGCCGACCGCGTCCTCGACTGGTCGCGTGCCCAGGTCGCGCTGATGCGGCCGAGCCCGAGCTCCCGCGCGCTGCAAGCCGTGGTCCGCGACCTGATCGCCACGCGAGACGGCGCAACCTATTTCGCCGAGCAGGTCTGGGGTGTCGGTCTGCGCTACGATCTCGGCTGCGAACATCCGCTGGCGGGCCGCAGCGCGCCCGACTTCACGCTCGCCGACGGAACGCGGTTCACCGAGCACCTGCGCGGTGGCCAAGGCGCCCTTCTCGTCTTCGAGGCGCGCCCGGACCTGCGCGAGGCGGCGGCTTGCTGGGGTGGACGGATCGCCTTCCTCGAAGCGCGCGCGACGGAGCATCTGCCTGTCAAGGCGGCGTTGGTCCGACCGGACGGCGTGGTCGGCTGGGCCTGCGGCGACAGGATCGATCGAGCGGAGTTGGAACAGGCCATGGCGCGCTGGTTCGGGAAGCCGGCCGATGTGGCGAGGCTTTCGCCGGGTCCGTCTCCAGCGTAGAGGCCGAGGCCCTGAACGACGACGGCGCCACGCCTACATTCGCACCTGTAGCTCCAACGGCTTGTGGAGGATCGACATGGCTCAGGAACGGGGGCGTCTTAAGGGGCGCGTTTGCGTCGTCGCGGGGGCTGGGGGCGACATGGGCGAAGCGGTCGCCCGGCGCTTCGCGCAGGAAGGCGGAATCGTCGTCGGGGTCGACCGTCGCTCCCACGCGATCGGCGAGCTCGCGCTGGTCGCGGACCTTGACGACGAGGCCGCCGTCCAGGGTGCCTATGGGCAGGTGGCGGAACGGTACGGTCGCATCGATGTCCTTTACAACAATGCCGGGCCGCTCGACCCCGAGGATCACTCCGCGCTCGACACGACCCTCGCGACCTGGAACCGGGTCGTCGCCTCGATCCTCACGGTGACGTGGCTGAGCTGCAAACACGCGATCCCCTACATGGGCAAGGGCGCATTCGCCGGATCGGTGATCAACACCTCTTCGTTCCTCGCCGGCATGGGAGCCTCGACGGGCCAGATGGCGTTCAACGCCGCAAAGGCAGGCGTCGAGCAGCTCTCGCGCGACCTCGGCGTCCATCTGGCGCGCCGCAACATCCGGGTTAACGCGCTTGCCGTCGGCCCCATAGAGACGAGCGAGATGCGGGCGACGTTCGAGCGCCTGGGGCCCGAGCAGTCCGAGCGTCGCTTCACGCACATGCCGATGGGGCGTTTCGGCACGCTGGAGGAACTCGCGGCCACGGCCGCCTATCTCGCCAGCGACGATGCAGGGTTCGTGACCGCAACGTCGTTCCCCCTCAACGGCGGCATCCCGAATGCCTTCACCGTCCCTTGAACGTCCTCCAGCAGACTGGACAAAAGCGACATTCCCATTCCAATTTGGAATGATGTCAGACGAAATTCTCGTTTGCGCTCTTGCGACAGCTCGCACACCTTCATGCCGGTTTCGCATGCTCTGGCGCGCGCCCGTTCGGCTGCGCCCTTCCCGAAAGGCGACAGGTCCATGACCGATTCTCCGTCCTCCGCTTCGGCGCTTGTGTCCCGCGATCACGTTCGCACGCTCTTCTCGCGGGCCATGTCGGACATGTATCGCGAGGAGGTGCCGCAATACGGGACGCTCATGGGGCTGGTGCGGGACGTGAACGCGGATGTGCTCGCGGCCGACCCCGCGCTCGCGGCCGATCTGGCGCGGGCCGACGAGTTGGAGCGGCTGGATCTGGAGCGCCATGGCGCGATCCGGCTCGGCACGGCGCAGGAGCTCTTCACCATGCGCCGGCTATTTGCCGTGATGGGCATGGAGCCGGTCGGCTATTACGACCTGTCGGTTGCCGGCGTTCCCGTTCATTCCACCGCCTTCCGGCCGGTGACGGACACCGCCCTGTCGCGCAATCCGTTTCGCGTCTTCACTTCGCTCCTGCGTCTCGAACTGATCGAAGACGAGGAGCTGCGGGCCGAGGCGGCGGCGATTCTGAAGCGGCGCGCTATCTTCACGCCCGGCGCGCTGGCCTTGATCGAGCGCAGCGAGACGGCGGGCGGCCTGACGCGGGAAGAGGCCGAGCGCTTCGTGCGCGAGGCGGTGGAAACCTTCCGCTGGCATGGCGAGGCGACGGTGGACGCCGCGACCTACAAGCGGCTGCACGACGCGCATCGTCTGATCGCCGACGTCGTCAGCTTCAAGGGACCGCACATCAACCATCTGACGCCCCGCACGCTCGACATCGACGCGGTGCAGACCGGCATGCCCGAGCGCGGCATCGCCGCCAAGACCGTGGTGGAAGGGCCGCCGACGCGCGCCTGCCCGATCCTCCTGCGCCAGACCAGCTTCAAGGCGCTGGAGGAGCCGATCCGTTTCGGCGGCGCGGCGGGCGCGGTGGAGGGAACGCACACCGCCCGGTTCGGCGAGATCGAGCAGCGCGGCATCGCGCTGACGCGCAAGGGCCGCGCGCTCTACGACACGTTGCTCGCCGAGGTGCGCGAGACCGGCGGCGCGGGCAGCGAAGGGGCCGACTATGCCGCGCGGCTGACGGAAGCGTTCCGGCGCTTCCCCGACAGCTACGACGAAATCCGCCGGCAAGGCCTCGGCTTCTTCCGCTACAGCCTGCGCGAAGGCGCATCCCCCGCCTTCAACGGCCCGCTGGACGCCGCCGCACTGGACAGGCTGGTGGCGGAAGGCGCGGTCGTGGCCGACCCCATCGTCTACGAGGACTTCCTCCCCGTCAGCGCGGCCGGCATCTTCCAGTCCAATCTCGGCGGCGCCGAGCAGCGGGCTTATGAGGGCCATGCCAGCCGCGATGCGTTCGAGGCGGCGCTGGGCGCGAGCGTGGCCGACGAGTTCGCGCTCTACCAGCAGGCCGAAGCGCGCTCGCTGGCAGACCTCGCCGCCCGGCTCGGCCCGGCTCAGTCCCGCGCCGTGGCCTGACGGCGGTGATGAGGCGGGCCTTCTGGGTAGATTTGGGTGCGGGTTGGCGCTCTCGGAGCCAAGGCGCAGCCCGTCATGTTCCATTGAGCGGGCTGGCTTTCGCCCGCCCAGCCGCGTGCCCGGAGCCGATGAGTCCACGTCTTCGCCAAGGGGCGGAAGTTGCAGTCCATCGCGCGGCCGATCGGCAGCGGCCGATCCCGGCCGAGGCTGGCCTGTTCGCGCATGTCCCTCCTCCCGCGCAAGGGCGCTCCGCATGAAGAACGATCCGCGCAGCCACGGCCTTTGGGAGCGCTCGGCCCCGCCCGCCCCAGTGACCGGCGCGCTGACGGGCGACATCACGGTGGATGTCGCGGTGATCGGCGCGGGCTTCACAGGGCTTTCGGCCGCCTTGCATCTGGCTGAGGCCGGGCGCGGCGTGGCGGTTCTGGAGGCCGAGGAGATCGGCTTCGGCGGCTCGGGGCGCAATGTCGGGCTGGTGAATGCCGGGCTCTGGGTGATGCCGGACGACGTGCCGGCAACGCTTGGCGAGGACGCGGGCGAGCGGCTGCTGGCGCTGCTCGGCGCAGGTCCGAGCGTGGTGTTCGACCTCGTGGAGCGACACGCCATGGCGTGCGAGCCGGAGCGCCAGGGCACGCTGCATTGCGCCGTGGGCGAAACGGGGCTGGCCGAGCTTGAGGCCCGCGCCCGGCAATGGCAGGCGCGCGGCGCGGCGGTGCGGCTTCTTGATGCGGCGGAAACGGCGGCGAAGATCGGCACCTCGGCCTATAGCGGCGCGCTGCTCGACCTTCGCGCCGGCACGATCCAGCCGCTCGCCTATGCGCGCGGGCTGGCCCGCGCGGCGCTGGCGGCCGGCGCCGGCCTCTACACGCAAAGCCCGGTGACGGCGGCGAGCGATAGCAGTGGCCTCTGGACGCTGGAGACCCCCGGCGGCACGGTCCGCGCGCCAAAAATCATCCTCGCCACCAATGCCTATACCAGCCGGATCTGGCCGGAAATCCGCGAGGAGCTGGTGCATCTCCCCTATTTCAATCTTGCCACCAAGCCGCTCAGTGACAATCTCAAGCGCTCCATCCTGCCGGAGCGGCAGGGCGCCTGGGACACGCGGGAAATCCTGTCGTCCTTCCGCTTCGACCGGGCGGGGCGCCTTGTCTTCGGCTCCGTCGGCGCCCTGCGCGGAACGGGCGGGCCGATCCACCGGCAATGGGGAAAGCGGGCCATGGCCAAGCTCTTTCCGCAGCTGGAGGGCATCGGCTTCGAGACCGAATGGTACGGCCAGATCGGCATGACCGCCGACAGCCTGCCGCGCTTTCACCGGCCGGCGCGGGACGTCTTCGGCTTCAGCGGCTACAATGGGCGCGGCATCGCGCCCGGCACCGTGTTCGGCCGCGCCCTGGCGCAGCTCGCGCTGGGCGAGATCGAACCGGGCGAGATGCCGCTGACGACAAGCGAAATCCGGCCCGTGCGCTTTCGCGCCGCGCGGGAGGCCTATTACGAGATCGGCGCGCAACTGGCCCATGCCACGGGCGCGCGGTTCTGAGGGGCCGCCTCGACGTTCGACGCCGAAGAATCTGCCAGAGGTTTTCCGACGCTCGCGAGGCGCCGAACCCGCATAAAGGGCGGGTGCACCGGCGAGGATCGCATAAACTTCATTAGGCCGGACGCGAGGCGCGACTTGCACCGGAGCGACGGCGGGGGCAATCCGCAGGATCGACCCGACCGAGTTTTCCACCGGGTCCCGCCCTCTTCCGGCGACCCGGCCGCTGCATCCAGTCTTCAGGAGGTTCCATGCTTCAGACACCGTCCACCCCTTCGCTTCGCGAGGAAACCACGGGTCTCCTGCGCGCCCTCGGCCTTTCGGACGCCGCCTTCTCGGGCGGCGCGCGGCGCGTCTGCTCGCCCATCACCGGGGAGGTGATCGCCGAGGTGCCGGAGACCGACCCGGAGGCCGCGCGCGAGACGATCGGGCTGGCCGAGGCCGCCTTCCATGCTTGGCGCCTCGTGCCCGCGCCCCGGCGCGGCGAGCTGGTGCGCCTGCTCGGCGAGGAGTTGCGCACGCATAAGGACGCGCTCGGCCGCCTGGTGACGATTGAGGCCGGAAAGGTCGTGTCCGAGGGCCTGGGCGAAGTGCAGGAGATGATCGACATCTGCGACTTCGCGGTGGGCCTGTCGCGCCAGCTCTACGGGCTGACCCTGCCCTCCGAGCGCCCCGACCATCGCCTGAGCGAGCAATGGCACCCGATCGGCCCGGTCGGCATCATCTCGGCCTTCAACTTTCCCGTCGCGGTCTGGTCCTGGAATGCGGCACTGGCGCTGGTCTGCGGCGACCCGGTGATCTGGAAGCCCTCCGAAAAGACGCCGCTGACGGCGCTCGCCACGCAGGCGATCTTCGAGAAGGCCGCCAGGCGCTTCGGCCCGGATGCGCCGGAGTACCTTTCGACGCTCCTGATCGGCGACGCCTCGGTCGGCGCGGCCCTCGTGGAGGACCGCCGCGTTCCCGTCGTCTCGGCCACGGGCTCGACCCGCATGGGCCGCACGGTCGGGCAGGCGGTCGCCGCGCGCTTCGGCCGCTCGATCCTGGAACTCGGCGGCAACAACGCTTCGATCGTCACGCCCTCGGCCGATCTCGACCTGACGCTGTGCGCTGTCGCCTTCGGCGCCATGGGCACGGCGGGCCAGCGCTGCACGACGCTTCGCCGTCTGATCGTCCATGAAAGCGTCCACGACGCGCTGGTGCAGAAGCTGAAGCGCGTTTACGCAACCATCTCCGTCGGCTCCCCGGTGGCGGGCGACGCGCTGGTAGGCCCGCTGATCGACCAGGCGGCTTATGAGGGCATGGGCCGCGCGCTGGAGGCCGCGCGCGCGGCCGGCGGCACCGTGCACGGCGGCGAGCGGGTGGACGTGAACGGGCAAGGTTCCTTCTACGTGCGCCCGGCCCTCGTCACCATGCCGGCGCAGACCGGGCCGGTGGTGGAAGAGACCTTCGCGCCGATCCTCTATGTCCTGAAATACGAGACGCTGGACGAGGCGATCGCGCTGCAGAACGGCGTGCCGCAGGGCCTTTCGTCCTCGATCTTCGCCACCGACATGCGCGAGGTCGAACGCTTTCTCTCCGCGGCGGGCTCCGACTGTGGCATCGCCAATGTCAATATGGGCCCCTCCGGCGCGGAGATCGGCGGTGCCTTCGGCGGCGAGAAGGAAACGGGCGGCGGGCGCGAAAGCGGCTCGGACGCCTGGAAAGCCTACATGCGCCGGCAGACCAACGCCGTGAACTACGGCCGCTCGCTGCCGCTGGCGCAGGGCGTGCGGTTCGACGTCGATGGCGGATTGGCGGAGGCCTGACGGGCGCGCGCAGGGCTCGACCTCTCAGCGGGTCGGCTCGGCGATGGCGGTGTCGGATATCGTCGAGATCAAAATGAGGGCCGGCGAGGGTGAGCGCGTCGGTGATCGATGATGGTGCTGGGCGCGGGCGTGTCGGATTTCGATGACCCGCGCCAAGAGGCCACCCCAGACATCGCGCTCGACCGTACGCCGGAGCGGAGCCAAGCGGTGTGGAGCGAGTTCGAACGCGAGAACGGGCGCAGGATGGGAGGCGCAAGCGCACGCATCCCTTCCGAATGCAGCGGGATCCCGCAATCGCTGCGCTTTACACCGCGCCGGTCCTTGCCTGCGCGGTGCCCCTGAGCGGCTTCTATACGTTTTCCAATTGTAAGAAGCCGATAGGTCGCAGGCGCCGAATAGGCACGTGATCGTCAACGACTGGCGTTTCGCCAAGCATCTCCCCGACGCCGACGGGTCGTGATGTGTGCCACCCGCTCGGGCCAGGCGCCCTGTTCCGCCTCTTCCATGCCGCGTCAAAGGTCGAACGCACGGGAGCGCTTGGGCGTTCGCGACGGTCTGTGAGCGGCTTGTCCGGCAGTGGCGTAGGAGCGAAGCTTTACCTGCGAGAGTTGCGCACGCCCCCGCTCTATCAGCGGCTGTCTTACTCTCTCAATTCATTTACATGATATAGGTATAATTACTAATTTATATTTCTAAATTCTAAAATACATTCCAAAAATTTCTAAGTATCACCCAAATTACATTCAATTTGTCGATCATTTTGTTTGCATGACTGCCATGCTCGTCTGCTGTATTGGCGAAGAGGAGACCGCGATACGTTAACCCAGAGTTAACGACAGCGACGTCGTGCCGACCGCTCCACCGGGTCGGGCCAATCTCCATCGAAGGGCGCAGAATGACATCGAACCAAGTGGTGCGAGAGGACGGCGCCCTTCTTCGCGAAGGCGCCGAGATGCTGCCTTTCGCGCGGCTGAGCCAGGGTTTCGCGCTGGGCGAGGCGCTGGCCGTCTCGCTGGTCGCGGTCGCGACGGCCGATCTCTATTGGGCTTATGCGCTGGAATGGCACCCGGACCGGTCGGTCACGTCCTTGATCGGCGCGGCGCTCGGGCTCGGCGTGGCGGGCGTTTCCCTCGCGCGCGGCAGCTACGACCGCGCCATCGAGCCCGGTCCCGGGTTTCTCTGGTCGGGCCTCGTCACCGTTCTGCGGGTCTTCGCCGCGCTGCTGGCGGTCCTGTTCGTCACGCGTCTGGGCGAGACCTACTCGCGCGGCACGTTCGTCTCGCAATTTGCCACCAGCGCGCTGGTGATCCTCAGCCTGCGCGGCGGGTTTCAGCGCCTCGTGCGCGCTCGCCTCGCTCAAGGGCGGGTGGAGCGCCAGCGCTTGATGATCGTCGGCGACATGTCGCCCGACCCGCGCCTGCAAGGCCGCTTGTCGGCGCGCGGCTGCCATGTCGTGGCGCGCCTGCCGCTGGCCGGCGCGGAGCGGGCCGACGAGGCCGCGACGCTGCGCACCATCGTGGAAACCTGCCGCACGGCGCGCGTCGAACAGGTGCTCGTCCACACCTCCGCCGAACTCGGCGATCTCGTGGACCGGCTCTTGCACGATCTCAGCGAAACACCGGTGACGGTGGAGGTGCTGCCGCATCCCGAAAGCCCGCTCTGGCGCGCCAAGGGCGACGGGCTCGCCGGCCTTCCCGCCGCCGTGGTGCGCAACCGCCCGCTGTCGCGCCTTCAACTGGCGCTCAAGCGCGGCTTCGATTTCACGGCCGCGCTTGCGGCGCTGATCTTCCTGGCGCCGCTTTTCATCGGCATCGCGCTCGCCATTCGCTTCGATTCCAAGGGGCCGGTCTTCTTTCGTCAGTCCCGCCACGGCTACGGCAACCAGCCGATCCGCGTCTTCAAGTTCCGCTCGATGCGGGTGATGGAAGATGGCGCGGCCTTTCGGCAGGCGACGCGCAACGACCCGCGCATCACCCGCGTCGGCGCCATTCTGCGCCGAACCAATCTGGACGAGTTGCCGCAGATCCTGAACGTCCTGTTCGGCGAGATGTCGATCGTCGGCCCGCGGCCGCACCCGATCGCGCTCAACGAGACCTTCGCTACGGAGATCAAGCTCTTCCACCGCCGCCACAACATCCGCCCCGGCATCACCGGTTGGGCGCAGATCAACGGCCATCGCGGCGAGACGGACACGCTGAAGAAGATGTCGGACCGGATCGAGCACGACCTCTGGTATGTCGACCACTGGTCCTTCCTGCTCGATCTCAAGATCATCCTGATGACGGCCTTCTCGCCGCAGGCCTATCGGAACGCCGGCTGACCCGCGCCATGCCGGACCTCTCCCTGCCCGCTCCCCTCTTCCCACGCGAGATCGTCGAGCTCGGCCTGCGGTTCCACCCGCTGACCAAGGCCGAGCTGCTGGACGAGATCTTCCGCCAAAGGCCGGCGGGCACGCAGATCGTCGTGGCCGGGGCCAATCTGCACGGGCTCTACGTCACCCATGTCGACCCCGCCTACGACCGACTGCTGGCGCGGCCGGAAACGCTGGTGATCGTGGACGGGATGCCGGTGGTCTGGATGCTGAAGGCGCGCGGCCACGCCGTCTCTCGACACCATCGCACGACCTGGGTGGACTGGCTGACGGACAGCTTCGCGAGAGCCGCCGAGGAGAACAAAGGCGTCTTCGTGCTGGGGCATTCGGAGGCGGTGCTGGAGGCCGGGCTGGCGCGCGCCCGCGCCCGCTGGCCGGGGCTGCGCATCAAGGGGCGTTCGGGCTATTTCGACATGCGGCCGGGCTCGGCGGAGTTGGACGCAGTGGTCGCCTCGATCAACGCCGCGCGGCCGCATTTCCTGGTGGTGGGCATGGGAATGCCCCGGCAGGAGCGCTTCGTGGAGGCCGTTCGCGCGCGGCTGGACGTGCCGGTGATCGGCCTTGGCGGCGCGGCCTTCGCCTATTTCGCCGGCTTCGAGCCGACCCCGCCGCGCTGGATGGGACGCTGGGGGCTGGAATGGCTACACCGGCTCGGCGCCGATCCCCGCCGCATGGCGCATCGCTACCTCGTCGAGCCGCCATTCCTGGCCGGGCATCTCGCCCGGCGCGCCTGGCGGCAGCGGGCGCGCCGCGCCTGACCCCCGCGCCTGCCTCTCGTCCCTGGCCTTGTCCCATCTCCTGACTTGAAGTGTGAATTCCATGGCCTTCCGTGCCGCGTTGCGAGAGATCAAGGGACATGTCCTGACGGCATCGGACCCGGCCGTTCGCTGGGGCATCGACCGGCGCTGGCAAAGCCAGCGAAGCCGCGCACGCTCGCATGGGCTGGAGCGTCCGCTCGTCGTGTCCCTGACCTCCTATCCCCCGCGCTTCGCGACCCTTGCCTCGACGCTGAAAAGCCTTCTGGCGCAGAGCGTCCGGGCCGACGAGATCGTGCTCTGGATCGCGCATGGGGATCATGCCGCGCTTCCGCGCGATGTCCTGGCGTTGCGGGAGGCCGGCCTCAGGATCGCCTTGTGCGAGGATGTCCGCTCCTACAAGAAGTTCTGCCACAGTTTCAAAGAGCATCCCGAAGCCTATGTCGTCACCACCGACGACGACGCCTATTACTGGCCGACCTGGCTGGCCGAACTCACCGCAGGTCTGACGCGCGCCAACGAAAGGGCGATCCCGTGCTTTCGCACGCATGAGATCGCGCTCCATGCCACGGGCGAGGTCCGTCCCTATGGCGCATGGCGACAGAACACGCCGGAGGAGAAAGCGGCGCCGACGCTGTTTCCCACGGGCCTCGGCGGCGTGGTCTACGTGCCCTCTCTCCTGCATCCCGACGTGCTCGACATCGACGCCGCGCGCCGCCTGGCGCCCAGCGCGGACGACATGTGGCTTTACGTGATGGCCCGGCGAGCGGGCCTCCAGTTCCGCAAGGTCGGCCGCAAGGTGCGGTTTCGAAACTGGAACGGCAGCCAGGCGAGCGCCCTCTATCTCGAGAACGATGCCCAGGGCTCGGCCAACGACGCCCAGTTCGCGGCGCTGATCGAGACTTATGGTCGGGTCTGGGAGATCGCATGACGTCCGCTCCCCCCAAGGCCCCTCGCGTCTCCGTCGTGATTCCGGTCTTCAATGGCGAGGCTTGCCTCGAAGCCGCCGTTCGTTCTGTTTTGGCTCAATCCCTTGCCGATCTCGAAGTCGTCATCGTGGACGACGCGTCTACGGATGCGAGCTTCGCGATCGCGACGCGGCTGGCCGAGGAGGACGCGCGGGTTCGCCCGGTTCGCCTCCCCCGGAACGGCGGACCCTCGGTCGCGCGCAATCGCGGCTTCGCGCTGGCGGCGGGCGAATGGATCGCCATTCTGGATGCGGACGATCGCTTCGAGCCGACGCGGCTGGCGCATCTCACGCGCTTTGCCGGAGAGCAGGGCTGCGACATGGTCGCGGACGATCTTGCGATCTTCGATCTCGGCTGCAACGCCGTGGTCGCGACGGCCTATCCCGAGATGCAGGAGCCGGTGACGCTCTCGCTCGAAGACCTTCTGCGACACGACCTGTCGGCCGACCGCACGCCCTATGGCTGGCTGAAGCCGGTCTGGAGCCGCGCCTTCCTGGCCCGGCACGCGCTCGTCTACGCCGAGCACCAGCGCTATGCCGAGGATTTCGATCTTCTGTTCCGATGCCTCGTCGAGGGCGCGCGCTTCCAGATCGTGCCCGAGGCGGGCTATGTCTACACGCCGCGTCGAGGCCCCGTCTCCGGCCAAACCTCACACCTGTCGCAGACGCGGCAGGATTTTCGCGCCGCCCTTCGAGCGAACGAAGTCCTTCTGCAAACCCATGGCGAGCGGCTCTCACCGGGCGAGCGCGCCCTCCTGCAGCAGCGCATCGCCTTTTTCGAGATGCGCGCCGCCTATGGCGAGTTTCTCGATCTCGTGCGCCGCCGATCGCCTGAGGCGTTGCTCCATGCCGCCCGGCACCCCTCGGTCATGGCCGGCGCACTGCGCGCGGCCCGACGCCGGCTGACACGATAGACCCCATGCAAAGCCCGCATCACACTATCAAATCCAAGGCGCTGGCCGGAACGCTGTGGAGCCTCGGCGGCTCGGTCGGTCAGCAGCTCTTCGGCTTCCTCGTCTTCGCGATCCTCGCCCGCAACCTCAGCCCGGCCGAGTTCGGCACGGTGGCCATCGCCACCATCCTGATCGACTTCCTGAACATCTTCGGCCGCTCCGGGCTGACCGACGTCCTGATCTATCGCAAGGACCTGTCCGAGCTCGAACTGCACACATCGTTCTGGCTGAGCGTGTTTCTGGGCCTCTCGGCGATGACGGTGCTGTGGCTGGGGGCGGGGTTCGCCGCCGATCTCTTCGCCACGCCCGACCTCGTGCCCATCATGCACATCCTGGCCGTGTCGACCTTCATCTACGCGATCGGCGTCAACCCCGAAGCGCTGATGCGCAAGGAGTTTCAGTTCGCGCTCCTTACCAAGCGGACCATGCTGGCGACCGTGACCTCGGGTCTGGTCGCGGTTCTTCTGATCGCGCTCGACTTCGGCGTCTATGCGCTGGTCTTCCAGCGGTTGACCTTCTCGATCCTCAACAGCGGCCTGCTCTGGCTGTGGAACGGCTATCGCCCGGCCTTCCGGTTTTCGTTCCCGATCGCCCGCCGCCAGCTCGCCGCCGGGGTCTGGCTGGCCTCCTCGACCTTCGTCAACATGGCGATCCCCAAGACATTCGATCTCATCGTCGGCTCGGTTCTGAGCACCGCCGCGCTCGGCCTGTATCGCATCGGCGCGCGCTATCTCGACCTGATCCTCGACGTCAGCATCCGCCCGCTGTCGTCGGTGGCGCTCTCGTCCTTCTCGGCGCTGCAGTCCGACGCGCCGGCCCGCAACCGGGCCTATCTGCGCGTGCTTCAGCTGACCGCACTCTTGATCTATCCCGCCTTTGCCGGCGCCGCGCTGATCGCCCCCGAAGCGCTGCCCTTCCTGTTCGGGCCGCAATGGGCGACGAGCATCCCGATCGCGCAGATCCTCGCCTTCTCGGCGCTGCCGCTTCCCATCACCTTCCACAATCCCTCGATCCTGATCGCGTTGGGAAAGGGCCGCAGCATTCTCGTTCTCAGCCTGTTCGACCTGACGCTGAGCCTTCTGGTGGCCTTCACCGCCGCGCGCTGGGGCGTCGAGGCGGTGGCGATCGGCTATGTCTGCCGCAACATCGCCTCCGTGCCGCTGGCCCTGCTTCTGCTCGGTCGCTCAACGGGGCTGCGCCCGAGCGAGGCCCTGCGGGCGCTCCTGCCCTCCGCCGTCTGCACGTTCCTCATGGTGGCCGCGCTTCTCGGCCTCCGCCACTCCGCGCTGCTGGATGCCCTACCTGATGTGCTGCGCATCGCGGCGCTGGTGCCGGTCGGCCTCGCGGCCTATGCCGTGCCGGTCGTGCTCTGGCCGGGACTGCTGGCCGATCTCCTGCGCTTCGCGCGGCGGCCGAAGCAGTTGAACGGCGACGCCGCCATTTCTTAGAAGCTCACCATCGCCCCGCCGAAGCGCGCCGCCACATAGGGCGCGCGGCGGGGATGGTGGGCGATGGCACCGAGCGCCAGACGAAGCGCCGGCCAGCGGGCGCCGTTGCGATAGGCCTGCGCGGCGCAATAGGTCATGAGCGCCACTTCCGCTTCCCGCCGCATGGCGGGAAGGCGGGCGGGATCGGCCCCGGCTCGGATCAGCGGGTCGGCATGGATGCGCTCCAGCGCCGGCTGAAAATCGGCAAAGCGCCGATGGCCGCCCATCATCACGCTCGCGCCATGGACGCGGTAGTCCATGATATGGTGCGGCGTGTAGAGCATGGGCCCGAGCGCGGCGAGCCGGCACCAGAGATGCCAGTCCTCGCAGAGCGACAGGGCCGGGTCGAAGCCGCCGCTGGCCGCGAAGCTCTCCGCCAGCACCAGCACCACGCCGCCATTGATGATGAAATTGCCACGTAGCAGATCGCTCAGAATCCGGCCGCTCGGCTTGGCACGCCTGCCGCGCACGAGATGGCGCCGCCCGAAGGCGCGCCCGTCCGCCGCGATCCGCTCGTAGTCGCCATAGACTGCGACGGGGTGCGACGCATCACTGCGCGCCGTGTCGAGAAGCGCCTCGAGGGCGCCGGGCGCCAGCCGGTCGTCGGCGTCGAGAAACAGCAGCCATTCGGCGTCCGCGCGCGCCGCCCCCGCATTGCGGGCCGACGAAACGCCCCGGCCGGGATTGCGCAGCAGGCGAACACGCGAGTCGGCCATTCCCGCCACCGCCTCGCGCGTGCCGTCGTCCGACCCGTCGTCCACCACCAGCACTTGGCGCAGCGCAGGCCCTTGCGCCAAGGCGCTCTCCACCGCCTCGCGGATGAAGGGAAGGCCGTTGCGCACGGCGATGACGACGGCGACACCGCCCTGCCTGCTTGAAATCAGGGTTCGCGCGTCAGCCGCCATGGATCGTCCGATATTCCTGGTAGCGCAGCCCGGCGAGGCCGGCGAGCTTGCCGCCGACGCGGGCCAGCAGCAGCAGCCCGGCGACGCGCCGCTCCGGCTTCCAGGCCAGAAGCGTCATGTTCAAAAGCGAGACACCGAGCGCACCGCCGATCTTGGAGCCTTCGCGCAGAAGCGTGAAGCTCGGCGGGCGGTGCTTGAGATTGATGAGCATGTCGGTGTTGCCGCCGCGATAGGCGCGGCGCACCATCCAGCCGAGCGAGCAGCGGCTGGCGGGATAGTCCTCCCGCACCACCGCCTCGCGCGACCAGGCGAAGACGCCGCCGGCCAAGGCGAGGCCCATCAGGAAGTCCCGGTCCTCGCCGCCGAGCAGGGTATAGGCGGGGTCGAACCAGGGATCGGGCCGCCGGCGAAACACGGCGGCGCGGAACAGGATGTTGCTGGTCGCGTCCACCAGATCCACCCGCCCCGTCCGGAGCGCGCCATAGGCCCCCTCGGCGGCCTTCAGCACATTCGGCGCGGGCGGCACTTCGTAGCTGCGCTCCACCGGGCCGCCCACGACATCGGCCCCTTCCTGCCTTTGCACGGCAAGGAGATGGCCGAGCCAATCCGGCCTAGGCCATTCGTCGTCGTCGATCATGGCGATGTGCGAGACCTCTGGATCGGCGATCGCGGCCCGCACCAGCGCGTTGCGCGCGCAGGCGACGCCCCGCTCCTCTGCCAGCACGACCTGAAGCGAAAAGCGGTAGCCCGCCGCGACCATCGCCTCGCAAACGGCCAGACCCTCGCACCCCACCATGTCGTTCTCCGCCACGATCACCCGCAGCGGCCCGGCATGGTCGATCTCGGCCAGGGCCTCCAGGCAGCGCCGAAGGGTGCGGGGGCGCCGACAGGTCGGGATAGCCACCACAACGAGTTCAGCGCCGGGCATGGGCGTCCTTCCTGAGACGGGGGGAGAAGCAAGCGGAGCCGGCCGGGCCGTCGGGTCGCCTCGCGGTTTTGCAACCTATCATAAAGCGAATCCGTGCAATTCTCTACCTATGAGCGCATCGCCGCCCGTGGGCGGAAGGGAAGCCCGCCGGCTTCCGGCGGGGCGAGTGTTGAGGGATTGCGGTTGGCGAAAATCGTCCTCACCGGAGCGGCCGGGTTCATCGGCTTCCACCTCGCCCGCCGGCTCCTGGCCGAGGGAGCGAGCGTCGTCGGCATCGACAATCTGAACGCCTCCTACGACCCCGCGCTGAAACGCGCGCGCCTGGCCGAACTCGGCCCCCTGCCTGGCTTCGCGTTTCACGCGCTCGACATCACGGACGCCCCGGCGCTGGCCGATCTCGTGCGGCGCGAGGCGCCGGAGGTGGTGATCCATCTCGCGGCGCAGGCCGGCGTGCGCCAGTCGATCGATCGCCCGTTCGACTATGCCGGCAGCAATCTTCTCGGCCATCTCGCGGTTCTGGAGGCCTGCCGGCATCTGCGGCCCATGCCGCGTCTCGTCTATGCCTCGTCCTCCTCGGTCTACGGCACGGGCGCGGCGCTGCCGTTTCGAGAAAGCGACGCAGCCGATCGCCCGGCCTCGCTCTATGCCGCCACAAAGCGCTCGGGCGAGCTGATGAGCGACAGCTACGCCCACCTCTTCGGCCTGCCCCAAGTGGGGCTGCGCTTCTTCACGGTCTACGGCCCGTGGGGGCGGCCCGACATGGCGGCGTGGCGTTTCGCGGACCGCATCCTCGCGGGCAAGCCCGTTCCGCTCTTCAACGGCGGCGATCTCCGGCGCGACTTCACCTATGTCGACGACATCGTGGCGGGCCTCGTTAGCGTCGCCACGGAGCCGCTGCGCCTGCCGGAGGAGCGCCCGCACCGGATCTACAATTTGGGCGGCGGGCGGCCGGTGGCGCTGACCGACTTCATCGACCTTCTGGAACGGGCGATCGGCCGCCCGGCGATCCGCGCGCCCGAGCCCATGCAGCCCGGCGACGTGCGGGCCACGGCGGCCGACATCTCGGCGCTGGCGCGCGACCATGGCTATCGGCCAAGCGTCAACCTGGAAGACGGAGTCGGGCGTTTCGTCCGCTGGTTCAAGGCACGCTATCCCCATGGCGTGCCCTCTACGCTCTGACCCGAGCCAGACATCAGCGCGCCCAATCCACGCGGGCGAAATGGTCCCGCATCATCGGGTCCTCGGCGTGGCGCGCGGGGTCGAAGCGCTCACGCTCGGAGCGGTCGTATTTCCAGTTCGTGCTGATCTCGCGAAAATGCCGGAAACGAAAGTCGCGGCTGACGAGGCGCGCGCGCCACCAGCCGTTGATCGTGTGCGTGTGCCACTGCGCCTCGAGCGGGCAGCGGGCCGGCACCACGGCCCATTTGGGGTTGCAGCGCATGGGATGGCGCGGAATCAGGCCGTAGCGATAGGTCACGACCGGCGCCAGCGCGTGTCGGTAGTCGGTGAAGCGCGCGGGCTGGCTGTCGTCGAGATCGCGCGTCACGTCCTGGATGCCGAAGACCCAGTCCCCGAAGAAGGACGTGACGCCCGAGCGCGAGCGCTCCGTGGCGGCAAAGACCGAGGCCCCGGAGCGCGACATGACGAGCTCGTCCACGTCGCAGTTGAGCACCGAGCGAGCACCCTGGAGAAAGCGCCAGCGCGCGTCGGCGAACATGCCGAGCTGCGAGAAGTTGGAGTCCCAGTAGCGCTTCGACCCATGGCCGGGCGGGCCATGCCGGAAAGGCCATTGCACCACCACGACGCGGTTCAGCCCCTCGACCTCTTCGAGCGCGGCGAGAAGCTCGTCCACGCCATAGCGGGTCGAGCCGTTGTCGTAGAGCAGCAGCGCCGTCGCGCCGTGCCGGTCGCGGTGGAAGCGCGCCCAGTCCTGGAGCCAGACGAGTTCGTTGTTCTTCGACAGGGTGAGAAGCACGCGCTCGCCGGCGAACCAGTCGAACCGGGGTTGGCTGACCTCGACCGCGAATGTGCCGAGATCCGAGGCGATCTCCAGCGCGGTCGTGCCGGGCTCCACCTCCACCAGCATATCCTCGTGCCGGTCGAGCTGGCGGTGCGTGAAGCGGCAGGGCTGGCCGGACGGGCGCGCGCGGATGCTTGCCCGCACCAGGGCTTCGCGAAGGTTCAGAAGCGCCGGGCAGAGAAGGCGCACCGTGCGCCCGTCGGCGCTGCCGACGGCGTCGAAGATCAGTGTCGAGCAGTCGAAGCGAGCGTCGAAATCCGGGCCGCGAAACTCGGGCGGGCGGCTCGGGATGCGCTTCACCAGGCTGTCTTGCGGCAGGACGACGGACTGAACCGACGCGATCCGTCCCCTCCCCTCCCCGTTCTCGCGCGGCAAGCGGCGCGGCTGATGGCTCCTGGTCATCCGAGGCATGCTCCATGTTGCCCGGCAAGGTCGAGACATCGCTTTCGCGCATCCCTTCCTGCGATCGGGCCTTCATTCCCATTTCGAACGCCCGGACGCTCCGAGGAGCGACCGGACGGGCTTGCGATCGTCGCGCCGCGCCTTCAGGCCCGCGCCTTGCCGGCGGCGGGCCGGGGCCGGCGCTGGCGCAAGAGGCGCCGCGCGGGGTTTTCGAATCCGTGGAAGGTCGCGAGCGACACGAGCATCACGAAACCCGCGAAGGCGAAGCCGACCCAGGGGCCGAGATCGAAGATCCGGCGGCCGAGCAGCGCCTGGCTGGCGCCTGCCGCGAGGATGATGAGCGAGCCCTGGTTGAGGTAGACGCCGTAGGACATGTCCCCCAGCCGCCGCGCGAGCCAGCTAAGGCGACGCCCGAGCGAGGCGCCCGCCCCCGCCGCGACGAGGAGCGGCATGAGAAAGCCGACCATCGCGAGATCGTAGACCTCAGGCGGCCCGAGCGCGCCCTTCAGCTGCACCAGCGCGAGCGCGAGAGCCAGAAGCGCGAAGAAGAGCCAGCGCGGCGTGCGCCAGGGATGCGCGGCGTAGCGGCGATGCAGGCACATGCCGACCGCGAAGGAGAAGAAGACCCGGGCGAAACCGCCGGTGAAGTTCGCGGTGCCCCAGCCGATATCGGCGCTGCCAAAAAGAAGCACGGCGGCGACGAGGCCGAGGCCGGCAGCGAGCGTGAAGGCTCGCAGCAGCCGATCGTCCAGCCGGGCGAGAAGGCCGAAGAAAAGGAGGCCGGCGACCATCTCGAAGAAGATCGACCATGTGGCGCCGTTGAAGGGAAACAGCGTGTCCCTGCCCTGCGGCTCCAGGAAGCTCGGCAGCATCAAGGCGTTGAGGAGGCCGGTCGGGACGAGGCGCGCGGTGTCGATCCAGCCGTCATTGGCCTCGAACCGCGCCGTCATGACGAGGAAACCGACTGCGGTCGTCGCGAGGAAGAGCGGATAAAGGCGGGCGACGCGCAGCAGCAGGAAGCGCCGCAGGCCCATGTCGCCGCCAGCAATGGCGCCGCCATAGGTCAGCGACAGGACGAAGCCGCTGAGGACGAAGAACAGGTCCACCGCGACATAGCCACCCGGCAGAAGCGCGCCGCGCAGACCGAACATGAAGTCGGTGTGGTAGACCAGGACGACGAGCGCCGCGAGACCCCGGACGAGATCGAGGCTTTCGAAATAGGCCGGTCGCTGGGTGGGAGGGGTCATGAACCGAGGGCTCCGCGAAGGCGGCGAACCGCCTGGGGCAGGAAGTCGCTGCGGGCGCCGGCGACATCGAGCGCGAGGGCGGCCAGCAGATAGGCGACCGCGCCGGTCACGACCGTCAACCCGAGCAGGCGGGAGGACGGCAGCGAAAGGCCGTTCAGCACCGGCAGGCAGGCCGCCAGCATGACCAGAGCGCAGAGGCCGACGCGCGCCAGGCTGCGCGCGGGTATGGGCATGGGAAACACCGGCTTCAGCAGCAGGATGGAGACGGCGACGCCCGTGACGTCGCCGATCACGATGCCATAGGCCGCGCCGAGGACGCCGAACTGCCCGATCAGGAGGACCGAGGCGACGAGGTTCGTGGCGAGCGTCACCGCCCCGCAAGCCACCTGCCGAAGCGGACGTTCCACGATCTGGAAGCCGATATGGAGATAGAACTGCGCGAAGGCGTTGAGCCCGCGCGACAGCGCCAGAAGCGGGAGGAGCAGCGCGATCTCCGCCTCGAACTCCTTGCCGGCCACCACCTCGCCGAAGACCGGCGCCACGATCATGAGGCCGACGACGGTCGGCACCATGGCGGCGAGGAAGAGCTCCGCGCCCGTGGCGAGCTGCGTGCTCGAGCCCGCCCGCCCCTGATCGGCATAGGCGCGGATGGCCATGGGCCCGACGATCGCGGCGACCGCCGAGGCGACGATGCCGGTCAGCTGGCTCGTCACGTCGAGCGCGGCGCCGAAATGGCCCGCCGCCGCCGCGCCCAGCATCCAGCCGACGATCAGCCGCGCCAGCGTGGCGTTTCCCGCAAAGACGAGGCCGGACAGGGAAAGCGGCAGGCCATAGCGCCAGAAGCGGCGGATGACATCGCTCTCTGGTCGCACTCCCCTCCCCGGCGCGAGCAGGCGATGGAGGGACAGGAGCGAGACGAGGGCGAAGCCTGCGGCGATGCCCGCCACAACGGCCGAGCCGGAGGCGAAGAGCAGCGCCGCGCTGGTGCCGAGCGAAAAGCTGACGAGGCTGCGCGCGATGCTGAGCCGGGCGAAGGCGGCGGACTCGTGTCGCGCCCGGCGCACCTCCTGCGTGATGTCGAACAACGCCTGCGCCGCCGTCATCGCCAGGATGGCCGCCAGCGCGAGCACGGGAAGGTCGGGCAGGAAGAGGAGAACGGCGACCGCGATCGCGGGAATGGCGAGAACCGTCAGCGCGCCGAAGGCGCGCAGAGTGAAGGGCATGAAGTCGGTGCGCGGCGCCTCCGACTGGTAGCGCCCGAGCGCGAAGCGCAGCCAGCCGTAGAGCACGGTGCCGATGAGATAGGCGAGGCTGACGCCGACGGAATAGACGGCATAGTCCTCCGGCCGCAGCACGCGGGTGTAGATGCCGAACGACACGAAGCCGACGAGCCCTGGGACCGCGAAGGCCAGGAAATAGATGATGGCGTGCTTGGTCACGCACGGCCTACCTGACGCCCGGAGGGAAGCCGCGCGGGCGACGGAGCGGCCTTGCTTCGCGCGCTCTCGACCCGGCATCGCCGGATGCCGGCGATGCCGATCACCAGAAACAGCCAGGCATTGTCGGCGCGGCCGAGCATGTTGGACTCCGTGCCGTTGTGAAGCAGGCCGAAGAGCCAGAAGGACACATACATGCCAAGCAGCCGGGTGTCCGTCCGGTCGATGCGGCCGAGGTCGAGAGCCGGACGCAGGATCAGGAAAAGAAGCGCCAGCGTCAGCCCGGGCAGGCCGATTGTCGCCGCCGTGTCGAGATAGCCCTGATGGCCATAGGCGGCGACCGATACCCAGGTGTTGCCGTCCGTCGCCGCCGGCGAGGCGGGGCCGATCTGCCAGAAGGACAGCATGCCCGCGCCCATGAAAGGATTGTCGCCGATATAGCGGATCAGCATGGCCCAGACATCGGTGCGCCCGGTGAAGCTCGCGTCGCCGATCACCAGTCTCGCGACCTCATGAAAGAAGTCGCTGAGCGTCGACAGGATGGTGAGCGCGTTGATCGCGAACACCGCCGACGAGACCGTCAGCAGGATGACGATGAAGGACCGCGTCTGAAGAACGACCTTCGACAGGATGAAGACGGCGACGAGCAGGGCCAGACTGGTCTTGGACCCCGACATGACCAGAAAAAGAACTTGCGGCACGGCCAGCAACACGAGCCAGGAGCTCTGGACCCGCCCGCGTGCGGCATAAAGGATGAACAGCTCGAAGACGCAGACGGGACCGGCGATGTTCTTGTGCGCGAACTGGCCCTTCCAGAGACCGTTCAGCTGCGGCTCCGCGCCGAACAGGCCGTGTTTCCCGAACTCGGGAATGGCGAAGACGAAGACATATTTGGTCAGCGTTTCGGCCAGGATGATGCCGAGGAAGAGCCAGAGGATCGAGGCGCTTCGGCGGGGCGTCGCGATGCACAGGATGGCCACGAGCATGGCGACGAGCGTGAAGATGTAGCGCCGCATCGACACGTCGGGCAGGATCGCGAGCGGCACGGTGGCCGCGCACCAGCCGAGCAGCAGGATCAGCGTCAGGTCGAACTGCTGGCGCACGTCTCCCCAGCGGTCCTGGACGTTGAGAAGCGCGAAGCCGAAGGTCCCGAACCAGAGAAGCTGGACGAGAACCGTTCCCTCCCGCCCCGCGCCCGGGTCCTCGCGGAAGCTCACGGCGTTCGGATTGGGAAAGAACCAGATCATCAGGAAGAAGCCGACGAAGGCGGCGTAGCGCAAGTGCTCCCACTGCACCCCGCCCCCTGCCCCTGCCACCCGGCCGCCGGCGAAGCCGGCTTGCGCTCTAGCCATAATAGGCGCTCTTGCCGGGCGCGTATTCGTATTCGAAATAGCGCTTGGCTTGGCGCCCATCGACCTTGTTGAGCACGACGCCGACGGTCCTGCGCTGGATGCGGTCCGAAAGCTCCAGGGACCGGCGCGCATTGTCGATCAGCGTCCCGCCCCATTCCACGGTGAACACGAAACAGTCGATCATGTCGGCCGAAGCGCGCGCGTCAATGATCGGCAGGAGCGGCGGCAGGTCCACCACCACATAGTCGTAGTGCTGCTTGAGATGGGCGAGCGTCTCGGCCATGGCGCGCGAGGACAACACGTCGTTGGAACTGGTGCCGTCCTCCAGCTGCACCGCCGGCAGGAAGTCGAGCCGCCCGTCGCGCGTGCGCAGCATGGCATGGGCGGCGGCGGTCCCGTCCCGCAGATCCGTGAGGCGGACACGGGCCGAGCCCGCCAGACGGCGCGTCAGCGAGGGATTGCGCAGGTCGCAGTCCACCAGCACCGTGCGGGCGCCGGACTGGGCGGCGAGTTCGGCGAAATTGGCCGCCAGCGTCGTCTTGCCCTCGCCCGGCAGGCCCGACACGAAGCCGACGATCTGGGGGCCGCGCTCGGTCGGGTGGAAATCCACCGCGACCTTGATGGCGCGGATGGACTCGGCAAAGCGCGCGATGGGCCGGGCGACGACCTCGCGCAGCCCGCTCGCCTCCTTGCCGCGCACGGTCTCGACGGCGGGCACGCTGGCGATGCAGGGAACGCCGAGCTGGCGCTCCACGTCGCTCGGCCGGCGCAACGTCTTGTCGGTGGCGTCGCGCAGGAAGGCGAGGCCGAAGCCGGCGATGCCGCCGAGCACCAGCGCCCCGGCCAGCGCCATGGACGTGCGCGGCTTGCTCTTCTGTCCCGGCGGCGAGGCGCTGGTGATGAGCCGCGCCTCCGTCAGCGGGAAGGACTGCTGCTGGACGGTCTCGCGGTAGCGCTGAAGAAAGCTGTCGTAGAGCGCGCGGTAGCTCTGGGCCGAGCTTTCCAGCGCTCGGAGCTGGACCTGCGCCTGGCTGGAAAGCTGGGACTGCCCGATCGCCTCCTTGAGGCTCGCCTCGATCGTGGCGACGCGCGCGCGGGCGATCTCGTAGTCGCTGCGATAGCCCTCGCCGATGCGGCCCAGTTCCTCGTTGATGGAGCGCTTGGCCTCGGCGATCTCGCCCCGGACATTGGCGACGGCCTGATGCTGCGGCCCCAGGCGCTTGGCGAGGTCTGCCTCGCGCTTGGTCAGCTCGGAATACTGGTTGCGCAGCTTGATGATGACCTCGTTGCGCAGCGCGTCGGTCAGCGTCGAGTCGGCCAGATCCGAGCCGATCATCTGCTCGACCCGGTCGAGCCGGGCGCGCGCCTCGCTGGCATTGCCGCGCGCGGCCGAGAGCTGCGTGTTCAGCTCGGTCAGCTGCTGCTCGGACAGGAGCCGCCCGCCCCCGGCATCCACTATGTTGTTGGTGGCGCGAAAGTCCACCACGGCGCGGTCGGCCTCTGAGGCCTGCGCGCCGAGTTCGGCCAGGCGCTCCTGCAGCCAGACGCCGGCCCGGCGGGTCGACTGGTACTTGGCGTCGAGCTGGTCGGTGACATAGGCGTCGGCCACCGCGTTGGCGACCTCGGCGGCGCGCTGCGGGCTGGTAGAGGTGAAGCTGATCTCGAACACGAAGGTGACGCCGATGCGGCGCACATAGAGATTGTTGTCGACCTCGGCCACCGCCGCGCGCAGGCGCTGCTCGGGCGTCGGCGGCTCATTGGAGGAGACGAGCGAGCGCAGGCTGCGCTTCACCGCGCCGAGCCCGGTCGGCCGGGTGAAGTCGGGGTCTTCGTCCAGCTTCAGCTGACGCACCACCGCGAGCGCGATGTTTTCCGAGCGCAGGATCTCCAGCTGGCTTTCCACGGTCGGATTGTCGAGCGGCGTCTCGGCCACGTTGGCGCTGACCGACGGGTTCATCATCGTGGTGGAGCGGCGCGCGTCCATCACCATGGTGGCCGTCGCGGTGAACTGCGGCGGCGCAAGCAGGAGATAGATCACGGCAAGAGCGAGGCTCACCGCGACCGCCGCGCCGATCAGCAGCATATGGCGCCGGACGATGCCCCAGATCTGAACCAGGAGTTCGGTCGGCGACAGGATCGCCGAACCGGCTTCGGGCGCGTGCGCGGCGGGGTGGACGCGGTGAAGCATGGCGGACCGCCTACTGAACGAGGGCTCGGAAATAGTGGATCGTCCGCTCGATCCCGTCTTCCAGCGCGACCTTGGGCTCCCAGCCGAGTTCGGCCTTGGCGAGGGAGATGTCGGGCCGGCGCTGGCGCGGATCGTCCGAGGGCAGCGGCAGGAACTCGATGGCGGAAGAAGAGCCGGTCTTGCGAAGAACGAGCTCGGCCAGTTCCAGCATGGAGAACTCGCCGGGATTGCCGACATTCACCGGACCGGTGAAGCCCGGCCCCGAATCCATCATGGCCAGCATGCCGTCCACGAGATCGTCGACATAGCAGAAGGAGCGCGTCTGCGACCCGTCGCCATAGATGGTGATCGGCTCGCCGCGAAGCGCCTGGACGATGAAGTTCGACACGACGCGCCCGTCGTTCGGGTGCATGCGCGGGCCATAGGTGTTGAAGATGCGGATGACCTTGATCTGCAAGGCGTGCTGACGCCAGTAGTCGAAGAACAGCGTCTCGGCGCAGCGCTTGCCCTCGTCGTAGCAGGAGCGCATGCCGATCGGGTTCACGTGGCCCCAGTAATCCTCGACCTGCGGGTGCACCAGCGGGTCGCCGTAGACCTCCGAGGTGGAGGCCTGGAGGATCGGCACGTTCAGGCGCTTGGCGAGGCCCAACATGTTGATCGCCCCGTGCACGCTGACCTTCGTGGTCTGCACGGGATCGCGCTGATAGTGAATGGGCGAGGCCGGACAGGCGAGGTTGAACACCTGCGAGACCTGCACATAGAGCGGGAAGGTCACGTCGTGGCGCATCACCTCGAAGCCGGGATGGCCGATGAGGCTGGCGATGTTGGCGCGCGTGCCGGTGTAGTAGTTGTCGACGCAGACGACATTCGTGCCCCGGCCGATCAGGCGCTCGCACAGATGCGAGCCGATGAATCCGGCTCCGCCGGTGACCAGCGCCGTGTTGGTGTAGGGGTTCATGCCAGGCTCCAAGCGAAATCGATGCAGCCGGCGGCGCCGTCTCGGCCCGCCGGAACGGCCCGCCTCGATCCCGAGACGGGCAAAGGGGCCTGACCTCAGGCTGCGACGTCGGCGGCGCGCGCGGCGCCCGGCGCATCCCCGCCCCGGCCGACATCGTGGTACTGGAAGCCCTTGGCCTCCATCACGGCGCGCTTGTAGACATTGCGCAGGTCCACGAAGACGCGGCCCTTCATGGCCGCCCCGATCCGGTCGAGATCGAGCGCGCGGAACGTGTTCCATTCCGTCACCAGAACCACGGCGTCGGCCCCCTCGACGCAGCCATAGGCGTCGGCGGCATAGGCGATGTCGTTCAGCACCAGCGCCGCCTGCCCCATGCCCTCGGGGTCGAAGGCGCGCACCCGCGCCCCGCCGTCCTGCAGGGCGGTGGCGACGGCAAGCGAGGGCGCGTCGCGCATGTCGTCGGTGTTGGGCTTGAAGGTGAGGCCGAGTAGCGCGATCGTGCGCCCGCGCACGCTGCCGCCGCAGGCCTCGATCACGCGCCGGGCCATGGAGCGCTTGCGCTGCTCGTTGACCGCCGCCACCGTTTCCACGATGCGCGAGGGCGCGCCGAAATCCTGCGCGGTCTTGATGAGGGCGAGCGTGTCCTTGGGAAAGCAGGAGCCGCCATAGCCCGGCCCGGCATGGAGGAACTTGGAGCCGATGCGATTGTCGAGCCCCATGCCGCGCGCCACGTCCTGCACGTCGGCGCCGACCTTCTCGCACAGGTCCGCCATCTCGTTGATGAAGGTGATCTTGGTCGCCAGAAAGGCGTTGGCGGCGTATTTGGTCAGCTCGGCCGTGCGCCGGCTGGTGTAGACGATCGGCGCGCTGTTCAGATAAAGCGGCCGGTAGACCTCCGCCATGACCTCTCGCGCGCGCGGCTCGTCGGAGCCGACGAGAATACGGTCGGGCCGCTTGAAATCGTCGATCGCGGCGCCCTCGCGCAGGAACTCGGGGTTGGATACGACGTGGAAATCGGCGTCGGGGCGCGCTTCGCGCACGATCCGCTCCACCTCGTCTCCGGTGCCCACCGGCACGGTCGACTTGGTCACGAGCACGGTGTAGCCGCGCAGCGAATGGGCGATCTCCCGCGCGGCGGCGTAGACATAGGTGAGGTCTGCGAAGCCGTCGCCACGCCTTGAAGGCGTGCCGACCGCAATGAAGACGACGTCGGCCTCCGCCACGGCGGAAGCGAGATCGGTGTCGAACGCAATGCGCCCGGCCGCCGCGTTGGTGGAGACCAAGGTTTCCAGACCCGGCTCGAAGATGGGAATGCGCCCCTCGCGCAGGGCAGCGATCTTGCTCGCGTCCTTGTCGACACAGCGAACCGTGTGGCCGAAATCCGCAAAGCAGGCGCCGGACACAAGTCCGACATAGCCAGATCCGACGATGGCGATTTTCATGGAGATGCTCGTTGCTCTAGCGAGAGGAAAGTCGAACATCTCGGCCGCCGTCCAAAACGGCTGCACTTCCCGATATTCAGACTTCGCGCTCGCATGATCCTATGGGTTACAACCAAGGGTCAAGTGCAACGCAACATTTTCTTAATATTTCTATACTTCGTTAGCAGCACATAATTTGTCCTATAGAGGACGAATGACTTTAGTCTCTAAAATGCGTCCGATCGAATTCAGATAACAATATCAGAGGTTCCGTATCCTTCGATCCATTCAAGATGGTTGGCTTGACGGCCGGCGGGCGTGAGCCCCCCGCCTTCAGCAGAAGCGGATGCGAGAGATGACCCAATCGACGCAGGCGAACGGAACCGACCAGAGCAAGCCGGCAGCGATCGCCACGCAGGCCGAAATCGCGGCGGCGATGGCGGGCTTTGCCCAATCAGCCGCAGCCGAGTCCAGCGCCCGGCCGGAGGTCTGGCTCTATGCCGACACGGCGGGGTCAAGCCTCACGGGAACAAGCCGGCGCGACGAGATCCGCGGCGGCGCCAACACAGTTCTGAGCGGTGGCGCGGGCGATGACACCTACATCGCCTATAACCAGACGACGCGGATCTTCGAGCTCGCGGGCCAGGGCATCGACACAGTGAAGACCTGGGCCTCGTCCTTCACGCTCGACAACACGCAGTCGATCGAGAACCTGACCCTGGCCGGCACCGCCCATTCCACCGGCACCGGCAACGATCTCGACAATGTCCTCACCGGCAATTCCGGCAACAACACCCTGAATGGCGGGCGCGGCAACGACATTCTCGTGGGCGGCGGCGGGCGCGACACGTTCGTCTTCCAGCGGGGCGGCGGGCAGGACGTGGTCCGCGACTTCGCGGCCAAGGGCGCCTCGGCCGACACGCTGCAGATCGAGGGCACCGGTTTTGCCGACTTCGCCGCGCTCAAGGGGCGGATCGTGCAGCACGGCGCCGACACGCTGATCCTTCTGGAGGCGGGCGACGCGGTGCTCTTGAAGGGCGTCGCCGCCGCCGATCTCGACGCCTCCAACTTCCGCTTCTCGTTTGTGGGAACGGCTGGTGCCGACACGATCCAGGGCGGCTCGGGCGACGATCTCCTGACCGGCGGCGCGGGCGCCGACACGTTCGTGGTCGGCAAGGGTGGCGGCAACGACGCGATCACCGACTTCTCGGCGCGCGGCGGCGACGTCCTGAAGCTCGTGGACACGGCGCTGTCGGACTTCGCGGGGTTCAAGGCAAGCGCCCTGCAGGTCGGCGCCGACCTCAGCGTCGATCTCGGCGGCGGGCAGGTCCTCACCCTCGCCAATGTTTCGCTCGCCAGCCTCACCAGCGCCAACCTTCAGTTCGCCAAGAGCGCGCCGACACCCTCTACGCCGCCCCCGACTCCCGCCGTCGAGACATCCGTTCCGGCCACCGACAGCCAGCAGGGCGTCGGCGCCACGCCGGCCCCCTCGCCAAGCGACGCGCCCGGTGCGCTGACGGGCAAGCTGCTCCTCGCCTCCGCCGCGCCGAACAAATGGCTGACGGCGGGCACCGCCAACGCCGCGCTGGAGGGAAGCGGGGGCAACGACCAGTTCTCCGCCCAGGCCGCCAACGTCACCTTCAAGGGCGGGGCGGGCGACGACACCTATATCGTCAACGGCACCACCCGCATTGTGGAGCTTGCGGGCCAGGGCATCGACACCGTGCAGACCTGGTTCAGCTATCGATTGCCGGGCGACCAGTCGATCGAGAACCTCACCCTCATGGGCACGGCGGCGATCGACGGGACCGGCAACGACCTCGACAACATCCTCACCGGCAACGACGCCGCCAACGTGCTGGACGGCGGCCAGGGCGCCGACACGTTGACCGGCAAGGGCGGCAGCGACACGTTCGTGGTCACCAAGGGCACCGGCACCAAGACGATCACCGACTTCCAGACCACGGGCGCGCAGGCCGATCTCCTGAAGATCGACGGCGCCGCCTTCGGCAGCTTCGCCGCGCTCAGCAAGCGCATGGTGCAGGTCGGCGCCGATCTCCATATCGATCTCGGCGGGCACGAGGGCGTCATCCTCAAGAATGTCTCGATGAGCAGCCTGACGGCCGCCCATGTCCGCCTCCTCAACGTCACCGACACGATCGTCGGTACGAGCGGCGTCGACACGCTGGACGGCGGCGACGGCAACGACACGCTGACCGGCGGCGCCGGGCGCGACGCCTTCGTGATCGCCAAGGGCAACGGCTCCGACACGATCACCGATTTCGAGACCGGCACCAAGGGCGACATCCTCGATCTCAAGGGCTTCGCCTTCGAGAGCTTCGAGGCGTTTCGCGCGAGCGCGAGTCAGGTGGGCGCCGACACGGTGATCGCGCTCGGCAACGGCGAGACGCTGACCCTCAAGAACGTCGCGCCCGCCAAGCTCGTGGCCGAGAACGTCCTGTTCGAGAACGCGCTGCCGGTCAGCGGCGGCTCGTCCACGACCTTCTCCGGCACGCTCGCCAACAACAGCCTCACCGGCACCGCGGGCAACGACTACATGATCGCTTATGCCAAGCACGTCACGCTGGCCGGCGGGCTCGGCGACGACACCTATGTCGCCTCCGACACCACGGCGCACATCGTCGAGAAGGCCGGCGGCGGCATCGACACGGTGCTGAGCTGGAACGACATCGGCTTCGCCCTGCCCAAGGGCCAGTCGGTCGAGAACCTCACCCTCATGGGCAAGGCGAACTCCACCGCCATCGGCAACGAGCTGAACAATCTCGTCACCGGCAACGAGGGCAACAACACGCTGAACGGCGGGGGCGGCAACGACGTGCTCGTCGGCAAGGGCGGCGCCGATCTCTTCGTCGTCGCGCGTGGGCAAGGCTCCGACGTCATCGCCGACTTCTCCTCAACTGAGGGCGACCGCATCCGCCTCGACGGCGCGAGCTTCAAGAGCTTCGCGGAGCTGAAGGGCGCCATCCAGCAGGTCGGCACCAACAGCTTCATCGCGCTCGGCGACGGGCAGACGCTGACGCTCCAGAACACGCTCGCCACCTCGCTCTCGGCCAAGGACTTCGTCTTCGACCTCGACAGGAGCGCGATGGTCCAGACCTTTCGCGACGACTTCAACAGCTTCTCGCGCTTCGACGGCACCAGTGGAACCTGGCTCACCAAGTACGAATGGGGCGGGCTCAACGCTTACACGCTGTCCTCCAACAAGGAAGGGCAGATCTATGTCGACGACACGTTCCGGGGCCTTCCCGGCAAGGAGGCCGCAGCGCCGCTCGGCCTCAACCCGTTCTCCGTCGCCAATGGCGAGCTGACCATCACCGCGCAGGCGATCGACCCGGCCAAGCAGGCCGCCGCCGGCGGCTATGCCTACACGTCCGGCCTCATCACCTCGGAGGCCGTGTTCGCCCAGACCTACGGCCATTTCGAGATGAAGGCGACTTTGCCCCAGGGCTCGGGCGTCTGGCCCGCCTTCTGGCTCCTGCCCGTCAACAATTCCTGGCCGCCCGAGCTCGACGTGATGGAGGTCTTCGGCGACCAGCCGGGCGCAGTGCATTTCGACGCCCATTCCGCCAGCGACGGCATGAACAAGGGCGGCTACGGCCTGTTGGACGACCTATCGGGCTCGCACACCTACGGCGTCACCTGGACGCCCTACACGCTGACCTACTTCGTGGACGGGCACGAGATGATGACGGTGGACACGCCCTCCGACATGAACTCGGCCATGTACATGCTGGCCAACATCGCGGTCGGCGGCCTGTCGGGAACGCCGGCCAAGGATCTCGTCGCGCAGATGAAGATCGACTCCATCACCGCCTATCAGCTCAACGACTACACGCTCGCCCACTACACGCTGAAGACCTCCGCCACCCCGACCACCACTCTCTCCGGCACCTCTGCGGCCGAGAGCCTTAGCGGTACGGCGGGGGCCGATCTCCTCGACGGCGGCGCGGGCGCCGACACGCTGACCGGGGGCGCGGGCGACGACACCTATCTCGTGCGCAACGCAGCCACCCGGATCGTGGAGCTCGGCGGCGGCGGCATCGACACGGTTCGCTCCGAGGTGTCCTACACCCTCCCGGGCTTCGTCGAGAACCTGACGCTCACGGGCTCCGCCAACATCGCCGGCACCGGCAACGGGCAGTCCAACATCATCACCGGCAACAGTGGCGACAATGTCCTGGCGGGCCTCGGCGGCAACGACATTCTGACCGGCGGCGCCGGGCGAGACACGTTCGTCTTCGGCAAGGATTCGGGCTCCGACATCATCACCGACTTCGAGGCCGGGCCGGGGATGGGTGACGTGGTGCGGCTCGACGCCTCGCCCTTCGCCACGTTCGCGGACGTGAAGGGCGCGATGAGCCAGGTCGGCTCGGACGTCTATCTCGCGCTGTCGCCCTACGACACGCTGGTGTTCCGCAACCACAAGATCGCAGACTTCGCCGCCGACGACTTCAAGCTGCCGGCGCAGCCGCCGGTGAGCGCGGGCTACAGCACGAACGTGATCGGCACGGCCGGGGCGGACCGGCTGGTCGGCTCGGGCTCCAACAATCTTCTCGACGGCAAGGGCGGCGACGACATCCTGATCGGCGGACGAGGCGACGACACCTACCGCGCCTATGCCACCGGCAAGCTGACCATCGTCGAGAAGGCCGGCGAAGGCATCGACACGGTGGAAACCTACGGCAACTTCACGCTGCCGGCCAATGTCGAGAACCTGACGGCGATGAGCTGGAACCTGACGCTCACCGGCAACGGCCTGTCGAACCGGATCACCGGCCATGGCGGCGCCGAGGTGCTGAACGGCAAGGGCGGCGACGATTGGCTGACGGGTGGCGGCGGCAACGACACCTTCGTCTTCGAGAAGGGCTCGGGCTTCGACACGATCACCGATTTCCACGCGGCGGGAACCGGCACGGAGCACGACACGATCCGCCTCGTCGGTTTTGGGGCGGGCGCGACGCTGACCCACGAGGGCGACGTCTGGACCGTGCACCACAGCACCGGCACGGACTCGTTCCGCACGCTGGGCGTGGAGTCGCTGGACAGCAGCGACGTGGTCTGGGCCTGATCGGGGGCGTCTGTTCGACAGCGCGACCCGCGAACGGGCGGCGGTCCTCTTCGCCGCCCTCGATCCTCGTCCCAGACGCCTCCGGTCACCCCGCCACGCTCAGCGCCGCGTCGAGGACGCCCCAGAGCGGTTTGCGCCGGAAATCGACGTCGAAGGCGAGCGGGCGAAGCGGGCGTCCGTCGCGCCGCCGGCTCCAGTCGTAGAACTGGTACCAGGACTTGTCGTCGGTGTAGCCCCAGGTCGTGATCGTCACCGGCTTGGTCTCGGCCATCACGCAGTCGAGATAGGCCTTGGCCTGATCGGCCACGATCCGGTCCCGCTTCGTCTCGTCGGCGGGCAGGCCCGTGTCCTTCACGTCGAGCTCGGTGATGGCGACGCGGTAGCCGAGCTTCACGACCTCGCGGGTGAAACCCGTCAGGCCGTCGAGGTCGAGCTTGGCGGAACCGTCGAGATGCGACTGGAAGCCGACGCAGTCGATCTCGGCCTTTTCCTCGCGCAGGCGCCGCAGCAGGGCGAGAAGCGCGGCGCGCTTGCGCGTTTCCTCCGGCTTGGCGTGCTCGAACCCGTATTCGTTGTAGCAGAGCAGCGCTTTCGGGTCGGCCTCGCGCGCCACGGCGAAGGCCCGCGCCATGTAGCCCGGGCCCATCCGGTCGAGATAGGGCGTCTGGCGCAGCCCGTCCTCGCGCGGGCTGGCCGGGTCCACCTGCTCGTTGATGACGTCCCAGCGCACGACCCGCCCCCGAAAGCGCGCCACCATGTGCCCGACATAGGCTTCCATGGCGGCCTGCATGTCGGCGGCCGTTTCCAGCTGTGCCACCCAGTCCGGCACACCGTGGTACCAAAGCAGGGTGTGGCCGACCATGCCGAGATCCTTGGTGGCGAGATAGCGCGCGAAGAGATCGAGCTTGGTGCTGTTGAAGACCTTGCGCGAGGGCTGGACGGCGCGCCAATGGAAGTCGTTGCCGGGCACGCAGAGCGAAGCCTCCCCCGCCAGCCGGTCGAGATAGGGCCGGTTGCCGGGATAGCGGTTCGCCGGCTCGCAGAGGCCGAACGGAATGCCGACCCGCTCGCCGGTCTCGCGAAGGCTCGCCCGCCCGGCAAAGGGATCGCCCGCTCCGTCCTGCGCCAGGCTCTCGCCCACCGCGCGCCCGGAGGCCGCCAGGGCCGCCACTCCGCCCATGAACTGTCTGCGATCCAGCATGACGTGCTCCTTCACCGGGGAAAGGGGCCGGGCGGCTGCGAATAGATCACACCCGAAGCGCCCGACTGCACGCTTCTTTATTTGAGTTCGAGATGTTTATGAACCCGATCATTCAAGACAAGAAGATAATTTTCCGTCATCATCCATAGTATATTATAATAACACTATCATCCGGCTATCCCGACTGGACTGCCAGCATGCGGAGCAATACAAAATCCTAACCACGTCCCCTAACCCGGCCGTAGCTTGGCGCCGCGTAGGCTCTCCCGAACGAAAGGGAGAAGACCATGCTCTGGCTGGCGGTGTTTCATCTGATCTCGGCGCTCGGCGTCATCGCCATGGCGGACCGCGCCGTGCTCGTGGAAGACGTGCGGTCCTGACCAGAGCCGCCGTACCTGCTGCCGGGGCGGGCTGACCGCCGCCGCGCGGCTCGGCGCCCTTGCGCCCCTCCCCTTTCGAATGCTCCCCTGCCCTTCGACGCACCAGCCGAAGGGTCGAGCCATGCCGTTGCCAAACCGCGTTACGCCCTTCGGCGAGATCGTCGCCGATCCCGCGCGAGGGCTGTTCATGGGCAATCGCGGCATCCTGCACGACGAGAACCGCAGGCTGGGTACGAGCCGCTGGCGCCATCCGCATTGGATCATCTGCCGGCTCGACTACGGCACGACAGGCCGCGCGCTGATGGCGCCCGGCGCCTATACAGAACTCTTCTTTCTGGACGAGGCGACGGCGCTCGCCGCCGGTCACCGCGCCTGCGCGCTTTGCTGCCCGGAAGCGTTTCGGCGCTTCCTCGCCTGCTGGCCCCTGGATGCGAAGCCGGGCGCAAAGGCCGTCGATGCCGCGCTTCATGCCGCGCGCGTGACGCGCGACCGGCGGCAGGTGACCTATGAGGCCCCGCTCGACAGCCTGCCGGACGGCGCGATGGTGGAGGCGGACGGCGCGGCTTGGCTGGTGTGGCGAGGGCGGCGGCATCGCTGGAGCCCGGCCGGGTATCTCGACGCCGAGCCACTCTGCGCGCGAAGCGTGAATGTGCTGACGCCCGCGCCCACTGTGGACGTGTTGCGGGCCGGATACGAGCCGGTGCTTCACACCTCCCTTGCCGCGTGAAGCGCGCGCGCTCTCAGGCGCGGGCTTGCGCCTCTGCGGCCGCGCCCAGCGCTTCCAATTCGGCCACGGCGGCGGCCACGCCGTCGAACACGGGCAGGCCGAAGCGGGCCGAAAAGAGCTCCGCCAGATCCGCCATGCCGGCGCAGCCGAGCACGATGGCGTTCGGCCGGTCTTCGCTCAGCGCCGCTGCGATCTCCGCCGCCACGCGCTCGCGCGCCGCGCTGCCGGGCTGCTCCAGATCGAGAACGGGCACCTCGGACGCGCGCACCTTCGCGCAAAAGGGCGCGAAGCCATAGGCCTCGATATTCTCTTCCAGAATGGGGACGGAGATCGACAGGGTCGTCACCACGCTGAAGCGCAGCCGGGCGCGCACGGCCTGCCGATAGGCGGCCTCGCCGATGCCGATCACGGGCTTCTGCGTCACCCGCCGCGCCTCCGCCAGCCCCGTATCATCGAAACAGGCGATCACGAAAGCGTCGAAATCCTCGGAATAGCGCTCGATCAGGTGCAGGAGGCCGGGCTCGGCCAGGGCGCCGTCGGCCGGGCCCTGGATCGAGGGCGGGCCGTCCGCGTTGGTGAGCGCGGTGATCGCCGTGTCCGGTCGCGCCGCCGCGCGCGCGGCCTCCGCGATCTTGCCCGTCATGCCGGCGGTGGAATTGGGGTTGATGAAGCAGAGATGCATGGGACCTCTCACAACGTGCCCTTGCCGGCGTCCGAAGCCCCGCGCAGCCGCCGCTGGCGCAGGAACAGGCCGGTGCCCAGCGTCAGCGCGATGACCAGGAAGGAAACGGCCGTGGTGAGCGTGCCCAGCGCATAGATCGCCGGCGTCGTGACCGTCGTGGTCAGGCCCTGAAGCTCCAGCGGCAAGGTGTTCGGCCCGCCGATCGCCTGGCTGGTGCGGGCGATCTCGTCCCAGGACAAGGTAAAGCCGAACAGCGCCACGCCAATGAGATAGGGCGCGATGATGGGCAGCACGACATGGCGGAAGGTCTGCCAGGGCGAGGCGCCGAGATCGCGCGCCGCCTCCTCATAGGCCGGGTTGAAGCGGTTGAAGACCGCGAACATCACGAGAAGGCCGAAGGGCAGCGTCCATGTCAGATGCGCGCCGAGCGCCGAGGTGAAGAGGCCCATTCCCGATTGGTAGCCCTCGCCGCCCAGCCCATAGGCCTTCACGAAATCGTCGAAGATGCGAAACTCCAGCGCGATGCCGAGCGACACGGCGATGGAGGGCAGGATCAGGCTGGCGATCGCGGTGTAGAACAGGAGCGTCGAGCCGAAGAAGCGCCGCCGGAACGCCAGCCCCGCCAGCACCGAAATCACGACGGTGAGCACCGTCACCACCAGCCCCAGCCGGAAGGAACGGCCGAAGGCGGCCCATACGTCCACCACGCCCAGCCCCTGCCAGAGCACGCCGAACCAGTGGGTCGAGACGCCGTTCATCGGGAAGGTCAGTCCACCCTCCGGACCCTGGAAGGAGAGGATCAGCACCGTCAGCGTCGGCCCGTAGAGGAAGACGACGAAGAGCGTGAAGAAGACGGCGAGCGGAAAGAAGGCACGGGAGCGTTTTTCGGACATGGTCAGAGTGTCCTTCGATGATGCCAGGCGGAGGGGGAGCGAGGCATGCTTCCCTCGACGCAAGGAGAGGAGCGCAGTCGATGCCGGCGGCATCGGCGAGCATCCGCGACGCCGCGGAAGGGGGTGAGGACCGGTCCGCCGACCCAGGCATTGTCGAAGGACACTCTAAAGCTCCTTGCGGATGTCGACGACGCGCAGCAGCGCGAAGACGATGAGAAGCACGGTGGCGAGAAGCACCACGGCGTTGGCGGCGGCGATCGGGAACTGGAGATAGCTGATCTCGGTCTGGATCGTCTTGCCGACCGAGGCGATCTGCTGCCCGCCCATGAGGCCGACCGTGATGAAATCGCCCATCACGATGGTCAAGACGAAGATCGAGCCGATGGCGATGCCCGTCTTCGACAGGGGCAGGATAACGTTCCACAGGATCTGCCAGCCCGACGCCCCCGCATCGCGCGCCGCCTCGATCAGCGAGCCGTCGATGCGCAGCATGGAATTGTAGATCGGCACCACCATGAAGAAGGTGAACAGATGGACGAAGGTCAGCGTCACCGAAAAGCTGGAATAGAGCAGCCAGTCCAGCGGCGCGTCGATCAGTCCGATGCCGACGAGCGCCTTGTTCACCAGCCCCTCGCGCCCCAAAAGCGGAATCCACGAGATCATGCGGATGACGTTGGAGGTCCAGAACGGGATCGTGCAGATCAGGAACAGCACCGACTGGATCGCCTTGGACCGCACCTCGAACGCCAGAAAGTAGGCGATCGTGAACCCGATCCCGAAGGTCAGCGCCCAAACCAGCCCGGCAAAGCTCAAGGTGGAGACATAGGTGCGAAAGGTCGTGCACAGCGTCGGCAGCCTGACGATGCAGCGATCGAACACGTCCATGTAGTTCTGCAACGTGAAGGCCGGCTGGATCTGATAATTGTCGTAGGTCCAGACGCTCACCATCGCGATGAAGACGAGCGGCACCACCAGAAACACCAGAAACACCAACGCCAAAGGCGCCGCCTGTAGGTAGGGCGCCAGCCCCGTCCGATCGCTCGCAGCCATACGGCCTCCGTCGCGTGAGGTCTTCGCGGCCGTGGCCGCAGGTTTGCGGGGCTGCCGCCCCGATCCCCGCCCAACGGGCGAGCCACGGGTCTCGCCCGTCCTGCGGACGGAACGAGTTCCCGGACCCTTGCTTTCTTTTGGGACTTCTTTCCCAACCCTGGGAGGGCCAGGGGCCCTCCCAGGGTTGGGACACGCCCGAGAGAAAGAGGGGTCCAGGGGAAATCATTTCCCCTGGCAAGGGGGTGCGGGGGACGGCGTCCCCCGCCAACGTCAGCGCCTTACGCCGCGACGAACTCGTTCCACTTGCGGACCATGTAGGAGTCCTCGTCCATGACGGCGTTCCAGCAGGCGACGGCGCCCATGCGGTCGGCGAAGGAGCCGCCGTCACGCAAGGCACCGGCCTTGGCGATGACCTGGCCTTGGGGGGAGAGGATGTCCTTCTCGGCGGGCTTGCCTTCCATCCAGTAGGCCCATTCGTAGGGCTCCATGGACTTCTGCGCAGTGGGCAGCACGGCGGAATAGTAGCCCTGGCGGTTGAGGAAGGCGCCGGCCCAGCCGGAGAGGAACCAGTTGACGAACTCGTAGGCGGCGTCGAGCTTCGGGCCGTCGAGGGTGGCCGGCAGGGCGAAGCCCGAGGCCCAGGCGCGGTAGCCCTCCTTCAGGGGCTGGAACACGCAGTCGATGCCCTTGGCGCGCACGGCCGTGACGGCGGGCGACCACATGGACTGGATCACGGTCTCGCCCGAGGCCATGAGGTTGACGCTCTCGTTGAAGTCCGACCAGAGGGCGCGGAACTGCCCGGCCTGCTTGGCCTCGATCAGCGTCTCGATCGTCATGTCGATCTCGTCCCGGGTCATGTTGCCCTTGTCGGGATACTTGTACTTGCCCGAGGCTTCGATCGCCATGGCAGCGTCCATGATGCCGATGGACGGAATGTTGAGGATGGAGGCCTTGCCCTTGAACTCGGGGTTCAGGAGTTCCGACCAGGAGGAGATCGGGCGCTTGATGAGGTCGGGGCGAATGCCGAGCGTATCAGCATTGTAGGTGGTGGGGATCAGCGAGATCCACTCGGTGGGGCTGGCGGAGAACTTCTTTGACTTGTTGGCTTCGAGATAGAGCACCTTCCAAGGCGCGGTGCCCTGGCCGCCGATCGGCTTGCCGTCGATCTCACCCTTGGTGAAGACGGTGGTGATGTTGTCGAATTCCTTGATGCGCTTGGCGTCCATGCCCATCAGGTTGCCGGTCGGCACGAACTTCTTGAGCGAGAAGTATTCGGTGTCGACGATGTCGAACGTGTTGGGCTGGGTGATGATGCGCTTGGTCACCTCGTCGGTGGTGACGGGCACGTATTCGATGGTGATGCCGAGATCGGCTTTCACCTTGTCGGCGATTTCCTTGGACTGGTTCACCGCCGTGCCGAGATAGCGCAGCGTCTTGGCCTCCTGCGCGCGGGCGCCGGAGACGAAGGGAAAGCCGGTGACGGAGGCACCGCCCACGAAGGCAAAGCCGGCCACGGCCGAGCCGGACTTGAGGAAGGAGCGGCGCGACAGGCCGGCGGGCTGAACGGGATCGGTCATGCGTAGGCTCTCCGGTTGCAAGGACGGTGGGTGGGTGGATCAGGCGGCCTGAAGGGCGAATTCCTCGCCCCGCGCCCAATGGATGCGGCAAGCCTCGCCGAGGGCGGCGGGGCTCGCGTTGAACTGCTCTTCGGGAATCACGGCGGTGATCTCGCCCGCCTCGCCGGCGGCCAGAACCACGGTGACGGTCGCGCCGCCATATTCGACGCCGCGCACCTCGCCGCTCAGCGTGCGCGCCTCGGCGTTGCCGGCGCCGAGGCGCACCCGGTCGACGCGCACGGTGACGGGACGGCCGTCGAGGGTCAGGACATTGTGCCCGCCCATGAAGCGGGCGACGAAGGCGGTCTTGGGCCGGTGGAACACCTCCTGCGGGCTGCCGGCCTGCTCGATGCGGCCATCCTTCATGATGACCACGAGATCGGCCAGCGCCATGGCCTCGTCCTGCCCGTGGGTGACATGAAGAAAGGAAATGCCGAGCTCGCGCTGCAGGCGTTTCAGCTCGGTGCGCACCTTCAGGCGCAGGAACGGGTCGAGCGCCGACAGCGGCTCGTCCAGAAGCAGGATGCCGGGATCGGTGACGAGCGCGCGGGCCAGCGCCACGCGCTGCTGCTGCCCGCCCGAAAGCTGGGCCGGCATGCGCGTTTCGAACCGGCCGAGATCGACGAGATCCATGACGCGCCGCGCCTTGGCATATCGATCGGCCTTGGAGGCGCCCTTCATCTTCAGGGAGAAGGCGATGTTGTCGAGAACCATGAGATGGGGAAACAGCGCGTAGCTCTGGAACATCATGGCCGTGCCGCGCCGTGCCGGGGCGAGGTCGGTGATGTTGCCGGCGCCCAGGATGATATCGCCGCCCGAAACGCTCTCGTGCCCGGCGATCATGCGCAGCGTCGAGGACTTGCCGCAGCCGGACGGCCCGAGGAAGCAGCAATAGCTGCCGGCGGGAACGCGCAGGTCGATCGCGTCCACCGCCACCGTCGCGCCGTAGCGCTTGGTCAGCTGCACCAGTTCCAGATCGCCCTGCGCCATGCTCTGCTCCAAACCCGTCCGGTTGGAGTGTTTGCAAACCGCGTGCCAATCCCTTCCAATTCGTGAAGGGCAGGCCTGCCGGGGTTGCGGCGGGCGAGAGCGGGAGGCAGCTCGCCACCGGTCGCCCGGAAAGTCGCCCTTCTGCTGAAATTGTATACAGATATTGTATCGGATCGCATCTTTGCCGCATCCACGCCCCATGCGACGATAGGTCGTCCCGTTTCAAAGCCCCGAATCCCATGACCGCCCAGGACATCGCGACCCCTCCCCCCGCCAAGAAAGGGCGCAAGGCGCCCGTCCCGTCCTGGAAGCCGATCTATGACGGGCTGATGAGCGCGATCGTCCATCATCGGATCGACCCCGGCACGCGGCTGGCGGAAGAGGATCTGGCCGAGGTCTACGGCGTCAGCCGAACGGTGGTGCGCTCGGCGCTGCAGACCCTGGCGCAGGACGGCGTCCTGATCATCGAGCGCAACAAGGGCGCGCGGGTGGCGCGGCCGACGCCGGAGGAAGCGCGCGAGATCTTCGAGACGCGCGCCCTGATCGAGCCGCAGATCGCGCGGCTCGCGAGCGCCCGCATGACCCCAGCCGCCCTCGGCCGGCTCGAAGCCTCGATCGAGGCCGAGCACCGCGCGCTGGCGATAGGGGACGCCAACGCCGCGCTGTTCCAGTCCGCCGAGTTCCACCGACTGATCGCGGAGATCGCCGGCCAGAGCGTGCTCGCGCGCATCCTGGGCGAGCTGATGTCGCGCTCCTCGCTGGTGATCGCGCTCTACTGGTCGCGGCGCGAAGCGCTGTGCGACGACCACGCCCATCACGCGCTCGTCGGCTGCTTCGCACGGGGCGAGGGCGAGGCGGCGGCCGATCTGATGCGGCGCCATGTCGAACTGCTCGGCAACAGTCTCGACCTGACGCGCCCCGCCGCCCCCACTCTCGGGCTGGCGGATGTCTTGAAAGCCGTGCGCTAGCGGGCTTGCGAGGCCCTCTCCGGCATCCGCGGCGACCTGCCCGCCACGCCGGCGAAAAAATTGCGGAGCCGCGACAGGGAGCTCTTGCGCGCGCCACAATCAAATGTGCGTTATGCCGAACCGATTCGGATAGCAGGCGGACCCATTCCATGACCAAGGGCCAGAAGAAGGCGCTTCGCCGCGCCGCCATCGCGATTCCCGTTCTGGCGCTGCTTCTGTGGTTCGTGCCCATCCTGACGGCGTTCTGGCTCGTCTGCGGCGCGATCGACGTATCGCGCAACAAGGGCAAGAACCGCCTCCTCGTCAGTCGCTACTTCATGGGCAACGGCATTCTCACCTGGCTGCTCTCGCCCTTCAACCTGTTCGTGGATCTTCTCAGTCGCCGCAACCCGGGCGTCTACACCTTGGACGACTTCCCGCCGGAATGGCGCGCCGAGATCGAGACCGTGCTGGACACGTTCCGCAGCCGGCGTGACGAGATCACGAGCGAGATCGACGCCAAGTTCCATGACGGGCGGCGGGGCATGTATGTCTATCGCTGGTACGGTAAGCCGAATATCGACACGGTGCCGGAGTTCAACCGCGAGTTCAAATACGTCAAGACGATCGCGGTTTCGGTCTTCTCCGGCAAGGAATCCACCACCTGGCATTACGGCCCGCTGCGCCTGACGTTGCGCGTGCTGCTCAACCTCAAGCCGGCCGACAGCGACCGCGTCTTCATCGAGTGCAACGGCGCGCGCCATCTCTGGCGCGACAACCCGCTCTACATTTTCGACGACACGCTGTTTCATCGCTCGGTGAACGAGGTGGACGCGCGGCGCTACAATGTCTTCATGGACGTGATCCGGCCGACCCCGGTGCCGGGTTTCCTCGGTGCGCTCCTTTCGGGCGTGTCGATGATCGCCGACCAGATGAAGTCGCTGTTCTACAAGAACTGGCGCATGATCGGGAACCGGCCCGCCGCCCCCGCGCAGACCACCAAGGGCTGATTGCCCGAACCCTTCTTGCGAGCGGACCCGCGCGCCTAGCGGCGCGCCGGGTCCGTCTCGTTTTCGGGCGCGCGTCGCCCCGCCGGGCGTCCCGCCCTTCTCCCCTTTTCCTTTTTCTCATCGGCCCTGTCGGGCGCTTGGCGGCTGAAATGGCGGACTGTCTTGGTCCTGTCATGAAACGCACCGACAGTCCGCGCCACGACGAACCGGGTGCCTCATGGACTATTTCAGACGCTTTACCTTCCTCTTCGCCACGCCTTCCTTCGACGCCGACGACCTGGAAGGCGCCCGGTACAACCAGATCGTCGACGAGATCGAAAAGTCCGGTTTCGAGGTCGTGCGCGCCCGCACGCTGGAGGACGCCGCCATCTCCGTGCAGACGGACGCGGCCATCGGCTGCATGATGGTGGACTGGGGCAAGAAGGGGCTGGAGGGCAAGACCGCCGCGCTCATCAACCTGATGCGCCGGCGCGGGCTCGACTTCCCGATCATCCTTCTCATCCGCCGCAAGCGCTTCGAGGACGTGCCGGTCGAGGTGCTCGACTTCATCGACGGTTATGTCTTCCTGTCGGAGGAAACGCCGGCCTTCATCGCCAAGAATCTCATCAGCCGCCTCAAGCAATATGCCGAGACGCTGAAGACACCCTTCTTCGGCGCGCTGGTGGACTATGCCGAGGAGGGCAACCAGCTCTGGACCTGCCCGGGTCACAATGGCGGCGTCTTCTACAGCCGCTCGCCGATCGGCCGGGTGTTCATGGAGCATCTGGGCGAGGCGGTATTCCGCGACGATCTCGACAATTCGGTGCTGGATCTCGGCGATCTCCTGACCCACGAAGGGCCGGCGCTCGCCGCGCAAAAGGAAGCGGCGAAGATCTTCGGCGCCGAGAAGACCTATTTCGTCCTCAACGGCACCTCCACCTCCAACAAGGTGGCGCTGGCCGCCCTAGTGACGGACGGCGACCTCGTCCTGTTCGACCGCAACAACCACAAGGCCGCCCATCACGGCGCATTGTTGATCTCGGGCGGCATCCCGGTCTATGTGCCGACGGCCCGCAATTCCTACGGGCTGATCGGCCCGATGGACTTCGCCTCGCTGGACGAGGCGGCGCTGCGCGAGCGCATCCGCACCC